>NZ_FRCL01000003.1:12881-15922 GCF_900142885.1 Flavobacterium xinjiangense | reverse complement strand
CATCTTTAGCGGTCCAGGTTCTGGTAACAGAATAGGAGCCCGCACATGCACCATTGACAGTCGTATCGATATGAGTCAATTCAAAAGCAGAACCACATTCGTCAGTTGCTGTTGCTTGAGTGAACTCAGGCAGTGCAGGACAAGAGATTGTTGTAGCTGCTGGCAGTTGAGCAATTACTGGAGCATTTATATCTTGAACGGTAATAGTTTGCACCGAAGAAGAAGAATTGCTACAAGCATCAGTAAATGTCCATGTTCTGGTAATAACATAAGAGTTGGTACAATTACCTTGTTTGATTGTATCTATTCCTTCTGTAGTAATTTGACCACTACAATTGTCGATCGCTGATAGGCTAGACATTATAGGTACATTGTTACTGCAAGAAACCGTTACCGATGCAGGAGCTTCTGGAGCTATTGGTTTAGTGCTATCTTGTACACTAAATGTAGCTGAGGTTGAGGCAGTATTACCACAAGAATCTTTCGCAGTAAAAATTACAGTTACAGCAGTGGAGCAATCGTTCGAAAGTGAATTAAAATTATTAGACCATGTTACGTTAGAACAAGTATCAGATGCAACAGCACCGCCGTTATTAGCTAACCAGTCGCCAATTGAATTTTGATTCCCTTCGCCATCACATTCAACAGTTATATTTAAGGCTTCAATTGTAAAAGTTGGCGGAGTATTATCAAGTATTGTAATAGTTTGAATTTTGTCATCCGCTTTGTTTCCACAGTTGTCAGTCAAGCTCCAAGTTCTGGCTATGGTGAATCCGCCTTGGCAACCTAAGATTGCCACTGGCTGTGCGTCTGCATAAGTTGCTTGAATTCCAGTAGAGCAATTGTCTGTTTCATCTGATACGTCACCAGTAAATTCGATATTTGTATCGTAGGTACAAGTTGAACTGGCATAAATGGTTTTATCAGCTGGAGCCGTAAAATTTGGTGCAGTGTTATCGCGTATCGTAATGGTTTGAATTTGGTCAACTGCTTTGTTTCCACAGTTGTCAGTCAAGCTCCAAGTCCTAGCTATTGTGAATCCGCCTTCGCAGCCAACGAGTGCTACTGGTTCAGCGTCAGCGTAAGTTGCTTGAATTCCTGTTGAGCAATTGTCACTTTCATCTAATACGTCACCGGTAAATTCAATATTTGTATTGTATATACAAGTAGCATCAGTATAAATAGTTTTATCAGCTGGCGCCGTAAATGTAGGAGCAATAGCATCACGGATTGTAATGGTTTGAATTTGGTCAACCGCTTTGTTTCCACAGTTGTCAGTCAAGCTCCAAGTCCTAGTGATGGTGAATCCGCCTTGGCAACCAACAAGTGCAACCGGTTCAGCATCAGCATAAGTTGCTTGAATTGCTGTTGAACAATTGTCTGATTCATTTATTACATCACCGGTAAATTCAATATTTGTATTGTATGTACAATTAGCATCAGTATAAATAGTTTTATCAACTGGAGCCGTAAATGTAGGAGCAATATCATCACGGATTGTAATGGTTTGAATTTGGTCAGCTGCTTTGTTTCCGCAGTTGTCAATCAAGCTCCAAGTTCTAGATATGGTGAATCCACCTTGGCAACCAACTAGTGTTACCGGTTCAGCGTCAGCATAAGTTGTTTGAATTCCAGTTGAGCAATTGTCTGCTTCATCTGATACGTCACCAGTAAATTCAACAGTCTTATTGTATTGACAATTTGCATCTGTATAAATTGTTTTATCTGCCGGTTTTGTAAAAGTAGGCGCCATTTTATCAATTACACGAATGACTTGATCAAACTTAGCAGTATTTTTACAAACATCACTTACTGACCAGTGTCTAACAATTAGTTTATTAGTACCGCAAGCTCCTTCAGAAGGCGTTAAACAAACACTTTTGAAATCAACATTCCCATTGTTTTCACTTTGTTTTCTGGAATAAATAAACCAGTTACCATTCATATCTCCAGTAAAATCTTCAAAATTGGATACGTATGATACTGGACCATTAATTGGATTGATACTATTTGTTGAAGATAGCGCTCCATTTGGAGTGAATTCGCCAGTGCCAACTGGAATTAAATTATTATTGTTCCACATAGGATGACCATTTGGATAAAATACAGGAGTATATAACTCTTTAGTGCTAGAACTAGAGTCATCGCAGGCTAAGCTACCTGTACAATACGGGCCTATTAATATGACCGCTTGACCATTAGGAGCAACAAGAGTAAATTCTGCTCTTCCTTTTCCTTGATTTGTTTCGAAAGCTAACGCAACTTTTCCAATATCACTAGCTGATATACCATCAAATCCTGAAACAGTAAAAGGGAAGTAATTACCAACACCTGCGTTTATCGCATGTTCATCTGAGTTTCCAAAACAATCACTATCAGAAGTAGGGGTAGCAGTTGGATTAGGATCACAGTTGTCAATAATATTTGTAACTATACCAGTTGATGCAGTACTAGTATCAGCATAACAATTATTGTCACTTTCAAGTATTATATCTTGTGGGCGGGTGAAAATTGAAGGAGCTGTTGTGTCCTGTACTTTTATTGTTTGTGATTTTGTTACAAAATTACCACAACTATCTTCGGCTTTCCAAGTTCTAGTTAATGTATAATTTTGGTCAGTACAGGCCCCTGTACTAGTCTTGGTAGATGTTTCTCCCACGAAAGTAACGGTAGGCGTTGTGTCACAATTATCAACAGCGCTTGCAATTCCTGCTTGTGGCACAGAAGAACATTCTGCAGTTGTGTTCACTGGCACAGTTAGCGTTGGAGCAGTGTTGTCACGGATAGTGATTGTCTGAACTTGGTTTGCAGTAGCGTTTCCGCAGTTGTCAACCAAACTCCATGTTCTTGCTATGGTGAAACCTCCCTGACAGCCAGCGATCGCCACTGGAGCAGCGTCAGTAAATGTCGCATTTAATCCCGTTGAGCAGTTGTCTGCTTCATTGGTTACATCACCCGTGGCTGTTACTGTTTTATCGTAAGTACATGTTGCACTTGTATAGATGGTAAGGTTAGCCGGAGCGGTAAATGTTGGAGCAGTG
>NZ_FRCL01000003.1:9515-11986 GCF_900142885.1 Flavobacterium xinjiangense | reverse complement strand
TAAGTACATGTTGCACTTGTATAGATGGTAAGGTTAGCCGGAGCGGTAAATGTTGGAGCAGTGATATCTTTAACAGTAACTATTTTTTCACAACTGGAGCTACAACCATTTGATGTTGTTGTTAACAACAATGTATAAGATTTGTTACAATCTGAACCCGCCGCAACCGTAACATTTTGGGAATTTGTAACAGAAGTTATAGTAGCTCCGTTGGCGTTTGATAAAGACCATGCATATGAAGTCATCCCATCGGGAGCAGAATATGTATTAGATGATAATGGGCATACATTATCATTTGACAATGGCGTAATAGCGCAAGGTACTGTCGGTGTGACGGTTAAAATCACATCCTTAAATGATTCACAACCATTTAGGGTTTTTACAGTTAAACGAATTGTTGCAGTTGAACTGGAAACAGTTGCAATTGCGTTTAAGGTAGTATCATTTATGATCGTTGCAGTGCCACTGACAACCGTCCATTTTACGCTGGAAACTGAATCACCTGGACTGGGAGTAGCTACCCCCGCCAATTGAAAATCTGTTGACGAGCCAGCGGAGCATTTCGTTTGATTGGGTCCTGCATCAGCTACTCCTAAAGCAAAAGTAACCTGAATAGGTTTAATAAAATCAGCAATAGTTGCTGACGAAGATGCCGAAACTTTAGTTTTTATAAAAAGGGTTTTGATACCAAATGATTTACATGGATCTATAGCTGCACTTAATACTTTTGTTAAATTTATAGCTGCTTCAGCAAATGTATTTTTTTCATAAGTTATATTTCCAAAAGCACCAAAAGGAACTGATGTTCCATCAGCAGTATTTACGCTCGCAAAAACTGCATTTAATGTTCCTAAGGTTAGAGTTTGATCAACATAATCAAACACTCCGGGAGAAATTTCAGTCCATTTGCTAATAAAAAAACCAGCTGTAGAACCTCCGTTTGTTAATAGTAATGTTAGAATAAAATCATCTTTTGTTCTACCACCGTCCGGACCGCTCGATATAAATCCACCACTAGTAGTTCCTGTGATTTCTAATTTATTTTGTAAAAATTCAAAATCAATATATACTGTTCCTTTGTTACTAAAATGATCGGCTCCTACCATTATCCATTGTTGACCAAAAGCATCTTTAGAAAAATGAATTAATGCATTATTGACATCTACTTTATCTCCTACAGGATTTGTTACCCAAGTAAGTATGTTGGGATTGTCGTTTACTTTACCAGAAGCAAAATTATCTTCATTTGTATTATAAAGATCAGTTAAATGAAAAGTTGTTAAGGGATTAATTGGTACTCCGGCATTTGTCAGAACACCAGCGCCATTTGGACCGGTTAGCCAATCTCCTACTATTGGTGGAACTGTATTTGTCGATACAAGATTTCCATCAATATTAAAATTCAGAGGTATCAGTACTGGTGCAACTCCTGCAACAAATGCATCAGCAAAGAGAGTTTCGGTTTGGTACCCCGAAGTAAGACCAGTAGCAGTTAGTTTAAATTCTTGTCCTTGGTCATGGACTTGAATTAAATAATCACTATTATTGATATTACCGGCTAAATCAGCTGTGGCATAAAGATATTCAACAGCATGTATTAAAGGAGTTTCTTCAAATGTAAGTTTTACAGTTTCTCCAGGCAACCAGTTTGCACCCGTTACAATTACATACTGACCTGGTGCATATTCTAATTTATCAGTTGTTACAGTAGATGATTGTGCAAGCGCTTCAGTGCTAAAACTGAGAATGCTGAATAATAAAAATAATAATATTTTTATCGATTGAGTAATAGTAGATTTCATATTGATTTGATTTTAAATCGTTAGAAAGTGAAGTAAAATGCAATTGTAAAAATTACTTCGGAGAGTATTTTGGGTTATTGAAGGTTGCATTGATTTGATCAATTGAACAACTTTCATAGGTGTCAAATCTATTTTTAATAAAATAGCTTTTGAACTAAAAAATGAATCATTTAATGTCATTTTTTGAATAAGTATTATCATATTCTGAATTAAATATTTCCTTTTTTTTGGAGTTTTAAGTTCAGAATATTTTATGCTAAATAATGTTGGAAAAACTAGGCTTTTTAGAGTAATTTTTGTTTTCATAATAATCATTTTTAAAATAATAAATTATTGTTTTTAGGGCAGTTAACTTGTATAATGGAGTAATTATATTTAGATTAAAAAAGTTTTTTTGTTTCTTATTTTTACCACTTATTAATTAATGATTAAGTTAATTCTACTACAAACGACAGGACTTAATAGAACGACATCTTGCTAAAATCTTTATAAGAAATAGGACTTGATTAAAATATCGGTATATGACTAAAAGTATGTTAACTAATAGTTTACATAAATCTATTTGTGTTTTTTAAGGATGAAAATCTCTTTTTTGGGGTTAAAGAATATTTTCAGTCGCAGGTGACTTTCCTTTTTTTAAACAATTCAGTATGCACAGTTTTTTAACCT
>NZ_FRCL01000003.1:3824-9166 GCF_900142885.1 Flavobacterium xinjiangense | reverse complement strand
TAAGCACAATTTTTTAACCTCGGATTCAATACCGTTTTGAGCTTTTAAAGGGTGAAAATTTTCTTTTTTTTGGGGTTAAAGAATATTTTCAGTCGTAGGTGACTTTCCTTTTTTTTAGCAATTCAGTAAGCACAATTTTTTAAACTCGGATTCAATACCGTTTTGGGCTTTTTAAGGGTAAAAATTTTCTTTTTTTTGGGGTTAAAGAATATTTTCAGTCGTAGGTGACTTTCCTTTTTTCAAGCAATTCAGTATGCACATTTTTTTAACCTCGGATTCTAAATACCGTTTTGAGCTTTTTAAGGGTGAAAATTTTCTTTTTTTTGGGGTTAAAGAATATTTCAGTCGAAGGTGACTTATCCTTTTCGAAAATTTTGCAATTAAACAGACAATTTTTAATACTTGTTTGACGAATGATATTAGTTTTTTAAGGATGAAAACTTTCTTTTTTTGGGTTAAAGAATTTTTTCTGTTGCAGGTAACATTCCCTTTTTTCTAAATTCGAACACACTTTAAGAGTGTAATTTTATAATCTAAAGCTCAATCATGGTTTTAGATTTATAAAGATAAAAATAATCTTTTTTTGGGTTAAAAGATTATTTTTTCTTTTGGCTCAATATTTTTAAACTAATTATAAAAGTTTGTTAATAGGCATAATCAAATTTAAGAAAAAATATTGTTATTGATTTTTTTTTCCTACGAATTACCTAAATACTCGTTAAAACGTATTTTTTTTATCAAAGAAATTCACATTTCTTTGATAGAAAAATAATTACAAAGAATGCTATCTAATTTTCTTCCATATTTAAAATTAAATATGGAAGAAAGAAAGAATCAAAGATTATAAATTTTTAATATTTGAAGAGGTTATTCTATTTTTAAGTACAAATAGAAATAATTATTTAATAATTTTAGAGTAAAAATAATTATTAAAAGGGTGGTATTAAAACAATTTAAGATTCTCTAAAATAGAGAATCTTAAATTGATGAAAAGTTACTTTTCAGGTTTATACTGTTTAAAGTATATTAAATCTGCATAAAACTATAATTTACAAAGCAGTAATTATAAATTCACTGCGTCTGTTAAGTTGATGTTCTTCTTCGCTGCATTTTACACCATCAGAACATTTATTTACAAGTTGAGTCTCACCATATCCTCTTCCAGTCAATCTGCTGGAATCAATTCCATTTTTGATTAACCATCCCATAGTAGATTTGACCCTTCTTTCGGATAAAGCTTCATTGTATTTAAAAGTCTGTCTACTATCAGTATGTGAACGAATATCCAATTTCATTGTTGGATTTTGGTTTAAAACATCCAGTATTTTTTCTAAATCTAAAGCGGCTTCTTTTCTAATATTAGATTTGTCTAAATCAAAATAAATCATTTTTATTCCAAAGCATTTACCTAAATCATCACCAATGGTCACTTTGCATTTTGATTTTTCTAATGTGATAGGTAAATATGTTTTTCCATTTGTTTGAGCAATCGTTACTTTTTGTTCTACAGTGGTGTACTCGGGTTTCTCCGCTCTCACATTATACATTTTACCACATTCTACCTTAAAAGTATAGTTCCCTTTATCATCTGAAACAGTTGTGCTTATAAGATTAAATTGATTGTCGTACAAGCTGATTTTTGCATCAGGAAGCAGTTCTTTTGTTATTAAATCAGTTATTTCTCCATATAACAATTGTTCACAAATCAATCTTTTAGTTTCCAAAAATTTATAAATATCATCATATCCCTGACCGCCATCTCTATTGGAACTAAAAAAACCTCTTCTTGATTTTGTATCAATCAAATAAGCAAAATCGTCTTTAGGAGAATTTATGTCTGCACCTACATTTTGAACTTCACTAAAAGTGCCGTCCGTATTTATTTTAGACATAAATACATCCAATCCTCCAACTCCCGGATGACCATCTGAGGCAAAATAAAGCTCATTTTCATCATTTACAAACGGGAAGGTTTCTTTACCTTCTGTATTGATTGTATTTCCTAAATTCTGTGGGGTTCCAAAACTACCATCCTCATTAATTATCACTTTAAATAAATCAGACTGACCTAATGTTCCCGGCATATCCGACGCAAAATATAATGTTTTTCCATCAGGACTTAAAGCGGGATGCGCTGTACTGTAATTGTCACTGTCGAAAGGCAATTCCGTTACATTAGTCCATTTATCATTGACCAGACTAGCTCTGTATATTTTTATCAGAGTAATGTCATTTCCGTCTTTTCTTTTTTTGCCATCGAGATAGTTGTTTCGGGTAAAGTACATTGTTTTTCCATCTGCAGTAAAAGCAGGAGAGGCTTCATGGAATTTTGAGTTTATGTTTTTATCAAATTTCTTAGGTGCAGCCGGAGTCATATTATCACCTAAATCAGCAGCATACAAATTTGTAAAAGCTTGGTTGGTCCATTTGTGTTTTCTTTGTGCCAAACTTCCCGTATCTCTAGCTGATGCAAAAATGATTTTGTTTGAATAAATTGCAGTTCCATAATCAGAGTACTTAGAATTGATGCCCGCATCTTCTAATTGGTATCTACCTGAATTGGCTTTTATGGCGTCCAAATAATTAGGATTTTCTTTAAAAAGCTTTCCTCGGCTATCGTTTCCTGATTTTTGAATGAATTTTTGTAACATTTCATCTGCCTTATCGTTCTCGCTAATGGAACGCAAAGATTGTGCATATCGATAGTAATATTCCGCTTCCAAATCAGTATCAGCAGCCATTGCAAATAATTCACCATACCATTTAGCAGCTTTGTCAAGTTCACCATTGAAGTAGTAGGCGTTTCCTAGTTTTTTAAACATATCAACGGATTTATATCCTTTTTCAGCCACCCTTTCATAGGTTTTTATAGCATCAACGTAGGCATAGTTTTCATATTTTTTATCGGCCGCAGTTACCCTTGCCTTTTGAGAATAAAGGTTAAATGAAAAAACACTTATTATTGCTATGTGAAGAAATATACTATTTTTCATAATAATTGATTTTAGAAGAATCTAGGAGTAATAATTTTATTGTTATTTTTAAATATTTCATAGCGTAGAAATATTTCATGTGAACCGGAATTATAATTGTTTAAATTAGTCGTTTCATGATCATATCCATAACCGATATACAATCCTTCTGAAACCTGAAATCCCACCATGGCGCTTAATGCAGCACTCCATCTGTAAGCAACTCCTACCATAAATTTGTCATTGAACATAAAATTTCCAGATACATCCATTTGAAGAGGAGCACCTTTTACCATTTTGGTTAAAATAGCAGGTTTAAATTTAATAGAAGAGTTCAAATCAAATACATAACCGGCAATTAAGTAATAGTTGATCTGTTCTTTAAATATTGCCACTTCATTATCATCATAGCGGTTGGTTTGTATAAAATTCGGAACTGAAAGACCTACGTATGCTTTATCTGAATGCCAATAAACGCCAGCACCAATATTGGGTGTGAATTTATTACTGTAATCATGTAAAGCGGGGTCATCATCTGCCGGATTTAATCGGGTTACATCGAGGTCGAAAAGATTAGCAGTTGCTTTTACTCCGAATGAAAGCTTAAAAGTTTCGGAAGTTGGAACCGTATAGGATAAATCCGCCGAAATGGTATTTTCATGCGTAGGACCAATTTTATCATTTATAATAGATACGCCCAATCCTAAATTATTTGAGTTCAATGGCGTATTTATAGATACAGCATTAGTTACAGGTGCGCCTTCTAGTCCAACCCACTGCGTACGATGTAGTGCAAAAATACTCAAAGCGCCTCTAGATCCTGCGTAAGCGGGATTAATATTGATGGTGTTGTACATGTATTGAGTAAATTGAGCGTCTTGTTGCGCAAAACTTACAATGGCTGTAAACATCAAAACGAAAGAAAATAATTTTGTTTTCATAGTAGATATTTATTATTTAATTATCTATCGAATTTATTTGTAAGAATTCGGTAGGTTAGTGATAAATTTGATTAGAGTTTATCGTTCAAGAAAAAGGGCTATGTTTTTTATGTTCATTAAACCTGAGGACAAATGTCCTCAGGCATTAAATTCATTATTTAGTAAGGTATAGATACCCGTCTTTTTTATTGGTTATTTTGTTTCCTACACCATCAATAGAGGTGTAGTTTAAGATATAGAAATAGGTCCCCGTTGGTAAACCAGATGATTGGCTTATTGTGGTTCTACCTTCAGAGATACCTTTGAACACTTTGCTGGTATTATTATAACCTGCAGTTTCATATACTAATACACCCCATCTATTGTAAATTTCAACAGTATTATCTGGATAGCAATTTATATCGTCAATGTTATCAATAATGAAATTTTCATTAGTTCCATCTCCATTAGGAGAAAAGGCATTATGAACTACTATATTTCCACATGGCAATACAATACCAGCACATCCCGTAGTGACAGTCATAGTAATTTTTATGATTTTCGGACAAGTTCCTTCATTGATTTTATATTCAAAAACGTAGTCACCGACAGCTAGAGCAGAAGCATTAAGTACATTAGCTTGTAAGCCACCTGAATTATTTACATCAGTCCAAGTTCCGCTTGTAGCAGTACCAGCAGGTAACAAATCATTTAGGTTTGCAGTTGTAGTTTCTCCATCGTTACAAATTGATCCGGCTAATGCTACGATACTATTGGTAGTGTTAACAGTTATGGTTTGTATAAATTCCGATGTGTTTCCACAAGTATCAGAGACCAACCATTTTCTCACTATTGAATAAGAATTCGCACCATTGCTAACGTTGCTTTCTGTAAATACGGCAGGTGAAACTGTAGAACAATTGTCTGCAAAAACAAGTTCAGGTTTAGCAGGAATCGCATCGCAATTTACTGTAATAGTAGGGTTAAACACGGTGGCTGTTGTAGGACCAGTTATATCCTGAACGTTGATGGTCTGAAAAGCTGTAGCTGAATTTCCGCAAGCGTCGGTGGCAGTCCAAGTTCTGGTTACAGAATATGAACCTGCACACTGGCCATTTGTAGTTACATCGACAAAAGTCAAAGATACAGGGGAAGCACAGTTATCGGTCGCTGTAGCAGTTGCAAACACAGGTACTGCAGGGCAGGAGATGGTTGAAATAGCTGGCAATGCGGCGATAACCGGAGCGGTTTTGTCTTGAACGGTAATCACTTGCACTTTAGAAGAAGCGTTTCCACAAGCATCAGTCGCAGTCCAGGTTCTGGTCAGTGTATAGTTGCTGGCACAGTTTCCTTCCGTTTTCGCCTCGTTGAAAGCAACTTTAGGATCTGCATCACAAGTATCAGTAGCTGTTAAAGTAGCCGCTGTAGGTACTGCAGAACATTCTACGGT
>NZ_FRCL01000003.1:0-1685 GCF_900142885.1 Flavobacterium xinjiangense | reverse complement strand
GTTTTGTCTTGAACGGTAATCACTTGCACTTTAGAAGAAGTATTTCCACAAGCATCAGTTGCAGTCCAAGTTCTGGTAAGCGTATAGTTGCTGGCACAGTTTCCTTCTATTTTCGCTTCGTTGAAAGCTACTTTGGGATCTGCATCACAATTATCAGTAGCTGTTAAAGTAGCCGCTGTAGGTACTTCAGAACATTCTACGGTTACATCAGCAGGAACTTCGCTCAATACCGGAGCGGTTTTATCTTGAATATTTATAATTTGAGTTGCTTTAGAGGAATTACCACAAGCATCTGTCACTGTCCATGTTCTAGTAATGACTTTATTACCAGTACAAGAACTAGCAGGAGTTAAGCAAACACTGTTAAAATCGATGCTTCCATTTACACTGGCTTGTTTTCTTGAATAAATAAACCAGGTGCCATTCATTGGTCCAGTAAGATTTTCAAAACTTGAAACGTAGGATGTTAAACCAGTGATTGTATTTGGAGAAGTTGTTTCTCCGTTTGGAGTCATATTTTGGTTTATTCCGTCTTGAATAAAATTCGCATTATTCCACTTAGGATAACCAGAGTTGTTTGGATAAAATGTAGTTAAATACAATTCTTTTGTATTGGAGTTTGAATCATCACAATTTCCTCCGGAACAATATGGACCAACAAGTATTATTCCTTTTCCGCTTGGAGAAACTAATGTGAATTCAGCTCTTCCTTTTCCTTGATTTGTTTCAAAGGCCAAAGCAATTTTCTTTATGTTATTTGCTGTCAAATCATCAAATCCTGTAACTGTAAATGGAAAATAATTACCGTTTCCTGCATTTACTGATCCATTGCTTTCTGTGATTCCGATACATTCTGTATCAACATAACTAACTTTTGGATTAGAATCGCAGGCATCAATTATATTCGTAACGTTACCAGTTGCAATTGGATTAGTATTTGCAATACAATTTTCACCACTATTTATTGTGATAGTTGGTGGTGCTGTAAAAGTAGGAGGAGTTTTGTCTATTACATTAATAGTTTGTGAAGATGTTGAAGTATTTCTGCAAGAATCAGTAGCTGTCCAAGTTCTGATTACAGAGTATGAACCTGCACATTGACCTTGAGTTGTTACATCGTCAAAAGTCAAAGAAACAGATGTATCTACATTATCCGTAGCAGTTGCTTGTGCAAACTCAGGTTTTGCAGGACAATTAATTGTTGTTTCATTTGGTAATTGACTAATTACAGGAGGAGTTCCATCACCATCATTTATAGTTACTTGCGCCGTAGCAGTACAAGAACCATTCGCATTCCCATTGGGAGCCGAAGCCGTTAGCGTATAAGTTCCCGCAGGCAGGTTTGTATTAGAAACGACTTGATTTTGTGCATTTGTGATAACTACAGTAGAACCGGTGCTGTTTGTTACAGCAATCGAACCGTTAGCTTCACCAAAACAAGTAGCGTTGGTAGCAATTCCGCTTACCGATACCGCAACGTCAGGTTGCGTGATGGTTACCTGCGCCGTAGCAGTACAAGAACCATTCGCATTTCCATTGGGAGCCGAAGCCGTTAGCGTATAAGTTCCTGCAGGCAGGTTTGTATTAGAAACGACTTGATTTTGTGCATTTGTGATAACCACAGTAGAACCAGCGCTGTTTGTTACAGCAATCGAACCGTTAGCTTCACCAAAACAAGTTGCGTT
>NZ_FRCL01000007.1 GCF_900142885.1 Flavobacterium xinjiangense | reverse complement strand
TATTCTCTACAATGAAATGATTAGCCACATTGGGCGTTTGTTTTTCTAAAATAACTACATCCAATTTTGATTTTGAAATATCAATACCTACGTAAAATAAATAGTTTTTCATAACTTTGAATTTAGGATATACAAAAATGTTGAACTTCTTTAGAGCCTTTATTAGACCTTGATGTCTATCATTCTATTTGAAGCAATTCAACGGGATTCAAGGAGAAGACAGAGGACTAATGCGCTAAATAAGTCATGAACTTGGCGGTTTTGATAGTTCACCTCTGTTTTCCTTTGAATAAATTTAATATTTTTTATCAAATACAAAGTAAAGGCAGTTTTGCAAACTGTGCCCACAACAGTGAACAAATAATACAATAACACAAAAAATACCATTGGCGCTCGTTTGTCCCCGTTCACTGCTCCTCTTCCGCGACGAGTAACTACTTAAATGAAACGCCAAATTATAGCGTTTGCACCGCGGATCCCGCCGGAACGAAGCTGTAGCTCATTTTGAACACAAACAACTTCGTTTTGGACACAAGCGAACTTTTCAATATTTTCAACTTTGCACTTCACAATTAAAATAAAAGATGAAGTACAAAATTTTAGGAAATACAGGATTGAAAGTTTCAACGCTTTGTTTAGGTACAATGAATTATGGCGGAAAAGGGTTTTTCGGTTATATGGGAAATCTTGACCAAAAAGCTGTTGATGAACAAATTAAAACTGTAACAGAAGCAGGTGTTAATTTCATAGATACTGCAAACATTTATTCAGAAGGACTTTCCGAAGTTATGATTGGTCAGGCGATTAAAAATCTTTCTATCAATAGAGACGATTTAGTTCTGGCTACCAAAGTAAGAGGCACTATGGGTAAAGGACAAAATGATTTGGGGCTTTCAAAAAAGCATATTATTCAACAAGTGGAAGCAAGTTTAAAAAGGCTTCCTACAGATTATATTGACTTGTACCAAATTCACACAGCAGACCCATTAACGCCAATTGAAGAAACCATCAAAACATTAGACGATTTAGTTAGGAGTGGAAAAATCAGATATTTTGGAGCAAGTAATATTTCAGCTTGGCAATTAATGAAAGGCCTTTCTTATTCACAATACAACCATTTAGACCGGTTTGCTTCTCTTCAAGCCAATTATTCATTAGATGTAAGAGATGTAGAACGTGAAATTGTACCTATGCTACAAGACCAGAAAGTAGGAATGATGGTTTGGAGCCCTTTAAGTGGAGGATTACTTACAGGCAAATATAAAAGGGATGGCCAAAAAGAAGAAGGCAGGCTTAATAGTTTCCCGTTTCCACCTTTTCACGAAGAAAGAGCTTATGAAGTTTTAGATGTGCTTACACCAATGGCAGAACAAAAACAAGTTTCGGTTTCTCAATTGGCTTTGGCTTGGTTATTACATCAGCCTGTGGTGAGTAGTGTAATTATTGGTGCTACTAAAATTCAACAGCTTCAAGACAACTTAAAATCCGTAGATATTGTATTTACAACAGATGAATTAAATCAGTTAAACGAAGTAAGTAAGCTGCCGCTTGAATACCCTGGTATTGTTTTAGAAGTAATGACTGCGGACAGAAGTTTCGGAACTGATTTTTTAAATGCTTAAATTTACAAAATGATAAAGTAGGCAGCAAGAAATCGCTGCCTACTACTTTAGATATGAAAAATACAGAGCAAAATATTACTAAAATAAATTCGATAAAAGAGTTACATTCTTTTATGGGTTTGCCTAGCCCTCTAAATCCTTTAATTACAATTATTGACCATTCTTCTACAACAAATTATATACAACCTCAAAATGAAAAATTGCTTTTAGAATTTTATAATATTTCAATCAAAAGAAGTTTTAAAGGAAAATTAAAGTATGGTAAAAATCATTACGATTTTGATGATGGTACAATGTCATTTATAGCACCAAATCAAATAATAAGTGTAGATAGTGATGGAAATAGAAATATCGACGGCTGGTCACTATTATTTCATCCCGATTTAATCAGACAATATCCGTTAGGAAAAATGATTAAAAACTATGGCTTTTTTTCTTATACAGTAAACGAAGCATTGCATCTTTCAGACCAAGAAGAAAAAACAATTGAAGCAATAGTGCAAAATATTCAAAAAGAAATAAACTCAAGATTGGATAATTTTAGCCAAGATGTTATGGTGTCAAACCTTGAATTGCTATTAAGTTATTGCAATCGTTTTTACAGTAGACAGTTTATTACACGAAAAATGGCTACAAACGATTTGCTTACAAAATTTGAAAATATTTTAGACAAATATTTCGCCGATAACTCGGATTTGACATTACTCACCGTAGAAAAACTGGCAACTGAGCTAAATGTTTCATCTTCGTATTTAAGCGATATGTTACGTAATTTGACAGGACAAAATACACAACAACACATACACGAAAAATTGATTGAAAAAGCAAAAGGAATTTTAACCACTACTAATTTGACCGTAAGCGAAATTGCGTATCAATTAGGTTTTGAATATCCACAATCATTTAGTAAACTATTCAAAAGCAAAACCAACTTGACACCAATTGAATACAGACACAGTTACAATTGAAAACCATCTGTGCAGCTCCCCAGTGGCTCTCGTTTGTCCTAACTGGCGTTCGTTTGTCCCCGTTCTCTGGTGCACGTCTGCGACGAGTACCTACTTAAATTAAAAAAAAATTGGAGCGTTTGCAACGCGGATAGCTAAAACAAGAGTAACTTTATACAAGTAAATAGCTGCTCGTTGGAAATGAATACCAGTAAACAGAAATTAATATAAACGACACGATCATGAACATGTTTGCAAAAAATGAGGCCAAATCTGTAGAAGAATATCTTTTGATGGTACCTGACAATCAGAAGCAAAATATTGATTTTCTGCATGATTTTATTCAAAAAGCAGTCCCAAACCTAAAACCTTATTTTGCTTCTAATATGATCGGTTACGGTTCGTTTTACTACCTCGATTCGAAAAAGCAAAAAAGAGATTGGCCTATTATTGCCCTGGCAAATCAAAAGAATTATATCAGTATTTATGTATGTGCAATTGTTGAGGATAAGTCTGCGGTGGAAGAATATAAAAAAGAACTCGGAAAGCTTAGTAAGGGGATTAGTTGCATTAGATTTAAGAAAATTGAGGAGATTAATCTTGAAACTCTTGAAATCGTATTAAAGCTTGCAGAAAAAAATCCTGGCGTTGCTGGTGCTACTTTGGTGGAGCAAATAGTTGCCCGGACCGCAATTATATGCTAATTGAGAGGGTTTTACAAAAGGTGTTGCGTTTTTAAAATTCATAAATTAATTTAATGTATTTCATTAAAAATATAAATAAAAATTTATGAACTATTCAGTATAATTTTGCGTCATTATATCAAATATATAGAAAATGATGAAAAATTTATTCAAGGTTACTGTAATAGTAATCACAGTCCAAATGTTCAGTTCTTGTTATACAACTACTAAAAATGTAAGAACGCAAAAAGAGACAACATCTTCATTTGATGTATATAAGCAAAGGCACGTCATGACAAAAACGGAACAAGATTCTTTAACTCCCGAACAAGTTTTATTAGAATTTAAGGAAGGTAATCACCGCTTTAACACTGGAAACGTAACAAAACGGGAGCACTCAGAAGAAGTACGAAAAGCTGTAACAGGCGGCCAATTTCCCAAAGCAATAGTTTTAAGTTGTGTGGATAGCAGGGTCCCAGTAGAAGACGTCTTTGACCAAGGTCTTGGTGATGTTTTTGTAGGCAGGGTCGCTGGAAACTTTGTAAATACTGATCTCTTGGGAAGCATGGAATTTGCTTGTAAAGTGTCAGGTGCTAAGTTAATTATAGTAATGGGTCATCAACACTGTGGAGCAATTAAAGGTGCGATTGATGATGTGCATTTAGGAAATATCACAGCGATGTTAGCAAATATAAAGCCAGCCATTGTGATGAGTCAAAATTTTGAAGGAGAGAAATCTTCAAAAAATGAAGCTTATGTAAAAACTGTTAATAAAAATAATATACGATATGCCATATCTGAAATAAGAACTAAGAGTGAAATATTAAAAGAAATGGAAAATAAAGGACAAATAAAAATAGTAGGCGGATATTATTCGCTTCTTACAGGTAAATTAGAGTTTTTGGATTAATATATTAATTTAAATATAAACCGACTGTTGCTCGTCTGCGAAGAGAAAAATTGCGGCGTTGAACGCTGATTGTTAAAAGAATTATTTCAAGATGCCACAGGACAAAAAAGACCTTTAGAAAACTCTAAAGGTCTTTTTTATAAAATAATGAAGTAGTTTCTAGAAGCCGTAATTAGCACTTAAACCAAAAACTTCTCGTACTTGTAGCGCTTTGATTGTATTGTCATCATATATTCCCTGTAACGCTAAATTTGCCGACACGTATTTATTGATTCTCATCAGAATGTTCATTTGGTAATCGATATCAACATTTTGTGGTTGGTCTAAATAATTGGAATATAAATTCAATCGGTTTTCAATGGAAATATTTGCCATAACATTGAGTTTATAATACCCTGAAATGCTGGCGCCAAATTCAAATCGGGAGCTGTCACCTTGCAATACACCAAAAGAAGGACCGAAATCAGTAAAATGAGGATGAACAATAATTAGTTTTGCTGTGGCCGGAGAAAAATTGACACTTAAGTTATTGCTTTTTTTCCATAACATTCCTGGTCCCAACTGGAAATAAGCAGGTGAAAAGAAATGAGAAATGCCATTGCCATCTTTATCATAACCAACATCCATTTGTGTTTTGAAATTGAAAAAAAGGGAGTAATACCAATCTCCTTTGGCTTTTTTACCCCAAAGCGAATTCAGTTCTAAACGGTCATCTGTTTTTGAGGTTTTTGAACCTTTTACTTTGGTTAATCCATAAGCAACTATGAATTTATTGTCCCAAATTACATCTCCTTTTTTATAATTGAAATCATAATTCAGACCAAAATTCCCGGCAAGGTTTGAAGTTCCACCGCCAAGCCATTTATTGTTGAAAGCAGTCTGATTAAAAAGCAAAGAAATATTTCCTTTTTTTGTCCAAAGTTTGATGGTGTCATTTGAAGTTTCCTGTGCACTTGCAGAAACTAAGACCAAAAGAAAAACGAATGAAAGTACAGTTTTTTTCATGACTTTTATTTTTAATTAAAAGTATGAAATAAAAGGATAAGTTACCCTTTTTTAGACGCTTTGTATAATGGAACCGCAGAACAAGCCTCTCCGTACATGATGCTTCTGGCTAGGGGCTGTAAATAATGAGCAGCCAAAACATAGGCACGCATAGGAACTGGTTTTCTGGAACATCCTTTTATGATAACAGGCTTGTTTTCATAAACTGAGTAATCAATTTTAGGCAATAATTCCTCGTAAAGAGAAGCATCCAAATCTTCTAAAGTTCCGTTGATGATTTTCTTAGCAAACGGAGCTAATTGAATAGCAACCAAAATAGAAGCCCAAGCCGGAACAATAGCATCGGTACTGCAATTAATAGCAACATATTGGTCTTGGTATTGTGACCACTCGTGATTTTTTAAATGCTCTCTAAAGTCTTTTTCTTTCAATAAAAATCCTTCCAAAAGCCATTGTGAGATATCAATTTGCGCACGAATTCCCTTTGGATAATAATCTTCGAGATCGAAAACTTCCAAAACACTATTCGCTACTTTATTTATTATTTCTTCCATTTTTTTTTAGTTTACAGTCGCAGTCGCAGTCGCAGTCGCAGTGTAAAACTGAAAACTGCGACTGCAAACTGAATACTTTCTAAAGCATTCCCAATTCTAATTTTGCTTCTTCGCTCATTAAATCTTTACTCCAAGGCGGATCAAAAGTAATCTCTACTTCGGCATCTTTTACATTCTCTATTGATTTTACTTTTTCTTCTACTTCTCTTGGCAAACTTTCCGCTACAGGGCAGTTTGGAGAAGTAAGAGTCATCAGGATTTTTACTTCATAATCTGTATTGACCATCACGTCATAAATCAGTCCTAGTTCGTAAATATCTACAGGAATCTCTGGATCGTAAATAGTCTTTAATATTTTTACGATTGATTCTCCTAATTCAGTTGTGTCTATTTCTTGTTCCATTTTATTTAATTTTGTGAGTTGAATGCCAAAGCATACATTTTAATATTTTTTATCATCGAAACCAATCCATTGGCGCGGGTAGGCGATAAATGTTCTTTCAGACCAATTTTGTCAATAAAATCCATATCGGCATCCAAAATATCTTTGGCGCTTTGATTTGAAAAAGTACGGATCAATATGGCAATAATCCCTTTGGTTAAAATGGCATCGCTATCAGCAGTGAAAACAATTGTATCGTCATTTTGTTCGCCTTGCAACCACACTTTCGATTGGCAGCCTTTAATCAGATTATTTTCTGTTTTGAATTCTTCTTTGATCAAAGGAAGGTTTTTGCCTAATTCGATGATGTATTCATAGCGTTCCATCCAGTCATCAAACATCGAAAATTCATCAACTATTTCTTCTTGTATATCTTTAATTTTCATAGCGTGCTGAATTTATTTCAGTATTATTCTTTTTTAGCTAATGCCGTTATTTTATTTATGAATTTCTTAATTTCTTTTGGTGGGAAACCATCATCAAAACTAGCAGATTCATATGTTTTATCTTTATAGGTAATTTTCACATTGGCAATTGCCGCGCCATCATAAAAACGTTTTTTAGTCGGTGCTTTTAATTTTGCCAAACTATCTAATTTTACTGTCTTGAAACAACTCACTAATTCATTCCAATCAGCATCCGAAATTTTCGTAGCCACCGGTTTGTCAGTTCCGTTTCTGTCTTTTGAAACAGTGACCATTTGATTTTTGACCGTTATTTTTTGATAGAAACCTCTGGTATTGGCGGTGTATTCAATAACAGCAGATTGAATGTCTTGAGCTTTGGCGCTATCGCAACCTTTTCCAAGAAAAATAGTCAAGAACAATAAAGAAAGTATTTTCATAATTTTGTATTTTTAAAATAACATGAGTTGTGCTTTTTTCACATTTTTAAGATAACATGAGTTGTGCTTTTTTCACTGCTTCGACCATAACATCAATTTCTTCTTTGGTATTATAAAAAGCAAATGATGCTCTTATTGTTCCCGGAATACAAAAGAAATTCATGATTGGCTGCGCACAATGGTGTCCCGTTCTTACGGCTATTCCTAATTTGTCAATTATCGTACCAATATCATAGGGATGAATTCCTTCAATATTAAACGAAATTACGGAAGTTTTTTCTTTGGCAGTACCAAAAATCTTCAAACCTTCAATTTCCAATAATCGTTGGGTTCCATACCGCAATAATTCTAGTTCTTGGTTTTGAATGTTTTCAAAACCAATTTCGTTCATATAATCAACGGCGGTTCCCAGAACAATTCCTCCGGCAATATTTGGGGTTCCGGCTTCAAATTTATGAGGCAATTCAGCATAAGTTGTTTTCTCGAAAGTCACTTCTTTGATCATTTCGCCTCCACCTTGATATGGCGGTAATTTATTCAACCACGCTTCTTTTCCGTATAAAATTCCAGTTCCTGTTGGGCCACACATTTTATGTCCTGAAAAAGCATAAAAATCACAATCCAATTCCTGAACATCTGGTTTCAAATGCGGAACTGCTTGCGCTCCATCAATCAAAACGGCGGCACCAAATTTGTGTGCTTCATCAATCATATATTTTATAGGATTGACTGTTCCAAGTGCGTTCGAAATGTGATTTACAGTAACAACTTTAGTTTTATCAGAAAGTAATTTATCATATTCTGACATAATCAATTCGCCTTCCTGATTCATTGGAATTACGCGCAAAATCGCACCCGTTTTCTCACATAACATTTGCCACGGCACAATATTACTGTGGTGTTCCAATGCCGAAACTAAAACTTCATCGCCTGGTTTTAAAATCGAAGCAAATCCATTGGTAACCAAATTAATTCCGTGCGTTGTTCCCGAAGTAAAAAGCACTTCGTGAGCAAATTTGGCATTGATATGATTTTGAATTTTACCACGGGAAGCCTCATAAGCATCCGTTGCCAATTGACTTAGCGTATGAACGCCACGATGAATATTCGCATTAATCTCCTGATAATATTTGGAAATTGCATCAATAACAACTTGTGGTTTTTGCGAAGTGGCTCCGTTGTCGAAATAAACTAACGGTTTTCCGTTTACTTTCTTGGAAAGAATGGGGAAGTCGGCTCTAATTTTATTTATGTCTAACATTTATCTGCTTATTTTTAATGTTGTTTATTGGTGATAGAACGCCAACAAGCAACATTTTTTTTGATAATCCAATTTGTTATTGGCTTTTCATTATTTAGAATTTTTCTAAATACAAAAGTAGTGAAATTGGAATTAATTTTTAGCAAACAGTTGTTAATAAAACGAATTACTATAAAGGTATTGAGAAATATAAAGGACAACTACCTCACTTAATTTTTTCGTTTAAATGGGATATTTAGTGAAACAACATATCTTCCTAAATTTAACCATTAAGAAATTAAGAAAAAGTAAGCTGTAATTCTTAATTTCTTAATGGTTTGTATAGTTTTTTTTTACAGTAAAGCATTTTACAGGTTTCCATACTGTTTCAAAAATGTGATTCTTTTTTATTAAATTGCTTGAAATTAATTCTCTATGAAAAAATTGTTCAAGTTCGTTGGTTTTGCCTCTTTTATCGGAATCTTTTATTTTGGGTTCACTACCTATCCAAAACTGGATTTAATTTCTGGTTTTTCAGCCAAAAGTATTGCTTCTGGGCATTTTATTGATAGTCGTTCCCAAGAAATGATTGAGAAAGGGGACAATGATATCGATATGATTGATTTGGCAAAAAACAAAATTGAAGACATGGGTAAATTTGCCGTTGCTTCGGTTTATGGTTTGAAAGAGCGAAAAGCGATTTACCGCGAAGGTTTGGGTGCGACTTTAATCAACGATGATTTTGATGTAACAAAACCGTATGAAGTTCCTAAAAGAACAAGATTGAACAACAACTTACCTTTTCCGTATGGAAATAAGGAACCTAAAGACACCATTTTTAGCAACGTTGATTATACTAAATTGAATGCGGCTGTGGCCTATGCATTTGATACAAAGGGGCAAATCAAAAAAAGAACGCGTTCCCTATTAGTAATTTATAAAGACAAAATCATTGCCGAAAAGTACGATACTGGTTTCGATAAAAACAGTAAACTACTAGGGTGGTCCATGACTAAAAGTATTACAGCCACAATGTTTGGAATTTTGGAAAAACAAGGGAAATTTAATATTGATGATCCTGCTCCAATTCCAGAATGGGCGAATGATAAACGTAAATTGATTACAACAAGTGATTTATTACACATGAATTCGGGTTTACAATGGGTGGAGGATTACACGACTATTTGTGATGCTACTAAAATGCTTTTCCAATCCGAAGATATGACTCGGACACAACTGGAGAAACCATCAGAAATTAAACCCAATATGCGTTGGAATTATTCTTCGGGAACTACTAATTTGCTTTCCGGGATTTTGCGGAAGCAGTTCAAAACGCATCAGGAATATTTAGATTTCTGGTATTCCGCTTTGATTGATAAAATAGGAATGAACTCGATGATTGTCGAAATGGATATGGCGGGGAATTATGTAGGTTCATCCTACGGTTGGGCTACAACACGGGATTGGTCAAAATTTGGATTGTTGTATTTGCATAAAGGCAATTGGAACGGCGAACAAATTTTGGACGAAAGTTGGATAAAATACACCACAACTCCCACGAATACTTCCAACGGAAGATATGGCGGACATTTTTGGCTCAATGCCGGCGGAAATTTCCGTGATGTACCAAAAGATATGTATCACTGCAGCGGTTTTCAAGGACAAATGGTGTTTATAATCCCATCACTTGATTTAGTAGTAGTAAGATTGGGTTTAGAAGGTCCTGAATTTGACTTTAATGAAATGTTGAAAGGGGTAATTGGGAGTTTGAAGAAAACGAACTAAAATGCTTCCTAATCCTCGATTTATATGATCATACAAAGCATTATTTTATTTAAGTATATTTATAAGTTTACTTTTTTTGCGTTTTAGTAAACATATTTGCTTACTTTTATATTATTAAGTAATCAAAATGGTTTACTTGTGGTTTAAAAATAAATTTATAATGAGAACAAATAGACAGATAATACTGGAGCAATTGGACCAGAAATCCAGTTTGTTATTAGATTCAAAGAAAAATTCAGTTTCTGATAAAGGTTGGGTTTTTTCCATAAGAAAAGGGTTAAACATGACATTGGAGCAATTAGGAAACAAACTAGGTATAAGTAAACAAGGTGTGCGGAAGATAGAGGAAAGTGAAGCCAATTGTTCCATTTCGATAAAATCCTTAAAAGAAGTAGCAAGGGTTTTAGATATGCAATTAGTCTATGGTTTTGTACCCAATAAAGGCTCTTTTAACAACTATGTTGATGATAAGGCAAAAGAATTGGCTGTCAGAATTGTAATGAGAACGCATCAAACCATGCAATTGGAAAATCAGGGAAACGATGAAACTGTAATTCAAAAGGCCATTGCTGACTTGGCATTAGAAATTAAACAGGAAATGCGTAGAAGTCTATGGGATTGAATTTAGAATATCAGCAAGGTCAAACACCTTTAGGAGAGGAAGAAAAGAATGGACTGATGATAAAGTCCATAGCTTCAATGCGAGAATTAGATGAGTTTGAACAATTTAATATTGAAAAAGCAATCGAATGGACAATCAGAAGTAAATTTAAGGTTGAAACTATATTAAGCGAAAAGTTCGTAAAACAAGTTCACGAAAAAATGTTTGGAGGAGTCTGGAAATGGGCAGGAGATTTTAGGAAGTCAGAGAAAAAAATTGGTGTTTCTTGGATTAATATTGAGATGGAACTTCGTTATTTATTAGATGATACAAAGTATTGGATTGAAAATAAAACGTATTGTCCAGATGAAATAGCTATTCGATTTAAACATCGAATCGTGAAAATTCATTGTTTTCCAAACGGAAATGGCCGTCACTCCAGAATTATGGCTGATATTATTATAGAAAGTATTTTTGAGAAGGAGGTTTTTAGTTGGGGATTTAAAAATCGTTTAGATGCAGATGAAAATAGACGAAATTATATTATTGCTTTAAGAGAAGCGGATAATCACGATATCTCACAATTATTAGATTTTGCTAGAAAATAAAAACCGTTTTGTTTATTTAAACAAAACGGTTTTTTCTAAAAACTACAAATCAAATCCTATTTTCACCCCTAATTTCGTGGCGATAATTTTGGTGATTCGTTGTTTTAATTCTGGGATTTTGATGCTTTCGATAACAGCATTCGAGAACGCATACATCAATAACGCTTTGGCTTCTTTTTTAGGAATTCCGCGTTGTTGCATGTAGAACATTGCCGTTTCGTCTAATTGCCCAACGGTACAACCGTGAGAACATTTTACATCATCGGCAAAAATTTCCAATTGAGGTTTTGCGTTTATTGTCGCTTTGTCGCTCAATAAAATATTATTACTTTTCTGGAACGCATTCGTTTTTTGAGCTTCTTTTTCCACATACACTTTTCCGTTGAAAACGCCTGTAGAACGATCGGAATAGATTCCTTTGTAGTCCTGGAAACTTTCGCAATTTGGAGTCGAATGTTTCACTAGAGTATAATGATCTACGTGTTGTTTTTCGCCAATAATTGTGATTCCGTTCAACGTGCTTGTCAATCGTTCACCAAAGTGATAAAAATTCAAGTTGTTTCTCGTTAAGTTTCCTCCAAAAGAAAAGGTATGTACTGAAACGTGACTTTCTTGTTTTTGCGAAACGTAGGTATTGTCAATTAAATTAGCTTCAAGCGTATCGTTTTGAATTTTGTAATAATCAACGATAGCACGTTTTTGAGCGTAGATTTCGGTAACGGAATTCGTTAACACCGGATTTTCGGTTAAACTTTGATGACGCTCAATAATTTGAACATGAGAATTCTCACCAACAATCACCAAGTTTCTTGGTTGAACCAAAAGCGCTGCTTCGTTTCCTGTCGAGAAATACATAATCTCAATAGGTTTATCTGCCACTTTACTTTTTGGAATGTGGATATACGCTCCTTCATTGGCGAAAGCCGTATTCAAAGAAGTCAAACTTTCGTCTTTGCTGGCAATTTGATTAAAGTAAGTATCAATAATCATTTTGTATTTTGGTTTGTTCAATGCCGATGACATCAAGCAAACATCGATTCCGTCGTGTGTTGTTGAGGATAAATGCGAACTGAAAACACCATCTATAAACACTACTTTATATGTGTCTACTTCGTGTAAAAAATATTTTTTTACGTGGTTGAATTCGACTGCATTTTCTTCCTTTGGAAAAACGGTAAAGTCATTTTTTAAGATCGCGTTTAGCGAAGTGTATTTCCAAGCTTCGTCTTTTTTGGTTGGGAAACCTTTATTTTCAAAGTTTTTTATGGCTGAAGTTCTTACATCATGAAGTTCAGAGTGAACATCGATGCGCTCTTCAAAAGCCATAAAAGACGATAGTAATTTTTCTTTTAAATCCATTTTTGGTAGTTATAAGTTATGAGTTATAAGTTATGAGTTTTGCAAACTGCAAACTGCAAACTGTAAACTGCAAACTAATTTTACGCTTCTTGTTCTTGTTTAATCCAGTCGTATCCTTTTTCTTCTAGTTCGTGCGCTAATTCTTTTCCACCGGATTTCACAATTTTTCCGTTGTATAACACGTGAACAAAATCAGGAACGATATAATCCAATAATCTTTGGTAGTGCGTGATAACTACGATTGCATTTTTGTCGCTTTTTAGTTTGTTAACCCCGTTTGCAACAATTCGTAATGCATCAATATCAAGTCCAGAATCGGTTTCATCAAGAATTGCCAATTTTGGTTCTAACATTGCCATTTGGAAAATTTCGTTACGTTTTTTCTCCCCACCAGAAAAACCTTCGTTTAGAGAACGAGAAAGAAATTTTCTGTCGATTTCCAGTAACTCTGATTTTTCACGAATCACTTTTAGCATATCTTTAGCCGGCATTTCTTCCAGACCGTTTGCTTTACGAGTTTCGTTGATGGCAGTTCTCATGAAGTTCGTTACCGAAACTCCTGGAATTTCCACCGGATATTGAAATGACAAGAACACTCCTTTGTGCGCTCTTTCTTCTGGCGCCAATTCAGAAAGGTCTTCTCCGTCTAAAGAGATTTCGCCTGCGGTTACTTCGTAGTTTTCGTTTCCTGCAATGATAGAAGCCAATGTACTTTTTCCGGCACCGTTTGGTCCCATTATCGCGTGAATTTCTCCCGCTTTTACCTCAAGGTTGATTCCTTTTAATATTTCTTTGTCCCCAATTGAGGCGTGTAAATTTTTTATACTTAACATTTGTTTCTTTAATTTTAAAAGGATTTAAATTCTCTTTTATTCTAAAATACTATTGATGTATTCTTGGTCTTTTATTGTTTGATAGGATAAATGCTTTTCTCCTAAATATTTCATTCCTAAATATTCCGCAGATAATCGAAAGGGTAAGTGAAAATCATAATCTAATGTATCATCATCAGAATTTGAAATCACAAACATATTTTTACCTCTTAATTTTCGACCTATTTCTTTTTCGATTCTAATTAAATCAGAAAAGCGATCAAAAAACACTTTCATTATCCCACTCATGGTATACCAGTAAACGGGTGTCGCGAAAACCAACGTGTCATATTTTTCAATAATTGAAGCTATTAAAGGCAAAAAATCATCGGCTCTATTTTCGCTTTCATAATCATAATAGGAAATCGAATAATCTCTTAAATCGATAACATCGGCATTTATTTGTGTGGAAATTATATCAACTATTTTTGAAGTATTTCCATTGCTTCTGGAAGAACCGACAATAATAACTTTCTTGTTTCCCATATTCAAATTATCCAACGCTTCCCTCAAGAGAAATTTCTAATAATTTTTGTGCTTCTACGGCAAATTCCATTGGTAACTTATTCAATACATCTTTACTGAAACCGTTTACGATTAAGGCAATAGCTTTTTCAGTTGGGATTCCACGTTGGTTGCAATAGAAAACTTGGTCTTCGCCAATTTTACTTGTCGTAGCCTCATGTTCGATTTTTGCAGATGGATTTTTACTTTCGATGTAAGGGAAGGTGTGTGCTCCACAATTGTTTCCCATTAATAACGAGTCACATTGTGAAAAGTTTCTGGCGTTATCTGCATTTGGTCCAATTTTA
Source organism: Flavobacterium xinjiangense (assembly GCF_900142885.1). Taxonomy (GTDB): domain Bacteria; phylum Bacteroidota; class Bacteroidia; order Flavobacteriales; family Flavobacteriaceae; genus Flavobacterium; species Flavobacterium xinjiangense. The sequence goes on along the minus strand of NZ_FRCL01000007.1, from coordinate 221,347 downwards.
ACCAAACCACGGTAACTATTTTGTGATTTTCCAGCAGAAATCCCTTTAGAAATAATGGTCGATTTAGAGTTTTTACCTAAATGGATCATTTTTGTTCCTGTATCGGCTTGTTGAAAATTATTGGTTACAGCAATCGAATAAAATTCTCCTGTTGAATTATCTCCTTTTAAAATAACAGAAGGATATTTCCAAGTTATAGCAGAACCTGTTTCAACTTGAGTCCAAGAAATTTTTGCGTTTTTCTCGCAGATTCCTCTTTTAGTCACAAAATTGAAAACTCCACCTTTGCCTTCTTTATTTCCGGGATACCAGTTTTGTACTGTTGAATATTTTATTTCGGCATCGTCTAATGCGATTAATTCTACTACTGCAGCGTGCAATTGATTTTCATCACGACTTGGAGCAGTACAGCCCTCCAAATAGGAGACATAACTGCCTTCATCGGCAACTAATAATGTTCTTTCGAATTGTCCTGTTCCTGCCTGATTGATTCTGAAATAAGTTGAAAGTTCCATAGGGCAACGAACGCCTTTTGGAATATAACAGAAAGATCCATCAGAGAAAACTGCTGAATTTAGCGCCGCATAAAAATTATCTTTTTGTGGTACAACCGTTCCTAAATATTTACGAACTAATTCTGGATGCTCTTTGATGGCTTCAGAAATACTCATAAAGATAATTCCTTTTTCGCCTAATGTTTTCTTGAATGTTGTCGCTACTGAAACGGAATCGACTACGATATCCATAGCTACATTGTTCATCATCTTTTGCTCATCGACAGAGATTCCTAACTTTTTGTACATTTCTAAAAGTTCCGGATCGACATCGTCCAATGTTTTATTGGGATCTACCGCTTTTGGAGCTGAATAATAAGAAATCGCCTGAAAATCAGGTTTCGTATAATGCACATTAGCCCATTCCGGCTCTGTCATTAGCTCCCAAGCACGAAAAGCCTCAAGACGCCAGTCGGTCATCCATTGAGGTTCTCCTTTTTTTTGCGAAATAGCGCGAACGATATCTTCATTTAAACCAATTGGAAACGTTTCCGATTCTAATTCGGTGTAAAATCCGTATTCGTATTCTTTAGTTTCGAGTTCGATTTTTAAGTCGTCTTCTGTATATTTTGACATATTTTTATTTTTTAAAACCATTAAGACATTAAGATTATTAAGGCTTAATTAGCTTAACTTCTTAATGGTTTAAATCTTTTTTTATTTGGTTATAGTGAAAATGATTCCCCGCAACCACATGTTCTATTGGCGTTTGGATTATTGAAAACAAATCCTTTCCCATTAATTCCTCCCGAGAATTCTAATATTGTTCCGGCTAAGTACAGAAAAGATTTTTTTTCAACAGCAATAGTGATATCATTGTCTACAAAAATTTTATCGTCTTCGCTTTTTGTTTTATCAAATTTTAAATCATAAGACAATCCAGAACATCCGCCGCTTTTTACACCCACTCTTACATAGTCGATTGCAGCATCAAAACCATCATCTTTCATTAGATCGATGATTTTTTTTCTTGCAGTGTCAGAAACTTTTATCATAGCTTATATTGATTTTGTCTAAATTAAGCACAAAGATAGTGTATAAAATGCTTTTTCCATAATTGATAACATTTTTATAACCAATGCAAAAATAGAAAAAAGCTATTTGAAACGCCTAAAAGCATTTGGATTCCTTAACTTTGGAACCTCTCAAAAAACATAAAAGAACATGAAACTATACCCTATAGAAACCGGAAATTTTAAACTTGATGGTGGCGCTATGTTTGGTGTTGTGCCAAAAACCATTTGGAATAAAACAAATCCAGCTGATGAAAATAATTTAATTGACATTGCTGCACGCTGTTTATTGATTGAAGATGCTGATAAATTGATTTTGATTGATACCGGAATGGGAAACAAACAATCCGAGAAGTTTTTTGGCTATTACTCGCTTTGGGGAACGCATTCCATGGATAAATCGTTGGCTAAATACGGTTTTCATCGTGATGATATTACCGATGTTTTTATGACGCATTTGCATTTTGACCACTGTGGTGGAAGCATACAGTGGAACAAGGACAAAACGGGCTACGAACCGGCATTTAAAAACGCGAAGTTCTGGAGTAATAACAACCACTGGGAGTGGGCTACAAAGCCAAATCCAAGGGAAAAAGCATCCTTTCTTTCAGAGAATATTTTACCGATGCAGGAAAGCGGTCAGTTGCATTTAATCAAAAGACCGGAAGGCGATTTTCTAGAGAAATCAGAACTGGGTTTTGGTATTTTCTTTGCCGATGGGCATACCGAAAAGCAAATGATTCCACAAATTCAATATCAGGATAAAACGATTATATTTTGTGCTGATTTATTGGCAACAGCCGGACACGTTCCTATTCCTTATGTAATGGGATATGACACCAGACCATTATTGACTATGCCAGAAAAAGCAAAGTTTCTAAATGCCGCTGCAGATAATAATCACTACTTGTTTTTGGAACACGACGCCCACAACGAAATTATTACCGTAGAGAAAACGGAAAAAGGAGTTCGATTGAAAGAACGATTTACGTGTGATGCCATTTTTTAAAATTGTGTTAAACTTAAATATTTTTGTAACAAAATAATTTATTTTAGACAAATATTTAAAATTTAATACAACAATCAATGAATAGCATTAAACCAATTTATTTATCTGCATTTGCACTATTAATCTTAGCGGGATGTGGCGCTACAAAACAAGTTTCTACTTCTAACGCGGGACTTATTGCCATTAGCGCACCTTTAAACGTTAAAAAAGTTGCCCCTATAAACGAAAATGACATGAAACGTTGGAGTCATTTAGATATCGTAAAAGATACCATTCCAGGAATGAGTGTTGATAAAGCTTACGCCGAATTATTGAAAAATAAAAATGGGGTAAAAGTTATCGTGGGAATTGTAGATTCTGGAGTAGATATCGAACATCAAGATTTGAAATCTGTGGTTTGGACCAATAAAAAAGAAATTGCAGGAAACGGAATTGACGATGATAAAAACGGATATATCGATGACATTCACGGTTGGAATTTCCTTGGAGATATCACCAAAGAGAATTTGGAATACGAAAGAATCATCAAAAATAAGAATCTAGTTGACGAAGTAACATATCAAGCGGCAAAAGCGTTAAATGATAAAAAAATTGCTGATGCTACAACAGGGAAAGCGCGTACGGAACAAATGATTGCAACCCTAAATGAAAGTGATGCCACTTTGGTAAAACATTTTGGGAAGTCAGTTTACACCATTGATGAGGTAAAAGCAATTGTTTCACAAGAGCCAGAAATGCAAAAAAGCAAAACTGCGATGCAACAAATGCTTTCTTATAATTTGCCTATTGCTGACCTGAAAGTTGCGGTACAAAAACAATTAGATGGTTTTAATGCGCTTCTAAAAGGGGACAACCTAAAAACCGACTATAGAAAAGTTGTGGGTGATAATCCGGAAGATATAAAAGACACAAAATACGGAAACAACAACGTTATGGGTCCAGACAAGAATGAAATTCTTCATGGAACGCACGTTGCCGGAATTGTCGCTCAAACTAGAAATAACACATTAGGTGGAGACGGAATAGCGAATAATGTTGAAATCTTAACCGTTCGTGCGGTGCCGGACGGAGATGAATACGATAAAGATATAGCGCTTGGTATTCGTTATGCTGTTGACAATGGTGCGAAAGTAATTAACGGAAGTTTTGGAAAAAGCTTTTCACCACATAAACAATGGGTTTATGATGCTATCAAATACGCTGAGAAAAAAGATGTGTTAATTGTTCATGCAGCCGGTAATGACGCAAAAGATATCGATACTGAAAATAATTTCCCTAACGATTCTGAAGATAAAGTAACGGAGTTTGCTGACAATGTAATCACGATTGGCGCATTAAACTTTGAATACGGAAATAAAGTAGTGGCACGATTTTCTAATATTGGAAAAGTTAATGTAGACGTTTTTGCACCAGGAGTAAAAATTTATGCTACAACACCAAATGATTCTTACAAATATTTGCAAGGAACATCTATGGCTTCGCCAAATGTTGCTGGAGTTGCAGCATTAATCCGTTCGTATTATCCAAAATTATCTGCCCAACAAGTAAAACACATTTTGATGGATTCAGGGGTAGCGATTACAACAGATGTGATTGTTGGAGGAAAACCTGCTGACACACGTTCTTTTACTACTTTATCTAAATCAGGAAAAATAGTGAATGCTTACAATGCTTTACTTATGGCAGATAAAATGTCTAAATAATAGTTTCAAATATTTATAAATGGAAGGGCAATTTGTCCTTCCATTTTTATTTTAACCAATTTGGAAAACACTTTCATTTATTTTTTTACATTCGTCAAATCTTAACAGAGTGTTAATCCATCTATATTCTGTTGTAAAAAGGCATAATTTAGGCCCACATTTAATTTTAAAAATTTATAAATGAACACGATTAAACCGATATATTATTCTGCCGTTGCTTTTTTTGCATTAGTGGGGTGTACCGCTCAAAAGCAAGTTTCCAAAACTTCTGCGCCTACAACAGTAAGTTATCCTTCAATTATCAAGAAAGTTGCTCCTATAAGCGATGCTGATTTAAAACGTTGGAGTCATTTAGATTTAGTAAAAGATACCATTCCGGGAATGAGCGTTGATAAAGCGTATGCCGAATTGTTGAAAAATAAAAAAGGGGTAAAAGTTATCGTGGGAATTGTGGATTCAGGAGTTGATATTGATCACCAAGATTTAAAATCAGTGATTTGGACCAATGCCAAAGAAATCGCAGGAAACGGAATTGACGATGACAAAAATGGTTTTATCGATGATATTCACGGTTGGAATTTCCTTGGTGATTCAGGATTTGAAAATTTAGAGATGACCCGTATTCTGAAAAAAGCGGATGATGGTTCAGTGGCATATAAAAATGCTAAAGCGGATTATGAAAAGAAGTACAAAGAAGCATTGGAAGGGAAACAACAAGTAGACTTTCTTTTGAATACCAATAAAGTAATACAGACCTATTTAAAGAAAGACGATTATACGCTTGAAGAATTGAATGCAATTGTAACTACTAATGAAGAGTTGAATAAAAGCAAAATGATTATGACTCGCGTTATTGGGCAGTCAGGACCAAAATTCAGCGCTGATATCGAAGAATACAGAAAGTATGTTTACGACCAATTAAATTATAATTTAAACAGAGAATTTAACGGTAGAAAATCAGTTGGCGATAACCCGGATGATATAAACGACACTAAATACGGTAACAACATAGTTTACGGACCGGATAAAGAAGAAGCCTTGCACGGAACTCACGTTGCGGGAATTATTGCTCAAGTAAGAAATAACAATGTTGGCGGTGACGGAGTGGCAAACAATGTTGAAATTATGGCAGTAAGAGCTGTTCCTAATGGTGATGAATACGATAAAGATATTGCTTTGGCTATTCGTTATGCGGTAGATAACGGCGCGAAAGTAATCAACGGAAGTTTTGGAAAAAGCTATTCTCCACACAAGCAATGGGTTTTTGATGCTATTAAATATGCTGAAAAGAAAGATGTTTTGTTTGTACATGCATCTGGAAACGATGGGAATGATATTGATTTAGAAAAAAACATCAATTTTCCAAATGATTCAGAAGACAACAAAAAAGAGTTTGCCAGTAATGTTTTGACAGTTGGAGCATTAAATAATATGTACGGCCAAACGGTGGTGGCACCATTTTCTAATTACGGTTCAATCAATGTAGATGTGTATGCTCCAGGAATGGAAATTTATGCCTCGGTTCCAAATAACAAATACAAGTACGAACAAGGAACATCTATGGCTTCGCCAAATGCAGCTGGAGTTGCAGCATTGGTTCGTTCCTATTATCCTAAATTATCAGCGAAGCAAGTAAAACAAATTCTAATGGATTCTGGAACACCACTGCCAGCGTCAGTAGAATTAGGGGAGAATAATGATAAAAAATCGGCAGCTGATACGTCAAAATCAGGAAAAATGATCAATGCTTACAATGCGCTGATTCTTGCAGAGGCATTATCTAAAAATATTTAAAGCAATAAATTTACTAATCCAATGGAAGGGCAGCTGTTCTTCCATTTTTTATTACAAAAATGATGAGAAAACTCTTTTTACTGTCTTTTATTACACTTAATTTTTGCACTGCGTCTGCTCAAAGCACTGGGTATTGGCAACAACACGTTGATTATAAAATGGACGTAAATATGAACGTCAAGAATTACCAATACAAAGGAAAACAGGAATTGGTTTACACCAATAATTCTACCGATACTTTGAAAAAAGTATTTTATCATTTGTATCCAAATGCGTTCCAACCCGGAAGCGAAATGGATGCCAGGATCCAAACGATTAAAGATCCGGACGCCAGAATGGTCAACAAAATAAAAGTGGATGGTAAAGAAGTAAAAGAAAGCCGAATCAAAAATTTGAAACCAAATGAAATTGGTTTTTTGAATATCACTAATTTCAAACAAGACGGAGTTAGTGCTGCTGCAAAAACGGTAGGGACGATTCTCGAAGTGACTTTGGCAAAACCAATTCTTCCCAATTCAAAAACTACTTTCACCTTAGATTTTGATGGTCAGGTTCCGGTACAAATTCGTCGTTCGGGTAGAAATAATTTAGAAGGTGTGGAATTGTCTATGTCGCAATGGTACCCTAAAATGGCCGAATTTGATTTCGAAGGTTGGCACGCAGATCCTTATATTGCCAGAGAGTTTCATGGTGTTTGGGGAAATTTTGACGTAAATATTACTATTGATAAGGACTATACTTTAGGCGGTTCTGGTTATTTGAAAAACCAAAATGGAATTGGGAAAGGATATCAAGATGCTGGAGTTACGGTTGTTTATCCAAAGAAAACGAAAACATTGACTTGGCATTTTGTAGCACCGATGGTGCATGATTTTACTTGGGCTGCTGATAAAAATTATACGCACGACGTGGTAAAAGGACCTAATAATGTTGATTTGCATTTCTTGTATAAAAACAATCCTAAGACTGCAGAAAACTGGAAAAAACTGGAGCCTTTGATGGTTAATGTAATGGATTTTTACAATAAGAAAATCGGGGATTATCCATACAAACAGTACTCTTTTATACAAGGTGGCGATGGCGGAATGGAATATGCCATGTGTACGTTGATGTTAGGAAATGGAACTCTTGAAGGAATTTTAGGAACCGCAACACATGAGTTGGGACATTCTTGGTTCCAGCATATTTTAGCTTCAAATGAATCAAAACATCCTTGGATGGACGAAGGATTTACTACTTATGTAGAAGATTTTGTATTGAACGAAATGGCAGTTAAAAAAGAAGAAAACCCATTCAAAGGAAATTATAAGGCTTATTATTCGTTAGTGGATTCGGGAAAAGAACAACCACAAACTACTCATGGAGATCGTTACGATGAAAACAGACCTTATAGCATTTCATCTTATGTAAAAGGTAGTATTTTCTTGTCACAATTGGGTTACGTGATTGGACAGGATAATTTGGCCAAAACGATAAAGAAATATTACCATGATTTCAAATTCAAACATCCTACGCCAAATGACATCAAGAGAACGGCCGAAAGAGTTTCTGGAGCAAATTTAGATTGGTATTTGTTGGATTGGGCCGAAACGGCAAACACAATTGATTATGGAATCAAAGATGTGAAAGAGAATGCCGAAAAAACGGTCGTTACACTAGAAAGAATAGGCAGAATGCCGATGCCAATTGATTTGACTGTAGAATATACGGATGGAACAACAGAAAGTTTCTACGTTCCATTGCGCATGATGAGTTTCGAAAAAGAAAATCCTAACCCGGCTGTAAAAAGAACGGTTTTAAAGGATTGGACTTGGGCACATCCTACGTATGAGTTTGCTATTTCTAAACCGAAAACAACTATCAAGAAAATCACCATCGACCCAAGTGGTTTAATGGCCGATGTGAAACAAGCCAATAATTTTTACGAAATAAAGTAATTTTAAAAAGCCCTGAAAAGGGCTTTTTTTATGTTTTGTTTTTTCTTAATTCACTTGAAGATTGTCTAGCTTTTTTCTTGTTTCGGGAAACTCTTTAATTGATAGCGCTTTTTTGTAAAGATTAATTGCGTTTGCTTTATCCTTTTTAGCATCATAAAAATCTCCAAGAGAATCATAAACATTAAAACTTTCAGGATAATTAGCGACATTTAATTTAAATAAAGATTCAGCTTCTTCAAAATGCTTTACGCCTAATGCTTGATATCCAAGAGTATTTATAAGACCTTCTGGAACTTTTACCTCGTACCCAAATTTCTTTGACAGGTCGCTATAATGCGTTTCAATTTTAGATAGTAATACCTTATTAATATTCATATAGTCAGACATGGTTAGCTTTAATTTATAGTAATCAAAAATAAAACGAAGCGCATCGTATTCGGTAATTAATGTTACAGAGTTGTGGTCATCATCGTTATAATATTTGGACTGGTATTTTAATTGGTTTTGCTTATTTGGACTCATATAGTTATCCAACTCCAAAATGGATCGAATATGTTTTGTGATATCAGATTTGTCCTTTTTGACTTTTGTGATATCCATTCCTTTTTCCATAGTATTGGCAATTCCTAAAAACAAGGAAACATTCGGGTATTTATTGATAGCTAAGGCGTTTTTAGTTTCCATTAAAAGTTTTTTATTGTCCCACCACATACTTGGGTCAATGGCTACATAAGCGTTGAATAAATTGGTGTGATGAATTAAAGTATTTATAACAGTCAAACCTCCTAAAGAATGTCCAATTAACATTCGGTAGGGTGTAGTTGGATATAATGAATCAATATGAGGCATTAATTCTTTTTCTATAAAAGAAATGAATTTTTCACCTCCACCAGTATTTTTAGCAGCAATGCTATCCATCATAGGTAGAGCAGAGTTAATATGTGTTGGGGTTAGATCTCTCGTTCTGTCCGTATTTGGGATACCTATAACAATCATTTCAGGAAAATTAGTATTGCCGCCTATTGCACTTAGTTGTTCAATCATTCCAACAATTGAATTAAAATGAGCATCGCCATCTAATATATAAATAACAGGATAGCGTTGTTTAGAAAAAATACCGCTTTGATCACTATTGGGAATATGGATCAAGATCTTTCGCTGTTCCTTTAATATTTTTGAATAAACGCTATCAACGGTACCTATTTCAATTTTATTATTTTTTTGAGCAATTGCACAAAAAGAAAGAATTATTAGAGTGAAGGAGAGAAGAATTTTTTTCATAGCGAGGAATTATGGTTTAAAATTAAAGGGATGAAATGTGTTTCTTTTTTATTTAAAATTCTAACAACTCAAAAGTAAGATTTTTTTTAATATTACAATTGAATTTCACATGATATTATTTGTTAATCAGATAGTTAGTAGTTTTCTTATTGATTTTTTTTTGGAATAAATAGGAGATACAAGAATTTTATTTGTTTAACTTAGAATGTCTCATTTTAAAATCGGGTTCATCACCTTAATTTTAAAATCATACATTCTAAATTATAGAAAAAAGTCTTTTTCAAATGCTCCAACATATCCACGGTCATGGATTCCAAATCAAATTTATGTTTTCAGTTCCAATCTTTTCTGGCAGGATTATCATCGATACTCGCGGGCCAGCTGTCGGCTATTAATAGAATTAATATTTTATTGTTTCTAAAGCGGATTCCTTTTTTTGATTTTCATTTGAAATTGTTATAATAGGGAGGTTGTTTTTTTCTGTCTTTTTAAGCGGAAATAATTTGCCATAACTCAAGACTCTCCACAGCCATTCAACAGGGCCGTAATTGTATTTTGAAAGCCACCATTTGCTTATAAATAACTGAATAATGAATACTGAAATGGCTAAAGAAAAATAAAACCAATAGGGCATACTATTGGATATATTCAAGCCAATACCCGAAAAAATAAATGCAGCAAGTATATTTTGCGCCATATAATTCGTCAATGTCATTTTTCCGGAAACCCTGAAATAATTGAAAATTGTTTTTAGTTTACTACTGCAATGCAGTAGGCAAATACCAGTTGCGATAAACAGCATCGTGCTTAGAATTAACCAGTAAAAAGGATTAAAATAGCTAAAAAACGTAAGTTTGTTTACCATTGCAAATTTTAAAAACACACCTAAAGACAGCGCAGTAAACAGACTTATAAAAAGTGTGGTTTTTAATTGTTTTTTCAATTCATGTAAACGATTAAAAAAATTGATTTTTTGAGCATAAAACCCTAAAAGCATACAGGCAAACATTACTACATGTGCCGTAATTGCATATCCTAGTACAATTATTTGTTCATAATAACTCGCTAATAAATTAAATTCAAAGAAATCAAACCAGTTGCCCGAATAAAACAATTTCAGATACTCAGGACTAGTAGAAATTTCAGGATAAACCATATGTATATTGTTTATGTAGGCAGCAATAAATGGAATCATTAAAAAAAGAAGTAAGCAGGTTATTAGTATTGTTTTTGCTGAACTTTTATAAAATAGCAGCAGTATAAGACCCAAAAAAGCATAATCTTTCAAAATATCACCCAGCCAAAAAGCGGAGTCAATAAATGCAAACATAAACAGTAGGGTCATTCTCCAGCCAAAAAAGCAAACAGGATTTTTTCCTTTACTAGCCACATTATTTAGGAGAACCGCAAAACCATAACCAAATAAGATCGTCAATAATGTCCAAGATTTGGCTGCAAAAAAGATTTCATTTACTGCCGCAAGCATGTGAGATAAAACACTGTTGTCTTGTGCAGAAGATGGTAATCCGATATGGAAAAAATCTGAATAGTTTCCAATGACAACTCCCAATAGCGCCCAGCCTCTTAGAATATCGACAATAGCAGTTCTCTTATTTTCTTCAATTGGTTGAAAGGAATTTGACATATAATTACTTTTGGTTTACGGTTTTTTTGAAAACGAATCAAAAGTAAGAAAAATAATAAGGAATAAGTTTTTAAATTCTAGGTTTGTTAAGTATCAAATATGGGCTTTTTGAAAGAGGTAAAGTGAATGATTTCACTTTTTTCAGCTTAACAATAACATCAAAGAAGAGCTGTTCTATAAACAAAAAAATGTCTGATTTTAAAATCGGGTTCATCACCACAATTTTAAAATCAGAAATTTTAAATCAAAGACAAAAGTCTATTTCAAATGCTCCAACATATCTACTGTCATGCTTTCCAAATCAAATTTGTGTTTCCAATTCCAATCTTCCCTGGCGTATGCATCATCGATACTCGCTGGCCAGCTGTCGGCTATTTTTTGACGGAAGTCAGGTTCGTAAGAAATAGTAAATTCAGGAATGTGTTTTTTGATTTCAGCAGCAATTTCTGTCGGGGTAAAACTCATTGCGGCTAGATTATAAGCAGAACGAATTTTTATTTGCTCGGCTGGAGCTTGCATAATTTGTATCGTTGCGGCAATGGCATCGTCCATGTACATCATTGGCATTTTGGTTTCGGAGGATAAAAAACATTCGTATTTTCCGTCACTTAAAGCCTTGTGATAAATATCTACCGCATAATCAGTTGTTCCGCCACCCGGAGGCGAAGACCAGCTGATTAATCCCGGATAACGTACGCTGCGAACATCTACGCCAAAGATATTATGGTAATATTCGCACCATCTTTCGCCGGCTTGTTTACTGATTCCGTAAACTGTTGAAGGTTCGATGATGGTATATTGCGGGGTATTTTCTTTAGGGGTTGTAGGACCAAAAACAGCAATGCTCGATGGCCAGAATATCTTTTTTATTTTTTTGGCTTTCGCCAAATTCAAAACATGAAACAACGAATTCATATTCAAATCCCAAGCAAAAGCAGGGTTTTTCTCGGCTGTCGCTGATAATAATGCCGCCATTAAATAAATCTCATCAATTTGATGAACTTCGACAAGATGCTCAATCTGATTAAAATCTAATGCATTCACTACTTCAAAAGGACCGGAATTAACCACATCAGTATTCAGTTTTCGAATATCGGAAGCAATTACATTATCGGTTCCATATAGTTGTCGAAGTTTATGGGTAAGCTCCGTTCCAATTTGTCCGCAAGCGCCTATAATCAATATTTTAGTACTCATTTTATCTGTTTTAAAAATTCAAAGATAACGTTTTCGTAAATAACATAATTTTGGATAAAAATATTATTAAATTCTTAAAATGATATTCATAATCTAATGAAATTATTAATATTTATAATTTAAAGCATCAAAATATCTTCTGAAATAGTAGATTGTTATTTGAAAAACGCAAATGAGATATAAATTAAATTCAGAGCTTTTTTGAGAGATGCAAATCTCCAGTAGTTTACTAAGTTATTACTAATTTGGTAATTCGTTATTGTGAATTTACTTTGTAACTTTGTACGTTAATATATTAACTTATGAAATATAAATTATCATGCTTCTTTTTTCTGATTATCATTTTGTCTGCGTGCAAAAATGACAATCAAAAACGATTAGCAGAAAATGAAAAACAGGCTAAAAAAAACGAACTCATTTTTTCAAATATAAACAAAGGCTGGGTTTTTTATGACACGCCTATTAATTCAACTTCTGAGGCTACAGTAGCCAGCTGGAACGAATTGCGAGTGTTTTTTGCGGAATTAGCCGTTAAACCTAAAAAAACAATCGGAGCGTTTCAAAAAAAATCAAAAGCATTGTCTAAAAAAGTAATGGCTCTTAATGAAAACATTCCTTCACAGTTCAACAAACCTCAGATAAAAAGTAGGGTTTCCACTTTAATCACCAAGGTGAGATTGTTGGATTTATTCCTTAATCTGGATAAGATTCCGGATCAAAAAGTAATTGTTTTAGTTTCAGAAATCAATGCGGAATTAGTTTCCTTGCAAAGACAAATGGACAAAATTGTAGAAAAAAGTAAAATTCCTGTCGAAGAAGGGGAATCGGAATTAATGAAAATGATGGATACTTCCAGAGCAATTCCGAATACACCAACCGACCCAAATCTACCACGCGTTGAGTAAAAAAGCTTTATATAATACCTACGATGATTCTCCAAAAACGCAACAGATTGTTGCTCGTTTGCAAGAGAATAATCAAGTAAAAATGCATCTTGATGGATTATTGGGATCGGCAATTTCTTTTGTCATTCGTTCTATTTTCAAGAAATCAGAACTTCCTTTTTTAATTGTTTTTAATGATAAAGAAGAAGCCGCGTACTATTTGAACGATTTGGAACAAATGATTGGTGACCAGGATGTTTTGTTTTATCCAGGGTCCTACCGTCGTCCGTATCAGATTGAAGAAACTGATAATGCGAATGTTTTACTTCGCGCCGAAGTCCTGAATAGAATCAATTCCCGCAAAAAACCCGCAGTTATTGTCACCTATCCCGAAGCATTATTCGAGAAAGTGGTAACCCGAAAAGAATTGGATAAAAACACATTGAAAGTTGCTGTTGGTGACAAGATTTCGATCGATTTTATCAATGAAGTTTTGTTTGAATATGAGTTTAAAAGAGTAGATTTCATTACGGAACCCGGAGAATTTTCCGTTCGTGGAGGAATTGTCGATGTATTTTCTTTTTCGAATGATAATCCGTACCGAATTGAGTTTTTTGGAGACGAAGTCGAAAGCATTCGTAGTTTTGATGTAGCGACGCAATTGTCGATTTTGCAACAAAAGAAAATTACGATAATCCCAAATGTGGAAAACAAAGTTTTTCAGGAAAACAGAGAAAGTTTCTTGGATTACATATCGGAGAAAACCGTCATTTTCATTCAAAACACCGAATATCTTTTATCACAATTAGACAAACAATTTGCGAAGGCCGAAGAAGCTTTTGAAAAGTTATCTAAAGACATAAAACATTCCACACCGGAACAATTGTTCTTAAACCAAGCTGGTTTTATTAAAAGAGCGTTGGATTTTTCGATTGTGGAATTGAGTTCAAAACATATTTTTAGAACCACCAAAAAGTTCGAATACCACATTCAACCGCAACCGTCATTCAACAAACAATTTGATTTGTTATTGAATAATCTGAATGAAAATCATTTCAATGGCTACAAAAATTATTTGTTTTGTTCCAATGATGCCCAGGCCAAAAGATTTCATGATATTTTTGAAACCTTGGATGAAGCAAATTCTGAGAATATCAGGAAACAATATCATACCGTTGTTTTGCCTTTGTACCAAGGATTTATCGACGAGGAAAACCAAATAACCTGTTACACCGACCATCAGATTTTTGAACGCTACCATAAATTCAGCATCAAAAACGGCTATTCGAAAAAGCAAAACATCACTTTAAAAGAACTGACGACGTTATCCGTTGGTGATTATGTGACGCATATTGACCACGGAATCGGGCGATTTGGAGGTTTGCAAAAAATACAAGTAGAAGGCAAAACGCAAGAAGCTATTAAGCTCGTTTATGCCGATAATGATATTGTGTATGTCAGTATTCATTCGCTGCACAAAATTTCGAAATACAACGGAAAAGACGGAACACCACCCAAAATTTACAAATTGGGTTCGAATGCCTGGAAGATTTTAAAACAGAAAACCAAGGCGCGCGTCAAACATATTGCATTCAATTTGATTCAGTTGTATGCCAAAAGAAGACTTGAAAAAGGATTCCAGTTTGCGCCTGACAGTTATTTGCAAAACGAACTTGAAAGTTCCTTTATTTACGAAGATACACCGGACCAAACCAAATCAACGGCAGAAGTAAAAGCTGATATGGAAAGTGACCGTCCAATGGATCGCTTGGTTTGTGGAGATGTAGGTTTCGGGAAAACTGAAGTTGCCATTCGTGCCGCTTTCAAGGCGGTCGATAATAGTAAGCAGGTTGCGATATTGGTTCCGACCACGATTTTAGCGTACCAACATTATAGAACTTTTACAGAACGATTGAAAGACATGCCAGTTTCTGTGGGGTATTTAAACCGTTTTAGAACGGCCAAACAAAAAGCAGAAACCCTAAAATTATTGGCCGAAGGGAAACTTGATATTGTCATTGGAACGCATCAATTGGTCAACAAAAATGTGGTTTTCAAAGATTTGGGATTGCTGATTGTTGATGAGGAACAAAAATTTGGTGTCAACGTAAAAGACAAACTCAAAACCATTGCTGCCAATGTAGACACGTTGACTTTAACAGCAACGCCAATTCCGAGAACATTGCAGTTTTCGTTAATGGCGGCACGCGATTTATCAGTAATTACAACACCTCCGCCCAATCGTTATCCTATTGAAACGAATGTAGTAGGATTTAGCGAAGAGATGATTCGAGATGCGATTTCGTATGAAATTCAGCGAAATGGACAGGTTTTTTTCATCAATAATAGAATAGAAAACATCAAGGAAGTTGCCGGAATGATTCAGCGATTAGTGCCTAATGCCAGAGTAGGAATCGGTCACGGACAGATGGAAGGGAAAAAACTCGAAGAGTTGATGCTGGCATTTATGAACGGAGAATTTGATGTTTTGGTCGCAACCACCATCATCGAAAGTGGTTTGGACGTTCCTAATGCGAATACGATTTTTATCAATAATGCGAATAATTTTGGTCTTTCAGATTTGCATCAAATGCGTGGTCGAGTAGGACGTAGCAATAAAAAAGCGTTTTGCTATTTTATTTGTCCGCCTTATTCTGCAATGACGGATGATGCCAGAAAACGAATTCAGGCTTTGGAACAATTCAGCGAATTGGGAAGCGGTTTTAATATTGCAATGAAAGATTTAGAGATTCGTGGTGCCGGAGATTTATTAGGTGGAGAACAAAGTGGTTTCATCAACGAAATTGGATTTGATACCTACCAAAAAATCATGAACGAAGCCATTGATGAACTGAAAGAAAATGAATTCAAGGATTTGTATCCGGAGGAAAACAATTTGGAAACCAAAGAATATGTCAAAGACCTCCAAATTGACACTGATTTTGAGTTGTTGTTTTCAGATGAATACATCAATAATGTTTCGGAACGATTGAGTTTGTACAATGAATTAGGTTCGGTTAAAAATGAAGAAGAATTGATCGTTTTTCAAAATAAATTGATTGACCGTTTTGGTCCGATGCCGCCACGAGCTAATGCGTTAATGAATAGTATTCGTATCAAATGGATTGCAACTCGTATTGGAATCGAGAAATTGGTGATGAAACAAGGAAAGATGATTGGGTATTTTGTATCGGATCAACAATCAGATTATTACCAATCGAATCGTTTTCAACAAGTAATAAAATTTGTGCAAACGCACAGTTCTATTTGTAAAATGAAAGAAAAACAAACGCCAGCTGGTTTGCGATTACTGTTGACTTTTGACAATGTGAAGAATACCAGGACAGCTTTAGAATTCATGGAGATGTTGGGTGGTGATTAAAAGAAAGCTTCCAGCCTTTTGAAAGCTGGAAGCTTTCTTTTAAACTTACTCTATAATTAAATCCTCAATTTCATCTAAATTTTGATTAATGGTATGGTAATATTTAAAATTTTCTAAATCATTAAACGATTCTATTACTTTTTCTCTTTGTAATTTTGTCTTCTTGTTTGAGATAACTGTTCCATAAGAAGTCCAAGGATATTCTATGATGTGTTCTGTAAACTTATGATGAACTGGATTATTGTGGATATAAAAAACAAGTTTTTGGAAATAAGTTTCCGAATTAACCACTTTTCGCCTAAAGTTTTTCTCAAATAAACTACCTGTCCTTTTATATCGTTTATTTATAGCTAAAGTATAAGCGTTGAATAAATTTGAAAACTGTTTTGAAGCGTTAACTATTTTTGGTTTATCAGTTGAAGAGTATTCTAATTTTGTAATATCAATTTCTTCGGTTTCTTTGATGTAAACCAGAATGTGAAAATGATTTTTCATCAAACACCAAGCATAAGTTTCTGCTACGGGGTCAATGTATTTCTCGTATAACCTCAAAAAGTGTTTATAGTTCTCAATTTCATAAAACAAATCTATTCCATTATTGCCTCTATTATAAATATGGTAGTATCTACCGTTTTCAAGAGGAATTGGATTCATAATGTGTTTTTTTAGTTTAAAAACTTCTTCCCTTTTAAAGCTTCCAGCCTTTTGAAGGCTGGAAGCTTTGTTGGAAGCTTTGTTGATTACCGGAATTTTCTAATTCTTCAAGTCTTTTATTACTTTAAAAGCCACATCCACTTGGTCTTCACTTACCAATATGGTAAATTCATTTGAAGTAGAAATCACCTCATTGATGATGATTCCTTCCCAAGCCAATCGCTGGAAAATAAAATAGTAAATTCCGGGAACAACGATATTTTCTTTTGGTAATTTTACGGTGATTGAAGCAAGATTGTCCAGTTTTTGAATTAATTTCTCCGTTGCAAAGTGCTTGTCAACCAAATGAGTTACACTATTGCTTACCACAATATTAGTTTCGTTAACACCTCTTGATGAGGTATAAAAAATATCTGGGAAAGAGTTGATATCAGTAATTAAATCAGCTTGTTTGTTTAAAACGGTTTCTGATGCTGCGAAAGTAAAGTCGGTCAATGCGGAGCGAACAGTGATTTCACCAATGTTTTTTATTACTTTATTGATTTTATGATTTAGTCTAAAATCTAATTCTTCGGTTAATCTTTTTAATGCCATTACGACTGCACCTTGCTTTACTTCTTTGCCAAATTCACTTTCTAATTCGGTCATTATATTTCTGGATAATGAAGTCAGATTGATGATTCCAAGCGATAAAGCATTAAGCAGGAAGGGCTTAGTTTTGATGTAGTTTTCTACAATTGATGAAACAGTTTTCATAGCTGTACAGGTTTAGTTTTTTTGTAAAATAGTTGCAGTTAGTATATAGTTGTGTGTAATAACCGTGCAAATATAATTAAAAAACAATTTGTTACAAATATAACATTGAAAATTTTCATTAAAAATGATAAAAAGCGTCGATAAGGTGCTCAATTACAAGTGATTTACCTTCTTTATGGATGGCAATGATGTCAAAACGGACTTCAATGTCTAAATCTCGTTCGTTTACATAGGCATCAACTGTTTTTAGTAGAAGTTGAATTTTTTTTGGTTTTACAAAATCTTGCGGTAAACCAAATTCGAGGGACGAACGGGTTTTTACTTCAACGACGGCAAGTGTATTTTCTTTCTTGGCAAGAATATCAATTTCCGCTTTTTGAAAAGTCCAGTTGGTTTCCAGTATAGTATATCCCTCTTTTTGCAGGTACTCAACCGCTAATTCTTCGCCAAGTTTTCCAAGTTCGTTGTGTTCAGCCATAAGAATTGTGTTCAGTGTTCAGTCGCAGTATTCAGTTAAAAAAAAATTTCCGCAATCAAAAAAGCCTTTTGTAGATCAGGGGGCACTAAAAGTCACAGTACTCCTATTTGCATTAACATCAATCGTTACTTTACTGCCTAAAACTAGGGCTCTATTATCCTGAATATGACCAGCGGGGAAATTATACAAAACAGGAATATTGTATGCTTTTGTGACATCATCTATGATTTCAATGGCGTTTTTTCCCCATGGAATATCGTTGTCTTTCATTTTGGTCATAGAACCGACCAAAATTCCTTTTATGCTTTCCAAACAACCATTGCGTTTCAAGTTCATCATCATACGGTCAATATGATATAAATATTCATCTAAATCTTCAATGAATAAAATTTTGTCGGTGCAATCAATAGCGGATTTTGATCCAAATAAACTGTATAAAATGGACAAATTACCACCGACTAATTCGCCAGACGCTTTTCCTAATTTATTCATGGCAAATGGACCAATTTTATAGGTTAGCTTTTCGCCAAACATCGCAATACGTAATGATTCGATCGCTTCTTTAGATGCTTTGGGAATGCTTATTGGCATTATTCCATGAATGGATTTAAAACCTAAAGTGTTCAAATGATTGTGCAAAACGGTAACGTCGCTAAAGCCTATAATCCATTTTGGATTTTGTTTGAATTTGGTAAAATCCAATAAGTCAATCATTCGGACTGTTCCATATCCTCCTTTGACGCACCAAATGGCTTTAATATTTGGATTGTCCAGTTGTTGCTGAAAATCGGCAGCGCGTTGGGCATCAGTTCCCGCTAATTGATGGTCATCTAAACCAATTGTACTTCCTATAACCACTTCAAGACCCCAGCTGTGTAGTAAATCTATAGCAGGTTTAAGATTGTCATCTATGTTTTTTCTGGCTGTTGCCAAAATGGCTATTGTATCTCCTTTTTGTAAAATAGGTGGTGTTATCATTGGTGTATTATTGGCTTGACAGTTGAAGGATTGAAAAAGAAAAATAAGAAATAGGAATTTATATAAAACAAAATTGCTGTTTATAAAAGTAAATCGGGTCACATGCATTTTTGTTGCTTTTTTATAAATATATCAAAATCTTAGAAATAGAAATCTAATTAAAGAATAAAACAAAGATAAGCAATTAGAAAATAATTTAGAGTTCCATCTCAAAATGAAGTATTTTTACAAATAGCCAACTTAAAAATAGCGTATAATTTCAAATAGTATAATTAAAAAATTATGAGAATAAAACCTTTGATTCTCCTGTTTGTTTTATTTTTTTTCAATGCAAACTCCAATGCACAGCAAAAAAACTATGTTATACATACGGTAGCATTTTATAATTTTGAAAATTTATTTGACACAATAAACGACCCGGTTACTAATGACGAGGAATGGACACCATCAGGATTGCAGCGTTGGACTTCTAAAAAATACCGTCATAAACTGCAAAACTTAGCAAGAGTATTATCTGAAATTGGTTCATCTGAAAATCCCGATTCTCCCACATTTATTGGCGGTTCCGAAATAGAAAACAGGGGTGTTCTGGAAGATTTAATCAAACAACCAAAACTGATTAACAAAGACTACGGAATCATACATTTTGACTCGCCTGATAAAAGAGGGATAGACGTGGCTTTGTTATATCAAAAGAGACAGTTTCAGCCTACAAGTTTTTCTAATATTCCTTTGTATGTTTATAGGAATGACACCAAATCAAAGGAAGTGGCAAAAATGGAATCTGAACAAATAACAGATGATGTTTTACAAATAAGCACTCAAAATCATCGAATTTATACTAGAGATCAGCTTCTGGTAACTGGTTTTCTGGATGGTGAGGAAATCAATATCATTGTTAATCACTGGCCGTCGCGTTCCGGAGGGGAGAAAAAAACAAGCCCTTTTAGAGAGGCAGCGGGAGCTTTAAACAGGAAAATCATCGATTCCCTTCAAAGAATTAATCCAAATGCAAAAGTGATTACCCTTGGTGACCTGAATGACGGACCCTATAATAAGAGTGTAAAAATAGCGCTTGGCGCAAAAGCCAAAAAGGGAGATGTCCTTCCACTTGGCATATACAATCCATTTGAAGAAATGGCCAAAAAAGGTATGGGAACAATCGCTTTTCGGGATGCTTGGGATATTTTCGACCAAATTATGGTTTCAGGATCGTTATTAAAACCAAATAAATCCTCCTTTTCCTATTGGAAAGCTGGAATTTACAATAAACCTTTTTTAATTCAAACCAGCGGACAATATAAAGGATATCCTTTGCGGCATTCACCCACCGAAATTGGTTTTAGCGACCATTTTCCGGTCTATATCTATTTAATCAAAGAAAAAAGATAATTTAACATCCTATTTATTGCAACTTATATGACCTTATATTTCTTATATGGTTAAATGATTTCATCTATTTTTTTATTTCATAACTTTACAATTAAAATTACAAAAAACATGGCAATAGCAAAACCTTTCAACCTCAATAAATGGGTAGATGAGAACCGTCATCTTCTTAAACCACCAGTAGGGAACAAAAATTTATATACAGAATCCGAGGATTATATCGTGATGGTTGTTGCAGGTCCTAACGCACGAAAAGACTATCATTATAACGAAACCGAAGAATTATTTTATCAACTCGAAGGCTCTATAAAAGTATTTGTACAGGACGAAGGGCAGCGAAAAGAAATGGAACTTCATGCGGGTGATATGTACCTTCATCCGGGAAAAGTCCCGCATTCTCCGGTTCGTTCCGAAGGTTCAATAGGATTAGTCATTGAAAGGAAACGTGTCGGAAAAGGACACAAGGATGGATTAATGTGGTTTTGCGATAATTGCAACCATAAATTATACGAAGTCTATTTTGAACTTGATAATATTGAAAATGATTTTCTGCCACATTTTGAACATTTTTACAATTCAGAAAAATTACGAACCTGCGAAAATTGCGGAACCGTAATGGAAGCCGATCCTAAATTTGTAACCAAAAAATAATATTTAGGAGCTATTCCCGCTTTGCGTTACAAGCCGTCATTCCGTTGGCAACATTTTTAAATAGCTACAAGAGCTTCCTTTGGTCGCTTCGTAGCTATAAAAAATGTAAGCCAACGTGATTTCCGGGCTTTGCACTTCTATCGGGGCTAAACACTTGATGTACTAAAAAACTTTCGATTATTCTACAGTGTTGTTTGCAAAATCCCGCAAAACATAAAAAATCGCATTCAATGGTTATTTTTTCAGGTTTATATAATATCTTTACAAAAAAATATAACAAATTTCATTAAAAAAGTTACAATGATAACAATAGCAGATCAATTTGGAATGAAAGAAGCATTGGCGCAATTAGGTGTAAAAGCCATAAACGAAGGAACTTCAACAGGTGTAAACCATTTTTCAAACGGAGAAATTCTTGAAAGTCATTCGCCAGTGGACGGACAATTAATCGCATCAGTAAAAACAACTACTGCTGCCGATTACGAAAAAGTAATGCAAACCGCTACCGAAGCTTTTAAAACATTCAGATTGATGCCAGCGCCACAACGTGGTGAAATCGTGCGTCAGTTTGGAGATAAATTACGTAAAAACAAAGAAGCTTTAGGTAAATTGGTTTCCTACGAAATGGGAAAATCATTGCAGGAAGGATACGGAGAAGTTCAGGAAATGATTGATATCTGTGATTTTGCAGTGGGTCTTTCCCGTCAATTACACGGATTAACGATGCATTCAGAACGTCCAGGACATAGAATGTATGAGCAATATCACCCATTGGGAATTGTTGGAATTATTTCAGCATTCAACTTTCCAGTAGCAGTTTGGGCGTGGAATACAGCATTAGCTTGGATTTGTGGAGATGTTTGCGTTTGGAAACCTTCTGAAAAAACACCACTTTGTGGAATTGCCTGTCAAAACATAATTGCCGAAGTAATCAAAGAAAATAATCTTCCAGAAGGAATTTCTTGTTTAATCAACGGTGATTATAAAGTAGGTGAATTGTTGACTAATGATAGACGTGTACCTTTAATTTCTGCTACAGGATCAACTCGTATGGGGAAAATAGTTGCGCAAGCAGTTGCAGGACGTTTAGGAAGATCGTTATTGGAATTGGGTGGAAACAATGCAATCATTGTGACTCCGGATGCTGACATTAAAATGACTGTTATCGGTGCCGTTTTTGGTGCCGTAGGAACAGCAGGACAACGTTGTACTTCAACGCGTCGTTTGATTATTCACGAAAGTATTTATGATAAAGTAAAAGACGCAGTTGTATCGGCTTACGGACAATTGCGTATCGGAAATCCATTGGACGAAAACAATCATGTTGGACCGCTAATCGATACTCATGCTGTTGAAATGTACAATAATGCCTTAACAAAAGTCGTTGCCGAAGGTGGGCAACTCCTTGTAGAAGGTGGCGTTCTTTCTGGTGAAGGGTACGAAAGTGGTTGTTATGTGAAACCTGCTATTGCAGAAGCGGATAACTCATTCGAAATCGTACAACACGAAACCTTTGCTCCTGTTTTATATTTAATAAAATATTCAGGTACTGTTGAAAATGCTGTTGATGTTCAAAACGGAGTGGCTCAAGGATTGTCTTCAGCGATTATGACTAACAATTTAAGAGAAGCAGAACATTTCTTATCTGTTGTAGGTTCTGACTGTGGAATTGCAAATGTGAACATTGGAACGTCCGGAGCTGAGATTGGTGGCGCTTTTGGTGGAGAAAAAGAAACTGGAGGAGGAAGAGAATCCGGTTCTGATGCTTGGAAAATCTACATGAGAAGACAAACCAATACAATCAATTATACGACGAGTTTGCCATTGGCACAAGGAATCAAATTTGATTTGTAAATAACAATAAGTATAAACTAAAAAAGGCAATTTGAATTTTTCAAATTGCCTTTTTTTATTTAACCAATGTTACAAATTGAAAGAAGCTCCAATATTAAACACAAATTGATTGTTTAGTTTATCAAAACCTATTGGGTTCGTTTTATAACTTGCAATAGGAATTCCAGCTTCTGTAAAAATACCAAAACCTTCTGTGAAGAAATAACGAAATCCTAAATGTGCACCAAAATTTCTTAAACCTAAATCAAGACCTGGATAAATATCCATTTTTTTATCAAGTTGAAAAACATTTCCTAAATTAGCATTGAATCTAAATTTAGCATCGATTCTGTCTCCAAATTCTGGTTTGTTTCCTAAATCATCTGAACTCGCAGATAGCAGGTAAGAAGCAACAAAACCATAAGACATGTTTTCTCCAAGGCCAAAATCAGAAGAGATACCAATTCCTGACCCGCCATTTTGAATATTTGTACCAACATCAAATTTAACGTCTCCTTTTCCTTTGAAAGCTTGGGCATTTACGAAACCAACTGCCAATAATAATGACAATGTAATAAACTTTTTCATACTCTTGAACTTTTATAATTTTAGGCAAAAATAGTTTAAATAAATTAATTCCTACCTTTTTCATTGGGGTATAAAGACGGTAAAGGTTCGCTCTGCCAGAATTCCTTTGTGGCCACATCCATAATAGTTAACGGACCTTTAAAAGCAGCACCAGTATCAATATTCCAAACGCAAGCCATTTGAACCGGGATAGTTTCTCCAATTCTGGTGACTGGTGTATGACCTATATAAATCTCTTTATATAATGTAAATCGTTTGGGGTATAACAAATTATCAATTTTCATATTTTTATCTAAAGCCAAGGCAGTTTCCCATAGCGTTCTGTCCCAGTAAAAAAGTTTGGGGAAATATTCAAAGTCAATTCCGTTCATATTGGTAAAACCAGCATGTATAAACAAACGGTTGGCATCGTCCAGATGGTAATCCTCTAAAGCATGCAGGAATTCAATATGTTTAAGTTTGGTTGCCGCACTTACATTTGCGTAAGCAAGAACAGTTGCTTCGCCGCCATGCTTGTACCATAACAAATTGTCTTTGCTTTCATCAAGCCAGGTTCGCAGTAATTCATCATGATTCCCCCGAATGAAAACGCAGTTGTGTGTTTTATTTAATTCAATTAAAAAATCAATCACCTGAGGGGATTGACTCCAGCCATCTACATAATCTCCCAAAAAAATCAAGGTGTCATTTTTGGTAACAGCTGCTCTTTCCATTATTTGGTGTAGTGCATGTAAACCACCATGTATATCTCCTATGACGAGTGTTCTCATTTCTTGTAGTCTCAATTTGTTCTTTTACAAAAATAGCAGAAAATAAGTATTGTGTTACCTGGCTATTTAAAAAAGTGTTTGTTTGTTATTTTTTGTAAAAAACACACAGGCGATTTAATATTGGTATAGGAGTTACATCATTTATTGTACATCATATTTCATTTTTCTCAAAATCCGCAACGCTTCTTTAAAGGACAAATAGATTTGGTTGAACGGTTTCAAAAGCAGTTTGGCATCAATTAGTTTTTGTCTGGCATCTTCAAAGCCGTTGAGGTAACAAATCATGAATGTTGAAGGTAAGTTCTCTAAATCTTTTTGTTCCCGCTCGGATAACGAAAGTCCTTTCTCGAGTTTTTTCAGCAAAGCAATATTAGAATTGTAAATATGAAACAACATTTTTTTGTTGAATTCGGGAGGCTGAAAAAGCATTTCTCTCTCAATTTTGTAATAACCATTATCGTGAAAATGAATGGTTTGTTTCTCTAAAGGATAATAACTTGTTTTGTCATTCAAACCTAAAGGGACATATTCTATAATCGTGAAAGTATCTTCGTCATAAATGATTTCGACCACGTCCTGAGCCGAGTAAAAAAGCTTGATTTGTTCATTTATCAGTTCAATATCAACACGGGATAAATAGGTTTTATCACGAGATTTTTTGGCAATTCCAGCCCAGCAAATCACGAATAATTCCTTGAAGACTTTGTATTTTGGCGACATGTCTTTGTGCCGGAAATTCATAAAATCAATAACGCCATCAAGCGTATATTCGATACTGTTTCTGGAATTATTTTCGATGCCAATAACAGTTTCCGTGTTTTGATAATTTTTTTCAATCTCTCCTTCCACGGGCATTGTATTGCTACCTCGTCGTATAAAAACGGAATGCGCAGGAATAGTGTGAATTCCTTTTTTGAAATAGGAAGTTTTACTTTTTGGCTTTATCGTTACAAGTCCAATTACTTTGTCTTTAGGCAAGTTTGGGAAAGGCACATTTTCATATTGAATCTTAGGCGGGTTTTCCAGAAACGCATTCACTAAATTCTGAATGCGACTGTCGTCAAAAAAATCGTCACCTACAATGGCATTATCATGATCTTCGACCCCGACAACAATATAGGAATTGTTCGCAGGATTCGAATTAGACAAGGCACAAATGTGTTTCAAAAACTTGGCTTTTCCCTCTCGGGTATGCAAATTCAACTGACGCTTTTTATCATAAAAACTGCTCTCATCATTGTGAGCGAGAAGGTTTTTGATAAGAATACGTTTGTTGATCATTACTATTCGATTTTTAGATTTCTTCGATTGTTGGATTTTTAGATTGCCTAAATAATCTAAAAATCCAATAATCTAAAAATCAATTTTAATTATTTCTTTTTAAAATAGTTGCTGATGCCTGTGCGGTAGGATATACAATAAGATCAGCAATATTTACGTGATATGGTCGGGAAACCACAAAATGAATGATATCAGCAATATCCTCCGGTTGTAAGGCTTCGATACCTTTATAAACATTGGCCGCTCTCTCAATATCGCCTTTAAAACGTACTTCGCTAAACTCGGTTTCTACCATTCCCGGATGGATCGCACCAACGCGAATTCCATAAGGATTCAAGTCCATTCGCATGGCTTGGTTTAGGGCATCAACGGCGTGTTTTGAAGCACAATATACGTTTCCGTTTGGATACACTTCCTTTCCCGCTATGGAACCAATGTTAATGATATGACCAGATTTTTGCTCAATCATTTTCGGAATTATTGCTTTCGAAACATATAAAAGCCCTTTCACATTGATGTCGATCATGGCGTCCCAATCCTCTAAATCTCCATTTTGTATCGAATCTAAACCATGGGCATTTCCCGCATTATTAATCAAAACATCAATTTTGGAAAATGCTTCAGGCAAAGAATCGATGCTTTCAAAAACGGCCTTTTTATCGCGAACATCAAATG
The DNA here is from genome assembly GCF_900142885.1 of Flavobacterium xinjiangense. GTDB lineage: Bacteria > Bacteroidota > Bacteroidia > Flavobacteriales > Flavobacteriaceae > Flavobacterium > Flavobacterium xinjiangense. The sequence goes on along the minus strand of NZ_FRCL01000007.1, from coordinate 194,895 downwards.
ATAAAGTATATGCCTCCGTAAACTCGGACAGTTCATTTTTCAGTTCTTCCAGTCGGTCTTTGCGTCGGCCACAAAGAATGATTTTATAATTGTTTTTAGCTAATATTCGTGCTGTTGCTTGACCAATTCCACTAGTTGCACCGGTAACTAAGGCTATTTTATTCATAGTTTATAATTTCTATTTTTTTAAAGGAATATGTTCAACAAATCCTTTTCTCTATTGTTAAATCTAAAATCTCTGAACTGAACACTTGCCACCATTTTCTATGGTACATTTTTCCCCATGCTTTCTGACCAAATCGCAAACCAATCTTCTTTTTCCAGTTTTAATTCGACCGCTTTCATCAGCGATTGGATTCTGGCTACATTTACAGTTCCTGCTATCGGAATAACTTTTGCGGGATGTTTTAAAACCCAAGAAAGTAAAATCGTATCAGAACCTAAATGGTATTTTGAAACCAATGTCGCCAATAATTTTTTTAATCGATGGGTTTGTGGGATGTCTTCTCTGAAAACACATCCCAATGGATTCCAACTCATCGGTCGGATTTTGTGCATTTGCATATAATCAAAACTACCGTCAATCATAGGTTCGAAGTTGGTTGCCGAAAATTGTATCTGGTTGTAACTGATTTCCGTTTTCTGACGAATTAATTCTGTTTGCGAAGAAGTAAAATTAGAAAGTCCGAAATCAATAATTTTCCCGTCGGATTTTAATTTTAAAACGGCTTCGGCAATTTCGTCTGCTTGCATCAAAGGACTTGGTCTGTGCAATAAAAATACATCCAAATAGTCTGTTTGTAAATTCTTTAAGGAGTTTTCAGCAGACGAAATAATGTAATCTTTGGAATACTCGTAATGTTTGATGGTGTTTTTACGGTTTTCCGTCACCATTTGAATCCCACATTTAGAAATTAACTGCATTTTTTCTCTGGCTATTTTGCTGGAAGCAAACGCTTTTCCAAAATCAGATTCGGTGGTATAATCACCATATATATCAGCATGATCGAAGGTTGTAATTTTGTTTTCTAAACAGACATTAATCATATTTTCCATTTCTTTGGTATTGAGATTTTTATCCCAAATTCCCCAATTCATGACACCTGCCATAATAGGTGATAATTTTGTTTTGCTCATGGTTTTTATTTTTTATTGAAATTCTTAAAACTTCGATTTCAAAGTATATTTTTCAAAGTTCTTAAAAATAGGTAAATTCTATCATAATTCATCCTTAAAATTAGGGTATTGGTTGAAGTTTTAACCATTTTTTAACATCTTACTTCTAAAAAAAAATTCAATTTGCACCATCAAAACAACGGCATTAAATTCAAGGTTTTAAAAATAGGAAAATGGAAGAAAATACAGCGACTTTAGACATTAGAGCAATCAATGAAAAAATTGAAAGAGAAAGTGCTTTTATAGACCTTCTCACCATGGAAATGAACAAAGTTATTGTGGGTCAAAAGCACATGGTAGAGCGTTTATTAATCGGACTTTTAGGCCAAGGGCATATTTTGTTAGAAGGAGTTCCCGGATTAGCAAAAACACTGGCGATAAATACCCTTTCACAAGCTGTTCATGGATCTTTCAGCAGAATACAATTTACACCAGATTTATTGCCTGCCGATGTTGTGGGTACCATGATTTACAACATTAAAGCCAATGAATTTTCGATTAAAAAAGGACCGATTTTTGCCAATTTCGTCCTAGCTGATGAGATTAACCGTGCGCCAGCAAAGGTACAATCAGCACTTTTAGAAGCGATGCAGGAAAAACAAGTGACCATTGGCGACACTACTTTCAAACTAGACCGACCATTTTTAGTTTTAGCAACCCAGAATCCAATTGAACAAGAAGGAACATATCAATTGCCTGAAGCGCAAGTCGATCGTTTTATGTTGAAAACGGTTATTGACTATCCAAAAATGGAAGACGAACGTTTAGTAATTCGCCAAAATCTAAAAGGAAGTTACGAAAAAGTAAATCCAGTAGTTTCTGTAGAACAAATTTTACGCGCTCAAGAAGCGGTTCGTGAGGTTTACATGGATGAAAAAATAGAGAAATACATTCTTGATATTATTTTTGCGACACGTTACCCAGAGAAATATAAATTAGCAGATTTGAAACCGTTAATCAGTTTTGGAGCTTCTCCACGTGGAAGTATCAATTTGGCGAATGCCGCAAAATGTTACGCTTTTATCAAACGTCGTGGATATGTAATTCCAGAAGATGTTCGTGCTGTGGTTCATGATGTATTGCGTCACAGAATTGGAATTACGTATGAAGCGGAAGCGGAAAACATTACTTCAGTTGATATCATAAACAAAATCGTAAACGAGATCGAAGTACCTTAAAGTTTGTTTAATGTTTAAAGTTTCAAGTTGTTGTGTTGCGAACTTGGAACGTTAAATTTTTAAACTTTAAACAAATTAAAAATGGATACAAAAGAGCTTTTAAAAAAGGTACGAAAAATAGAAATCAAAACCCGAAGATTGAGCGATCATATATTTTCAGGGGAATACCATACTTCTTTCAAAGGACGGGGAATGACATTCAGCGAAGTACGTCAATATCAGTACGGCGATGATATTCGAGCCATTGACTGGAATGTGACCGCACGATATAATGAAGCCCACGTAAAAGTTTTTGAGGAAGAACGTGAATTGACAATGATGTTGATGGTGGATATTTCAGGTTCTGAAAGTTTTGGTTCTAAAAACCAATTCAAGAAAGATATTGTTACGGAAATCGCAGCCACAATGGCATTTTCGGCTACTCAAAATAACGATAAAATAGGATTAATTTTATTTTCGGATGAAATCGAATTGTATATTCCGCCTAAAAAAGGAAGATCGCATGTGTTGCGCATCATTCGAGAACTGATTGAATTTCAACCCAAAAGTCAAAAAACTGATGTTGCCCAAGCGTTGAAATTTTTATCGGGAACCCAAAAAAAGAAAGCCATCGTATTTATTATTTCTGATTTCATGTCAGAAGATTACGAACAGACTTTAAAAATTGCTTCAAAGAAACACGATATAACTGGTATTCGCGTGTATGATATTCGGGAAGAAAAAATGCCAAATTTAGGAATGGTTTCCATGCTCGATGCCGAAACCGGTGAGATCCAAGTGGTGGACACGGGTTCTAAATCAGTGCGGATGAATTACGAGAAACTGTATCAGGAAAAAGTAAATTATTTTAAGGAAACATTCAGTAAATCAGGTTCGGGCGTAGTAAATACCAGAGTTGACGAAAGTTATGTGACAAAATTATTGAGCTATTTTAAATCGAGATAAAACAAAACATAACCTTATCAGGATTTTAAAGACTGATAAGGTTAACTAGATAAAAAATGAAAATTAGACTTTACCTACTTTTTTTACTGTTTACAACGTTTGTTTTTGCGCAGCAAAAGCAAGTAGTTACAAGTATTGACACGATTAAAAATAAAATTGGTGCCGAATTTAAACTGTCCATAAAAACGACTGTTGACACTTCGTCTAAAGTTATTTTTCCAAAATTGAAAAACTTTGGGGCGCTAGAGGTAATTCAGTCTTATCCAATTGACACTGTCAAAATGGACGGCCGTTATGAATTGGTAAAAAAATACGGCTTAACCCAATTTGATTCCGGTAGATATGTTATTCCAAGTATAAAGATTTTTATCAACAGCAAACCGTTTATGACGGATTCACTTTTGGTTGAGGTTGCCAATGTTAAAGTTGATACGTTAAAACAAAAAATGTTTGATATTAAGAACATCGCCCCAGCGGACAATTCGATTGGGAATTGGTGGAAATACCTGTTGATTTTAGCATTGATTATTGGTATTGGAGCATTCATTTATTGGTACATCAAAAAACACCAAAAGAAAAAATTAGAAGAAGAAATTTTCAAAACACCAATTGAAAAAGCAACCAGTTTGCTGAATAATTTGGAGAAGAAAGAACTTTGGCAAAAAGGGGAAGTCAAAGCTTATTATAGCGAATTGACGGATATTGCCAGAAATTATATCGAAGAAGCAATTGAAATTCCCGCGATGGAAAGCACAACTTCTGAACTGATTCAAGGACTTAAAGCGGCTTCTGTCAAAAAGAAAATGACGGTTTCGCAGGAAACAATCGAAAATCTGGAGCGAGTATTGAAACAGGCCGATTTAGTGAAATTTGCTAAATCTAAACCGTTGGATTTTGAAATTACCGAAGATCGAAATAAGATTCAAAAGGCAATTTTGACATTAGATAGTTCAATTCCGGTTGAAGTTCCAGTCGAAGAAGATACTTTGTTGAATGAAGCACAAAGGCAAAAGCAGATTCAAATTCAACTGCGAAAAAAGAGAAAGAAACGTATTGTTCTTACCATTTCTTCTATTGCTTTTATCTTGGTGGCAACGACAACTTTTTTCATCGTTCTCAAAGGATTTGATTTTGTAAAAGACAATATTTTTGGTAATGCCAGTAAGGAATTATTGGAAGGCGAATGGATAAAAAGTGAATACGGAAATCCTGGAATTATAATAGAAACGCCAAAAGTGCTTAAGAGAGTAGATTTGACCAAGACATTGCCTAAAGACGGAATGGCTTTGATTAAAGAAATGCAATCTTTTGCTTATGGGACTATTCAGGACAATTTCTACATTATGATTTCTACCTTAAAATACAAAAAAGAAGGAGAGATTGATTTGGCAAAATCAATGGATGGAGCGTTGCAATCCTTAGAATCGAAAGGAGCTAAAAACATGATTGTCAAGCAAGAAGATTTTGAAACCAAAGAAGGAATTAAAGGACTTAAAGCATACGGAACATTTTCGAAAATAAACAGTGCTACTCAAAGCAGTACCAAATTATATTATGAAGCACTATTGTTTAGCCAAGAAGGCGGATTACAGCAAATTATAATTTTCCATGAAGAAGGCGATGATTATGCAAACCAAATATCAGAACGAGTTTTAAGCTCTGTCGAATTAAAACAATTAAGTAAATAATGGATAAGATAACTTTTTTAAACCCAGAATTTTTTTGGTTGTTTCTTCTGATTCCAGTGGCTGTTGTTTGGTTATTTTGGAAAAAAAACCAACAATCGGCAACTTTAAAGATCAGTTCCATTCAAGGATTTAAGAATTCCGATTCTTTATTAGTAAAGCTAAAACCAATTTTGAATGTGTTTCGAGTATTGGCTTTATCGTCTTTGATTGTTGCCATGGCCAGACCAAGAACGGTTGATGTGAGCAATAGAACAAAAACCACTAAAGGAATTGATATTGTAATGGCAGTCGATGTTTCCGGAAGTATGCTTGCCAAAGATTTGAAGCCAAACAGAATGGAAGCGCTGAAGAGAGTAGCGGCTGATTTTGTTGAAGAAAGACCAAACGATAGAATTGGACTTGTAGTTTATGCTTCGGAAGCTTACACTAAAACTCCGGTGACAAGTGATAAAGCAGTTATTCTTGATGCTATCAACGGAATCAAATATGATAATGTTCTACAAGACGGAACAGGAATAGGAATGGGATTGGCAACTGCCGTAAACCGATTAAAAGACAGTAAAGCCAAAAGTAAAGTAGTTATTCTTTTAACGGATGGTGTAAATAACGCTGGGTTTATCGAGCCTGAAACAGCATCAGACATCGCGAAACAATACGGAATTAAAGTATATACGATAGGAATTGGTTCAAATGGAATGGCAATGTTTCCATACGCGGTTGCACCAAATGGACAGTTTTTATTCCAAATGATGAAAGTGGAAATTGACGAGCAATTATTGAAAAGTATTGCCAGAAAAACGGATGGTAAATATTTTAGAGCAACCAGCAACAGTAAATTGGCCGAGATTTACGCTTCTATCAATAAACTGGAAACCACAGAAATTGAAGAGCTAAAATTCTATGATTATGATGAAAAATTCAGACCGTTTGTATGGTTTGCAGGTTTCTTATTGTTACTTGAAATAGGATTGCGAAAAACGGTTTTTAAAAGCTTTATATAATGAGAGTTGCAAACTAAAAACTGTGACTAAAAGATAAAAAATGGAATTAGACGAAAAAAAATATTTATACTTACTTTTTATACTACCCATCGTGGTGTTGGTTTTTCTAATTAATTTATATTGGAAAAGAAGAAAACAACGCGAATTCGGGGATTTGGAAATGGTTAAAAAACTGAGTCCTGAGAGTTCTGTTTTTAAGCCTGTTTTGAAGTTGGTATTGCTGCTTCTTGCTTTGGTTGGAATTATTTTTGGATTAGTGAATCCAAAAATTGGAACTAAAATGGAAACCGTAAAACGAGAAGGAATTGATATCGTTTTTGCAATGGATGTCTCCAAAAGTATGCTGGCCGAGGATGTTGCACCAAATCGGTTGGACAAAAGCAAGCAGATTGTTTCGCAAATTATCAATCAGTTAGGAAGCGATAGAATAGGAATTGTAGCTTATGCTGGAAGTGCTTTTCCCGTTTTGCCCATTACGACAGATTACAGTGTTGCCAAAATGTTTTTGCAAAGTATGAATACAGAAATGGTTTCTTCGCAAGGAACATCGCTTGATGAAGCCATAAAATTATCTTCGACTTATTTTGACGATAAAAGCAAAACGAGCAAGTTGTTGATTTTGATTTCAGATGGAGAAGATCATTCTGAAGGAGCTGAATCTGCAGCGGAAGAGGCAAATAAGCTGGGAATGAAAATCATTACGATAGGTATTGGAACTGAAAAAGGAGGAACGATTCCATTGAAAAGAAATGGGATAGTGGAAAGCTTTCAAAGAGACAACAATAATCAGGTTGTAATTACTAAATTGAATGAGGCGGGTTTAATTGCTATTGCAAAAGCCACAAAAGGAGGTTACATAAATGGGAATAATACCAAGGAAGTGCTTGAATATATCAAAAACACTTTGGATAAAATCCAAAAAACAGAATTTGAAGCTACAGAAATGGCTGATTTTCAATCGCAATTTCAATGGTTTTTAGCATTTGCTTTTGTTTTGTTATTCCTGGATATTTTCCTTTTGGAAAGAAAAACAAGTTGGGTGAATAAATTAAATTTATTTAACGAGAATAAATAAAATATAAAGAGCAAAGTATACGGAAGACGCTCCATTATTGGAACAAGAACAAAACTATATTTTGACGCTTACATTTAAAAAATAAAATGAAGAACTTAATCTTACATCTTTTATTGCTTTTTACTTTTGTTGCAAATGCACAACAGAAGGACAAAATATTGCCTAAAGCAAACGAGGAATATGCCGAGAATAATTTTGTTGATGCGGAAGCAGATTACAGAATTTCTAATTCGAAATTTCCGAATAAAACCGTTTCGACCTATAATTTGGGAAATGCTATTTATAAGCAAAATCAAGCATCAGAAGCAAAATTTGCTTTCGCCAAAGCATTGAAGACTGCCAAATCAAGACCACAAAAACACAGGGCCTTTCATAATTTAGGAAATGTTTTCATGAAAGAAAAGGATTATACCCAAGCGGTGGAAGCCTACAAAAACGCATTGCGAAACAATCCTACAGATGAAGAAACACGTTATAATTATGCTTTAGCAAAAAAAATGCTAAAAGAAAATCCCCCAAAGGATGATAAGAAAGACGACAAGAAAGATAAGAAAGACGATAAAAAGGACGACAAGAAAGATAAAGATAAAGACAAGAAGGACGATAAGAACAACAAGGATAAAGAGAAGAAAGACGATAAAGGGGACAAGGATAAAGACAAAAAAGATCCAAAACCCAATGAAAATGGTGAGCCAAAACCAATGCCTGGAGGAATGTCTAAAGAACGTCTGGAAAATCTTCTGGACGCGGTAAATAAGGAAGAGAAGAAAGTTCAGGATAAAGTAAACGCCAACAAAGTAAAAGGAAAACCAGTCAAGACTGAGAAGGATTGGTAATTCAATTAAGATAATTTGAAAATGAAAAGATTTATAGCAGCGATTGTTTTAATGGTGTGCAGCTCACTTAGCGCTCAAGTTCAATTTGAAGCTAGAGTAAGCAAAACCACGCTAGGCCTAAACGAAAGACTTCGTATCGATTTTATAATGAATGTAGATGGGGATAATTTTAACCAACCCTCTTTTGATGGATTCAGAATTATTGCCGGTCCAAGCCAGCAAGTGAGTCAGTCATGGGTTAATGGTAGAAGTTCCTTTGAGAAAGTGTATTCCTATTTTCTTCTTCCAAATCAAAAAGGAGCATTAATTATCAAGCAGGCGGCCATTGAATACAATGGACAAATTTATAGAACTTCGCCGATTAGAATAAACGTTACGGCAGCCACAGCGCAACCAAGGGATCCAAACGACACCCAGATTTCGGCAGATGATAACCTCTATCTGGTGGCCGATGTTTCTAAAACAAATCCATATGTCAACGAACCTATTACGGTAGTTTATAAATTGTATTTTAGTTACAACATTGGGATTACCAATTGGAGAGAATTAAACAAACCTAAATACAATGATTTCTGGAGTCAAAATATTGATATAAAACAATTAGTTGCCCAGGAAGGCATGTTTAAGGGCGAAAAATACCGTTATGTGGTATTAAGGAAGACGGTACTGTATCCGCAAAAATCAGGAAAGTTAGCGATCGAACCTTTATCTCTAGATATTGACGTTCAGTTGCCTACCAATCAAAGAAACATGTACGGTCAGGTTGTGGTAAAAGACGGCAGTAAAAGAGTTTCCGCTGGATCGAAAATAATTACTGTCAAAGCACTTCCCGAAGCAGGAAAACCGGAAGATTTCTCTGGTGCTGTAGGAAATTTTAATTTTAAAGTAACGCCTACAAAAACGGATTTAAAAAATGGAGAAAGCCTTGATTTAGTTGTGAGCGTGACTGGAAAAGGGAATATGAAATTATTCAGTTTGCCAAAACCTATTGTGCCCAATGCACTCGAAATGTATGATGCCGTTCACAACGAAAAAGTAGACACTCCACTTTCAGGAATGGTCGGAAAGGTTTCGGACAGTTATACCATTATTCCGCAGTACAAAGGAAATTATCCTATAAAACCATTGCGTTTTTCCTACTTTGACTTAGGTTCAGGAAAATATAAAACACTAAGTTCCCCGGAAATAATGATCAATGTTCTCGATGGGCCAACTGCTGCCGTAGCGTCGAATTCTTCGGATAAAAATAAAATAACGAACTTAGAACAATTCAAATACATTAAATTAAAAACAAAGTTGTTGAACATAGACAAGGAAGATTTCTTTGGTTCTAATTTGTATTTAGGGTTGATGTTTTTACCTTTTTTAATACTCCCTGTGATTGTATTAGTTAAAAAGAAGAAAGAAGCAATTGATGGAGATGTTACCGGGAATAGAATAAAAATGAATAATAAATTGGCCAAGAAATATTTATCGGAAGCCAAAAAGCAAATCAACAACAAAGAATTGTTTTATATCGCGCTGGAAAAAGCGATGCATAATTTTCTTAAAGCCAAATTGCATATCGAAACATCAGAAATGAGTAAGGATAACATTCAGGAACTTCTGTTGTCTAAAAAGGCAAATCCGCAAGCCGTAAGTGATTTTATTACGTTGACTGAAAACTGTGAAGTGGCAAGATATGCACCATCCTCGAGTGTTGCTATTCAGCAGGATTTTGACAAAGCCGTTTTGATTATTTCAGACTTAGAAAAACAGATATAATTTTGAACCACCAATGTCATTGCGAGGAACGAAGCAATCTCACTTTGATATTCGAGAATGGTCAATCGACAACTTATACTATTAAAATGAAACATATACTTTATATATTATTATTGACAACCCAAGTTTTCTTTGCCCAAAGTGGTTTTGAAAAAGGGAATGAATTGTATAAAAACGGAAAATACGATCAGGCGGTTGAAGCGTATGAAAACGTATTGAAAGAGAATAAGCAATCGGCAGAATTGTATTTTAATCTTGGAAATAGCTATTATAAATTGAATAAAGTGGCGCCATCAATTTACTACTATGAAAAAGCATTAGTACTTAATCCAAATGATAGCGAAACCGCAAACAACTTAAAATTTGCTCAAAAAAGAACTATCGATGAAATCAAAGTAGTGCCAAAAGTAGGTTTTGGAAAGTTACTACGTGATTTTACAGGAATATACAATTATAATACTTGGGCATGGATTTCGGTGGTATTGGCAACTTCTTTTTTGTTGTTTTTTGTCGGCTATTATTTTTCAGAAACGACGGTGTCAAAAAGAATTTTCTTTTTTGGAATGTTTGTCCTTATTTTTCTAATTCTTGTCAGTGTTTCATCGGCTATTTTCGAAAAAAGCCATTTTGATAAGGAAAAGCCAGCGATTGTTTTTGCCGAAATTGCGGAGGTAAGAGCTGAGCCACAAAAGGCGAGTGCTGCGGTTATAGTACTGCATGAGGGGACAAAAGTCTATGTGCAGGAAAAAGTAGATAATTGGAAAAAAGTACAGTTATCAGATGGTACTGAAGGCTGGATAGAAGGTAGCTTTATAAGGGAAGTGAAATAATTCAGATTTCAGATTTTTATCTGTAGTATTTTTCTATTATTCATCTGCAGACTTCCTACTTTGACTGCCTGGTGCAACAGATTACTTTTTTTTCAAATCATGATACCAATTCTTAATCGAAGGAAAAATGAAACCGGCTGTTTTTTGGATCGGATTATAAAACAAGGAATTATCTAATGTTTCTTTCTTGGCTAAGTAGTTATGGTAGTTTATTTTTTCGAAAACGGTAAAAACAATACTCACTATCAGAACGGTTTTCAGCACTCGAAATAATCCACCTCCCAGTTTGTTGAGCCAGCCCAGAAAAGCTAAATCATTTACTTGCGTAAGAATTTTTGCCAATATCGAGATTCCAATAACAACTAACATAAAAGTTAGCACAAAAGCAACAACCTGAATCGTATTGGGATTCCAATGAAAAAATCCGGAGAGCACTCCCTTCATAAATGAAGAAAATTTTATTGCAACATAAATGCCGAGGATTAGCGAAATCAACGATGCTAATTCAATAAAAAGACCATTTCTAATTCCTTTATACAAAGCGAAAGCCAATAAAACACCCAAAATAATATCCAAAAGTCCCATAACAATTCAATAATTAAAAGAAAGAACAAATATAAAAGAATTGTTGATTATCAATTGCCAATTTTCAAGTTCTTATCTTTGCGCAACTAATTTTATGATCGGTGATTTAATAATTCATAACTCATAATTCATAATTCATTAAAATGTCAAGAGATACACAACTAAAAGAACGCTGGGAACAGCTTGTAACGATACTTTCCGATCAATTTTCTCAAGGAGAAGATTTAGATTTAGACGCCATTATTTACTTAATCGGGGTGCAAGAACTCGGAAAAGTGCACAATGAGTTTAAAAAAGACGAGAAACTTAACTTGATGCATATTGCAATTTGCAGGCTATTGGAACCTTATGGGTTCTATGAATTCGAATTTTTTGACGAGGACGGTTGGCCACATTATAAGGTAAAAGAGGAATTGCCACCACTAAAAGCGGGTGAGCAATCAGTTTTAATGAAAGAAGCAATTGTCAATTATTTCCTGGAAAGAGAAGTAATTTCGTAGTTTGCAGTCGCACTCTCCCTTTTCAGAACGAATCTACTGAAAACTGAGACTGAAAACTGAAAACTTTTCCCTAAATTTGCACTCTCAATTATTGAATGAAAATGATAGATAAGATAAAAGAATATATCGGCGAAGCACAAGCTTTTTCAACACAAAATACAGCAGAATTAGAAGTCTTTAGAATAAAATTCTTAGGAAGTAAAGGACTTTTGAAAGAGCTTTTTGCGGAGTTCAAGAATGTTCCTAACGACCAGAAGAAAGAGTTTGGACAGGTAATAAATCTGTTAAAAACTTCTGCCGAAGAAAAAGTAAAAATCATACAGGAATCTTTAGAAAGTAAAGAAGAAAGTAAAGGTTTTTATGGCGATTTAACGCGTTCTTCTGAACCGATTACTATTGGTTCCCGTCACCCTATTTCATTGGTAAAAAACCAAATTATAGATATCTTTTCAAACATAGGTTTCAATGTTTCTGAAGGACCCGAAATCGAAGATGACTGGCATAATTTTACCGCATTAAACTTACCGGAATATCATCCGGCACGTGATATGCAAGACACGTTTTTTATTCAAACTAATCCTGATATTTTGTTGCGTACGCACACTTCATCAGTGCAGGTGCGTTATATGGAAAACAATAAACCGCCTATTAGAACGATTTCTCCGGGAAGAGTTTTCCGTAATGAAGCCGTTTCTTCGCGTTCACATTGTATTTTTCACCAAGTCGAAGGACTGTACATCGATAAAGACGTTTCTTTTGCAGATTTAAAGCAAACTTTACTTTATTTCACCAAGGAAATGTTCGGGAAGTCAAAAATCCGTTTGCGTCCGTCTTACTTTCCATTTACGGAGCCAAGTGCAGAGGTTGATATTTATTGGGGTCTGAAAACAGAAACCGATTACAGAATCACCAAAGGAACCGGTTGGTTAGAAATCATGGGTTGTGGAATGGTAGATCCAAATGTTTTGAAAAACTGTGGAATCAATCCCGACGAATACAACGGTTTTGCCTTCGGGATGGGAATCGAAAGAATTGCCATGTTGTTGTATCAAATTGGCGATATTCGTATGTTCTACGAAAATGACGTTCGTTTCTTAGAACAATTCAAATCAAGCATTTAAATTAGTCGAAAGTCTTAAAGTCCAACGTCTAAAGAGACTCACATTTTGTGTACAATCAGACTTTTACTTTAAGACTTTAAGACTTTCAACTTTAAGACTAAGTATGAAAAAAGACATCATCATCCCCGAAGTAGAAAACGTTTTCCTAGCTGCAGTTCAAGAATGGAGCGACGATTTTATGGAAAAAGTTTGGTATGCCTACTTGGTAAATGACAGTGATTTTTTAATAGAAAGTGTCATGGTAGTTTCCAAAGCTTTTGGCACTATCGATGGCGAAATGAAAAAAACATCACTTTTACGACATGCTTTTGTAGAGGTGCCTGCCGTTTCAGTTATGAAAATCGAAATGATTGAAAAAAGTGTTTTGGCACTCAACAATGAATTCATGTTGACTTTCTTTATTGGAGACAAATTATACGATAAAAAGTACATTTTCAAATCGCATTCCATCAGTGAGGACTTTGTAGAAGAAGTGCCTATTTTATTTGTTGACGGAGTTATTGTGAGGTAAATTAATTTTGGTTTTAAACCAAAATTATTAGAAATAATGTTATAAAAAAGGTACTATCTTTATGTAGATTAGTGCCTTTTTTATTGTGGAATTATAAATGATTTACTTATGTTAATCCAGTTTGTCTGTTAGTTTTTTGAACACAGTCTTAGCGTCTTGTCCGTCGTAAAGAATGTTGTAAACGGCATCTATAATTGGTGTTTTTGCACCATAACCCTGATTGAGTTTATAAGCGCTTTTTACGGCATAATATCCTTCGGCAACCATACTCATTTCCATCATTGCCGCTTTCACGGTATAGCCTTTGCCGATCATATTTCCAAACATTCTATTTCTGGAAAATACCGAGTATCCGGTAACCAATAAATCGCCTAAATAAGCGGAATCATTGATGTTACGTTTCATTTTATGGACTTTTTTGATAAATTTTTTCATCTCTCTAATCCCGTTACTCATCAAAACAGACTGAAAATTATCTCCGTAACCTAATCCATGGGCCATTCCTGCTGCAATAGCATAAATGTTTTTTAGCATAGCTGCATATTCAGTTCCTATAATGTCATCGGTAATTTTAGTTTTTATGTAATTTCCAGATAGATTTTTTGCTACAACTTTTGCTTTTTCTTCATCACCACAAGCAATAGTAAGATAAGATAATCGTTCCATCGCTACTTCTTCTGCGTGGCAAGGCCCGGTAATAACACCAATATTATAATAAGGAATATCGTATTTTACGTGAAAATGTTCGCCCACAATCAAACTTGTTTCGGGAACAATTCCTTTAATAGCGGAGAAAATGATTTTGTTTTCTAGGGAAACAGTCAGTTTTTCTAATTCACCATCCAAGAAAGCAGATGGAATTGCAAAAATGATATAATCAGCATAGGCTATAGCCTCATTGATATCATTAGTGAGCTTAAGTTTTTTGGTGTCAAATTCAACCGAACTTAAGTAATTTGGATTGTGTTTGTAGGTTTTAATGTGTTCGATAGCAGCGTCATTACGCATGTACCAAGAAATTTCAGTAAGATTTACACATAACATTTTTGCAATAGCTGTCGCCCAACTTCCACCACCAATCACTGCGAATTTTATACTTTCGGCCATCTTTTTTATTAAATTTAATCAAAAGTACTTAAAAATCTATTAATTAAACAAATAAAATCGAAACAAGAAACCGCTATTTTCGGTAGTTTATATAATAGAGAATTATGAGTATTTACAATTATTCATTTTATTTTTATTATTTAACACAATATGCATATGTTATTTGCGTTATAAGTAATTATAAATCGGTTATTTAATAAATATAATGAGAATTGAATTAGTTAGTTTTGTTTTAGTATTTTAAAAGGCGCTCCCATAACAAGTATGAGAACGCCTTTTTTATTTTTTGTATTCTGGCTGCTAAATCAGCCTCTTATCAAGTGAATTAATAACTCATTTCAACAATTTCTTTTACTTTTTCTAAGGTAATATTTTGTTTTTCACCTAACGCTTTCCATTCTCTTTCTTCAAAACGTTTTACAATAAAATCAGCAGTTTTTTCGTAGTCTTTAGTGTAGTCAGATAATTTGGTGTCCATTCCCATAGTGTGAAAGAATTCAACTGTTTTGTTGATTGCTTCATTTGCAATTTCGTCATCACTTCCAGTCAAATTAAATATACGTTTTCCGTACTGTGCTAATTTTCCTTTTTTGGTTTCAAACATCACTCGGTATAAATTTGGACCAACAACAGCCAAAGTTCTGGCGTGATCAATTCCGTACAATGCAGTCAATTCATGGCCAATCATATGTGTTGCCCAATCTGAAGGAACCCCTTTTTGGATTAATCCATTCAAAGCCATAGTACAGCTCCACATAAAATTTGAAGCCAACGCATAATCTTTAGGATTTTCTACTACTTCAGGGCCTACTTGGATTAAAGTTTGTAATATTCCTTCTGCAATTCGGTCTTGAAGATACCCTTCATGCGGATACGTCAAATATTGCTCTAAAACGTGAGTGTAAGCATCTACAACGCCATTCTGCAATTGTCTTTTCGGCAAAGAAGCAATCACCGTTGGATCACAAATGGAGAATTTTGGAAACATTGCCATTCCACCAAAATCTAGTTTTTCCTGAGTAGCTTCAATTGTAATTACTGCACCAGAATTCATTTCGGTTCCTGTGGCAGGTAAAGTTAAAACGGTCCCGAAAGGAACTACTTTAGTTACATCTTTAAATAAAATTCTCTTTTTAAGTATATCAATTGGATTTCCTTCAAAATGTGATGCCGCCGAAATAAATTTCACACCATCAATTACTGATCCACCACCAACAGCAAGAATAAAATCAATGTTTTGTTCTTTTACAATCGCAACGGCTTTCATTAATGTTTCAAAATGAGGATTCGCTTCAATTCCGCTGAATTCCACGATTTCAAAACCTTTTAAATTGTTAATTACTTGTTCATGGATTCCATTTTTAAAAATGCTTCCGCCACCGTATGCCAAAAGGATTTTCGCTCCTTGTGGCACTAATGTTGATAATTTTTCAATCTGTCCTTTCCCAAAAACTAAATTGGTAGGATTATATAATTCGAAATTTAACATGCTTTTATTTTTTTGAATTCAATTGATTTAATAATTTTTCAGCAACTAATTTAGATGAAGCTGGATTTTGACCTGTAATTAATAAACCATCTTCAACGGCGTAAGGTTGCCAGTCACCAACTTTTGAATAAGTTGCTCCGTTTGTTTGTAATGCATCTTCCAATAAAAATGGAACTACTTTAGTTAAACCTACAGCTTCTTCTTCGGCATTAGAGAATCCGGTTACTTTTTTACCTTTTACTAAATATTCGCCATTTACTTTCACATTTTTCAACGCTCCAGGGGAATGACATACAAAAGCAACTGGTTTTTTATTGGTATAAAACGCTTCAATCAAAGCAATTGATTTTTTGTCTTCGGCTAAATCCCAAAGCGGTCCATGACCTCCTGGATAAAAAACGGCATCATAATCAGCTTGATTAACGTCAGCTAATTTGTGTGTTTTACTTAGTTTAGCTTGTAGTTCAATATCTTTGTCAAATCTTTTGGTGTCTTCAGTAGCCGAAGAGGGATCTGAACTTTTTGGATCAATTGGTGGCTGTCCTCCTAAAGGTGATGCAATAGTAATGATTACTCCTTTATCTGCTAACTCATAATAAGGAGTAGCAAATTCTTCAATCCAAAAACCTGTTTTTTCTCCTGTGTTCCCTAGTTTATCATGACTAGTTAGAACGAATAATACTTTTTTCATCTTAGTTTTTTTTGTTTTTTGTGCCGTTGCTGATAAGCAACCCACTGTTAATGCTATAATGGTAAATAATGCAATTTTCTTCATATCTAATTTTGTTTGTTCAAATTTACGGCGAATATGCTATTAGTAAAAATAATTTAAATTATGTTTGTGATAAATATATTTATATCATGGTTAATCTGGAATGGTACAGAACTTTTAAATCGGTTTATAAAAACGGAAACTTTTCTCTTGCTGCCAAAGAATTATTTATTAGTCAACCGGCTGTAAGTCAGCAAATATCCATGTTGGAGGCGCATGTAGGTTATAAACTTTTCAATAGAAAGTCTAAAGGCGTGGAACCAACGGAATATGCTAAGTTACTTAATAATTTAATCATTGAAGCACTAGATCGGTTGGAAAATGTGGAAAATGGTTTTCGTGCCAAAGCGTTCAATGCCAATCGATTAATTTCTATAGGAATCTCTAAACATTTGATGAGCAGCTTAGGAAGTGCGCTACTTTCAAAATTTGAATTCATTGATTTTAGCTTTCATGAAAATGATGTACTTTTTGAATTGGTTGATTCTAAAAAGCTGGATTTTGCAATCGTTACCAAACAATATGACACGTTTGACACGATTCAGAAGAAGGTCGGGGAAATTAAGCAAGTGATTGTTGGATCGAATACTATCGATGCTTCCAAATTAAAATCAAAAATTAAGATTGAAGATTTAGATGCGGTCGAACATTGGTTAAATGACCATAAATGGTTTAGTCATAATGCTCAAATTCCGCATATCAAATTATTTTGGTTGCATGTTTTTAATAAAAAAAGACCTTCTATGGTTCCTAACTACATTATTCCATCCGAATATGAAATGATTGAGATGCTTTCTAAAAATAGCGGAATAGCTGTTGTCTGGAATATCAACGCTAAGAATTTTATAGAAGAAAAAAGAATCCAATTGTTGTGGAATAGCAAACAAATGCCTAGCACAGAAGTGTTTTTATTATCGGGAAAAAATGATAATTTGAGTGTTATTTTTGAGAAAATTGAATTGGAATTAAAAAGTGTTTTGGGGTAAATTACTTCTTATAAAAGTTGTTATGGTCAATATATTCCCAAACTTTCGCAGGCAATAACGGCTGCACATTTTTCCCTTTCTTGATATTGTCCCGAATAAATGTTGATGATATTTCTACAACCGGAGCATCAATCATGTGGATTTTTGGGTGATTCTTGAAAGTTGCATTTTCTGCTTCCGAAGAAATACGTGGGTAAACGTAAATTTCATGATTTTCAAGAATCACTTCGTAATTTTTCCATTTGTGCAAAGACTTGAGATTGTCTTCTCCCATTATTAGGGAGAACTCGTAATTGGGATATTTTTCCTGTAAATGAACCAAAGTGTTCACCGTATAATTAGGCTGTGATAATTTGAACTCAATATCCGAAGGTTTGATTTTTGGAAAATCCTCTGTGGCAAGATGCACCATTTGCAACCGATGATAATCATCAAGCAAAGTATTTTTTTTCTTCAAAGGATTATGCGGTGTGACCACCATCCATATCTGGTCTAAATCCGCATGCTCCGCCATGTGATTGGCAATAATGAGATGCCCAACATGAATGGGATTAAACGTTCCGAAATACAATCCTATTTTCATTAATATAATTTAAAGATTTAAAAATTAAATGATTTAAAGATTAAAAATAACTTTGAATTTTTCAATCTTTTAATCCTTAACAAAATTCTTTACCAATTGATAGGCTTCTTCCAAAGCAATGTCTAAATCATAATTTTTTATAACAACATCAAATTGTGGAGCAGTAGCGAGTTCTACAGAAGCTTTGGCGATACGCATATTGATTTTGTCGTCACTTTCAGTAGAGCGTTTTTTCAAACGGATTTTCAGTTCGTCAATGCTTGGTGGTTTTACAAAAACTGCCAAAGTTTCATTTGGGAATTTATGTTTAATTCGCAATCCGCCAGCGACATCAATATCAAAAATGACATTTTTTCCTTTGGCCCAGATGCGTTCCACTTCACTTTTTAAAGTTCCGTAAAAATTATCACGATACACTTCTTCCCATTCCAGAAAGTCTTCGTTCTTGATGTGTTTTTTAAATTCTTCGGTAGACATAAAATAATAATCTTTTCCGTTTACTTCTTCACCTCGCGGTTCACGAGAAGCTGCCGAAATCGAAAATTCAAGATTCAGATCTTCTTTTCCTAATAAATGTCTAACGATGGTCGTTTTTCCAGATCCCGAAGGTGCCGAAAAAACTATTAATTTTCCTCCTGTGCTCATTGTTGTTCTTTTTTTAGACGCGCAATCACTTCTAATTTTTATGCAAAAAGACGCGATTCACGCGTCTTTACTTACTATTTCTTATAATACGTTTAAAACCTGTTCTTTGATTTTTTCCAATTCGTCTTTCATCTGAACGACTAATTTTTGCATTTGTGCGTGATTCGATTTAGAACCCATAGTGTTGATTTCGCGTCCCATTTCTTGGGTAATGAAACCTAACTTTCTACCGTTGGCTTCGGTTCCGTTGATGGTTTCCAAGAAATAATCCAGGTGATTAGTCAAACGTACTTTCTCCTCGGTGATGTCTAATTTCTCTAAATAATAAATCAATTCTTGCTCGAAACGGTTTTCGTCTACATTCACTTTAAGTTCAGCAATTGCAGTTTGCAAACGGTCTTTTATCGCTTGAACGCGTTCTGGATCCAGTGCCAAAGCTTCGGTCATGTATTGACGAATATTGCCAATTCGCAATTGAAATTCTTTTTCTAAAGACATTCCTTCATCTTTTCTAAAGGTCAAGATGTTTTGTAACGCTTCTTCGATAACAGTTTGGATTTGTACCCAGTCGTTTTCGTCGATTTCATCACGTTCTATTTTCATGGTATCCGGCATGCGAATCGCCATTTTCATCAATTCGGTTTCATCAGCATCGGCGTATACTTCTCTCAACTGATCAATATAACCTTTTACAATTGGCACATTCACTTTCGTCGAAGTTTGTTCCGCAGTGCTTTCAATAAAAATAGAAAAATCTACTTTTCCTCTTTCCAGCTTAAGTGCAATTTGGTTGCGTAAACCCAATTCCATTTCGCGGTACAGCGAAGGCATTCTCACATTCAAATCCAAACCTTTACTATTTAAGGATTTTACTTCTACCGTGATTTTTTTGGTTGGTAATTGCAAAGTGGCTTTACCGAAACCCGTCATTGATTGTATCATATATTTTTCTAAAAGAGGTCAAAGATAATAAAAAAGTGGTCAGTGGTCCGTTTTTAGTATTTAGTGCTTTTTTTATAAATGGGTTTGGACTTGTAAATGGATTGAAATTAGAAGATTAAATTAATGACTGAACACTGATTACTGAATACTCTTTTTCTGTGTCACCAAATAAACACCCACAAATATCAAAACTGCGGAACCAATTTTCACCAAACTCAATTCATCTTTCCCGAGGCTTATTGCAAAAATAGTTGCAAAGAGCGGTTGTAAATAAATAAAAACAGCAACAGTTGTTGGTTTTAATTCTTTCATCGAAAGCAAATTTAATAAATACGTCAGGAAAGTCGAAAAAACGACTACAAATCCGATTTTCCAGCAAATATCCATTGGAACCAAAGCCCAGTTCACAGTTTGAAATTGGCTCCAGCCAAAAGGCAAAACCATAATAAAACCGAACAAATAAATCCATTTTACAAAGGTAAACGCATTGTATTTATCCATTAATTTCTTGACGATAATTAGATAAAATCCATAGGAAATAGCATTGATCAAAACCAGAAAATTTCCCAATCCGGCGTTTGTGGCGCTGCCAATGGATTTCCCATACAGGATAAGAAAAGCAGTTCCTATCAGACCAAGTATAATCCCAAAAACCATTCGTTTTTGCATACGTTCCTTCATGATAAGGGCCGAAAGTGTCAACACAATCATAGGTGTCGAAACCATGATTACTGCTGCACTAATAGGAGAAGTGAGGCTTAATCCTTTGAAAAAAGTAAGCATATTAAACGCCACGCCAAAAAAAGCTGCCGCAATAATTCGAGGGAAATCATTGAGTGCAATTTTCTCCTTTGGCATAAAAAGCCAAACCAGCCAAAACAAAATCACCGAACCGCCCACGCGCAACAAGATGAAACCATAGGCGTCAATGTAAAAAGGCATGACATCTTTGGCAATGGTAAACGTGACACCGTAAATTATGGAGACAATTGTGGCACCAATTAGTGCAAGATTTCTTTTGGACATTATACCAACGCTTTCATTACCTGCAACATATTTTGCTGGGTGTTACCGATGTAAATTTTATCCTTGATGATAAAAACTGGACGACTCAAAAACGTGTAATGTTCCAAAATGTATTTTTTGTAATCGTCTTCGGTTAATGATTTATTCTTTAAATCCATTGATTTGTACAATTGTGCTTTTTTGCTGAAAAGCGCCTCGTAACTGCCGGAAAGCTCACGCATTTTTTCTATTTCGGCAACAGTAATTGGATCTTGTTTGATATCATGAAATTTAAAATCATGTTCTTTAGGTAATGATTTTATTATTTTTCTGCAGGTGTCGCAAGAAGCGAGGTAGTATATTATGTCCATGTAAATAGCGATTTCTTTATGCAAAGAAAATTCATTTGACACGGAAAATGATTATTTTTATCAAAAAAATAGAAAAATGCATCAAACATTCAATATTACCGAAACAAGCAGAAATACATTATCAAAGTTTTTAGAAGGATATACATTAGAGCAACTAAACGTGATTCCTGAAGGTTACAACAATAATTTAATTTGGAATATAGGGCATATTGTGGTGGTTCAGCAAATGTTGGTTTATAAATTATCAGGTTTGCCTATGATGATTTCAGATGAAATGGTCGAAAAATATAAAAAAGGCACTAAACCGGAACCAAACGCAACGCAGGCTGACGTAGATGAAATTCAATCGTTGCTTTTTGAAACAATCAATCAAACCAAAGCTGATTTAGAGAACAAAGTCTTTCAGGATTTTCATGAATTCACCACCATGACCGGTTTTACGATTAAAACTGCCGAAGACGCTATGTCTTTTAACATCTATCACGAGGCCGTTCACACCGGAGTTATGATGGGAATCAGAAAGTTTGTTTAGGAGCTATTTCCCGCTAGTCGTTGCAAATGAAATTCACTGAACTCCTATTAAAATTAAAGTAAAGTGAAGTAATCTTTTTTTCTGTAAAAACCTCAAAAAAGGATTTTCAATGTTATCGGGGCTAATAAATCTATTAAAATTCATAATACGAAAAACGATAACATATATGTGGTTTTTTTAAACGAATGGTGTTTTTATTAACATTCATACTATTTTTCACTAGTTGTAATAGAAGCAGAAACACGGTCGAAATTTTACCAGAAAAAATAATTGTAGAAAATTTCGATTTTTTTTATAATAAGTTTCATTCCGACAGTTTATTTCAAATGGGCAGAATTAAATTTCCGTTGAAAGGACAAAATGTTGATGGATTAGAAAAAACAAATTGGACAAAAGAAAATTGGAATATGTTGAGAACTAAGATTTATGATATTGATACAACTGAATTTAAAATAGATTTTAAAAGGACAAAAACATCATTTTTTGAAAAATGTATTATTAAAGAATCGGGATTTAGTTCAGAATTCGGGTTTAAGTTAATGGGCAAAAAATGGTATCTTGTTTATGCATTAGATAAGAATTTATGATAATTTATTTAATTGCCAAATATTCGTTTACATCTTTATATGACAACAATAATTCCTTAGGGCCATCTGAGTATGAGGCAGCTTCATAAGGATTGTAGTGTAAAAGCAGTCCTTTGTCTGTATAAAAAATATTTTGAGGAAGTTCGAATTTTTCATCTTCAAATTGGTATCCTGTTGTGTTTATAGGTTGGTTTTCAGGGATTTTATATTTAGCTCTGAATTTCTTTTCGGCGAAAGCCTTGAACGCATTTCTATCCTTAAATAATTTATTATTTGGAATAGATTTTCCGGTTTCGGGATCAAAAATCAAAGAGCGTAAACCTTGATATCCATGAGCACCGCCAGTATAAGTATAATGCTTGATTTCTATGTTTAAAATACTGTCCGACTGGTATTTTACACTTCCTTCAATTTTTGCTTCCCAACCAAAAACGTCCTTTGGATATTCTTTTTGCAGTTTTTCGTAGGAACCAATAAATGAAGCCAATAATCCTTTATAGTCGGTTGATGTATATGGCTTTTCGCCAAAATAAATAATCTCTTTCAAGACAGAAAATACTTTTTTATTGATGCTGTCAGCTACAACCGGGACATCTTTTGCAATTGGAATTCGCACACTGATTTGAGGACAATCGTTTTTGCAAGGCAAAGTTGTTTTTTTCTGAAAAGATTGGTCCTCAAAAGCTAATTCTTTAGAACAACGAGTCATTGAAAAAAGCAATACGGCAAAAATTATAATATGTTTCATCTCAAAAATGTTAATTAAATACAAAGGTATCAACTTGTGGCTTGGATAGAATAAATTAAAGGGTAAATTTGTGAAACATTTTCGCACTTTAAAATAAATATATGAAATTCAATACTAAAGCTATTCACGGTGGTCAACACCATGATCCAAGTACAGGAGCCGTTATGCCTCCAGTTTATCAGACGTCAACATTTGTGCAAACAAGTCCTGGAAAACCGGTAAATCCGGATTATGAATATAGCAGGGCCGCGAATCCTACTAGAACAGCATTAGAAAATGCATTAGCAAGTATTGAAAACGGGACGCGAGGTCTGGCTTTTTCGTCAGGATTAGCGGCGACGGATTGTATTTTACGTTCTTTTAAATCTGGTGATGAGATCATCGCCATGGACGATTTATACGGAGGTACTTACAGAATGTTTACCCGTATTTATAAAGATTCGGGAATTAAATTTCATTTTGTTGATATGAACGATTTGGAGAAATTCCAGTCATTAATCAATGAAAACACAAAATTAGTTTGGGTAGAAACCCCAACAAACCCGCTGATGAAATTGGCAGACATTCAAGAAATTGCCAAAATCACCAAAGCAAAGAAAATCCTTTTTGCTGTAGATAATACCTTTGCGACTCCATATTTGCAAAAACCATTAGATTTAGGGGCTGATATTGTGATGCATTCTGCTACGAAATATCTTGGTGGGCATTCTGATGTTATTGCTGGTGCTTTGATTGTAAAGGACGAAGCGCTTGGAGAACAGTTGCATTTTCAACAATTTGCAACGGGAGCTACACTAGGACCCATGGATAGTTTCTTAGTGCTGAGAGGAATTAAAACATTGCATTTACGCGTGCAAAGACATTGTGAAAATGGAGAAAAAGTAGTTGAATTTTTAGACAATCATCCAAAGATTAAAAGAGTTTATTATCCAGGACTGAAAAGTCATCCGTACCATGAAATTGCAAAAAAGCAAATGAGCGGTTTTGGAGGAATGGTTTCCTTTACTTTTGTTTCAGGCAAAAAAGAGGATGCTATTGATTTTCTTGAAAAATTAAAAGTTTTCACTTTGGCAGAATCTTTAGGCGGAGTAGAATCTTTAGCAAATCACCCAGCTTTGATGACACATGCATCGATTCCGGAAGATAAAAGAAAAGAAATTGGAATTACGGATGATCTGGTTCGATTGAGCGTAGGGATAGAAGACGCCGAGGATTTAATTGAAGATTTGAAGCAAGCTTTGGCATAATTTATAATTTAGTTTTCTCTCCTTTAGAAATGTTTTGGAGAGAATAAAAAACCCCCGACTTTGAAATTTTTCAGAGTTGGGGGTTTGTTCGTTATAATAGGATTTGTTTTCTACTATTGTAAATAATAAATGTAGCCAAAATTAAACCAAACTAACCAGTCGTTTGCTTTGTTCTCTTTGTAAATAGCCGGATTAGGATTTAAACCATCCACCCAATTAGAGAAAAAATACTGAAATCTTAAATCAACCATTAAGTCCCTTAGGGGGCTTAATTTATAACGAGTTCCTACACTTGAAACAACTGACCATACAGAGCCTCCTTCGGTAGAAAAACCGTAAGGTCGGCCATCGGTTGGAGTTAAATATTTAGGGAAAGTAGTCAAAGGTGTTCCTAAAGGTCCCATGGTTGAATATGCTTTGGCATTGTAATAACTGAATTGAGCTCCAAGACTTACAAAAGGTCCTATCTTTCCAATTGAAGCGGTGAAATCTCGGATGCTTAAAGGGAAATATTCTAATTGCATTCCTATATTTGTCACTGCCGTGCTTCCGTACATAGCTTTTAATTGTTCTTTGCCTACAGATGGCTTGCCTTCTACCCATCGTCCAAAATGTTTCAATTCTGTTTTGTTATAAGAAAGCTCGCTTCTTAATTTAAAATGATCGTTAAAATAAGTTTCAGGAGTATAACAATTACAATCAGCTCTGTAAGAAAAATTTAAATAATGAATAATACCAATTCCCATTCCAGTATTTCCAGAATTGGTTTTTAAATCGTGGCGTTCCCCATAGTCAGATTGAAAGGCTATGGGCCCAGCAATAACTCCTATTTCATGGGAAAATCCAAACTGTGCATTTGAATGATGTGAAAAACCCAACAGGATAAATAAAGTTAGTAGTATTCGTTTGATCATTATAAGTTAAATTTTCAAATCTTCACAAATATATAAAAACATCACTCATTAATTAAAAAAATAAAAATTTAAAATAGGTGAACATATTCTTATTTGATTACGAAAAACATAACGATTTCGGGATAAATGATGGTTTAGAAGAGGATTTCTTGGTATTTGCTTAATAAAAAGATAATTCTATTGATAAAACGAAAAAAAAGAGGGCGATATTCCTAGAAGATGTATATTTGTAGTCACTAACGAAAACGTTTTCTTAAACGTTAATAATCTATTAATCATGTCACAAAGTATTACTACTTTTATCGAATCGGTTGCTAAAAAGAATCCGAACGAGCCGGAATTTATGCAGGCAGTTTTAGAAGTTGCTGAAACAGTAATTCCTTTTATAGAAGAAAATAAAAAATACCAAAACAAAATGCTTTTGGAGAGAATGGTCGAGTCAGATCGTATCATTATGTTCCGTGTAACTTGGATTGATGATAAAGGTGAAACTCAAGTAAATAGAGGGTATCGTATTCAGATGAATTCAGCTATTGGACCATATAAAGGAGGGCTTCGTTTTCACCCTTCAGTAAATTTAAGTATTTTGAAGTTTTTAGCTTTTGAACAAACTTTCAAGAATAGTTTGACCACATTGCCAATGGGTGGTGGAAAAGGTGGAGCTGATTTTGATCCAAAAGGAAAATCAGATAATGAAGTAATGCGTTTTTGCCAAAGTTTCATGACAGAATTGTGTAAACATATTGGTGCTGATACAGATGTGCCTGCTGGAGACATTGGTGTTGGAGGAAGAGAAGTAGGTTATATGTTTGGTCAATACAAAAGAATCAGAAATGAATTTACAGGTGTTTTAACTGGAAAAGGAATTTCTTTCGGTGGTTCATTAATCAGACCAGAAGCTACAGGTTACGGAGCAGTATATTTTGCTCAAAGTATGTTGGCTACAAAAGGAGATAGTTTTACAGGAAAAACAGTTGTAGTTTCCGGTTCAGGAAATGTGGCACAATACGCTACTGAAAAAGCAACTCAATTAGGTGGAAAAGTAGTTACTATGTCGGATTCTGCAGGATATATTTATGATGCTGATGGAATTGATGCAGAGAAACTAGCTCACGTAATGGTAATCAAAAATGAATTAAGAGGCAGAATTAGTGACTATGTTACTAAGTACCCAAATGCAAAATATGTTGCAGGGAAACGTCCTTGGGATGTGAAATGTGATATTGCATTACCATGTGCTACTCAAAACGAATTGAATGAAGACGAAGCAAAAGCTTTAGTAGCTCACGGATGTATTTGTGTTGCTGAAGGAGCAAATATGCCAACTACACCCGATGCAGTAATTGTTTTCCAGAAAGCAAAATTATTATTCGCTCCAGGAAAAGCTTCAAATGCTGGTGGTGTTGCAACTTCAGGTTTAGAAATGTCTCAAAACTCATTACGATTGAGTTGGAGTTCTGAAGAAGTAGACGAAAGATTGAAAGGAATTATGTTGAATATTCACGCTTCTTGTGTGAAATATGGTTCTGATGCAACTGGATATGTTGACTATGTAAAAGGAGCAAACATTGCAGGATTTGTAAAAGTAGCTGATGCTATGCTAGCTCAAGGAGTAGTATAAATCCGTTTTCATTATAATTTAAAATGCCTTCTACCTATATTAAGGATAGAAGGCATTTTTTTTGTGTAACAAAATTCTAATACTTTCGTTTGTTCTATATTTGTATACCGATATTTAGGCAAATAATGAAAAATAGGCTTTTACATTTTGTAGTGTTAATTACAGTACAGTTGGGTTTTGCCCAAAGCAATTTCTTGTGGCAAGGCTATTTTTCTTATAATGAAATCACAGATCTTTCTCAATCTTCCACCACAATTTATGCGGCTTCAGAAAATGCATTATTTTCTAAAAATACTGCGACAGGTCAAATAAAAACCACCAATACTATTGACGGGCTTTCCGGGCAGACCATTTCAACATTATATCATAGCGAGACATTCAATAAAACATTGGTTGGATATGAAAATGGGTTGATGATAGTCATAAACGAAGTCGATGGAAGCATGTTGAATGTAGTTGATATCATTAACAAACAACTTCCTCCAAACACAAAAAAAATCAATCATTTCATGGAATTTGAAGGGATTGTTTATGTCTCTTGTGATTTTGGAATCGTTCAGTTTAACTTGGCCACTTTGCAGTTTGGGGATACCTATTTTATTGGTGCGAATGGTGCAGAAATAAGCATATCACAAACCACAATATACAATGGATTTATATATGCCTCGTCAAATACAGGGATAAGAAGAGCTGCTATTACCAATAAGAACTTAGTGGATTATAATCAATGGGAGTTGATTGCTTCAGGGAATTGGTTCTGTGTGTCAAGCTTTGGTCCAGATTTATATGCCATTAATTCTTCGGGATATGTTCATAAATATGATTTCAACTCCAATTCTTTTGTAGGATATAAAGCTCTTGCTCAACCTTCATTAGACATGAGAGCTACAGCGGATTACTTGATAATAACCACTTTGAACAGTATTTATGTTTACAACAAACAAATGGAGCTCGTTCGTCAAATTAATTCAAACCAAATCACCGAAACGAATCCTAATTTTACTTGCGCAACAATTATAGGGGACACCATTTTTATTGGAACTAAAGAAGACGGGATGATAACAACTTCACTTTCTTCAGCTGCAATTTTTGAAAACAGTACTCCAATTGGACCTTTAAGGAATAATATATTTGCCCTTCAAACAACTTCAGATGCCCTTTGGACGGTTTATGGCGACTATACCGTAGATTATAATCCATATGGCTTAGACAGTTATGGGATAAGTAAATACAATGCTTCGGGATGGTTAAATATCCCTTACGAAAAAGTTTTAGGCGCAAAATCAATTTCTAGAATCACCGTTAATCCAGCAAATGAAAACGAAGTATATGCGAGTTCTTTTTTCTCAGGATTGCTGAAAATTGTAGATGATGAACCCACAATTTTATACAACCAAACCAATAGCGGTTTGGAATCATTGACCTTTCTTGGCCCAACTTATATTGATGTTCGAATAAATGGAGCAGCATTTGATAAATCGGGGAATCTTTGGGTTACGAATAGCAGAATAAAAAATGGACTTAAGGTTTTGAAATCGACTGGTCAATGGCAGAGTTACGCTATGGATAATATTCTGAATTCAGCGATTGACAATAGTTTTGGAAGAATGACAATCGATAAAAATGGGACCAAATGGCTGACTACAAATAGAGATGGGGTAATTGGTTTTAACGAAAGCATCAATAAATTCAAAAAAATTACGGTGGGTTCTGATATGGGTAATTTACCTATTTCGGATGCAAGGGTTGTTGCGGTAGATACCAGAAACCAACTTTGGATAGGGACTACAAAAGGCTTGCGAATTTTGCCTAATGTTGGTAGTTTCTTATCCGATGATAAATTAACGACCAATCCCATCATTATTTTAGAAGATAATCTGGCACAAGAATTACTTTACGAACAATTTATTACGGATATTGTTGTTGACGGAGCCAATAATAAATGGATTGGAACTGCTGATTCGGGTGTTTTTTTAGTCTCGCCAAATGGTCAGGTAACCAAATATCATTTTACGACCAGCAATTCGCCTTTGCCAAGCAATGTTATAAATGATATTGATATCAATAGTACGACGGGAGAAGTTTTTATCGCTACTTCAAAAGGTTTAGTTTCTTTCAAAGGTTTGGCAACAGCAGCGAGTGATGATCTAAACAATGTATTTGTGTACCCAAATCCGGTACGACCAGAATATGAAGGAACCATAAAAATTGCCGGATTACTGGATAAAGCCAATATAAAAATCACGGATATTGAGGGAAATCTTGTTTTCGAAAAAATATCAGAAGGAGGAACAATAGAATGGGATACGACTGCTTTTGGAAAATACAAAGTGGCTTCAGGAGTGTACATGATTTTTATTTCGGCACAGGACGGAGTAGAAACCAAAGTCAAAAAAGTAATGATAATCAGATAAATTACGAATTCCAAATTATGAATTCCAAATCGTAATTTCGTAATTAATAATTCGTAATTAATATGCAGGTTAAAACCAAAGCTATCGTCATTTCGTCTTTAAAATTCCAAGAGAAAAGCTTGATTGTGAAGTGTTTTACACTTTCTCATGGTTTGAAATCCTATTTTGTTCGGGATGCTTTTTCGAGTCGAAAATCCAATCAAAAGATTGCTTATTTTCAGCCGATGACTATTCTTGAAATAGAAGCTGTTCATAAAAACAAAGGCACTTTAGAAAATTTCAAAGAGATTAAAATAGCGGCGCCTTTTCATTCGATACATTCGGATATTTATAAAAGTACTATTGTAATGTTTATTTCCGAAATTTTGCACCATTCTATTCACGAAGAAGAAAAAAACGAACATTTATTTACGTTTTTGGAAACCGCCTTGCATTGGTTGGATAATCACGACGAAATTGCTAATTTTCATTTGATTTTAATGTTGGAAACCACAAAATACTTGGGTTTCTATCCCGATATTTCTGATATTGATATGCCTTTTTTCGAAATGACCGAAGGTGTTTTTACGCCTTTCCATGCGATCAGTTCGCTTACGGAACATGAAACTAATTTGTTTAAAAAACTGATCAATTTAAAATTCGATAATGATCAAAAAATATTTCATGTCATTGAAAGGCAAATTGTTTTGAAGATATTAATTGATTATTACAGTTATCACCTTGATGGCTTCAAAAAACCAAAATCCCTGGACGTTTTAAAAGAAGTTTTCTCCTGATTAAATTAGGTGGCTTCTTCAAATAATCAATAATCCATTGCTGCTTTTTTCTCTGGTTTTAATTTTACAATCACGACATTCATAGAACAGATAATTATTTGGTATCTTTGATAGGATTATTTGTTTTGGTGTCTCCTATTGAAAATCATAATTTTGAATAACATGCGGCCTTTTTGGGCAAACCTACGTAGATTGTTAATCAACATTTAAAGCGCCAATTCTCAAAAAAAAAGTTATTGCAGCAATAAGCCCCGATTTTATTTATCTCATTGAATTTATTTACAGATTATATTTCTATCATTAAATTTAAAACACACAAAATGAAATCAAAACTAAAAAAAGTTGGAACATTATTGTTAGCGATTGTTTTTTCTGGTGAAGTAGCTGGACAAACAAAAGACGGCTCACAGGATGAGAACATTGAAAGCAATATCAGAGGTTTTTTGAAGGTTCTTAATTCAGGAACTGGCAAACCTATAGAACAATTGCCAGCTAAAGAAGGTCGATTAGTATTGAGTGGCTTACAGTCATCAGTAAAAGTTGATATGTCCGGTGTAATTGTTACAGAGAAAACGATTAGTGTGGATGGCCAAAACATTAAACTAAACATCGTCAAACCTGTAAGTGCAAAAGGTACATTGCCGGTATTTATGTTTTTTCATGGCGGAGGTTGGGTGCTTGGAGATTTTCCTACTCATCAACGAATGGTTAGGGATTTAGTGGTAGAATCTGGAGCAGCAGCGGTTTTTGTTAATTATTCTCCGTCTCCCGAAGTTCACTACCCGGTCGCTATTAATCAAGCGTACAATGCTACAAAATGGGTGGCTGAACACGGAAAAGAAATTGGAGTTGATGGTGGGCGCTTAGCGGTTGCGGGAAACAGTGTGGGAGGAAACATGGCTACCGTGGTTGCAATGATGGCTAAAGAAAAAAAAGGACCAGATATTAAATTACAGATTCTATTTTGGCCCGTTACCGATGCTAATTTTGAAACCGAATCCTATAACTTGTTTGCCAAAGATCGGTTTCTGACTAAAAATTTAATGATGTGGATGTGGGATAATTATACAACCGACCCGAAACAACGTGCAGAAATTTATGCTTCACCGTTGCGGGCGACAAGCAGTCAGTTGAAAGGATTGCCGCCAGCATTGGTGCAAACTGCACAAAACGATATTTTAAGAGATGAAGGTGAAGCTTATGCCCGTAAATTAGATGAAGCAGGAGTAAAAGTTACTGCAACACGTTATAATGGAATGATTCACGACTGGGGTTTGTTAAATCCAATAAGTACAGTTTCCGGAACAAAATCAGCTTTGTTGCAGGCCGCTTCTGAAATAAAAAAAGCGCTCAAATAAAGCTTGATTCTGTAATTATATCAAATTATAAATTTTGTAAAAAAGTATCCTTAAATTTAAAATTCAGGATACTTTTTTTATTAATGTCCGTATCATTTTTCGGAATGAAATAAAAATTTTTCTGATCAATTTAAAATTTGATAATGATCAAAAAACATTTCATATCATTGAAAGACAGGTTGTTTTTAAAGATATTAATTGATTATTATAGTTATCGCCTTGATGGGTTCAAAAAACCAAAATGTCTGGACGTTTTAAAAGAAGTTTTTTCTTAAACTTAAATTTTTTGAGAAAATAAAGTTTTGCGTTTAAAAGTAAAGTATATTTGTCTTTTAATCAAGTATGTTGTTCTTTATGGAAAGCAGACTTTAACTAATTAACTTTATGGAATTAAAAGCAAAACAAAAAGGAGATATTGAAAAAATAAATAAATTCACAGGCTATCAACTTCCCAATAAATTTAAAATTGTGGGTTTAGTGATAATTATCGTATCGTTTTTGTCAATTGTGACCTCTCTTGATACCTATATATTAGAAGAAAAACATTACGATTTATTTAAAAGAATCGCTTTGTCAGGTACTATTTTGGGATTACTTATAATTTCAATTTCGAAAGAAAAAATTGAAGATGAGTTAATGACAAAAATTCGCACTCAATCTTATAATTATGCTGTTATAAGTGCGGTATTGTTGTATTTAACATTCCCCTTTATTAACTATATCTTTATGTCCGTTTTTTCAAAAATGCCAAAGATGGAGGGTAGTAAGGACATTTCTGTATTAGGATTTTTGCTTTTTACACAAATTCTTACTTTCAGGAAGTTAAAAAGAGCATATAATGAAGAATAGACTAAAAGTAGAACGCGCCATTTTAAATTTAACTCAAGAGGAATTAGCAGAGAAAATAGGTGTTTCTAGGCAAACGATAAATTCAATAGAAACCAATCGTTTTGTGCCATCAACAGTTCTGGCGTTAAAATTATCAAGGTTGTTTGGAAAATCAGTCAACGATTTTTTTGAACTGGAAGATGATGATAAATAGGGCTTAAATGCTTTAAATTCATAAGAAATTGCATTCAATTCAAATTTTCTGAAAACAAAGACACTTTAGAAAATTGCAAGGCAATAAAAGTTTCAAGAAAACCAAAATCACTCGACGTCTTAAAAGAAGTTTTCTCCTAGAATGTACTATTGTCGGACTTATGATGAATTTTATCGAATTCTCTATTCAATTTTGTCTATTTTCTCTCATCTTTTCTTTCTTTTATTCAAAATTCCTTACTTTCGCACCTCGATTTAGAAAAGGATAAAATGAGCACAAAATTTACTGAATACAAAGGACTTGACTTACCTACAGTGGCGTCAGAAGTTCTGGATTTTTGGAAGAAAGAAAACATATTCGAGAAAAGCGTAACCACTCGTGAAGGGAACCCACCATTTGTATTTTTTGAAGGACCGCCTTCGGCAAATGGATTGCCTGGAATTCACCACGTAATGGCGCGTGCGATTAAAGATATTTTTTGCAGATATAAAACTCAAAAAGGGTTCCAAGTAAAGCGTAAAGCTGGTTGGGATACTCATGGTTTGCCTGTGGAATTAGGTACTGAAAAAGAATTAGGTATTACCAAAGAAGATATTGGGAAAACCATTTCCATCGAAGAATACAACGAAGCGTGTAAAAAAACCGTGATGCGTTATACGGACGTATGGAATGATTTGACTGAAAAAATGGGATATTGGGTTGATATGGAAGATCCATATGTGACGTACAAATCCAAATATATGGAAACGGTTTGGTGGATTTTGAAACAAATCTACAACAAGGATTTGATGTACAAAGGATACACAATCCAACCGTATTCTCCAAAAGCAGGAACAGGATTGAGTTCGCATGAAGTGAATCAACCGGGAAGTTACCGTGATGTAACAGACACGACAGTTGTAGCGCAATTTAAAGTGATTGAGGAACACAAGGAATTATTGTTTTCTAAGTTTTACGATTATATCACTTCAAAAAATTTACAGCATTACAAATTAGAAGCTTTGGATTTAGACGAAATCTATTTCTTGGCTTGGACGACAACGCCTTGGACATTGCCAAGTAATACGGCTTTGACTGTAGGTCCAAAAATTGAATATGCTTTAGTAAAGACATTTAACCAATATACTTTCCGTCCGGCAACTTTGATTTTGGCTAAGAATTTAGTTGGAAAACAATTCGGAAAAGGTTTCTTCGAAAGTGCTGAGCCGACTGATTTTGAAAATTTCAAAGAAGGCGATAAGAAAATTCCTTACCAAGTTCTCGCTGAATGCAAAGGTTCGGATTTAGTTGGAATAAAATACGAACAATTGCTGCGATTTGCATTGCCTTATCAAAATCCAGAAAATGCTTTTAGAGTAATTTCAGGTGATTTTGTAACTACCGAAGACGGAACTGGAATTGTACATACGGCACCAACATTTGGTGCTGATGATGCAAAAGTGGCCAAAGAAGCTATACCAGAGGTTCCGCCAATGTTAGTTTTGGACGAAAATGGAACTCCGGTTCCGTTAGTAGATTTACAGGGAAAATTCACGTCGCATGTGGGTGAATATGCCGGTAAATATGTAAAAAACGAATATTACAACGAAGGTGAAGCCCCGGAACGTTCTATAGATGTGGAACTTGCCATTCGATTAAAAGAAGAAAATAAAGCATTCAAAGTTGAGAAATACGTGCACAGTTATCCACATTGTTGGAGAACAGATAAGCCTATTTTATATTATCCTTTAGATTCCTGGTTTATAAAAATCACGGAGGTTAGAGACAGGATGTTTGACTTGAACGAAACCATCAACTGGAAGCCAAAAGCTACGGGAGAAGGTCGTTTTGGGAATTGGTTGAAAAACGCCAATGACTGGAATTTATCGCGTTCAAGATATTGGGGAATTCCATTGCCAATTTGGAGAACTGAAGAAGGAACGGAAGAGATTCTGATTGGTTCTGTAGAAGAATTATACAACGAAATAGAAAAATCAATCGCTGCAGGTTTCCAAAAAGAAAATCCTTTCAAAGGTTTTGAAATTGGAAATATGGAGGAATCCAATTATGATTTGATTGATTTGCACAAAAATGTGGTTGATGAAATTACGTTGGTTTCCGCTTCGGGAAAATCGATGAAGCGTGAAGCTGATTTGATTGACGTTTGGTTTGATTCGGGTTCAATGCCTTATGCACAATGGCATTATCCTTTTGAAAACAAAGATAAAATTGACCAAAACAAAGATTTTCCTGCTGATTTCATTGCAGAAGGAGTAGATCAAACACGTGGCTGGTTTTATACATTGCATGCTATCGGAACTTTAGTTTTTGACAAAGTAGCCTATAAAAATGTAGTTTCAAACGGATTGGTTTTAGACAAAAACGGACAAAAAATGTCCAAGCGTTTAGGAAATGCCGCAGATCCATTTGAAACATTAAAAGAATATGGACCTGATGCTACGCGTTGGTACATGATATCGAATGCGAATCCTTGGGATAACTTGAAGTTTGACTTAGAGGGAATCGCTGAGGTTCGTAGAAAATTCTTTGGGACATTATACAATACCTACTCGTTCTTTAGTTTGTATGCAAATATTGATGGTTTTACTTTTGCGGAAGCTGAAATTCCAGTAAATGAAAGACCGGAAATAGATCAATGGATTATCTCGGAATTGAATACTTTGGTGAAAGATGTGGATGGATTTTATGCGGATTACGAACCAACGAAAGCAGCTCGTGCAATCTCCGAATTTGTTCAGGAAAACTTGAGCAACTGGTACGTTCGTTTGTGCAGAAGACGCTTCTGGAAAGGGGAATATGCGCAAGATAAAATCGCAGCTTATCAAACTTTATATACTTGCTTGTTAACCATAAGTAAACTGGGCGCACCAATCGCTCCGTTCTTTATGGACAAACTTTACAGAGACTTAACTGTAGCAACACAGTCGGAAAAATACGACAGTGTACATTTGGCGGAGTTCCCAATTTCGGTTGAAAACTATGTTAATAAAATGTTAGAGAGCAAAATGCAGAAGGCACAGACCATCTCATCACTGGTTTTATCACTCCGAAAAAAGGAAATGATAAAGGTGCGTCAACCTTTGCAAAAGGTAATGATACCAGTACTTGACGAGAATCAGAGGGCTGAAATCGAGGCTGTTTCTGATCTTATAAAAGCAGAGGTTAACGTAAAAGAAATCGTACTTTTGGACGTTGCTTCGGGTGTTTTAGTGAAACAAATTAAACCCAATTTTAAGACACTTGGACCTCGTTTTGGAAAAGATATGGGATTGATTTCCAAAGAGATACAAGGGTTTTCTAAAGAGCAAATCGCTCAGTTGGATAAGGAAGGGAGTCTGAATATTGTTATTGCAGGAAATAACGTAATTTTAACTTTAGAAGATGTAGAAATAACATCACAAGATATTGAAGGTTGGCTGGTTGCAAATGCTAACGGAATAACGGTTGCGCTTGATATTACAATTTCTGAGGAGTTGAAACAAGAGGGGATTGCAAGAGAATTGGTAAACAGAATTCAGAATATCCGTAAAGATTCAGGATTTGAAGTTACTGATAAAATTAAAGTTCAATTGAAAAGAAATGGACTTTTGGAACAAGCAATTCTTAAAAATGTAGACTATATTAAATCAGAAACATTAACCCGTGATTTGGTTTTTGTGGATGAAATAGAAAACGGAACGGAAATTGAATTTGACGAAATAAAAACAATGCTATTAATTTCAAAATAATATAAAAATGGTAGATGAAGCTACAAGATACTCTGACGCAGATTTAGCAGAGTTTAAAGAGATAATACTTAACAAAATACAGAAAGCGCAAGCAGATCTAGATTTGATAAAAAGTGCGTATATGAATGATTTGAATAATGGTACTGACGATACGTCTCCAACATTTAAAGCATTCGAAGAAGGAAGCGAAACTATGTCTAAAGAAGCAAACTCGCAACTGGCGATTCGTCAGGAAAAGTTTATTCGTGATTTAAAGAATGCGCTCTTCCGTGTAGAAAATAAAACATACGGTGTATGTAAAGTTACCGGCAAATTAATTGGGAAAGAAAGATTGAAAATCGTTCCTCACGCTACAATGAGTATCGAAGCAAAAAATTTGCAAAGATAAACTACTTGTTGTGTAATATTTAACGCTCCTAATGGGGCGTTTTTTTTGATTAAATTGTTACTTTTGCGCCATTAAAATTTATAAAATGTCATTACGAAAAGCGTATCTCCTTATTTTTATTATATTACTTGTTGATCAAGTTTCAAAAATATACATCAAAACTAATTTTATTTTAGGGGAAGAAGTCGAAGTCTTTAAATGGTTTAAAATTCTTTTCATAGAAAATGAAGGAATGGCTTGGGGAACTGTAATTCCGGGAGCTTACGGAAAATTATTCCTGACTCTTTTTAGATTAGTAGCCGTGGGTGGAATTGGATATTGGTTATGGGATTCTGTGGAGAGAAAACACAGTTCTAATTACTTAATTGTGGCTATTGCATTAATCCTTGCAGGAGCTTTTGGAAATATTATTGATTCTGTTTTTTACGGAGTTATATTTGACGACAGTCACCAGCAATTGGCCACATTGTTTACAGACAGACCTTACGGAACATGGTTTCACGGTAAAGTAGTCGATATGTTTTATTTTCCTTTTTGGCAGGGAGATTTGCCTTCTTGGGTGCCAATATGGGGAGGGAGAAATTTTACATTTTTTAACGCGATTTTCAATATTGCCGATATGGCTATTTCAACAGGTGTTGGGATCTTAATTTTTTTCAATAAAAAAGCATTTCATCACAAATAGATTGAACCCTCTTTTATAAAATAAAAAAGACCTAATTTCAAATTATGAAATTAGGTCTTTTTTTTATTTGTTTTGTCCTGGGGCGTAACGTTTAGCGCTTTTTCCACCATATATTTTTTTTGCCTGTCCAGGAGGAAGTTGCTTAGACTTATAAGAGGCTCTGCTTGATGTTGTTCCCACCCTAACTGCACAGTTAGATAGCGAAATCGCAAATATTGCAACTAAAATAGTTACTGCGAATCTTGAATTTTTAAATATTTTCATAGTTTGTTTTGGTTTTATCCTTTGCGAAAGTACGGATTAAAAAAATTAAAAGGAATAGATTGAATTTGGCGTAACGCAAAAATCCAATTGTATGTCACTTTTGAAGATATCTGTAATTGATTCTTCGGCTTCAAAAAAAGATAGGCCAATTTTAATGGTTTCCGATTTGCATTCAGATAAAAAATTGTCATAAAATCCTTTGCCGTAACCCACGCGATGTCCTTTTTTGTCGAAAGCTAAAAGCGGAACAAAAACAACCTCAATTTTATTGGGAGGAACTTCAATTCCATCAACAGGTTCCGGGATGTTGTATTCGTTCTTCTTGATTTTGGTGTTGTCTGTAAGTAAGAAATGGGTCATTTTTCTAGTTTCAAAATCACTTTTAGAAATAATGATTTCTTTGTCTTTGCCGGAAAGCAAATGCAGAATAAATTCGGTATTTACCTCCAGATGTTCTGTTATGGGTAGGAAAATATGAAAATAGCTTTTCTCCCAAATGGGAAGTTTCAGTAGTTTATTGGCAATGGCCAAACTCATTTCCTCCAATTCGTTTTCAGAAAGTTGTTTCCGTAACGCTTTGTATTTTTGTCGTAATTCCTTTTTTAGCATGAATAGTCGCTTTTAAATCGGTTATAAAAGTACTCAAATGATCTACTTCAACGTGGTTCATAATCACAATTTTATACCATTGATTGCCATTACCGTGTTTTTGAGGAACCAAATCGTATTTTTCTTCCAATGCTTTAGTGATGTGTTCGGATGGAATTGTTACAATGTTCATATAAGGTTCCCTGAAATAAGTCAGATTCAATTGGTCTAACTGTTCACATAACCACTCGGTTCGCATTTGTAAAATGCGTATTTTTTCGCACCACCCAAAAGGACCATAGGTAAATAATATCATCCAGACCGCTATGGCATTTGCCCCCGAGCGGCTTCCGCAAAGGGTCAAATCCATTCCTTCAACATATTCTGCTTCTTTGGTCAGTACGTTTTCGATCAAACCTTTTCGGCAAATGAACACGCCGGTTCCGTAGGGGGCCTGAAGCATTTTGTGTGCGTCAATGGTTATGGAGCTGATTTTTGGATTCTCAAAATTGATGTTGCAGTCTTTATTGCTAAAAGGATAAACAAATCCGCCATAGGCTCCATCAATGTGCAGTTTATATATTAGCTGATGTTTTTCGAGTATCTGGATATAATCGTCCGGATTGTCTACTGCTCCAAACATGGTAGTTCCCATATTTGAAATTATGATGAAATATTTTTTACCCCGCTCTTTTGCATTGATAATGATATTTTCGAGAGAAAAAACATCTATGACACGGGTTTTGAAATCAACGGGGATTTTTAACCAATCGAGCATCAATAAATTAGCGGCTTTCGGAATGGAATAATGCGTGTCTTCTGAGGCAATAATTGCTATTTCAGCAGGTTTTGCATTCAGTTTATACAGGAAATAATTGCGATACATCCAGATGGCTTGTATGTTTGCTTCCGTTCCGCCAGGAGCAATGTAGCCGTCAAAAGAATCGGGTTGCGCTTTGAAAATATCCACGGCAAGAACATTCAAGACCTCACGTTCCATTTCCTGTGTCCCTTTGAATGCTTTTTCGGAAGTACCAAGGGTATGGCATCCAATATGATTAGGATTAGCTACATAGGTTTGAAGAGTTGGTGCATCTTTCAGGAAAGGAGCGTCACTATTGAATACTTTTTCGTCTAATTTAGATGCGGGATAACCCAATGAAGCATCATGTGCAAAATTCACGTTTTCGTTCAACGCTTTTTGAATGCGCTCTTGTCTTTCTTTTTGGGATAATTTTTTCCAGAATTGCATACCTAATAGTTTTAGTCAAAACTACTGGTATAAAACTATAAAAAATATGATAATTGTTAGGTTTTGGTTTCCCTGAAATGATTTTGATTTTTAAAATAAGTGGTTACTGAAAAGAGATTTTATTCGTCTCCATTTTCAGCAGTATTTGACATATGATAAATGGCATCGCCTTCATATACAATAGGCGAAAGATTAGCATTTATTACATAACCGTCATTTGGAGCTTTTACTTTTCGTTCAAATTTTCCATAAGGATCCGTTATGGTAGCAAGTATGGATCCTTTTTTCAAAAAAGTACCTATGGTGTTGTAATCGTGCAATAAGCCGGAACATTTAGCTCTGACCCAGCCACTTTTTTCAATGTAAATCGTTGGTATTTTTTGTTCCATTACATTGTGTTTTGGATCTAACATGTCAAGATGTGAAAGCAATCTTTTAACTCCATTTACCCCTTCATCAGCAATATGATTATTGATATCCAGGGATTTTCCGCCTTCAAAAAGCAGCATTTTCACATTTAATTTTTCGCTGGCACTCCTGAAAGAACCTGCAATATTTTTAGAATACAAAGTAAATGGAGCATTGAAAACGTCAGCTAATATTTTTAATTCTTCATTATGTTGTGCGAGGCGAATTTGTGGTGCATTGAATCGGCTGGCTCCTCCGGCATGAAAATCTACTGCGTAATTTACAACGGGCATGATTTCAGTCAAAATATGAAAAGCAAATCGGCTAGCTAAAGAACCGGTTTTACTTCCTGGAAACACTCTGTTTAAATCTCGGCCATCAGGAAATTCTCTTGATTTATTGACGAATCCATATACGTTGATAATTGGAATACAGATAATAGTTCCTTTTTTTGGCCTGTTTATTTTTTTACTGATGAGTTGTCGAACGATTTCTACTCCATTAATTTCGTCACCATGAATTCCTGCTGAAAACAGTACAACCGGTCCGTCAATTTTAGAACGACGAACAATAACGGGGATATTTAATTTGGTTGTGGTATGCAATCGGGCGATTTCCACATTGATTGTTTTGCTTTCACCTGGGATAATGCTTTCGCCAAAAATTATTATTGGTGCGGAATTATTTTTTATCATAAGTTCTTGAAACCATAAAAATAAGGATAATAACGAATTAGAAACAAAAATTCCGACAAAAATTTCAACAGAAAGATTTCAATAGCATTGATTTGTATTTCGGGATTTTTGAGATTAACTTTGTTACATGAATTTAGCAACTTTAGCCCTTCAAATCCAAACCTTGCCTGATAGTCCCGGTGTTTATCAATATTATGACAAGGAAGGGAAAATTTTGTATGTTGGTAAAGCCAAAAATTTAAAAAAAAGGGTCTCTTCTTATTTTAATAAAATTCATGATACAGCCAAAACTAATGTACTAGTAAAGAAGATTGTAACCATAAAGCACATTGTTGTTCCTACGGAAACTGATGCACTTTTACTGGAAAATAACCTAATAAAAACCTTGCAGCCACGATACAATGTGTTGTTGCGCGATGACAAGAGTTATCCTTGGTTGTGTATTAAGAAAGAGCCTTTTTCGCGTATTTTTGCCACCAGACGGATGGTCAAAGACGGGTCGGAATATTTTGGACCTTATACGAGTTTCAAAACGGTGAGCACTATTCTGGAGCTAATCAAAGAATTGTATCCGCTTAGAACCTGCAATTATGATTTAAGTAAAAGCAATATCGAAAGCGGGAAATTTAAAGTTTGTCTCGAATATCATATTGGGAATTGCATGGGACCTTGTGAAGGCCATGAAACTTTAGAAAATTACCAAAAGCAAGTAGATGCAATTCGAGAAATTCTAAAAGGGAATTTCAAGGAAAGTATGAAAGATTTCAAGCGTGTCATGACCAATCTTGCTGCTGAAATGCATTTTGAAGAAGCGCAAAAAATCAAAGAAAAAATAGAAATACTGGAAAATTACCAATCACGCTCTACGATTGTAAATCCAAAAATAACCAATATCGATGTGTTTTCGATTGTTTCGGATGAAAGTGCAGCCTATGTGAATTTTCTCCAAATTTCTCATGGTTCGATTATTCGTTCGCATACCATGGAAATCAAAAAGAAACTCGATGAATCCGATGAAGAATTATTAGAATTGGCTATTATCGAATTGAGAGAGCGTTTTCAACTGCTGTCTCGAGAGGTAATCGTTCCTTTTCACGTTGACTTGGGAGAAAACATAAAAATCACCGTTCCGCAATTGGGAGATAAAAAGCAAATTTTGGATTTGTCAATTCGAAATGCTAAGTTTTACAGAATCGAACAATTAAAACAACTACAAATTGTAGATCCTGATCGCCACACGAAAAGGATTATGGCCCAAATGCAAAAAGACTTGCGATTGCCAGTCGAGCCACGACATATTGAATGTTTTGATAACTCGAATATTCAAGGAACAAATCCTGTAGCGGCTTGTGTGGTTTTTAAGGATGGA
Organism: Flavobacterium xinjiangense; assembly: GCF_900142885.1. Lineage (GTDB taxonomy): Bacteria > Bacteroidota > Bacteroidia > Flavobacteriales > Flavobacteriaceae > Flavobacterium > Flavobacterium xinjiangense. Next base: position 153,169 of record NZ_FRCL01000007.1, on the reverse strand, counting down.
AAACCGAGTAAGAAAGACTATCGCCATTTTAATATAAAAACAGTCGAAGGGCCGGATGATTTTGCTTCGATGACCGAAGTGGTTTATAGAAGATACAAACGATTGCTGGATGAAAATGAACCGCTACCGAATTTAATTATCATTGACGGTGGAAAAGGACAACTGTCATCGGCATTGAAAAGTATCGATGAATTGGGTTTGAGAGGAAAAATTACGATAATAGGAATTGCAAAACGATTGGAGGAGTTATTTTATCCCGGAGATTCCATTCCGTTGTATTTGGATAAAAGATCAGAAACCTTGAAAGTGATTCAACAATTAAGAAATGAGGCGCATCGATTTGGGATCACTCATCACAGAGATAAAAGGAGTAAAGCTGCACTAAATTCCTCGATAGAAAGCATTCCTGGCATTGGAGAAAAAACGATGTTGACTTTGATTCAGCACTTTAAAAGTGTTAAAAGATTGAAGTTGGCTGCAGAAAAAGAAATTTCTGACCTTATAGGTATATCAAAAGCCAAAAAAATTGTCGAATTTTACAAGACAACAAATGAATAATTAATACAGCCCAAATCTATTACCTACCAAATTGCTGCTTATGAAGAAGATTGCTCTATTATTCATTTTTTTTTCTATGAGTTTCACTTTGTTTTCACAAGAGCAAAAAAGACCTAAGGTTGGTTTGGTTCTGAGTGGCGGTGGCGCTAAAGGATTTGCACATATTGGTGTTTTGAAAGTTTTAGAAGAATCGGGAATCAAGATTGATTATATAGGCGGTACCAGTATGGGAGCGGTTGTGGGCGGATTGTATGCCTCTGGATACAATGCAAGTCAGATTGATTCTATTTTTCAGGCAACAAATTTCGATGAATTATTAAACGATTTCATTCCAAGGACATCAAAAAATTTCTATGAAAAGCGTAATGATGAATTATATGCATTAGTGTTGCCATTTAATAAATTTAAAATTGGAATCCCGGAAGCATTATCAAAGGGGATGTACAATTATAATTTAATGAGCAGACTGACAAAGCATGTTAGGCATGTGAGAGACTTCAGTCAGCTTCCAATTCCTTTTTTATGTATTGGTACTGATATAGAAACAGGACGCGAGGTGCTCTTAAATAAAGGTAATTTGGCACAAGCAATGATGGCTAGTTCCGCATTTCCATCTCTTTTTTCTCCGGTTGAAATTGATGGAAAATTATTAGTTGACGGAGGCGTTTCCAATAATTATCCAATTGAGCACGTAAGGGAATTGGGGGCTGATATTATAATTGGTGTCGATGTTCAAGATGATTTAGCAGACAGAACACAGCTTAAAAATGCTACGCGAATTTTAGTCCAAATTACAAACCTTCATTCAATAGAACGAATGAAGCAAAATATAAAAGAAACGGATATTTACGTAAAACCAGATATTAAAGGATTCGGAGTGATTTCTTTTGACAAAGGGAAAGATATTATTAGAACAGGGGAAGACGCAACATTCTCTGTTTACGAAAAGATAAAAATGCTTGTTGATGAGTCAAATCCATATAAGAAGCCGAAACTAAAAATTGAATCCGACAGTTTACAAATTAATGATATAAATTGTAATGAGTTGGATAATTATACAAAAGCGTATGTCATAGGAAAATTAAGATTTAAGCCCGGAGTCAAAACGGATTATAAGGGTTTGCTAATGGGAATAAATAACATTAATGCCACGCAGAACTTTAGTACAATATCATACAGTTTAGACCCCAACAAGAATGGGGATGAGTTGAATCTTAGTTTAAAAGAGAATGCGACTAAATCCTACTTGAAATTTGGATTGCATTATGACGGATTATTTAAAAGTGCCGTATTAATAAATCTGAGCCGTAAAAAAACGTTGTTCAAAAATGATATTGCGTCTTTGGATTTAGTTTTGGGGGATAACTTCAGATATAATTTTGATTATTATATTGAGAATGGATTTAATTTAAGTTTAGGTTTTAAATCACAATTTAATCAGTTCAATAGGAATGTTACCAGTGATATCAGTAGTATAGATTTATCACCGTTGGGAATCAGCTCTATAAATATCGATTTTTCAGATGTTACAAATCAGCTCTATTTTCAGTCATTGTTTGTGCAAAAGTTTTTAATAGGAGGTGGAATAGAATATAAATTTTTGAAAATCAATTCTGAAACTTTATCAAATATAAATCCTTTAATCGACAAGAGTACTTACACCAGCCTTTTTGGATACATGAAATATGATTCTTTTGACAACAAATATTTCCCTACAAAAGGATGGTATTTTTCAGGTGACATTCAGTCTTATTTATTTTCTTCCAATCATACTGGGGATTTTCATCCCTTCTCTATTGCAAAAGGTGATTTTGGAATAGCAGCAACCCTTTTCAAGAATGCTACATTTAAATTTCAAACGGAAGCAGGCTTTTCTTTTGGTCCTGAAAGTATTGCTTTCTTTGATTTTATTTTAGGGGGATATGGGTATAATATGATAAATAATTTCAGGCATTTTTATGGATATGATTTCTTAAGTATTGCAGGAAATAGCTATATTAAGTCTACGGGAACCATCGATTATGAGTTTTATAAAAACAATCATTTCAATTTTTCACTAAATGTCGCTAACATTGGCGACAGGCTTTTTGAAACGGTAAACTGGATTTCAATACCCAAATACACTGGTTATGCAGTAGGATATGGATTAGAAACGATAATTGGACCTATAGAAATTAAACATTCCTGGTCACCTGAAACTAAAAAAGGATATACCTGGTTTAGTATTGGGTTTGTATTTTAATTGTAATTTATTTCAATAATAATTCCGATATTTGTTATTATGAAAACAACTTGGACCGGTTTATTAGGATATCTGCAATTTCTTATCAAGAGAAATCCTGAATGAGAAATTAATTAGATAATAGAAATTTAAATAGAGATTCACTTGAATCAATCTAATTCTATCATTATCTAAATACTTTTTTTATCTCATTGTATAATTATCTAATTTAAAAAGTCATGCCTTTATACCATAAATTGGGAAATTTTCCCCAAAAAAGACACACACAATTCGAAAAACCAAATGGCGGTTTGTATTACGAACAACTATTTGGAACAGAGGGTTTTCATGGTCATTCTTCTTTGCTTTACCATGTTCATAGGCCAACCCAAATAAAAGAAATTACAAAATCGTATTCGGTTGAACCAAAAATCGCCATTGGAAAAAACATAAAATCGTTGTTATTGAAAGGTTTTGAATTAAAACCAGAAGATGATTTCTTAGACAGCCGCAAAGCGATGCTTGTAAATAAAGACTGTACGATAGGATTAGCTGCGCCAAGGCAATCTTTGCGTAATTATTTCTATAAAAATGCCGATGCTGATGAAATGATTTTCATTCACAAAGGAAAAGGAAAATTGCGCACCATGATGGGAAATATTCCTTTTGAATACGGGGATTACCTTATTATTCCGCGCGGAATGATTTATCAAATTGATTTTGACACATCAGAAAACAGACTTTTTTATGTGGAATCTTTTGCTCCATTTTATACACCAAAGCGTTATAAAAATGAGTCGGGACAACATTTAGAACACTCGCCGTTTTGCGAACGTGATTTTATTTTGCCAACAGAGTTAGAAACGCATGACGAAAAAGGCGATTTCCTGATCAAAATCAAAAAAGAGGGAATGATGCATGAAATTATCTATGCAACACATCCTTTTGATGTTGTGGGTTGGGACGGCTACAACTTTCCTTATGGATTTAGTATTCACAATTTTGAACCTATAACAGGTAGAGTTCATCAACCACCACCAGTACACCAAACTTTTGAAACTTCGACTTTCGTGGTTTGTTCTTTTGTTCCAAGGCTGTACGATTACCATCCAAAAGCCATTCCTGCGCCCTATAATCACAGTAATATAGACAGTGATGAGGTTTTGTATTATGTAGATGGCGATTTCATGTCACGTAATAATATTGAGCAGGGTCATATCACATTGCACCCAAAAGGAATTCCTCATGGACCGGCACCAGGCGCTATGGAACGTAGTATTGGACATACTGAAACACATGAATTAGCGGTAATGGTAGATACTTTCCGTCCGTTAATGGTAACCGAAGAAGCTATGGGACTAGACGATGGACAATATTATAAATCTTGGGTAGAGTAATATAAGGAGCTATTTCCTGCTGTACGCTTTATCTTTTCCTGGTCTCGTTAAAAAAACGAGACCAGAAAAAGGATGCCGCTTCCATCAGGGCTAGGGCTTTAGAATAAACAACAACATAATTTAAAATTAATAAAATCTGTGTCCATCAGTTTAATCCGCTTCAACCGCGTTCCAAAACTAGAAATAGAGAATCAAAAAATAAATCACAATGAGCAAAGAAGTAAAATCAGTAGAATACGGACTAGAAAAAATATTTGAAGGAGCACAAGATTTCCTTCCTTTATTAGGAACCGATTATGTAGAATTCTACGTAGGAAATGCAAAACAATCCGCACATTATTATAAAACCGCTTTTGGTTACCAATCATTAGCCTATGCTGGATTAGAAACTGGAGTAAGAGACAGAACATCTTATGTACTAAAACAAGATAAGATCCGCATCGTGTTGACCACTCCATTGACTCAAGATTCGCCAATACACGACCATTTAAGAAAACATGGTGACGGTGTGAAAGTGGCTGCACTTTGGGTAGAAGATGCAACAAGTGCTTACGAAGAAACAATGAAACGTGGTGCCCGTTCATTTATGGAGCCAACAGTCGAGAAAGATGAATTTGGAGAAGTAGTACGTTCTGGAATTTATACTTATGGAGAAACCGTTCATATTTTTGTCGAAAGAAAAAATTATAATGGTGTTTTCTTACCTGGATATAAAGAATGGAAATCAGATTACAATCCGGAACCAACAGGATTAAAATACATTGACCACATGGTTGGGAATGTCGGTTGGAACGAAATGAATACTTGGGTAAAGTTCTATGAAGAAGTAATGGGATTCGTGAATTTCCTTTCTTTTGATGACAAACAAATCAATACGGAATATTCGGCGTTGATGAGTAAAGTAATGTCAAACGGAAACGGAAGAATCAAATTTCCAATCAACGAACCTGCCGAAGGAAAGAAAAAATCACAAATCGAGGAATATTTAGATTTTTACGGCGGACCTGGAATTCAGCACATCGCCATTGCAACGGATGATATTATCAAAACCGTGTCTCAATTGAAGGCAAGAGGAATCGAATTCTTATCTGCTCCACCACATACTTATTATGAGGCTATTCCGGAACGATTGGGAGAGCATATGAAAATGATGAAAGAAGATTTGAACGAAATCGAAAAACTGGCTATTATGGTAGATGCCGACGAAGAAGGATATCTATTACAAATCTTTACAAAACCGGTACAAGACCGACCAACCTTGTTTTTTGAAATTATTCAAAGAATGGGAGCTAAAGGTTTTGGTGCAGGTAACTTTAAAGCGCTTTTTGAATCAATTGAGAGAGAACAGGCATTGCGAGGAACACTATAGAAACGAGATATTTTTATATAATGTGAAATTTTAACCGACGAACTACCTGTATTTTTGAGTAATTTGTGTTAAAGTGTATTTTTTACTAAAAAATACTGGGTTTGTTAATTACCTTTGCACTCGCAAAACAGGAAGGGGTGGTTTCCTTCCGAAATTGATATAAATTTCATAATTTATAGTTTTTTGGTTAGTTAATAGCATAAAAACTCAGTCATTATTTGACTGAGTTTTTTTGTTTTAATATATTTGGAACAAAATTTGCAGTAACGGTCAATAATCTGACAAAAAAAGCAATGAAAAAAATACTACTACTCCTAATATTTGTTACAACTGTAAGTTTCGATTCTAAAAAGGAAGACGCATACGATGTGGGTGAATGGTTTAAATTCAGAATTCATTACGGCATAGTGAATGCAGGTTACGCAACTTTAGAAGTTAAGGACGCAACTGTAAACAGCAAAAAATCTTTTCATGTAATCGGGAAAGGCTATACTACTGGAATGTCTCGTTTTTTTTTCAAAGTAGATGACTTATATGAAAGCTACATTGATAAAGAAACAGGGAACCCTCATCAATTTGTGAGAAAGATAAACGAAGGAGGTTATACTAAAAATCAAGAGGGTTTTTTTAATCAAATATCAAACAGAGTTCTTGTCAAGGATTATAAGCACAAAGAGGAAAAAACGCTTATGATTCCAAAAAACACTCAGGATATATTGTCTACTTTTTATTATTTAAGAAATTACCCAAGTATTGATAAATTAAAGGTAGGGGAATCAATAGCAATTGATATGTTTTTTGATAATGAAACTACAAAGTTTAAGTTAAAATTTATTGGACGTGAGGATATTACAACTAAATTTGGCGCTGTTTCCGCGATGATTTTTAGACCTCTTGTTCAATCAGGACGTGTTTTTAAGGAGCAGGAAAGTCTAACCGTTTGGGTTTCAGACGACGATAATAAATTACCATTGCGAATCAAAGCAAGTCTGGCTGTAGGGTCAATCAAAGCAGATTTGGACGCATTCAAAGGATTGAAGAGTCCGTTTAAAATAAAAAAATAATGACTGATAACAGTAATTCGGAAGAAATTTTAAAAGAAATTGAGCTTAAATACCAAGCAATAAACCAAAAAACGGAGACGCAACTAGAAGGATTACTTTGGTCTAAACCAATTACTTATTGGGATTATATTCAAACGGATGCGTTATTAAATCTTCAAATTCAAAGAACAACTCTTCCGGACGAAATGGTTTTCATCATGTATCATCAGGTTAATGAGTTGATCTTTAAAATGATACTTTGGGAGATGAACCAAATTTCGTACGCACAAAACATTGAAACTGATTTTTTTACAGAAAGGTTAATGAGAATCAGTCGGTACTTTGATATGCTGACCACTTCTTTCAGTATTATGGGAGATGGAATGGAAGTTGAGCAATACATGAAATTTAGAAATACACTTACACCAGCAAGTGGTTTTCAAAGTGCGCAATACCGATTAATAGAATTTTCGTCTACAGATCTAATAAATCTAATAGATCACCGTTTTAGAGATACGATTGACAGAAACACTCCTTTTGAATTTGCTTTCGAACATTTGTATTGGCAAGCTGCCGGTAAAGATTATAAAACCGGGAAAAAATCATTTTTGTTAGAGGAGTTTGAAAGAAAATACAAAAAAATGTTCTTGAGTCATATGCAAGAATACAATACCATAAATATTTGGCAAAAATTCAAGCAGCTGCCTGATTTGGATCAAAAAAATCCTGAATTGATTAAAGCAATGCGCCATTATGATCATACAGTAAATATTACTTGGGTGATGCAACATCTTAATACAGCAAAGAAATACATTGATCAAAGCGGGAAAGGAAGTGGAGAAGCAACTGGTGGAAGCGATTGGAAGAAATACATGCATCCTAAGTATCAAAGAAGAATATTTTTTCCTGAATTATGGTCAGCTGATGAGTTGGCAAATTGGGGGGAAGAAAAATAATTAAATTACAAATGAATTACAGTTTGAAGAAAGTATTAATTAGTATCGTAATTTTATTTTCATTTATATCGTGCAAGAAATCCGAGGTTACTTTTGAGGATGAAATTGTGAGACCGGTGTCCAAAAAAGTTGAATTTGGATTTAAATATTCTGATTTCAACGTCATTAAGGACAGTATAAAAAAGGGAGACACTTTTAGTACTATTATAGAAAAACAAAATATTGGCAACAGAGAAGTATTTGATATTGTTAAAAAAGTAAAGGACTCGTTTGATGTCAGGATTATAAGAAAGAACAAGCCTTATACCTTGCTTAGATCCAAAAATAAAACAAACAAACTACAGGTTTTTATTTACCAGCCGGACGCGTTACATTATTATGTCGTTGATCTACGTGATACGGCCGTAGTCGCTTATGAAAAAACCTATCCGCTTACTTTTAAGAATAGAACGATTGGCGGGTTACTTAAAGGATCTTTGTCTGAAACGTTAGAAAATGCTAAAGTAGAAGGTTCGTTAGCGAGTAAAATATCTAAAATATATGCGTGGTCAATAGACTTTTTTAAACTAAAAAAAGGGGATCGATTTGGAATTACTTTCAAAGAGCGATTTATAAATGACACGGTTTATGACGGTGTAGAAGATCTTGAGGCAGCTTTTTTTGAATATAAAGGAAAAATTATTTATGCCTTTCCTTATGCTCAAAATCCGTCATCAGGTAAAATAGAATATTATGATGAGGAAGGAAAAACACTAAAAAACTTCTTTCTCAAAACACCAATAAAATTTAGCAGAATTTCATCCCGATTTTCTTCTAATCGATTTCATCCTGTGCAACATACCTGGAAAGCGCATAAAGGAACAGATTATGCTGCGCCCTATGGAACGCCTATTACGACCACAGCTGCCGGTACTGTAGAGCAAACAGGTTTTACTGCTGGTAACGGAAATTTTGTCAAAGTGAAACACAATGGGACCTATTCAACTCAATATTTGCATATGTCGAGAATTTTGGTTCGACGCGGACAACATGTCAATCAAGGGCAAGTCATAGGGAGAGTGGGAAGTACAGGTTTAGCAACAGGTCCCCATGTGTGTTATAGATTTTGGAAAAATGGAGTTCAAGTTGATGCTTTAAGACTTAAACTACCTAACGGTGAACCTATGAGCGGTAGAGATAAAAGTCGATTTTTAAAGACGATTGCTCCTCTAAAATGGGAATTAGATAGTGTTTCTAATTTATAATTTTGTTCTATTTATTGAATTATAGATTTTCCTAAAAATCTTGATTATCAATTCAAAGCTATAGGTATTCAGCATTTTAGTGATAAATTGTTATATAATTGTAAACACATTTTTCATTAAAACTAATTTCAGTATTTTTGCCAAAAACTAAATAGAACTACAATCCAAATAGAGATGGCATTAAATACGATAAACCCAACAGAAACAAGAGCTTGGAAGAAACTTGAATTGCATTATAAAGAAATGCAAAAAGCTTCGATGCATGAAATGTTTCTATCCGATACTGCAAGAACAGAAAAATTCAATTTGAAATGGAATGATTTTTTAATTGATTATTCAAAAAATATCATAACTCAGGAAACGATTGCATTGTTGCTGGAATTGGCCAATGAAGTGGGGCTTAAAAGCGCAATCAAAGATTATTTTGATGGAGGGATTATCAACCAAACAGAAAATAGAGCGGTACTTCATACGGCTTTAAGAGCCAAAGAATCAGCTGTTGTAAAGGTTGATGGTAAAAATGTTGTTCCTGAAATTTATGATGTAAAAAACAAAATAAAGGTATTTACAAATGAAGTTACTTCTGGTAAAAGAACCGGATTTACGGGGAAATCTTTTACTGATATTGTAAACATTGGTATTGGTGGATCAGACTTAGGTCCAGCTATGGCAGTTGAAGCATTACAATTTTATAGAAACCATTTAAACGTACATTTTGTATCGAATGTTGATGGGGATCATGTAAATGAAATTATCAAAAAATTAAATCCAGAGACTACTCTTTTTGTTGTTGTTTCCAAAACATTTACCACACAAGAAACGCTTACTAATTCTGAAACTATTAAAAAATGGTTTTTATCTCGAGACTTCGGGACAGCTCAAGAAGATGTTGCTAAACATTTTGTTGCGGTTTCTACCAATATTGAAAAAGTAACTGAATTTGGAATAAATCCTGATAATATATTTCCTATGTGGGATTGGGTTGGTGGCCGTTTTTCTTTGTGGAGTGCAGTTGGTCTTTCGATAAGCTTGGCTGTAGGATTTGAAAATTTTGACGAATTATTGAGCGGTGCAAATGAAATGGACGAACATTTCAAAACTACTGATTTCGATCAAAATGCGCCAGTCATTTTGGCTTTATTAAGTATTTGGTACAATAATTTTTTTGGAGCTGAGAGCGAAGCCTTGATTCCATACACCCAATATTTACAAAAATTAGCGCCTTACTTACAGCAAGGTACGATGGAGAGTAATGGTAAAAGTGTGGGTAGAGATGGTAATCCGGTAAACTATCAAACGGGAACTATTATTTGGGGAGAGCCGGGAACTAATTCTCAGCATGCCTTTTTTCAATTAATTCATCAGGGAACTAAGTTGATTCCAACTGATTTTATTGGATTCGTAAATCCATTGTACGGAGACGAAAATCATCATGATAAATTGATGTCTAATTTTTTTGCTCAAACAGAAGCTTTAATGCAAGGAAAATCAAAAGAGCAGGTTCAAACAGAATTTGAAAAGCAGGGGCTGCCGGCTGATAAATCAAAATTTCTTTTACCGTTTAAAGTTTTTACAGGCAACAAGCCCACAAATACTATCTTAATACAAAAACTGAGTCCAAAAACATTAGGTTCTCTAATTGCATTATATGAACACAAGATTTTTGTCCAGGGGATTGTGTGGAATATTTTTAGTTTTGATCAATGGGGAGTTGAACTTGGAAAACAATTAGCAAACTCTATTTTAGAGGAAATTAATACCAAAAAAGTAAAAGATCACGATAGTTCAACTGCTTTTTTATTGAATCATTTTTTGAGGAATAAATAGGCCCTATTTCTTATTTTAAACTAATTGACTGGAAAACCCCGATTTCATTAGGAAATCGGAGTTTTCTGTTTATAAGTAGCTAAATGATAGATTTTTGATTAATTAAAGTTTCTGATTTTTATTTTTTTTTAAGTGTTATTTTTTTATGAAAAAAGCAATAAAAACAAAAAATAATTTACGTAAGTGTAAGTTTTTAACTATTTATATAATTAATATATTTAATAGCCGTATACAGATATTAAAAGCATGCTTTCTTAACGTTATGTTAACTTTTCAAAGTAAAAATGTTATATTTTTGCCAATAATTAATAAATTAAACAAAAAACAAAAATGAAAAGAATTATTTTTATTTTGATTATTTTTTTATCAGCTGTTGGTCATTCGCAGGTTACTAGTTCTGCAATGTCTGGTACTGTTAAATCAAGCACTGGCGAAACGCTGCCTGGTGCTTCTGTAGAGGTTGTTCATAAGCCTACAGGAACAAAATATTTTTCAACTACTGGTTCTAACGGAGGATATGCCGTTCAAGGAATCAGACCAGGAGGTCCCTACACTGTAAAAGTTACTTATGTTGGGTACAAAACAACTGAAATTACAGAGATTAATGCACCTTTAGGAAATAATATAACAATAAATATTGTTGTTGGTGAAGAGTCAAATGTTTTAAGTGAAGTTGTAGTTTCTACAAAATCAAAAGGAACTTTTAATAAAGGAAGAACTGGAGCTTCACAACAATTTTCAAATAGAGAATTAACAGCTGTTCCTGTTACAGGTGCAAGATCGATTAATGCAATCACTAAGTACAATGCAAATGCAGGAGCTAATGGTAGTTTTGGAGGTCAAGATTCAAGATTAAACAACTTTACGATTGATGGTTCAGTGTTCAATAATGGTTTCGGTCTTGGAAATGATTCACAAGCTGGAGGTAGAACTGGTTCAACAGCTATATCTTTAGATGCTATTGAACAATTACAGGTTAATATTGCGCCTTATGATGTACGTCAATCAGGTTTTCTAGGTTCTGGAATAAATGCAGTTACAAAAAGTGGAACAAATGAAATTGAAGGTTCAGTTTATAATTCATTTAGAAGTAACAAGAAGGATTTTATAGGGACTAAAGCAGGAAATACTGTAATAGTACCAGGTAAATTTAATGAAAAAATTTGGGGAGCTAGAATTGGAGCTCCAATCATTAAAGACAAATTATTCTTTTTTGGAAATTTTGAAACAATAGAGAATACTAGCCCGGCTACGACTTGGACTTCGACAGGTTCACCACAGCCAAGTGCTCAAGTTTCTGCACCTACATTTGCTCAAATGCAAACACTTTCAACTTTTTTGAAAGACAAATTTAATTATACAACAGGTCCTTGGGAAAACTATGATGCTGCAAAAGTTTCGAAAAAATTCCTTACAAGATTAGATTGGAATATCAACGACAATCATAAATTTACGGCTCGTTACGTGTTTCATAACTCTTCATCAGATGAGTTAACGTCAAACTCTAACTCTTTAGGATTTGGTAATAGAAGAACTAGCGCACTTGCAATGTCTTTTCAAAATAGCGGTTATGTTATTCAAGATAATACGAGATCGATAGTTGTTGAATTGAACAGTAAATTAAGTAATTCATGGTACAATAGTTTTATCGGAGGTTATGACAAGCAAATTGAAGATAGAGCCTTACAAGGTGGAGGTTTGTTTCCTACAATTGATATAAAAAACGGATCAGTTAATCCTGTTACTGGTGTTATTACAGCAGGAACATCTAATCTTATTTCTGCAGGATTAGATCCTTTTACTCAAGGAAATAAATTATCGTATTCGACTTTACACTTTACTGACAATTTAACTAAAACAATAGGAAAACACTCTTTATTATTTGGTGCTAACTTTGAGTACTTTAAATCAAGTAATTTGTTTTTCTCTGGTTCTAATGGAGTATATGTTTTTAATTCATTGGATCAATTTTATAATGCAGCTAATCAATCAGCTCTTAATGGTGGTGCACCATCTACAATTGTTTCGGGTATTGATCGTGTACAGTTCAGATATTCTGCTTTACCAGGTGCGGTAGAACCTTTGCAAATTTTGAAGTCAAATAAATTTGACTTGTATACTCAAGATGAAATTAAAGTTTCGGATCAATTTAGAGTTACTTTAGGTCTTCGTGCTTCAGCTGTTTGGTTTGCTGATACAGCACTTGAGAATCCTAAAGTTACAGCAATGACTTTTGCTAACGGAGAAAAATTCAACACTGGTGATATGCCAAATACTCAGTATTTGTTTGAGCCTAGAATCGGTTTTAATTTAGATGTAACTGGAGATGCTACAACACAGGTTCGTGGAGGTAGTGGTGTATTTACAGGAAGAGCTCCATCGGTTTTCTTATCTAATGCGATTGGTAATAACGGTGTTCTTACAGGTTTTGTTGATGTTAGTGGTGCTGCGATTGCTGCAGGTGGATACGGTTTTACACCAAATCCAAACAATTATTTCATTCCTGCTACACCTACGCTTCCTTCTACGTTTGAATTAGCGTTTACAGACAAAAAATTTAAGTTTCCACAAGTTTGGAAAACAAATATGGCAGTTGATCAAAAACTTCCTTTAGGTTTTGTAGGAACTATAGAAGGTATTTTCCAATCAAACATTAATGCGATTCATTACTACAATGCAAATTTTGAAACTCCAGTTGGAAACTTCAGTGGTCCTGATACTAGACCAAGATATGCCCGTAATGACAATGGAGTTAGAATTAATGACAATGTTTCAAGTGCAGTTGTGTTAACAAATACGAATAAAGGATATTTTTACTCTACAACATTTAAATTAGAGTATCCATACAAAAAAGGTCTTTGGGGTTCAGTAGCTTACACGCATTCAAGTGCTAATGATTTATTATCAGCAGGTTCTATTGCTTCTGGTTCTTGGACTGGTGCTAGATCAGTAAATGGTAATAATGACTTACCTTTATCTTTATCTAGTAATAATACTCCGCATAGAATTGTTGGTATATTAGGATATAAAATTGAGTACGGTGATAAACTTGGAGCTGCTACTTCAATTAACTTAGGTTACATTGGAGAACAATCAGGAGGAATCTCTTATGCTTATAATGGCGATATGAATGGTGATAGAGTAAATGGAAATGATTTATTATTTGTGCCAAATAATGCGAATCAAATTCGTTTTCAACCATTATCAGTTACAAATGTAGTAAATGGAGCAAATGTAGTAACAGTATATACTGAAGCACAACAACAACAAGCTTTTGATTCATACATTAATCAAGATAAATATCTTTCTACAAGAAGAGGCCAGTATGCTCAGAGAAATGGAGCTATCATCCCTATGTTACATAGATTAGATTTATCAGTTACTCAAGATTTTTTCTTGAAAATATCTGGAAAAAAGAATGCTTTCCAATTCAGAGCTGATATCTTAAACTTTACCAATATGTTAAATAAAGATTGGGGTGTTACACAAAGAGTTACAAATTCAAATGTTTTGAGCTACGTAACTACAACTGCAAATGTGCCTTTTTACCAATTAACAACTCAAACAGATGTTGCAGGAACAAAAACTTTAATTAAAGATACCTTCCAAAAAAATGCTTCAACTTTCGATGTTTGGCAAGCACAATTTACACTTAGATATATTTTTGGTAAATAATATCAAAAGAAATATTTAATATTAAAACCACGCTTTAAAGCGTGGTTTTTTTATGCCTTTTTTTCTTATATTTGTTAAAACAAAAACAAGTTATATGTACGAATTTATTCAAAGATTTCATTCTGGTTGGGCTTATTTAGCACTTTTTTTATTAGTGGTTGCGGTGGTTAATTCACTTATTGGAATGTTTTCCAAAAAAGAATTTACTGCAAAAGATAGAAAAATCGCTTTGTTTGGATTAATAGGAATACACACACAACTATTGATAGGATTGATTTTATATTTTGTTTCCCCGCTGGGTTTTGCATCTTTTGGTCAAATGTCAGATAAAGCGTTAAGATTGACTTCATTAGAACATCCATTAATCAATATTATTGGGATTGCGTTGATTACAATAGGGTGGTCTAAGCATAAAAAGTTGGTGACAAGTGAATCAAAATTTAAAACTTTTTCTATTTTTTATGGTTTAGGATTACTCCTTATTTTGAGTAGAATTCCATGGTCTATGTGGTTTTAAAAAATCTATTGAAGCTCTAGAAATAGAGCTTTTTTTATCTGGGTATGGTTTTTGTAAACAGGATTAACTAAAAAAGAAGATTAAATGAGAAAATTAATTACATTATTTTTTTTGCTAGCAATTATAGGTTTAGTCAGCAGTCAAAGCCGTGGTTTAAATAAACAAAAAGCTGCAGTACAAAAGGATTCGATTAAGAAAAGTAAAATGGCTCTTGGTCGTCAAGAAATTATTTCAGATACATTAATAGAAACAGGAAAATTTAAAACTTATAAAACGAACGCTCACGCTTCCTATTATGCTGATAAATTTAACGGCCGAAGAACAACAAGCGGCAGAAAATTCGATAATAATAAATATACTGCAGCACACAAAAAACTGCCTTTTGGAACAAAAGTGAAGGTGACTAATGAAGCTAATGGGAAGTCAGTGATTGTTGAAATTACGGATCGAGGTCCATTTGTAAAATCAAGAGAAATTGATTTATCTAAGAGAGCCTTCAATGATATTGCATCTCGTAGAGACGATGGTTCAATGCAGGTTACTATCGCAGTTTTAAATAACTAAATTACCAGTTTTTGTATGGATGATTGCTTAAATAGGAATTATAATAACGTTTATCATTTGTGACTTCTGCTCCTAGCCAATTTGGTTTTTCGAAAGTTTCAGTTTCAGAATCAAGTTCAATTTCAGCAATAATCAAACCTTGGTTTTCTCCATGGAATTCATCTACTTCAAAAATGTGATTGCCTACTTTTATTTCAAAGCGGGTTTTGTCGATGATTCCTTTTTCACACAAAAGCAGTAACTTTTTGGCTTCATTAACAGGGATTTCTTTCTCCCATTCAAAACGAGACATGCCGGTGTCGTTAGTCAAGCCTTTAATTGTTAGATAGCTTTTTTCTCCTTTTATGCGTACTCTTACCGTACGTTCTGGTACGGAGCTTAAATAACCCTGCGCAATATGATTTTGAGTGAAAGCTGCTGCTTTAAATGAATCATTTAAAACCATAAATTTTTTTTCTATTTCGATCATTTTCATACTAAACCTATTTTGATATCTTGAAGTGTTGCCGCTTAAATTTCTATCCCAAGAATTACGGTATTCATATTAAAAATTATTGTAAATCCATTGTGGCTACAGTAGTATTTCAAAGGTATTAAATAATCTCGCGATGATAGGTTAAAATTAAATGTAAAATTAGGACTGTTTAATAGATTTTGACAATTTTTTTATTCACTATTTCCGCTATCAAAATCTTTTTTTGTGATTAAGTTAATGAAAGTTAATTGGTCAAATTGTACTTTTACAAAAAGGAGACTATTATAATGAGATTATTTTTCAAAACGAAATCCAAACCTACTCTATCGGAATTATTAATTTGTTATTTTGATGAGAACCAATCTTGGCGCAATAAAGAAGATGATTTAGAAGCTTTGGTTAGGTTGGTTGAACTTCTTCGACCGTCAAAAATCAAGAAATTACAAACAATAGACTTACGCGAAATTATTTCTTTTTTAAAAGAAAATGAGTCTTGTCGTGGTCAGTTTTCTGTTTATATAAAAGAGATTCTAAAAGATAAAAAATTCAACAAAATTTTGTCCGACGCTGCGATACTGCAAGACGTTGATTTTATTTTTGAAGTAAAAAAAAGAATATTTTCTAAATTTTTGCCCTATCAGCCACAAAAAAACACTTTAGAATATGTGCTGAATCAGGTGTTTTACAATCGGAATGATGCGCTTTGGATAAATAGGATACGGTCCGGTCAATTGGCTGAATTATATACTCTTTTAGAATTTAAATCAATTTATGAAACTGTAGAAGCTAATTCTAGTTTGTCTGAATTGTTAATCGCAATGTCTTTAATTACGCAAAGAATTAGCGGGAGGGCCATGGAAACAGACGTTCTAAAAATGGTTCCGGAATTTGATGATTTTGAAAGTCCGTTTGGCGCTTTTGAAAAAGAAATACTGCAAATAGGAGATAAAATCAGAAATTCCGATTTGCATTATATAAAAGCGGATGATTTGTCTTATGCACAAGTGCTGGTTTTGCATAGGCAATGTGAGGAGTTTGTTAATAAGGCATTTCATAATAGTTCTAAATATGGAATTTCGCTGCGAGTAAATCAGAATTTATTAAAAATCAGACAACAATTAGATAGATTAAAACATTTAATTCCACTATTGATTATTGAGAAAAAAGCAGATGAAAAGACCAATGGAATAGCTTTGGCTTTGCAACTAATCAGATATAATTGTTATAAAAATAATGTTAGAAAATTCATTGGCGAAAGTACACAATTGATTTCTTATGAAATAACGCAACATACCGCAAAAACAGGGGAACATTATATTACAGAAACTCGAAGTGAATATTTTAAAATGTTTCGAACAGCGCTTGGAGGCGGGTTTATCGTGGGGATTTTATGCATCATTAAAGTTTTGCTTTCTAAAGCGGACACTAGTTTTTTTGGACACGCTTTTTTATATAGTATGAACTATGCTTTTGGGTTCATTGCCATATATCTGTTAGGTTTTACTTTGGCAACTAAGCAGCCAGCCATGACTGCTTCTGCTTTAATAAAAGCATTGGAAGAAGGAGAAGTTAAACAAGGAAAAGATTCTGAAAAATACCAAGCCTTTGCGATTCTTTTTGCACGCGTTTTTCGCTCGCAGTTTATCGCTTTTGTGGGGAATGTGATTATGGCTTTTCCTATTTCATTACTTGGAATATGGCTGATTGATTATACTTTCGATTATAATATTGCAGCTACTAAATGGGAAAATTTACTCATTGACCTAAGTCCTATTCATTCCTTAGCTGTTCTTCATTCTGCTATTGCCGGCTTATTTTTATTTTTATCCGGAATCATTTCTGGAAGTGTAGCCAACAGGGATAAACACAATCAGGTTTATTTTCGAATAGCGGAACATCCGGGACTGAAAAGGAGTTTAGGGAAAGTGAGGGCACTGAAATTAGCAAAGCTGTACGAAAAAAGATGGGCAGGAATTATATCTAATTTCTGGTTTGGTATTTTTATGGGGAGTATTAGTTCAATTGGCTTATTTTTAGGGCTGAATCTGGATATTAGACATATTACTTTTGCTAGCGGGAATTTGGCATTAGGATTGTATGGAGCAAATTACGCGGTCAGTAATTCAATGCTATTTTGGGGAATTTTTGGAATTGGGATTATTGGATTGGTCAATTTTATGGTAAGTTTCAGTCTATCTTTGGGCTTAGCATTTCGTTCAAGAGCCATTTCATTATTTGAGTTGAAATTTGTTGGAACCTCCATTTGGAAGCATTTTAAGTCAAGGCCTATCAGTTTCTTTTTTCCGACAGAAAATAAAAATAAATCAGTAACGGTTGAAAACTATTTGAGTGTAGCGGAAAAAGAATAATTTTAATTCATTTTCAAGAGATTATTTATACAATTGTTATACTATGCAAGGTTTAAATCCAAATAGGAAAATCATACACATCGATATGGATGCTTTCTATGCTTCGGTAGAGCAAATGGATAATCCTTTGTTGAGAGGCAAGCCCGTCGCTGTTGGTGGTTCTGAAAATAGAGGGGTGGTAGCTGCGGCAAGTTACGAAGCCAGAAAATTTGGCGTTCGCAGTGCTATAAGTGGTGCATTGGCAAAAAAGTACTGCCCGGAACTTATTTTTGTCCAACCGCGATTTGACAGGTACAAGGAAATCTCCAATAAAATTAGAAAGATTTTTTATGAATATACGGATTTGGTGGAGCCGCTGTCCCTTGATGAAGCCTATTTAGACGTTACTAAAAACAAGAAAGGAAATCCAAGTGCGTCTTTATTGGCACAAGAAATAAGATTGCGGATACTTAATGAAACAGGCCTAACTGCTTCGGCGGGAATATCAATTAATAAGTTTGTGGCAAAAATAGCCAGTGATTATAATAAACCTAACGGTCAAAAGACAGTTAGTCCAGATGAAGTTATTCCTTTTCTGGAGGAATTGCCTATCAGAAAATTTTATGGAGTAGGGAAAGTTACTACCGAAAAAATGTATCAGTTAGGGATTTTTACCGGTGTAGATTTAAAAAGTAAAACATTGGATTTTCTGGAGAAACATTTTGGAAAATCGGGAAATTTTTACTTTGATGTGGTACGAGGGATTCATAATAGTGAGGTAAAATCAGATCGGATTACTAAATCAGTTGCAGCGGAGCACACTTTTGATATTAATCTTTCGTCAGAAATATTTATGATGGAAAAACTGGAAAGTATTGCGATTTCTCTGGAGAAAAGATTGAAAAAATATGATGTCGCTGGTAAAACCGTCACGTTGAAAATAAAGTTTAGCGATTTTACTCAGCAAACCCGCAGTAAAACGGTGCCCTATTTTATTTCTGATAAAGGATTAATTTTAGAAATCGTGAAAGAACTATTGTTTCAAGAACGAATGAAAGATTCCGTACGGTTATTGGGAATTTCTTTGAGTAATTTGAATACGGAAGAAAAAAAATTCCTCGTAGTACAGTTAAAATTTGCTTTTTAATTTGATAAAAGGATCGTTCAACAATGGTTAAAATTAAATATTTACTATTTTATTTTTAGAAATAAAATTACATTTGACTAAAGTAATCAAAAAATCATGAGCAATTTAAATCAATATGAAGGAGCTATTGTAAACTATCACAATGATTTACGAATTAAATCGCTTCCTATCGTTTGTGTAGATTTTCATTATGAGTTTTTAAAAGAAGTAAAACAATCGTTTCTCGACTTAAAAAGCCTCAAAGAAATTGCGTATCAAAACAGGTGGAAACTTTCGCCGGATTGGGATATTTCTTCGCCAATAAAAGAAGAAGTAATAATCGTTACAGATGCCAAACTAACTATTGTTTTTGCTTCACACAACATGATCAAAATGAATGGCTACGTAGAAGCAGAAGTTTTGGGTAAAAGCCCGAAAATGTTTCAAGGTGAAGTCACCGATAGAATCGTATCGAATGAGATAAGTAGTGCAATACGTTCGCAGCAGTCTTTCGAGAAAACGGTGTTAAACTATAAAAAGAACGGAGACATATACGCTTGTCTGATAAAAGGATATCCCGTTTTTAATTTGAAAGGACAACTCAGTCATTATATTGCTTTTGAGAAAGCAGCATAAAAAACCTTTCTGAAGAGAAAGGTTTTTTAGTATTTTGATAATGATGTTACAATTAGTTTTTGCTGTTCAGTTTTGACAGTAATCTTAAAAACTCAATATATAACCATACTAAGGTTATCATTAAGCCCATTGCACCATACCATTCCATGTATTTTGGCATTTTTTGTTCTGTCCCTTTTTCAATACGGTCAAAATCTAAAAACAAATTTAAAGCTGCGATTACAATCACAAAAACACTGATTCCAATACTCATCATTGAATTACCATAATGAACGGGTACAAAACTGGTAAACATAGAAAACAACCAAGATATTAGGTAGTAAGTCGCAATAGCAAGTGTAGCAGCTACAACAACTGATTTGAACTGCTCTGTTACTTTTACAATTTTATATTTATACAAGCCCAGACACACCATGAAAGTTACAAAAGTGGCTCCAACTGCCTGTATAACGATTCCTGGATACATAGTCTCGAAAATTGCTGAAATTCCGCCAATAAATAACCCTTCAAACAAGGCATAACCGGGAGCTAAATAAGGGGAATATTGTGGTTTGAAAGCAGAAATAAGAACCAAAACTAGACCTACAATAGCTCCACCTATTGCAGGAACTATTGGATTTAGGCCATTAAAAGCCATCCACCAAATCACCATTGCGGAGGCAGTAAGAATTAAAAACAGGATGATACTTTTGTTGATTGTTCCTGCCAAAGTCATTTCTTGATTGTAATCAATTAATGTGGCATTGTGAACTTCGTCTTTTCTGGATAACGCTGACGAAAAAGATTTATTATTTAAAAATGGATTTTTCGAATTGAAACTCATAGTTGATAAGATTTTATGCATCAAATATAAATTTTATTTTACAGAAGAATGTTTATTTATTCTTAATTTTTTATACAAAAAACCCGTCTCATTTTTCTAATGAGACGGGTTTTCATATTTGTTTAGATAGTTTAACTATTCTATTTCAGATACTCTTAAGGTGTTTACCATTCCTTTATCTTTAATAGGCATTGCTGCTAAGTTGATAAGGAAATCGCCTTTTTGTACAAAACCTTTTTGTTTTACAATTTCGTTGATGTCAGTTACTGTATCATCAGTACTTACATCTTTAGTGTACATGAAAGATTTCACTCCCCACAATAAATTAAGTTGGGTAAGAATTCTTTTATTTGATGTAAAAACTAATATATGCGCGTTAGGTCTCCAAGCTGAGATTTGAAAGGCAGTATATCCACTATTAGTCAACGTACAAATCGCTTTTGCTTTGATTACATTAGCCATAGTTGCAGCATGATGACAAATTGTTTTTGTAATAAAACGTTTTGTTTTTATCTGTGGCGTATCTTGTGGTACGTGAATTAAAGGAGAATCCTCAACAGCTTCTATGATTTGAGTCATTTTCTGGATTACCTGAACAGGATAGTTTCCAGTAGCCGTTTCACCAGAAAGCATTACGGCATCTGCACCATCCATCACTGAATTGGCAACGTCATTTACCTCTGCACGTGTTGGTGTAAGAGAAGTGATCATTGTTTCCATCATTTGCGTAGCAACGATAACCGGAATACGAGCTGTTTTAGCTCTACGAATTAATTCTTTTTGAACTAAAGGTACTTCATGTGCAGGAAGTTCAACTCCCAAATCTCCACGAGCAACCATCAAAGCATCGCAATAAGCAACAATTTTGTCAATATTTTCTAATGCTTCCGGCATTTCGATTTTGGCAATAATTGGAATTTTATATTCTGAATGTTCGGCAATTAATTCTTGTAAGTCTTGTAAATCTCGAGGTGTTTTTACAAATGATAAGGCAATCCAATCTACGTTCTGCCCAATGGCAAAAATAGCATCTGCAATATCTTTTTCTGTCATCGCAGGAAGAGATATTTTAGTGTTAGGAAGATTTACTCCTTTTTTAGATTTCAATTCACCACCTTGAATTACTCGCGCTATAACTTCTGTCTTCTTGTCAGTCTCTACAATTTCGAAAATAAGTTTTCCGTCATCTAGCAAAATTCTTTCCCCTGGATTTACATCGTTTGGAAAGTTTTGGTATTTCATGAAAACTTTTTTTGCAGTTCCAATGATATCTTCGGCAGTAGTAAATGTAATTAAGTCTCCATCATTTACAACAACACCTTCTTCCATAACACCTACACGAAGTTTAGGACCTTGCAAATCTCCAAGAATTGCTGTGGTATAACCAAATTCTTCGTTTAGACCACGTATTAAATTTATCTTATTTTTTACATCTTCGTAGTCCGCATGGGAAAAATTCACTCTAAAAACATTTACACCTGCGTCAATCATGTCTTTTATGATCTCTCTTGTACTACATGCAGGCCCAAGTGTGGCTACAATTTTCGTTTTTTTGTTTGTAAGCATTTGTATTAAAAAATTAAATTGTTTTTTGATTTTATTTGATTTGTTTCAACCGTGTAAATGGCCGAAATAGAATCAATTTTGTTTAGTATGGTCTGTATTTTAGATATGTTTATAATATCATCGGTATTTTCTATTTTTAAGAAATAATCAACTTTTTTCAACTCAGGAAGTAAAAAAACTTTGGTCGCCACTTCCATGACTATATTTGAAAATAAATTTTGGTTATTTCCCTCTCTCTGCTGGATAACTTCACTTTTATTTTGAATCAAATTCCACGAAATAGCATTTTCAATGTCGTAGTAATAAAATCTTGAGAAATTTGTTTCTCCTTCTTTTATATTAATTTGAATTTCAGTCTCGTTTTTACTTAGATTAATCGGAAGATTTTGATTAATAAAATAAGCCAGACGATAGTCTTCTAATGAAGTGTGAATAGCAATAAGATAATAATCTATTTCGTCAAATTCGCCAAGATCCAATTTATGAATACCCATTTCTTGCAAAATATGATGTAAATATAGTATTTCTATCGAAGTTTTATCCTCTTCAAATGAGATGTTTGCGTTAATTTATAAACGAAAACGTTATAGTTTTAAGAAAATTGATATTATTTTCTATCCATTTTTTCTTGGAATGCAAAATAGGCGCGTTGAGATGCTTTTTCTTCTGCTTTCTTTTTAGAGGTGGCTCTAGCTTTTGCAATTACTTTATCATCGATGCTGAGTTTAACCCCAAACAAGCGTTGCCCGTCAATTGCATTGTCTTCAAAAATATCATAATGAAATATTTTTTTCTCTTTTTGACACCATTCTATAACTAAACTTTTGTAACTGATAACTTTTCCTTCCAGTCTGGTAATGTCAACGTAAGGAACGATAACTCTTTTTTGAATAAATTTTTCGCAATAAACATAACCTCGATCGAGGTAGATTGCTCCAATTAATGATTCAAATATGTTGCCATGTATATTTTCGCCAAAATGTTGTAAAGGCACTTTGCTTTCTATATACTGGACTAAATTTAGATCCTTTCCTAATTCATTGAGATGTTCTCTGCTGACAATTTTAGAACGCATTTTGGTTAGGTAACCTTCATCACCGGCAGGTGCTTTGCTGAAAAGGTGCGCAGCGATTACGGAACTTAGCATGGCATCTCCTAAAAATTCTAAGCGTTCGTAATTAATTGGATTACCTAAAACGTCCAATCGATTAGAGGAACGGTGCGTGAATGCCTTTTTGTAAAAATCTAAATTTATTGGAGCAAAACCCAGGATTTTCTGGATAGAATCAAAAAAAATCCCGTCTTCTAGAGAACGGGATTTTGAAAATATTTTTCTAATTATACGCATCTAAATTAGATATCTAATTTTTTTACTAATACACAAGCATTATGTCCTCCAAAACCAAAGGTATTACTCATCACAACGTTCATTTCTCTTTTTTGAGGAACATTGAAAGTAAAGTTTAATTTAGGATCTATGTTTTCGTCATCTGTAAAATGATTTATCGTAGGAGGTACGATACCGTATTTTAGTGAAAGTATAGATGAAATTGTCTCTATCGCTCCAGCTGCACCAAGTAGGTGACCAGTCATCGATTTTGTTGAATTCAAATTCATTGTGTAAGCATGTTCGCCGAAAACATGTAATATTGCTTTAGATTCCGCAATGTCTCCAAGAGGTGTTGATGTCCCGTGCATATTTACACCATCGACATCAGTTGCGTTTAATCCTGCATCTCTCAAACAATTCAACATCACATTTTTAGCACCTAATCCTTCAGGATGTGGTGCAGTAATATGGTAAGCATCAGCTGACATACCTCCGCCACCTATTTCGCAATAGATTTTTGCTCCACGGGAAACAGCATGTTCGTATTCTTCTAGAATTAACGCTCCTGCACCTTCACCCAGAATAAAGCCATCTCTGTCTTTATCCATTGGTCTTGAAGCTGTTTTTGGATCATCGTTTCTTGTCGATAAAGCATGCATGGCGTTAAAACCACCCATACCTGCAATCGTTACAGCCGCTTCAGATCCTCCAGTTACCATGGCATCAGCATGTCCTAAACGGATATAGTTGAAAGCATCGATAATTGCATTTGTAGAAGAAGCACAAGCGGAAACAGTTGCAAAATTGGGTCCTCTAAATCCGTATTTTATGGAAATATGACCACATGCAATATCTGAAATCATTTTGGGAATAAAGAACGGATTGAATTTTGGAGTACCATCGCCAGCAGCAAAATTTAACATTTCGATTTGAAACGTTTCTAATCCACCAATTCCAGATCCCCATATAACACCAACTCTGTCTTTGTCTATTTTTTCAAAATTGAAACCAGCATCCAGTACAGCTTCGTCAGATGCAACCATTGCATATTGTGCATAGCGGTCCATTTTTCTGGCTTCTTTTCTGTCTAAGAAATCTTCAGCGTTAAAATTTTTCAATTCGCAAGCGAACTTAGTTTTAAACTTTGAAGCGTCAAAATAAGTTATTGGCGCAGCACCGCTAACACCGTTAATAAGCCCATTCCAATATTCTTGAATGTTATTTCCAATAGGAGTAAGCGCACCTAAACCTGTAACAACAACTCTTCTTAATACCATAATTTTTTATTTTGTTATCTTTAAACAAATAAAACCCACGCTTTCTTCGCTGTAGTAATAGTACAAAAGAGCCATGGGTATTACAATAAATATCTTTTTTGATTGAAATTCAATCGCGAATTTAATTTTAAAAAAAATAATAACACCCGTATACAAGATTGCAAACGGGTGTGTACTTTATTATTTTTTAGCTTCCTCGATGTAAGAGATTGCTTGACCTACAGTAGCGATGTTTTCTGCTTGATCGTCTGGAATTTGAATGTCAAATTCTTTTTCGAATTCCATAATAAGCTCAACAGTGTCTAATGAGTCAGCTCCTAAATCATTAGTGAAGCTTGCTTCTGTTACAACTTCGTTTTCGTCAACACCTAATTTGTCTACGATAATCGCTTTTACTCTTGATGCAATGTCTGACATAATCTTTAATTTTAGAATTTAATTTGTTGGCAAAAATAAAAAACTTTATTTTAAAACAACGAATAAGTTAATAAATGTGACAACTAATTTATAAAATATATTTGACAAAGGCTTCTGAATGTTATTTATTTTCATTTTTTATTCCTTTTTTTGCATAATATAAATGGGTTGAATTATGAAAAAAATTGTCATTTTCGCTTCTGGATCGGGGACTAATGCTGAAAATATTATAAAATATTTTGCTGAAACAAAAATAGGAACCGTTGTTGCTGTATTTACAAACCGCTCGGACGCAAAAGTAATTGAAAGAGCACAAAATTATCAAGTGCCTGCGGTAGTTTTTTCAAAAGACGACTTAAATGAAAGTAAAATATTACAAAAAATAAATACATTTCGTCCTGATCTAATAGTTTTAGCTGGTTTTTTATTAAAATTCCCACAGGATATCATTGAAGCCTACCCGGATAAAATAATAAATATACATCCGGCATTGTTGCCTAAATATGGAGGCAAAGGAATGTACGGGATGAATATTCACAGAACAATAGTGGAAAACAAAGAAAAAGAAACCGGTATTACCATTCATTTTGTCAATGAAAATTATGATGAAGGGAATATTCTTTTTCAAAAAAATATAATCTTGTCTGGTAATGAAACTGCTGAGGAAGTGGCTCATAAAATACATGAATTAGAACAAGAACATTTTCCACAGGTTATTGAGCGATTGTTAGAAAATTAGACTTCTTCAAAAAACTACTGTTTTATAACACAAAATCTAACAATCAAAAAGGGCACCAAGTCTAAAAATCTAAAATGGAACACGACGTACATATATATACTGATGGCGCAGCCAAAGGAAATCCGGGGCGTGGTGGTTATGGTGTTGTTATGGAATGGGTAGGAAAGCCCTATAAAAAGGAATTCTATGAAGGTTTTCGCCTTACCACAAATAACAGAATGGAATTATTAGCTGTAATTGTAGGATTAGAAAAACTTAAAAATCCCAATACTAGAGTTTTAGTAGTTTCAGATTCAAAATATGTGGTCGATTCAGTGGAGAAAAAGTGGGTTTTGGGTTGGGAAAAAAAGGGGTTTGTTGACCGGAAAAACGCTGATTTGTGGAAACGATTTTTGGTTGTTTACAGAAAGCACAAAGTAAACTTCAAGTGGATAAAAGGTCACAATAACCATATTCAAAACGAAAGGTGTGACGAGTTAGCTGTTATGGCTTCGATGCAAAAGCAACTTTCTGTTGATGAATTTTATGAAATAGAAGCGAATAAGCTACTGTAAGTGTCGAATTTTCAGGTATATAAATTGGCAAAACTTTACAATTATTAGTCTTTGCAATTTTACAACTTATGAACTATCTTTGCGCCTTAATTCGAATCTCATAAAATGAATAAATTATTGATTGTTGGAACCGTAGCTTTCGACGCCATTGAAACACCTTTTGGTAAAACTGATAAAATTTTAGGTGGTGCTGCAACTTACATCGGTTTATCTGCTTCTTTTTTTAATTTACAATCTGCAATAGTT
Source organism: Flavobacterium xinjiangense (assembly GCF_900142885.1). Classification (GTDB taxonomy): domain Bacteria; phylum Bacteroidota; class Bacteroidia; order Flavobacteriales; family Flavobacteriaceae; genus Flavobacterium; species Flavobacterium xinjiangense. The sequence continues at coordinate 126,261 of NZ_FRCL01000007.1, read as the reverse complement.
TCTGTCGTTGGCGATGACTTCCCTCAAGAATATTTAGATTTATTAACGGATAGAAACATTGATATTTCTGGTATTGAAGTAGTCAAAGGCGGGAAAACATTCTTTTGGAGTGGTTTATATCACAATGATTTAAATTCAAGAGATACATTGGTAACAGAACTAAATGTTTTGGCTGATTTTCAACCTAAAGTACCTCAAGATTTTAAAAATGCTGATGTAGTGATGTTAGGAAACTTGCATCCTTTAGTACAGAGCAGTGTTTTGGATCAAATGGAAACCAAACCAAAATTAGTAGTATTAGATACTATGAATTTTTGGATGGATTGCGCTTTGGCAGAGTTATTGGAAGTAATAAAACGTGTGGATGTTATAACCATTAATGACGAAGAAGCCAGACAGCTTTCCGGTGAATATTCATTAGTTAAAGCTGCTGCATTAATTCAAGCTATGGGACCAAAATACGTGGTAATAAAAAAGGGAGAACACGGTGCGCTTTTGTTTCATAACAAAGAAGTATTCTTTGCTCCGGCATTACCATTAGAAGAAGTCTTTGATCCAACAGGAGCAGGAGACACTTTCGCAGGGGGATTCTCTGGGTTTATAACTCAAAGTGAAAACGTCTCTTTCGAGAACATGAAAAATGCAATTATACACGGTTCGAATTTAGCTTCATTTTGTGTGGAGAAATTTGGAACTGAAAGAATGGTTGGTTTAGAGAAAAAAGAAGTGTTGTCAAGATTGCAACAATTTAAATCTCTAACTCAATTTGATATAGAATTATAATGTTTTGAAACCTCGGAAACGAGGTTTTTTTGTTAAAGCATGGGTTAAGCATATTTATAATTTTTTAGATTAAACAGTTTAGTTTTGAATAATGAAATTCATTGCAAACTAAAACACAACTACAAACAACAACACAATGAGCGACGCTTTACAACACGAATGTGGAATAGCACTAGTTAGACTACTCAAACCGCTTGAATTTTACAAAGAGAAATACGGAACTGCTTTCTACGGAATACAAAAAATGTATCTCCTTATGGAAAAACAACACAATCGTGGACAAGATGGTGCAGGTTTTGCAAGTATAAAATTAGACATGGAGCCAGGAGAACGATACATTAGCAGAGTACGTTCTAACCATGCACAACCTATTCAAGATGTTTTTGCACAAATAAATGATAGAATAAATGAAGAAATGGCGGCACATCCTGAATATGCGGATGATGTAGCTCTTCAAAAAGAAAATATTCCTTACATCGGTGAATTGTTTTTGGGACATGTTCGTTACGGGACTTTTGGTAAAAATAGTATCGAAAGCGTTCATCCATTTTTGCGTCAGAATAACTGGATGCACAGAAACCTGATTTTGGCGGGTAATTTCAACATGACTAACGTAAAAGAACTTTTTCAAAGTTTGGTGGAATTAGGACAGCATCCAAAAGAGATGGCGGATACGGTTACTGTAATGGAAAAAATCGGTCATTTTCTTGATGGCGCTGTAACTGATTTGTACCAGGAATGTAAAAATGACGGATTAACCAAAAGAGAAGCGTCAGCAGTAATCGCAGAAAAATTAGATGTAGCACGAATCTTGACCAGAGCTTCTAAAAATCTAGATGGAGGTTATGCTATGGCAGGACTTCTTGGGCATGGTGATTCTTTTGTCTTTAGAGATCCGGCAGGAATACGTCCCGCTTATTTCTATCAAGATGATGAAATTGTAGTAGTAGCTTCTGAAAGACCGGTTATACAAACCGTATTCAATGTTCCTTTTGAAAAGGTACAGGAAATTGAGCCAGGAAACGCTTTAATAATAAAGAAAAACGGAACTGTTACTATGCAGGAAATTCTTCCGCCAACGGTTAAAAAAGCTTGTTCGTTTGAACGTATTTATTTTTCTAGAGGAAGTGATGCTGAAATATATCAAGAAAGAAAAATGTTAGGAAAACTTATCTTGCCTGCTGTTTTAGAATCAATTGACGAAGACACAGACAATACCGTTTTTTCTTACATTCCAAATACTGCCGAAACCTCATTCTACGGATTGGTTGAAGCGGCTCAGGATTTCTTGAACCAAAGAAAAAATAATTACATTCTTGAAAACAGGAATACATTGACTAAGGATTCTTTACAAGAATTGCTTTCAGTGAAAATCCGTACCGAGAAAGTAGCTATTAAAGATGCAAAACTAAGAACCTTTATCACAGAAGACAGTAGTCGTGATGATTTAGTGGCTCACGTATATGATGTTACTTATGGTGTGATAAAACCAACAGATAATTTGGTTATTATTGACGATAGTATAGTACGTGGAACGACACTTAAAATGAGTATCATTAAAATGATGGATCGTTTGAATCCAAAACGAATTGTAATCGTTTCATCGGCGCCACAAATTAGATATCCTGACTGTTATGGAATTGACATGGCTAAACTGGAAGGTTTAGTTGCATTTAAGGCAGCGCTAGAATTGCTTAAAGAAAGAAACTTATATCATATTGTTGATGAAGTGTATTTAAAATGTAAAGCTCAGGAAAATTATAAAGACCACGACGTAGTAAATTATGTTACGGCTATATATGAACCTTTTCATCCACAGGAAGTTTCAGATAAAATTGCTGAAATGTTGAGTTCTCCTGAAATAAATGCTGAAGTAAAAATAATATTCCAAACGGTAGAAGATTTACATATTGCTTGCCCAAAGAACTTAGGGGACTGGTATTTTACGGGTGACTATCCAACACCGGGTGGTAATCGAGTGGTGAATCGTGCGTTTATGAACTTTTACGAGGGAAAAGATGTGAGAGCTTACTGATAAACGATTGTAATTCAGTAATTAAACGTTTTTATCTGTTATTCATCTAATTTATTTGTTTAGAAGATATAACTACTATAAATTTACTCCACCATATAACATTAGTAGGTTAAGTTTATGGTAGATTTGGGGCAAAAAGGGTGGGAGCAATTCCACCTTTTTTATTGAAATAAAGTCTAGAAATGACATAAATAAAAGCGCCGACTTCAAAATTTGAAATCGGCGCTTTTTGTTTTTAAGATGAAAAAAATAAGTTTTCGAAGTCTTTATTCCTTCATCTTTATTCTGTTTTTATTTCTCTAAAGCATATCTTCTTGAAACTTCCGTCCAATTAATTACATTAAAAAATGCTTCAATATAATCAGGTCTTCTGTTTTGGTAATGCAAGTAATAAGCATGTTCCCAAACGTCCATTCCTAAAATTGGAGTTCCGCCGCAACCTACGCCCGGCATTAATGGATTGTCTTGGTTAGGAGTTCCGCAAACATCTAATTTCCCACCTTTATGAACACATAACCATGCCCAACCAGAACCAAATTGTGTTGCTCCTGCTTTGCTGAATTTTGCTTTAAACTCTTCAAAAGTTCCAAAAGCAGCTTCTATTGCTGCCAACAAATCACCTGTTGGAAGTCCGCCACCGTTTGGAGTCATTACAGTCCAATACAAATTGTGGTTGTAAAATCCACCACCATTGTTACGAACTGGCATGTTTTTCATGTCAAGATTAATCAAGATATTTTCAATAGTTTTGCCTTCTAAATCTGTTCCGGCAATCGCTGCATTGACATTTGTAATGTAGGCGTTATGATGTTTTGTATGATGAATTTCCATCGTGCGTGCATCAATATAAGGTTCTAATGCGTCATACGCATAAGGTAATTGTGGTAATTCAAAAGCCATAATATGATTGTTTAAATTGATTTATAATAATATTTTATTCAAATTTATACATTTAACTTTGTAATCGGAAATTCTATTTCGTTATAATTTCATTAAATTAATTGATAGTATGCTCTTTTTAATTCGATAAGTAATTGTAACGTGCTTATTTTTAGGAGCTATTTCCTGCTTTCCACTGCAATCTTTCTAGTCCCGAACTTGTTTCAGGATCCGGAAATAAGTTCGGGACTAGAAAGGATTTTCACTTCAAACGAAGTTCACTGAACTCCTATGGGAATAAAAGTTGGGTGAAGTAATCAAGGCTAAAAACGATTGTGCTTTACAATACTGTTTTGTTTTTTATCACTGTGACTTTGCGGACTAACTTTATTTTTTTTTGGCCACAGATTATAACAGATTAAAGAAAAAATGAATTGGGTCTATTTGAGAAATCAGTGAAAATCCTTTAAATCTGTGGCAAAAAACAGTATTGGCGTTGGTTAAGGATAGCCACATTATTTTTAATAAAACATTAGAGTTAGAATTTTTTTATCAGGATTGTGCCATAGCCATGCACACGATACTAATTTTAGCTCCTGGAATTTTCATTAAGGCACGAGAACATGCTTCTAAAGTAGATCCAGTTGTAATCACATCATCGATTAAAAGGAAATGTTTATTGTAATTTTTTTCTGTAAACACAACATCAAAAATAGTTTCAATCCCTTCCGTTCTACCTAATAAGTTTTTTTTGGATTGGGTTTTTGAATATACATTTCGAATTAAAAGCGAGTCGTTATAATCCAAATTTAAACTAGAGGAAAGCCCTTCGCCAAAAGCGGTTACTTGATTGTACCCTCTTTGTTTTAATTTTTTTGGATGCAATGGCACAGGAATAATTTCGTCCACGGATTGTAATAAAGCAATTGTTTTTAAATCTTCAGCGTACCATTCGCCTAAAATAGTTCCTATTTCCTCATGTCCTTTATATTTCAAATTATGAATCAGTTCTTGTACAATTCCTTTTTTATGAAAATAAAACAATGCCGAAGTGTGAATTACAGGAATTCGTCCATAAAACTTTTTGAAGGCATCATTTTCAGGGTTCAAGTGATGATTGGTCAACGGAATATCGTGTCGGCAAACCGTACAAATCACATTTTCATTAGATAATAAAAAGGAGCTGCAACCGGAACAGACTTTTGGAAAAAAGAGATTTATAATGCTTTCAAACATGTAATCAAGGATTTATTTATAAAAATAGACAAATCAATGCTTCAATCTTTAACAATTTTCTTTTTTTTAAGTTCACTTTTTATATTTTTGCAGTATTATGGCAAAACAAGAAGATTTATTTAAGAATGTAATTTCGCACGCAAAAGAATACGGATTTATTTTTCCGTCAAGCGAAATTTACGATGGTTTAAGTGCAGTCTATGATTATGCACAAAACGGAGTAGAATTAAAAAAGAATATACGCGAATATTGGTGGAAAGCGATGGTTCAAATGAACGATAACATCGTGGGTCTTGACGCGGCAATATTGATGCATCCAACCACATGGAAAGCATCAGGTCACGTAGATGCCTTCAACGATCCATTGATAGATAACAAAGATTCGAAAAGAAGATATAGAGCCGATGTTTTGATTGAAGATTACGCTGAAAAGCTGAATCAGAAAGCAATCAAAGAAATCGAAAAAGCAAGAGCTCGTTTTGGTGATGCTTTCAACGAACAGGAATTTGTAACTACAAATGCTCGAGTGATTGAGTATAAAGCTAAGGAAAGAGAAATTCTGGAAAGAATGGCTCGTTCACTCGGTAACGAAGATCTTGAAGATGTAAAAGCCTTGATTGAAGAATTAGAAATTGCTGATCCGGAAACTGGTTCTAGAAATTGGACAGAAGTGCGTCAATTTAACTTGATGTTTGGTACAAAATTAGGAGCGTCAGCTGATACAGCGATGGATTTATACTTACGTCCAGAAACCGCTCAAGGTATTTTTGTAAATTTCCTGAATGTACAAAAATCAGGACGAATGAAAGTTCCTTTTGGAATTGCACAAACCGGAAAAGCGTTTAGAAATGAAATCGTTGCAAGACAATTTATTTTCCGTATGCGGGAATTTGAACAAATGGAAATGCAATTTTTTGTGCGTCCGGGCGATGAAATGAGATGGTACGAACATTGGAAAACATCTAGACTAAATTGGCATTTGTCATTAGGACTTGGTAAAGAAAATTACCGTTTCCACGATCATGAAAAATTAGCGCATTATGCCAATGCTGCGGCTGATATTGAGTTTAATTTCCCTTTTGGATTCAAAGAATTAGAAGGAATTCACTCTCGTACTGATTTTGACTTGAAGGCACACGAACAGTTTTCAGGTAGAAAATTACAATATTTTGATGCTGAATTGAATCAGAATTATGTTCCTTATGTAGTGGAAACTTCAGTAGGATTAGATAGAATGTTCTTGGCTGTTTTTGCAACTTCTTTAAAAGAAGAAACATTAGAAGATGGTTCTACAAGAACAGTTCTGAAATTACCATCCGTTCTGGCACCAACCAAAGCAGCAATTTTGCCGTTAGTTAAAAAAGATGGGTTGCCAGATATCGCACATAAAATTGTTGACGATTTAAGATGGGATTTCAATGTGGCTTATGACGAAAAAGATGCTGTAGGAAGACGTTATAGAAGACAAGATGCTCTTGGGACTCCGTTTTGTATTACTGTAGATCATCAAACTATCGAAGATCAAACGGTAACAATTCGCCACAGAGATTCAATGAAACAGGACCGTGTAAATATTGCCGATTTGAAATCAATTATCGAAAATGAAGTTTCGGTAAAAAATTGGTTAATGAAAATGTAAGCAAACTATCGCACTTATAAAAAAATGCTTCTCAATCGAGAAGCATTTTTTGTTTAAAATCGGTAGCCTAACGTTATTCCGCCGCGACCTACAACTTCAGGGCTATTACTGTTTAATAAATTCCTGCCGATTCCTGCGTTTATTTCAAAAACAAATCCTCTTTTTTGTACCCATTTTGCACCCAAACCAAAACCCAAAGCAACATCTGTGAAATTTTTTCCTTCTACAGTATAATAGTTTTGATTTACGGAATCGTATTCTGAATAACTTCCGGTGTTTCCTGAATTAATCATTCCGAACCCTTCTACAAAAAAGCCAGCTGCTGTTTTTTTGCCAAAATAAGATCGGTAGTATGGTGTTAAACTAAATTGTGTGTCAAAATCTTCCTCTTTAACAAAAAATAATGAAACGCCTACTCCAGAATCTTCATTTATTAATCTTTCGTAAGTAATTTCAGCAGCTCCTAATACTAAGAAAAGCGCATTTCCTTTTAATTCATTTCGATTAAAATCGATTGTTCCTTTTTCTTGGGCAAAACCGGATAAAAAAGAAGATAAGCACATTGTAATAAATAGTTTTTTCATAGAATTAGTTTTTTGTTTAAAAGTAAGATAAATTTGTAAAAATAATGCTTTTCTCATTTTATTTAATGTTGGTTAGTTCAGATAAAGTGCTGCTCAAATAATTTACTTTTGTCTTCATCTTAAGTGTTCCTAAGCGGAAAGTTTTTTGTTGCTGCACGAAATGTTTTTTAAGGAATGATTATGATGAATTTAATTTAGAGTTTCTTTCTGAAAATAGAATCATGTACTTTATCGGATTTATTTGCACTTCATCTTAATGTATTAACATTTGTTTAAAACATATTAACAAGATCTATTGAAAAATTGTTAAATGCTTATTTTTAGAAAGTTAACGAGAATATTAAACTAAAAAATTTCTTTTTTAGTTTAATTAGTGTAACCGAACTACTCACATAATTTAATAATTTGAAGTGTAATTTACTTTGGAGCGCTGATAAAATGCCTAACCATAGCAGGAAAAACAATTGATGAATTATTCGTACATTATTATTGACGATAATCAGGAAAGTTTTTTGAATACGAAAGCCGTTGCCGATGGTTTTTCGGAGCTTATTTTTGTGGCAGCAGCAAACAACTATAATGATGGTTTAAATCTCATATTAGAATGTAAGCCGGATTTAATTTTTCTCGAAATTGATCCAATTAATAAAGAAAGCAATTTATCATTAGCTCTTATCAATGAATTATATAGGTTCTTGAATGTAGTTCCGAAAATCATTGTAACAACTACAAGTAAGGATTTAGCTTTTGACGCAATACAATATGAAGTGACGGATTACTTGTTGAAGCCTTTGGTAAATATTGATTTGGTAAAATTGATTTTGAAATTGAATAAATCCCATGCTTCATTTCAGCCACCAAAAGAGCAAACAATTATCCTTGATGAAAAACCAGTTTCTAATACACAACAGCTGCCTATAGTTGATGAAAAACCACTGATATTATGTATAAAATCCTATGGTGACTATAGATACATTGATGCCAAAGATATTTGTTATCTTCAGGCAGATAATAATTCAACCGATATACATCTTAATAATGGTGAAATGATCACTGCGTTCAAAACATTGAAGCATTTTGAAGGAATTTTATCTTTTCCTTTTATTAGAATTCACAACAGTTATATCGTAAATCGCAATTATATTTCCAGAATTCATACTGGAAATACGGTATGTTATATTAAAAATACTACAGTTAAACTACCTTTTTCTAAATCCTATAAGGCAAATGTCGACCAAATTATCTCTGATTTCTCTAACGGGAATTATCTGGAAATTTAAAAAATAGTCATTTACCCTCATTTGAATGTCATTCACTATCAGATGGCTATATTCCACCATATACGCCTTTTTCTGTAGGAAAAATTGAAGTTCCTTATGTAGTTTTACTAAAGAAATTCTTGCTAAAAGAATGGTAATTAACGTAAAATCAAATAAAAACATAAAAATCCCCTATTATGAAAAAAGCAATCTTAACAATCGGTTTATTCTCTTTAGTAATGATATTGACATCATTTACTACATCTAAATCAGATAATGTAAGCATTATTGGTCAAGGTTCTACTTCAGCAGGAAACGTGAAGTTAGATATTATTGGTCAAGGTTCCACTTCAGCAGGGAACGTGAAATTGGATATTATCGGTCAAGGCTCTACTTCGGCTGGGAACGTGAAATTGGATATTATCGGTCAAGGTTCTACTTCGGCAGGAAATGTAAAACTTGACTAATTCTAAAATATAATTTACATAAATAGCAGTAGGCTATCATTTATTTGGTAGCCTTTTTTTATGTCAGTAGTTTTATTTTACTATTTTTGATAAAATTCATTATTGACAATTGAAAAATAAAATTTTTTTATATCAAATATTTTTTCTGTTATTTATTTTTTTTGGATGTTCCAAAAAGAAGGCAGAAGCTATCGTAATAACTTCATCTGAAGATAGTCTTTCTACTTATTTTTCATTAGCAAATGATTTTAGCTTGTCCACAGATAAGAGGCTAGTATTTACTCAGAAAGCTTTTAATATCGTTATTAATCAGGAGAATGATTCTCTAAATAGAGTAAATCTATTCAAAGTAGCCAACCGTTATTATAATATAAACAATTGGAAAGAATTTAATAAAACGGTCCACTTGGTTCTTGATAAGGCAGAAAGTACCAAGGATACTTTTCATTTAACAAAGGCTTACACTTATTTGGGGGATTATTATGATTCTCAATCTATTTCGGACAGTGCTTTTATGTTTTACAATAAAGCAGAAAAGATGTACACCCAACCTAGTGATAATATTGTTTTAAGTAAAATATTAATTAGCAAGGCTAATTTACAGTATAAGATAGGTGGTTTTTTAGGAGCACAAAACTCAGTTTTCAATGTGTTGCGGAAAATTAAAGAAGAAAAGCAAGTGAATAATATCTTATACGATGCTTATAATCTTCTGGGATTAATATATAATGAACTTGGCGAATATGATAATGCTATAATATATTCAAATAAGGCATTAGCAATTAGTGATGATGAAACAATACCTAAGGAATTTCAGTCTAGAGCTAGTTCTTATAATAATATAGGATTTATTTATCTCAATTCTCAAAATTACTTGCTTGCAAAAAAATATTTTGAAAAAGGATTGTATCAGAAAAACTTGCTAAAATATAAGCCAGCTTTATTTGCGGTTCTATCTGATAATTTAGCATATTCTAAATTTAAACTTAACGAAACCGATGGTCTCCCTGATTTATTTTACCAGTCATTGAAACTGAGAGCAAGTTTAAAATTGACTTCAGGAATATTTGTTAGTAAAATACATTTATCAGAATATTTTGCGTCAAAAAGCGATACTGTTAAGGCGATTCAATTTTCTAAACAAGCACTTCTTCTAGCCACAAACACTAGTGTTTCCAGAGATGTTTTGGTAGCTCTTAAACAATTGGCTATTATTGAGCCGGAAAAAGCATCCTCCTATAACAAAGAATATATTCGAATCAATGAAGATTTGCAAAAAGCTGATCGAAAAATGGGCGACAAATTCTCCCGCATCGAATATGAAACTGATCAGATAAAAGACGAGAATACTGATCTGGAAACTAAAAATCGAAATTTGTTATTTGGGTTCAGTGCTTTTGCTGTCTTAGGATTATTTTTATATATCCTAAAAGCTCAAAAAACTAAAAATAGAGAATTACTCTTCAAACAGGAACAACAAAAGGTCAATGAAGAAATATATAATCTTATGATTTCGCAGCAAAGCACCATTGAAACCAATAGGGTGCAAGAGAAAAAAAGAGTTGCGCAAGAATTGCATGATGGGGTTTTGGGGAGAATGTTTGGCGTACGGATGAATCTGGACGGTTTGAATAAATTCAATGATGAGCCAGCCATTAAACAGCGAATTAGTTATCTGTCTGAATTAAAAAATATAGAACAAGATATTCGTGAAATTTCCCATGATTTGAATAGAGAAAAATCAGAATTAATTAATAACTTCGTTGCCATTGTAGATAATTTGCTCGAAGATCAAAAAAAGACGTTCAAGCCCAAATTAATTGCAACGATTGACAGAACTATCAAATGGGAATTAATTAGCAATTCCGTTAAAATAAATTTGTATAGGATTATCCAAGAATCACTTCAAAATATTAATAAATATGCTGAAGCGAATAATATTAAAGTAGAAATAAAAAAAAGGGATGGGGATTTATTTTTAACCATAACTGATGACGGAAAGGGATTTGATGTAAGGAAATCAAAAAAAGGGATAGGCTTGCAAAATATACAATCCCGAACCACAGAATGCAATGGAACTGTTGACATACAATCAAAAAAAGGGAATGGGACAATCATAACGATTGCAGTTCCTTTTGAAAACAAACAAATACTAACACAGGAATGACAATTGCCTCAAATCTAAAGACTACAATAAAAAACAATATACTAATCGTTGATGATCACCCTTTTATTATTGAGGGATACAAAAATGCAATTACAAGGTATAATCCTAAAGACTTTGAGTTTTTAATTAGTCAGGCCAAAGATTGCGAATCGGCATATAATATTATTACTGACCCCGATACGACTGTTTTTGATATTGCTTTTTTAGATATTAGTATGCCTCCTTATGAAGAAAAAGGGATTTATAATGGCGAGGATTTGGCAAAATTGATTTCGGAATATATGCCCAGCTGTAAAATTATTTTACTTACCATGTATACCGAATTACTAAAAATAAAGACTATCATCAAAACAATTAACCCTAGTGGATTGGTTATAAAAAATGATTTGACATTTGATGAATTGATTTTTGCTTTTGATAAGGTAATTAAAGGCAAAACATATTATAGTGAATCAGTTTTGAAAATGTTGAGCTTGTCTGAAGAAGATACTATAGAAATAGATCAATTTGACAAACAAATTTTATTTCATTTATCGAAAGGGACAAAGTTGAATGATATACCGCAGTACATCCCAATATCGTTAGGTGCAATTGAACGGAGAAAAATAAATTTGAAAGAATTATTGAAGGTAGAAGAAGGTAGCGATATCGAATTAGTTCGCGAAGCTAAAAATAGAGGATTGCTTTTTTAGCTTTTGAAAATAATTAAACAAAAAAGACACTGAATACGTGTCTTTTTTGTTTAATAAAAAAATTTATTCTTCTCGGATTGCATCCCAACCACGAGCTTTTAATGCAATTCTTGTGTTGGCTCGAGTTACTAAATGAATTCCTTCACTTTCTTGTGTCATGTGTCCAATGATAGTGAAATTTGGATTTCCTTTTATTTTTTCAAAATCCTCCATAGCAATAGTGAAAAGCAATTCATAATCTTCACCTCCATTTATTGCAACAGTGGTGCTATCGATATTGAATTCCTCGCAAACATTTATAAACTGAGGGTCGATAGGTAATTTGTCTTCATATAAATTACATCCCACTTTAGATTGCCTGCATAAATGCATAATCTCTGATGATAATCCATCCGAAATATCAATCATTGAAGTTGGTTTTATTTCTAAAGCATGCAACAAAGTGCGCACATCTTTTCGTGCTTCTGGTTTTAATTGACGTTCTATCAAATAAGTATAAGCATCCAAATCAGGTTGTGAATTTGGATTCACCTGAAAAACTTGCTTTTCTCTTTCTAAAACCTGTAAACCCATGTATGCAGCACCAAGATCACCTGTTACCACTAATAAATCAGTTTGTTTTGCGCCATTTCTATAAACGATCTCTTCCTTATCAGCTTCGCCAATAGCAGTAATACTAATTATTAATCCTTTTTGTGATGAGGTAGTATCTCCACCAATAACGTCTACTTTGTATTCGTTGGCCGCATGTGTAATTCCTGCAAATAATTCGTCTAAGGCTTCTAACGGGAAACGATTGGAAACTGCAACAGAAACCGTGATTTGTGTTGCTTTGGCATTCATCGCACAAATGTCTGAGATGTTTACAACGACTGCCTTGTATCCTAAATGTTTTAAAGGCATATAAGCCAAATCAAAATGTACACCTTCAATCAATAAATCCGTAGAGATAACGACCTTTTTATCTTTGAAATCCAAAACTGCAGCATCATCGCCAATCCCTTTTAGAGTAGAAGGCTGATTGATTTCAAAGTTTTTTGTCAAATGGTCTATCAATCCAAATTCACCTAATTGAGCAATACTTGTACGTTGTGGGGTTTTATCTTCGATCATTATTTTTTATTGTTTTGAGGTTGCAAATATACAAAGAAATTTTCGCGCTGAATTGCATCAATTTTTGCCGATTTTTTCGCATCTTTAAATTATTAAACTTAAAAAAATGAAATCATTTGATATCGTTACTATTACAGTTAACTCGGCTTTAGACAAAAGTACTCACTTTAGAGGTTTGGTTCCAGAACAGAAAATACGCTGTGATGAACCGCGGTTTGATGCTGGTGGAGGGGGAATCAACGTATCTAAGGCAATCTCGCGTCTAGGCGGAACTTCTTTAGCTGTCTTTACTTCTGGGGGGGCAACAGGTAAAATGCTTGAAGAATTGGTTGCTAAGGAAGGAATTGCCTTTGAAGCTGTTGCCGTTGAGAGTTGGACCAGAGAAAGTTTTGTTGCCGTGGATGACAATACCAATTCTCAATACCGTTTTGGATTTACCGGCGGAAAAATTTCCGATGAAGAAAGCGACAGAATACTAGAAACCATAGCAGCTTTAAAACCAAAATTTTTAGTAGCCAGCGGCAGTTTGAATGAAGGTTTATCTGTTAATTTTTATTCGAAAATTGCAGAAATCACAAAAAAATCAAAGGCTAAATTAATTGTGGACACGTCAGGCGAAGCATTAAAAAAGGCGTTAGAAGTAGGTGTTTATATGATAAAACCCAATGTTGGTGAACTTGCAAAACTGATTGGCGTAGAGCGATTGGAGCTGGAGGAAGTAAATGAAGCCGCAAAACAAATCATAGCTAAAGGTGGCGCCGAAATCGTAGTCGTTTCTCTTGGTCCACAAGGTGCGGTGTTGGTTGCAAAAGATGTTTACGAGTTTGTTCCTGCTCCCAATGTGGCCAAAAAAAGTACTGTAGGTGCCGGAGACAGCATGGTGGGAGGAATGGTTTGGGCACTTTCGCAAAATAAAAGTCTGAAAGAAGTCATTCGTTGGGGAGTTGCTTGCGGATCGGCAGCGACCATGAACGAGGGAACCCAATTGTTTAAATCCGAAGATGCTAAACGATTGTTTGAATGGTTGAAGAATAAATAAAAACAAAAAAACCTGATAATTTTTACATCATCAGGTTTTTCTCTATATTCTATTCTCTTTATTCTTTCTTCTAAAAAATAAATTAATCATTCAATTTCAAAACAGCCATAAACGCTTCTTGAGGAATTTCAACATTTCCAACCAATCTCATACGTTTTTTACCTTTTTTCTGTTTTTCCAATAGTTTTCGTTTACGGGAAATATCTCCACCATAACATTTGGCGGTAACATCTTTACGCAATGCTTTTATCGTTTCACGCGAAATTACTTTTACCCCGATAGCTGCTTGAACAGGAATATCAAATTGTTGGCGTGGAATTAATTCTTTCAACTTCTCACACATTTTTTTACCAATAGAATACGCATTATCGGCATGCATCAAGGATGATAAAGCATCCACAATCGTAGCGTTTAACAAGATATCAACTTTAACCAAATTAGAAGTTCGCATCCCAATTGGCGTGTAATCAAAGGAAGCATATCCTTTAGAAACTGTTTTCAAACGGTCATAAAAATCAAATACAATCTCTGCTAACGGCATATCAAAAGTCAACTCTACACGTTCCGTAGTCAAGTACGTTTGATTGGTAATCAATCCACGTTTTTCGATACACAAACTCATTACATTTCCAACATAATCAGATTTGGTAATGATTGTTGCTTTTATAAAAGGCTCTTCAACATGGTCTAAACGAGAAGGCTCCGGTAAGTCCGAAGGATTATTTACTATAAGCGGTGTTGTAGGGTCTTTTTTGGTGTAAGCCAAATACGAAACGTTGGGGACGGTAGTAATCACAGTCATGTTAAACTCTCTCTCCAAACGTTCCTGGATAATTTCCATGTGTAACATTCCTAAGAATCCGCAACGGAAACCAAATCCTAAAGCTGCTGAGCTTTCCGGTAAAAAAACCAGCGAAGCGTCATTCAACTGCAGTTTTTCCATAGAGTTTCTCAACTCCTCATAATCTTCGGTATCTACAGGATAAATCCCAGCAAAAACCATTGGTTTCACGTCTTCAAAACCTTTAATTATATTCGTTGTTGGTGTTTTTGCATCCGTCAACGTATCTCCTACTTTTACTTCTTTCGCTTCCTTAATTCCAGAAATCAAATAACCAACATCACCTGCTGAAATGACTTGTTTCGGAACCTGGTTTAGTTTCAAAGTACCAATTTCGTCTGCAAAATATTCATTACCGGTGGCCATGAACTTGATTTTCTGGCCTTTTTTAATCTGTCCGTTTTTGACACGGAAAATAACTTCAATTCCACGAAACGGATTGTAATGGGAGTCAAAAATCAATGCCTGTAGCGGCTCATCCACATTTCCTGATGGAGGCGGAATTTTTTCGATAATTGCTGCCAATATATTTTCCACACCAAAACCAGTTTTACCCGAAGCGTGTATAATATCTTCCAATTTACATCCAAGTAAATCAATTATATCGTCACTTACTTCCTCTGGATTGGCGCTTGGTAAATCTACTTTATTTAAAACCGGAATAATTTCCAAGTCATTCTCTAGAGCCAAATATAAATTCGAAATCGTTTGTGCCTGAATACTTTGCGCTGCATCTACAATCAAAAGTGCGCCTTCACAAGCTGCAATCGAACGAGAAACCTCATATGAAAAATCCACGTGTCCCGGAGTATCAATCAAATTCAGGATGTATTCTTGTCCTTTATACGTGTATTCCATCTGAATCGCGTGACTCTTAATCGTAATCCCACGTTCGCGTTCCAAGTCCATGTTATCAAGCAATTGCGCTTTTTCTTCACGAGCGGTAACAGTTTGTGTTGCGCCAAGAAGTCTATCAGCAAGCGTACTTTTTCCGTGGTCAATATGTGCAATAATGCAAAAATTTCTAATATGCTTCATCTTCTGTATCTGTCAATTTTACTAATGCTTTGGCATTTAATCTGCAAATATAGGGTAAAAGTTTGACAGTTGAATTGGAATTAATTTTCAGGTATTTTAAAAAATTATATTTTACCTCATATTATATTTTGCATTGTAAAAAGTGGTGTCTTTTTCTGAAAAAACTACCCTTCTGTTGTCTTCATTTTTGAATTCGAAGTCGTCATTCACTACAAATTTTACTTCGGTAAATTTATATCCAGTTTCAAAAGTTACGGTTATTTCATAAAGACTGTCTTTTTGTATCGTTTTCATTTCGGTGTCATAATCCCAAGATAATGGTTTGTCTTTTCCTCTAATCCCAACCTTTTTCACCTCTTTTATTTCAGAAGTGTTTAATCTAAAAACAACTGTTTTTTTAAAAGTTTTTTGCACACAACTTGTTAAAAATAAAGAGAGTATGCAAACACTTATAGCTACTTTAGTTTTCATAATTATGCTTTTTTAGGATTAATAAATAATCGATTCCAAATCTCCCCGAACCTAGAATTAAATAAAACATCGCAATCCACAAAAATCCCATTGCAGCTAGACAATTCCATAATCCGTTGTTGATTTGTTGCATAAAAATAGCTACTAACATGGTGCAAATAATAAGAAAAGAGGCTATTCTAGTTTGAAATCCGAACAATAACAATAATCCGCCAATGGCTTCTCCAAATGCGCCCATCCAAGCAAAAAATCCCGGAGCAATTGCAAAAACACCACCATAATTAGCAACATCATTTGGAAACCAAAAAGCGACTTCAAACAATCCTAAATTATTGTCGGTTGGCGACCAAGGCATTCCGAATTTTGCCGCTCCAAAATTAAAGGCTAACAAGTAGCCACAAACAATTCGTGGAATAGTTATAAATAAATCTTGCGACCAATGTGTCAACAAAATGGGTTTAGTGATTTTAGTTAGTAGCTTCATAAAAAAAGTATTAAGATTTCAAATTATATTACTATTTGTTAATATTCACAATATTTCCGTTTCCAGATTTGATTGATTCATTAATATTAGTTGCATTTACTCTTGCATTTCCATTGCCACTACAAGTTATTTTAGCCTTTTTTGCGATTAGTTTTTCGGCGTTAAGATTTCCATTCCCTCGACAAACTATCTCAAGATTATCAATAATTCCTGACAGTGTAGTGCTTCCATTTACTGGATTTACGGATTTGAAATTTTTGCTGTTTATACTAGTAACAGTTAGTCCAGAATTGCCATTATTGCTTGCTTCTAGTATAAAAGGCATGGTTATTTTCCGTCTAAATCGTTAAAAATTACTTTACTGAAATTTTTATAATTGTAAGTTTTGGTAATCGTTTTTCCTGAACCTCTTAGTTGTGCGTTTACAAAAGTTGACGATAAAGCCAATACCATTGCGATGATTAATTTTGTCATAATAAGTTTTTTAATGATTCATTGTTGATTGAAACTCGTTTATTTCTTATATCCCATCGATAATCCGGTATCTCCAGTTACATACAAATCAACCGACGCAATTTCATTGGATTTGTTTTCAATAACTAAAGCGGTACTGCTTTCTGCTTTTACTTTAATAGTTTCATTTGGACTAACAATAATCGGCGAATGCGTTCCTCCAGTAATAGGAGCCTTAATTATTTGTAAATCGTGATTGGAAACGTTTTTAAGTTTTACTTTAAAGGTTCCGTGTTCATTATTTCCTAAAACAAAACTTTCGTTTGGTTTAATGGTTGTGTTAGAAGTTAGCGAACCAAATACTCCACAAGAGGTAACAAGTAATAAAATAGCGAATAATGTAATAAGTAATTTCATAATTTGAATTTTTAATGATTATTAACAGGGCAAAATTGCGCCATAAATCATAGTCAATCGCTTCAAATTATGATTTGAGACTAACTAAATATTATTTGAGAAGTGTTGTGAATGTTGAAGTTACAAAGTTTCAATATATTCTTTTGGAGTTTTTCCGGTATTTTTTTTGAAAGCTCGGTTGAAAGTTGCTTTTGAGTTAAAACCACTATCAAAAGCTATTCCTAATAAGGTAGAATTTTTATGTTCACCGTCTGCAAGACTGTTTTTCACCGCTTTAATTCGGTAGCTATTAATACAATCATTAAAATTCATTTCAAATCCTTGATTGATGGTTTTAGAAATTACAGAAACATTTGTCCCTAGTTTTTTTGCTAAATCTAGAAGTGTCAATTCAGAATTTTGATACCATTTTTCATCTTGAATTAATGTTTCAATTTTGGATTTCCAATGTTCAATTTCAGGTGAATTTGATTCTTCAAATGTTTCGTACTGAATGTCAATACTGTTTTCTGTTTCATTGGTCTGATTTTCATTCAATAAGAGTATCGGATTTTTATCAAAAAAAGACATCTTAAACGGAATTGTAGTGTTTAGAGGGTTTGAATATCCAGTAATTGCTATATAATACATAACAATTGAAAAGAAAAGAAAAAACCACCAGCTGCCTTGGTAGGATTTCATTTCGGGATAAAAAACGCCTGTAATATCAAAAAAAATTGGTAAAAGCAGCATGACTAAAAAAGCAATTAAATACGTTTTTATCCATTTAAACAAAATAGTATCGGCATAACTAACTACTTGAAGCATTAGTTTTTTGTAAATATTATAATATTGAATACTCAAAATAAAATAAACAATCATGGAAACTAAACCCAGCTTTTGATACCAATAATCAAAATCTTTATCCATGCCGTTTTTATAGAAATAGTAATCTCCAAAAATAAACTTGTCATAAACCCAAATTGCAGTAATGTATAGGAGATAAATGAATCCAGGAAGTAAATGAAGTGCTTCTTTTTTTGAAAATTTGAAAGATGGATTTAACAGGCTTTGCGTGTAAAAAAAGATAATCGGACCAACAAATAGCAAATGCTGAAAAGGCGTATAAAATAAAAAATCCCTGTATGGTTGATTGTCATACCAACCAGCAAAACCTAGCATCCAGGGCGCAATATAAAGACAGCACAAAAAAATAAAAAGACTCAATAAATAATTGGATTTGTTTTGAGTCTTTATTGCCTTTGCGAGTATTAAAGCGCTATAAACTATTCCTTGTGTAAAGGAAATAAGTAAAACAGAACTATAAAATCCAAATTGAAAAAGCATTGCTAAGTTTTCGTAAAAATAATTATTAATTTTAAATGATTGTCACACATAAGATTAAATTTCATAACCGAACTTTCTTAACTATCTTTGCAAAAAAATAAATTGATGATCAAGATTGGCAACATAATATTACCTGATTTCCCTTTACTTCTCGCACCTATGGAAGATGTGAGCGATCCGCCTTTCCGCAGATTGTGTAAAGCCCATGGAGCTGATATGATGTATTCTGAATTTATTTCTTCCGAAGGATTAATTCGTGACGCCATTAAAAGCCGAATGAAATTAGACATTTTCGATTACGAAAGACCTGTAGGAATCCAGATTTTTGGTGGTGATGAAGAAGCAATGGCACTATCTTCAAGAATTGTATCTACCGTAAACCCGGATTTAATAGATATTAATTTTGGTTGCCCTGTAAAAAAAGTCGTTTGCAAAGGTGCTGGAGCCGGCGTTTTGAAAGACGTTGATTTAATGATTCGTTTGACTCAAGCTGTTATCGACAGTACGCATTTGCCTGTAACGGTAAAAACGCGTTTGGGTTGGGATGATAATTCGATAAATATTGATGAGGTTGCGGAACGTTTGCAAGACATTGGTGTTGCCGCTTTGAGCATACACGCCAGAACCCGTGCCCAAATGTACAAAGGCCATTCCGACTGGTCGCATATTGCCCGAGTAAAAAATAATCCTAGAATCACGATGCCTATTTTTGGAAATGGCGATATCGATTCTCCGGAAAAAGCGTTACAGTATAAAAACGAATACGGTATCGACGGAATTATGATCGGTCGCGCTGCTATTGGTTATCCTTGGATTTTTGACGAAATCAAACATTACTTTAAAACTGGTGAACATTTGCCAAAACCTACAGTTATTGATAGAGTTGAAGCAGTGCGAAATCACCTGACTTGGGCTATGGAATGGAAAGGTGAAAGACTAGGAATTGTAGAAACACGCCCACATTATACCAATTATTTTAAAGGAATTCATTCTTTTAAACCATTCAAACAACAATTAGTAACCTTAGATCGCCCTGAAGAGTTGTTCGCCGCTTTGAACGAGATCGAAGATGCTTATGCTGGTTATGAGGTTGTTTAACTAAATATTTCAAACACAACCCGAGCTATAGTGAACAGGCGAAGCAATTCCACTAATTTGCACAAATGAGCTCATGTAAATTAGTGGAATTTGTGTTTTATTTTTTTTAAATCCGAAATCAAAAATCGTTAATTTGAAGTCAAAAATCTTACTCCAATAACTTTTTACTCACACGACTACTCGCAATCAGCGAAGCTACAAAACCGAGCGTAACTATGGTTCCCATAACAATCAATACATTTTCTACATTGAAAACCACAGGATAAGCCAGTGTTGGGGTTATCATAATAAGTTCAAATTGTTGTTGTAATAACACAATAATAATTCCTAAAATCAAACCGATAGTTCCTCCAAAAACACTCAGTAAAGTCCCTTGAAGCAAGAATATTTTTCGCAAATCCTTGATTTCAGTTCCTAGATTGAAGAGGGTTTTAAGATTTCCTTTTTTGTCTAAAATCATCATAATCAGCGCGCCAATCAAATTAAAAAGTGCTACGACGATAACTAAAGTAAAAATTAAATACACGGCAATATTCTCGGTATTCAACATTTTGTAGAGCGACTCGTTAAGTTGAGCCCTATTTTTTATGGTAATTTTATCCTTGAAAATAGTTTGAAGTTTGCTGATGATGGAATTTTCATCAGCACCGGATTTTACTTTAATTTCAATTCCAGAAACCTGATTAGTTTTGTATTCCAATAGTTCCTGCGCTAAACCTAAATCGGCAAAAACATATTTTGAATCTAAATCTTCGCTGATGGCATAAATCCCAACAGGAATAATGTCCGTTTTGTTAAACGCTTGCTCTTCATTTTCAATGCTGCCTTTTCCTGCCTTTGGCACCATCACTTCTAACTGATTATTAAAATCAAGTAAACCCATTGAAAATTTCTGGGCAATTCCATAACCAACGACCACTTGATACGTATCCGGTTTCAGCCATTGACCGTTGAAAAGCTTTTTTTCGATGGCATTAACTTTACTGAAATTAGCATCAACACCTTTCAAGTAAGTAACTTCTTGTTTTCCGTCATAAGTAAATAAGACCCGTTCTTCAATTATTTTGGTATAAGAAGCAAGACCGTCAATTTTCTTGATTTGGTTTTCCTGGTCGGGAGAAATAAGCAATGATTTGCCTAAAGTGCTACTAATTTTTAAATCAGGATCAATGTCATTGGTAAACGAAAGACTAAAAACTTTCAGTCCGCTAAAAACAGATAAAACGACAAACAAAGCCATTGCACCAGCAATAATTCCCATGCTGGCAATGCGATTGATAATATTTATAGCGTTGTTTTTACTGTTGCTAAGAATGTAGCGTTTGGCTATGTAAAGAGGAAAATTCAAATTTTATTGAAATCTGCGTTTATCCAAAAGATCTCTGTTTTCTATAGGATTATCTCTATTGGCTAGCGCATTATCAATCTTTTCAATGTAATCTAAAGAATCGTCAATAAAGAAAACCAAATTTGGAACTTTTCTTAATTGTAAACGAACACGTTGTGATAAATCATGTTTTATTGTTTTAGAATTGGACTTAACCGCTTCTAAAATCTCTTTTGCTTTGTCCTGAGGGAAAACGCTTAAATGCACTGTAGCTACTGATAAATCTGTAGTTACAGTAACCTTGGATACCGAAATGATTAAATTAGCCAATCCGTTTTTTCTCACTTCACCTTGCAGAATATCAACCAAATCTTTTTGGATAACCCCACCTATTTTTTTCTGTCTATTTGTTTCCATGCTGCAAAAATACTACTTTTAAGTTTTATCCCGAAGTTTCGAGACAATTTTTAAAAACAACCTAGCAATAGTTGTATTTTTAGGAGCTATTTCCTGCTATTCGTTGCAATCTTTTATAAAGCTGGAAGCCTTTTGAAGGCTTCTAGCTTTATAAAAGAATTTCCACTTCAAACGAAGTTCACTGAACTCCGATGGAAATAAAAGCTAAGTGAAGTAATCAGGGCTAGGACATTCGGAAACTATCAAATTCAGATTAAAGAGAAACTAATTCCATCCTGTCTCCCTTCCCTTTGGGGAGGGTTGGGGAGGGGAAAATATAAAACTACATGCAAAGACCTTCCTTCTCCATATATGACGCATCAGCCGGTTCCGGAAAAACGTATGCGCTAGTGAAAGAGTATTTAAAAATTATTCTTGTTGCCAAGAAAAATGATGCCTATCGCAACATTCTCGCCATAACGTTTACCAACAAAGCGGTACACGAAATGAAATCCCGAATTGTAGGCAGCCTTTCTGAATTTGCCAAAGACGAACCAAGTTCAAAAGCGCAGGATTTAATGCAGGATCTGTCAATAGATACGGAATTATCGATCATTCAAATCAAAACCAAAGCGCAACAAATCATCAAGCATATTATTCACAATTATGCCGCTTTTGATATTTCTACGATTGATAAATTTACGCATAAAGTGATTCGGGCTTTTGCGCATGATTTAGGTTTGCCTATGACTTTTGAGGTCACTTTGGATACCGAAAATCTGCTTGTTGAAGCTGTTGATGCCATTATTGCACAAGCCGGTGAAGATGAAACATTAACAAAGCTGTTAATTGATTTCACAATGGAAAAAACTGACGATGATAAATCGTGGGATATTTCTAGGGAAATTCTCGATACCGGTCGTTTGGTTTTAAACGAAAACAATAGAAACGAAATCACGCATTTTCAAGATAAATCCATCGGTGAATTTGTTGAAATAAAAAAGAAATTAGGCGAAGCCTGCAAAGTTTTAGAAAAAGAAACTGTGGTTTTTGCAGAAGAAGCATTATTGTTAATAGACAAAAACGGAATTGATAATAAATCATTTTCGGCAGGACATTTTCCAAAACATTTGTTGAGTATCCAAGAAGGAAAATTCAATCCAAAAAATAAAACCTATCACGAATTCGATGATATAAAAATCAATAAAACGGCAAAAGACCGCGCGATTATTGAGAACATAATCCCGGATTTATTACAGATTTTGGACCGAATTTATAAAACTTTCGAAAAAAGAGATTTCTACAAAGCTTTTCTGAAAAACATTACGCCATTATCATTGCTGAATACCGTTAGTAATGAATTAGCCAAAATTCAAAGCGAACAAAACGTGCTTTCCATTTCTGAATTTAATGCAATTATTCACACGGAAATTCAAAACCAGCCAGCGCCTTTTATATATGAAAGATTGGGAGAACGATACCGACATTTTTTTATTGACGAATTCCAGGATACATCCGAAATGCAATGGCAGAATTTAATTCCGCTTATAGATAATGCTACGTCCAGCGAAATTGATGGCGAAAAAGGAACTTTGATGATTGTGGGTGATCCAAAACAATCCATTTACAGATGGCGTGGCGGAAAAGCCGAGCAATTTATCGACTTGAGTAAAGAACAAAATCCGTTCAATAATCCGGAGAAAGTTTTGGAACATTTAGATAAAAACTACAGAAGTTATTCGCAGGTAATTCAATTCAACAATGATTTCTTTCAATTAGTATCGAATGAATTCGAACATTTAGATTATAAAGACTTATACGAAAATCACAGTCACCAAAAGACAAATCATAAAACGGGTGGTTATGTAAATATTTCGTTTATTCCAAAAGTGGAAACTTCAGAAGATGAGGAAGAATCCTTGGATAAAACAGAATTATTTGTTTTAGCGACATTGAACACGATTCAAAAAGTAATTCGGGAAGGTTTTGAATACAAAGATATTGTGATTCTGACCAGAAAACGAAGCCAAGGAATTGCGATTGCCAATTATTTGACCGAACAAAAAATCCCGCTTTTATCATCAGAAACTTTGATGATACAAAACGCCACTGAAGTCCGCTTGATTATTCATTTATTAAAATACTTAAAAAACAACGCCGATTTAGAAGCGAAGGCTTATTTCTTGCATTATGTTGGAGAGCATATTCAAGGTAAAATGCCAGTTCATGATTTCATTGCGCAAGGAATGGCTTTATTTCATGAAACTGATTTCGAAAATTGGCTGATGAGTTTTGATATCTCACTTTCGTTCCAAAATATTAGAAAAAAATCATTGTATGAGTCTGTTGAGGTTATTATTTCGAAATTCCTAAATCCAAAAATAAGTAACGCTTACGTCCAATATTTTCTGGATATTGTTTTGGAACGTGACATTCGCAATCAAGCAGGAATTTCGGACTTTCTGAATTTCTGGGACAAAAATGCTGATAAATTTAGCATTCCTTCACCAGAAGGGAATAATGCAGTGCGAATTATGACCATTCACAAATCGAAAGGCTTGGAATTTCCGGTCGTTATTTTTCCTTTTGCTGAGGAAGATTACAACAGGAAACCCAAAGATAAACTATGGCTCAACGCCGAAGAGGAAACTATAGGTTTGCCTAAAGTTTTAATTGATAATAGTAGTGCGGTAGAAGGATTTGGTGAGGAAGCATCTTTGGTTTATAATCAAAAAAAGCAGGAAGAATTGTTGGATAATATCAATGTTTTGTATGTGGCTTTAACTCGTGCCGAAGAACAATTATATGTCATTTCCAATATGAATTTGTCCCGAAAAGGCGAGGTTCCAAAAAATAACATGTGTACTTTTTTTATTAATTATTTGATGAGCAAAGGAGAATTTGACGAAAGTAAATTGGAGTATGAATTTGGGAATTCAACCAAATTATCAGAAGAAAAGAAGCATGTCGATACTTCTAAAACGATTCCTTTGGTGACAGAAATTCTCAACCCCAAAAACATAAAAATTGCACAACGCGAAGCTATTATGTGGGGAACGCACCAGCAGGAAGCTATAGAATACGGTAATTTAGTTCATGAGATTTTATCTTTCGTAAAAACAAAAGCCGATGTTGATTTAGCGATTACAAAATCCATTGAAAGTGGATTAATCACTTTTGGACAAAAAGAAACGGTTTATAAAAGTATTCAGGAAATTGTTAATCATAGTGAATTAGAAAGTTATTTTTCTGAGGGGAATCAGGTTTTAAACGAACAAACCATAATCCAAAAACAAGGAAAAACCATCAAGCCTGACCGAATGACGATAAACAAAGATAATGAGGTGTTTTTATTGGATTATAAAACAGGAACGCACAATTCAAAATACCAATTACAATTGGAAAATTATCAACAGGCAATTGAATTAATGGGGTATAAAGTGGTAAAAAAAGCACTTGTGTATATAGGTTCAGCAATCGATGTAGTACATTTGTAACCTAAATTATAAACTTTGAGCCTTTATGTCATTAGGACAATAGCTTTAAATCTTAAACTTTTACAAAATCATGTACGGAAAAATACAACAACACCTGCAATCAGAACTTCAAACTATTGTAGATAACGGAATTTTTAAATCAGAAAGAATCATCACTTCGCCACAAGGAGCCGAAATCACGATTTCTACCGGAGAGAAAGTTTTAAATTTTTGTGCCAATAATTATCTTGGATTATCATCGCACCCAGAAGTGATTCAGGCTGCCAAAGATGCTCTAGATACACATGGTTTCGGAATGTCATCCGTGCGTTTTATTTGTGGAACTCAGGATATCCACAAGACATTGGAAAAAAAGATTTCTGAATTTTACCGAACCGAAGATACGATTCTTTATGCGGCGGCTTTTGACGCTAATGGAGGTGTTTTTGAGCCGTTGTTAGGAGAACAAGACTGCATTATTTCGGATAGTTTAAATCATGCTTCTATTATCGATGGGGTTCGTTTGTGTAAAGCGGCGCGTTACCGTTATGAAAATAGCAATATGGAAGATTTGGAACAACAACTGATTAAAGCTACAGCCGCTGGAACTAGATTCAAATTAATTGTTACGGACGGTGTTTTCTCTATGGACGGAGTAGTGGCGCCCTTAGATAAAATTTGTGACTTAGCAGATAAATATGATGCTATGGTCATGGTTGACGAATGCCACGCGGCCGGATTTATTGGTGCAACCGGAAAAGGAACGCTCGAGGCAAAAGGGGTGATGGGTCGTGTAGATATCATTACAGGAACTTTAGGAAAAGCACTTGGAGGAGCTATGGGCGGTTATACAACAGCAAAAAAAGAGATTATTGAAATATTACGTCAACGATCCAGACCTTATTTATTTTCAAATTCATTGGCTCCTGCCATTGTTGGAGCTTCCATAAAAGTTTTTGAAATATTAGAAAGAGATACCGTTTTACGTGATAAATTAGAATGGAATACTAATTATTTCAAGGAAGGAATGAAAAAAGCCGGTTTTGATATTATTGATGGCGATTCAGCAATCGTTCCGGTAATGTTATATGATGCCAAATTATCCCAAAATATGGCCAATGAACTGTTAAAAAAGGGAATTTACGTAATTGGGTTCTTTTTTCCAGTGGTTCCGAAAGATAAGGCTAGAATTAGAGTTCAATTATCAGCGGCTCACACTACTGCTCACTTGGACAAAGCAATTAATGCTTTTATTGAAGTGGGTAAGATGTTAAAAGTTATATAATTTTCATTTGAAGTTATATAATTTCCACTTTTGGTATAATTTGTAGGTTTATTTTAACATTTCATTTTGTATTTATAAAATTACGCATTACTTTTGTTTGTAATTAACTAATTATTTAATTAAAAAAAATAAGTATGAAACATCTTAACAAACTTTTATTTGCTGTAATGATGGTGATGGGATTAAGCTCTCACGCACAAGACAGTAACAACCCATGGGCAATCTCTTTTGGAGTTAATGCTGTTGACACCAGAACAAGTGCTGGTGGCGGAAAAAATTGGGCAGATCGTCATTTTTCTCAACCATTCGCTGTAAAAGACAACTGGAATATTCTTCCTTCAGTATCTTATCTTTCTGTATCAAGATTTATAGGAGATGGTTTCACTTTTGGAGTTCAAGGTTCTGTAAACAAAATTACTAAATATGTTCAATTTGCTCCAAATGCTGTTGGTCATGATTCTCGTGGTTACATCGTAACTAACCCTGGTGACTTAATGTATTATGGTATTGATGGAACTATTAGATATAGTTTTATGAATTTACTTAAATCTAAAGTAATTGATCCTTCCCTATCTGTTGGTGGTGGATATACTTTCTTTGGAGACAGTAGCTACGGAACTGTTAACCCAGGTGCTGGTTTAACTTTTTGGTTTACTGATAACATAGGTTTATCTTTTGCTACAGCATACAAAAAATCATTTGGTGATAGAGAAGATGCTGCTGGAAAACCTGATGCTCCATCACATTTCCAACATACTGCTGGACTTACTTTCAAATTTGGTGGTAAAGATACAGATGGTGATGGAATTTATGACAAAGATGATGCTTGTCCAGAAGTTGCTGGTTTAAAACAATTCAACGGATGTCCTGACACAGACGGCGATGGTATCCAAGATAGTGAGGATGCTTGTCCTGATGTTGCTGGTTTAGCTGCATTAAAAGGTTGTCCTGATACTGACGGCGATGGTATAGCTGATAAAGATGATGCTTGTCCAGAAGTTGCTGGTTTAGCTGCATTAAATGGTTGTCCAGATGCTGACGGAGATGGTGTTGCTGATAAAGATGACAAATGTCCTACAGTTGCAGGTCCTAAAGAAAACGCAGGTTGTCCTTGGCCAGATACTGACGGAGATGGTGTTTTAGACAAAGATGATAAATGTATCGATGTAAAAGGTACAGTTGCTAATCAAGGTTGTCCTGAAGTTTCTGAGGAAGTTATGATGAAATTGAATGAGTACAGTAGAACAATCTTGTTTGATTCTGGAAAATCTACTTTCAAAAAACAAACTTACCCAACTTTACAATCAATTACTGCAATCTTAAAAGAATATCCTTATTCAAGATTCTTAGTTGAAGGTCATACTGATAGCGATGGTTCTAACGCAATGAACCAAACATTATCTGAAAACAGAGCTGCAGCAGTTAAAAATTACTTAATTGAGAATGGTATTGCTGCTGATAGATTAAAATCTACAGGTTTTGGTGAAACTAAACCAATTGATACTAATAAAACTGCTAAAGGAAAAGCACACAACAGAAGAACTGAAATTTCTTTAATAAAAGAATAAATTTTTCTAAAATATTTATGGAAAACGCCTCGATTTATCGGGGCGTTTTTTTTATTTTTATAAAATGACAAATACTTCTTTTTTAGATAAAATAGCCGCCGTTTTAATTGAAAATTATTCAAATGAGTTATCCAATGTAATAGTTGTTTTACCAAATAAACGAGCCAAAATATTTTTGATAGAAGCTTTGAAGAATAAAGTATCAACTAACATACTTTCGCCCGAAATTATTAGTATTGAAGATTTTATTCAGGATATTTCCGGTATCCGTTCCATAGACCCAATCGAATTATTGTTCGAATTTTTTAAAGTTTATTTGTCAATTACTGAAAAATCAAACCAACAATCTTTTGAACTCTTTGCTAATTGGGCAAAAACATTGTTGCAGGATTTTAATGAAATCGATCGGTATTTATTAGATCCTTCTTATGTTTTGTCATATCTGAAAGACATTGAAGACATAAAAAAATGGGGAATTGAAGTTGAAAATAAAACTGCATTACTGGAAAAATATATTGATTTTTGGAAATTATTGCCCAATTACTACAATTCACTTTATACACATTTATCAAATAAAGGAATCGGTTATCAAGGTTTAATTTATCGCGAGGCAGTAAATAATTTAAGTCATTTTTCTAATTCAATTTCAAACAAACAATTTGTTTTTGCTGGATTCAATGCGCTTAATGCCGCTGAAGAAAAAATCATACAACATTTAATCGCTTCTGACTGCGCCAAGATATATTGGGATGTGGACCAAACCTTTCTCAATGACCCATATCACGATGCAGGATTGTTTGTAAGGCGTTTTAAAGAAAGTTGGAAGCATTATAAATCCAATCCTTTTGAATGGATTGTAAATGATTTTTCACAAACAAAAAACATTCATGTCATAGGTACACCAAAGTCAATTGGTCAAACCAAAATCACCGGAAGTATAATAGAAAATATTATCAATGAATCCCGAAGCCTCGGGACTGATGCGTCGTTAGATAAAGTAGCGATTGTTTTGGGGGAAGAGAATCTATTGGTGCCCCTTTTGTATTCGTTACCATCAAGCGTCGGTGCTTTAAATATAACAATGGGTTATTCGAGTAAAAATAATCCAGCTCAGATTTTGATTGCTAAATTGTTCAAGATGCATACCAATGCTTTGTCCAGAAATGCCCAAGATTATGTCTTGTATTACAAAGATGTACTGGATATTTTAACACATCCGTTAGTAGAACCTTATGCGAAAACCAGCGCACTGGTTAACACAATTAATAAAAATAATTATACATTTATCACTCATAAAAAGCTGCTTGAACTCCATTCAGATCCAACTGATTTATTTTTATTGCTGTTTAAAAAATGGGAAAATGGCTCCATTCCCGTATTAGAGACTATTTCTAAACTGTTACAAAGAATAAAAGAAAATTTGAGTAATGATAACGAGGAAGAAAAAATTACCAAAGCTTTTGTCTTTGCTATTTTTAAAACGATTAATAAACTGATCAATTATTATTCTCAACACAAACACATCGATAAAATTGAAACGCTTTATGCTATTTACAAACAAGTAATTGATTTAGCTGAGGTTTCTTTTGAAGGAGAACCTTTGAATGGTTTGCAAATTATGGGTGTATTGGAAAGCCGAGTTTTAGATTTTGATACCGTAATCGTTACTTCAATGAATGAAGGGAAATTTCCTGCCGGCAAATCCCAGAATTCTTTTATTCCGTATGATGTGAAACGCGAATTGGGTCTGCCAACTTTCAAAGAGAAAGATGCCATTTATACCTATCATTTTTATCACTTGTTACAACGGGCCAAAAATATTTATTTGCTTTATAATACCGAAAGTGAGGGATTAGATGCGGGTGAAAAAAGTCGATTCATTACCCAACTGGAAGTCGAAAAGCAAAAAAATCATACGCTTACGCACGAGATTTATAATGCTGTTTTACCCGAAACGGCATATCAGCCAATGGTAATTCCAAAATCGGAAAGTGTGATGTTGCGATTGAAGGAAATTGCTGAGAAGGGGTTTTCACCATCGGCACTGACGAGTTATATCCGTAATCCGATTCAGTTTTATTTCCAAAAGATATTGCGGATCAGAGAAGTCGAAGAAGTCGAAGAAAACATAGCTTTGAATACTTTGGGAACCATTATACATGAAACTTTGAAAGTTTTATACGAACCATTCATTGGTAAATTTATTTCGGAAAATGATATTTTAAACTGTTTCAAACAAATAGACGCTGAAGTCTTGAAACAGTTCAAATTGGTTTATAAAGAAGGTGAAATTAAAAAAGGACGTAATCTTTTGGCTTTTGAAGTTGCGAAACGCAATGTTTCTAATTTCCTGAAAGTAGAATTGGAAAGTATCAAAAGTGGCGATGCAATTAAAATCTTGGCTTTGGAACAAACTTTTGAAAGAACATTAAATCATCCTAGTTTGCCTTTTCCGGTATTGATAAAAGGAAATGTAGATAGAATCGAAGAACGCAACGGAACGATTCGAATCATTGATTATAAAACGGGCAAAGTTGATAAAGTAAATGTTATTCTTAAAACTTGGAAAGGTTTAACAGAAGATATCAAAAGCGATAAAATTATTCAGGTTTTGGCCTATGCGTATATGTACGAACAAGAAGCAAAAGGGAAACCAATAGAAGCAGGGATTATTTCGTTTAAGAATTTAAAAGCAGGTTTTCTTCCATTTGCTTTCAAAGAAGAAAAAGAAATGAATTCAATTATAAACGAGGAGGTTTTATCCAATTATTTGGAGCAAATTGTTGTGTTATTGAATGAAATTTTAGAGGTAAAGATTCCTTTTGAAGAGATAATAATTTAAATACGTCCCAATTAAAAAATTAGCCAATATTTTTGAGTTTTACAAAAGCACTTTGACTATTACTTTGTCAATAAGTATTTTATTATGGGTTTTTGGAGGATTTGAAATATTCAAATTAGGAATTATTATTTACGGTTTCTGTATTAGTATATTAATAAAAGAAGTAAATTCTAAAAATGAATATTTATTTTATTTAAACAATGGAATGTCAAAATTGAATCTGTTAGTTTTTAGCTTTCTAATGAATTTCGTTTTTGCTGTAATTTTGATTTTGGTCATTAATCAAATAGTGTAATTTATATGACTAAAAGCATTTTAGAAGTTGACAGTGTGCAAAAAAAACATGATGGGAAAATCATAGTTTCCGATGTGTATTTGAAGTGTGAAACTAAAGATATTATTGGTATTTTGGGAAGAAACGGTTCCGGAAAATCAACATTGTTAAAAATCATTTTTGGAATTGTTACTGCCGATTTTAAATTTGTTCGCGTAGATGGCGTAGTGAAATCAAAAACCAGCGATTTGCTAAACGAAATCAGTTATTTGCCTCAAGAAAATTTTATTCCCAATTTGTTTTTTGTAAAAAAAGCTATTGGATTGTCTGTTGCTAATGATAAACTTCAGGAGTTTTATGAAGATGAAATAATTCAAACGATTCTCAATAAAAAAATAAACCAATTGTCAGGTGGAGAATTGCGGTATTTAGAAATTAAATTAATATTGAACAAAAACTCTAAATTTGTGCTGCTAGACGAACCTTACAATGGTTTGTCGCCAATTATGATTGACAAAATAAATGTATTAGTTACTAAATATTCAAATATAAAAGGAATTATCATTACTGATCATAATTATGAAAATATAATCAAAATCTCGACGGAACTCGTCTTAATGAAAGAAGGGAAAATGCATCATTTAAGAGATAGAAGTGAATTGGTGGAAAAAGGATATTTGAAAGTAGGAATGATTTAAACTCTTTTAAAAAACAACAATAGCACTTTCAATAATTCTTCTTGATTTTCAATGTGGCTCATGTGTCCATCAGGAAAAGTAAAGAGTTTAACTTCGGTGTTTTCTATTTGTTCTTTGGTTTCTGAATAATTTAAAACAGGGTCTTTTTCTCCTAAAATTAGCAGTTTAGGATAAGGCGTAAGGTGCAATAAAACTTCTCGGTCTTTTCTTATTTTCATTCCTTCCAATGAAGCTACAATTCCTTGAAGTGGAGTTTTTAAAGCTTTGATTTTTACACTTTCTATTTCTGATGAAAGTCTTTCTCTGTTATCTTCGCTAAATAAGTTAGCAATGGATAATGATACAAAATTTATAAAAGATTGTTTCACCGCTTTAATAGCGCGATCGCGATTTATTTTTCGTTCTTCGCTATCTGCTTTTGATGTTGAATTCAATAAAACTAATCCTTTTACCTTTTCAGGATACAATTCTGCGAAAGCTAACGCAACATAACCGCCCATAGAATGTCCAACGAAAATGGCCTTACGAATGCGCAATGCTGATAAAACTTCGTGAACCGCATCGGCATTTTCCTCCATCGTTTGCACATATCCTAAACATTCGGTTTCGCCATGACCTAATAAATCAATGGCAATTACTCGGTTTTTTTTGGCCAACTCCGGAATGTAAAAATCCCACATTGTTTTGTTTTCCAAGAAACCATGAAGCAAGACGATAGCGGTGCCTTTCCCGGTATCGGAATAGGAAATGTTGGTATTTTTAAAGAGAATTTGTTTCAAAGTTTTTAGTTTAAAGTGCAAAAGTAACATTTTATTTTTTTAACCATTTAAGAAATATAAGGTCATAGAAGTAATTCATGAATAGGTTTGTAATAAAAATAGTATATTTGAGGAAAGCATTTGTAATTATGAACAGACTTGTGATTGTTGGAAACGGTTTTGATCTGGCGCATGGGTTGCCAACTTCTTATAAACATTTTATTGATGATTATTGGAAGGGAGTAACTTGTGCAAGTCACGACGATGATTTTGTTTCATTTCAAAATTTGGGACACGATTTTAAATTTGATCAAGTTGAAAATTTAGAAGGATTGGCAAATTTTATTATGCAACATGATGAAAAAATAAAATTTTCTGACGCAGAAATTTATCGTGAATATGGAAATAATAGAAGTGGAAAATATCCAAGACACCATATAATTAATTATAAAAATATTTTTTTTAGATTAATAAACCAAAAAGCGTTTAGAAATTGGGTTGATATTGAAAACGAATATTATAAAGAATTAAAAGATATTGTTAATTTAAAGGTAGTAAATATATCAGTAGATAAAGATGATTTTGAAATTTCGAGAAAAGAAAAGTTAGTAAAACTTAATGCAGATTTTGAACAAGTTAAATGTCTTTTGGAAAAATATTTAAAAGAAAAAGTTGTTGATTCCTTTAATTCAGGATTAATTAAGGGTTCAGATTATGATCAATTTAAGTTTTGTGATATTCTAAGGCCTATTTCTATTCTTAATAAAGAATTAAATCTTGATAAGGAATTTTCTAGTGATGATTATAAAGAAATTGAAAATGACTTTGAAACAAGAAATGTAGAAGATTCAAAAGGATTATTTAGAATTCTAAATTTTAATTATACTCCAACAGCACTTAGATATTTAAGAGTTCAAAATTTAAATGATGATTTGGCAAAAACTCATATTCCTATACATGGGATAATAGGAAATGAAAATGAGTATAAAATTAATTTTGGTTTCGGTGATGAAATGGACGACGACTATAAGATAATTGAAAATTTAGATGACAATGAATATTTAGAGAATTTTAAATCATTTAAATATTTACAAAATTCTAATTATAAAAATTTACTTGATTTTATTGACAGTAATAAATTCCAGATTTTAGTTATGGGACATTCTTGTGGGTTGTCTGATAGGACATTACTTAATACTGTTTTTGAGCACAATAATTGTCGTTCAATAAAGGTTTTTTATCATGAGACAAAGGATGATAATGGCAAAGTTATTAAAGATAATTAGACAGAAATTATTCAAAATATCTCAAGACATTTTAATAAGAAAAAATTAATGAGAGAGAAAATTGTAAACAAAACACTTTGTCAGCCTTTGCCTCAAATTCAGCTTCCTTTAAAATAAAAATGACCTCCATTTCTGAAAATCGTTATTGTCATTTCGACGAAGAAGAAATTACATAATGCATGGTGATGCGATTTCTCCTTTGTCGAAATGACAAATGGAAAGTTTAAATTTAGACTAAAATCGTCTGTCGCCATCGAGCAAACTTCCTAATCCACCCAGTAAACTGCCTTCGTCACGGCTGCTTCCTCCAGCTTTTGGAGCAGATGCGATGATTCTATCTGCTAATCTGCTAAATGGTAAAGATTGCACATATACGGTTCCCGGACCGCGAAGGGTGGCGTAAAACAATCCTTCGCCACCAAAAATAGAATTCTTTATACCGCCAATAAACTCAATGTCGTAATCAACATCTTTGGTGAAACCAACGATACAGCCCGTATCGACTTTTAGAATTTCGCCAGCTGCTAATTCTTTTTTGGCCAACGTTCCTCCGGTATGTACAAACGCCATTCCGTCACCTTCGATTTTTTGCATGATGAAACCTTCGCCACCA
Organism: Flavobacterium xinjiangense; assembly: GCF_900142885.1. Lineage (GTDB taxonomy): Bacteria > Bacteroidota > Bacteroidia > Flavobacteriales > Flavobacteriaceae > Flavobacterium > Flavobacterium xinjiangense. Next base: position 91,717 of record NZ_FRCL01000007.1, on the reverse strand, counting down.
AACAATCCACGTCCTAGTTTTTTAGAGAATTCAATTCCTATAGAAACGCCTTTGGCGGCACAAAGAAAGGAATCTTTCTGGCAAATGAATTTACCACCAAATTGGGTCAAGTCTATTGGAATTATTTTTCCAGGATAGGGAGCTGCAAATGAAACTTTGCTTTTACTATTATTTTGATTGATGAACGCTGTCATAAAAAGACTTTCGCCGGTCAGCACTCTTTTTCCGGCATTCAAAAGTTTGCCAAACAATCCGGATTGTTGTTCTGATCCATCTCCAAAAATGGTCTCCATTTGGATGTTGTTATCCATCATCATAAAACTTCCGGCTTCGGCAATTACGATTTCCTGTGGATCTAATTCTATTTCCACATATTGCATTTCCTCGCCATATATGTGGTAGTCTATTTCGTGTGCTTGCATGATTTCTGTGTTTTAATTTTTTTAATTAATTTTTTTTACCATTAAGAAATTAAGTTTCATTAAGAATTAGAGCTTAATTTTTCTTAATTTCTTAATGGTTGAAATTACATATAGAATATTTTACAAAATATGTATTGTTTTAAATAAGTCGGAAGGGTGATAATAAAGTTACAGCTTTAAGATGAATTTTGGAATTACAGATTTTCTCGTTGAAGCGCGCAAGGGATAAGAGCGGAAAGCCCACAGTCTCGTCTTTTTGGACGAGACGAGGACTTATAGCGGATAGCCCGACGCAGCTGGAGTTTGCGGAAGCTGGGTTGCGCCCAAAAAAAAATCGGTTCACATTGCTGTAAACCGATTTGGTTGTATGTATTTAAGGAATTAACTGTTCATTAAGTCTTCGATTTCGTCCACTTCAATTGGGATGTTGCGCATCATGTTGAATGGTTCGCCGCTTTCCTGAACAATAATGTTGTCCTCCAGACGGATTCCGAAACCTTCGGCAGGAATGTAAATTCCAGGCTCTACGGTGAACACCATGTTAGCTTGCATAGGTTCCGTTAGAATTCCGTAATCGTGCGTGTCCAATCCCATGTGGTGGGAGGTTCCGTGCATGAAATATTTTTTATAGGCAGGCCAGTCTGGGTTTTCGTTTTGCACATCGGCTTTGTCGATTAATCCCAAACCTAGCAACTCAGAAGTCATGATTTTCCCCACTTCGATATGGTATTGTTTCCAAAGCGTTCCCGGAGCAAGCATTTTGGTCGCTTCGTTTTTTACATGTAAAACGGCATTGTATACTTCTTTTTGTCTTTTGGTATATTTTCCTGAAACTGGAATGGTACGCGTCATGTCACTGGAATAATTCGCATATTCAGCTGCAACATCCAGTAAAATCAAATCACCGGCTTTACATTGTTGGTTGTTTTCGATGTAATGCAAAACATTAGCATTGTTTCCCGAAGCGATAATAGGTGTGTAAGCAAAACCTTTGGAACGATTGCGAACGAATTCGTGAATCAATTCGGCTTCAATTTCATATTCTGTAACGTTTGGTTTCACGAAAGGCAATAATCTTCTAAAACCAAGTTCGGTAATATTACAGGCTTTTTGGATTAAATCCAATTCTTCGGTTTCTTTCACAGAACGAAGGCGTTGCAATATAGGATTACTTTTTGCGACAGCGTGTGCAGGATATTTCTCTTTCCACCATTTTACAAAACGGGCTTCGCGAGTTTCAGTTTCAACCGTTGCACGATAATGCTCATTTGTGTTGATGTAAATTGTATCGGAATGTGTCATCATTTCGAATAAAATTTTTTCGAAATCCTGTAACCAATAAACCGTTCTGATTCCTGAAACTTCCAGAGCGCGCTCTTTAGTCAGTTTTTCACCTTCCCAAATTGCAATGTGTTCGCTGGTTTCTTTCAGGAATAACATCTCTCTTTGGTTTTCGTAAGGCGCATCGGGGAAAAGCAATAAAATACTTTCTTCTTGATCTACTCCGCTTAAATAAAAAATATCGCGGTGTTGTGCAAAAGGTAAAGTACTGTCCGCAGAAACGGGGTAAATATCGTTGGAATTAAATACTGCTACACTTTTTGGCTTCATTTGAGCCATGAATTTAGCACGATTTTTTATAAATAAGTCACGGTCAATTTGATGGTATTTCATAACAATTGTGTTTAAACTTTTAATTACTCAAAAATAGTAAGTTTAAATCATTTTAGTTACGAATTTGGCAAAATTATATAAAAAAACACAAAACGTAAGAGGTTGAAATTTGTTTTTCAGACCAAATACATTTTGTGTTCTTAACTACTTTTTTTATTAAAACTGTGCTACTTCAGTAGAATCTTTCATGGCCGTCGTTGAAGATTTTCCTGTAGTAACCGTATTTTGTACGGCATCAAAGTAAGATGTCCCAACAAAACCTTGGTGTTTTACCGCTTTGAAACCGTGTTTTTGCAAAGCAAATTCTCTTTCCTGTAATTCAGAATAACCGGCCATTCCTCTTTCTTTGTACGCTTTTGATAATTCGAACATACTAGTGTTTAAGGCGTGAAATCCAGCTAATGTGATGAATTGAAATTTGTATCCCATTGCAGCAAGGTCTTCTCTGAATGTTTCCATTTCAGCAACAGATAATTTTGCAGCCCAGTTAAAAGATGGTGAGCAATTGTACGCTAACATTTTGCCTGGGAATTCTTTATGAATGGCATCTGCAAATTGTTTGGCGTAAGCCAAATCAGGGTTACTGGTTTCCATCCAAATCAAATCAGCATAGGGTGCGTAGCTCAATCCTCTGTCAATTCCTTGTTCAACTCCGCAATTTACATAGAAGAATCCTTCTCCTGTTTTCTCGCCTGTAATGAATTTGGCGTCTCTAGGATCGATGTCGCTTGTCAATAAATTGGCCGCATCAGCATCAGTACGAGCCACGATTAAAGTTGGAGTTCCCATAACATCAGCCGCTAATCTTGCTGCGATCAGTTTGTTGATTGCTTCTTGTGTAGGCACTAATACTTTTCCGCCCAAGTGACCGCATTTTTTAGCTGAACTCAATTGGTCTTCAAAGTGAACTCCTGCTGCACCAGCTTCAATCATAGATTTCATTAATTCGAAAGCGTTTAGATTACCTCCAAAACCAGCTTCGGCATCAGCAACTATAGGAACTAAATAATGTTTTTTATCAGTCGTTCCGTTTACAACTTGTATTTGATCGGCACGTAAAAGTGCGTTATTGATTCGTTTTACTACAAGCGGAACACTGTTTGCAGGGTATAAAGATTGGTCTGGGTACATTTCGCCGGCAACATTTGCATCAGCGGCAACTTGCCATCCACTTAAGTAGATTGCGTCAAGACCCGCCTCAACTTCTTGAATCGCCTGATTACCGGTTAATGCTCCAAGTCCAGCTACAAAATCTTGAGAATTAAGTTTGTTCCATAGGTTGTTAGCTCCAATTTTTGCGACGCTGTGTTCTATGATGTAAGACCCTTGTAATTTGATAACTTCCTCAGCAGTATAAGGGCGTTCTACTCCTTTCCATCTTGGGTTAGTGATCCAGTCTGCAACTAATTCTTGAATTCTTGTTTCTGTTGTTTTCATTTTTCTGCGTTTTTATGGTTGTTTGTTAATAGTTTTTTTAAATGTATTTGTATCCTGGGATGGTCAAAAATTCGATGAAATTATCGTTTACCACTAAGATGTCTAAGAGTTGTTCTGCCAATCTGTATTTTTGTTTTTCATGATTTTCATCTCCAACAAGTTTTCTGATTTTTTCAAATTCTTCCATGGCCATTCGATGGTAGTATTTTTCGTTTAATACTTTTTGATTGTCTAAAACCACTTCGTTTTTAAGCCATTGCCACAACTGTGATCTTGATATTTCGGCAGTTGCAGCGTCTTCCATCAAATGGTGTAAAGCTGCAGCGCCTTGTCCGTTTAGCCAGGATGCGATATACAAAACAGAAATACTGATATTTTTTCGAACTCCTTCTTCGGTGATTGTTCCTTTTGGAATTTCTAATAAATCTTTTTCGGTAACGTGTACATCTTCTCTTTTTACATGAATTTGGTTTGCTGTTGGCATGTATTTGTCGAAAACGGTCATGGCTAATGAAACCAAATCCGGATGCGCAACCCAAGTTCCGTCATGTCCATTTTTTACTTCACGTTCTTTGTCGGCTATTACTTTGTTGAAAGCAATTGCGTTAGCTTCGTCGTCATTTTTTATCGGAATTTGAGCGGCCATTCCGCCTATAGCATGTATGTTTCTTTTGTGACATCTTTGAATAACCAATTGTGAATAAGCGCTCATGAAAGGAGAAGTCATTGTCACTTGATCTCTATTTGGAACAATAAAAGCCGGATTATTTCTTAATTTTTTGATGTAAGAAAAAATGTAATCCCATCTTCCGCAATTAAGACCAACAATATGATCCTTTAGTTCAAAAATGATTTCGTCCAATTGAAAACTGGCTGTTATGGTTTCGATTAAAACAGTTGCTTTGAATGTTCCGTTTGGCACTCCCAAATATTCCTGTGTAAATTCGAAAACTTCATTCCACCATCTTGCTTCTAAATAATGTTCCAATTTTGGAATATAAAAATAGGGAGAAGTTCCATCTTCAATAAGCTGTTTGTAATTATGGAAAGCATACAATCCAAAATCAATAAGTGATCCTGAAGCTTGCTCACCATCAATCAAAATATTTTTTTCCGGCAAATGCAATCCTCTAGGGCGAACTATTAAAACCGCGGTCTTTTCATTTAGGCTGTATTTTTTATTTTTTTTAGTGTCTTCTAAAGTGATGGTTCTATTTACTGCGTCTTTCAAATTTTGTTGCCCGCTCATTAAGTTACTCCAGGTTGGTGAAGTGCTGTCTTCGAAATCGGCCATGAAAGTTTTTGCTCCCGAGTTAAGTGCATTGATGACCATCTTTCTGTCAACGGGACCGGTTATTTCCACTCTTCTGTCTAATAAATCTTTTGGAGTTTTTCCGGCTTGCCAATTGCTTTCTCTGACGCTTTTTGTTTCTGCAGGAAAACTTGGTAATGTTCCTTGGTCAAATAAGACCTGTTGTTTTTTTCGGTCTTCTAATAACGCAAGTCTTTTGTCATTAAATTTTTGATGTAAGTCTGTTAAAAAATCAATGGCTTCATTCGTCAATATTTCTGGATAATGGTGATTCGTTTCAGTTGATAACTGAAGTAATTTTTCGGTTGTTTCGTTTTGGTGTATCATGGCTAATTCGTTTTACATGACAATAGTACAAAAAATTTTTTACAAAACAAGCGAACGTACGCTAAAAATGAAAAAAATATTTTTTTGTCTTTTTTATTTTTTAGCGTATCTTTGATTTATGAATATAGAAAAGGATTATATAAAGTTGATTTTCGGGTTAAAACTCAAGCAGGCGCGCACCAATAAGAACCTGTCTTTATTTGGCTTGGCTAAAATTACAGACCTTTCAAAATCGTACTTAAACGAAATCGAGAAAGGAAAAAAATATCCAAAAACAGATAAGATTATTCTTCTGTCAGAAAAACTGGATGTTTCTTACGATCATATGGTTTCCTTAAAACTGGATAATAATTTGGCGCCTATTGGTGAAATTTTAAAATCGGGTATTTTAAAAGAGATTCCTTTGGATATTTTTGGAATTCAGGAAAATGATCTTATCGATATCATTGCTAATGCTCCTGCAAAAGTAAATGCTTTCATTAGTACGATTATTGAGATAGCCCAGCATTACAATTTAACACGCGAAAGTTTTTTCTTGGCTGCCTTGCGTTCTTATCAAGAAGCTCACAATAATTATTTTGAAGATTTAGAATTGAAAGTATTGCAATTCTCTAAAGCATTTCATATTAATATTGATACTAAAATCTCCATTGAGGAATTGTCGGCCATCTTAATAGAGGAATATGGTTATACTATTCAAGAAATTGTTTTTTCTGAGCAAGAAGAATTAGGGGATTTAAGGTCGATATTTGTTCCTAAAAGTAAAACTTTGTTGCTTTCATTGGATATTGATGAGCCCCAAAAAGCATTTATTTTGGCCAAAGAAATCGCTTATAATTATCTGGAAATTACAGAAAGGTTGTTCACTTTTAGTTGGATAAAATTTGATAATTTTGATCAGGTTCTTAATAACTTTTATGCTTCATATTTTGCCGGAGCATTACTTATACCTAGACAACAACTTATTGATGAGTTGAATTTGTTTTTGTCTAAAACAGATCCAAAACCACAAGAGATGGTCCAGCTGATGGGTAAATTCAATGTTTCTCCTGAATCTTTTTATCAAAGACTGACCAATATTTTACCAAAGGATTTTCAGTTAAAGAATCTCTTCTTTCTGCGATTGTCACATAAAATTGGTGCGGATACATACCAAATAAAAAAAGAGTTGCACATTACCAATCAGCAAGAACCACATGCTAATGAAATGAATGAGCATTATTGTCGAAGATGGGTGTCAATCAAAACGATTGAAAATGCTATGAAACAAAACAAAAATCACTTTTTTGATGCACAAATTTCTCGCTATGATAACAGTAGTAATGAGTATTTGGTTTTCTCGTCAGCAACATTGGATCCGTTTAAAAAAGATTGTTTTAGAAGTATTTCTGTGGGAATATTAATTACGCCTAGTGTAAAGAAAAAATTCAAATTTATTGACAATAAATCGCTCCAAAAACAAATTGTAGGGGTTACATGTGAGACTTGTGCAGTTAAAAACTGCTTGGAAAGAGCTTCTCCGCCAATTCAATTGCAACAGAAAATCCGAAATGAAAATACAGATTTAATCGTACAACAGTATATGGCTAAATTTAGTTAGACGTGCATTTTATTTAAGAAAAGCACCGAAAGTTCGATTAAGAATTCTCGGTGCTTTTTTTACTCGCTTGAAAAATTAGTCGATCCATTTGTAGTAACGAGCTCCTAATAGATTGGGGATTTCTTTTTCTATTCGGTCTAAAACCCATTCTTTTTTAGGGAGCTGAATGCTTTGTTTTTGTTCTTTTTTATGAAGTTTTTCGTATGTTGGAAAATCAATTTCAAAACTTTCTTCTAATGTTTCAAATAGTTTAATACCAGCTATTGCTGCTCTCCAATCTGGTTGAATAGTTCCTTCAAAAACTTTCGATTTAGAGCCACTTCCATAAGCAAGAAACCCAAATTTACTATCGGTTATTTCTTTTGCAGTATCATAAAAATGAGACAAGGTCGATAGCAGTCCCATAAAAATGGAGCCCGTGTATAAATTACCGATTAATGAAGAAGCGAGTTCGGCAGGCATCAATTTATTATGTACAAAATTTTGGAAGTCTTCAGATTTACTGATTCCTTTCAATTTATTTTGATATTCGGTTGCGTCTTCGTCACCACTGATCATTTTATTTTCGGCATCCAAAGCGTAAATCTCAGATAACATGCGACGCCCCTGAAACGCGTAAGGCAAATGCATAATGATGCTTTCCCATGATTTGTAGATTGTTTCGTTTGTGTTTTTTAATTTTTTTAATGAAAAATAAGCATTTCTGATGCGATCCATATAACATTGGTTGGAATATTGTCCGTCAAAAACGGGTTGGTCTTTGTGGATTTCTATTTCGTCTTCAAGGTTATCAAACCAAGGTTCGTTAGTTGAATTTCCTGTAATTGCTTTTTTTGAAATAGTGCGGTACGGTTTAAAAAAGTCAAAAACCCCTTTTGTACTTGTTGCCCAATTGTTGTCAAATGCAATGATTCTAGGGTCTGAGGTAATTAACATTGCTAATGCTCCGGCACCTTGGGTATATTCACCCGTAGAGTTTAAATCGTATTTAGCAAAATCAGTTGTGACAACAATTGCTTTCTTGGTAGAATTTAATTTAACGTAATCCAAGCAGTTTTGCAATGCGTCAACACCACCAATGCAAGCAAATGTAAAATCAACCACATCGCATTCTGACAAAATGTTTTCGCCAAATTTTTGTTCCATCAATGCGATTAGAAAAGAACTTATCGGTTTTGAACTATCAATCGAACTTTCTGTTCCAACATAAATTCTTGCAATTTCACTAAAATTGAGGTTGTTTTCTTGAATCAGTTTTGTCAAAGCGTTTGCGGCAAAAACTACCGAATCTTGATGTAAATCGGGTAATGTCATTTTTATTAAGCCTAAACCTTTTTCTAATTTTTCAGGTTCGATATTTCTGGCTTTCGCCAAAGTTTTAATAGGTAAATGGATCTTAGCAACATCAAAAGAGATGGAATCAATTCCTGTTTTCATTATTCAATTTTTAACTTGTAAAGTTAAAAACGCATTGTCTTGATGCAATCGTTTTTCTGATATAAATTCAACGTAGGAGATGTTTTTATTAATTTATAAATAAACAATAATTAAAATTATTGAATTGGTAATTTTAGTCTTTTTCTAGCGTGTTTTTTGATGCATTCTGTTGCCTCTTATTTAAGATTTCTTTCTTTTTTGTTTAAACATTTTTTGAATTTTGTTTGATTTTTAGAGATTTCTTGGTGTTTTGTGTAAAACACTTTAAATTCATTATAAATAACAACGAAAAGGTTGTAGTTCCTGTCTAATTGCTTTATTTTTGTAGAATTTTTTAAAACAAATTATATAAATCTTATGGCAAAATCTGCATTATTGAAATCGTCAATAGCAAAAAAAGTAGCTATGGCACTTTCAGGACTTTTTTTGATGTTGTTTCTAGCACAGCATTTTTTTATCAATATGACATCGGTCTTTAGTGCCGATACATTCAACTCAATATCCCATTTCATGGGAAATAATCCATTAGTTCAATTCGTTATCCAGCCAATTTTAATCGTTGGAGTAGTTTTTCACTTTATCATGGGTTTTGTTTTAGATTTCAAAAACCGCAGCGCAAGACCAATTTCTTACGCAAAGAATAACGGAGCTGCAAATTCTTCTTGGGCTTCAAGAAACATGATTGTTTCAGGTTCAGTTGTTTTGGCTTTCATTGCATTACACTTTTATGATTTTTGGTTTCCTGAAATGGTTTACAAATATGTAGATGTTAATCCATTAAATGAAACTAGATATTTCCATGAATTAGCTGAAAAGTTTGAAAGTCCAGTCCGTACGGCTTTATACAGTATTTCTTTTTTATTATTGTCATTGCACTTATGGCATGGTTTCAACTCCTCTTTTCAATCAGTAGGATTCAACAACAAATATTCAAGATCATTACATAAATTGGGATATGCTTTTGCAATTGTAGTTCCTTTTGGTTTCATTTTCATTGCATTATTTCATCATTTTAATCATTAATATTAAATTATAAATGGCATTAGATTCAAAAATTCCTAGCGGTCCAATTTCGGACAAATGGACAAATTATAAAGATCATATTAATTTAGTAAACCCGGCTAACAAACGTAATTTAGATATAATTGTCGTTGGTACAGGTTTAGCTGGAGGTTCTGCTGCTGCAACATTGGCAGAATTAGGATATAACGTAAAAGCATTTTGCTTTCAGGATTCACCACGTCGTGCGCACTCTATTGCTGCACAAGGGGGAATCAATGCTGCCAAAAATTATCAAGGTGACGGAGATTCCGTTTTTCGTTTGTTTTATGATACTGTAAAAGGGGGAGATTACCGTGCGCGTGAAGCAAACGTTCACCGTCTTGCTGAAGTGTCAGGAAATATTATTGACCAATGCGTTGCTCAAGGTGTGCCATTAGCACGTGAGTACGGAGGTTTATTAGATAATCGTTCTTTTGGTGGAACATTAGTTTCAAGAACTTTTTATGCAAAAGGTCAGACCGGTCAACAATTATTATTAGGGGCATATTCGGCAATGAACCGCCAGATAGGTCGTGGAAAAATAAAAATGCACAACCGTCACGAAATGCTGGATTTAGTAATCGTGAACGGAAAAGCGAGAGGGATTATCGCTCGTAACTTAGTTACTGGTGAAATAGAAAGACATTCAGCTCATGCAGTTGTTATTGCTTCGGGTGGTTATGGAAATGTATTTTTCCTTTCTACAAATGCAATGGGAAGTAATGCTACTGCAGCTTGGAAAATTCACAAAAAAGGAGCATTCTTCGCAAATCCTTGCTACACGCAAATTCACCCAACGTGTATCCCTGTTTCTGGAGATCACCAATCGAAATTAACATTGATGTCAGAATCATTGCGTAATGACGGACGTATCTGGGTGCCAGCAAAACTAGAAGATGCAAAAGCAATTCGTGAAGGTAAAAAGAAACCAACAGATTTGTCTGAAGCTGATAGGGATTATTACTTGGAAAGAAGGTATCCAGCTTTTGGAAATTTAGTGCCTAGAGATATTGCATCTCGTGCTGCTAAAGAAAGATGTGATGCAGGTTTTGGAGTAAACAAAACAGGAGAAGCTGTTTATTTAGATTTCGCAGCAGCTATCCAAAGATATGGAGTTGATCAAGCTAAAATCAAACATTTAGATGAAAAAGACACTGCTTTAGTTATTAAATTAGGGACAGAAGTTGTTGCTAATAAATACGGTAACTTGTTTCAGATGTATGAAAAAATCGTTGATGAAAATCCATATTCAACGCCAATGATGATTTACCCTGCTGTACATTATACAATGGGTGGAACATGGGTTGATTATAACTTGCAAACTACAATTCCAGGATGTTTCTCTATTGGAGAATCTAATTTCTCTGATCACGGAGCAAACAGACTTGGAGCATCAGCATTGATGCAAGGTTTAGCTGATGGATATTTTGTATTGCCATATACTATTGGTGATTATTTATCACCAGACATTAAAATGGGAACAATATCTACAGATTTACCTGAATTTGCAGCAGCTGAAAAAGCGGTGAAAGAGCAAATCGAAAGATTTATCAACAATAAAGGAACGCATTCTGTTGATTATTTCCATAAGAAATTAGGGAAAATCATGTGGGACAAAGTTGGAATGGCTCGTAACGCAAAAGGATTGAATGAAGCGATTGCAGAAATTGCCGTTTTACGTGATCAATTTTACAAAGAAGTAAAAGTTCCTGGAGACGCAAATGGCTTGAATCAAGAATTAGAAAAAGCGACTCGTGTTGCTGATTTCCTTGAGTTAGGAGAATTGTTCGCTAAAGATGCTTTACATCGTAATGAATCTTGTGGAGGACATTTCCGTGAAGAATACCAAACCGAAGAAGGTGAAGCGCAACGTGATGATGAGAATTTCGCATATGTAGCTGCGTGGGAATACACTGGAAAACCAAGTGAAGCTGTTTTGCATAAAGAGCCGTTGGTATTTGATAACGTGAAATTAGTTCAAAGAAGTTATAAATAATTTAGTCAAATGTCTAACGTCTTCAAGTCAAATGACTCCATGTCAATCGACTTTCGACTTTCGACTTTATGACTTTTAAACTAAAAATATGAAACTTACATTAAAAATATGGCGTCAAAAAAATGCCGCTGCAGAAGGAAAAATAGTTGAATACCCTATAGATCACATTGAACCAGACATGTCGTTCCTTGAAATGCTTGACATTTTAAATGATGAATTAATCATGAAAGGGGATGAGCCTGTAGCTTTTGACCACGATTGTCGCGAAGGAATTTGCGGAATGTGTTCTTTGTATATCAATGGTGAAGCTCATGGACCGGATAGAGGAGTAACTACTTGTCAATTGCACATGAGAATGTTTAAGGATGGTGATACGATTTTTATCGAACCATTCAGAGCGAAAGCATTTCCTGTAATTAAAGACTTAGTTGTTGATAGAAGTTCTTTTGACAGAATTCAACATGCAGGTGGATTTATATCTGTAAATACATCAGGAAATACAATTGATGCGAATACGATTCCAGTTAACAAGAAAGATGCTGACGATGCATTTGATGCAGCTGCTTGTATTGGTTGTGGAGCTTGTGTGGCAAGTTGTAAAAACTCATCAGCTATGTTATTTGTTGCTGCAAAAGTGTCTCAATATGCTTTGTTGCCTCAAGGAAAAATTGAAGCTACCGATAGAGTTCTAAATATGGTTAGCCAAATGGATGCGGAAGGTTTTGGAAACTGTACTAATACTGGAGCTTGTGAAGTTGAATGTCCAAAAGGGATTTCTCTTGAAAACATTGCTCGTATGAACAGAGAATATATGTCAGCAAGCTTGAAAGGATAAAACCTAATAATTTAAATTATTAAACGCATTCGATGTAAAAGTTGAATGCGTTTTTTTTATCTTTATAAAAATGATTTAAAATGAAAGTAACGCTTATCCAATCGCCTTTAATCTGGGAAAGTCCAAAAGAAAACCGAAGCTATTTCGAAACCAAAATTAATTCAATTTTCGGAAGTACGGAATTGATTGTGCTGCCTGAAATGTTTACATCGGGTTTTACAATGAAAGCAGAGGTCGTAGCGGAAACAATGCAGGGAGAAACGATTAGTTGGCTTAAAACATTGGCAAAAGCTAAAAAAAGCGCCATTACGGGAAGTGTTGTTATTAAAGAAAATGGTAATTTCTATAACAGGATGTTATTTGTTTTTCCGTCAGGAGAAATTCAGTTTTACGATAAGAAACATTTATTTACTTTAGCCGGAGAAGACAAAGTCTATACTAGCGGAACGCAAAAAGTTATTGTCAATTATTTAGATTGGAAAATTTGTCTCCAAGTATGTTATGATTTGCGATTTCCTGTGTTCTCAAGGAATTCAGAAGATTATGATCTATTAATTTATGTTGCAAGTTGGCCAAAAATAAGAATAAATGCCTGGGATGCGTTACTTAAAGCTCGCGCAATAGAAAACTTGAGTTATGCGATTGGTGTTAATAGAATAGGCGAGGACGATAATGGATATCAGTATACGGGACATTCACAAGTTGTCGATTATCTTGGGGAATATTTGGTTGAGCCTAATGAATCTGAAGCCGTTTTTTCAGTTGAATTAGACAGACAAAAAATGATGTTGACCAGACAAAAATTAGGTTTTCTTAATGATAGAGATGAGTTTAAAATAAATGAATAAAATTTTGTGATTTAATATCTCCAGAAGTTTCGGGACTTAAATCCCTACTTTTTTACCACTTTCTTTTTTGGTTCCGGACTATATGGAATACTTAAATCAAAAATCTGGTTTACATCCCAATTTGCACGAACATCAATTTCTTTTGAATAATAGATAACTTCTTCAGCTTGGCGTTTTTCTAAATAATTTCCTGAATCCCATTCCTTATTTTGATTCACATCATAAATTGCTCGAAGAGAATATAAAGCGGGTTCAATTAAGTTAAAGTCTATTGTGGCGTTTTTTTCTGAGTACTCAGTGGCTAAAACGTCTCCTTTTTCATTAGTTAATTCCACAATGACAGGAAATTGTTTCGCATTTTGTAATGAAATGCTAAGATTTCCGTACTCAGCGGCAGTTTTCGTGATTGCTTTATAAGTCAAGGTGTCATTTGATTTTTCGAAAAAATCAGTTAATGCACCCGGTTGAATTGTAAAAGCATATTCTTCAGAAGGTTCCTTCTTGAAGTCGAAGTATAATTTTTGATTAAATTGGTCGTATTCAGTAGTGAAAGGAACTGCTGTTCCCGCTTTATTGACTAATTTAATTTTTGCATTATCAAATTTTACTAATGGAGTAGCGGTTTCAAAAGCCAAACGATCTCTAAAATTTAAAACGCCATTTTGCATAGCAATAATATTTAGAGTGTCTTTTTTCTGTTCTTTTATTTTAAAAGTAAAATCCTCTTGGTACTTTTCCCTATTAACCATTAAAGCTAATGAATCAGTTTTTAAAGGTTTAAACCAGATTTGCAGCGAATCCTTTTTTGGAAAGCGAGTAACGATAGAAGGGAGTATGTCATTTTTGCTTTTTAAGATTATTTTAGGCCTTTCGTTTAATGAATTTGCTTTTCCTTCATAACCAATGATTAATCTGTTGCCGGATACTTGACTTGGCTTGTAAGCTTTAAATGGTAAAACTTCTTTGAATAATTCCAGTTCGTAAACCGTGTCATTTGGTATAGTAATATATTGTTTGTTAAACCCAATTTTGTCTTTTTTTGGATTAAATTTGTTGTTATTGTTGTAATCTTTCATAGCCACGAGAAGATATTTACCGGCTTTTAAATTCTCTAATTTAAAAGTTTTCAAGCTATCGAGTGTGTTGGTGATGTATCTGGGATTATCAGAGTATACTATAGAGTCTTTAAAAGTGTCATTTATCTCATAAAGCATTACAGATACAAATGATTCTGCTTCTTTGTCATAGGCATCCTTCACTTTTCCATTAAGCGAAAGAGAATCAATGTGGTCGCCAGTTGAGAATACATATTTAAACTGGTTATAAGGGTTTCCTTCATTATTGTCGGAGATACTTTGACCAAAGTTGAAACTGTATGTGGTATTAGGCTGAAGGGTATCTTTTATTTGAATGGTAATAAACTTACTGGCAGTTGTTGGTAAAATCAAAGGCTCCTGTTTCATTGGTGGAGAAATGATCAATTGCTTGTTTAAATTCTTTAATATGATGTTTTCGTCGAAGACCAATTTTATTTCGTTTCCTTTAAAGTTGGTGCTAAAATTCTTAGGAAAGCTCATTTTTAAAACGGGTGCAAGAGTATCTTTCGAACCTCCGGTTATGGTTCCTCTTTTTGCACAACCTATCATTACTAAGAGTAATAGCAGGGAAATATATCTTAAATTGGTTTTCAACATATCAAATTTGTATTAGAATTACAAAATAACAATTATAATTAATGGAATTGAAACTTTTTAATGTTTTATTGTAGGTATTTGATTGGGCTTACTTTTGAGATTCTGTATTTTCTTTTTGTCTTTTAATGTGTAAATTTACCTCGATATAAAGATTGTAATTTTAGATGATAAATAAGAAATGAAAAAAATTGAACATATAGGAATCGCGGTTAAAAATTTAGAAGTTTCGAATTTAATTTTCGAAAAGCTATTAGGTGCTCCCGCTTATAAATTTGAAGATGTAGAAAGTGAAGGGGTAAGTACTTCTTTCTTTGCTGTTGGACCAAACAAGATAGAACTTTTGGCAGCGACTAATCCGGACAGTCCGATTGCTAAATTTATAGAAAAAAAAGGAGAGGGAATACATCATATTGCTTTTGAAGTGGAGGATATCTTATCGGAAATAGAACGTCTGAAAAGTGAGGGCTTTGTCGTTTTGAATGAAGTACCAAAAAAGGGAGCCGATAATAAATTAGTTGTCTTTTTGCATCCTAAAAGTACAAATGGTGTTTTGATAGAGTTGTGTCAAGAAATTAAATAATTTAATCGTAAAGTTTAGAAATCTAATAATCAATGGTTTTCTGTTAGATGGTTTTAAATATTGGGGTTAATTGAAAATCTAAGCGAAAAATATTTGGAGCAAACGAAAAATAGTAGTAATATTGCAAACTCTAAACCGGTCCTATAGCTCAGCTGGTTAGAGCACCTGACTCATAATCAGGTGGTCCCTGGTTCGAGCCCAGGTGGGACCACGAAAAACCCCTCAAAATTAATATTTTGAGGGGTTTTGTTTTGGGGTATATATTAAAATAAGAATTCATTAAAATTCATATCTTTGTGTTGTAGGAAGTAGTTTTTGTGAAAAAATTAGTTTTTGTTTGCTTTTTTTGCGTAAATTAATAAGGATTAACAATAAAGATTGATAATAAATAGTTGAAATTACTTTTTTTAAACGATTGATTTACTATTTTTGGAAATTATGAATATTTTGCCAAACAAATTTTATCTTTTTATTGCCTTCCTGTTTGGGACGTTGTATACTATGGCAGGGAATCCAGCGCCTCCTGCTCCGAATCCTTTCGGAAGAAAAAAACCGCCTCCTCCGCCGGGTTTGCCTATCGATGAAAATATTTTTATACTAATAATAATTGCATTGCTTTTTGGAATTTATATTATTTATAGTCATAGATTAAAAACAAAAACTCCAGTTTAAATTGGAGTTTTTGTTTTTATAAAGTTTTTGTTTTTTATTTATTAGCATACAATCTGGAGACATATTTGCCAATAACATCAAATTCAAGATTTATTTTTGTGCCAAGTTCAAATGATTTAAAATTGGTGTGCTCGTGAGTGTAGGGAATGATGGCTACACTAAATTGATTCTTCTTTGAGTTTACGACCGTTAGGCTAACACCGTTTACAGTGATTGAGCCTTTTTCGATTGTGATATTATTTAGTTTTTCATCGTATTCAAAAGTGTACGACCAGCTTCCGTTGGTTTCTTCGGTAGCAATGCAGGTTCCTGTTTGATCGACATGACCTTGTACGATATGACCGTCAAGTCGGTCTCCAAGCTTCATGGCTCTTTCAAGATTCACACTGTCCCCTGTTTTCCAAGACGATAAATTTGTTTTTTTAATTGTTTCGTCAATGGCCGTTACTGTATAAAGAGTGTCTTTTAAAGCTACAACAGTCAAACAGATTCCATTATGAGCAACGCTTTGGTCAATTTTAAGTTCGCTTGTAATAGAAGAATCTATTGTAATATGAATATTGTCTTTCTCTTTTTTTATTTCTTGGATTATGCCAAGGGTTTCTATTATTCCTGTAAACATTTCTTGTTTTATTTTACTAAATTTGCACTTCAAAATTAGCAATAAATAACGTTAGATCATGATGAAAAAAGCAGAAAATATAATCGTTGGGATTTCAATTGGAGATTTAAACGGTATTGGAAGCGAAGTTGTTTTAAAAACATTCGAAGATTCACGAATGTTAGAGCTTTGTACGCCGGTTATTTTTGCGAATGTGAAAATATTGTCGTTTGTAAAAAAGAGTTTTGAATCAACTTCAATGCTACATGGAATTGATAAATTAGATCAAATTGTTATAGGGAAAATTAATGTTTTTAATCTTTGGAAAGAAGGGGTTGATTTGAATCCGGGAACAAACGATGAGAAAATTGGGCAATATGCGATAAAATCATTTGTTGCTGCCACTAAAGCTTTGAAAGAAGGTGTTATTGATGTGTTGGTAACTGCACCCATAAATAAATATAATATACAATCAGAAACATTTAAGTTTCCGGGGCATACAGATTATTTGGATCAGGAATTAGAGGGTAATGCCTTAATGTTAATGGTTCAGGATAATTTAAGAGTTGGGTTGTTGACGGATCATATTCCCTTAAGCGAAGTGGCATCGAAGCTTACTGAAGAGTTGATTATAAAGAAAATTGAAACGGTAAGACAATCGTTAATTCAAGATTTCAGTATAAATAAACCCAAAATTGCTGTTTTAGGTTTGAATCCACATTGCGGTGATGGCGGAGTCATTGGTAAAGAAGATGATTTGGTGATCAAACCAGCATTGAAAAAATTATTTGAAAAGGGAACCTTGGTATTTGGTCCTTTTGCTGCTGATGGTTTTTTTGGTAGTAGCCAATATGAAAAATATGATGCAATTATTGCTGCGTATCATGATCAAGGATTAATCCCCTTTAAAACACTGTCTTTTGGCAAAGGAGTCAATTATACGGCTGGATTAAATAAAATTAGAACATCTCCTGATCACGGGACTGCTTATGACATTGCAGGAAAAGGCATGGCAGATTATAATTCATTTAAAGAAGCAGTTTATCTGGCGATTGATATTTATAATTCTAGAAATCAATATAAGGAAATCAGTGAGAAACCGCTAAAAACAAAAGAAAAACAGTTATAAACAAAAAAAGGTGAATAAGATTATTAGATTTGCAATAATTTTATATCTTTGCACTCCCGAAGTTTAGGGTAAATTGTTGTTGAAATGAACAAGACAAAAGAATATTTAATTCCTTTCGTAGGATTAAAGCTAGGCAAACACCAATTTGAATTTCAAATTAATAATGCGTTCTTTGAAATCTTTGATTATAATGAATTTCAAAATTCAAATATCAAAGTTAATGTGGCTTTAGAGAAAAAAAGCAACATGCTGGAGTTAAGTTTCAAGCACTATGGTACTGTAAATGTACCTTGTGATCTTACAAGCGAAGATTTTGATTTGCCAATTAAAGGTAAGATGAAATTGATAGTTCGTTTTGGTGAAACGTATAATAATGACAATGAAGATTTGCTAATTTTACCGTTTGGTGAATTTGAAATAGATGTTTCTCAGTCTATTTATGAAATGGTAGTGCTCTCAGTTCCTCTAAGAAGGGTTCATCCAGGAGTGAAAGATGGAAGTTTAAATACGGAAGCTTTGACCAAACTGAAGGAACTGACAATAAAAGAACAGAAAAAAGAGCATAAAAAAGAAGTACAAAAAGAAGAAAATATTGACCCGCGTTGGGACAAATTAAAGCAACTATTAACGGATAAATAATATAGTAAAATGGCGCATCCTAAGAGAAAAATCTCCAAAACAAGAAGAGATAAGAGAAGAACACATTACAAAGCTACTGTAGCACAAATCGCTACTTGCCCAATAACTGGGGAAGCACACTTGTATCACAGAGCTTACTGGCATGAAGGAAAAATGTATTACAGAGGGCAAGTTGTTATAGATAAATCTGTAGCTGTTGCTTAATATGTTTTTGTAAATGATATTAGAACTCTCACTATGTGAGAGTTTTTTTGTTGTCTATAATTTTCGTTAAATAAGAGGTTACAAATCAATGCAAATGAAATTTTTTTTGTAATTTTCAAGTCTTTTAAAAAATTTTCAAATGGCAACATTTGATAAGAAATAATCGAATACAATGAATACAATTACGGCCGCAATTACCGCTGTTGGAGCCTATGTGCCAGAATTTGTGCTTTCAAACAAAGTTCTGGAAACAATGGTTGACACAAATGACGAGTGGATTACTTCTCGTACAGGAATAAAAGAAAGAAGAATTCTTAAAGATAAAGATAAAGGAACTTCCTATCTAGCTATAAAAGCAGCACAAGATTTATTAGCTAAAGCAAATATAGATCCTTTAGAAATAGATTTATTGATAATGGCAACTGCTACACCAGATATGCCAGTAGCAGCAACAGGAGTATATGTAGCCACACAAATAGGCGCAACAAATGCATTTGCATACGATTTACAGGCAGCATGTTCCAGCTTTTTATTCGGAATGTCTACTGCTGCAGCTTATATAGAATCAGGACGTTATAAAAAAGTACTTTTAATTGGAGCAGACAAAATGTCTTCAATAGTTGATTATACGGATCGATCTACCTGTATTATTTTTGGGGATGGTGCTGGTGCAGTATTATTTGAACCTAATTACGAAGGATTAGGACTGCAAGATGAGTATTTACGTAGTGATGGAGTAGGAAGAGATTTTTTAAAAATTGATGCTGGTGGATCTCTTAATCCCACCTCTTTTGAAACAGTAACAGAGAACAGACACAATATTATCCAAGACGGTAAAACTGTTTTCAAATATGCGGTTACTAATATGGCCGATGCTAGTGAGCTAATTTTGAAAAAAAATAATCTTACTAATGAAGATGTAGATTGGCTAGTTCCTCATCAAGCTAATAAACGTATTATTGATGCTACCGCAAATAGAATGAATTTGGATGACTCGAAAGTTTTAATGAATATTGAAAAATACGGGAATACCACCTCAGCGACTTTACCATTAGTACTCAGCGATTTTGAACATTTATTCAAAAAAGGGGATACAATTATTTTAGCAGCTTTTGGAGGAGGATTTACTTGGGGATCCATTTATCTAAAATGGGCTTACGACAAAAAATAAATTTAAACTAAAAATAAACAATTATGGATTTAAAAGAAATTCAAAATTTAATCAAGTTTGTAGCTAATTCTGGAGTTGCAGAAGTTAAATTAGAAATGGATGATGTTAAAATCACTATTAGAACAACTTTAGAAGGAAATGTAACTGAGACGACGTATGTACAGCAAATGCCAAATCATACTCCGCTTCAACAAGCAGTAGCTCCTCAACAAATCGCTGCGGTTGCTCCAGTTGCTGAAGCTCCAGTTGTAGAAAATGCTCATTACATTACTATAAAATCTCCAATTATTGGGACTTTCTATAGAAAACCGTCACCAGACAAACCAATGTTTGTTGAAGTAGGTAAAACTATTGCTAAAGGAGATGTGCTTTGTGTTATTGAAGCTATGAAATTGTTTAATGAAATTGAATCTGAAGTATCTGGTAAAATTGTAAAAATATTGGTTGATGACATGTCGCCTGTAGAATTTGACCAACCTTTATTCTTAGTAGACCCATCATAAGAAATTTTGAATAATGAATTTGTATGATGCAATTTTAAGTGTCCTTCAAATAATTTAAAATTTAAAATTTAAAATTTATAATTTCAACAAGATGTTTAAAAAAATATTAATTGCAAATAGGGGAGAAATTGCGCTTCGCGTAATTAGGACATGCAAGGAAATGGGTATCAAAACAGTAGCCGTTTATTCTACTGCTGATGCTGAAAGTCTTCATGTAAAGTTTGCTGACGAAGCAGTTTGTATAGGACCGCCTCCAAGTAACTTGTCTTATTTAAAAATGTCAAATATTATTGCCGCTGCCGAAATTACTAACGCAGATGCGATACATCCAGGTTATGGTTTCCTTTCTGAAAATTCAAAATTTTCTAAAATTTGTCAGGAACATGGTATCAAATTCATTGGAGCATCTCCTGAAATGATTGATAGAATGGGTGATAAAGCTTCCGCAAAATCGACTATGATTGAAGCTGGCGTGCCTTGTGTTCCAGGTTCAGTAGGAATTTTAGAATCGTATGAGCAGGCTTTACAGTTGTCAAGAGACTTTGGTTTTCCAGTAATGTTGAAAGCGACTGCTGGTGGTGGTGGAAAAGGAATGCGTGCTGTGTGGAAAGAAGAAGATCTATTGAAAGCTTGGGAAGATGCCCGTCAGGAATCAGCTGCTGCTTTTGGAAATGATGGGATGTATCTTGAAAAATTAATTGAGGAGCCTCGTCATATTGAAATTCAGGTTGTGGGTGATTCTTATGGTAAAGCATGTCACCTTTCAGAAAGAGATTGTTCTGTTCAAAGACGTCATCAAAAATTAACTGAAGAGACTCCATCTCCGTTCATGACTGACGAATTACGTCAAAAAATGGGAGAAGCTGCTGTTAAAGCTGCTGAATATATCAAATATGAAGGTGCTGGAACAGTAGAATTTTTGGTTGATAAAAATCGTAATTTTTACTTCATGGAAATGAATACACGTATTCAAGTGGAGCATCCTATTACGGAGCAAGTTATCGATTACGACTTGATCCGGGAACAAATTATGGTTGCCGCAGGAATACCTATTTCAGGTAAAAACTATTTACCACAATTGCACGCCATCGAATGTAGAATTAATGCGGAAGATCCTTACAATGATTTCCGTCCTTCTCCAGGGAAAATTACGACACTTCATATGCCAGGTGGACATGGTGTTCGATTAGATACTCACGTTTACTCAGGATATACGATTCCTCCAAATTACGATTCGATGATTGCGAAGTTAATTACTACTGCACAATCAAGAGAAGAAGCAATTTCAAAAATGAGAAGAGCCTTAGACGAGTTTGTAATTGAAGGAATAAAAACAACGATTCCATTCCACAGACAGTTGATGGATGACCCTCGATATATAGCAGGTAATTATACAACTGCTTTTATGGACACCTTCAAAATGAATGATCCAGAATAGTAAAAAAAAATTTTATTTAAAACCTTGCAGTGATGCAAGGTTTTTTTGTGTGTTATATTTTTTAAAAAATCATTAATGTGTCTAAAAGTGTATAATTATTATACAGCTGGCTATTGTAGTTATACACTTTATTAAACGTTAAGTTGTATTTTGAAAATCATAATTTATTGTAATATAGGTAATTATGTGTTTAGCGTTGAGTGTTAATTGCTTTGGTATAATTATCTCTTTAGTTTAAATAACATTATAACATTTAAAATCTATTAATATGAAAAAGTTACTATTATCAACGGCAATACTATTAGGAAGTATATCAACATTTGCACAAGCAAGTACAACTATTGCGGTGGGAGAAACAGAAAGCAACACAAAAATTGCATCTAGCGTCAAAACGGAAATGCCAACTGCAAACGCTCAAGATAGTTATACAGAGGTAAGATTAGGTGAAGTACCTACTGAAGTAAAAGTGTCATTGTTAAAAACACTTCCTGGAAGTAAACTTGAAAAAGCATTTGTAAATGACAAAAAAGAATATAAAATGGAAGTTAAAGCCGGAAAAAAATCAAATACTGTCTTTGCAGATGCAACAGGGAAGTTGATTAAATAAATCCAATGATCAATACAATTAGTACTAAATTAAATTAAAACATTATGAAAAAATTAATCTTATCAGCAGCGATCTTTTTAGGAAGTTTATCATCATTTGCGCAAGCAACTACTGCTACAAAAACGGAAGAAACAACCCAGAATACTCAAACTACACAAGCAGTTGAGGAAAAATACACCGAAATTCAAGCTGCAGATATTCCAGAAGCTGTTAAAAGTGCTTTGAAAAAAGCTTTTCCAACAGCAATCCTTGATAAGGCATTTATAAATGAAAAGAAAGAGTATAAATTACAAGTTACTGTAGGTGAAAAAGTTGGTGCGCTTTATTCGGACGCAGCAGGGAAATGGATCACAAAACAATCTTAGATATTAATAGGGAATTTAAATTATTAAAACATACAATTAGGATGAAGAAATTAATTTTATCAGTAGCAATCGTTCTGGGTAGTTTGTCAACTTTTGCCCAGTCTTCAAAAGTCAAAAAAGTAGATAAATTAGAAACTGCAACGAATGTGGTTGAAGAAAAGTTTACAGAAATTAAGGCGGAGGAAGTTCCGGAGCCTATACAAATAGCTTTGAAAACAGAGTATCCAGAGGCAGTAATTGAGAAAGCTTTCGTCAATGAAAAGAAGGAATTCAAACTAGAAATCAAAACAGGAGACCAAAAAGCTACTGTCTATGCGGATGCTAATGGAAAATGGATTAATAAATAAGTTTGAGGGATTTAGTGGATTATTTTTAAAAAGAGAGATTGTTTTTACAATCTCTCTTTTTTTTACGAATTTTTTATGAAAATTAGAGTTTAATAATTTTACATTAGCATTTAAAGTTTAAAAAACCATGTCGAAAATTTTATTGATAGAAGATGATGTGTCTTTTTGCAAGTTGTTAGAGCAATTTCTCTTAAAGAAATCATTTCTCGTTACAACTTCTTTTACGGCTGAAGATGCAAAAGTTAAAATTACCAATGAAGAATTCGACCTGATAATAACAGATTTAAGACTTCCTAACTATGATGGAATCGAATTAATGACAGAATTCAAGGAATCGCATCCAACAGTTCCTGTTATTCTTATGACGGGATATTCTGATGTGAATACTGCGGTAAAAGCAATAAAAAAGGGAGCGTCAGATTATATTTCTAAGCCATTTAATCCTGAAGAAGTTTTATTGGTTATTTCCAATGCACTTCATACCTCATCTGAAAACCCCATTAAAAACAAGGTTGCAAAAATTAAAAATAACAACATATTATCGAAAAATAAATTTGTTTCCGGTATTTCTGCAGCTTCAAAAAAACTTGCGGAATACATTCAGTTGGTTAGTCCAACGAATATGTCGGTTCTGATCATTGGCGAAAGCGGTACAGGTAAAGAAGTCATTGCAAAAAGTATCCATGAAAAAAGTTCCAGAAAAGATAATAATTTTATTGCCGTTGACTGTGGAGCAATACCAAAGGAATTGGCTGCAAGCGAATTTTTTGGTCATGTGAAAGGTTCGTTTACAGGAGCTATTGCGGATAAAATGGGTTATTTTCAGGCCGCGAATGGAGGGACAATTTTTCTTGACGAAATAGGAAACTTATCGTATGAAAATCAAATCCAGTTGTTGAGAGCTTTGCAGGAAAGAAAGATAAAACCGGTAGGGAGTAATAAAGAAATCGATGTTGATATTAGAATAATTACAGCTACAAATGAGGATTTGCGTGAAGCAGTAAAGAATGGTGATTTTAGAGAGGATCTGTATCATAGAATCAATGAATTTTCTATTCATTCGCCTTCTTTGGTAGATAGAGAACAAGATTTGATGATTTTTGCTGATTTTTTTATAGAAAAAGCAAATCAAGAATTGAACAAAGAATTAATAGGGTTTTCTCCTGAAGTAATAGCCATTTTTCAAAACTACAGCTGGCCTGGAAATTTAAGAGAACTTCAAAATTGTATCAAAAGAGCAACACTTTTATCGCAAGGAGATTTTATTGAAAAAGGAGCGCTTCCAGTCGAGTTCTTTCAAAAAGCAGGTAAAAAGGAAACTGATTTTTCATTGTCTGAGAATGAGAAGGGAACTATTCTTGAGGCTTTGCGTCAATCTAAAAACAATAAATCTGAAGCGGCCAGACTGCTTAATATCAATAGAAAGACACTGTATAATAAATTAAAATTATATGATATTGATTAGTTTTGTTCTTTTTCTATAAGAATAAAAAGAGCTGTTAACCTTTTTTTTAATTCTGTAACATTAGCTATGATTATTTCTACTGTAAGATCTTTCGATTCTAAATCATCTAATATTACGCTAACTGTGTGGGCTTGAATTTGTTTAAACATGGGGCACATTCGATGTGAAATTTCTTTAATTTCAAAAACATTATGTTCAGCAACGGCATTTTCTAATTGGATTAAATCCTCCGCTGTATTTTTCGTGAAAGAAATTAAAAATTTTTTCAAGGCTTCATCGTCGGCCATAAAAGACAGTAATGATTTTAAAGAATATGGTTTTGTTTGCTCAATTTGATTAGCTACACAATTTGAAGTGTCTGGATTTTCAAGGGTATTAAAAAGGGAATTAACTGCGGCAAGTAGCGTTTTTGGAGCATAAGGTTTTTTTACGACTTGGGTGAATCCAGCTTTTTTATATACTTGTAAATCTATATTGGCTTTTCCCGTAACAGCTATTATGGGTTGATTTTTATAATTTAATGCTGTAGGATTTTTTAATTTTTCTAAAAATAAGAAGCCATCAATTTCCGGCATTTGAATATCGGTTATTATAAAATCAAATGGATTTGTCCTTGCAGCTTCAAGCGCAGCAGCGGCATTATCAAACGGAATGACTTTGTAGTTGTTTTGCTTTAAAATTTCAGTAGTCAGTTTTAATAAATTGATGTCATCATCAATAATAATCGCAGTTAATTCGGTTTTTAGATTATTGTTTAATAGTTTTTTCGGAAAACTTGTTGCAAATTCTAGTGGAAGTTCAATTTCAAAAACGCTTCCTTTTCCTAGTGTGCTTTTCAGGCTTAGTTTTCCTCCTAAAATTTCCGCAATACTTTTAGAAATAGTAAGTCCTAAACCAGTTCCTCCATATTTTTTTTCTATGTTTTTATTCGCTTGTGTGAATTCTTCAAAAATTACTTGTTGTTTTGTTTCTGCTATCCCAATTCCGGAATCCTCAACGGTGATTAGAATTTTATTGTTTTCAGCAACTTTTGCTTTGATTTTTATGAATCCTTTTTCCGTAAATTTATAAGCGTTCCCTATTAGATTAGTCAAAATTTGTCTCAGTCTGAACGGATCTCCCATTAGAGAATCATTAAATTCCCTGCCAGTTTCAATCAAAAGCGCTATCGGTTTCTGTTCATAAATTGATTGAATGCTTGTTCCAACTTCAGAAATGACATCATTTAATGAAAATGGAATATTTTCAATTGTTAATTTACCGGCTTCTATCTGCGTGAAATCCAGTAAGTCCTGAACCAGTTTTGAAATATATTCGGATGAAGTTTTTATGTTTTTTGCAAAATAGAGTTGTCTTTTATTTAGATTTGAATTTTCTAAAAGTTCTGTATAGCCTAAGATGGTGCTTAGTGGTGTTTTTAAGTCATGGCTGACTGTGGTAATGAGTTGTTCTCTATTTTTTAACAGTGATTTTGTTTTTGTATTTGCAGCTTCAAGTTGCCTTTTATAGGATTGACTTTTCGAAAAATCATTCAATATCAGAATTAAAAAAAACAAGGTTGATAATGTTCCTATTCCAGCAGCGATAGTTACTATTTTGTTAGTTTTATTTAATGAATTTTCTCTTTCGTTATAATTTTTTGCCGTGTTTTTGATGATTTCGTTTTCAACAATGCTTAGTACCTTTCTCAATTGTTCCGATATTGAAAGTTCATTTTGTAACAATTTATCTTCTTCAATATTTAGTGATTCTTTCTTCTTTGCCGTCTCTTTTTTAACTTGATTCAATAATGTTTTAGAAGCCAATAAAATCGAGTCTGAAGCTTCTTTAGTTAACGTATTTGTACTGTCGTCAGGAATGTTTTCATTCAGGTAAGACACGTATTTTTTAAGTATATTTCTTTGGTAGTCGCCCATCGCCGCAGGATACTGTACAAAATCTTCTAATTGAAGTTTTCTTAATGAAGCTTCCATTTTCGTTAAATCGGCGATTGCGTTTTTTACTGAAGATTCATCATCAGTTTTGTTTTTTATAGCTTTTAGCTCCTTTATGTTTTGAGTTTTCTTAGATAATAAAAATTTCACACTATCTAACAATGTAATTTGATATCGAGTGGATACTAATAGTTTTAGAGAGTCTATATCCAACTTTAGAGAGTCCGTTTTAATGAGGTAGTTCTGGAAATCTTTTTTTGAATTAGATTGAATTGTTATTCTTGCCAAACTTTCCGTCTTATAAACGTTAGAAAGTAAATTGCTTACTTTCAAAATTTTGCTATTTTCTTTTCCAATCTTACCTTCTGTATTCGAAAAAAAGTTGCTTTCAGAATATAAAAACCAACCTACTCCAACAAACATTGTCGCGAGAATCAGGTAGCTGATTAAAATTTTGATTGGAATGTAATTTTTTTTGCTATTCATTTCTCAAAGGTAAAAATTACAAAAGTGTTTAAAGTTAAGTTATTGAGAATGTTTTAGAATAAAGCAAAAAACCTCACTTTTCAGTGAGGTTTTTCAGGATTTAAATTAAATATAACTTACAATGTTTCGTTTAACCAATTGTAAAACTCTTTTTGCCAAACTTGAGCATTCTGTGGTTTTAGTACCCAATGGTTTTCTTCCGGGAAATACAAAAATCTGCTTTTTATTCCTCGTAATTGTGCAGCTTGAAAAGCTTCTTGTCCTTGTCCTATTGGTACACGGAAGTCTTTTCCTCCTTGGATAATCAAGATAGGTGTGTTCCATTTTTCGACCATAGTCATCGGATTAAAAGTTGTATAGGTTTTTTGGGCAACTGCATTATCTTTTTCCCAATACGCACCGCCAAAATCCCAGTTGTTAAAGAATACTTCTTCAGTGGTCCCAAACATACTTTGAGTATTGTAAACGCCATCATGAGCGATGAAAGTTTTAAACCTGTTGTTGTGAATTCCGGCTAAGTAAAATACAGAATAACCACCATAACTAGCTCCTACACATCCTAATCTTGTTTTGTCTACATAGTTTTCTTTAGCCACGTCATCAATTGCAGATAGATAATCATTGATGACTTGTCCGCCCCAATCTTTGCTTATTTGTTCGTTCCAAGCTACGCCATGACCTTGCATTCCACGACGGTTTGGCGCTACAACAACATAACCATTTGCTGCCATTAATTGGAAATTCCAACGAAAAGAATAGCTTTGTGTTAACGGGGATTGTGGTCCTCCTTGGCAATATAAAAGCGTTGGGTATTTTTTTGAAGCATCAAAATTTGGAGGAAGAATTACCCAAACCAACATTTTTTTACCATCGGTTGTAGTAACATATCTTCTTTCGGTTTTGCTTAACGCCAAAGATTTATATGTTGTCGTATTCACATTTGATAATTGTTTCCAGCTATTTTTCTTTAGATTGTAAGAAAAAATTTCCGCAGCATGATTCATGTCGGTTCTGGTTACGATAATGTTGTCTCCAGAAAATCCAACTAAATCATTTACGTCAAAATCGCCATTAGTAATTTGATGAACATTAATGGCAATTTTTGTTAACCCTGGAAAATTGACTTCAAATAATTGTTTCGTTCCATCGATTGGTGCAACAAAATAGATTTTTTCACCATCTTTACTCCACATGAAATGATCTACCGTTCCATCCCAAGCAGCGGTTAGATTCAAGTTCATTCCTTTGAAACTGACAATAAGGTCATTTTTATCGGCTTCGTAACCATCACGTTTCATTTGCAGCCAAGTCAGATTTCCTGTTGGTGAAAATTGAGGTGCCATGTCATATCCAAGATTTTCTTCGGTTCTGTTTATGGTTTTTCCAGTTTCCAGGGTATACTCGAAAATATTGGTATTTGTTGAAATAGCATATTGTGTTCCTGCTTTTTTCTTACTTACGTAAAGAATGCTTTTGCTGTCAGGCGACCAGATATAATCTTCGTCACCACCAAAAGGTTTTTGTGGGCTATCAAAACTCTCGCCTTTAAGAATGTCGATTCCAACGGCGCCCTCTTTGTTTTCTTTATAAAAAACATGATTGAATTTACCTTCATTCCAAGTATCCCAGTGACGGTAATCAAGTCCGTTGTAGATTTGAACTTGAGATTTTTCCAATTCAGGATAATAATCTTTTCCAAGGACCTTGTCGATTTTTACTTCTTCATTATAAACAATATACTTTCCGTTAGGAGAAATATTCTTGTCTTTTAATACTTCTTTTGTATCTTTTACTTCAGTAGGATTTCCACCATTTACAGGTAGGGTGTAAAATTTAGAATTTGATTTATTTTCCTCAATAGAAGGAGTAGAAACTTTGTAAACTATATTTTTTCCATCTTTGGAAAGGCCTAATGGAGTTACTCGTCCTAGTTTCCAAAGTAATTCTGGGGTCATTACGTTTTGTGCCATAGCATTTATACTCATCATTATTAAGGTTGTAAACAGTATTTTTTTCATTGTAAAAATTGATTTTTTATGAAGGCTAAAATTACTCATTTAAGTCCAAAAAAAAACTACCTCAATTGAGATAGTTTTTAGTTTTAATTGTCGTCACCTTAGCTCTCAAGAAGAGACTGGAGCAATGATTTTTATTTGTTATTGTTTTATAAAACGTTTTACGGTAGTTGTTTCTTTATCAGTAATTTCTAAAATATAATTACCGGCATTTATACTTGAAACATTAATTGAACCGTTTGATAATTTACCATTAATAACCGTTTGTCCTAATAAGTTATAAACTTTAAAAGTGGCATTGTCAGAAACTGAAGTTAAATTTATAACTGAAGACGCAGGATTTGGATATAAATTAATTTCTGCTATCGTGTTTCTGGATGTTACAGATTCTTTTGCAGCCGATACAATATTTACCGTATAATCTTCTACTTGTCCATAAGAGAAAGCTTCACAAGCAGTAGGAATTCCATTGTATTTCATTGAAACTCTCATTCTTGTTGCTCCTAAAGTAGCGGTAGCAGGAATAGTGAATGAACCACTTGCTGGAGTTGCGGTTGAAGCTGCTTTTGTATAGACTTGTTCTCCTGCATCAATAAAATCACCATCTTTATTATAATCAATCCAAACGGAATAGCCTTCGCTGTAAACCGTACTGGTCCAAGCCGGAGTAATTGTAATTGTGTTTGCCGTTCCTAGAGTTAGATTAGTTGAAATAGCTGTGAAATCAGTGTAGCCAGTTCCTCCAGTTGAAGTATTGATTATTGTTCCAAGTTGTACTTTTCCAATTTTTTCGTCGGCTACGCTGTTACCTTGCGAAGTACAATAAACAATTGCAGTAGTTGCAGTTGTAACATTGACTACATTACTTGATGCAGAAATGTTTCCGGCAGCATCTTTTGCTTTTACAGAGAAAGTATAGGCAGTCGCAGCTGTTAATCCAGTTACGCTATAAGTAGTAGTTGTAACAGTTGCTTTCAATGTAGCACCTTGGTACACATCATAGCCTGTTACCCCAACGTTATCAGTAGAAGCTGTCCATGATAAACTGGTAGTTGTGGTTGTTGTTCCTGAAGCTGTTAAAGCCGTAGGGGCTGTAGGAGCAGTTGTATCAGCAACAGGAGCTAAAGTTGTAACGGTCGCTACATTACTTGCGGCAGAGATATTTCCAGCAGCATCTTTTGCTTTAACAGAAAAATCATAAGCAGTAGAAGCAGTTAATCCGGTTGCGCTATAAGTCGTTCCTGTTACAGTAGCTTTTAAGGTAGTCCCTTGATATACGTCATAACCTGTCACGGCTACATTATCTGTTGAAGCAGTCCAAGATAAATTTGTAGTCGTTTGTGTTGTTCCAGAAGCTGCTAAAGTGGTCGGAGCTGAAGGTACAACGGTATCAGTAGAACCTGCTGTAATTGTAAAGTTTGTGTTTGAAACGTCAAAGAAAATATGATTAGTTCCTTTTACCATTATTCTATTTAGTGTTCCGGCAGTATTCGGAATTGTTACAGCTTGTGTACCGTCATTTGGAGTTGCAGCAAGTAGCGTAACAGGAAAAGTAGTTCCGCCATCTGTAGATAATAGAATATCGACATTTGCTGTGTTAACGCCATTTGCAGTTGTACCAGCAACATTCCAAGTTATAGTTTGAGATGATCCGCCAACATAAGAAACAGCTGTGTTAGGAGCACTAACGGTGAAAGGTCCAGCTGTAGCATTTACAGTAATTATAGCATCGTCACTATTGTTTGCAGGTCCGCCAGCATGATTATCACGTACGGTTAATCTAAAGTTTAATGTACGAGCCACAGAAGATAAAGCTTCTACAGTAAGTTCAGTTCCCGCAGTAGTAGTTGCTCCTGTCAATACGGATGACATTTTAGGAAAATAACGAACTGTTGAAGTACTAGGATTGTAAGATCTGAAATTTGGTCCTGTTGTTTTAGTTGCACTTGGAGCAGCAGAAGTAGTACCGTTGTCCATTTCTTCCCATTGGTAAGTAATTATGTCTCCATTTGCATCAGTTCCAGCGCCTGTTAACATAAACGGAGTACTTTTTGGAATTGTGTAATCTAAACCGGCACTAGCTGTTGGGACTGCATTTCCGGTTAGGGTAGTAGTCTGACAAGTAGTTGTTTTTACATAATTAGTAACTTGTTGGATGCTTATTGCATGGAAAAAAGGATCAGAATGTGGTTGCACATCTAAGGCAGTAATTCCCGCATAGCCCATAATTGTTGACCCTGAACCAGGTTCCATTTGTGCTCCAGTTCCCTCATTACTTTGTGTAAACGTATGGTTTCCACCAAATTGATGCCCCATTTCGTGAGCAACATAATCAATGTCGAAATTATCTCCTTGAGGGATTCCGTCACCGGGAGAAGTATATCCACTTCCTTTTCCTAATGGTACAGCTGTAGTAGGGTTTTTACAAACACAACCTATACAGCCTGCGTTACCACCACCGCCATCACCACCAAATAAGTGACCAATATCATAATTAGCACTACCGATTACATTTGTAAGGTTAGTTTGTAGCTCTTGATTCCAATTTGCTTTAGATGCTGAAGCAGAGTAAGGATCTGTAGAAGCGGTTGTGTAAATTAATAAATCATTATTAGCAATAAGATTCATGTGAACACCAAAATCTTTTTCAAAGACTCCATTTACGCGGGTCATAGTATTGTTTATTGCTGCTAAAGCCAATGCTTTTGTACCGCCAAAATAGGTAGTATATTCTCCAGTCACAGACTGTGCTAATCTAAAAGTTCTTAGATTTCCATCATCTGCGTTAGGTCTGTTTAAAAGACTATTGTTCTTTAAATCTTTTTTAGCATTTGCTATTATCGTACATTCAAATTTAGATAATGAAGCTACTGTGTCCGATTTTTTATACACAACATAAGCGCTTAGGTCTTTTGTGTAAGGTTCTATAAATACGGCTGATTTATCTGCATTAATAGCCATCGTTTGTATACCAAGAGGAGAGGTGCTGAAATAGATTGAAGATGTAGGATTGTCAATTCCATTTCCTACGTAGGACTTGATTTCAGGATATTTTGCAGCTAAAGCAGGATCCATATTAGAAGATTCGAAAATTCTGTAACGTTCTAGTTTCCCATCTGCATTTGGAAAAGAAATAATTGTGTTAGATTTTGAAGTGAGAGCACTTCTTTTTGGAGAATTTAAAAGAGATTTGTTTAATTCAGTGACATCCAATTCGAATATTTTAGCATTCAATAACTGTGATTTGTTTTCAAAAACAGCTGAGGTATTTTTTTTAATGGTTGATTTCCATAAAGTTCCTCCCTGGGCAAAGGAAAAACTTGTAATTGCAATCATTGCAATTGAAAGTAGATTTTTTTTCATAAATGATTTGGGTTTTGGTTGTATTTTAACATTTCAAATATATAATTAATTTATCATTTTAACGAAATTTTATAACAAAATCCTATTTATATGTGTAAAACGCTGGTTTTAATATAAATTTTATGTTACTAGCATTAAAATGAGTTTCGTAGCGTTTTAGGAATAGAACTCTTTGCCTAATCTCTAATAATTATTTTTATTGGTTAGTTTATCAGAGGTAAAAAATATTATTTTTATAAAAAATATTGCGACATGGATTTAAGCTATTGGGAATTAAAAAATTGGTTTACAAATGTAGATTACACTATAGTAGGAAGTGGTATTGTGGGACTGCATGCTGCACTTCGCTTGCGCGAAAAATTCCCTGAAAGCAAAATTCTGGTTTTAGAGAAGGGGATGTTGCCACAAGGAGCGAGCACTAAAAATGCTGGCTTCGCCTGTTTTGGAAGTCTTTCAGAAATTATAGATGATTTAAAATCCCATTCGGAAGAGGAAGTTGTAAATCTTGTCCAAAAACGTTGGAGTGGTTTACAATTATTAAGAAAAAGGCTTGGTGATGCTGCGATTGATTTTAAACCTTATGGTGGTTATGAATTGTTTTTAGCAGATGATGAAAGTGCTTATTCCGAATGTGTTGGAAAATTACCTTTTATAAATGAGATCCTAAAGCCCCTTTTTAAAGCCGATGTTTTTGCTAAAGAAGTAGATCGTTTTGGATTTGGTGGCATTCGTGAATACCTTATTTTTAATCCATTTGAAGCCCAGATTGACACGGGTAATATGATGCAGGCTTTATTGAAACAGGCATTTTCGGAGAATATTTTGATTTTAAATCGGCAAACGGTGACATCGTATTTGGATAAAGGAAATGGGGTTGAAGTAACGCTTGGTGACTTTAGTTTCATTACAAAAAAAATATTATTTGCGACCAACGGATTTGCAAATGCATTGACAAATGGAGCAGTAAAACCAGCTAGGGCTCAAGTTTTGATTACGGAACCGATAGAAAATTTAGATATAAAAGGGACTTTTCACTTAGATAGAGGTTATTATTATTTTAGAAATATTGGTGATCGAATTTTACTAGGTGGTGGCAGAAACCTTGATTTTGATACGGAAACCACAACCGAATTTGGACAAACAGAAATTATACAAAATAGATTGGAACAACTATTAAAAGAAGTAATTTTGCCAAATCAAAAATTTGAAATTGCGCACCGCTGGAGTGGAATCATGGGTATTGGTAACAGCAAGAATCCAATTGTTTCTCAATTGACTGAAAATGTATATTGTGGGGTACGATTAGGAGGAATGGGAGTGGCAATAGGAAGTTTAATAGGAACAGAATTAGCAGATTTAGTATAATGGCAACGAAAATAACACCCAAAAGATCAAAACAACCCGTAAAAAAAGACACAACTCCTTTTATGAGTAAACTAAGTAGATTTCTATTCAAAATTTTATTATGGTTCATTGGGTTTTCAATTTTCTTCGTAGTTCTTTTTAAATTTTTACCTGTGCCGCTTACTCCTTTGATGGTCATTCGTGCCATTGAGAATAAAGCTGCAGGGAAAGAAGTTTATTTCAGCCATGATTGGGAACCTCTTGAAAATATTTCAATTAATCTGCAAAAAGCGGTAATTGCCAGTGAGGATGGAACTTTTCTGAAACATAATGGTTTTGATTTTACAGCAATGCAAAAAGCATATAAAAGCAACGAACGAGGTCGAAGAATAAAAGGGGGAAGTACTATATCGCAGCAAACTGCCAAAAATGTATTTCTTTGGCAAGGAAGAAGTTACTTAAGAAAAGGACTGGAAGCGTATTTCACCGTTTTGATAGAGACCATTTGGGGAAAAAAACGCATCATGGAAGTCTATTTGAATAGTATCGAAATGGGGGATGGCGTTTATGGAGCACAGGCTGCGGCAGAACATTGGTACCGAAAAGAGGCGGCAAATCTCACGCCACAACAAGCGGCAGGGATAGCTGCAATTTTACCAAATCCAAGAAGGTATAAAGCAACAAGTTCTTCTTCTTATATCAATAATAGAAAAGCTAAAATTGTTCGAATAATGCGACATGTGGGAAAACTGGAATACTAATCAACTTCGTAGCAGTTTTTAATATAATAAAAAACCGTAAATACTTAATGAAAAGGATTTACGGTTTTGTTTTGTGGAGAATATCGGATTCGAACCGATCACCTCTTGCCTGCCAGGCAAGCACTCTAGCCAAATGAGCTAATCCCCCAAACTATATCGCAAATATAACATATAAATAGAGTAAAAAACAAATTTCAAAATTACAAATAGATTCTATTCGAAAAAAAAGCAAAAGCATCCTCTATTATTTTTAACTTTACATAAAAATAGCTGCTATGATAACACAAAATTCAACGGGTTCACTAACTACAACAATAGAAAACAAAATCGCGATGCTCGAATTTGGGCATCCTGCCAGCAATTCCTTTCCAAGGGAATTATTGGATCTGGTAACAAATGCACTTAATAGTTTGAGTGATAATCCGGATGTTTCAGTTATTGTAATGAGAAGTGAAGGTACTGGTGCTTTTTGTGCGGGTGCTTCATTTGATGAACTCTTGGCCGTTTCGAATCTTGAGGAAGGAACGAAATTCTTCTCAGGATTTGCCTATTTGATTAATGCAATGCGAAGTTGTAAAAAATTAATAGTAGGTCGTGTTCACGGAAAAGCAGTAGGTGGAGGTGTAGGAATTGCTTCGGCTTGTGATTATGTATTTGCCACGAATAATGCAGCAATAAAATTATCTGAATTGGCAATTGGTATCGGTCCATTTGTTATAGAACCTTCCGTTTCAAGAAAAATTGGAAAAACGGCATTGGCAGAAATGACTTTGGCAGCTCACGAATGGAAATCGGCTGATTGGGCAAAGGAGAAAGGATTGTATGCCTATACTTTTGAAAATACGCAGGATCTTGATGCGGCATTAGAAAATTTCTGTTCCAAATTGGCCAGTTACAATCCCGAAGCTTTGATCGAGATGAAGAAAGTCCTTTGGGAAGGAACAGATCATTGGGAAACGTTATTGTTAGAACGTGCAGCAATCACTGGTAAATTAGTGCTTTCAGAGTATTCTAAAAAAGCATTGACTCAATTTAAAAAATAAATCAAGATGACAATTATAGCGCTTGTACAACAGGTAAATATTGCAGAAAAATTAAAAAACGCAACCGATAGTAGTTATCAAACAGGCGTAATTATTGGGTCTTTTGTACCTTTTGTAATTTTGATCGGATTGGCTTATTGGATGTATTCCAGTGCAAAAAAAAGAGACAAAAACGGTTAATTATTCACTAAATTTGCAATCAAAATAAAATCCGATGAGCAATATCAGAATTACAAAACAATTTAGTTTCGAAACCGGTCATGCCTTATACGGCTATGATGGAAAATGTAAAAATGTTCACGGGCACAGTTATAAATTGTCAGTAACCGTAATTGGAACTCCAATCACGGATAGAAATAACGTTAAGTTTGGAATGGTAATCGATTTTACAGATTTGAAAAAAATCGTTAAAGAGGAAATTGTGGACCAATTTGATCATGCAACGGTTTTTAATGAAACTACACCACATATAGAATTGGCAAAAGAATTAATAAGCCGCGGTCATCATGTTATTTTGGTGGATTATCAGCCAACAAGTGAAAATATGGTAGTAGATTTTTCTAAAAGAATCATCGGCCGATTGCCGGAAGGGATTACTCTTTTTTCCTTAAAATTGCAAGAAACAGAATCTTCTTTTGCAGAATGGTATGCAAGTGATAATTTCAAATCCATACTTTAATTTCATGCAATTACCGAACAACAAAAAAATATATTTTGCCTCCGATCAACATTTTGGAGCACCAACTCCTGAATTGAGTTTTCCCAGAGAACAAAAATTTGTGGCTTGGCTCGATGAGGTAAAAAAAGATGCAGAAGCTATTTTTTTATTAGGCGATTTATTTGATTTTTGGTTTGAATACAAAACAGTTGTACCAAAAGGGTTTGTTCGGGTTCTGGGCAAACTAGCCGAAATCCGGGACAGCGGTATTCCTATTTACTTCTTCGTGGGAAATCACGATTTATGGATGGAAGATTATTTTCAGAAAGAATTGAATATTCCGGTTTATCACGATAATCAAGAATATACTTTTGGTACTAAAACATTTCTGGTTGGTCATGGCGACGGAAAAGGTCCTGGCGACATGGGTTACAAACGAATGAAAAAAGTATTTACCAATCCATTTTCAAAATGGCTTTTTAGATGGCTTCATCCGGATATCGGAGTAGGATTGGCACAATATCTTTCCGTAAAAAATAAATTAATTTCCGGTGATGAAGATGTAACCTTCCTTGGTGAAGACAACGAATGGCTGATTCTCTATTCCAAAAGAAAACTGGAAACCAAACACTACAATTACCTTGTTTTCGGACACCGTCATTTACCTATGAAAGTAACCGTGGGTGAAAATTCCGAGTACGTGAATCTAGGAGACTGGATTACTTATTTTACTTATGGTGTTTTTGATGGCGAAACTTTCGAGATTAAAAAACACTAATTACTCTCCCTTTTCATGCTCCTCAATATCCTTTTGCAAGTCTAGTTTTCTAAAGCCTGGCGAGAATATTCCTGTTCCAAGTACAATTAGTAATGTCATACTTCCACCAAAAACAACTGAAGTTACCGTTCCCATTAACTTTGCTGTCAATCCACTTTCAAAAGCACCAAGTTCATTAGAAGAACCTACAAAGATTGAATTCACTGCCGAAACTCGGCCTCGCATGTGATCAGGTGTTTTCAATTGCAAAATAGTTTGACGTATCACTACCGAAATTCCATCGACGACACCACTAAAAAATAGTGCTAGTACGGACAACCAGAAAATAGTGGAAAGTCCAAAAACAATAATGCAAAGTCCAAAAGCAAAAATAGCTGACAATAGCTTCATTCCAGCATTTTTATTCATAGGAACATACGCTGAAATAATCAGTATTAAAAAGGAACCAACAGCTGGAGCAGCTCGTAACACACCAAAGCCTTCGGGGCCAACTTTCAAAATGTCTTGCGCAAAAATGGGTAACAAGGCGACAGCTCCGCCAAAAAGGACCGCCACCATATCCAGTGATAATGCACCCAAAATGGTTTTATTTTGGAAAACAAACTTCACGCCTTCTTTCAAACTATCCATTATGGGTTCTCCTATTTTTGGATTCAAAATAGGTTTAGTAGAGATTTGAGATAAAGCGATTAAAGAAAAAATGGAACATAAAAAGACAGAACACATCGACCAGTGAACGCCAATCAAAGTAATAGAAAATCCCGCTACTGCGGGTCCTAAAACAGATCCTATTTGCCAAACTGAACTACTCCATGTAGCAGCATTTGGGTATACTTTTTTAGGAACAATTAAGGATAAAAGCGAAAATATCGTTGGGCCAAGAAACGAACGAACAATTCCCCCTAGAAAAACCATAAAATAGATACCGTACAAAATTGCTTTTGTAGAATATTCGCTAACAATTGAGGGCCATGTTAATAAAAACAAGCCGAAACTGATTACTGAAAACCCTAAAATACACTTGAAAAGAAGTCCTTTTTTTTCCTTTTGATCTACAATATGTCCGGCAAATAAAGCCATTGCGACAGCAGGAATTACTTCCATTAATCCAATGATTCCTAGCGAAAGCGGATTTTTGGTCAAACTGTACACTTGCCATTCAATAACAATAAACTGCATCGACCAGGCAAAAACCATCGCAAAACGCAACAATAAAAAGGTGTTGAATTCTTTATAACGCAAAGCTGCGTAGGGATCGTGTGTTTTCTTCATTTTAGTAACCTAAATTATTTAATATCTCTCAATCGTAATTGCAGACTTACTTTTCCGTTCCATTCATTTTCATCAATGCAATACACGGCATCGAATATTTTTTGGTTAGTAGTCAAATCGTATTTATCACCTAAGCCAAA
This sequence comes from Flavobacterium xinjiangense, assembly GCF_900142885.1. Classification (GTDB taxonomy): domain Bacteria; phylum Bacteroidota; class Bacteroidia; order Flavobacteriales; family Flavobacteriaceae; genus Flavobacterium; species Flavobacterium xinjiangense. The sequence continues at coordinate 53,579 of NZ_FRCL01000007.1, read as the reverse complement.
ACCAATGGCGGCAATGCCTTCAGAGTTATTTTGTTTTACAAAAAGTCTTAAATGCTCTTCTTCTTGACCCATCGGTTTTCCGTAACCGGTGTCTTTTATATTTTTTGTCAGGAAAATGGGCGTCATATTTTGGGGTCCAAAAGGTTCGAATTGTTTTAGAATTCGTGTCAATTTTGGAGTGATATCAGTAAAGTTAATTTCAGCATCCACTGAAATTTCTGGAGTCAGCATGTCAGGATGAATGGTTCTTTCGACTTCTTTTTCAAAAGCGTCTTTGAATAATTGATAGTTTTCTTTTTTTAAAGTCATTCCGGCGGCATACATATGACCACCAAATTGTTCCAAATGTTCAGAACAGGCTTCGAGCGCATTATAAACGTCAAAACCTTTTACAGAACGTGCTGACGCAGCATATCTATCACCACTTTTGGTAAAAACTAAAGTTGGTCTATAATACGTTTCAATCAATCTTGAAGCTACAATTCCAATCACACCTTTGTGCCAATCCTCTTGGAAAACCACAGAAGTAAATCGTTCTTTTTCTTGGTTTTCAACTATTTGCAACAACGCTTCCTTAGTGATTAATTTATCTAAATCCTTTCGCTCTGAATTATACGCTTCAATTTCGGAAGCAAATTGTTGGGCTTGCTCAAAATCAAATTCGGTTAATAATTCTACTGCATGATTCCCATGTTTAATTCGTCCCGCAGCATTAATTCTTGGTGCGATGATAAATACAACATCGGTAATATCTAAGGTCTGTTTTTTTACTTGATGGATTAGCGCTTTGATTCCTGGTCTTGGTTCGGAGTTGATTACTTGTAAACCAAAATAAGCCAAAACCCTGTTTTCACCTGTCATGGGAACGATGTCGGCAGCAATCGCGGCAGCCACTAAATCTAAATAGAGTATTAAATCATCAATTGTCTGATTTCTGTTTTGGCCTAAAGCCTGAATCAATTTGAAACCAATTCCACAACCACATAATTCATCGTAAGGATAATTGCAATCGTCTCGTTTTGGGTCAAGAACCGCAACTGCTTCGGGTAAAAAATGACCAGGTCTGTGGTGATCACAAATAATGAAGTCAATGTTTCGCTCTTTGGCGTACGCCACATGATCTATAGATTTTATACCGCAATCTAAAGCAATAATAAGGGGAAATCCATTATCATCAGCAAAGTCAATTCCTTTAAAAGAAATCCCGTACCCTTCATGATAACGATCCGGAATATAAGTCGCCACATTTGGATAATAGGTTCTTAAATACGAAGAAACTAAAGAAACCGCGGTTGTCCCATCAACATCATAATCGCCAAAAACGAGTATATTTTCATCGTTTTCAATCGCTTTTTCTATCCGTTCCACTGCCTTGTCCATATCTTTCATCAAATACGGATCGTGCAAATGGTCTAGTGAAGGTCTGAAAAAAGCTTTAGCATCGTCGAATGTTTCAATGCCGCGCTGGACTAGTAACGTAGCCACGAAATTTTCCACATTCAAAGCTTTCGCCAAATGTTGAACGGTAACTTCGGAAGGTTTTGATTTGATGGTCCAACGCATATTACTTTGTGATTTTAGATTTTGAAATTAGGATTTTTGAAACTTTAAAAACGAATAACCGCTAATTCGCCAATTAGTTCTGTCGATTTAATTTTCGAATTAGTGATTTAACTATTTTATTTCAATACTAATGGGGTTCCGTAAAATGCAATTCCATCCCAACCAGTTTTCATGAAATTACGAATGTTTTGGTGATCTGTTCCTTTTGGATTTTTTAAAACATCTTCATAATAATACGCTCCAAAACAAGTCAGTGTAGCTTCTTCTGATAGGTTTTGAATTTCTGCGAAAGCAAATAATTTGCAGGATCCTGAATTTTCTCCAGCAGCATTGTGTTGCAAACCGTTCTCAAAAGCAGTTGGAGAAAATTCGTAGTTTTCTTCAATTATTGCAATGGTTTCTGCAAAGGCAATAGATTCTGGTGTGTGTTTTAATTTTTCTAAAAAATTGACTATAGTCATAATAGATGTTTATTGTTAAAATTGAGAAGCAAGAGTTTTCGCGGCAAAAATAGCTCCATCCATATAACCTGGATTTTGAGTGGCTGTTTCTGCTCCAGAAACATATAATTTTCCCTTTTGTAATGGGTTTTTATATGAGGAATGTCCGTTGTTTTGATGTGCTAATACTAGCTGTTCGTAAGGTTGAAATGTTAGGGGTTCTTCTCTCCAAACATTTTCATAATAGGCAACGTAATCCGTAGCTTCTGGCCCAAAAAAAGTAGCCAGTTGTGCGATTACTTTTTCTTTGCGTTCTTCACGAGAAAGGACAGAAGTACCACCGTTTAGAAACCCTTTCAAGGCAAAACCAGAATTATCGGCGGTGCTGTGGTCGTACATTTCCTGAATGATACTCGCTTGGCTGAATAACGTTCCGGAGTAGTTTTTTTGTTTCCAAAAAGGAGTTTTGTATTCCACAGCGAATTTTATGGATTCGCCCATCCAAGTATGCGTTTTTTTGGCTAACTGTAAAAAAGTTTCGGGTAAATTGGGTTCAAACACCACTGAGTTTACCAATAAATTAGGCGGAATAGTGCTAATCACTTTATCAGTTGAATAGCTATTTCCAGCTGTATCCATTACAATTAACTGGTTATTTTCTTCTTTTATAGTCGTTATTTTACTCCCTGTTTTAATATTTTGCATCCCAATTTCAGAAGCTAATTTCTCAATTAGAGTTGCCGTTCCACCTACGATACGAAAAGAAGGTTCTTCGGAATCTGCGATTTCAAATTTTTGTGGTGGTACAAAGGACATGGTTTCAAATAGTGAAACACCTTGTGTATGTTGTCTAAAATAAGGAAGTTCTAAAGTGTAGAGTACTTCCAAAATATGACGATGTTGGTTTCCAAACCAAGTGGCGCCCATTTCCATCGTGACACCAGTTGTGCCTGTTAAAGTTTTTATGCGGCCTCCAATTCGAGTATTGGCTTCTAAAACTAGGACTTCAATCCCTTTTTTTTGAAGTAAAAAAGCTGTGTACAGTCCACAAAGTCCAGCTCCAATTAGAATAACTTTTTCCTTTTTCATGCTTATTCTTCGGGTGAGAATTTAGATTTTTTAGGTTCTTTTGTTATTGGTTTACCACCTACAACCACAACAATTTCTCCTCTGGGAGCTATTTTTTCAAAATGAGTCAAAACTTCCCGTACCGTTCCTCGAACATTTTCTTCATGCAATTTTGATAATTCTCTACAAACACAAATCGGTCTATCTTCTCCAAAATAAGTGATAAATTCCGCTAAAGTTTTTAGTAATTTATGGGGAGAAACGTATAAAATCATTGTTCTCGTTTCTTCGGCTAAAGCCAAATAACGCGTTTGTTTCCCTTTTTTGTCAGGCAAAAAACCTTCGAAAACAAATTTATCATTGGGCAAACCGCTGTTCACTAATGCAGGTACAAATGCTGTCGCTCCTGGCAAACATTCTACTTCAACTCCATTTTCTACGCAAGCGCGAGTCAATAAAAATCCAGGGTCAGATATAGCAGGAGTACCAGCATCCGAGATTAAGGCAATATTTTCACCGGCTTTTAAACGGGAAATCAAATTCTCCACCGTTTTATGCTCGTTATGCATGTGATGGCTGTACATGTGGGTGCCAATTTCGAAATGCTTCAGTAATTTACCGCTCGTCCGAGTATCTTCGGCAAGAATCAAATCGACTTCTTTAAGAATTCGAATGGCCCGAAAAGTCATGTCTTCGAGATTGCCAATTGGCGTGGGAACTATATATAATTTTGACATAAAATGTAACCGATGTTGTACTATTATTTAATAACAGTGCTAAATTTATCTGAAGGTTTTAAAGGAATTTTTTCTCAATAATATCCATAAAACGTTCCTCATAATCCTGTTTTCCTTCCCAGTTATTGTAATCCGGTTTTACCATATCCAGAATAAAATCTCTGGTTTCGTAGAATGTGTCAAACGTTATTAATTGATTTAAAACACGATTATAATCCTCGCTGCTATTGCCAAAAAGATGTTTTGTAAATGCAATGCGATCATTCAAATCTATATTGATGTTCTTCGCCAATTTTTCGTTTAATGAAGCTGCTTTTGGTTCATTATTATCTGGAGTTTCTTCGGGAATTCTAGCTGTTATTTCTGCCTCAGAATCAATTTTTTTAGGAGTTTCAATTACTATCGTAGTTGGTATATTTTCAATTTGCTGCACTTTGACAAATTGGGTATCATGATAGTTTCCACCTAATAAGTCTTCGAAAGAAATTTGAACTACCTCATTTTTCTTAGGCGCTTCAAGTTGAATTTCTTCTTTCTTTGGTTCCTCAATTTCAGTATCCTCTTCCGGTTCTAAATTAAAAGCAGGAATGAATGGAGCAGTTTCAGGTTCTGTTGCTTCATCAGTTAGGATTTCTCCGTCTGTAACTAATTCCTCAATTTCTTCCTCTTCGTCTATCGGAGTCTCAGTAACTTCTTCTTCTTCCGAAATTACATCATCTACAACTATATTTGTTGCAGGTTGTAATATTCCTGTAATCTCTGTGTTTTGTTCCAAAGGGGTTTCAACTGCAACTTCCTCCTTTACTTCGTCAATTACTATTATCGGTTCGGGTTGTGTCAATTCCTCTTTGGCGAAAGCCTGTTCTATTTGTTTTTCAATTTCAATAGTGCCAATAGTTGGTTTTACATCACCAAAATGCTCCTCTACAAATCGCAAGACAGAAAGTTTTTCGTATAATTTCTGCGTTTCCAGATATAATTGATTGATATCAGATTTATTTTTTAGCTGTAATATTCTGTGTGCAATGCTGATTAAATCGGCTTCCAATTTTTTTTTCATGACTTTGAAATTATAGTGTTTTTGGCGGGTGTTTTTCAATAAATTTCTTCCAGAGTTTTATTTGGCCTAAGGAAGAAGTAATCTTTACTTACAACATTATTATTTTGCAAATAAGTGTTCGTGAATCTTCGATTTAATAAAAATGTTATACTTTTGAAACGACGTAAAAGTATAAAATTTTCAACTCGATTTTATCTGTTACAAAGTAATAAAAACTATTCATTTTTTAAGTCAGAAAAATACAAAATGTTTCTCGAAAATACAGTAAATCATAAAGAACAATTTGGTTGGATCGAAGTCATTTGTGGCTCCATGTTTTCGGGTAAAACCGAGGAACTGATCCGTCGTTTGAAAAGAGCGCAATTTGCCAAGCAAAAAGTTGAAATTTTCAAACCGGAAATTGATACGCGCTATCATGATAATATGGTAGTGTCTCATGATGCCAATGAAATTCGTTCTACGCCCGTTCCCGCTGCCGCAAATATTGCTATTTTGGCGCAAGGCTGTGATGTTGTAGGAATTGACGAAGCACAGTTTTTTGATGACGAAATTGTCAAAATTTGTAATGATTTGGCCAACCAAGGAATCCGTGTAATTGTTGCCGGATTGGATATGGATTTCAAGGGAAATCCTTTTGGTCCGATGCCAGCATTGATGGCTACTGCCGAATATGTTACCAAAGTTCACGCGGTATGTACCCGCACCGGAAATCTCGCTAATTACAGTTTCCGAAAAACCGACAACGACAAACTCGTTATGTTAGGAGAAACCGAAGAATACGAACCGTTGAGCCGTGCCGCGTATTATCACGCGATGAGAAAAGATCAAGAGAAATAGATTCGAAAATAGAATACTAAAAAAGGGGAAATTTGTTTCAAAACAAATCTCCCCTTTTTTAGTATTTTAAATCCTCGATTTACATTTTCTTTCTCATTCTCGCTACCGGAATATCGAGCTGTTCTCTGTATTTTGCAATCGTTCTTCTCGCGATTGGATAGCCTTTTTCTTTAAGAATTTCAGCCAGTTGATCGTCTGGAAGTGGTTTTTTCTTGTCTTCCTCTTCAATAGTATTCTGAAGGATTTTCTTGATTTCCAGTGTAGAAACATCTTCACCTTGATCATTTTTCATCGCTTCCGAGAAGAATTCTTTTATCAATTTTGTACCGTAAGGTGTTTCAACATATTTGCTGTTGGCTACACGAGAAATCGTTGAGATGTCAAGACCTACCATATCGGCAATGTCTTTTAGAATCATCGGTTTCAATTTTGTTTCGTCGCCCTCAAGGAAATATTCTTCCTGATAATGCATAATCGCATTCATCGTCACATAAAGCGTTTCTTGACGTTGACGAATCGCATCGATAAACCATTTAGCCGAATCCAGTTTTTGTTTGATAAACTGCACCGCATCTTTTTGCTGTGTTGATTTATCTTTAGAACTCTTATAGGTCTGCATCATTTCCTGATAATCTTTGGAAACGTGCAGCGAAGGAGCATTTCGTCCGTTTAAAGTCAGTTCTAGTTCACCATCCACAATTCTGATGGCAAAATCAGGGACTACATTTTCAGTAACTTTGTTGTTTCCCGTAAAAGATCCGCCTGGTTTTGGATTCAGTTTTTCTATTTCGTGAATGGCTTTTTTGAGTTGCTCATTCGAAACATTGTATTTCTGAATTAACTTATCGTAATGTTTTTTGGTAAACGCATCAAACTGATTTTCGATGATATCAGTTGCCAATTCCACATATTCGGTGGGAGTTTTGTGTTTCAATTGCAACAATAAACATTCCTGTAAATCACGTGCACCCACGCCCGATGGTTCCAATTCATGAATGACTTGCAGCATTCTTTCTACCGTTTTCTCATCGGTATAAATACCTTGCGTAAATGCCATATCATCCACCATGTCAGGAACACTGCGACGGATATAACCCATATCGTCAATACTTCCTACCAAAAATTCGGCAATTTCACGCTCTTCATCATTCAAGATGAATGTATTCAACTGATTGATTAAATCCTGGTGAAAACTTACCGGAGCCGCAAAAGGCGTTTCGCGATCATCGTCATCGTCGCTGTAATTATTGGCTTGGGTTTTATAATCGGGTGTGTCGTCGTTGCTTAAATATTCATCGATATTAATATCTTCGGCATCTATTCTCTCTGATTCGGCATCATCATAATCATCGTAATCTTCGTTTTCGAACTCATCCTTTTCATACTCATCTTCATCTTTTCCAGATTCAAGAGCTGGATTTTCGTTCATTTCTTCCAATAAACGTTGTTCAAAGGCTTGCGTTGGCAATTGAATTAACTTCATCAACTGTATTTGTTGAGGAGATAATTTCTGGGATAATTTTAAATTTAAGAATTGCTTTAGCATTTTTATTGTTTAAAAGTTTAAGGTTTAAAGTTTAAGGTTGCAGAACTTTCAACAACTTTAAACTTTAAACCTAAAACGAATTTTTAGAATTCAGCATTCATTGGCGTTCTTGGAAAAGGAATTACGTCACGAATGTTTGTCATTCCTGTTACAAATAATACCAATCTTTCGAATCCAAGTCCAAAACCGGAGTGAACCGCTGAACCGAATCTTCGTGTATCAAGATACCACCATAATTCTTCTTCAGCAATTCCTAAGGCTTTCATTTTTTCAACCAAAACATCAAAACGTTCTTCTCTTTGAGAACCTCCCACGATTTCTCCAATTCCAGGGAAAAGGATGTCCATTGCGCGAACCGTTTTTCCGTCTTCGTTCAAACGCATGTAAAATGCTTTGATATTTGCCGGGTAATCAAACAAGATTACCGGACATTTAAAGTGTTTTTCCACCAAATAACGCTCATGTTCTGATTGTAAATCAGCACCCCATTCGTTGATGATATAGTTGAATTTCTTCTTTTTATTTGGCGTACAATCTCTTAAAATGTCAATTGCTTCCGTGTATGAAACACGTTTGAAATTGTTTTCTAAAACAAAGTTTAATTTTTCCAAAAGTGGCATTTCGCTTCTTTCTGCGACTGGTTTCGATTTTTCTTCGTCCAATAATCTTGTTTCCAAGAATTTCAAATCCTCTGGACATTTGTCCATCGTGTATTTGATTACATATTGAATAAAATCTTCAGCCAAATCCATATTGTCATTCAAATCATTGAACGCCACTTCCGGCTCAATCATCCAAAATTCCGCAAGGTGACGTGAAGTATTCGAGTTTTCGGCTCTAAAGGTTGGTCCAAAAGTATAAATCTGACCCAAAGCCATTGCAAAAGTTTCTCCTTCCAGTTGTCCCGAAACCGTTAGATTCGTTTCTTTTCCAAAGAAATCTTCCTTGTAATTCACTTTTCCGTCTTCGGTTCTTGGCGTTCCGTCAAATGGCAAAGCGGTAACTTTAAACATTTCACCGGCACCTTCCGCGTCAGATCCTGTAATGATTGGCGTATTTACATACACAAAACCTTTCTCTTGAAAATAGCTGTGAACCGCATACGACAATACCGAACGTACTCTCATGATTGCTCCAAACATATTAGTACGAACTCTTAAATGCGCATTTTCACGCAAGAAATCCAAGCTCGGTTTGTTTTTTGGTTGTATCGGGAATTTCTCCGCATCTGAATCTCCAAGGATCTCCAGTTTAGCCACCTGAATTTCAAATTTCTGTCCGGCACCTTTACTTTCTACCAAAGTTCCTGTTACTGAAATCGCAGCACCAGTTGTAATTCTCTTCAAGGTTTCGTCAGGCGTGTTCTCAAAATCGACAACACATTGTATATTATCAATGGTCGAACCATCGTTTAAGGCAATAAATTGATTGTTTCTAAAAGTTCTCACCCATCCTTTTGCATTTACTTCATGAAGCGTCGTGGTACTGTTTAGTAAGTCTTTAACTTTTGTATGTCTCATTTTAATTATATAATTGATATTGAAAATTGTCTTGTTGTCGAAATGCAAATATAAATCATTTGTTTGTAATTGTCATTGCCAGAAATAGGGTAATCAGGAGCTATTTCCCGCTATTCGCTATATCTTTTACTTTTTAAAGGAAAAAAGTAAAAGGATGCCGCTGCTATCGGGGCTAAACGAATGGAAACATTTAGAATTTTTGGATTTATTCTGCTTTTTTGAAATGACAAATTAGTTGGAAGAGTTTCCAGTAATTATATTCTTTTCACCACAATTCTTTAGCCCCGATAGCAATGAAAATCCTTTTTCTAAATCCTGTCAGGGTTTTAAACCCTGACAGGATTGAAAAAGATTGCAATGAATAGCGGGAATAGCTCCTAAAAAACCTTAATTAAGTTCTTCAATAAGATCTTCTTTTTTAGCTCTTTTTTTCTCAAATGTCAACACTAATGCTGGTAAAACCAATAAATTAGCAAACATAGCAAACAATAAAGTACAGGAAATTAAGCCGCCAAGGGCAATGGTACCGCTAAAGCTGGAAAGTGTAAACGTCGCAAATCCAAGAATTAATACCACCGAAGTATAGAACGTACTGATTCCCGTTTCTCGTAAGGCACTGAATACGGATTTTTTGACCTTTCCTTTGTTTTGCAGTAAGTCCAAACGGTATTTTGCCATAAACTGTATCGCATTGTCCACCGAAATCCCAAAAGCAATACTGAAAACCAAGATGGTTGAAGGTTTTAACGGAATCCCAAAATAACCCATCAATCCGGAGGTGATGCAAAGCGGTAAAATATTGGTGATTACTGATGCAAGTACCATTTTCCCCGATCTAAATAAGTACGTCATTAATCCTGCAATCAATAAAATAGCAAAAATAAGTGATTCAATAAGGTTGTCTATTAAGTAGGAAGTTCCTTTTTGGAAAACCAATGCTTTTCCAGTAAGGGTTACTTCATAACGGTCTTTTGGAAAAATTTTATCAATTTTTTGATGCAGTTTACTTTCTACTTTTGCCATTTCTTTCGTTCCAATGTCTTTCATGAAAGTAGTGATTCTGGCGTATTGTCCCGTTGAATCAACATAGCTTTTCATTAAATTCTCTTTGGTGTTTTTGGTGGCATTTTTGGCATACGAAAGAATGAATGCCTGTTCTTGCGAAGTGGGTAATTCGTAATATTCCGGGTTGCCATTGTAATAGGCTTGCTTGGAATATTTAACCAAATTTACAATAGAAATCGGTTTTGACAATTCTGGAATCTCGGAAATGGTCTTTTGTAATTCATCCATTTTTTTCATCGTGGATAATTTCATAACCCCTTTTTTGCGTTTGGTGTTAATCATAATCTCTAATGGCATTACTCCGTTGAATTCTTTTTCGAAAAAGACAATATCTTTAAAGAAAGAAGCACTTTTTGGCATTTCGCCAATTAAACTTCCCGAAACTTTCATTTGCGAAACCCCAATTACGCTGAATACCAATAGCAAAGCATAAATGATGTAGATGGTTTTTCGTTTGTATTTTACAATATTCTCCACCCAATCCAATAAAGTTGAAATGTAGGTTTTACTCAAGTGAAAAAGGTGTTTTTCCTTTGGTAAAGGCATGAAACTGTAAAAAATTGGCACAACGGCTAAGGTAAGCAGGTAAACTGAAATAACGTTTATGGAAGTGACTAGTCCAAATTCGAAAAGCAAATCGTTCCCCGTAATCATAAAAGTTGCAAAACCTGCAGCTGTCGTTAAGTTCGTCATCAGCGTAGAAACCCCGATTTTAGAAATTACCCGTTGCAAAGCTTTGGCTTGATTATGATGAATTTTTATTTCCTGCTGGTATTTATTTATCAGGAAAATACAGTTTGTAATTCCAATTACAATAATTAATGGGGGAATAATAGCCGTTAAAATGGTGATTTTATAATGGAATAAACCAAGCGTTCCAAAAGACCACATTACTCCAACAAGTAAAATACAGATGGATATAAATGTCGCTCTAAACGAACGGAAGAATAAAAAGAATATTAATGAAGTGATAAATAAAGCCGCGCCAATAAATAGCCCAATCTCACCTTTCATATTCTCGGCATTTATCGTTCTAATGTATGGCATTCCCGAAACGCGAAGGTCAATTCCGGTAGTTTTCTCGAATTTTTCGATTTTTGGAACAAGGTTTTCAATGATGAAGGTTTTTCGAGCAGCAGTATTTACAATTTTCTTATTTAAATAAATCGCTGAGCGAATGCTTCCTGATTGTTTATTGAACAATAATCCTTCGTAAAAAGGCAAATTATTAAAAAGTTCGTTTTTTATTTTCTGTAAATAAGCGGGATTTACGGTCTGCTTTTGATCGATAAGAGGGACTAGCTCAAATTTTTCTTCGGTTTCATTTTTCTCTAATTTTTTTAGATCATTTAAAGAAACAACCAGTTCCACTTCTTTGGAACTTTTTAAACCAGTCATTAATTCATTCCAAGCAGCAAAAGCTTTTGGAGTAAAAAATTCTTTGTCTTTGAAGCCAATAACAATCAAATTGCCCTCTTCGCCAAATTTGCTTAGAAAATCTTCGTATTGTTGATTTACAATATGTTTTTTAGGAAGTAAATTGGCTTCAGTATACGTCATGCCCAGGTTTTTCCATTGCAGTGCCAGAAAAATGGTTATTGCAAGTATAACTCCCAGTATTACTATTCTGTTTTTAAGTACAATTCGGGCTATTGATTCCCAAAACCCTACTGCTATTTTCTTTTTCATATATGAATTAAAATGGGTGCAAATGTAATCAAACTGACATGAATTATAAAGATTTACGGATATTTTTGGTTCTGTATACAGGAAAAAAACGGTTTTTTTTATTTTACAATAGCATAATATTGTGCGATATAAATTATACATTTGATTTTCTCACCTTTGCTTTACAAAGAAGAGATTGTCTATTTAAATACATGTATGAAAAATTATAAAAATCTATTATTTTATTTTGGGGTAACGGGAGGTTTCACCGCATTAATCTATTGGATTATTAAGAAAGGAAAGCACTTAGAAGTAAGTAAAAAAATTGCACTTTCAGGAATTGAGAATGGTTCCTGGAATGATTTTGTCTCTTCTATGCAACATAATTTTCAAGATCCATTAGCGATTTTGTTAGCACAGATCATAACGATAATCCTTGTCGCCCGTTTTTTTGGGTGGGTTTTTAAAAAAATCGGGCAGCCCTCCGTTATTGGGGAAATTATTGCAGGAATTGTTCTCGGGCCCTCATTGTTGGGGATGTATTTTCCTGAATTTTCAGGGGCTTTATTTCCAGTAGAATCTTTAGGGAATTTGAAGTTTTTGAGTCAGATAGGGTTGATACTGTTTATGTTTGTCATAGGTATGGAGCTCGATTTAAAAGTGCTGAAGAACAAGGCTAATGAAGCTGTAGTTATAAGTCATGCCAGTATTGTGATCCCTTTTGCTCTGGGTATTGGGCTGGCTTATTTTGTTTACAATAGATTTGCTCCCGAGGGTGTGAAATTCCTTTCTTTCAGTTTGTTTATGGGGATTGCCATGAGTATAACCGCTTTTCCTGTTTTGGCAAGAATAGTTCAGGAAAGGGGAATTCATAAAACCAGATTGGGTGCTATTGTAATTACTTGCGCCGCCGCTGATGATATTACCGCTTGGTGTATTCTTGCCGTGGTAATTGCGATTGTAAAAGCGGGAACTTTCGTCAGTTCTTTATACATTATTTCGTTGGCGTTAATTTATGTTGTTGCGATGCTTTTTATCGTAAAACCCTTTTTGAAGAGAATTGGTGATTTATACGGTACTAAAGACAGTATTATAAAACCGGTTGTAGCTATCTTTTTTCTGGTGTTAATACTTTCTTCTTACGCTACTGAAGTCATTGGTATTCATGCACTTTTTGGTGCTTTCATGGCAGGTGCTATTATGCCGGATGTTCCTAAATTCCGAACCATATTTATCGATAAAGTCGAAGATGTTTCTGTGATACTTTTACTGCCGCTGTTTTTTGTATTCACCGGTTTAAAAACAGAAATTGGTCTTATTAATGATCCTTATTTATGGAAAGTGACAGGTTTTATTATTCTGGTAGCAGTAGTTGGTAAGTTTTTAGGAAGCGCTTTGGCAGCTAAATTTGTAGGCCAAAACTGGCGTGATAGTTTGACCATTGGTGCTTTGATGAATACCAGAGGGTTGATGGAACTTATTGTATTAAATATTGGATTAGAGCTTAAAGTTTTGACACCGGAAGTTTTTACGATGATGGTTATTATGGCTTTAGTCACCACTTTTATGACAGGCCCGGCTCTGGATTTGATAAACTATATTTTTAAAACTAAGGATGTAAATGACTTAGAAGTAATGCAGAATCACAATAAGTACAGAATCTTACTTTCGTTTGGAAACAACGAAAAGGGGAGGTCACTTTTGAGATTGGCGCATAGTTTAATAAAAAAACAAAAAGATTCGTCAAGCATTACTGCTATGCATTTATCGTTGAGTGATGAAATGCATCAATTTAATATGGAAGACAAAGAAAAAAACAGTTTCTATCCTGTTGTAGAAGAATCGCGATTATTGAATCAGGATATTACGACTATTTTTAAAGTTACCATGGACATAGAAACCGAGATTGCTGATATTGCTAATCAAGGAGACTATGACTTATTATTGGTAGGTTTAGGAAAATCCATTTTTGAAGGCACTATACTTGGGAAAGTAATTGGTTTTACCACAAGAATTATCAATCCGGATCGATTGATTGATAAGTTTACCGGAAAAGAAGGGCTTTTTGAAAACTCCCCATTTGATGAAAGGACAAGACAGATTATTGCCAAAACTAAAATGCCTTTGGGGATTTTGATTGACAAAGACCTGCAAAATGTAAATCAGGTTTTTATTCCCATTTTTAGTCCCGAAGATTCATTCTTGATTGATTATGTCCAAAAATTAATTTACAATAACGATTCTAAAATAATGATTTTGGATGTAAACGGAATTGTCAATACCAATTTTGTGATGGAGAGTGCTATAAATTCTTTAAAACAAAAATACCCAAATAATATAGGTCTAATAAACGACGAGAATGTCAAAAAAGAATTTTTAGACAAACAGAATTTAATGCTAATCAGTCTCGAAAGCTGGAAAGCCTTAGTAGATTCAAGAAGCGAATGGTTAAGTGAAGTTCCGTCTGTTTTGATTTTAAAACATTAAAAATGAACTGGATTTTATTGATTATTGGCGGCCTTTTTGAAGTGGGATTTGCAACTTGTTTAGGCAAGGCCAAAGAAAGCACCGGAATGGCAGCTACTTTATGGTTGGGAGGATTCTTGCTTTGTTTGACGATAAGTATGGTCTTGCTGTATAAAGCCACACAAACATTACCTATTGGAACAGCTTATGCAGTATGGACAGGAATAGGAGCGGTGGGAACAGTTTTGGTAGGAATTTTTATTTTTAAAGAGCCCGCTGATTTCTGGAGGGTTTTCTTTATTACAACTTTAATAGCCTCGATTATTGGACTGAAATTCGTGTCGAGCCATTAAAAAACTTTTTCAATTTAAAAAAACAACAAAAAATCCGTCTTGTTAACTAACAAGACGGATTTTTTTGTGGATTTATAAGAAACTTAAATCTTCATGATTTCAGATTCTTTATGAACAAGAAGTTCATCTATTTTTTTGATGTAATTATTGGTTAAGTTTTGAACTTCTTCTTCTGCACTTTTACAAATGTCTTCGGATGTTCCTTCTTTTTCCAATTTTTTAATCTCTGTATTGGCATCCTTACGAGCATTTCGAATTCCAACTTTAGCGTCTTCGGCTTCCACTTTCGCTTGTTTAGCAAGGTCGCGTCTTCTTTCCTCCGTTAATGCAGGAACGCTTATGATAATTACATCACCATTATTCATTGGATTAAAACCAATATTGGCAATCATAATCGCTTTCTCGATAGGATGCAACATGTTTTTTTCAAAAGGCTGTAATGTGATAGTTCTAGCATCCGGAACACTAATTTTCGAAACTTGTGAAAGCGGGGTTGCAGAACCATAATAATCAACAAAAACACTTCCTAGCATTGCCGGTGATGCTTTTCCTGCACGAATGTTCAAGAATTCTTTTTCTAAATGGGCAATAGTGCCAGTCATTGATTCTTTAGTACTATCTAATATAAATTCAATTTCTTCAGTCATAATTTAGATCTTTGGATTATTAGATTTTTAGACTTTCTGATAGTCTAAAAGTCTAACAATCTAATTTATATATTTACTACGGTTCCTATGTTTTCTCCTTCGCAGATTTTCAATAGATTTCCTATTTTGTTCATGTCAAAAACTACAATTGGTAGTTTATTTTCCTGGCTCAAAGTGAATGCGGTGGTATCCATTACGTTTAATCCTTTTTTAAGGACATCATCAAATGAGATAAAATCAAATTTCACAGCCGATGCGTTTTTCTCCGGGTCACAATCGTAAACACCATCGACACGCGTTCCTTTTAGGATTACATCAGCATCGATTTCTACACCGCGTAAAACAGCTGCAGTGTCCGTAGTGAAATAAGGATTTCCTGTTCCTGCTCCAAAAATCACAATTCTACCTTTTTCAAGATGACGAACGGCTCTTCTTTTAATATATGGTTCCGCTATTGACTCCATTTTTAAGGCCGTTTGCAAACGGGTTTTCATACCTTTATCTTCTAGTGCGCCTTGCAATGCCATTCCATTAATAACAGTAGCCAGCATTCCCATGTAATCACCTTGTACTCTATCCATTCCCGCACTCGCTCCGGCAACTCCTCTAAAAATATTTCCACCACCTATTACAATGGCTATTTCTACTCCTTTTTCATGAATTTGCTTAATTTCATCAGCATATTCAGCTAGTCTTTTTGGGTCAATTCCATATTGCAAGTCGCCCATTAAAGCTTCGCCACTTAGTTTTAGAAGAATTCTGTTGTATTTCATTTTTGTGTTGCGTTGATTGGTGCAAATATAGACATATTCTGTTTTTTAAAAAAAGTGTTGCTTAAATTTTATAAATTTAGTTTTTCGTAGGATTTTTTTGCTGCTTCATAGCCAATGTTGAAGATTGCGTCCATTTTAATTTTATTAGTTTCGAAAGTGCTATACAGACATAAATCCTTTGGTTCTATTACCCAATCGCAAATATTAAATTTATGCATATTCGAGTTTGCGGAGAGGATATCAAATGCTCTGGTAGTTACCGCTTTTATAGAACTTAAATCTTTAGCTTCTATTTTTTGTATCGGACTCACATAAACACCAATTACAGTTTCACATTGTCCTTGTAAAATATCAGTAGGGAAGTGGTTTAATATACCGCCATCGCTATAAATTTTTCCATGGATTTCATAAGGGGACAATATTCCGGGAAATGCTGATGATGCTAAAATGGCATCGGTTATTTTTGTTTCGGGGCCAAAAACTTTTAGTTTTCCTCTAATCATATCCGTTGCTGTAATCTGAATCGGGATTTTTAAATCACCCAATACAGCATCTTTAAAAACAGAATGAAAGTAGCTTTTGAAGGACTCCGAATCGATTAAACCCGCTTTTTTAAAGGTTATGTGTTTCCAGTGAAAAAGATAAATGGACTTAAAAAACTCCAATATTTCTGCGGGTGTTTTGCCCCAGGCATACATCGCACCAACTATGGATCCTGCGCTTGTACCGGCCATTCTAGAGGGGTGAATTTTTTTTTCTTCCAAAAATTTAATGACTCCGGCATGGGCAATTCCTTTTGATCCTCCACCAGAAAGTACTAAGCCTATCGATTTTGTTTTTAAATCCATCTTTACAATTTGTTATAAAATTACACTTTTTGTCGAATTGAAGGTGATATATGTCATATTTAAACCCCGTTTTTATGGTAACTTTGTATAAATAAACTATTCAATATGAAAACTTCTGTAGCTAAAGCATTATTTAACAGCCATTCCTATGGTGAATATAGAAAACTAGTTTCTGATTTATTGTTGGAAGGAAAATCTACTGGTAATGAGCAATCAGATAATCTGACACTTTATAGCACGTTAAACGAAACCCGCATGAATCGTTTAGATAAAACGATGAAAATAACAGATGAAAACAGTCTTAAATTAAAGTCTCTAAAAGGAGAATATATTTGGTTAGTTATTTCCGAAGGCTGGTGTGGTGATGCCGCTCAAATCTTGCCTATTGTCCATAAAATGGCAGAAGAGTCTGGAAAAATAGAGCTTAAAATCGTCTTGAGAGATGAAAATGAAGATTTGATGAATTTGTTTTTAACTAAGAAGGCTAAAGCAATTCCAATAGTAATTGTTATCGATAAAGCTACAGGAGATGTATTGGTGAGTTGGGGGCCAAGACCAAAAGGTGCAGCAGACTTAATCAAGAACTATAAAAAAGAATTTGGTGCCATTGATGAAACTGCGAAAACAGATTTGCAATTGTGGTATTTGCATGATAAAGGATTGAGTACTCAGGAAGAACTAATTACTTTGATGGAAAATCTTTAAGATAAAAAGTGTTGTTTGTGATTAGTTTCTATTTAACAAATAATTGATCTTTTTATATTAAAAAAAATTGTAAATTAGTGACGTTAAACCAAGTCTGCTATTTGATTTACTTTTTTATTGGTGTTTAGATTTATTGTTTCACAATTTAAATTACATCACTATGAAAAAGCTATTTGAAAGGATTTATGATTATTTGTCCAATTTTCTATTTGGAGATGAAAATATCCCTCATTATTAAATTAATTTGGCGAAGCCAAGTAGAAAAAAGAGTATGGAGTAACAATACTTTAAATTTAGAAAAAACACATAGTAAATTCAATTTTGTATTTATCATGTGTTTTTGCTTTTTATATTAGAAGTAAGAATGTAAAAGTGTTCAATGCTATTTTTTTGATGTCTTAAAAGATTTAGATTTAAAAAGTAATTAAAGAAAGTCCCAAACTTATATTTCCAGAATCTCTTTGATTATTTATGGGGAATGAATAATGGTTTAATTCAATAAAAAGCATTAGATCATCAGCGTTTTGTATGCCCACGCTTATTTTTTTATAATGGCCGTTAAATTTCCTCGCCCTAGACCCAGAGCTTTTCCTATACCAAGTTGCAGAGTAATTCTGGTGTTGTCGCCTACGATTGGGCTCAATCTAAAATTTGCAAAAACTAGAACTACAACCAGTTTGTCTGTCCATTCCCAGTTAATACCGGAATGAATTCCTAATCCAATCCATTTCTCGTAATGGATTCCATATCCAAACTTAGATCCCAGGCCGTCAGGTAGAAACCAAGTTCCTTTTTCGTGTGTATAGGGATTTTCTTCGTCTCTGTCGGGATTTCCTTTTATAGAAACGGTTACGTCAAATTGTGTGTAAGTGAATTTTTTGTTTTGGGAAAAAGCAGAAAAAGCAGAGATAGCAAAAGAGTTAAGATTCCTGAAAGCCTCAAAACACTAATTATTTAGTTCTAAACTGTCTTCAAAATCAATAACATCTATGCCATCTTTTACGTCATAATCACCAATTTTTGTTCGGCGTAAAGCGGTTAAATGCGAACCTGAATTCATGGCCTTCCCAAAATCAAAAGCCAGGGAGCGAATGTAAGTTCCTTTGCTGCAGACTACTCTGAAATCGACTTCAGGAAGTGCGATTCTTGTAATTTCAAATTCGTGAATCGTAGTTTTTCTCGTCGCAATTTCAATTGTTTCTCCCGCTCTGGCATGCTCGTATAAGCGAACGCCGTCTTTTTTTATTGCGGAATAAATAGGTGGTTTTTGGTCTATTTCACCCAGAAACTGTTTGACAGTTTCGTGAATTAAAATGTCGTCAATATGTTCCGTTGGGAAAGTTTGGTCGATTTCGGTTTCTAAATCGTAGGAAGGCGTAGTGGCTCCAATATAAAAAGTTCCGGTATATTCTTTGGCTTGACCTTGAAGTTCGGTAATTCTTTTGGTGAATTTTCCGGTACAAACTAATAATAATCCGGTTGCCAACGGATCTAAAGTGCCGGCATGACCAATCTTAAATTTTTTTGGAAGATTCATTTTGGTTATTAAAGCCCATTTCATTTTATTCACCGCCTGAAAGGAAGTCCAATTCAGAGGTTTGTCAATGAGTATAATTTGTCCTTCTATAAAATCTTCGGTTGTCATTAAATAATAGTCAATGGATGAATGAAAAAGTGGATTATCAAAAGAACAATTCCAGCAATAATTCGGTAATAACCAAATAGTTTAAATCCTTTTCGGCTTAAAAAACCGATAAATGATTTTATAGCTAAAAGTGCCACTACAAAAGCTACAATATTACCAATAATAAGTAAGTTGATTTGGTCGTGATCTAGTACTAAACCATCCTTATAATAATCATAACATTTTTTCGCAGTTGCGCCTAACATCGTTGGAACGGCAAGAAAAAACGAAAATTCTGCAGCAGTAGTTCGAGATAATTTTTGAGACATTCCTCCTACAATACTGGCCCCACTTCGTGAAACACCCGGAATCATGGCAAGGCATTGGAACATTCCAATTTTAAAAGCTTGCAGATAAGTGATTTCTTTGCTTACAGGAGAAGAAACCTCAGGAACTGCAAACCAATCGTCAACTTTTAATAAAATGATTCCACCTATCAAAAGCGAAACGGCAACAGTAACGGGACTTTCTAGCAGAGCATCTATTTTTTTGCTGAAAAGCAATCCAAAAACCACCGCTGGAATAAAAGCGACTAATAATTTGAAATAAAAATCGAATGATTGAAAAAATCGTTTAAAATATAAAACTACCACTGAAAGGATTGCACCAAGTTGAATTACAATTGTAAAAAGCTTAGTAAAATCATCGTGGGCAATTCCAAAAAATGAAGAGGCGATAATCATATGGCCTGTTGAAGAAACGGGCAAGAATTCAGTAATTCCTTCAATAATGGCAAGAATAATAGCTTGTACTGTATTCATTTATGCTTTTTTTGGATTTTTAAGAATAGCAAAAACGGTGATTCCAAAACCAATTAAAACAGTTGTTGGAGCCAAACGAATTCTTCTAAAATCAAAAATCGCCTCACTAAATACTTTTGGATCGTCACTTCCACCGCCTGACATGAGTATAAAACCCAAAGCAATTACCCCAATTCCAATTAATAGAATTTTATAATTTACTTTCTCAAAAAGGAATTCGTGGTTTTGTTCGTTATTTTTCATTTTTATGTTCTATTATTTTTTACTGAACACTGCGACTGAACACTGAAAACTAATACAGGTCGTCTGTTCTCAAATTCAGGAAACGTTGAGTAGCAAAATAAGTACTCAACCAAGTGATTAATATACCTACTCCCAGTACTGCTAATAATACCAATCCAATAAGTAGTTTGTCATCCAGAATACCAAGATTCGGGAAATTTGTCTGAACATAAATTAAAACACCAATAAGTGCAAGAATAGCCAAACCAGCACCCAAAAGACCCAGTTTTAAGCTTCGCGTTACAAATGGTTTTCTGATAAATGATTTTGTTGCTCCAACCATTTGCATGGTTTTGATGATAAATCGGTGAGAATGGATGGATAAACGCAATGAACTGTTAATTAATAAAACGGCTATAAAAGTTAGAAAGACACTAACAATTAGAATCCACATACTTACTTTTTTGATGTTGTCATTGACTAAATTCACTAATTGTTTGTCATATACAATATCCGAAACCATAGCGTTTTTGCGTAAGTTGCTTTCGATTTTTGAGATGCTGTCTTTTACAACATAATCTGCTTTTAGATGAATATCAAAGGAATTCTGCAGTGGGTTTTCACCCAAAAACTCCAAGAAATCTTCACCAATAATATCGGTATGTTGCTTTGCAGCAGCTTCTTTAGTCACGTAAACGTATGATTTAGCGAAAGGAGATTTTTTTAATTCTGCATCAAAAGCCTTTAGAATGGTGTCATTCGCTTCATTTTTGAAAAATACCGTCATGGCAATTTTTTCTTTAAAATCGTCGGCCAGTTTTTTAGAATTTATGATAAAAAAGCCTAGCATTCCCAATAGAAATAAAACCAAGAATATACTTAGCACTACTGAAAAATAAGAAGAAATTAACCTGCGTTTTTGAAATTTATCAAAGGAAGAACTCATAGTTTATTGAAATTATTGGGTAAAAATAATAAAGAATTTCTTTATTTAAAGTTAATAACGCTCAAAGTTTTAACTTTCGTACAATAAACGTAAATTTGGCACCTGAAATATCCATCGCAAAAAAACTTAGTCCCGAAGTTTCGGGATAGTTACTCAGTTGCTCGGAAGCTTATAAAAATGACTTGAGTATGCGAAAGCATGACTCCATTAAAATAAAAATAAAAAACAGGAATGAAATACAATCCGAACGAAATAGAGGCCAAATGGCAGAAATATTGGCTAGAAAACCAAACTTTTAAAGCCGAAAACAACTCAACAAAACCTAAATATTACGTACTTGATATGTTTCCTTATCCATCTGGAGCGGGATTACACGTAGGACATCCGCTGGGTTACATCGCTTCTGATGTTTATTCAAGATACAAAAGACACCAGGGATTTAATGTTTTGCATCCAATGGGTTATGACAGTTTCGGATTGCCTGCGGAACAATACGCCATTCAAACAGGTCAACGTCCGGAAGATACCACTTCGGTAAATATTGACGGAGGAACGGATAAAGAAGGAAATAAAATTGCGGGATATAGAAAACAATTGGATAAAATTGGATTCTCCTTCGATTGGAGCCGAGAAGTCCGCACTTCAAATCCAGATTATTACAAACATACACAATGGATTTTTATCCAATTATTCAATTCTTGGTACAATAAAAACAGCGACAAAGCCGAAGATATTTCGACTTTGGTTTCCATTTTTTCAACAGAAGGAAATGTAAGTGTCAATGCGGTTTGCGATGAAAATATTGAAGCTTTTTCAGCAAATGAATGGAACGCTTTCGCAAAAGAACAGCAGGAGAGAATTTTACTGCAATACAGATTGACTTATTTAGCCGAGACTGAGGTGAACTGGTGTCCGGGATTAGGAACAGTTTTGGCAAATGACGAAATCGTAAATGGCGTTTCGGAACGTGGCGGTTTTACGGTAGTGCGCAAAAAAATGACGCAGTGGAGCATGCGAATTTCGGCTTATGCAGAACGTTTGTTACAAGGTTTAAATGATATCGATTGGAGTGAAAGCATCAAGGAAAGCCAAAGAAACTGGATTGGAAAATCTGTTGGAGCAACGGTGGAATTCAATGTTCAGAATTCTAATTTTAAACTTGCGGTTTTCACGACAAGACCTGATACCATTTTTGGGGTTACGTTTATGACATTGGCTCCGGAACATGAATTGGTTTCGCAAATTACAACTGCAGAACAAAAAGCGGAAGTAGAAGCTTACATAGAAAAAACGTCAAAACGTTCCGAAAGAGAACGTATGGCCGACGTAAAAACTATTTCAGGTGTATTTACGGGAGCTTATGCGGAACATCCGTTTACCAAAGAACCAATTCCGGTTTGGATTGGGGATTATGTTTTGGCAGGTTATGGAACAGGCGCAGTTATGGCGGTTCCTTGTGGCGATGAAAGAGATTATGCTTTTGCTAATTTCTTCAAAGGGCAACAAGGTATGTCAGCCATTAAGAACATTTTTGATAAAGATATATCTGAAGCTGCTTTTGGAGCCAAAGAAGGTTTTCAATTGGTAGATTCTGATTTTCTAAATGGATTAGATTATAAAAAAGGAACTCAAAAAGTAATTGAGGAATTAGAAAAATTAAACCAAGGAAAAGGAAAAACGAATTACCGTTTGCGTGATGCCGTTTTCTCTCGCCAGCGTTATTGGGGAGAACCATTTCCTGTATATTATGTGAATGGCTTGCCGCAAATGATTGATACGCAACACTTGCCAATCATCTTGCCGGAAGTAGAGAAATATTTACCAACCGAAGACGGTTTGCCACCTTTAGGAAACGCTTTGGTTTGGGCTTGGGATACAGAAACGAATCAAGTAGTTAATACTGATTTAGTCGACAATAAAACAATTTATCCTCTTGAATTGAACACGATGCCAGGTTGGGCAGGAAGTTCATGGTATTGGATGCGTTATATGGATGCGCACAACGAGAAAGAGTTTGCAAGCAAGGACGCATTGGCGTATTGGGAAAGCGTGGATTTATACATTGGCGGAAGCGAACACGCCACCGGACATTTATTGTATTCTCGTTTTTGGAACAAATTCCTAAAAGACAAAGGTTTTGCACCAACGGAAGAACCGTTCAAAAAACTGATTAATCAGGGAATGATTTTGGGAATGAGTGCGTTTGTATATAGATTAGACGGAACAAATACGTATGTTTCTAAAAATAAAATTGACGGACAAAAAGTGCAACCTATCCACGTTGATGTTTCAATGATTAATTCTTCAGATGAATTAGATATTGAAAGATTCAAAAGTTGGAGAGAGGATTATGCTGATGCAGATTTCATCACCGAAGAAAACGGAAAATACATTGTAGGTCGCGAGGTCGAAAAAATGTCGAAATCTAAATACAATGTGGTAACCCCAGATGATATTTGTAACGAATACGGAGCTGATACCCTGCGTTTGTATGAAATGTTCTTAGGACCATTGGAACAAGCTAAACCTTGGAACACGGCAGGAATTTCTGGTGTTTTTGGTTTCTTGAAAAAACTGTGTCGTTTGTATTTTGATGACAACAGTTTGATTGTTACCAATGACGCGCCAACAAAAGATAACTTGAAATCATTGCACAAAACGATCAAAAAAGTAGCGGAAGATATTGAAGGTTTCTCTTTTAATACTTCGGTTTCTCAGTTTATGATTTGTGTGAATGAATTGTCAACTCAAAATTGTCATTGTCGTGCAATCTTGGAGCCTTTAGCGATTGTGATTTCGCCTTATGCACCACACATCGCCGAAGAATTATGGTCGTTATTAGGAAATACAGGTTCGATTGCGACGGTTGATTTTCCAGTTTTTGAAGCTAAGTATTTAGTAGAGAGCGAAAAGGAATATCCAGTTTCTTTCAACGGGAAAATGCGTTTTACTATGGTTTTACCTTTGGATTTAACCAAGGAACAAATCGAGGAAATTGTAATGAAAGATGAAAGAACCATCAAACAATTAGAAGGAAGAACACCGAATAAAGTAATTATTGTTCCAGGAAAAATCATCAATTTGGTGGGGTAATATCGTGACGTAATAAATATATTAAAATCCAGATCCCAAAATCATTTTTGGGATTTGGATTTTTTGTTTCAAATCATAATTCAATCGTGGTTCCATTTTATAAATGCCAAATTGACATTGTGAAAAATTGGTGCTAAATTTGATGTATAAGTTGTAGATTTATATTTTAAAACAAGAAAATATGGGAATGAGTTATATAGTACTAGCCGGAGTAATTATGCTTTTTAGCTGGTTGGTGAGTTCAAGACTGAAAAGTAAATTCGAACATTATTCTAAATTGCATTTGCAAAACGGAATGTCTGGCGCTGAAATCGCCGAAAAAATGTTAGCTGATAATGGAATTCGCGATGTGAGAGTAATCTCGGTTGCGGGACAATTAACTGATCATTACAATCCATTGGATAAAACGGTGAATTTGAGTGAAGCAGTTTATAATCAAAGAAATGCTGCTGCTGCGGCTGTTGCTGCGCACGAATGCGGTCACGCGGTGCAGCATGCTGTGGGATATCAGTGGTTGACAATGCGGTCTAAGTTGGTTCCGGTTGTAAATGTTGCCTCGACGTACATGCAATGGATTTTACTGGCGGGAATCTTGATGATTAAAACCTTTCCTCAGTTATTGTTGATTGGAATCGTAATTTTTGCTGCAACGACTTTGTTTTCAATAATTACTTTGCCTGTGGAATACGATGCCAGCCATCGTGCATTAGCTTGGTTAGAAAATAAAAATATGTTAACGCAACAAGAGCAGGCTGGCGCCAAGGATTCTCTGAAATGGGCGGCAAGAACTTACGTGGTGGCTGCTTTGGGTTCTATCGCGACGTTGTTGTATTACATTTCTATTTACATGGGAGGGAATAGAAGAGATTAGATTATTGGATTTTTAGATAAATTAGAAAAAAGCCGTTTGTAATCCAAACGGCTTTTTTATGTTCATATACATCTAAAAATCTATAGTTGAATCTGTCTGTCAATTTGTTGGTCTAATGAAATGAAAGTTTCCGTTCTGGAAACGCCTTCAATAGCCTGAATTTTTGTGTTGAGCAATTGCATTAAATGTTCATTGTCCCGACAAATAATCTTTATCAGTATTGACCAGTTTCCTGTGGTATAATGGCATTCCAGAACCTCTGGAATTTTTTTTAAATCTCTAACGGCTTCTGGATTTCTTGCGGCTTTGTCTAAGTAAATTCCAACAAATGCCATTGTGTTGTATCCCAGAATTTTGTTGTTTACCGTAAACTTGGAGCCCGAAATCACTCCGGATTGTTCCAGTTTTCGCAAACGTTGATGAATCGCAGCTCCTGAAATCCCTATTTTATTAGCGATTTGAAGGATTGGCATTCGAGCATCTTCCATCAGGAAACGTAAAATTTCTTTGTCGATACCGTCTATTTCTACTACTAAGGAATTGATTTTCATAAATTGCTATTTGTAATTAAAATATAAAAGTTAGTTTTAATTTAAAATCAAATTTAAGTAAAAAACGAATAATAGTAATGAATAACAATATTTTTGTGATTGTTGCATAAAAAAAACCATCCGTTTTGGCGGATGGTTTATATGATTTAGAAATAAATTTAAATCTATTTTGTTTTGTTTGCTTCAATAATATATTTTTCCAAAGCCATTGTCATCGAAGGAGTAGCAGGTGTAGGAGCAAGTATGTCTACTCTTAAACCATGATCCAACGCTTCTTTTTGGGTTGTGCTTCCAAAAACTGCAATTCGAGTGTTGTTTTGTTCGAAGTCTGGAAAATTCATGAATAATGATTTTATTCCGGTTGGGCTAAAGAAAGCCAAAACATCATAATATACATCGGCTAAATCAGATAAATCACTCATCACTGTTTTGTAAAAAACGGCTGGGGTCCAGTCCACTTTCAATGCGTTCAGCGTTATTGGCGCGTCAGCATTTAATTGATCTGAGGCAGGCAATAAGAATTTTTCGTCTTTGTATTTTTTTATTAGTGGGGACAAATCGGCAAAATCTTTAGGTCCAACATAGATTTTACGTTTTCGATACACTACATATTTTTGCAGGTAAAACGCAATGGCTTCAGATTGACAGAAATATTTTAATCCTTCAGGGACTTTATAACGCATCTCATCAGCAACTCTAAAGAAGTGATCAACAGCGTTTTTACTCGTCAAAATAATAGCAGTATATTGATTGAGATCGATTTTTTGAAGTCTAATCTCTTTTGCATTTACTCCTTCTACGTGAATAAAAGGTCTGAAATCAATTTTCACTTTATGCCTTTGTTGAAGCTCAAAGTATGGGGAATTCTCCACTTTAGGTTCGGGTTGTGACACCAAAATTGTTTTCACTTTCATATTTAAAACGGTTTCTAAGCACTCCCTTTTGTAAACCAATAATACATAAAATAATAGGGAGCTATTTCAAGAGTGCAAAGATATAAAATAAAATAAAACAACTTACCTAATATTAAATTTTGATAGTTTTTTATTGAAATTAAATAGCTTATAACGTTGGCACCTATTACTATAGCTATAAATAGTAAAACCATATTTTTTGATAAGGAGTCATAATAGAACAAAATAATGTTGATTGGGAGTATAAATAAACCAATATAAGTTCTATAAGTAACCTTTTGAAGATTAAATTGTTCAACAAATTCTTCAATATCAAAAGCAGTGGCAATTATTTTTTCGATTAAATATTTCGATAAAATAAAGAAAATAAGAAAGGTGATTATTTGAATGTATAAGATCCAATCTGTTTTTAGCGCTTTGCCAAAATTGCTCAGCGAAAGCTGAATAAAAAAAGCAAATGAGATTACCTGAACAAAAAACAAGGAGATGGTAAAACCACTTTTGAGGTGGCTACTGTCTCTGTAAACTTTTGTGTATTTATCAGAGAAAATTAAATTTGCAAAATCACCAAAACGATTTTCGAATACGGATTTAGTGAATGCAATGGTAGCAAACGACAACACAAATAAAAGTGTTGCCCAGTCATTATTTTCGATTGTTCTCAGTTGAAGTACATGTTCCGTCATAGCGATGCAAAATTACTAATTTTTTATATCATTCTTTTTATTATAATTTTATTATGAATCAAATCGTATAAAAAGTTTACTTTTGCGGTGAAATTACTCTAAAATATGAACGATTCCATTGTTATAATCCCAACCTATAACGAGATTGAAAATATAGAAAGCATTATTCGATCGGTGCTTTCCCAACACAAATTTTTTCATGTTCTTATTATTGATGATAACTCACCAGATCATACAGCTGATAAGGTAGTTCAACTACAATCGGAATATGCAGGCAGATTATTTTTAGAAAAAAGAGCCAAAAAATCGGGTTTAGGAACGGCTTATGTACATGGTTTTAGATGGGCTTTGGAACGAAAATACGAGTATGTTTTTGAAATGGATGCTGATTTTTCGCACAACCCTAATGACTTAGAAAAATTGTATAAAGCCTGCCATTTAGGCGATGCTGATTTGGCAATAGGTTCCAGATACGTTACCGGAGTGAATGTTGTAAACTGGCCTTTAAGTAGAGTTTTAATGTCATATTTTGCATCGGTTTATGTGAAATTGATAACGGGAATGAAAATTCACGATGCCACGGCAGGATTCGTTTGTTACAAAAGAAATGTATTGGAACAAATCAATTTAGATAAAATAAAATTTGTTGGCTATGCCTTTCAAATTGAAATGAAATACAGAACGTACTGCAATAAATTTAGAATTGTTGAGGTGCCTATTATTTTCACGGATAGGACTAAAGGACAGTCAAAAATGAGTAATTCTATTATTGTTGAAGCGGTTTTTGGAGTTATTTCACTTAGATTAAAAAAATTAATTAACACATTATAAGAAAAAGATACGATGAACAGGGTTTTAATTAAGAATGCCAAAATAGTAAATGAAGGAGTAATTTTTGAGGGCGATGTATTAATTGAAAATGACTTAATTGTTGAAATTTCAGAAAGTATCAGTGCCAAATCTTCTCAATGTGTGATTATTGATGCAGAAGGGAATTATTTGATGCCTGGAGCTATTGATGATCAAGTGCATTTTAGAGAGCCTGGACTTACGTATAAAGGCGATATAGAATCAGAATCGAAAGCGGCAGTTGCAGGGGGAATCACTTCTTATATTGAGCAGCCGAATACGGTACCAAATGCTGTAACTCAAGAAATTTTAGAAGAAAAATACCAAATCGCTGCAGAGAAATCCTATGCGAATTATTCTTTTATGATGGGCGCGACAAATAATAATTTGGAAGAAGTTCTAAAAACAAATCCAAAGAATGTTGCGGGAATAAAAATATTTTTAGGATCATCAACCGGTAATATGTTGGTCGATAATGAATCGACTTTAGAAAAAATATTTTCAAGTACTCCAATGCTTATCGCTGTGCATTGTGAAGATGAAACGACAATTCAAAATAATTTAGCAAAATACAAAGAAGAATTTGGAGAGAATGTTCCAGTAACTGCTCACCATTTAATTCGCAGTGAAGAGGCTTGCTATATCTCTTCTTCAAAAGCAGTGGCACTGGCTAAAAAAACCGGTGCACGTTTGCATGTTTTTCATCTTTCTACTGCCAAAGAAATGGATTTGTTTACCAATAAAATACCATTGGAAGACAAAAAAATTACCGCTGAAGTTTGTATTCACCATTTATGGTTTACCAATGATGATTATGCGACCAAAGGAAATTTGATCAAATGGAATCCTGCAGTAAAAACAGCCAATGATAGAAAGGTTTTATGGGAAGCATTGCTTGATGACAGAATTGATGTAATAGCAACGGATCATGCGCCACATACACTTGAAGAAAAAAAACTCCCATATCTGCAAGCTCCTTCTGGTGGTCCATTAGTACAACATGCTGTGATAGCTATGTTTGAAGCACATCATCAAGGGAAAATTAGCATTGAAAAAATTGTTGAAAAAATGTGTCATAATCCAGCCAAGATTTTCAAAATTGAGAAGCGTGGTTTCATAAGAGAAGGCTATTATGCCGATTTAGTTATTGTAAATTCAGGTTTGCCTTGGAGTGTAAAGAAAGAAAATATTATAGCTAAATGTGGTTGGTCACCTTTTGAAGGATTTACATTTAAATCCAGAATTACGCATACTTTTGTAAACGGACAATTGGTTTACAACTCTTTTAAAGTGAAAGACATCCGTGCAGGGAAACGATTGTTGTTTGATAGATAGAAAAAAATGAAGAAAATAATTATACTTTTAGCGATTGTAGTTGTGTTTGTTAGCTGTAAGGATGAGGTTGTCAAAAAACCAAATCGCCTTATAGAGAAAGAGACAATGATCAACATTATGTATGATTTGTCAGTTTTAGACGGTATCAAATATCAAAATCCGGCTTCTTTGGACTCTTTTAAAATAAATCCAAACAAATATATTTATAAAAAGTATAAAGTGGATAGTCTTCAATTTGCGCAAAGCAATATTTATTATGCTTCTAATTATGAAGAATATTCAGCAATTGTGGATGAAATAAATACTCGATTAGTTGCAACGAAAGCAGGATTAACTAGCTTGATTAAGGCTGAGGCAAAGAAAAAGAATCCAATAAAGAAACCAATTTTGCCCAAAAGTAAAGTGATAGATTCCGTGAAAACTAAGTAAAGAAAAAGGTTTTAGTTACAAACGGGAGATTTCTTTAATGTATTGATGGATATCTAAAAACTGCGTGTTCAAAGTACTTGTAATTTTTTCATTCGAGTACTTTTTCTTGGAATAGGATGCTTTTGCGGTAGCTTTTGTCAATTTTCTTTCTTGCTGGAAAACAACAGAGAGTATCCAGTCTATCCTCCACAAAATTTTCATTAACAATGGGTTTGCGTGAATGCTGGGTTTTTTTACTGCTAAGGAATCGGCGATGGCGTTTAATAAATTCTGAAAAACAATATTTTCAGCTATAAGGATAAATCGCTGGTTATGGATTTCACTTTTCATTAATTGTATTGCAATTCGAACGACATCGGTCACGGCAACAAAACCAAAATTTCCCATAGTGTAAAATGACAATCCTTTTTTTACTTTTGTAAAAAGAACTCCGCTTCCTTGTTCCCAAAAGCCAGGACCGAGAATAATTCCAGGATTTACTATGATGACTTTTAATCCTTCTTGTTGGCCGCGCCATATTTCCATTTCAGCGCCATATTTAGATATAGCATAGTCGCTATGCGGTTTTTCGGGATTCCACTCGGTTTCTTCAGTGATGAATTTTTCGTGTGGTGCTAAATCACCAAGTGCGGCAACAGAGCTTACAAAGCAGAGTTTCTGTATGGAGTTGGCAATACAAAAATTGACAATATTTGCGGTTCCTTCAATGTTCGTTTTTCGAATTAGATCTTCGTCTTTTGGATCAAAAGAAATCATAGCGGCACAATGGTATACGTAATCGATTCCCATAAAAGCCTTTTCTAATGAAGGAATGTCAGTTATATCAGCCTGAAACCATTCGACAGCATCGAATAGCTCCGGCTTCTGGTATAAACTAAACAGGTTTTTTGTCTTTTCTATACTTTTTGCATTTCGATAAATGGCACGCACTTTTTCATTCCCGATACTTCGGGATTCGATCAAATGAAACAATAAATGTGCGCCTACTAAACCGGTTCCTCCTGTGACTAAAATCATGCTACGAAAATACGAATAATTTTTTTTCGAATAACCGAATAAACAAATAACCTAATCCGCAATAAATTTTATCTTTGTGCACAGGAAGCCTTAAAGGCTGAACTGACGAAAGTAAATTGATTAAAAAGATGAAGAATTTTATTGAAGAAGTAACTTGGAGAGGAATGCTCCACGATGTTATGCCCGGCACAGAAGAACATTTGATGGAACAAATGCGTGTGGCGTATGTGGGGATTGACCCAACTGCCGATTCATTGCATATAGGACATTTAGTTGGCGTTATGTTATTGAAACATTTTCAACTATCAGGACATAAACCATTAGCGTTAGTGGGTGGTGCAACAGGAATGATCGGTGATCCGTCAGGAAAATCGAATGAAAGAAATTTATTGGACGAACCAACATTGCGTCACAATCAGGAAGCTATAAAAGGACAATTGTCCCGTTTTTTGGATTTTACTTCCGATGCAGCTAACGCGGCAGAATTAGTGAATAATTACGACTGGATGAAGAACTTTTCTTTTCTGGATTTCATTCGTGATGTAGGTAAACATATTACGGTTAATTATATGATGGCAAAAGATTCTGTGAAGAAACGTTTGTCCTCAGAAGCTGCGGAAGGAATGTCTTTCACGGAGTTTACCTACCAATTGGTTCAAGGATATGACTTTTTGCATTTGTACAGAGAAAAGAATTGTACGCTGCAAATGGGCGGAAGCGACCAATGGGGGAATATCACCACAGGAACTGAATTGGTACGTAGAATTGCCAGTGGAAAAGCATACGCATTGACTTGTCCGTTGATTACAAAAGCGGATGGGACTAAATTTGGAAAATCTGAAGGTGGGAATATTTGGTTGGATTCGGCTAGAACTTCTCCGTATAAATTTTACCAATATTGGTTGAATACTTCGGATGTTGATGCTGAAAAATATATTAAGATTTTTACTTTTTTATCTAAAGAAGAAATTGAAGTTTTAACCGAAAAACATAGAGAAGTACCGCATTTACGTTTGTTGCAAAAACGTTTAGCCGAAGAAACTACGGTAATGGTACATTCAGCAGAAGATTTAGAAAATGCGATAAAAGCATCGAATATTTTGTTTGGAAATTCGACTTCAGATGATTTGAAACAATTAGACGAAGCAACTTTCTTAGATGTTTTTGATGGTGTTCCTCAGGCGGAAATCAGCAGAAATGAAATCGAAGCAGGAATAAATATTGTTGATGTTTTAAACGAAAAAACAGGTTTTATGAAATCGAATGGTGAAGCAAGACGTGCTTTGACAGCTAATTCTATTTCAGTAAATAAAGAAAAAGTTGCCGAAGATTTTGTGCTTTCGACCAAAGATTTAATCAATAATCAGTTTGTTTTGTTACAAAGTGGTAAGAAAAATTATTTTGTGGTGAGAGTGGTTTAACCGCAAAGTTCATAAAGATAATCGCAAAGTTCGCAAGGTTTCTTGCGGACTTTTTTATTCTTTAAAATTGATTTTCATTTTATTGGATTGGACCCACCCTTTGATAATGCTTTTGTCTTCAATTATTTTTTTAAAATCTTCAGATGCTACTCTTTCTTTGAATTCTTCTTTCATTAGATTTACCGATAAATCAAAATAATGAGTTTCTTTTTCGTCTAAATAATATTCATTATCAAAGTATTCAGAATATCTGTTTTTGTCCCAGTCTAAGGTTATTGAGAAATTTTTAATTTCTTTAGGGCCTAATTTGATAATACTATTAAGTATATTTTGACTTATTTCTTTTTTTCTTTTTTCGATGTAATCATAAACATTGGTTCTTGCGTCATTTTTGGACTGTGCACTTTTAGAATCGATGTCTTTTTTTATCTTTTCAAATTTTTCTTTGGCTGTTTTGGTATTAAAAATGCTTACTGTATTAATGATTTCGTCACCTTGGTATAATCTATAAGCTGGAGAATAAGACATAGAACTCGTTGCATTTGGTCTAATATTGTTTGTATTTAAAATAAATGAAATAGGATTATTGGTAAGGTTTTGAAGGTGGTAAATTATTGTAAATTTTCTTTGATTTGGAGTTGAATCATTATAGACAATTGAATCAATAATAATTGCCAAAGAAGTGTCTTGGGCAAAACTAGAAATAGAAAAAAAGAACAATATGAAGCAGATTTTACGCATAGTTTTGTTAAGTTTTTTTATGGTCTACTTTCTTTTAAGTAAAGACTTGATTGGTTTAAAGCACCATCAAATTACAACCTCGGATATCAGAATTATCAAAACGTCCCAATACCTCGAAAGAGTTGTTGGGATTTTTTTTGCCTAAATCTTGCGTAGCAATAAACGAACAAGAATTAATGTTAGCCAGATCGATTACGTTGATTCCGCCCGTTTTTCCGTCTTGAATGTAGGTCAAAGCATCTTCTGTGTCCCGTACGAGGATTTGCATCCAAGAAGGGCATTCAAATACGCCTTCACCAAGAGAATAAGCTTGCGAAAGTAATTCGGTCATTCCGTATTCTGAATGTATGGCTGAAACGCCAAATCCTTTGCACAATTGGTCATGCAGTTCTTCGCGAATCATTTCTTTGCGTTTTCCTTTCATGCCGCCCGTTTCCATAATTATGGTATGTTTTAATTGAAACTGGTGTTTTTCAATTAAATCCAATAAAGCAAAAGTAACGCCAATCAAAATGACATTTTGTCCTGATTGGTCTAAAGCAATGAGTTTAGCAATGAGTTCATCATGATTGTGCAGATAGAAGCCACTCTCTGGATGATTTGACAATTTAATCAAATCTTCAACCATGTAAATCAGTGAAGAACCTTCTCTCTCCAGATAGGATGGGAGTAAAGCCAAAACAGCGTAATCTTCTATGTTGCCATAAAATTGAGAGAATCCTTTGCGATAACTTTCTTCGTAAATGGAAGTATCAGTGACCAAATGTTTACTGGTTATCATTCCTGTGGTTCCGCTACTTGTAAATGTAGCCTGAATCGGATTTGTATTAGAAACCACAGAATGACTTTTGAAAAACTGAATAGGCAAAAACGGAATCTGCTGTAAAGATTTTACTTTGTGAGGATCAGTTTTTAAAAAATCACAAAATTCCTGATATACTAAGTTGTTTTCATATTGAAAACGAAACGTCTGTAAAGCTGCTTTTTCAAATTGTTTTTGAGACGAAATGGCAAATATATCGGTAGTTGGGATCAAGATTTTTTTTTACAAAAGTAATTAAAAAATTGGTGGAGTTCTTACAAACATGAAGCGGGAGAAATGTTTTTTCATAAAAAAAGCCCCAAGATTAATTGGAGCTTTTGATTTTTTGTTTAAAGGATTATCTTACGATTAATTTTCTTGTGGCCGTAGCTTCCTCCTCGTTAATTTTTATGATGTAAACACCGGGAGAAAGATTGGAAACATTTAATTCTCTGG
The DNA here is from genome assembly GCF_900142885.1 of Flavobacterium xinjiangense. Taxonomy (GTDB): domain Bacteria; phylum Bacteroidota; class Bacteroidia; order Flavobacteriales; family Flavobacteriaceae; genus Flavobacterium; species Flavobacterium xinjiangense. Next base: position 19,505 of record NZ_FRCL01000007.1, on the reverse strand, counting down.
AGCTTAGCATTGTTTGAAGTACTTTTTTTCCTAATATATCAAAAATAATCACCTCTTTATCAGAATCATTTTTTGATGTAATGTACACTTTGCCATTACTCACAGGATTTGGGTACAAACTTAAACCTTCAATTGAGGTAGTTTCTTGCGTCCTTGGTTGCTGTTTGATTTCCTGAGCGGTGAGGCTCAAGGAAAAGAAAAAGGCCAATAAAGTAATAATATAAAAGTAGTTTTTTTTCATTAGTTCTGATTGTTATTAGTAAAGATATAAAAAATATTTCAAATACTATACCAAAAAAAACACCTTTCAAAAGAAAGGTGTTTAGTAAATGCATTTATGGGTTTTTTAATAAAAACTATTTTATCAAAGTAGCACCACCAACAGTTGCCCATGCACCGGCAGTCAATGAAGCTCCTGTAGCAGTAGTAGTTGCTGTAAAATTCCCAACTGGAAAACTAACTACGATGGCAGACGTAGCTCCTACAGGTACAGTTTGTGTAGTTGAAGAGATTGTTACATTAGTTAATTTTATTTTAGATCCAACAACTTGATTTGTGTTTGTAGTAGCATCTTGAATTTTTACTGCAGCACCTTTGTAAACGGTGGTTCCTTCAGTGTAATCTCCGTATCCAGAGATAATGATGTTACTGTAATCTCCATTTCCTTCTTTTTTGAATTGGAAAGCATCTACTTGAACATCACCAGCAACTTCTGGTACACATCCAGCTTCTCTTTTTAAAGTGATATTAGTAACTTTTGGAAAGAATGCATTATTGTTGTTTGAACACTCAATTTCCATTCCGAAATTTCCTTTACCTGTTTGGTAAGCATACCAGTTAGAGTTGTTTTGACCTTGCCATCCGTCTTGCCAGTCAAAAGCATCATCATAGTTACCATAAGAAATAGCGTTTGTCATACTTACTGTTCCTCCAAAAAATTCATATCCATCATCAGCACCTTTGTAAGAAACTAAGTGGTCTAATGTTGTTCCTGAACCTACTGAATAGAATGTAAATCCATTATTTTCTTTTGTTCCATCTGCTAGTTTTGCTCCAGCATATTCAACTCTTGCGTAGTTCAATGAACCTCCGTTGTGAGTTGCATTTGTTCCTCCGTAAGGTAATGCATTTCCATCTTCTGAAGTAGAAGTAGTCACACCACCAATTGCTTTTATTGGCGCATCACCGTACATGATGATTCCTCCCCAAGAACCTGGAGTTGCAGATGCTTCTGTAAATACAACTGGTTTATCAGCTGTGCCGTTAATATTTAATTTTCCTCCATTCAAAACAACTAATGCGTTGTCTCCTGTGGTTTTGTTTGCTGTAATTGTTGAACCTGCATCGAAAGTTACTGTAACTCCTGAAGCAATTTTAACAATACCTTTTAAAGTGTAATTTCCGTATGCAAAAGTTTTATTTGCAGTTATTGTACCTGTGATTTCGCCAGTTGCTGCTGGTGTAACAGGAGTTGGATCATCACTGCTAGTGCAAGAATTTAGAAATAACCCTGTAGCAAGTGCTAAAGCAAAAAATTTAGTTTTCATAATAGTTGTATTATTTATTGTTTTTATTTTTGTCAAAATTATAAGATTACTTCGTAAAGAGTGTTAGGGGAATATTACAATACAGTTACCAAAAAAACACCAAAATGTGAAGCGAATGTTAAGGGTGTTACGGAAGTTTTAAGCATAAAAAAAGCCCTAAATAAATAGGGCCTTGTTGATAGGAGGATTTATTAGATATTAAAAAGTGTATCCTAAATTAACGGAGAACCCTCTTCCTTTTTTATAGCTATTTGTTATGTTTGACTGTTCCATAATAGAAGAAGTTCCATTATTTCCTTGTTCGGATTTGCGTATCGGATCAAGTAGATTGTCAGCACTAAATTTCAGGTCAAAATGATTTGATAATTTGCTGCTCCAAATGAAATCCAATTGTTGAACCGGTAGCTCATAAATATGATCTAATCCTCCAGTTCCTACTGCGTAAATTCTTTTTCCAAATACAGAATATACTAATGAAACTGTATTACTCCAAGATTCGCTTAAGTCAAATTGGTATTTTAAATCAGAGTTGATTAACCATTTTGAGGCTCCTTGAAGTTCTCTATTTTTGAAAGTTTCAATAGATGTTGTTACATTGCCTTCACTATCAGTAGTCGTTGGTTTTACGTCTACTTTTGTATGCATTAAAGAAGTATTAAACCCAAAAGAGAAATCAGATAAGCTTTTGTTGATTCTTTCAAAGTCAAAGATAAATTCGATTTCAGCTCCGTATAAAACCGCATTGTCAGAATTTAAGTAAGTGGTAATAGTTGAATTTGCTGCATTAGAAATGAATGTTCTTTCGATAGGCTGGTCGATTTTTTTACCGAATAATCCTAGTACAAAAACTTCTTTTGATGATGGGAATAATTCATATTTTAAATCAACATTATAATTATTACTGTTTTTCAAAAATGGATTCCCTTTCGTTGAAGTTCCGTCAGCATTGATGTATTCAATAGGATAAGATTCCATTACAACTGGTCTTGTGTATGTTTTTCCGGTTGCAAAACGAAGGTTTGATTTTTCATTCAAACCATATTTCACATTTAAAGCAGGTAAAACATACAAGTTGTCGTATTTTAAAGTTTTAAATGGATCTGAGAATGAACCTTGAGTTCTGTACTTTGTTTCTCTCATGGTACTTTCTAAACGAATTCCCCCGTTTAGTTCCCATTTTTCTCCAAACTTATAAAGTAAGTTAGCATAACCGGCATTAGCAGTTTCCTTTAATTTTGCCTGATAAGTAGCATTAGAACTTTCTCTAAAGCTAACCGCATTTGAGGCTATGTAACTATTTAATTGAGCGTCTACGGAATTCAAAGATGTTGTAAAACTATTTGGTGCACTATTGTTTATTGGGGTAACAAAGCGGTAAGATGAGGTCATGTCAGACATGTTTCCATTGTAACCGGCAGTGAAAATATTATTTTTTTCTGTTTTACCAAATTTTAAACTGTATTCTCCTAATCCTGAAAAATAAGAATCACCAGAAATATCTAGATACTGTTTGATGAAATTATTTCCTGCAACAGAAACTATTATATCATCCGTTCCTGATTTTGTTCCTGAAAAGAACTTTCTGTCCGGTTGTGCATATTTAGTGATAGCATAAGAAACAGCCGCTTTTACATTTTGAGTTTTGTCTTCGTTCAATGCATACTCTCCCAATAACTGATTGTTTAAATAATTAGATTCGTCTAATTGATTGGTTCTGATTAAAGTGTTGTTGTTGCTAGAGTTCGAATCCGCCACGCCAAATTGATCTTTAACTAAGTTTTCAGTAGTTCTGATGAAAAGAGTATTGTAAGAAAGTTTTAATCTATCAGTTGTGTAATTCAATCCAACCAAAGAAGATAGGGATGTTTTGTATCTGTATTCTGTATTATCAAAATCATTTCTGTATGTAAAGCCGGAAGGATTATTTGTGAAAGTTCTTTCTACTCCGTTCCTTATCGAATAATTATTGTCAAAATTGATAGAAAGTAAGTAAGAAAAAGTTTTGTCATCATTCAGGTTGAATTTCTCTGAGTGAAGAAAGCCAATACTTGAATTCAAAGGACTGTTGATTTTTGAAACATCAAATCCACTTTTAAAAGATCTCAAAGATTCATCTGCAGTAAGAGTGTAGCTTGAAGGAGCATTTCCTAAAAGTGCTGGAAGTTTTCTGTCAGTTCCGGTCAAGCCAAAGAATCCTTTGGTAGAATTAGCGTCTTTAGAAATTAAGAACTTTTCTAAGTTGTTATTTACTGTGTACCCAACTCCAACATTTAATTTGGTTATGCTTTTTGAACCTTTAGAAGTTTGGATATTAAAAGTTCCTCCTGCAAAATCGCCGTAAATATTGGGATTAAATGTTTTGTACACTTCAATAACACCTACAATATCAGTAGAAAACAAGTCTAATGGAATGATTTTTTTGAAAGGATTGTTTGTTGGAGCAGCAAGATCATTTATCAATAAGTTATTGTATCGGTCTTCCAATCCACGCACAAATAAGCCTCTTGAACCTACTTTAGTAATTCCTGTTATTTTGGTAAGTCCTTCTTCCACATCGCTAACTCCTTTACGAGCCATTTCTTGGGCACCAATACTTTGTTTAATTACTACTGCTTTCTTTTGTTCAAGTAATAAGACTGTTTCTTTTTCTCTGCTGAAATTAGATTTTATTACGACATCTTCCAGTTTGTAACTTCCTGAACCAAGCGCTTGATTTATAGTTGCGGTTTCGTTTGCAACCACAGTTACCGGAACATCTACGGATTCATAACCTACGAAACTGAATTGCACAGTATAATTCCCAGGTGCAATAGCAATGGTGTATTTACCATCAATGTCAGTATTGGCTCCTATATTAGTTCCTTTTATAAGTACGTTTGCAAAAGGTAATGATTGATTGTTAGCGTCTTTATCTGTTAGTATTCCAGCAACGCTACCTTTGTTCTGTGAAAAAGAAACGGTTGTAATTAATAATGCTATAAACAATATTCTAAATTTCATTTTAGTGTGTTTTAATTTTATGCAAAGTAATGGCCGTTTTGTAAAGTGAAAGTTACTTGGCTATTACCATTTAGTTTCGTGAATATTAATAAATCGTTAACATATTAAATTACGGTTAATGTGATTTTTAAACGGTTCTTTTATTGCTATATTTACAATCGGAATTGAAAATCACTGAGCATTTCAGGCGTAAATTCTATCAGATTAATATAATTTTTCTATTTATGAAAAAAAGAAACACGAAGATTCTATTAGTAGATGATGAACCGGATATTTTGGAAATTGTCGGGTACAATCTTACTCAGGAAGGATATCAGATATTTACCGCAGCAAACGGAAAAGAAGCTATTGTAAAGGCTAAGAAAGAATTACCTGATCTAATTATCATGGATGTAATGATGCCAGAGATGGACGGAATGGAAGCCTGTGAAAACATTAGAAAAATCCCGGAACTGAATAATGTGATTATTACTTTCCTAACAGCAAGAAGCGAAGATTATTCTCAAGTTGCCGGTTTTGATGCCGGTGCCGATGATTATATTACGAAACCAATCAAGCCAAAACTATTAGTAAGTAAAGTAAAAGCATTGTTAAGACGCTTAAAAGAGCAAGAGCAAAATAGTGAAACGCTTAATGTAGGTGGGATCGAAATAAATCGTGAAGAATATAAAATAAGAAAAGACGATGTTGAAATAGCTTTACCTAGAAAAGAATTTGAATTGTTTTATTTATTGGCTTCAAAGCCTGGAAAAGTATTCAAAAGAGACGAAATTCTAGACAAAGTTTGGGGAAATGAAGTTGTTGTTGGCGGAAGAACAATAGATGTCCATATTAGAAAATTACGAGAAAAAATTGGAGAAGATTTTTTTAAAACTATAAAAGGAGTTGGTTATAAATTTGAAGTGTAATCAGACGTACATTTTTATAAGAATAACAAAATGCAAAATCAAATTGCTGTGACGGCGAGATGTAAAATCAATGAAAATAAATTTTAAAAAAACCTATAAATTTGCCATAAAATCAGCTTTATTCATTAGCCTTTTTGCTGCTGGATTTGCTGTGATAATGGTGTCATTATTCTTTGGCTCGAAAGGTAATGATTTACTATTGTTTGGATTTGTTTGTCTTTTCATCATTTATTTATTTTCTTTTCTAGTTTTGCAATATAGGGTTGAACGGTTTATTTACAGACGAGTAAAAAAAATATACGACGATGTATCTTTATTGGAATCCAGTTCGTTTATAAATCAGCCCATTACTACTGATATGGAAACCTTAACCCGAGAAGTTAAGAAATTTGCCACGGACAAAAAATTGGAAATAGAAATGTTGCAGGTTCGAGAAGAATATCGAAGAGAATTTCTTGGTAATGTTTCTCATGAATTGAAAACGCCTTTATTCACTGTGCAAGGTTATTTATCTACGCTTATCGATGGTGCGATGGATGATAAAACAGTTCGTAAAAAATATTTAAAACGTGCCGAGAAAGGAGTAGAGCGATTAATCTACATCGTCGAAGATTTAGATATGATTACAAAATTGGAGTCTGGTGATTTGAATCTCGAGTTTTCTGAATTTGATATTGTTGAATTAGTGCAAAATGTTTTCGATTTATTGGAAATGAAAGCAGATAAAAAGAAAATCACATTGGCCTTTGAAAATTATCATATACAACCTATTCTAGTGCATGGAGATAAAGATAAGATTCAGCAGGTTGTCGAGAACTTAATTGTAAACTCCATAAAATACGGAAAAGAAGGCGGCCTTACTGAAGTTGCTATTGTCAATTTGACAAAGAAAAAGGTCTTAGTTCGAATAACGGATAATGGTGAAGGAATAGAAAAACAAAATATCCCAAGGCTTTTTGAACGTTTTTACAGAGTAAATAAAAGCGGCTCCCGTGCAGAAGGAGGTTCAGGGCTAGGGTTAGCAATTGTGAAGCACATAATAGAAGCGCACAAGGAGAAAATATATGTAGAGAGTGAGTTTGGCATTGGGTCTGAGTTTTCCTTTACAATCGAGAAAGCCAGATTAAGAAAGCCAGAACTGAATCTCGAACAAATTTATAATAAAAGTCTTAGTATCAATAAGTTAAATAAAAAGTAAATATTAAAATTAACATGAGTAAATCTTACAAAAAAGATTGAAAACCTTTACTAAACAATAATTTATCATCAACATAATATTGTGTTAACATTCGCTTAACATAACAGGTTCACCTTTGCAAAAAAATTAATCATATAACAACGATGAAAAAAATTTTATTTGCAGTTTTAGTTATGACTTCAGTGTTGGCTAATGCACAAGATGTCAAGAGTGATACAATTAAAGCAGTAGCTGTTGATTCTTTAGAAACAATGAGTGTTGATTCCGTTAAAACGGTAACAATAGAATCTTTGAAAGAATCTGTAGATGAGCATTCTATGAAATTTTCAGGTTTGGATGAAAGACTGGCTACGATGGATAGTGATTTGGGAAAATTAACCAAAATTAAATTTTCTGGATACATCCAAGCGCAATACGAGATGTATAATTATCAAGACAATATTGGACCAGGGCCTTCTACTACTGCTGTGCCTATAAAAAACACTTTTTTTATCAGAAGAGCACGTGTAAAATTAACATATGAGCCAGTTACTGGTGCGGTATTTGTTATTCAACCGGATTATGCATTTGATAAAGTTACTTTAAGAGATGCTTATGTTCAGTTAAATGATAAATGGCTGCAAACATTTAAGTTGTTTTTAGGACAATTCAACAGAACGAGTTACGAAGTGGAGTTTTCTTCACGCTCAAGAGAATTGTTAGAAAGAAGCAGAATGTCTGGAATTTTGTACCCGCAAGAGAGAGACTTGGGAGCAAAAATTGAAATGGATTTAGAAACCAAATATGAGATCCCATTTAAATTTCAGTTAGCTGTTTTTAACGGAAATTATGGAGAAGGTTCTTTGACAAATAATCTTAGAGATGTCGATAATAAGAAAGATGTAATGATGAGAGGAGTTTATTCTTTCAAGTTTCCATCAGAAGGTTTGGGAATTGATATAGGAGCTCATACTTACTTAGGTAACACTGCAGTTTTACAGGCTGGAACTTTTAGCGATGTAAATAATAAAAATTTCACGGCTAAAGTTGGGGATAGTTTTCAAAAAAGATGGTTCGGTGGTGAGATGAGAGTTTATTATGATTTTCTTGGAGGAATGTCTCTTAAAGGAGAATATATTTCTGGAAAGATATCAGGCGAAAAATCAACTACAGCGTTGCCTGTAGCAAATAGCAATCCTAGTTTTAATTTTAATGGGATTAGAGATTTTTCAGGATACTATGCTACTTTGGTAAAAAATATTGGAAAGAGCAATCAAATTGCAGTTCGATATGACAGTTGGGATCCAAACAGACATCTAGCAGGAGATGCGGTGACTATTAAAGAAGATTTGAAATACAATAACTGGTCATTTTCTTGGCAATACTTTTACGATGATAATGTAAAAATCGTTGCTGGTTATAGTTTACCAATTAATGAAAAAAGTACCACAGTGGGTGGCGATTATATAAAAGACAAATTAGATAACACGTTTACAATTAGAATTCAAGCTGGATTTTAATTCAATAGATTAGACTTTAAAACACAAAATAAAATAAAATGAAAACAACAAAAATTAAATTAGTAGCTGTTCTATTAGTTGTTATAGCAATAGGATTTTCTTTTACATCATTGAATAAAATAACAGTTAAAGGGTCTGATACCATGGTTATTTTGTCACAAAAATGGGCTGAGGTGTATATGCAAAAACATCCAGGAACAACGATTCAAGTAACAGGTGGTGGTTCAGGTGTAGGTATTGCTGCATTGATTAATGGCTCAACAGATATCGCAAATTCTAGTCGTCCTATGAAATCATCTGAGGTAGATAAATTAAAATCAAGATATAGTACTTTAGGTGTTGAGATTCCGTGTGCAAAAGATGGATTGTCTGTTTATTTAAACAAAGCGAATGGAGTTTCGGAACTAACAGTAAAACAAATTGGTCAAATTTTTGCCGGAAAAATTACAAACTGGAAACAAGTAGGTGGTATAGATGCAAATATTAGATTATATGGTAGAGAAAGTAGTTCAGGTACGTTTGCTTTTTTCAAAGACAATGTGGTAAAAACAGATTACTCTCCAAGTTGTCAAACATTGCCAGGAACTGCAGCTATTGTAAATGCAGTTAAGAAAGACAAATTAGGAATAGGTTACGGTGGTGCTGCTTACGCTGAAGGTGTAAAAGATTGTAAAGTAAAAAAAGACGATAAAAGTCCAGGTATTGCACCAACTGCAGAAACTATCAAGAACAAAACGTATCCAATTACAAGATATTTATACATGTATTTGAAATCAAGACCAACAGGTGAAACTAAAGCGTTTATCGATTGGATCTTAAGTGCAGAAGGTCAAAAAATCATTACATCAGTAGGTTATTTTCCTGTAAAATAATTAAGGCTTTTAGTATCCCTTACTGGTTTTTCCAGTGAGGGATACTTTTGTATTTTAAAACCTAAATAGATTTAATGTTTACCCTAGTAATAGAAAATTATGAAAACAAGTAAATTAAAAATTGTAACGATCTTATTGGCCGTTATGGTAATAGGATGTACTTCTAGCGAATCGAAAAAGGTAACTGTAAAAGGTTCAGATACCATGGTGATCTTATCTCAAAAATGGGCTGAGGCATTTATGAAAAAAAATCCTAAAACTACAATTCAGGTAACTGGAGGAGGTTCTGGTGTAGGTATTGCGGCATTGATCAATGGTTCAACGGATATTGCAAATGCAAGTCGCCCTATGAAACCATCTGAAGTAGATCAATTAAAGGAAAAATATAAAACTAGTGGTTTAGAAATTGCTTGCGCCAAGGATGGTTTGTCCGTTTTTCTAAATAAAGAAAATCCCGTAGCAGAACTTACACTAGCGCAGCTAAGCGATATTTTTTCTGGCAGAATTACGAATTGGAAAGAGGTAGGTGGTGACGATGAAAAAATCCAATTGTACGGTAGAGAAAGCAGTTCTGGTACTTTTGAGTTTTTTAAAGAGCATGTAGTAAAAACAGACTTTTCAAAAACATGTCAAACTTTGCCGGGTACAGCTGCAATTGTAAATGCAGTTAAAAAGGACAAATACAGTATTGGATACGGCGGTGCTGCTTATGCAGAAGGGGTAAAAGATTGTAAAATTAAAGTAGACGCTAAAAGTGCAGGAATTTTGCCAACTGCTGAAACTATAAAAGATAAAACCTACCCAATTTCAAGATATTTATATATGTATTTGAAGTCGCAACCAACAGGAGAAGCTAAAGCTTTTATCGATTGGATATTGAGTCCAGAAGGACAAAAAATGGTGGAAGAAGTAGGGTATTATCCTTTAAAATAATATTAGCTTTTGTCGCATTCACAGTTTTTGGGTGAGTGTTTTTTAATAAATAACTTATGAATTCTTAAATAAAATAAATGAATTCCGAATTTCCAAATAAGCAAAATTTCACTAAAGAAAGCCTGAAAAAACAATTTAGACTTTCTGAGTTTCTAGCTGAAAAAATTATCTCATCGGTTGCTTTTTTATCGATAGCTATCATTGTTCTTATTTTTGTTTTTGTTTTTAAAGAGTCACTGCCTATTTTTAATTTTGGTACATCCGAGAAGGCAAAAACCGAAATGGAGGCAGCTCCTGATTCAGGTGCAAAACCAGAGTCTTATGGTTCAGAACCAACGGAGGAATTAAAACCTGAAACATACGGTTCAGAACCAGTAGCAAACGAAGAGTTGAAACCGGAAACATATGGTTCAGAACCTGTGACCAATGAAGACCTGAAGCCTGAAACTTACGGTTCAGAACCTGTGACTAATGAGGATTTAAAACCAGAAACATACGGTGATGTAAAAGCGGAGCCAACTGTTGCAGCCTCTTCAGATGAAATGAAAGAAGTAGTAGGAAGTAATAATGAAGGTGCAGATAAAACATGGAGCACTTTTTTTACTACAGAATGGGTGCCCGTTTCTGAACATCCCAGATTTGGTTTAATAGCATTATTAATAGGAACTTTAAAAGTGACGATAATCGCTATGTTGATTGCCGGACCTATTGCAATATTAGCGGCGATTTATACTTCTTGTTTTGCATCAAAAAGAGCCAAAGAAATCATTAAGCCTATCATTGAGATGCTGGCGGCGTTTCCATCAGTTGTTATTGGTTTTTTTGCATTGATGGTTTTAGCGACATTCTTTCAAGATGTTTTTGGATATGAGTCAAGATTAAATGCTTTCATTGGGGGAGTTGCTATGGCCTTGGCTGCAATTCCTATTATATATACCATATCAGAAGATGCACTTTCAGCAATACCCAAAACATTTACTGAGGCAAGTTTAGCACTGGGAGCCAGCAAATGGCAAACTGCTTTTTTTGTGATTTTACCTGCTGCTACGCCGGGGATTTTTGCCGCATTACTTTTAGGAGTTGGTCGGGTTTTTGGAGAAACGATGATTGCACTTATGGCAACCGGTAATGCTGCACTATTGTCAGCAAATCCTTTTGAGAGTGTGCGTACTTTTGCTGCGACTATTGGTTCAGAAATGGCGGAGACAGTTTTTGGAGAAACCCATTACAGTGTCTTGTTTTTCATCGGATCATTACTTTTCATCTTTTCGTTTGCATTAAATGCCGTTGCAGAGTTTTATGTAAAAGGTAAATTAATCAAAAAATTTCAAGGTAAATAATCATGAATACAGTTATCAACGAAACAGAAAACCACTTTTTTTCAAACAAAAAAAAGGGTGTAGATGTAAAAGGAAAATTCATTATTGGGATTACTCAAATTGCAGTGCTCTTGATTATAGCCGTTCTTTTTATTATTTTAGGTATTATTATTTATGAAGGTCGTGAAAAATTTTCATGGGAATTTATCAGCTCGTTCCCTACAAATGGAATGACGGAAGGAGGAATATTTCCTGCTTTGATTGGTACTTTTATATTGGTTATTGTAATGTCAATTGCAGCTGTTCCTTTTGGTACTATAACGGCTATTTATTTAACGGAATACGCTAAAGAAAACTCGAAAATTGCAGCTGCGGTCCGATTCTCTATTCGAACATTAGCCGTTGTGCCTTCAATTATTTTTGGTTTATTTGGACTTGGATTTTTTATTCAGTTTGTTGGTGGAGGAATAGATAAGACGTTTAATGCAGGACAATTGCATTGGGGACAACCCAATATTCTTTGGGCAAGTCTTACTATGGCATTACTTACGCTGCCTGTGATTATTGTTTCTGTTGAAGAAGCATTGAAAACAATCCCTCGTGAGTTGCGTGAGGCAAGTTTAGCTTTAGGAGCAACAAAGTGGCAAACCATTAAAAATGTAGTGCTTCCAGGGTCTATTTCTGGAATTATGACTGGGACAATTCTGGCAGTAAGCAGAGGTGCAGGAGAGGTAGCTCCTATCTTATTTACTGGAGCGGCTTATTATTTAGCTACTTTGCCGGAATCTTTGAGTGATCAGTTTATGAATTTGGGATACCATATTTATATTATGTCAACTCAATCTTCAGATGTCGAAAAAACAATGCCTATTCAGTTTGCTACAACACTAGTATTGTTAATCCTTACCTTATCATTAAACTTAGTAGCCGTAATTATTAGATCCAGAATTAGAAGAAGAGCGAAATAATTTGAAATCTGACTAATAAATTATACTTTAGATATAACATAAAGAAACATGAAAGATATAAAAATACACGTTAATGATTTATCATTATACTATGGGGAAAAAAAGGCATTAAAGGAAATTTCGATGCAAATTCCGGCTAATAAAGTAACAGCTCTAATTGGTCCTTCCGGATGTGGTAAATCGACATTTTTAAGATGTATCAATAGAATGAATGACCTTATTCCTGATGTAAAAATTACTGGTGAAATGCTGGTTGAAGGAGTTGATATATATGACAAAAATGTAGATGTTGTTAATATTAGAAAAAAAATTGGAATGGTTTTTCAAAAATCAAATCCTTTTCCAAAATCTATCTATGAGAACATCGCTTACGGTCCAAAAATAAATGGAATAAAAAACAAAACAGAATTAGATGAAATAGTGGAAACTTCTTTACGAAAAGCTGCTATTTGGGACGAAATAAAAGACAGACTGGATGATTCTGCTTTGGGTCTTTCCGGTGGACAACAACAACGTTTGTGTATCGCAAGAACGTTGGCGGTTAGTCCGGATATTATTTTAATGGATGAGCCTGCAAGTGCGTTGGATCCAATTTCTACTTCAAAAATAGAGGAATTAGTTCATGAATTAAAAGAGCAGTACACTATAATTATTGTTACGCATAATATGCAACAAGCTGCAAGAACAAGTGATTATACCGCGTTCTTTTATCTGGGAGAGTTGATTGAAATGGGTAAAACTAATGCTATATTTACAAAACCAGAGCAAAAACAAACCGAAGATTATATCACAGGTAGATTTGGATAAAAAAATAATTTAAAAATTGTAAAAAGGAAAGATTTTTAAGGCCTAAAAAAGTCTTAAATGCAAATTCCGGAATCTTTAAATTCTTTAATCTTTTAATACTTAAATTGAGAAAAAAAATGGCGTCACACTTTGAAATAGAATTAGAAAAACTTAAAAATATAATTGAAAAAATTGGTGTTTTAGCAGAGAATCAAGTAAAAGAATCTGTAAAAGCTTTACTGTCAGAACCTGTTTCAGAAGGAAAAGAAGTAAAAAAAGTAGAAAATAAGATTGATAAATTAGATGTAAAAATCGATGAAATTTGTCAAAGTATTTTTGCCTTGCAACAGCCTGTTGCTTCTGACTTACGTTTTATTATGTCGGCAATGCAAATTAGTAATGAGATTGAACGTATAGGGGATTTGGCGATTAGCATTATAAAAAAATCCAAAAACATTAAAGATAAGCACGACTTAATTGTTAAGTTTAATATTGCGGATCTTGCCAGACAAGTGGAGATTGTTACCATTAAAACAAATGAATGTTTCTTGACTCGCAGTGAAAATACTATTGGAGAAATTTTTATTTTAAACAATACGATAAAAAATGATTGTGATGATGCGATTCACAATATAATCAACGAGATGAAGTCTAATTCTAAGACGGTTGTTTCAGGTACAAATCTGGTAATTGTTTTAAAACATTTAGAACGTATTTCAGAGCATTGTACTAATATTGCTGAATATGTTTATTTTATGATTAATGCTAAAATAATCAAACACGAAAAATTTGGTGAGAAGAAATCCGATAATTAATTGCTTCTGGTTAAACAACAATAAATGCAAATAAAAACACACTAACTACTGGCTTTTAAAGTAGTGTTAGTGTGTTTTTTGTTTAAAAGAGAAATGGTACAAAGGAGGCATTTGATACAATTAATAATCCTTTATTTCTCTTCAAAAACCTGAAATAATGATTTCCAATCTAACGTCGTTTCTATTTGTGGAAGTCCTTTGTACTGTCCTGTTTCAATGAGATGTTCTATTTTAAAATCGTTTTGTTCTACGTAAGGAACTAATCCTTCTTTTTTTAGCTTTTTGGCTAAATATTCCTGCTCGTATTGGCCGGGAGTAGGAATAAAAAAAGCTTTTTTGCCCAGTTTTGTCAAATCCATTATGGTCGTATAACCAGATCTACATAATACCAAATCACTTTCGTTAAATATTTGTTCTAGTTGTCGTGTATTCATGAAATTGTAATACGTGACATTTTCTATTTGCTCCTTTTTTTGAATCTTCTCTACAATGCCTTTTACAAAGATGACTTTTCCATCGTATCGTAAAATTTCTATTTTTAATTTTTCTTCCAATATTCCTCGTTGCGGTTCAGGACCCGAAAGGATTACCATTAGATCGTATTTTATTTCCGTGTCTTTTTTATGCAGGCGGCTTAAAGGTCCAATGTAAGTGGGATTTAAATTATTTTTAGGTAAATGTCCTAATTCGCCGGTTAAGTTTGGGTTTTTCTCAAAGTCAGGAACCCAGCAAGCGGTATACTTTTTTATAATATGCTGATGTAATTTACTAGTAATCCATGTCGTATTTCCGGTCATCACTTTCAACTGATGGGTAATAAAAACAGAAGGTATTTTTCTACTAAAAACGCCCAAACGATTATCAGATATAATTCCTTCAATACCATATTTCTTAATCCATTCTTTGACCAATTTTTTCTCGTTCCAAATCGCTTCCATCATTTTTGGAGAATTTTTCAATAGTTTCCATCTAAAATTCTTTGCATTTTTGGCATATTCAATATGATAGGACGGTAATTCAAGGAACTGTATATATGGAAATTCTTTTCGTAATATTTCTAAGGCAATCCCATCAGAAGCAATTATGGGGATGTAGTTATTCTCCTGTAAAGCCTTAATAATTGGAATACATCTCGTAGCATGTCCCAAACCCCAATTTAATGGTGCAATCAGAATCGTCTTATTGGTAACATCTAAATCCATATTTGGTAATTCTAATTGTTTTTTATTCTGAAAGATACATTAACTGGTTCGTTATTGATGTTTTCATTGTATTACCATACTATTAAATTATTATGCAATGTTTTAGTGGTTTGAACGTCACCGCTTATTATAAAGTCTTTTCTTGATAAAAAATTAGTGGTTTTTAATTACACTTTAACCATTAAATATCAAAATTCGGGAAGTTTTAAATGCCGAAAAAAGATTTCTTCGCAAATATGTTTGATGGTGAAATTTATAAAATATTTTGTAAGATCCTTCGAAATATAATTCTTTATTTTTTGAAGGAAATTCAACCAAATTTTTTTAGTCAGATTTTGCACTGTTATTTTTTTTGAATTTATTTCCTTTTTTTTTAACAAATACAACAACGGATGTCAATTTAAAAAGCGGTTTATCGGCATTTTTCTCTTTTTTTTCACAATTATTTCGATAACACTTAATAACAGGGTAGTTTTTTTTGAATATATTAGAAGCGAACATCTTACAATTTTTTTTTTATTGGAAACTAAAATGCACTTAATCTATGAAAAGCGTATTTAATCGAGTAATTAAAATTAAGCGAGGTTACGGTTTTTTGTTCCTACAAATTTATATATTTTGCAAACTGAATAAGGTAATTTTTGCTGCAACTATGTAGTCAGGTCTTGAATGTAAAAACACATGGAATTAATACTAATTTGTTGCAAAATATTATCTTTCTTTTTGATGCCTTTTGGTAGGATGCTACAAGGTATTTATTTAATGATAACATCTCCACTCAAAGCCAAGTTTGGCAAATCTCACCTATTTGTAATTTCAAGTTTTACTAAAGTTCTAAACTGGAATGAAATGGTTTTTTATAATTTCTCAGAAGCACAAAACAAAATGAGTGTTTCTTCTTTAGAGAGATATTCCATCCAGAAGGTTAGTTATTTTTATCTTCCTTGATTTGCGCTTATTTATTATAAACAAGCCCCTTATTTTTTTGATTTGTCCCCAAAAACTTCTTTCCGAAATACCACCTGCATGAAAACAAAATTCTCTATAACCAAAAGCATTTCTTTTCTTACACTACTTTTTATTCTGGCTTTCAACAATGTCAATGGGCAAACTCCAGGACTAATATATGAACCTGCAACAGGGGCTGGAATTACAGTGCTAGATCCTAATGGTGACGGTTTTACTTCTGCTACAACAGCTGGTTTTGCAACTGATGATCAGGCTCAAAGTGAAATTCCATATAAATCTTTAGTTTTTCCTATGGTGGAGCCTACAAGTGATCTCGGACCTGGTCCGGATTGCGGATTTACCGATTTTGTTGATCAGGGCGATGAAGATCCAGTCCAGGCGTATTTAAATGGGAATAATTGGCTTTTTAGAATGAGAATGGGGAAAACTGCACCCAATGCAAAAAGTTATAGTATTTTGATTGATACCGATGGCAAATTTGGTGGAACGGGGCCAAATAAGGATCCACAGTATTCAAGTTCTAATCCAGGTTTTGAAATTGAAATTGTGCTGGCTACCAAGTTTGGAGTTTTTGTTTATGATGTGAACAATATGAATTGTAGTCCGGTTATTTCGTATAATGACCCTTTAAATTTGCATTACCAGAAATCGATTGCACTTACAACAAATTGCGGCGATCCAGATTATTTTTATGATTTCTATGTGAATTTTAGCGATTTAGCATCCCAATTTTCAATAACCAATACAACTCCGGTTCGTATGGCTATTGTAGATAATATGGCCGCCAATAAATCTACCATATGTAATTTTAATTCTGCTTCGGATCTGGCAGGTATAGATGATGCCAGTTGTGGGAATAACCTAGAGAATTGCTTTGGAGATATTATTGATAACTACACTCCTTGTGCACCTGGTGTAATATGTCCAGATCGTTCGCTTTGCCCTGGAATCTCCAGTGTTAATATTGGAGCTACATCGGTATCTGGTACTTCAACAGAAGCTAATGGAACGGTGATAACCGTATATAAAGATGGGGTTTCTATCGGAACGACTGCGGTTAGTGCCGGGGTTTGGACCTTATCTGGAATAGCTCCTGCTCTTGCTTCAGGTCAAGTTATAAGTGCTACTGCAACTGCTCCTGGAAAAGGAGTCTCTATAGCTAATTGTAACCCAATTACCGTTGCTCCTAGCTGTACTTCGCAAACAAGTACAACAGTAACTATTTCTAAAATTTCAGGCGGTAAGGGATTTGACATTGTAAATAGTTTTCCAATAGGGACAATATTTACATGGTATAATTCAGATTTTACAGTAGCACAAATAGCAAGTGGCTTCGGAGGCAACATTCCAAATCCAGTGACAATTACTACCGCGAATCAATTGGTTTCTTTTGAATGTAAAACGGGGCAATGTTTTAATAGCGGGATGTATTATTTTACTTTCAAAGAGCCTAATAAATGTGTTTCCAGTTATCTTTCCTCATGTTTGTATGCTGTAAGTGGAACTACAGGCAACCCAAGTTTTACTTCAAGTACTATAACAACAGCTACAACTTCAATTTCTGGAACAGTAGCTTCGCCAGATAACGTATCAGGGATTGCAATTTATCTTAATTCAAATGGAACACAAATTGGAACTGCAACAACTACAACAGGTGGAAACTGGACTATAAGTGGTCTGTCTTTATCAAGCCGTGAATGCCAAACTTTATCTGTAACTGCAGTAGCTACTGGTAAATGTGTTTCTACAGGGGTCGTAAATGCTACTATAACTAGAAAGGCATATGCTCCTGTAATTAACGGACCAATTTGCTCTACTGTTGCCATTACTAGTGTTTCAGGGTCTTCAAATGAAGTTGCTGGGACAACAATTCAAGTATTTGAAAACGGAATATTAGAAGGTTCTACTACCGTTGCCGCAAACAGTACATGGTCCGTATCATCAGGGATCAGTATTGCTATAGGTAGTACAATTTCGGCAAAAGCGCTGGGAACATGCCTTTCATTAAGTGATGCTTCCAATTCTGTTTTGGTTGGTACGCTAACTACGAATGCGGTCACAATAACACCAAATCCAATAATAGAAAACACAACATCTGTTTCCGGTAAGGGGACAGCCGGAAATACGATTAAATTATACATCGATGGCTATCCGGTATTTCAGGATCTAGCAGAAACAATTTTAGCCACTGGGACCGTTGATGGTTCTGGAGACTGGACAATTTCTACGATTTTCAATAAATCATTATATGCTGGAGGAACCTTAACTGCAACTGCTACAAGTGGTACAAATTGTGAAGGGGTATTGTCTGATCCAACACCTATAGTTTGTTTGCTTCCGTTAAAAAATTTAACTGTAAATCCAGATAATACGACTGTTTGTTCAGGAAGCATTGTTGCAAATGTTCAAGTTGTATCTTCTCAAGCGGGCGTGATATACCAAATATTTAACAACACGCTTTCTGCTAATTCAGGATCTTCAGTTTTGGGAACAGGAGGAACCATAACTTTGAGTTCAGCCGTACTTACTGCAAATGCAACATTATCAGTAAGAGCTATAAAGACTCCTTTTGGTTCTTGTACAGAAACGCTTGATGAAACGGTAACCGTTACCGTAAATGCCGTTCCAAACTTGTCCTTAACAGTAGGTTCTGATGCCACTTCAATTTGCGGTAACACTTCGACAAATATTAGGGTAGCTCTTTCTCAGGTAGGTTTTAATTATCAATTAAGAAATAATTCTGATAACTCCAATGTTGGTTCTGTAATTGCAGGAATAGGGGGCACCATTAGTTTACCAACAGGAATACTTTCAACAACAACGACATTCAATATTACGGCTACAGGAATTGCGCCCTCCAATTGTACAGGGCAATTAACCGCTACTAAAACAATTAATGTGATAGCAGCACCTACAGTGGCAACATCTGCAAATAGTAGTAGAAATACTTTCTGTTCGGATGATGCGGGAACAATTAATTTAAGCGTGACTGGAGGTTCTGGCTCGTTAGTTACCTGGTTTACATCAAGTTGCGGCGGAACGGCCGTAGGAACAGGAAATCCTTTGATTATTGCCTCACCTGCTGTAACAACAACTTATTATGCGCGTTGGGAGGATGGATTATGTTATTCAGCATGCCAAGATGTTACGGTAACGGTAACGGCTCCGGCAAGTGCAGGGACGCTTTCTGGAACTCAAAGTATTTGCATCTCGGGGAACACCACATACAGTTCAACGGTAACAGGCGGTGCATTTACAAGTAGCGATACTTCAAAAGCGACAGTTCATCCATCAACTGGCGTAATAACAGGAGTTGCTTCAGGAACGGCCACCATCACGTATACCGTAACAGGAACGGGCGGATGTTCAGACGCAACGGCGACAAGAACGGTAACGGTAACGGCTCCAGCAAGTGCAGGAACGCTTTCGGGAACCCAAAACATTTGCATCTCTGGGAACACCACATACAGTTCAACGGTAACAGGCGGT
>NZ_FRCL01000016.1 GCF_900142885.1 Flavobacterium xinjiangense | reverse complement strand
CTATAGCACGCTGTGAAACACCACGTTCTAAGAATAAAAGTATCTGTCTAATCTTAATCATACTAAGTAGTTTATTTGCCATACTGCAAGTGGTTTTTTGATTACAAACCAAACTTATGGTAAATGGCGGTTAAATCTCTACTTAGTGAGACAATGGATCTGGGATAGGTGGCGTACTTTGTGTCGGAATGTCAGTCCTTTAAAAGTGCTAAATCAGGAGTAAAGTGGCGTACTTTGCTCCGGAATAAGTGGCAACCTTTGCAGTGGAATCGTGGCGACCTTTGCTTCGGAATGGGTGGCGTACTTTGTAGCGGAATCGTGGCGACCTTTGCAGCGGAATATCCAGAAATATAATGTTCCTCAAAAAGATGGCTCGACAAAAGAAGAGTTAGCAATGGATTGGACAATATATCAACTTATTAAAAGTCCAGAAGATATCAGATCAGCTTTTAGTAAACACAATAAAGAAATCAATGAAGATGTTGAAATAAAAATCCAAAATACTATCAAATTTTTCAATGAAGTCAAAAGATAAATGCACTACAGCTAACAAGCGTTTGTCAAGATTGGGGTTTTAGTGGAATTACCGTTTTTTATCATATATTCGTAAAGCAGATAATACTCTGCTTCAAAATCCCCAACCTCGCCAAGCGCCAGAACGTTGTAGGCAATTTATAAATCGTAATCACCATAAAATGAAAAATTTAACAATAATCATATTCTTATTTTTAACGTCAGTTATTTTAATTCCTTCCTGTTCAGCACAAGAATTTGAAGAACCCCCTCGTATGTCTATGCCAAGCGCTGAAAATAACCTTTTAATCGACAAGATTATTGACGTGACAAACTACGAAACTTATTTTAAAGAATATTGCCTAAATTATATCTCTAAAACTGCGCGTAAAGAAAATTGGAGCAAAGAAAAAATTGAAAAAATAGAGAAAAGCGTACAATTAAATAGTTTCAAATATAGAATTTATAATTTCTTCTCTAACTATTCTAGTCAACGGCTAAACAACCTTATTGAAATGTACAAAAAAGATAAAAAAAGTAAAAAGCAAAATTTAATCATTGAAAGCAAAATGATAGCCGAAGCTTTAGAATCTCACGCGGAATTTCTAACATTGGAATAGAACTAAAATTTATTAAGAAAAATAAAAACTGCCTACAACAGCGGTTTCGCAAGATTTGGGTTTTAGGCTTAATTTAAAGTTGGTATTGTATTTATAAAATTTGTGTTTATCCGAAAAATAAATCTTAATTTAGTCCCAAACCTCGCGAAGCCGCGGGACGTCAAACTGTCTAATAACCACGATTTTGTGTTTTTGTTCTCGGACTCCTATCGTTGAAAAATCTCAAATATGGAATTGTCAGAGACTTGTTTTAGGTTTTTAGACAAACTGACGTTATGTGAGATTCCAAAAAAAAATCCGTAATAATTCGAAAAGTTACCATTTTTTGGTAACTTAGCTAAAAAAATTATGGGACGAAATACTTCTATATCGCTAGGTAATCATTTCGAAAGTTTTATCGAACACAGTGTAAATGATGGAAGATTCAACAATGCAAGTGAAGTTGTCAGAGCCGGTCTTCGTCTTTTAGAAGATGAGGAAAATAAAATTGTAGCTTTAAGAAAAGCGATTAATGATGGAATTGACAGTGGACGTGCAGTAGATTTTGATGCTAAAAAACACCTTAACGTTTTAAAAGCAAGAAAAAAATCAAATGGCTAAATATTATTTAACAAATAAAGCTGTTGATGACTTAACTGAAATTTGGGATTATACAATCGAAACTTGGTCTGAAATGCAAGCTGAAAAGTATTATGATTTACTTTTGGCATCATGTGATAATTTAGCAAATAATCCAGAACTTGGCAGAAACTATGATATAGTTACTAAAGGAATATTAGGTTTTAAATCAGGTGAACATATTATCTTCTACTCAATTATATTAAAGAACGAAATAGAAATCGCAAGAATTCTTCATGGAATGATGGATTTAAAAAGTAGACTATAAGGAACCTCACATAACAGCCACTACAACGGATTTGGGCATTTGGCTTAATGGAAAGTTGGTTTTGTATTTGGGATAATTTAGCAAATCCAAAAATAGATCTTAATTCAACCCCAAACCCGCTGTAGTACCAGAACGTTGTGCGTCATATTAGAAAACAAACCTGAATGGACAAATTATTTAGAATGATATATCTGATTTTTTTATTATTTCTGAACTTTTCTTGTGTTGAAAAGAAAGCAACCGAAAAAGAAATTAATAAATCTGAAATTGTAAGAGCTTCGAAAAGCGACACCTTAAAATTCACTTCTGGAATCCGTGCTATCTTTCAAGACAGTAAAGGCAATTATTGGCTTGGAAGTCATAATGAAGGAGTAAGCTATTATAATGGAAAAATATTTCAATATTTCAACAATACTAATGGCTTACTAGACAATCAAATACGTTCAATAGAAGAAGATAAAAACGGAACTATCTGGCTTGGAACTGCAAACGGGGTGAATAGTTATGATGGAAAAAAGTTTACTACTTATACAACTCAAACAAATAACCCAACATTGGAATGGAACAAAACCAGTGGCGATTTATGGTTCAATGAAGGCGAAAAAGACGGAGTAAATCGTTTTGATGGAAAAAAGATGAACTACTTAATTTTTCCAAAACCCAAAAATAAAAATGTTGATAATTCATTCGGGGTAACCGATTTATCTAAAGATAAAAACGGTAACCTTTGGATATCCACATATGCTGCATTATTTAGTTATGATGGCAAAATGACAACTATTTTTGAACATGAAAAATTAAAACTTAAAGCCAATGAGAATTTGCACATAAGAAGTGTATTAGCAGATTCCAAAGGACGAATTTGGATAGGGAATAATGGTATTGGAGTTTTACTAATGGAGCATGATAAAACGATACATTTTTCAGAGATAAACGGACTCATTCAAAAGAATAGTAGTAAAAATGGAAATCTATCACCAACTGGGACAATGGAACACGTTTTTGCAATTGAAGAAGATTCAGAAGGTAATATTTGGTTTGGTGATAGAGATACAGGAGCTTGGAAATATGATGGCAAAAATGTAATAAACTACACTATCAATAACAAACTTTCGACCCCAATGATTTGGTCAATATATAAAGACAACAGCAACAATTTACTTTTTGGGATGGCAGAAGGTGGAGTTTATAAATTTAACGGAAGGGCATTTGAAAAGCAATTTTAAGAAATACGAACGCACAACAGCAGTTTGGCAAAATGGCGGATTTAGTGCTAAATTGAACGGCAGTTCTTCGATTGAACTTTTGTACAAAACTGAACATTTATGCTTCGATTTCCGCCACTTCGCCAACCTGCAAAACGCTGTAGGCAATGCTAACGCAGACTGGAGCATTTAACGTAATTTTTTATATTAAACCAAAATGAATATTAACTTTTTTTCTAACTTATTTCTTTGGTTATTATTAATCACTTTACCAGATATGGTATTTTCTCAATCGGCCGTCTTTACCATTCAAGATGTAAAGTTTGAAAGTCAAGGCGTCACTCTTGCAGGCTCGATTTTAACGCCAAAAAAAGCATTAGCAGCAGTTGTAATTGTTCATGGGTCTGATCCTGTAAAGAGAGAAATGGAGTTCGCTAAACGTCTAGCCAAAGAAGGTATTGCTGTATTAACATATGATAAACGTGGAGTTGGAGAATCAGGCGGTGTGTATGTAGGACCATCTGTTGGCACGAATAATATTGACACTACAAATCTTAATTTATTATCTCACGATGCAAGTGCAGCAGTAAATACATTTCGAACTTATTTGAAGGATAAAAAAACACCAATTGGATTAGTTGGCTTCAGTCAAGCAGGATGGATAATCCCAATTGCTGCAAGCAAAAATCCACAAATAGAATTTATGGTTTTATTTAGTTGCCCTACAATTACAACTTTAGAGCAACTTCGATTTCAGTTTTATACTAATGGAAACAATAATTTTTGGGAAAATCATACGGAATCAGATGCTCGTGAACATACTAAAAATGACCCAGACAGGTATCAATTTACCACTACTGACCCAAAAAATTACTTGAATACTCTTTCAATTCCAGGACTTTGGCTTTTTGGTGAGAAAGATATCCAAATTCCCGTAAAATTGTGCATAGAGCAATTAAATACATTTAAAGTTCAAGGCAAACCTTTCGAATATACTTTGTTTTCAACATTAGGACACAATACTGCTTCTGACAATATTACCGCACCTTTTGAAATTTCAATTCAATGGGTAAAACAGAAAGCTTTGAACATTAAAAAGTCTAAAGTATCAAAATAAAGCACTGCCTACAACACACGCTACAAGCAATTTGGGTAGTAGGCTTAATTTGAAATTGGTTTTGTATTTGGGAAGATTTGCTTCGCCTGTTCGCTATCGCTCGGGTGGCAAACTCGAAAATAGGGATTAATGTAGTCCCAAACCTCGCCAAGAGGCGGGAAGTTAGCGGTCAGGCCAGTGCACCCCACAACATTGACGAATTAAATATGACAAAATGGTAAATAGAAGTTTTACACCTTTCCCAATTTTAAAAACCAAAAAACTAACGCTTAGACAATTATCGACTGAGGACGTGCAAGATGTTTTTACTTTGCGTACTGACACAGAAATAAACAAGTATCTTGATAGACAAGCAAGTAGAACAATAGAAGATGCAATAAACTTTATCAACAAGATTAATGATACTATTAAAAAAAATGACTCGATTTATTGGGCAATAACTTTAACGAACAGCAAAAAATTTGTTGGTACAATATGCCTATTTGACTTTTCAAAAAATAATAGTTGCGAAATCGGATATGAACTTATAACGAAATTTCAAGGACAAGGAATAATGAAAGAAGCGGTAGAAATAGTCATTGACTATGCTTTTCAGACTTTGAAGTTTGAAAAAATACTTGCTTTTACACATTATGACAATCAGAATTCAACCAATGTACTGTTAAAATTCAATTTTGTAAAATCATTAGAAACGGACAAAGAAAATCCTACCTTAAATATTTTCACTTTGGCACAATAACATTGACTACAAGAAAGCAAAACATATTTGAACAAAAGCCCGAACCACTAACAGGCACAATAGTAAATAATACAACACAAAAGCTATGATTAATTCATGGCTTTTCTATTTAACAAACAGGCCTTGGTTATAAAAGCTGAACATCCGTTTGAATCTACTTCTTTGATCATGATAACCGCTGGGTTGGGTAGCTAGTTCTACAAAAAAACCGCTCTTTTCTATTGAAGAAAGAGCGGCTTATTTACCATTTCCAGTATTTAAAAAATTCCTAATCGCACGCTTGGGGTACGCACGCCTACTTGTGTATTTACTGAGATGGTGCTAGGGTTTCTTTTATAATTACGACGATCGTATTCGCTATAATAAAATTCCGCATGCTGGTAAAATGCATCACTATGGTAACATTGGTTATTACAATGATGATAGTGGTTCACGTAGGCTTCTTCTTTGCTTTGTAAATAAACTCTATAAGCGTGTTTATTGTCTTTCTTTAACTCTTTTTCGTACTGCTTTTGCTCCTGCCAAAATGCTCGTTCATCGCTTTTACTTTTCGCTCTAAATTCTAGCTCGTATCTAGCGTCCTCTGCCCCTCGTTGTTCGTAATACGCTATATTTTCTTGATTGCTGTTTATTCGTGTCTCACTTCTTACTCGGGCTTCTTGAGCGCCTACGTTAGCGATTATTCCAAAGAATACTATTGCGAATACCGTTTTTAATTTTTTCATAATTATAATTTTTAGTGATAATTCAACATCATTTATTTAGTAAGTCTATTGATAAGACAACTAAGTAGTATTTTACCCTACCCTAATTTTAAATAATTTAATTATTCTGAAAATAAAATCCTCGCAAAAACAACAACATTCGGCAAACAAACGAATTGCAAAAACAGATACAAAATCCTTTTTACTTGATAACCTCAGCAGGAAAACGATCGACTCTAACCAATATTTTCAATTTAAAAACAAAATCTATTTCCTGTTTTAGTTTTTTTTATTACATTTATTTTTTTTGAAAAAGAGTTGCTGAAAAAATAATCCTTTTGGGTTTTTCTATTCGCAACAATTCTTTTTTTAAAAATAATTAGTTTAACACTTCTCGATAAAAATATTCGAGTTTCGACAGCGTTACACTAATAAATCAAATCAGTTAAGATGAAGAAAGATACCGTTTCGGCTCCCATTGAGTCAATAGTTGATGATTCAATACCGGATTCCAGAATAAAGATTGCAAATTTTTTACCTGATCCATCATCGCAGTTGGATTCTATGCTAATGAAGTGCAAACCCATTAGTGATTCCAGTATTCCATATAGAGATTTAACTAATTCCGATAATAAACGGCAAAGTATTGCCCGAATCATCGACAAATTAGATGTTGCCGCGAGTATTCGATACCAAAGAACGATAGAGGACACGTACTGTAATGTGTACACTTTCGATTATTGCTATTTCTCTAAAGTTTATGTTCCCACTGTTTGGTGGACAGATGACGCCCTACAAAAAGTGTTAGATGGCCAGGAGGTCGAAGTTATCTTTGGGGAAACCGTAGATCATATTTACTCCAGCGCCATACACGATTGGTTTTTAAAATGGGGAGCCAGTTTTGGCTGGAAAAGGATGTATAACGCACATGAGATTCAAAATAAGGTTAATGACGAAGGAGGAATTGGAATAATTTGTGCCAAAAGGAAAGAAAAAGGACTGTCCGGACATATCGTTCCAGTGGTGCCGGAAACAGATTTAAATAAAGCCTACAGAGAAAATGATGTTGTTTTATATCCGCTGCAATCGCAAGCAGGAAAATTGAATTACAATTATTTCGCGGAAGTTAAGAAAGATTGGTGGAATGATGAACTCTATTCCTCCCATGTGTTTTATTACCATGACTAAATAATGTACAGTTAATACCTTGCACACAATCCCGAAATCTATCCTAAAATTATTTTTACTCTTTTTAAAATAATCCTAAATTAGCCTTCACACTTTTTCTTTAATTATCCTCCGATTGGCCACTTGCAAATCACATAATAATTAAGTAGTTTTGCCACTTGAAAAATGCAAGAATAGCTAAAGCTGTAATCAGGCTATTCATCTACTTAATTTATTGATATAAAAGTAATTGAAAACAAAACTAATTTTATAACTACATTATAAAATTTTACTTTTTATCAATCGTTCAGTCGATACAACCGCACGATTTCTGAGACTGAAATTTAATTCCTGTCGTTTAAAAGGTAAAAAACATTTTTAAGGGGTACAAAATAATCACACCTAGCCCACTAAAATATTGTTTGTAAGCAATTTATAACGAATTAAATCCTGTTTTCAAATAAAAAAGACAATAACTATTAAGTCCATCAACCATTAAAAAAAAGAACTCGTATAAATGAAAGAAAATCAGACAAAAAAATATTATTGGGGAATTGGATTAGAAAACGAAACCTACATGCAATTTGAAGAATCCTTAATAGTATCTGGTGAATTTATACAAGAAAAAATTGGTTTTGAAAAATATAGTATTGATTATAGAAAATGCTACAAACCGGAAAGCTTAACTCCTGTATTGAAAAAGGCATTTTCATTGAATGAAAATTATAAAGTGAGCAGAATGATGAATAGTCATTCCTTAGAAAAACTGGATGTAAACTATCAACACAAAACTTTATCAGCTGCAAAGCCGCTAATTGAGAATACGGATACTACTGCAGTGATTTTACCGCCACTTGACAACCCTGACTACCTAGGAAAATCTATCATGGAACTTTTCCTTGAGGACCAACCTTATAATATTCAAAGTATGATTACCCAACGGAATAAAACAATGGGTTCCGTACATTTTGACGGTGATTCTATCGAATTTGTTACAAAATACTTTGAAAACCGAACCATTGTCGATTCTTGTAAAGAGTTAAAAGCGACCAAAAAGTTATTCCTCGATACCATAAATGAATCAAACGTTATAAAAGAAAAATTAAATTTTCCAGATTACAACAACGGTCTTAATATGTTTATGACCAATCAGGAAAACCTTGTTTTGTTTAACAATGGCACGTACCATTTTCATATCACTTTACCCACATTAACAGAAAACAGCCGAATTGTAGATTACAAAGATTTTGATAAAACACATTCTAATGCGATTTATTTGCTGCAATGGTTCGAACCTTTTTTCATCGCAACGTTAGGAAGTCCAGATATTATGGGAGTGATAAGCACTAAGTATGATTTAGACAAAAAATTTACCCTGGGTTCTATGCGTAATGCCATGTCTCGTTATATTGGGGTAGGCACTTATAATAAATCGATGCCGAAAGGAAAAATCCTAACGTACAATGTAGACGATTTTAGAAAACTGCTAAAGTTTGAAAAAGAAGAAAATATTTGGTGGCGTGATCAGATTCAATCAGAGATGGAATATGAATTGCTTTCGGAAGTGGGTCTTGATTTCAATCAGGAAAAAATGTACCAAAGTGGTTTCGAATTCAGAAGCTTTGATGAATTTCCGGCACAGTATTTAAATGATGTTCTTTTTTCCATTATTTTAATCTGCGAGCATGCATTAAACTTGCCAGATGTGCAATGGGGACATGACAGTGCTGCTTGGAATAATTTAGTTTTTAAAACCTTAAAATACGGTTATTTAACTGAAATAAATGAAGAAGAAAAGAATGAAGTTTTAGTTTTATTACAGTTACTTAATCCTGTTGACAGCAACTATAAAACGCTTAAAGCCGAATTTGAAACGATAGTATTGCTGGACGAATTTTTCTTTAAAATTTTAGAAGTTTTACATGAAAAGTACAAAGACAATAATGCATGTATAGATTCAATGTATGGACAAAAAACAAGTTTTCCGCCTAAATGGGACAACTTTAATAAGTACCAAACGGAACAACATATGCAGCAAATTGGCTCTTTCTTTAAAAATTAAATCAATTGTATAGAAATTGGTAAAATCGGCAAAGAGTTACAAAATTTCCCAATTTTGCTAACAAAATGTCATGTAAACAATACAGAGACAAAACCTAGAACCACGACGATACTCTTTATTTTCGTGGTTTTTTTACACCTCTATTTTTAATTTAAAGTTCGGCAGTTATTTGTACGAAGCATTTCAAGCGCGAAAGATTTTCTGTTAACACCTATGAAATGGAGTAATTATAAATTCTCGTTCTATTTAGTAGAAAACCAGCAGAAAGGAATTAAAATAAAAACAGCCTTGACTTTAGTAGTCAAGACTGCTTTATTCTAGGTCAAAGTATGAAATAACCCAGTAACAATTTAATCTAAAAATAAGCCAGCTCTACAATTTAATTGGAGTATTGTTAATGATCAACCCTTATCTCATATAACATTAACTGACTTGCAATAATTCTAATAAAAATAAAAATTCAATTATGAAGTCACAAATCTAAATCAAATGTGGTATGAGTAAATCATTTTTTAGATAAGCATCCTTTATATGTAGACAAATGACGTTTATCTATAGACAATTGTATTTTTCATTCCGCCTACAATGAATTTGTATATTATGAGCTATGTAGTAAGTTGCTATCCGCATAAAGTATGGCAAAAAATACTGCTCATTTAAGCTAATTATAACAATGGAGTTTTATCCCAAAGTCTTTCTTTGTCATTTAACAAGATTCAATTACACAAAATATTAATCAAATTTCTTATTTCACATTTTATTTTATATTCAATAAATCATATATTTACTCTGATTTCTTCGTTGTAGGAAGCCCACCTATCTTCTTATAGTATCGAAACATATTAAGAAATTTAGGTACCCATTTAAAACAAAAGCCCCAATTTAATCTTATAACGCCCGTTTATAAGAGCCTCTATTAACCTAAAAAACTATCTATGTTCAATCATAGTTCTATAAATTCTGAAATTTTAAAAAAAAGAGCGCATAATCTGCGTTGGGCATCAGTCCCCGAAGGAGTAATTCCACTGACAGCTGCCGACCCCGATTTTCCTTGTGCTCCAGAAATTGCGGAATCCATTGCTCGTTTTGCCAAGGAGCGGTACTTTAGTTACGGACATCCTGAAGGAATGCCCGAATTTAAAGAAAGCGTGGCTACTTTTTTCCAAAAAAAAAGAAATATTCCAGCAAATCCGGCTTTTATAATTCCAGTCGATAGCGCTGCTTATGGAATCTATCTTATCAGTAAAACATTCCTAAAAACGGGTGATGAAGCCATTATTTTTGACCCGGTAGATTTCCTTTTTCGCTATTCTATTGAAGCGGTCGGTGCCGTTGCAGTTCCATTTCCTATTGGAACGAATATAACCCATATGGATTTTGAATTATTCGAAAAATTAATCACTCCAAAAACCCGAATGATTTGTTTATGCAATCCGTTAAATCCTACCGGAAAAGTTTTTACAAAAGAAGAACTATATCTTATTGGACAATTAGCCTGTAAATACAACCTCATCATTTTATCTGATGAAATCTGGAGCGACATTGTTTATACACCAAATGTATTTACAAGTATGGCCGCTATCAATGAGGAAATCAGAGACCGGACCATTACCGTAACCGGATATAGCAAATCTTATGGTTTAGCGGGCTTGCGAATTGGTACTGTAATGGCATCTAACGCTATCCATTTCAAAAAATTAATGGATGCTTCGCTCCACAATGCAACGATTCATGGCGCAAATATAATTTCGCAGGTTGCAGTAACCACTGCCTTGAATGAATGCGATTACTGGCTTAAAAATTTTCTTTCCCATTTACACCGTATGCGAGATCTGGTTGTGACCGAAATAAATACAACTCCTGGTTTTAAAAGCAATTCTCCTGACGGATGTTATGTCGCTTTTACTGATATTACAAATACCGGAAAATCAAGCCAGGAAATTCATAATTTATTATTAAAAAATGCTAAAGTTGCAATAGTTCCTGGGCTGAAAGAATGGTTTGGTGAAGGTGCGAATGGTCATATCCGAATGAGTTTTGCTACTTCAGAAGAGATCCTAAAGGAAGCTTTTTTTAGAATTAAAAATACAATAGACGGTTTATGAAAGTAGTTATTATAGGAGGTGGAATTGCAGGGTTAACACTTGGTATTTTTTTAAATAAAAACAATAGTGAAGTCGTAATCTGTGAAAGAACATGGATACCCACAAATGGGCATGCTTTTTTAATGCATAGTGATGCAATAGCTATCCTAAATGAACTGAAATTGGCCGCCGAGCCAGAAGTAAAACATAAATCCATTAATTCCTACAGTCTAAAAAGACCGAAAGGAAATGAAATAAAGCATTTGAAACTCAGCAACTGGAATTGCATCAAGAGAGTTGACCTGATAAAGTATCTCTACGATTTGTTTCCAAAAAACCGCATTAAACTCGGAAGAGATTTTTCGCATTTTATTTATGAAAATGAGAAAGTTACCGCTGCCGTTTTTAAAAATGGTGACGTTGAATATGGTGATGTATTTGTGGGTGCCGATGGTGGAAATTCAATCGTACGGGAAGCTATTTTTGACAGTATCGAAACGACTCCAGTTGAAGTAAAAGAAATTGTAGGTGTTTGTAAATGCACCACTATTGAAACTAATTTTTTAAGCAATTTTAATAAATTCCAGCATAAGAATAAAGGATTGGCTTTTGGATTTATACCTACTTGTGAGGAAAATGAATACGTATGGTTTATACAGTATGACACTGCTATTACTGACTACAACGGAAATACTGCTGAGGAATTAAAACTATTTTCTAAAGATTTACTCGCTGATTTTTCGCAGGAAGCAAAAGCTATTCTGGATTCCAATACTTTTGAAACGAGTTACATCTGGAAAACACGCGACTTTAATTTATTACCTGCTTTCCATAAAAAAAATGTTGTTTTAATTGGTGACGCGGCACATCAGGCATTGCCATTTACCAGCGCCGGAACAACAAATGCTATCCTCGATGCCAAAGTACTTGCTGCTACTCTTTCTGAAAATTTAACTATTGAAAAAGCATTTACTTCCTTTTATGAAATCAGGAAAGACGACGTATTGCAGCACATCCAGTTAGGGCGCGATTTGAAAAATGAATTTATAAATCCAAGCAATAAAAGTGATGATGATATTACCGTTCCTCTAATCAAAAAAAGAGAAGTTGGAAGCATACCGGGGAAATCAAAACCCATTCAAGTCTTGTACTTTACGGATCCCATTTGTTCCACTTGCTGGGTAATACAACCCGTGCTTAGAAAATTGGAACTAGAATACGGAGATCAAATAAATATAAAATATTGCATGGGTGGATTGCTCCCTTCGTGGCAGGAATACAATAAACCCAAAAAGAAAAAATTGATTTCTACAGTGTCTGAAGCAGCCAAACATTGGGATGAAGTGTGCGCCTTTTATGAAATGCCAGGTGATGGTACTATTTGGAATGAAGACCCAATGACTTCTTCCTATCCTCCATCAATAGCATTCAAAGCTGCTCAAATGCAAAATGCAGATAAGGCTATTCTATTTTTGAGAAGCATCAAAGAGAAAGTATTTCTTGAAAAAAAGAATATTATAAAATGGAAACACCTGGAAAATGCGGCTTTTGATACCGGATTGGACTCAGCTAGATTATTAAAAGATTTTGAAGGGAAAGCTCCTGCGCTCTTTGAGGAGGATTTAAAATTAGCGCAACGTTTAGGGATTACAGGGTTCCCAACACTAATTTTTTACACCAGTGATTTTGATAATCAGCACGTAATTAAAGGCTATCAATCTTACGAAGCATTTGAAGAGATCATTAAACAATTAGTTCCCGATATTCAAAAAAATATAGTTGAAACAAACCCTTTGCATTTGTTTTCACGATTTTCAACGATGACTACTAAGGAGCTTTCTATAATTTATAATATAACGATGGAAAAAGCCGAAATGATCCTTGATGAGTTATATCAAAAAGGAGCCATTGACAGGTATCAAAATAAAAATGGAAATATATGGCTCAGCAAGGAAAAGCAGGAATATTAGTGTAGTACCATTGTTATTTATTTTTCCAATTTCATGAAATTTGTCACCTCTTCAAAACGGTCGCTCCAAGGCCAGAAATACTGCAGCACCATAGGAATGTGCTTTTTATTTAATGCAATTGGAGTTACTTGCGGTTGAAAAGAATGCAGTGCGTTCAAAAAACGGCTATTCCCTACTTTAATAGAAGTATATGTTTTATCCCCTACATAAATTAAAAAAGGAGGCGTGTTTTTATTTAGAAAATAAATTGGAGAGGCATCTTTCCATTTTGCAGGAGTTGTTGTCCAGGTTGCTATGTAATCATCTGTGGCAGTAGGGGGATTTTCTTCTAAATATTTTTTCATATCTAGCCCGGCTGCATCGTTTAGTATTATTCCGGATATCGTCGCTGAATCAATTCCGTATTTAGGATTCATTGCCGCCAGAGCCACAAGATGACCCCCTGCTGAATGCCCTGTCAGGTAAATCGCATTTGGATTCCCATTGTACTTACTACTATTGTTTTTTGTCCATTGTATAGCTTGAGCTACTTCCTGCGCCATAGCATCATAATTTGCATTAGGGCTCAAAGTATAATCAGGAATAACAGTAATAACGCCTTTGCGTGCAAAATTCCTCCCTAACAAATCATAAGTCCCTTTTCTTCCGCTATTCCAGTTTCCTCCGTGTACAAAAATTAAGACCGGAAGTTGTTTTGATTTAGAATTTCGAGGTACAAAAACATTCAATTTAGGAGTAGGTACAACAGTAGCAGCAGTCGATGTCTTCAAATAAGAAACATCAGTAAACTTTTTACTAGCACAACCCACAAACAAAAAACCAGATAATAAAACTATTACAGTACAAGATAAACGCATTTTCTTTTTTTACGAATATAAGATTTTAAAAAATCGCGAAAGTTAATTTATATTTAAAAAGCTGTTTTAGTGAGTAAAATGATTTCATATCCTTTAATTCCCCTACATTTACTTTTAAATTTCCATTTACCAATGCTGTTAAAGTTTTTTCTTTAGCAAATAATCACATAGTTTTTCTCCTATTTATTTTCAAAAAAAAATTAATTTAAATGAACATTACCAACACCCAAAGTCCGGTTAAAACGAGTTTAGCTCAAAACATAAGTCGTTTTATATTAGGAATATTCCTTACAACGGCTGGTATTAGTCACCTCACATGGAGTCGCACTGAGTTTTTAGCACAAGTACCTCCTTGGGTGCCTGTAAATGCAGATTTAGTCGTTTTACTATCTGGAGCTGTCGAAATTTCTCTGGGTTTATCGCTAATTCTATTATTTAAATATCGCACACAAATGGGTTGGATTGTCGCCACTTTTTTCATCCTTGTCTTTCCAGGAAATATTGCGCAATTGGTCGAACATAGAAATGCTTTCGGACTCAATTCAGACTTGGCCAGATGGCTCAGGCTTCCGCTTCAACCACTTCTCATTATACTGGTATTATGGTCAACTGGAGCCTGGCATTCCTGGAGATCAAATAAATAATAATAATAATAATACAGTTCGCATTCTAAACTAATACAACACCCTAAACATAAATGTATAATCTAAAAGATAAAAAAGTACTTATCACTGGTGGCGCTTCCGGTATAGGTAAATTAATGGGTGAAATCGTATTGAAACGGGGCGCACAATTAATAATTTGGGATATCAATCCTGCAGGAGTAAGTGCCACTACCAATGAGCTTTCAAGACTGGGAAAAGTAACCAGTTATGTAATCGATGTTTCTAATGCAAGCCAAATTAAAGAAACCGCAAAGCTCGTCAAAAAGGATTGTGGGGTTGTAGATGTAGTAATCAATAATGCTGGTATAGTGGTAGGGAAATATTTTCACGAACATACAAGTGAGGACATTAATAGAACAATGGACATCAATGCCAATGCGCCGATGCAAATTACCCTTGAATTTCTTATGGATATGATGCACCAAAACTCGGGTCATATATGTAATATCGCCTCATCGGCAGGATTAATTTCAAATCCAAAGATGTCCGTTTATGCTGCCAGCAAATGGTCCGTCATTGGATGGTCAGACAGTTTACGACTGGAAATGAAACAACTCAACAAGAACATTGGCGTGACGACCGTTACTCCTTATTATATCAACACAGGAATGTTTGACGGTATAAAATCAGTAGTACCCATTTTAAATCCTGATAAAGTTGCCCGAAAAATTATTGCTGCAATTGAGCACCAACGCATTTTTTTAAGTATGCCATGGAGCGTAGGTTTTGTCCGATTTTTTCAAGGTGTATTCCCTATTTGGTTTTTTGATTGGTTTGTAGGCAAAGTCATGGGCGTATATTCGACAATGGATCATTTCAAAGGAAGACAATAATGTGCTTCCAATTTTTATTTTTAAACCAAAACATATAAGAAAGCACGCCTTACACTGAAAAGATAATTATTTACTGAAGAACATTTTTGTCAAATAAACATAAAAAAAGCTGCATTATACTATTAATGCAGCTTTTCGTTTATATCTAAAAAAATTAATTGAATTGTGCCGTCACATATTCAATCAAACTTTCATCACTCATTTTACTAGCAGTACTTTCTTTTGCTTCAACATTTTTGTACTGTGGTGTCTCGTGTAAATATTTAACAAATTGTTCTTGTGCAACTCCAGGTCCGGTTACATGCAGTTCATCTACATTTTGCATGTGAGCAGCAATGTTTTTGAATAACTTGTGAAGTGAATCTCTTTCTGCATTATTCGCTGCATTTTCGCTTGAATTACGCACTTGAGGATCTACTTTTTCATGGGCTAAAATTACGAAATCGCCTGTATCCACATTTTCCCTACCTACAATAGATGCATGTTCGGAATCCATCCAAACACCAAACTGTTTTTTGTTTTTTTCTGACATAATATTTATTTTTTTTATTAATACTTTTATTTTTAAAGGTTCATAAAGCGCATTATAGAAGAAATTCCTATGGACAAAATCAGGCAAAAATCTCTAAAAATACGCAAAGCTGAATGACAGTCTTTAGGATTACAAAACCAATTAACTTATAGCAATGTAGTGGATTATATCGAAACAGTTGATTAATAAAAAGTTAATTGGCAGTATTTTGGGTTATTTTTTAATCGACTGACACCAGACATTCCCAAAAAATATAGCTTTCGATGGCAAAAAAAAGTCGTCTAGTGTAACAAAAGTTACTGACACCTGCTTCTCATTATACTACTTTTGCGTTATAAAATTTAAATTACATAATTTTATAACTAGTGAATTAAAAAAAGACATAAAAATGAAAATAGAAAGTATCATCAAAGAAAAAGAAGGCACCATCGTAGATGTGCGCTCCCATGAAGAATTTATGGGCGGTCATGTAGCAGATTCCATTAATATACCACTGAATGAAATTCCGAAACGAGTAGAAGAATTACGAAATCTTAAGGCACCACTGGTACTTTGTTGCGCATCCGGAAACCGCAGCGGGCAGGCACAGCTTTTTCTGACGGAACATGGAATCGAATGTTACAATGGCGGTTCCTGGTTAGATGTAAATTATATGCAATCAAAAAACAGTTAACAAAATGATCAACACACTCAAACAATTATTTGGTTTCGGACCAAAAACAGATTATGCCGATTTAGTAAAACAAGGCGCTATTATTCTGGATGTACGAAGTAAAGGGGAATACGCGGGCGGACACATCAGCAGTTCCATAAATATTCCGGTAGATACCTTAAGTAAAAACTTGGCTAAACTAAAAGATAAAAATCAGACTATTATTACGTGTTGTGCCTCGGGAATGAGAAGTGCCTCGGCTAAAAATATTTTAAAATCAAATGGCTACTCACAAGTGTATAATGGTGGCGGCTGGAGCAGTTTAAGAAACAAAATTGGAAGTTAACAACCCAGTTATTTTTTAAAAAATCATACTATTCGTATTTACAATTAGTTAATTAACAGTTGATTAAAACATAGTTTGTTTAATTTTATAGTATTAGAAAAGTAAGTGATGAGTTTGTAAGATAAAGTATCGAATTTAGTATTACTTACAAAATTAATCTTTAAAAAAAACAATCATGAGACCCGAAATTAGTAAAAACGAACCTTTTAAAGGAGCTGTACAAGCAAAATCAAATGCATCACATGGATTGAGAGATTTATTTGAAGTTGGATTAAAAGACATTTATTGGGCAGAAAAAGTATTGACTAAAACATTGCCAAAAATGGTGAAAAATGCATCATCCCCAGAATTAGTTAACTCCCTAAAAAACCAATTAACTGAGACGCACGAACACGTATCACGTTTGGAAAAAATATTTGAAGCAACTGGTATTGCGCCAACAGCAAAAAAATGTGATGCCATGCAAGGTATATTGAAAGAGACTAATAATCTGATTAAAGAGACTGATATTGGTATGGTACGTGATGCAGGGATTATTGCAGCGGATCAAAAGGTAAAACATTATGAAATTGCAACCTATGGAACTTTACATGCTTTTGCTAAAACTATAGGTGAAAATAAAGCGGCAGAATTGCTGGCTATGAATCTTAATGAAGAGAAAAAAACGGATGCTGCATTAACTGGAATAGCTATGTCTGCTATTAACAGACAAGCTTTTAAAGCGGATTCAATTACAAATACTTAAAACAAAATTTAACTGGAGAGACGTATTTATTACAGCTTCTGTATTTGCTAAAAAGCCTGCGCAAGCAGGCTTTTTTTTTAGATACTTACCATTTAAATTCGGAATTCAACCAATCCAAAGCGGTAACTTATTGTGCATTAAATATTGAAAAAACGTTTGCGGTAACCCTAAATAAAAATTACATTTGCAGCAGTTTAACTTTTACACACAAAATGAAGCCTAACACACAACAATTAAACGATTTAACTATCCAAGTCAGAAGAGACATTCTTCGAATGGTTCACGCTGTCAATTCAGGTCACCCAGGAGGTTCTCTAGGTTGTACTGAATTTCTTGTAACCTTGTACCAAAATGTAATGGAACGCAAAGAAGGATTTGATATGGACGGTATTGGAGAAGATCTTTTCTTCCTTTCAAACGGGCATATTTCTCCAGTTTTCTATAGCGTTTTAGCGAGAAGCGGTTATTTTCCGGTTTCGGAACTATCGACTTTCCGTTTGATTAATTCAAGATTACAAGGACACCCAACTACTCATGACAGTTTACCTGGAGTAAGAATTGCGTCTGGTTCGCTTGGACAAGGATTATCAGTAGGAATTGGAGCTGCTCAAGCAAAAAAATTAAATGGTGACAACCATATTATTTACACGCTTCATGGTGATGGTGAATTACAAGAAGGTCAAAACTGGGAAGCAATCATGTATGCTTCTGCAAAAAAAGTAGACAATCTTATTGCGACAATCGATTTAAACGGAAAACAAATTGACGGTACTACTGATGAAGTTTTAGCAATGGGAAGCATTCGTGCGAAATTTGAAGCATTTGATTGGGATGTTTTGGAAATTGAAAAAGGAAACGACCTGGAAGCTATTATTGCAGGTATGACAGATGCCAAATCAAGAACCGGAAAAGGAAAACCGGTTTGTGTATTGTTACATACTGAAATGGGTAACGGAGTAGATTTTATGATGAACACTCACGCTTGGCACGGTAAAGCACCAAATGATGCGCAACTTGACAATGCTTTAGGACAAAATTATAATACTGGAGGCAATTCAGACTACTAAAAATAATTATGAATTTTGAATTATAAATTAGTAGTGGTGAAACACATAATTTTTAAATTCTTAAATCATTTCAATCTTTAAATTGAAAAATGAAAAAATATACAAATACAGGAAGTAAAGATACTCGTTCGGGTTTTGGAGCGGGAATGACTGAATTAGGTCAAACCAATGAAAATGTTGTGGCACTCTGTGCTGATTTAATTGGTTCATTGAAATTTGACGATTTCAAGAAAA
The DNA here is from genome assembly GCF_900142885.1 of Flavobacterium xinjiangense. Taxonomy (GTDB): domain Bacteria; phylum Bacteroidota; class Bacteroidia; order Flavobacteriales; family Flavobacteriaceae; genus Flavobacterium; species Flavobacterium xinjiangense. The sequence goes on along the minus strand of NZ_FRCL01000016.1, from coordinate 48,411 downwards.
ATCATCCAGAGCGTTTTTTCCAAATTGGAATTGCTGAAGCAAACATGATTGGAATCGCAGCAGGTTTAACTATTGGAGGAAAAATTCCTTTCACTGGAACTTTCGCTAACTTTTCTACAGGAAGAGTTTACGATCAAATCCGTCAATCCGTTGCTTACTCTGAGAAAAACGTGAAAATTTGTGCTTCACATGCCGGATTAACTCTTGGTGAAGATGGTGCAACACACCAAATCCTTGAAGACATAGGATTAATGAAAATGTTACCGGGAATGACTGTAATCAACACTTGTGATTACAATCAAACTAAAGCGGCTACATTAGCTTTAGCGGATCATCATGGTCCTGCTTACTTGCGTTTTGGTCGTCCGGTTGTTCCTAATTTTATGCCAGCTGACGAGCCTTTCGTAATTGGAAAAGCGATACTTTTAAGCGAAGGTACTGATGTAACTATTGTTGCTACAGGACATTTGGTTTGGGAAGCTTTAATCGCTGCAGAAGCCTTGGAAGCAAAAGGTATTTCGGCTGAAGTAATCAACATCCATACGATCAAACCTCTTGACGAAGAAGCAATTTTGAAATCATTGGCTAAAACAAAATGTATTGTTACTGCTGAAGAGCATAACATTCTTGGTGGTCTTGGCGAAAGCGTCTCTAGAGTATTAGCATTAAACACGCCTGCTCCACAAGAGTTCGTGGCTGTAAATGACAGTTTTGGAGAATCTGGTACACCAGAACAATTGATGGAGAAATACAAATTGAACAATCAAGCGATTGTTGAAGCAGTAGAAAGAGTTATCAAAAGAAAATAATCTTTCTCTTTATAAATATGAATCCCATTCGTTGCGACGAATGGGATTTTTTTTTGTAGTTTTTTTTGTAGTTTGAAGCTTCTGTTCTCTCAAAGACGAGTCTACAGTTTTTCTGATATAATAATTTAATGTCCTTATAATTCAATTTCATAATACAAAAAAAATCCAGTTCAATTGAACTGGATTACTAATTTAAACCTCATTTTTATTAATGACAATTTTTATCTAAATGCTTTTTAATTCTTGCAGCATCAGTTGTATTTCCATCACAACTTGGTATACTAGCAAATGGATAAGACAATCCAGTCGCAGGGTTTTTAATTTCTATTTTTGTACCATAGCCATCGCCATCATCATCAACATCCAAGAAATTAGGAATACCATCGCCATCTGTATCATCAGGATTCACAACACCAGTTGCTAGAATTCTCATAAAGCCATCACCATTCACATCCTCTTGATACGAAGGAATTCCATCACCATCTTGATCTGTTCGTTGAATTTCATATAATTTAAATCCAAATACAAGCGGAGCGTAAGATGGAATTGAGCCCTGACCAGAAGCAAAGTATGCCAAACCTGACGGAATAAACATGACACCAGCTCCAAAATCATTATAAGATACAGTTCCGTCGCTATTTGATGCATAAGTACCTGTTTTGAATTGTGGGAAAATTTCGCTCCAGGCTCTAAGTGGAATATCCAATGTAGTAAATAAACTAAAAAATTGTTGTGGATATTTAACTTCTTCAAACGGAGTTGCTGTTAATGTAGTAACGCCTGATGCCGTTATGCGTTCCAGATACTCCCCTTTATATGACGTTAACACACCATCTGCATTACACGGTGCAATTCCGGTTCCAGTTCTTAATACCAAATAATATAACTTATAAGTAATATCGTGTAGACTAACATTTCTAATCTTTAACTCGTATGTAGTTTGATCCCAAATTGATTTTTGAGTTCCTCCAGCGGGAATTTTTACAATCGAAATATCCTGATCATCTATAAATCCTGGATGATTAACAACTGTTATATAATTTGTTTTTAAATATTCTTCAATGTCGGTATTATCAGTAGCATTTTGTACTGCATAATCTCTAAGAGGCTCAATTGTAGGAGTATCATTCTTTGAACACGAAAATAAAGAGATTGTTGTAATTGATAAAATAAAATAATACTTAAATTTGTTCATTATAGCTAATTTTTTAAGTGCGCAAGATACAATATTGATTGATTTTTGTAAACTATTTAACTCCGATTTTAGAAAATTTATGAGAATAGATAAATATTTATGGTGTGTCCGATATTATAAGACTCGGAATATGGTTACCGAAGCTTGTAAAAAGAACCACATCACGGTAAATGGGCTGGTTGCCAAGCCTTCAAAGGAAGTTTTTCCTACAGATAAAATCACCTTCAGAAAAGACCAAATTACACAAATAATTACCGTTCTTGATATTCCAGAAAATCGTGTCGGGGCTAAACTCGTTGACATCTATCGAAGAAATGATACTCCTGCCGAAGTTTATCAGCATTTAGAACTTTTAAAACTCTCTAAAGAGCATTACCGTAAAAATGGCACTGGGAGACCTACCAAAAAAGATCGAAGAGATATTGACGAATTTGGGAATGAAATCGTGAATGAAGAAGATGCGGATTAGCAAATACATTTTTAAAACTTTAAACTAAAACAATGAACAAAAATATCATCTTAACGAATCAAGAAATTGAGCATAAAATAAAAAGAATTGCTTACCAAATCTACGAAACATTTGTAGACGAAGAAGAAATTGTCATTGCGGGAATTGCGACTAACGGTTTTACTTTTGCAAAAAAGATTGCCCAGGCACTAGAAACCATTTCTTCGCTTAAAGTCTCGCTTTGCGAAGTTCAAATCAACAAACAAAATCCGGAATTACCCATTCACACCTCTTTGTCAAAAGAAAACTATTCAAATAAAGGTTTGGTTCTTGTTGATGATGTGTTAAACTCCGGCACCACATTAATCTACGCAGTGAGACATTTTATAGACGTTCCTTTGAAAAAATTCAAAACCGCAGTTCTGGTAGACAGAAACCACAAGAAGTATCCGGTAAAAGCGGATTTTAAAGGAATATCCCTTTCTACATCCTTATTAGAGCATGTCCAAGTCGTTTTTGATGAAGATGGTACTAGCTACGCGTATTTAAGCTAAAATACTAACAATGTCAAGAACAACCTGATCAATGGTTTTATTATCTACATTCACTTTATACTGCGCCTGATTGTAATAAAAACTTCTTTCGAAAAGATGCATTGCAATAAACTCCTTCATTTCCTCATCATTTTTGTTGGCGATAAGGGGTCTTTTGCTTTTATTGGCAGACAATCTGTTGAATAAAGTTTCTATTGATGCTCTCAAATATACAGACACCACATTTTCTCCTTTTAATAACTCATGATTATTGGCATAACAAGGCGTTCCTCCTCCAAGACCAATAATCATTTCCTCCGAAGAATTTAATAATTCAAGAAAAGCTTCGTGCTCTACTTTGCGAAAATAAATTTCGCCATGCTTTTCAAAAATGCTATTTATGGACAAATTTGTTTTTTCTTCGATATATTCATCCAAATCTACAAACGGTATTCTGATGATTCTTGATAGTGTTTTGGCAATAGTCGACTTCCCACAACCCATATAGCCTAATAATATAATTTTTCTCATGGAATAAAACCTTATAAATTAAGGCGTTAAGATTTATTGTTAAAAAAAGACAAATTTATAATAAAATTGCTTGCAAAACTCCAAATAAAGTCCTTATATTTGCACCCGCATTCAAGGAAAGAATATGACTCGATAGCTCAGTTGGTAGAGCACATCACTTTTAATGATGGGGTCCTGGGTTCGAGCCCCAGTCGGGTCACAAATCTGTGATCAACACATAATTTCCTTGAAGCATTGACTCGATAGCTCAGTTGGTAGAGCACATCACTTTTAATGATGGGGTCCTGGGTTCGAGCCCCAGTCGGGTCACAAAAAGGTTGAGTAATTTATTACTTGACCTTTTCTTTTTTTAGGCCACGTGGAGAAACGGTAGACTTGCCAGCTTGAGGGGCTGGTGCTCGCAAGGGCGTGTGGGTTCAAATCCCACCGTGGTCACAAAAAAAAAATCCCATTTCTATAACGAAATGGGATTTTTTTTCTTTTTAAGTGTATTCAACAAACTTTTGCTGGATCAGGTGTAAAAGCTCACTTGTACTTCTGCAATAGCAAACTTATTTTATCAGTACTCTTTTATATTTAGGTATATTTTTTAAGACAGTACCAGTACCTCTAACCACCGCTCTTAAAGGATCTTCAGCAATAAAGACTGGTAAATCCGTCTTCAACGAAATCCTTTTATCAAGACCGCGAAGTAATGCACCTCCTCCTGCTAGATACAAACCCGTATTATAAATGTCCGCAGCCAGTTCCGGTGGTGTCAATGCAAGTGTTACCATAATCGCGTCTTCAATTCTCTGTATTGATTTATCCAAAGCTCTTGCAATTTCTCTAAAGGCAATCTTAACTTCCTTAGGTTTCCCGGTAAGCAAATCCCGTCCACGAACCATTATGTCATCAGGAGCATCCTCAAGTTCTTCCATTGCGGCACCAACATCAATTTTTATTCTCTCAGCAGAAGCGTCTCCAACATACAAATTATGCTGCGTTCGCATATAAAACAATATATCATTAGTAAAAACATCGCCAGCAATTTTTATGGATTTGTCACAAACTATTCCTCCGAGAGCAATAACTGCAATTTCAGTAGTCCCTCCTCCAATATCAACGATGAGATTGCCCTTGGGCTCCATAACATCTAAACCAATTCCAATAGCAGCTGCCATTGGCTCATGAATTAAATACACTTCTTTCCCGTTTACCCGTTCGCAAGACTCTTTTACTGCTCTCATTTCTACCTCGGTGATACCACTAGGGATACAGACAACCATTCGCAGCGCGGGAGTAAAGAAACTTTTCTTTATTTCAGGTATATTTTTTATAAACCAGCTGATCATTTTCTCTGAGGCATCAAAATCAGCAATAACTCCGTCTTTAAGTGGCCGTATTGTTTTAATATTCTCATGTGTCTTACCCTGCATTAAGCTGGCCTCTTTACCTACAGCAATAATTTTCCCATTTCTAATGTCCCTGGCCACCATAGAAGGACTATCCACTACTATTTTTCCGTCATAAATTATTAAAGTATTTGCCGTCCCTAAATCCATAGCTATCTCCACTATCATAAAATCAAATAAGCCCATAATATAGTTTTGTTCTTAAAAACGTTTTTATTGCTGTTTTATTCTCTATCATGATGAGATTCCATGAAGAAGATGAATGAAACCTCAGGTAAAAGCCAGCAGTTGTGCACTATTCAAGTGCGCGTTCAGCACGTCAAAAGCAATTATAAAGAATGTTTGACAGATGAGGCACATCGCGAAGCTTTTCGATTTACTCTTCTTTCCCATATATAACTTATTCGCCAAGAGATGAATATGTTTTACGATCTAAAATTCCTAATTCAATAGTCTGTTCCAATCCGTTTTATCAAATCAGAAAATAATGATTCGAAAATTGTCCCGTCAAAGCCTATCATAAATAAAAATGCTTCAAAAATAATCAAGTTTACTTGAAATTATTTTTGAAGCATTTTTATTTTAATACCAACTATTCTGGAAGGAGCTTTACTTTGTCAGAAGAACAACACGCTATAATTTTATTATCAGGTGATGCATCTCAATAAGTCCCATCTAGCCTTCCTAAAAATAGCAATAAAATTAAAACCCCAATTGATAAACCTGCAGCTGTAATAAAAAAAGTCCCTAAATATAAAAACATCCTGTTTTTATGTGCTCTTCTAATTAGCTCCATATCTCCTGTTCTAAATTTAATTTCAGTCATTTTTTTTCGAGATTAAAGTTACAAATATTCTAATAATAGAAATTTATTTTATACAAAGTAACAAGGATTGTATTGTTTTCACAATACCAACTTCTAGTGATATTTGCTTTATTTGTTATATTATTTTGCAAAAATACCTATCAGTGATGGAAAAAAATTGAGGTTTTCCTCATTCGAACGACTTTTTTTTACCTTTTTTCAAAATTAGTAGAGTACCACAGCCACCTGAATTGAATTGACAATTTCATAATATCTAACCCACTCACTAGCCATGTGATAAAACTTTTAAGTGGCTCTTATATTATGCCTAAATGAGATTTAATATCTACCAAAAATTCATAAAAAAAACGCCTTGGTAAACTACCAAGGCGCTTATAATTAAGAGTATTTAATTTTATTTTTTGAACATTTCCTGCAAAGGTTTTAACTGCTCTAAATCGACTTTAGATTCTTTCAAAACTGAAAGCATCGTCATGATATTATTGGGATTCATATCTTTTCCCAGAATTCTGACTACTGCAAAACCAGTTTCTTTTTTATTGGCGAAAAGCACAAACTCTTCGATGTGTTCATCCGAACCTACATAACTCACAGAAGCTCCTTCTTTGCCCGAACCAAACTTCATCAGCTGTTGGTACTTTTTATCCTTTAGAATCAAATTAACTTTTGCTCGTTCCAGTTCAAATTGCGCTTTATTCGTTCCATTGAGTTTAAAAGCCAATACATTCATCTTCTCAAAGGATTGTAAAGCTTCATTTTGTTGCAATGACAATTTAGCTTTATCCACATTCAATATACTTGGAGAAACATCTAAAGCAATAAAATTCTTGTTTTCTGTATTTTCTACAAAGTATTTCTGCAAAGTTGGTTCTGAGTTGCAACTAATCAAAAACAGACTAAAGAGAAGTGCAATACTATAAACGGCTTTCATTTTACTTTTTACCTTTTGTTGCTTTCTTCAAATCGTCTCCACCAGGAATTCTCATTTTATCAGTAAGAATAGAAATCTCACTCAAATCGAAATCACCCGTTAACGACATTAAAACCGTGTCATCGTTTTTAGCACCCTCAATAAACATAAGCAACTCTCTTATTTGAGAATCTTTCGCTCCTGATTTTACCAGAATTTTGATGTTTTTTCCGCTGTCATTCACACGCATCAACTCTTCCAGACCTCCTGATTTAATGTACTTTTCAGCCGAAGCTTTCATTTCATTTTCTACTCTGGTACTTTTAGTGGTAAAAACTTTCAAATTGTCTAACTTTTTTATCAGGTTCAAGTATTGTTGTGTTTCCTTATCAGAAGCATCTACTTTTACTTTGCTCATTAAGTCAAACATTTTTTTGTTGACTATAATTGACGTAACATCATCCTGACCATCGAATTTATCGAAGGCCGCTTGAGCGAAAAATGGACTTGAAACTAATACTACTACTAATGTTAATATAAACTTTTTCATTTTTTGATTGATTATTTTATTGTTTAAAAATTAATTCTTTTGATTCTTGGTATTCTTCAATGTACTTAACACTTTCTATGCCAACATTTACATGATTTGACAATAATGCTAATGCTTTTTGAGTTTGTCTAAAGGCAACTTCAGGATCATCATACGTTCCTAAATCTTGTTTCCCCTTTTCATCCTCGTAATTGTAATACACATACGTTCCTATTCCCATCAAAACGACAACTGAAGCAGCAATAGACAACCATGCTACATTTCGTTTTTTAAATTCGTTCGGAAAGTTCTGCTTAGAATGCAGTGCGATTTCTGGCGCAAACTTTTGGTCTGCCGCAAGAGACAAATAACCAAACAAAGGCTTGTACTGTTCTAAATGCTGCGCAACATTTAGTGAAGAAAAATAAGTACGTAATTCATTTTCTTCAGCAATACTGGTTTCCCCTTGAAAGTATTTTTCTATTAGTAATTCTATTTTATCTAATTCCATAATTATGCGTTTTTGTCATGCTTTCTCTTATCGTTTTTCTTGCTCTCGAAAGCGCTACACGAATAGCCGTTTCATTCATTTCTGTTATTTTTGCGATTTCAGCAAATTCATATTGTTCAATATCCCGCATCTGAATTAGCAGTCGCTGTTGTTCGGGTAACTGATTAATTATCCTCTCGACCCAATTTAAACTATCACTATCTTCTACTTTTTTATCTACACTTGGTTCTCTATCGGTAAAATTAGTATGAACAATTTTCAGATTTCCTGCTCTTTTTGATTTTAACTGATCCAAACAATAATTTTTTGTCAGAGTCATCGCAAAAGCTTCTACACTATTAAACCCATGCAAACTTCCATTTTTACTCCAAAGCTTTACCAAAACTTCCTGGGTAGCATCTTCGGCTTCCTCCGTGCTTGTCAACAATCGCTTTGCCAGCCGAAAGACTTTGTCTTTGAATGGAGTGGTTAGCTGCACAAACTCATTTTGGTTCATAAAGAGTAGTTATTAAATCGGTTATACAATCAAGACGATACATGTTTCTTTTTGTTACAAATAATAGAAAATAAAAACTAAAGTTACTATTTTTACGTTCATAATAGTTATTGAACCTACTAACATGAAAAAAACATTTCAATTTACGCTTATATTAATTGTAGCACTTTTTAGTTTCCAAGGTTGCCAGGATATGGACGATGTTGCTGCGCCAATGGATCTTGCAATCAAAGATTTTATTTGGAAAGGCCTAAACCAATACTATTTATGGCAAGCTGACGTGCCTAATTTATCAGACGACCGTTTTGCTTCTCAGGCAGAATTAAATACTTTTTTGTCAGGTTATTCTACTCCTGAAAGTTTATTTGATGCACTACGCGTAGATAAATCCGTTGATAGATTCAGTTGGATTGTAAGTGATTACTTAGAACTTGAGGGCGCACTTCAAGGAACAACAAAAAATGACGGAGTCGACTACGGTTTACGATATAAATCAGGAAGCACTACTGAAATATTTGGCTGGGTACGCTATGTTATCCCCGGTTCGGATGCATCAACAAAGGACATCAAGCGTGGAGCCATTTTTTACGGAGTAAATGGAACTCAATTAACCGCTAGTAACTATCAAACTTTGCTCGCAGCAGAAAGTTATACGCTAAATCTAGCGGATTATAATAATGGAGCCATTACCCCAAACGGAAAAACGGTTGCTTTAACGAAAACAATACTATCAGAAAATCCAATTCTATTAAATACCGTGATCACATCGGGCACTCACAAAATAGGGTATTTAATCTACAACGGTTTTTATGCCGATTATGACAACAAATTGAATGAAGCTTTTGGCACGCTAAAAACGCAAGGCATAACTGATTTAGTACTTGATTTACGTTATAATTCAGGAGGTTCTGTTCTTACGGCTACACGTTTAGCAAGTATGATTACGGGACAATATACCGGGCAAATATTTGCAAAGCAACAATGGAATAACAAAATCAACAGTTATTTTGAAACAAATAATCCGGATGCGTTAAAAAATAACTTTACAGATAAAATTGGCGCTACGCCAATCAACAGCTTGAATTTGACTAAAATTTACATTTTAACCACCAAAAGTACGGCTTCAGCAAGTGAATTGGTGATTAATGGATTGAAACCATATATGGATGTTGTTCAAATTGGCGATGTAACTACTGGAAAAAATGTTGGTTCCGTTACTTTATATGATTCACCTACTTTTGGTAAAGACAACAGAAACCCGAACCATCGCTACGCGATGCAACCAATTGTTCTAAAAATTGTAAATGCAGCTGGTTTTGGAGATTATTTCAGCGGATTAGTACCTACTTATGAGTTGAAAGAAAACCTGGGTAATTTAGATATTTTGGGTAACACAACAGAGCCTTTACTAAGCACTGCAATTGGTAAAATTACCGGAACAGCAAAAATGTTAAAACTGAGTCCTGAAAAAGATTTCAAATATTTTAATGACATAAAATCAATAAATGGTTTGCAAAATCAAATGTATATTGACAAAGCTCCGGAAGGGCTTTTGAAAGCATTGAAATAACTTTACGAGCATTATACTAAAACACCATTTTACAAGTTAATACTTAATAATCAATATTTTACATCACAACGTAATGAAAAACACAAGTAAATTAGTTTTGGCTTTGACTGTAATTGTTTCTTTTGCATTTATAAAGCCAAAGCATTCAGAACCAAAAAAAATAAATATTGTTATTGATGCAGGTCACGGTGGAACTGATTTTGGTGCGACATCAGATGCAATCACTGAAAAGAAAATTGTGGAACAAGTCACTAAAAAAATAAAATCTTTAAATAGTAATGTGGTAATTCACTTCACTAGAAATGAAGATAATTTTTTATCCTTGAACGATAGAACTGCTTTTATAAACAAACTTAAACCGGATTTAGTTTTGTCCCTACATGTAAATACCAGTTTAAATAATAAAACATCAGGCTTGGAGTTTTATGTGGCAAAAGAGACTGAATTTTTTGAAAAGTCAAGTAAGATTGCAGGAGAACTCATAAATAAATTCGCAACGAATAAAAATTTAAAAGTATCCAATGTAAAAACTGGTCCTTTTTACATTCTTAAAAAATCAGAAGTTCCAGCAGTAATTGTGGAACTTGGATATTTAACCAATGAAAATGACAAAAAATACTTGGTTGATGACAATGAACAAAATAAAATAGCGCAGTCAATTTCAGAATTCATTTCAGAAATGAAATAGAAAAAATACTAGATCTACAAAAAAAGGCTTTCAGTGATGAAAGCCTTTCTTATATACAAATTTTTCAATCGAAAGATTGAATTTGTGCTAACAAAAAACCCGTTCCTAATTATGGAACGGGAATTAAGAACTAACACTAAATATTTATTTTTTAGAACAAGAAATTCAAACCTAATTTAAAATTTCTACCTCTAGTACTGTATCCTCTGCTTTCAACAAAATCTTTATCAAAAATATTGTCAACTGCGCCAAAAATATTCAATCTGTTTTTGATTAAATCATAACGAACATTACCATTAACTAATTGATAGTCTTTCAAAATTTCTGAATTCAAAACAGGATTATAAGTTGGGGCTGGATAAGTGGTATATTCTAAATATCTGTCAGACACAAATTGGTATGCCACATTAAAAGCAAGGCGTGGCGTTGCTTGCACATCTACAGCAGCATTGACTTTATGTTTAGGATTCAAGATACGAGATTGTCTTTCTAATTCTGTAAAAGTATAATTGGCATTGAATTTTACTTTATCATTCAAAGCATAAGAAACCATTGTTTCAACACCTTTGGCTTTGTTTTTCCCATTTACATTAAAGTATTTGTAAGTCATCAAATCAAATCCTATAGCATCTTCCTCTTCCCTCTGAAAAGCTACTGCATTCAAAACTAATTTCTTATTCAATACGCTAACTTCAAAACCAACTTCGGCTGTAGCATCTTTCTCTGGAGATAAATTCAAATCACCATACGGAGAGTACAATTGGTACAAACTTGGCGTAATAAAAGCAGTGCTATAGGAAGCTATTACTTTTAAATTTTCAGAAAAAGTGTAAGAAGGATTAATATTATAAACTAAATTATTCCCGTATTTACTATGAATATTGTAACGTGCTCCTGCATTTAAGTTTAATCCAAAGTCTGAATTATAAACAGCAGTTACATAAGGATCAATCATATTGAATTTAGCCACTTCATTTGTAATCGCATCATACTGGCTCATGTTTGACATTTCGTGAAATTGAAATTGTGCTCCTGTTACTACAAATAATTGAGATGAAATTTCATATTTATTAAAGGCATCAACATTGACGCTTCTTGACTTTGCCTGGAATAAAGATCCGTAGCTAAAAATATCGCGATTGATTACATTGGCCCCAGAGTTAATTACAAATTCTCCTTTGTTGTATTTATATTTTGGAGAAAAACCAACTCTAAATTGCTCTGAAAGACTGAAATTTTTAAGATCATCTGCAAATGAACCTGCATCAAAATCGTTTTTCATTCGGTCATAATTAGCAAAGAAATCAAATGATAATTTTTTAGTTGGCGTAAAGCCAATTTTCACTAAAGAATTAACTCTTGAAAAAGCATCATTTTCAAATTTAGTATTTGAATTTAATGGTTTTGCTTCAGAAATCCCTGTAGTTTCAGTACTATTCAAAGAAGCAAAATAATTTACTTTTTCAAAACCACCGTTTACAGCAAAACCCTGATTGTAATCTTGCACACTATAATTTGCTTTTTTAGCAACTGTTTGTGTACCAATATTCATATATGCATTTCCAGCAATCGCTTTTTTACCTGCTTTTTTTAGTGTAATATTAATAACACCTGTCGCGGCTCCAGAACCGTATAAAGTGCTCGAAGCGCCTTTCATAATCTCAATACTTTCAATTTGCTCCACTGGAAGCAATCTCAAATCATACGATAAGCTAATCCCGGAAGCATCTGTTACCGGAACACCATCAATCAAAATTAAAACCTGATGATTTCTTCCTCCGCGAATGTAAAGTCCCAAATCCTTACCATTACGACTCTGATTTCCATTGATTTCAACACCTGCTACCGTACTTAAAACTGAAGCTACTGATTGTCCTGATTTTTTCTTCAAATCCTCAGAAGTAATTTTGACGATAACTTTCCCTGATTTTTCTTTTGACAAAGCAAATTTCGAATCGGAAACAACAACCTCATCAAGTTGTTTTGGCTCTTGATCTTGTGCATACGTGTTCATTGCAAATAACAATGCAATCGCACTAAAGCGAATGAATTTTTTGTTCATTTTTAAAATGTAAAATTTAATAAATTGGGGAGAAAAGCATAGAATGACCCATACCCAAACCTTTTTTCCCGAAAGTTTGATACTCGATGTAATAGGCAGGTCTCCTGGCTTGCGTCTTGTTGTTTACCTTCCCAAGAAACTGAAATAAATTCAGCTAACTCAGTGGTTTTGTAGATAACAACAAGCTTGATAGCTTACAGTTGCGGGTACAGCTCAGGATTTAGGATTCTTGATTTAGAATTCTTGATTTAGGATTTAAACCCTGAAATCTGAAATCTAAAACTTGAAATCTTTCACCTGATTCCCTTTTAATGGGGTTTGAAAATAAACAAACCTCAACCTCAATACGGCGGCAAAGATAAAATTATATTAAGTTAATAACCTAAATAATTCCGGATTTTATAATTCAATTTTAATTACAGCTCCAAAATCTACTTTATTCTGAAAAGCGTCTTTTAGTGGCAAATCCGAAATTTTACATAAAAAACTACGTATCACTCCTGCATGTGCCACAATAATAACTGGTTTTGAATTGGTTTTCTGAAGTTCATTATGCATAAAATCAATTACTCGATTGTGTAAATCCGTAAATGATTCGCCATTCGGCACGCGAACATTTACAAAATCAGTCATCCAAGGCGTAAAGTCATCCGGTGGAATTACATCCCAATTTTTCATTTCCCAATCGCCAAAATTCATTTCCATCAAACGAGAATCTTCATTTACAGCAGTAATTTCTGAATTGTCTTTGATGTAATTTGCCAAAAGAACACAGCGAAGTAAAGGACTGGAATACAGATTTGCATCTTGAGGCAATTGATTTAAAACAGATTGAAAAACAGCATCATAAGGCTCCATGATTTCCACATCGGATTGTCCATAACAAATTCCTTTTTCGCAAACCGTTTCTGTGTGACGTATTAAATAAACTTCCATAATGCAATAACTGATATATAAAAAACCACTTCGCAAACCTGTTGGGTTGCTCCCAAACAATCTCCGGTATACCCGTCAATCCATTTCTGAAAATAACGTGCTAAAAAGAATCGGGTCAGAAAAACAGGGATTAAAACCAACAGTATTTGCCACTGAAAATAGGACAAAATAACTAATGGAAGTAATCCAAAAAAGAAAGCTCCCACTACTTCTCTCCAAGAATAACTTTGTGCGATAGGTTTGCTTTTGCTGGAAGCATCCTCACGAGAATATTCATGGGTAAAAACAATCGATATCGCCGCTAATCGACTGATAGAATGCGCGGAAACAAAAAGTAACAGAATTATAAATTGTGGATTATAAATTATAAATTTAGGATTATCTGAGATATCAATTAATTGAGTCAATCCTTTAAATTTAAGGAATAACAACAGCACCATACCTATTGCTCCATACGCACCAATAGCACTGTCTTTCATAATTATCAGTATTTTTTCTTTGGTCCAACCGCCTCCAAAACCATCGCAAACATCAGCAAAACCATCTTCATGAAAAGCTCCGGTAACTAAAACGGAAGCAATCGTAGAGAAGATTACCGCAATTTCAGGTGCTACTAAATAATTAAAAATACAATATATCCCAAAAGCCACGCTACCTACAATCCAACCAATTAACGGAAAATAACGGGACGCTTTATTTAAATAATCTGGATTATGATCAATGGTTGCAGGACACGGAATCCTTGTATAAAACATTAATGCTGTAAAAAATATATGTAGTTCTTTTTTCATTTTTTTTATTTTGGCTAAAGCCAATTTATCTATTTACTAACAAATTAAATTTAAAGTTCCCGGCTACTCACACCCGCTGATTCGAAACTGGCCATATTATTTATGAATGCTACAGCCGACTCAATTATAGGAAAAGCAATCGCACAACCCGTGCCTTCACCCAACCTTAAATCGAGTTGCAATAGGGAACGAACTCCTAGACAATCTAATATTTTTTGGTGCCCTTGCTCCGCAGATGAATGGCAAAAAATAGCATTTTTAATAATGGACGGATTCTTTTTAAAGGCAATTAAAAAAGCAACACTACAGATAAAGCCGTCAACAAGAATCAACATATTGTCTTGTTTTGCCTGAAGCATTCCTCCTACCATTTGCATGATTTCAAAACCTCCGAAATAAGCTAACTTGCTGTCTAAATCATCTGAACCATCGTAATTAGCAATACATTTTTTAAGAATACTAATTTTTTGAATCAACTGTTCATCATTTACACCAGTACCTTTCCCTACGCAATCTTGAATTGGTAATTCTAAAATAATGCTCATCAAAACCGAAGCTGTAGCTGTGTTGCCAATGCCCATTTCGCCAAAACCAATACAATTACTGCCCGTTTTTGCAATAGAGGCAACAATTTCACTTCCTTTCATAAAACACAATTCAACTTCTGTTTTACTCATTGCGGCTCCATGCAAAAAAGAGTGTGTTCCCTTCCCTATTTTAGCCGAAATCAAATCCGTATTCATAGGGAAATCATAATTTACCCCAGCATCCACTATCGCCAATTGAATCTTATTTTGTTTACAAAACACATTGATTGCTGCGCCACCTATCAAAAAATTATTCACCATCTGTCTGGTTACATCTTGTGGATAGGTACTTACTCCATGATTTGCAATTCCGTGATCGGCTGCAAAAACAACCAGATTAGGTTTTATAATTTTAGGTTCTAAAGTTTGAAATACCATCCCAATTTGTTTGGCGAGCACTTCTAAAATTCCTAATGAACCTGTTGGTTTGGTTTTTTGGTCGATTTTATGTTGCAACACATTTGCAAAAGCAGCAGAATCTATCTCCTTTTTAGTATCAAAAAATACTTTCTCCACCTTACTTTCATGCAAAACAGTGATTTCCTCAACTAATGGAATTTCTTGCTTTTGTTTCCAATTCAGTTGTTGCAACATGGGTTGATTATCATAATCAGTGGCAGGTTTTCCCACACAAAAATACCCCAACGGCTCCATATTTTCGGGTAAACCCAATAATTGCTTGAACTGATAATAATTCAATATGGAAACCCATCCCATGGAATATCCTTGTTCCGTTAGGGAAAGCCAAATATTTTGTGCCGCACAGACAGAACTAAACTTTACTGCTTCATTACTGCCAACGGTTCCAATCGTAAAATTATTCAAAACGGAACGATCATAACAAATAACTAATCCCAATGGTGCTTCTTCTATTGCTTCCAGCTTAAGGGCTTTGTAGGCTTGTTTTTGTTGTTCGTCATCTGTTAGTGCAATTGCTTTTTCATCATAATCTAAAAACAAACCCTTTATGGCCTTCTTCATTTCAGCCGATCTGATCAGATAGTATTTTGTAGCATCAGTCAAACCCACAGAAGGAGCCCAATGTCCTGCTTGCAGTGCTTTTTCAAGAACAGCATCCGGTACTAGATCCTCCGTAAAATGACGGGTGTCGCGACGGGATTTTAAAATTTCATCTAAATAAGTCATCTTAAAAAAATTTTGTTTTTATATTTCTTCCCAAACGATGAAACAATAATTCTCATAGGTGATTTTAGTAAATTCAGGCAATTCAATCGCTCCTGAAAATAACGGACAATTAATTACCAAAGTATGAAACTCCCCGTTTTCACCACAAGGATCTATTCCTTTTTCGTGTAATTCTTGAGCTAGTTCTTTGTTCAAAATTTTCCCCAGATACTGTTCTCCCATTATTGTATTGCAAGAAACAATCATCGTTACAATGCCGTTTTCAAGCATTTGGTTTACCAAAACAATTCGGTCTTGTTGCCACAAAGGCAAAATTGCTTTTAGCGATGCGGCGGCACATACTTTATCTTCCCAATCTTTGTGCGGTTGCAAATCAATATCACCAAAAACGGCCGCTTCCAAATCATATTTAGCTTTTAGCATTTTTAAAACGGCAATAAATTTGGCTTCATAATCACCCCAAGTTGCCGGAATTCCTTCCAGAGGCAATCCCATTTTTTGGGCTTGCTGATTCAAAATAGACAAAGGCAATCCGTGAGAACGGGACACTTTCCCGTTCTCATTCATCATATTGAGTAACACTTTTGGAATAAATCCTTGCTGAATTGCTTGCATCATTGCATAACAACTGTCTTTTCCGCCACTCCAAGAAGTTACAAAATTCATATGTAGTTATTTATTGATTTTTAATTGAATATGTAATACGCTATCAGGCACTATTTTCGTTGAATTCAAATATTGTAAAATCATAGCTATTTCATTTTTTCCCTTTTATCGTTACAGGAATTCCAGAAACCATAAGCACAACGGTATCAGCCGTTGCAGCAATATATTGATTCATCCAACCTTGAAGTTCGGTGAATTTTCTACCAATGTGAGTATCGGCATGAACACCCATCCCTATTTCATTGGTTACAATAATAATAGTTGTATTTTCTTGATTGGCAATAGCGTCAAATTCAGCTTTAGCTTGTTCTAAGCACAAGGAAACATCGTTTTTAGTATCTACAAAAAAGTTCGTTAACCAAAGTGTGACACAATCGACAATCGCTACTTTACTTGAAAAATCAATTTCGCTCAAGTGTTTTTCTTTTTCGATATTAATCCATCGTTCGTCCCGATCTTTTTGATGGCGATCGATTCTCTTTTGGAAATCATCATCCCATTTTCGGGCTGTAGCCACATACGTTGGTTTAACCGATAGTTCTTTTGCTAAATTTTCGGCATAACTACTTTTACCGGAGCGTTCGCCGCCTGTTATTAAATATATCATTTTTATATTTTTTTAAATCCATACGGACAATGTCGACATCCATTGGTACAACAATGCCCTCTTTTTAGATGAAACCAAGCTTTAAAAACATAATTCCCATTTTCTAAATAATAGTCGATTCCTTCCACGAGATTAGTCGTTGTGGGTAAATCTTTAGCTTTATTATCCGTTGCTGATTCGGGCATTATTGTTGCAACATATTCGTCAATTTTAGTGGAGCAAGCAACTGTAAAGCAACTGGAACAGAGACAATCCACCATTTCTGACGGAGTAAAAATGGGCGGAAAATTGTTGCACCAGCATTTACTCCCTTCTGTTGTGTCACCACAATTAAAAGGAGTTCCGCAAGTAGAACAGTTTTTGACTTTAATGCTATTCATTTCGTAAAGATAGTATTTGTTCAATTTTTTACTGCTAAAAATAAACAAGAAATTTTATAAATTTGGTATACCTTTGTCCCTATCGAAAAATTAAACCATGAAATTCACCTTTAAATTAATCCTTTTTGTTTTCTTATTTTCAACTTTCGTTGGATGTAAAAAAAGCAAAAATCTTAACGTAAAAGAAAGCACAAATTCAAAAAATGCAATCGGATACGCCTCTAGCTTTTCTATAAATAAATATGAAGGATATTCAATAGTGACGGTTTCAAACCCTTGGCCTGAAGCAAATAAGGACTTCACTTATATACTAAAAGAAAAAAACGGCAGCATTCCTGATAACCTTCAAAAATACACAACAATTCCAATTCCTTTGGAATCTATTGTCGTTACCTCAACTACTAATATTCCTTTTTTGGAAATGCTTGGAGTTGAAAAATCACTGGTAGGTTTTCCTCACACCGATTACGTTTCCTCTGAAAAAACCAGAAAATTAATTGATGCAGGTGCTGTTAAAAACATAGGACAAAATGAGAAATTAAATATGGAGCAACTCATTGAATTGGCTCCTAACTTAATTATAACTTTTGGAGTTGACAATAACAATCCAATGATTGATAATTTACAGAAAAGCGGTCTTAAAGTACTCATTCAAGCTGACTGGATGGAGCAAACTCCACTAGGAAAAGCAGAATGGATTAAGCTTTACGGTGCTTTATTTGGAAAAGAAAAAGAAGCCAAAACGCTTTTTGACGAAATCGTTAAAAATTACAATGACGCCATACAATTGGTTGCAACCAAAAAACCTACAGCAACCGTTTTGTACGGATCTATGTATCAAGATCAATGGTATGTAGCACGAGGAAATAGCTGGGTAGCTCAATTTATGAAAGATGCAAAAGCCAATTATTTGTGGGCAAATGTTGCAGGAACAGGAAGTCTTAGTTTGCCTTTTGAAAAAATATTAGAGAAAGCAAAAACGGCGAAATATTGGATCGCAACAGGTTCTTTTAAAAGTATTACTGAATTCGAAAACAGTAATCCGCATTACAATCAGTTTGACGCTTTAAAATCTAAAAATGTGTATACTTTTGAAAGTAAATTAGGTGCATCGGGAGGAACGATTTATTATGAATTAGCACCAAGCCGACCAGATTTAGTATTGAAAGATTACATTAAAATCTTTCATCCTGAACTGCTTCCAAATTATACTTTTACTTTTGCACAAAAACTAAACTAAATTGGCGAATCAAAAACGAAATACGATTCTATTTTTATTGCTTGCTTTGGGACTAGTGCTATTGTTTTTTGTAAACATTAGTTTTGGTTCCATCACGATACCTTTTAAAGAAATTTATACTAGTTTAACTGGTGGTCAAGCGAGTAAATCCACTTGGGAATATATCATCATCAATTACCGTTTACCCAAAGCAATTACAGCAATTCTTGTCGGAATGGGTCTATCCATAAGTGGTTTACTGATGCAAACTTTATTTCGAAATCCACTGGCCGGGCCTTATGTTTTAGGATTGAGTTCGGGAGCGAGTTTAGGAGTAGCTTTTGTGATATTAGGTGCGAGCTTACTTCCTCATTTTTTAAGTAATATTTTGTTATCTTCTTATGGAGTGGTTTTAGCATCAACTATAGGAAGTTCCGTTGTATTACTCGCCGTTTTAATGGTTTCCCAAAAGCTTCGCGATACTATGGCCATCTTAATTGTTGGGTTAATGTTTGGTAGTTTTACCAGTGCAATAGTAGGCGTTCTTACGTATTTTAGTTCCGCTGAACAATTACAGAAATTTACGTTTTGGTCCATGGGAAATTTAGGCAACTTGTCTTGGTCTTCTATAGTAATTCTGACCGTTTGTGTGGGGATTGGTTTGTTATTAAGTCTGTTTAGCATCAAACCGCTAAACGCCTTATTATTGGGTGAAAATTACGCTCGCAGTTTAGGTTTGAATTTCAAGAAAACACGATTAATTATTATTTTTGCAACAAGCATTTTAGCAGGAAGTATTACGGCGTATGCAGGCCCAATTGCTTTTATAGGACTAGCAGTTCCTCATATAGCAAAATTAGTATTTCAAACCAGCAATCATTCGGTTTTATATTGGAGTACGTTACTTTTAGGCGCATCGATTATGCTTATTTGTGATGTACTTTCAGAATTGCCAGGATTAGAAATCACTTTACCTATCAATGCTGTGACTTCGATAATTGGAGCTCCGGTCGTAATTTGGTTATTGGTTAAAAAACGAAAAATGATTGCCTAATGGAAAACAAAATCATCTTACAAGCATCCCAAATCAGCATCGGTTATTCTCATAAAAAAGAGAAAATCGTAGTGGCTTCGGATATTTCTATTTCCTTAAAAAAAGGAAAACTGATTGCTTTAATTGGTGCCAATGGCATTGGAAAATCAACACTTTTAAAAACCATAACAGGAATCCAGAAACCGCTTTTGGGCGCCGTTTTCTTGAATGAAAAGAAAATCACTGATTACGAACCTTTGGATTTAGCTCAAAACCTAAGTATCGTTTTAACCGAAAAATTACCTCCAAGTAATTTAACCGTTTTTGAACTCATTGCTTTAGGAAGACAACCTTACACCAACTGGATGGGAACTTTATCTGACATTGATATTGTTAAAGTTAATGAAGCTATGGCATTGACACAAATTAGTCATTTAGCCACAAAAAAACATTATGAGATTAGTGACGGACAATTACAAAAAGTGTTGATTGCACGAGCTTTAGCACAGGATACTCCATTAATAATTTTGGATGAACCCACCACCCATTTGGATTTACTACATAAAGTAGCGTTATTCAAACTTTTGAAAAAACTTACTCATGAAACTGGAAAATGCATTTTATTTTCTACTCATGATATTGACATGGCGATACAATTGAGTGACGAAATGATTATTATGACTCCTGAAACAGTGCTTCAAGACGAGCCTTGTAATTTTATTTCAAAAGGAAGTTTTAATACCTTGTTCAAAGATGAGCATATTGTTTTTGACGCTGAAAAAGGAAAATTCATGATTGTTTAGTTTCAACATTTTATTCAGTCCAAAATCGTACTAACCATTCCCTTTCAATAAATTTATACTCACTGTTGCAAGATTTGAGTCCGGAAATCTTCTGAAAAAATTAGCATCCGGATATAATCCAGCTTCTGCAGCGATTTTGTGCAAAACAGGAATTTCTACTATATATTGATCCGAGAAACCATGCGTGGCATCATAAGCTGTAGCAGCGGTTTTACCTAAATTAGCAGCAGTCAAATTTGGAGCAATGGTATGCAATTCAATCATTAACAATCCAAATTTCCGAACATAAGGCGACCATTTATTCAAATGTTCCAATAGATTATCTTCAACTAAGCTATTACTGATTCGCTCTCCTCTATGCACAAATGCTCCTGTAGAATGACTTACTCTGTCTTTGGTAATCTGTTTTGGTATTTCCCAAATTCGGTTATGATCCAAGAAGGTTCTCACATTCAGTAAATCTTTCAAATCAATGTTATAATTTTCCAATAAGTCATTGGCTAACAAATCCGGTTGACCTATATCTCCCCAAATTACTTTGGCCCAAATATCGGCTTTAATTAAATTGGCTCGGGTTACTTTCAACGCTGCTTGATTATAATCAGCACCAACAAGGAATAAAGGATAATCATCCAGCATTTTTCCGCGACGGGTTTGTCTCTCGATTACAGTATAAATATGTTCTATAAATGCACCATTGCCACAACCCATATCTAGAATTCCTTTCGGCTGATCTTCTATTGGTAAATTGAATAATTTAATGATAATCTCATCCACAACTTTAAAATAAGTATCATGCGCGCCTCCGCTACCCCAAACATTCATTTCTCTGTCCACATGAATTTCCTCTCCTCCTTCTGCTATATCTCGCAAAAGATTTGGATTACCAAAAAGCAAATCATCCATTTTACTGAAGGTAGGTAAATAGGAAACCGTCACTCCGTAAGCCGTGGCTCTTTTGGCAAAAAATAAACCAGTTTCGGTAAACTGATAATTCCCTTTTTTTTGCGTAAACCAACCCAAATGAACAAAGAAATCAAGTATGATTTTAAAATTTTCGGGGGATTTATGAAATTCCTCGGGACGGAAGGAAATCTCCATAAAATATTTATGAAACATACCGCTCATGCCCAAGCGAACTAATGTTGGCCCAACTAAACATCCTTCAATATGCATTAAAATTTGACGCTGAATTGTATTTGTCAACGGATCATTCGAAAAAGAAATGGCGTAATTGCTTTTGTGTTTTTCGAAAATAACGCGCAACCTTTCAAAAGGAGCCTCTTCAAATAATCTAGGGTGAAATTGCATCGAAAAATGCAGTAAATCAATCACATCTTCGTATAAATGAAACATCGAAAAAGCGATTTTACTTTTGTCATTGATGCTAAATTTAATGGCATTTGTGGCGTTGTTGATATCATAATCCAGAAATCCCTGTGAACATAAATTTCGCAAACCCACATTCAGATAGCCTTCGTTTGCTTTAAAATTTGATGTAAGCTCCTCCAGCGTCACTTCTTTTTTATCAAGAATATAAGCAAGCACGCCACTTTTATATAAAGAAAAAGCAACCGGCGCAATAACCAACCCATCCAAATGTTTGAAAATGGTATTTCTAAGAATAACTTTATCTATCATAAAAGTAAATTTAAAGGAAGAAAAACAGAAATAAATCATGTGATGTCTTACTCAAATATATAAAATTTACTTCAAAATAGTATGCTTTACACCATCGTAACTTTTCAACTTAGCGTTTAGTGCTAATTTGTCTTTTCGCTTCGCCAATAACAAAAGCGACCGAATTTGCAATGTTAAAACTTCTAATTAATGGCGACATGGGAATTGTCAGATGATTTTCAAACAAGCCTAGAACTTCCTCGCTTAGCCCTTTACTTTCTTTACCAAAAACTAACCAGTCCCCATCCTGAAAATCAGTCTCCAAATACGATTTTTCGGCGTGCGAACTCATTAGAAAAACTCTTGATTTATCTTTAATGTGAGACATCCATTCGGCCACATTTTGATATTCCGTGACATCTAGATGTACCCAATAATCCAAACCGGAACGTTTCAGGTTTTTATCATTAATGACAAATCCAAAAGGATGAATCAAGTGCAAACGGCTTTCGGTTCCTACGCACAATCGGCCTATGTTTCCGGTGTTATTTGGTATTTCTGGTTCTACTAAAACGATGTTTAACATATTATACTTTATTAAAAGATTGAAAAATTAAAAGATTGAAAAATTCAGATCAAATCCGTTAAATCTCTATTTGAAAATTTTCTACTTCCTTAACTTCCCCAGCCTGTAAATCATTGAGATGTACGTTTCCAATTCGAACACGAACCAAGCGTAACGTGGGAAAACCTACAGCGGCCGTCATTTTACGCACTTGGCGAAATTTCCCTTCATTGACAGTAATCGAAGCCCAGGATGTTGGACCGTGGCGTTCATCCCGTATTTTTTTTCCTCTGGTTCCAAACGCAGGAATTTCACGGATCAAAGACGCTTTGCAGGGTTTTGTAATATACTTGGTTCCATTAAAACCAATTTCAACTCCTTTTTCCAATTGCTCAATGGCTTCCTGATGGATAATACCATCAACTTGAACGTAATATTCTTTGTCAACTTTTTTGCTTCGAATGATTTCGCTCATCATCCCATCCGTAGTCAATAACAACAATCCTTCTGAATCTTCATCAAGACGACCTATTGCCATTGTTCCTTTGGGAAAATCATGCAATTCACCCAACAGTTTCTTTTTACGCTTCAGCTCATAAATAAACTGACTTAAATAACCATAAGGCTTGTAAATGATGAAATGCGAATGAGTCATTATATTTTGTTTTAAAGATGGCAAAGATAGTTTTGTTTTAGCAGGATATAAAATTGAGCATTGACACATTTGTCTTTACAAACCAAAAGCTATGTTAAATGATTCAAATTCTTAATTTAAAAGACGTAACATTATAGAAGTTAAGAGTATTAACTTAAAAAATAAAGATTATGGAAAGCAACGATTTAGGTTCAAAAAAGACAAATAACAAGCAAAACACAAACGAAGGTTTCAGCGGCGAAAACTTGCCCGAAGATTATAATCCAGCAGCATCAATACTTAAAGAAGAAGTGGAAACTGATGCTAATGGCGATCAAAAAATTGTTCAAAGAGCCCGCAATGTAGATGGATCTATTGCTTCTATTCCGGAAACGGAAGAGAGAAGCTGGAATGAAAATGAGAGTTTAAGTAGAGGTGTTTCTACTGAAAAGGAAGCAATGAAAACTGTTGAAAACGAAGACCATAACTCGGATATTACAGCGCACCGTTATCCAAATTCACATCCTGACAATCACGAAGACAGAGGAAATATAAAACTTGATGAATAACCAATTGTTTTGTTTGTAAAAAGCCAATAGGAATGTAAATTCTTATTGGCTTTTTTTTATTTTTACGCCCAACAAAACATAAAAATAAAAAACACAATACTAGCTAAAAGCACCAAATCTATAAATACTAAAACTTGTCGTAGTATTTATGTTTCCAAAACAAAAAAAGGAAACTTTTGCTTACTTTTACTTCACAAACAAAAATACTTCTATGTCAAATATGTTTCCGTTTTTATTAATTTTTATTATTGCCCTCGCCATTGGTGTTTTCATTGGCAAACTTATTTTCTCTGCCCGATTCCAATCGGAAAAAGTAAGTCTCGAGGAGAAATTAATCGCTTTAAATTCCCAATTCAATCAACAAAAAGAACAAATCTCTCTTGACAAAACAACTTTTGAAAAACAACTAGAAAATACTATTGCCGAGAAAGAAACCATTCGTAACGAAAAAGACAGTCTGGCCATTCAGCTTTCGAAAAAAGAAGTGGATTTTGAGAATCTTTGGGAACGCAACAAGGAACAAAAAGAGGAAGTTGAAAAACTACAGGAAAAATTCACAAAAGAATTCGAGAATTTGGCCAACAAAATATTAGAAGAGAAATCCAATAAATTCACGGAACAGAACAAGGAAAATATGAAAAACATCTTGACCCCTTTGCAAGATAAAATTCACTTGTTCGAAAAGAAAGTCGAAGACACGCACAAAGAAAGTATTGATTATCATGCCGCTTTGCGCCAACAAATTTTAGGATTACGCGAAATGAATATCCAAATGAGCAAGGAAACCATTAACCTGACCAAAGCTTTAAAAGGCGACAGTAAGATGCAGGGAAATTGGGGCGAATTAGTTTTGGAACGTGTTTTAGAAAAATCAGGCTTAGAGAAAGGACGCGAGTACGAAGTGCAACAAGCCTTTACTACTGAGGATGGAAATCGTGTTTTCCCTGACGTCGTAATCAATTTGCCTGACGGCAAAAAGATGATTGTCGATTCTAAAGTTTCTTTGACTGCTTATGAAAAATACATCAATGAGGAAGATGATGATGTGAAAATTAGTTTTCTAAAAGAACATGTAAACTCTATCAAACGTCACGTAGAACAACTTGGTAATAAAAATTACCAGGATCTTTATCAAATAGAAAGCCCTGATTTCGTACTGCTTTTTATCCCTATCGAACCCGCTTTTGCAATGGCATTAAACGAAGACACTACTTTATACAACAAAGCATTCGAGAAAAATATCGTTATTGTTACGCCTGCTACCTTATTAGCTACTTTGCGAACAATTGACAGTATGTGGACCAACCAAAAACAACAGGAAAACGCGCTCGAAATTGCCCGTCAGGCTGGAGCACTGTATGATAAATTTGAAGGTTTTGTTGGTGATTTGATCAAAATTGGAAAGAAGATCGACGAAAGTAAAACAGAATACAGCGGAGCCATGAATAAACTCGTAGAAGGAAAAGGAAACTTAATCGTCAGCGTGGAAAAATTGAAAAAAATGGGAGCAAAAGCGAAAAAAGCGCTGCCGGAAAGCATATTGAACAGAGCCGAAAAAGACGAAAACCAATTATTAAACTAAATAGGATATGAGAAAAATACTAGGAATTATTGCAGGTGTTATTTTATTTTCGATCGTATGTTATTTTACTTTTTTATACTATGCAACCTATAGCGAAGGAGTTCGATCCGGACAATTAATTAAATTTAGCCATAAAGGGGTGGCATTCAAAACATGGGAAGGAGAATTGAGCCAGGGACTCTCAGGTGCTCAAATCTTTTCTTTTTCGGTAATGGATAAAGACAAAAAAGTAGTTTCTGATTTGAAGGAACTGGAAGGTCAATATGTAAAATTATCCTATGTTGAGCGCTATAAAACTTTTCCTTGGTGGGGAGATACAAAATACTTCATCCTTGAGGTTAAAAAAGAAAATTCTCCTTATATCAGTAAATAAGCTAGTATGAATACTACTTTTAAAACAGTGGCGTCCTCAAATATTAGCATTTCAGAATTGATGCTGCCGTCACACACCAATTTTAGTGGTAAAATTCACGGCGGCTATATTTTATCCTTATTGGACCAAATCGCTTTTGCCTGTGCCTCAAAATTTTCAGGAAATTACTGTGTAACAGCTTCTGTAGACACGGTAAATTTCTTAAAACCTATTGAAGTGGGTGAGCTGGTAACTATGAAAGCTAGCGTGAATTATGTAGGCAACAGTTCTATGATTATTGGTATTCGAGTAGAAGCCGAAAACATTCAAACCGGAAAAATAAAACATTGCAATTCCTCTTATTTCACAATGGTTGCCAAAAACAAAGAAGGCAAAAGTGTAGCTGTTCCCGGTTTAATTATTTCCAATCTTAATGAAGTAAGACGATTCTATAATTCTCTGAAGCAAATAGCTTTAAAAAAGGAGAGAGATTATCACGAGGAAGTCTTTGATTACAGCTCCGAAGAAAGCCTGACGAATATAAAAAAATATAATGTTCAGCTGGAGTTAAAAAAGAGTAAATAGTAAGGAACCAAATAAAGGAATATAAAGCGATTTATTTTAATAAAAATGAGGCTTCAAGCTAACATTCTCTGCTCATTTGATTAGTTTTTAATTCATTTTTTTTGTAACTTTAAGTAGTTTAATTCATAAACGATCATGAAAAAAATTACGCTCCTTTTCCTGATTATTATCACCTATACCGCTTCTGCACAAGAAAAAATGGGCACTGACAGAGGGATTATAATTTTTGAAGCATCTGTACCATTTTTTGAAGAAGTAAAGGCCATAAATCAAAAAACTGCCTGTATTTTGGTTACAAAAACAGGTGCAATAACTTGTATGGTTTATATCAAAAAATTTCTGTTTGAAAGAAGTTTGATGCAAGAACATTTCAATAAAAATTATTTAGAAAGTGACCGTTATCCTAAAGCAATATTCAAAGGTATAATTGAAAAATTTGACCTGAAAAATATTGATTCAGACTCTAAAGAATATATGATAAATGGAAAGATGACCATTCATGGTAAATCAAAAAAAATTATAATCTACGGAACCATCAAAAAAGTAGGTGAAGGAATTCAACTTGTTTCCACTTTTCCTTTAAACACAGATGATTTCGGTATTGAAATTCCTTTTATAGTACGCAGTAAAATAGCGAAAAACGTCAATACGCAAATCACTTGTGTTTTACAATAGTTTTATTTTCTTAAACAATCTCTAAGCGCTTCTTCCAAATTTTTGAATTTAAATGTAAAGCCTGCACGTTCGATTTTTTCAGATGAAATTCTTCTTCCTGTCAAAACAATTTTCGACATTTCTCCCATTGCCAATTTTATTAAAAAAGCAGGAACATTGGGTAACCAAAGAGAATATCCAAGAACTTTTGCCAGAGTTTTAGAGAAAAGCAAATTGTTCGTATTGTCATTTACAGCTGCATTATAAGGACCAGCCATCATAGGATTAACCAGAGCATGAACATACATATTACATAAGTCATCAACATGTATCCAAGGCATATATTGCTTGCCTGACCCTAGGGCCGCGCCTAATCTCCACCTAAAAATAGGCAATAGTTTTCTCAGAAAACCATCTTCTTTACCCAATACTAAGCCCGTACGGATTTTAACAGTGCGGATGCGCAAATATTCAATAAAATCAATAGATTCTTCCCATTTGTAACAGGTAAACCCAAGAAAATCATTAGCATTAGGTGTTTCCTCTGTACAAATCTTCTTTCCGTTTACTGCTCCATAAATCCCTATTGCTGATGCCGAAACAAAGGCTTCAAGTACCTTATTATTTTTCTTCAGAACGGAATAGATCAGTTGTGTTGATTGTTCACGACTATTAAGTATTTCATCCTTCCTTTTTTTGGTCCATCTTTTCTCCGCAATATTCTCCCCCGCCAGATGTATTATAAAATCTGCTTTTAGAACAGCATCCTCTTCAATATATTGGGTGGCGACATCCCATTTGTAATAAGAAATTTCTGCAGTATTCTGTTTTTTGCTTCTGCTTAAAATGGAAACACTATATCCCTTTTCGATAAGCAAACTAGTTAAATGTCTACCTATAAATCCGGATCCGCCGCTTATTAATACATTTCTTTTTATCATACTGTAAAGCTAAGCATTTATGGGGAATCTAAAATATATATTAAATTTTGTTTAACAATATAATTATTTAGTTAAACATTTTGTACCTTTATACTCTAATTACAAATTCAAAAAAAATGGCTGCTAAAAAATCAATACCGACAAAAGAGAAAATAGTTTCGATGTACATGGATTATGTACTTGAGAATAGTGAAAAACCAAAATCTGTTTATCATTTCACAAAATTAAACAACTTCAGTGAAACCGAGTTTTATTCCTTTTTCGGAACTATCGAAAGTATAGAAAAAGAAATTTTTAAAATATTTTTAGACAAAACAGTTGAATTACTGAATAAGAACCCTGACTACGAGAACTACGATATGAAAAGTAAAATGCTGAGCTTTTACTTTACTTTTTTCGAGATTTTAACCGCTAACAGAAGTTACGTAGTTATGGTTTTGAATGAAAATAACAATCAATTAAAGAAACTAACACAGTTATCTGGTCTAAGAAGCAGTTTCAAAAAATACATAACTGACATCATTTCTGATGATTACAGGGTTCAACAAGAGAAGCTTCAAAATTTTCAGGAAAAAGCAATACAGGAAACTTCATGGGTACAACTTTTACTGACACTAAAATTTTGGCTAGACGATTCCTCTCCTTCTTTTGAAAAAACGGATATATATATCGAAAAATCCGTTAAAGCAACGTTTGAATTAATGAATATAGCACCCTTAGAAAGTTTAATCGATTTTGGAAAATTTATTTTCAAAGAAAAAATATACAACAAATAATGAAAACGATAGATTATATTCCAACATCAAAAATTGAAAGAGCAACAAAACTAGTACAAACCGGTGCGAAAGTTGGTGTTAACTACCTCAAATATTACGGTGAAAAAATAGTTAATTCTGATTTGACCCGAGATAAACTCAATGAAAACAATGCAGAGGACATTTATGACGGATTAAAAAGTCTCAAAGGAAGTGCGCTGAAAGTAGCTCAAATGCTCAGTATGGACAAAAGCTTTTTACCACAAGCTTACGTGGAGAAATTCTCATTGTCACAGTTCTCCGTTCCGCCACTTTCTGCTCCATTGGTATTGAAAACATTTAAAACCAATTTCGGAAAAACACCCTACGAAGTTTTTGATGAATTCAATGCCAATTCTGTCAATGCGGCAAGTATTGGTCAGGTTCATGTGGCTGTAAAAAACGGTAAAAAACTAGCTGTAAAAATTCAGTATCCAGGCGTTGCCAATAGTATTTCCTCTGATTTGTCGATGGTGAAACCTATTGCGATCCGAATGTTTAACCTGCAAGGAAAAGATTCCGATAAATATTTTAAAGAAGTCGAAGATAAACTTATTGAGGAAACCAATTATCTATTGGAACTGGAGCAAAGCCAAGAAGTTGTTAAGGCCTGCAAAAAAATAGAAAATTTAGTTTTCCCAGAATATTATTCTGAGTATTCATCCGAGAAGATTATTACGATGGATTGGATGACAGGAATTCACCTTTCAGAATTTACCAAAACGAATACAAATCAAGAAACTGCAAATCAAATTGGTCAGGCGCTATGGGATTTTTATATGTATCAGATTCACATTCTGAAAAAAGTCCATGCTGATCCGCATCCCGGTAACTTTTTGGTAAACAAAGAAAATCAACTGGTAGCATTGGATTTTGGGTGCATGAAGCAGATTCCAAATGACTTTTATACTCCTTATTTTGAGTTGATTGACAAAAAAGTCATTAATAGCCCCAAAATATTCAATGCAAAATTATTTGAATTAGAAATTCTTCGAAGAGATGATTCGAAAGAAGAAGTGGAATATTTCACTGAAATGTTCCATGACTTACTGTCCTTGTTCACAAAACCGTTTCAAGCGGAAACGTTCGATTTCTCTGACGAAAGTTTTTTTGAAAGTATTGCACAATTAGGAGAACGATTTTCAAAAGACACCAACCTGCGCAAAATGAACGGCAATCGAGGGTCTAAACATTTCATTTATATGAACAGAACCTTTTTTGGATTGTACAATTTGATGTTTGATTTGAAAGCGACAATTGTGGTCAATGAATATGAAAAATACAAATAGTGAAAAAGGAAAATCTGCCTTCAAAAATATGTCTGGTTTGCAACCGGCCTTTTAGTTGGCGGAAAAAATGGGAAAAGGTTTGGAAGGAAGTCAAATATTGTAGCGAAAAATGCAAGAGAAACAAAAAGGATTAGTTTGGTTTAGAAACGATTTGAGAGTTCAAGATAATGAATCTTTGACAAATGCTATACAAGAAAATAAAACGGTAATCGCGGTTTATTGTTTTGATCCAAGGCATTTTGAAAAAACGAGTTTCGGCTTTAAAAAAACAGAAAAATTCCGGGCCAAGTTTCTCATTGAATCAGTAAGTACATTGAAACAAAATCTGGAAAAGATGAATATTTCGCTTTTAGTTTATCATCAAAAACCTGAAGATGTTATACCGGAAATTGTTGCTAAAAATGAAATCGATTATATTTATTTTCAAAAAGAATGGACAAGAGAGGAAATGGACGATTTAGAGAATCTAAAATCTAAAGTTCCAGATTCGACAAAGTTTAAAAGCACATACAATCAGTTCTTATTTCATCCTGAAGACATTCCATTTGAAATTCAATCGATTCCAAATGTTTTTACACAATACAGGATTCAGTGTGAAAAATCAACTACAGTCAGACCAGAATTTTCGGTTCAGTCGCTCTCTGAAGAAAACTGCATACAAAACGAAACAGTAATTCCAACGATGGAAACTTTGGGCTTTACTGATTTTGAAATCGATTCCAGAACAGCATTTCCTTTTCGTGGTGGTGAAAACGAAGCAATGAACAGATTGGAGAATTATTTTTGGAAATCAAAAAAACTGAGTGTTTATAAATTGACTCGCAACGGATTATTGGGCACAGATTTTAGTTCAAAATTTTCTCCATGGTTGGCTAATGGCTCTATTTCGGCAAAAACTATCTATTGGGAAATCATTAAATATGAAAAAGAAATCGAGAAAAATGATTCGACTTACTGGTTGATTTTTGAATTGATTTGGAGGGACTATTTCAAATATGTTTCGCTGAAAAATGGGAATTCAATTTTTAAAATTGGAGGGATTTTAGATAAAAAATACGATTGGATAACCAATCAATCAGCTATAAATCATTGGATAAACGGCACAACAGAAGAGCCTTTTGTCAATGCCAATATGATTGAATTGCAACAAACAGGTTGGATGAGTAATCGCGGCAGACAAAATGTGGGTTCCTATTTTGCAAAGAATCTTCTGTTAGATTGGCGCATAGGAGCCGCTTATTTTGAGGCCATGCTACTTGATTATGACGTACACAGTAATTATGGAAATTGGATGTACGTTTCAGGTGTTGGAAACGACCCACGAGATCGCAAATTCAATATTTCGTTACAAGCTAAAAACTATGACGGTGAGTCAAAATTTCAAAACTTGTGGTTGCAACAAAAATTATTCTAAAAATTATGAATACTAATAAAAAACATATCAATGTAGTTTGGCTCAAAAGAGATCTTCGTTTAAACGATAACGAAGCGATTTTTAATGCGACTCAAAACAAAATTCCAACATTGCTGCTGTATGTATTTGAAAAATCTTTAGAGAATGATGCACACTACAGCCCCAGACATTGGAACTTCATTAAACAATCAATCGCAGACATAAACAACGAACTCAAAAATTCCAATACTCATGTGTTAGCTGTTACCTCAGAGGTATTGCAGGTGTTTAATACTATTCAGGAAACATACAAAATAGATTCTGTTTTTTCACATCAGGAAACAGGGTTGAAAATTACCTACGAAAGAGATAAAACATTTAAAAGATTCTGTAAAAACAATCAAATAAGCTGGATTGAAAATATAAATAACGGCATCTTTAGAGCATTGCGTAACCGAACAAATTGGGTCTCAAAATGGGAAAGTTATATGAATGAACCCCAATTTATATTTGATTCCGCGGCAGAGAATTATTTAGATACAGCGTCTATATCCGAACTTGAAAAAACATTAGAAAAAACAAATTTAGAAACAGTTCCAGATGCCATTTTTCAGAAAGGTGGAACTACAATGGCGGGTAAATATCTCCAAACATTTTTTGACGAGCGTTACCATTATTACAGCTCCAATATTTCAAAACCATTATTAGCCAGAAAAAGTTGCAGCAGGTTATCCCCTTATATTGCTTGGGGAAATATTTCCTCCAGACAAGTTTTACAAAAAGCAGCTGCCTTCAGACTGACCTGCACACACAAGAAACAAATTGACTCTTTTGTTTCCAGGCTGACATGGCAGGCTCATTTTATTCAAAAATTTGAAATGGAAGAAATTATGGAATTCGAAAGTGTCAATAAAGGTTTCCATTCACTGAAAAAGAAAATAAATAAGCAATATATAAACGCTTGGAAAATGGGTCAAACAGGATTTCC
Organism: Flavobacterium xinjiangense; assembly: GCF_900142885.1. Taxonomy (GTDB): domain Bacteria; phylum Bacteroidota; class Bacteroidia; order Flavobacteriales; family Flavobacteriaceae; genus Flavobacterium; species Flavobacterium xinjiangense. The sequence goes on along the minus strand of NZ_FRCL01000016.1, from coordinate 15,775 downwards.
CTTAATCGATGCTTCGATGCGTTGCTTGAATGAAACGGGTTACTTGAATTTTAGGATGAGAGCCATGTTAGTTTCATTTTTTACGCACAATTTATGGCAACCTTGGCAAGAAGCAACGCATCATTTATCACAAATGTTTCTGGATTTTGAGCCCGGAATACATTTTCCGCAGTTGCAAATGCAGGCGGGTGAAACCGGAATCAATATGTTACGTATATATAATCCGATAAAGAACAGTTACGAACACGATCCTGATGGTGGATTTATAAAAAAATGGGTGCCGGAATTACGCAATTTGCCTCGTGCATTTGTACATGAACCATACAAAATGACCTATTTAGACCAGCAGTTTAATGACTTCGAAATAGGAATCAGTTATCCGAAACCAATAGTAAATATAGAAAGAACGAGAAAATTTGCTAGTGATTTTTTATGGAAAATGAAGAAAAACCCATTGGTGAAAGAAGAAAGTTCACGGATATTAAAACTTCACACTATGGCTGATATTGGAGATAGTGAGTAATATATTAATGGTAATAAAAATATAATTTATGAATACAAAAAAAGAACTTACCGATTTAGACAAAGACCGAATTATAGAAATGGCTTGGGAAGACCGAACCACTTTTGATGCGATTTTGATGCAATTTGGATTAAAAGAACAAGAAGTCATTGATTTGATGCGAATTGAAATGAAGCCTTCCAGTTTTAGGATGTGGCGCGAACGCGTTCAAGGCCGCAAAACAAAACATGAAAAACTGAGAGATTTCAGAGAAGGAAGGTTCAAATGCACAATGCAAAGACAGATTAACAACAATAAGATTTCGAAAAGATAGCAGCGTCAAGATAAAATATTTTAAATAACCGATTGAATAAAAAACATGAAAAACATAGTAATCGTTGGAGGCAGCAAAGGAATAGGAAGCGCCATTTTGCTGCAACAATTAGAGACAAACATAGTTTACAACATTAGTAGAAATGCTCCGGCCATCACACATCCAAACCTTAAACATTTTGCCGTAGATGTATTGCAGGATTCACTTCCGGATATAGAAAGTGTCGATACGCTGATTTACTGCCCGGGCTCTATCAATTTGAAACCTATAGCAAGTTTGAGTATCGATGATTTCAGAAATGATTTTGAAATTAATGTTATTGGAGCTGTAAAAACTATTCAGAAATATTTACCTGTATTAAAAAAAGGAACTGATCCATCCATTATTTTGTTCAGTACAGTAGCCGCAAAACTGGGGATGCCCTTTCATGCGAGTATTGCTACTGCAAAAGCAGGTGTGGAAGGATTAGTAAAATCGCTGGGAGCAGAGTTGGCATCGGTAGTACGCATCAATGCCATTGCTCCCACGATTACCGAAACATCACTTTCGGCAAATATTTTAAGAAATGATCGTATGAAAGAAAATATGGTAGAACGTCATCCCATGAAAGGATACTTAAAACCGGAAGAAGTAGCTAATATGGTAAACTTCCTCATTTCTGAAAATGCAAAATCGATCTCCGGTCAGGTATTTGAAATGGATTACGGAATTGTGACATTCAAAATTTAAAAATTATAAAAAACACATCTATAACTTTAAAAAAAAATCGAAAATGATACTTAGCAAAATGAAAAGCTACGAGAAAATCGAGCAATATGATACGGAACTAACGGAATCATTAGCTGAAAATTACAAAACAATAATTGAAAATTTAGGCGAAGACGTAAATCGAGAAGGTCTTGAAAAAACGCCTGAAAGAGTAGCTAAAGCTATGCAGTATTTGACACATGGTTATGAATTAAATCCATTAGAAATTCTAAAATCGGCCCTGTTCACTGAAGACCATCAACAAATGATTGTGGTAAAAGACATTGAAGTGTATTCAATGTGTGAACATCATATGTTACCGTTTTTTGGAAAAGCACACGTGGCTTACATTCCCAATGGTAAAATTGTAGGCTTGAGCAAAATCCCAAGGATAGTTGATGCCTTTGCCAGAAGAATGCAAGTACAGGAAAGACTGACAGATCAGATCAAGAATTGTATTCAGGAAGCCTTAAATCCGCTAGGTGTTGCAGTCGTCATTGAAGCGCAACATATGTGCATGCAAATGCGAGGGATTCAAAAACAAAATTCAGTTACAACAACCTCTTCTTTTACCGGTGCGTTTGAAAAAGACAAAACCAGAAAAGAATTTATTAGCTTAGTTTCCAATAAATTGAGTTAAATTTAAATATTATTCGCCGTATTAAATAGTGGCTAAAAATAGAATAAATCAATTATACGAATTGACACTGATTTTTTGAGCAGCAACTGAAATTTGAGCTAATTCGTATAATTTATTGAAAAAAGTAAGCGTTTTTGAACAAGTGCAATAATTTAAATTCAAAACCATGAAAATTCTCTTAACAGGTGCAACAGGGTATATCGGGAAGCGACTTTTACCAATTTTGGTGGCGCAAGGTCACGAAATCGTATGTTGTGTCAGAGACAAAAACAGGTTTTACATTCCAAAAGAATTTGAAAAAAATATTGCAGTTATAGAAATCGATTTTCTTAAAGCAGAAACGCTTTCTGCCATACCGGAAGACATCGACGCAGCGTACTACTTAATGCATTCTATGTCTACTTCTTCTGATAACTTTGATGATTTAGAAAGTATTTCTGCTACAAATTTTGTGCAACGATTAAATCATACGAATGCGAAACAAGTCATTTATCTGAGCGGAATTGTAAATGACAAATCACTATCTAAACATTTATCTTCACGGAAAAAAGTAGAAGATATCTTGAATACAGGCAAGTTTGCGGCCACGACGCTTAGAGCCGGGATAATTGTAGGTTCTGGAAGTGCGTCATTTGAAATCATTAGGGATTTAGTAAATAAACTTCCCGTTATGATTACTCCAAAATGGCTCAATACAAGATGCCAGCCCATAGCAATTCCAGATGTGCTGGAGTTTCTCTCTAAATCATTGCTAAATCCTTTGACTTACAATCAAAATTTTGATATTGGCGGACCCGATATTCTTACTTATAAGCAAATGTTATTGGGCTATGCCAAAGCAAAACACCTAAAAAGATGGATTTTCACCATTCCTGTGATGACTCCAAAATTGTCTTCTTATTGGTTGTATTTTGTAACCTCAACCTCTTATAAACTAGCTTCAGCTCTTGTAAGCAGTATGAAAGTCGAAGTAATATGCAGAGATCATCGAATTAATGAAATCTTGAATGTAAAACCCATGACGTATGAGCAAGCTTTGTCTCGGGCGCTGGTAAAAGTGGATGAAGATAAAGTGGCGTCCAGCTGGAAAGACTCCTTAGTCAGCGGACGTTTTAGCAGCAATATATCTGAATATCTCAAAGTTCCTAAAAAAGATTGCTTCATTGATCGCCGAAAAATGGAAATAGTAGACAAAGACTACACCATCAATAAAATCTGGTCCATTGGTGGCGATTCCGGTTGGTATTATGGTGACTGGCTTTGGGGATTACGCGGATTCATTGATAAATTATACGGAGGAGTTGGTTCACGAAGAGGACGAACGAACCGTCATGACATACATTCTGGTGATGCATTGGACTTTTGGCGTGTCTTGTATGCCAATAAAGACGAGGGAAAGCTAATTTTATTTGCCGAAATGAAATTACCGGGAGAAGCTTGGCTCGAATTCAAAATTATCGGAAACACTTTGTATCAATCCGCTACTTTCAGACCTAGAGGGATTTGGGGTAAACTATATTGGTATTCCGTTTTACCTTTTCACGGGTTTATTTTTAATGGAATGCTGAACAAATTGATTAACTAATTTTCTTTTTTAAAACATATAAGTCATTTAAGTTAATCTCTAATTACAGCTTGTCATTCCGAGGAACGAAGAATCTCAACCGTAATTTTTCATTCCTGATCAAACTCCCACTAGGTCCGAATAAAAATACTAAAGCAAAATATTTTCAACCATATAAGAAATATAAGTTCATTGCAGTTTCCCTTCTCAATTGAACAATTTATCATTCACTGGAATGACAAAAAAATGGCAATGCTTTTTTAGTAATCAATATTGTCCGGTAAAAATAGGGTATAGTCCCCCTACGGGACAAATTTTATATTTCGAGCTATCTTACTACCAACATATAACCTCTACGAGGTACGCTCCGTTAGGAGCAAAATATCGGTAGCAAATTAAATAAGCAAGACCCTAAAAAATGTCCCGTAGGGACTATGTCTACTAGGTTTTCTCAATTTAAAAAAGTTTTTATCGGACAACAATGTTTAGTAATGGAAATAAAAAATAATTTTACTTCAAAATTCCAGCTTTATAAGTGGCAATCGCTCTGTCTCTAGCCATAGCGTGCTCTACCATTGGTTCTCCATATCCTAAATCGAATTCTTTGATCCATTTGCGGATATACATTCCTTTCTCATCAAACTTTTTTTGTTGAATCTCCGGATTAAAAACTCGGAAATAAGGTGCAGCATCGCAACCTGTTCCTGCTGCCCACTGCCAGTTTCCAACATTGGCAGACAAATCGTAATCCAATAATTTTTCAGCAAAATAGGCCTCTCCCCATTGCCATTGAATCAATAAATGCTTGCAAAGAAAACTCGCCACAACCATTCGCACTCTGTTGTGCATGTATCCAGTTTCATTGAGCTGACGCATTCCCGCATCAACCATAGGGTAACCAGTTGTGCCCGAACACCACCGTTTGAAATCGGCTTCGTCATTACGCCATTGAATCCCGTCATACGCTGATTTAAAGTTTTGGGTAACGACTTTTGGAAAACTGAATAATATTTGCATGAAGAATTCTCTCCAAATCAGTTCACTCAAAAAGACATCGTTTTTATGAAAAGCCCAATTAACTAATTTCCGTATGCTTACAGTTCCGAAACGCAGATGCGGCGACAGATAAGAGGTTTGATCCAAGGCTGGAAAATCCCGAATATCTTGGTAATTTGAAATAAAATTTAAGTTGTGCGGTTTTACCTTTATAGGACTTTCTTCGAAGCCGATTTGTTCCAAAGTTGGAAAAGCAAAACTGTTTTTATGGAAGCCGGAAAAATAGGCTTCGGTATCATATTCCTGAACTGGAGCCATTGATTTGTATTTCTCTAACCATTTATTTTTAAAAGGAGTATAAACGGTGTACGGCAATCCATCTGCTTTTGTGATTTCTTTTTCTTCGAAAATGACTTGGTCTTTAAAAGAATAGGAGATTGCATTGTTTGCCTCCAATATTTCACAAATGGCACTATCCCTCTTTATGGCATATGGTTCATAATCTTTATTGAAAAAAACTTCCTTTACATCAAATTCTTGTAAAAGTGATTGCCAAACTTCAGTAGTTTTTCCTTTTTTTATCAAAATAGAACTTCCTATTTCTTGTAATCGGTTATTTATTTTCGAAAGGCTTTCATGAATAAATCCTACTCTGGTATCGTTTTTTGGCAAACTGTCTAAAATGGAATCATCAAAAATAAACAACGGAATTACAGGCTGTTTAGATTTTAAAGCATGAAATAATCCAACATTATCTTCGAGACGCAAATCGCGTCTGAACCAAAAAATAGAAACTTCTTGTTTGCTCATTACTTTGCATTAAACATTTCGTCCACCTTAGTCACGCGGTAAGCAAAAATGGATTTCAATTTATTTTTAACCACCAATGTATTCATGATTCGGCCCAGAAAGCCAAGTGGCAGTCCGTAATGCACCACATCCGTCATTTTGGTTCCGTTTGGTGTTGCTTCAAAGAAATGTTTGTGGTGCCAGAAACTGTATGGACCAAAACGCTGTTCGTCTATAAAATAACTATTTTCCTTTACTTGGGTTATTACAGTCATCCACGACAAAGTAATCCCAAAAAGTGGCGTTACTTTATATTGAATGATTTGTCCCGGATACATGGACTTATGGTCAAAATCCGTGATTTGAAAACCCATTCCCTCCGGCGTGATTTTCTGAAGGTTCTTTGGGCTTGAAAAAAAAGCCCAACATTCTTCTACACTTGCATTTACATGTTGAACGGTTTCTTGTTTGTATATTTTCATGATTGCTGATTAAGAAAAAATTCTTGATTGGTTCACCTGAGTTGCGTGAGGGATAAAAGTGGAGCTCTTTTTATAGCTGGTCTCGTTTTTTTGAACGAGACCAGGGATAAAAAAGCGGGAACGGATAGCCCGACCCCGCTGTATCGTTAGTGAAAGCGGGGTCACGCCCCAATTGAACTTTACATTTTATAGTATTTGAACGGCACAAATAACATCCCAAAACACTCTCCATGCTCTTTTCCCAAATGCTTATGATGTATTTTATGTGCTTTACGCAAGCCTATCAAATATTTATTATTGGTGTTTTTGAACCACTTGAAACGTTGATGTATCAAGACATCGTGTATCATGAAATAACAAAATCCGTAGAATGTGATTCCGAGTCCAATGAAGAACAGGTAATTCATGCCGCCTTGTACACCAAAGTAAAAAAGTACGATGCTGGGTACGGCAAAGATCACAAAAAAGATATCGTTTCGTTCGAATACATTTGCATATTTGGGCTGGTGATGATCAGCATGAAAATACCACATCAATCCGTGCATCACATACTTATGTGTCATCCAGGTCACGCATTCCATAAAAAGGAAAACACCTAAAAAGATTAAAAAGGAAATCATTATTTTTATTTATTTAGAATATACATTTTAAAAATATGCGCTGTTTTTTATACTAATCGTAACTTGTAAGTTACGAAAGATTGTGCCAGTAATCCGGCTTTGGTATAATTAGAAACCCGAATTCTTGCATTCCCTATTTCATGACAAGGCGTGTTTTCGAGTTTTTTCAAGAGCTTTTTATAATAGACAAATGCGGTGTAAACTCCAAATTTAGCTTCAATCGGTAATTTCAAAATTCCTTGATAAGCAACTCTGAAATCTTCTTCTATTTCGTTTATTATAGTCCTTTTTGCATTCTCATCAAATGAGTTTAAATCTACTCCTGGGAAATAATTCCTGTTTAAGATTAAATTATCATCCTTAAGATCTCGCAAAAAATTAACTTTCTGAAAGGCTGAACCTAAACGCATGGCTTCTCCTTTTAACAAATTGTATTTTTCATCATTTCCATCGACAAAAACCTTGAGACACATTAAACCCACCACATCAGCTGATCCATAAATATAATCGTCATACTCCGCTTTGCTATTGTAATCTGATTTAATCAAATCTAATTTCATACTCTTGAGAAAAGCCTGAATCAATTCATCAGAAATATTATATTTTTTTACCGTTTGCTGGAAAGAATTCAAAACTGGGTTTAAACTTATACCTCTGTCAATACCTTTGTAGTACTCCTTTTCGAAATCATTGATCAAATCTTCTTTGTCGTATCCATGAAATGAATCTACTATTTCATCAGCAAAACGCACGAAGCCGTAGACACTGTAAATAGCATCCCTAATACTTGGCGACAGCATATATACTGCCAATGAAAATGAAGTACTGTAGTTTTTTGTAACTAACTTGCTGCATTTGAAAGATACATCATCAAATATTTTTTTCATATTTATTGATCTGAAAATTGCTTATTAATTAATTCTGATACTAATTTTCCTGAGATTAGAGCTGGCGGAACTCCAGGTCCAGGAACGGTCAACTGACCGGTGAAATATAAATTCTTTACTTTTTTACTTTTAAGTTTTGGTCTCAAAAAGGCGGTTTGTAATAACGTATTTGCCATTCCATAAGCATTCCCTTTATATGAATTGTATTCTGAAACAAAATCATTTTTACAGAACGACTGCTTAAAGATAATATTATTTTTAACGCTTTGCTGTGTTAAAGCTTCAAAACGGTTTATTATTTTGTCAAAATACTCTTCCCTTAGCTCCTCAGTATCATTGATTCCAGGTGCCAACGGAACTAGGAAAAAACCCGATTCCATTCCTTCCGGCGCGGCCGTTTTATCCGTCAAAGATGGAAAATTGGCATAAAACAAGGGATCTTTAGGCCACTGTGGCTCATCGTAAATATCCTTTGCATGCTGATAAAAATCAACATCAAAAAACAAGGCATGATGTGATATATTTTCTATTTTTTTATTGAAACCCACATAGAACAATAAAGATGACGGAGCAAAAACTCTGCTATCCCAATATTTCTCTGAATATGCACGATGTTCCTGATCTAATAATGTTTCCGTGTGATGATAATCCGCACCGCTTAAAATCAAATCTGATTCAATCGTTTCACCATTTACAATTATCGCTTTGGCCGTTTTATTATCAACAATTATTTTTTCGATATTTGCGTTGGTATGAAAAGTCACTCCTAACTCACGCGCTAAACTTTCCATTGCACGAATGACATCGAACATTCCTGTTTTAGGATGCCAAGTTCCAAGACCAAAATCAGCATAATTCATAAAACTATAGAACGATGGCGTATCTGATGGTTTTGCTCCAAGGAACAGCACAGGGAATTCGAGAATTTGAATTAATCGTTCGTTTTTAAATTTCTTACGAACGTCTTTGCTGATGTTACTAAAAAACTGCCCCACTTTTTTAGCGGTTTCCACAGTCACCAATTCCAAAGGTGAAATCCCTGGCCGGTACACTAAATCTTTAATTGCGATATCATAATTGCTTTTGGCTTCAGCAATAAATTCACTCAAAATCTTCCCGCTTCCTTTTTCAATTTCTTCAAAAGCGAATATGATATCTGTTAAATTATCTGCAATGGTAATAAAATCATCGATTCCGTAATACACTCGATATGCCGGTGATAACTTTATGAGCTCATAATAATCGCTTGTTTTCTTTCCAAAATCGGCAAAAAAACGATCAAAGACATCCGGCATCCAATACCAGCTTGGTCCCATATCAAAAGTAAAACCGTCTTTCTTTAATTGTCTTGCTCTACCGCCTACTGACGCATTTTTTTCAAAAACTTCAACCTGATGCCCGCTTTTTGCCAAATAACAAGAAGCAGCCAAAGCTGAAAATCCGGAACCTATAATTGTAATTTTATTTTTCATTTGTTTAGCAAATATACGAAATGTTTAAACAAAAACAATTAAATTTTAGCTACTAATTCTGAAATCGAATCAAAAATAGATATTTTATCCGAAAGTCCTTCCTTTTTTATAAACTCAACCAATCGACCTGTTAGCCATAACTCAGTGGTATCATCTATCAATTCATCTGTCATTTTAGCCACATATTCATTTACAGAATCTCTCTCTGGCTGAACGGTAAAATAAGAAATGAAAACAATGGAATTAAAATGCTTTTTTAAATCTTTTAAATTCTCAATAGGCATACTTTCACCCAGGTAAATCGCTTTGTAGCCATGCAATAAAATTTCATAATGCAAATACATTAATCCCAACTCATGTATTTCATTCATTGGAAGGGAAAGAACAAAAACTTTATCCAATTTCGTTTGCTTTAAAACTTGCAGTTTCTCAGTATTCACCAATAGTTTTTGCTTGATTAGATAGCTGATAAAATGTTCGTGAGCAGGCGTTATTGTATCCGATTGCCAAAGCAAACCAAGTTCATTCATCAAAGGGATGAAGACTTCGTGAAACACTTCTTTGAATGATTTATCTGCAATTAACCAATTGTAGGTGTTGAAAAATAATTCTTGGTCAAAGTTCATCATTGCCATCTTAAAAGCACTGATAGCATGACTTTTTGCCGTTTTACTAGAAATTATTTCTCGAACTAGGGAAGGTATTTTGTCTTGTGGATAGGTGGCAATTTTTGATATCTTGTATCCATAATCATGTAACAAAGTAATATTTAGCAGCTTTTGCAAACTGGCCAAATCGTACAACCTAATGTTAGTATCCGTACGCATGGGTTGGAGTATATCATATCTTTTTTCCCAAATTCGTATCGTATGCGCTTTTATCCCTGACAGGTTTTCAAGATCTTTAATACTGAATACATTTTTAACATTGTTCATCGTTTATCAAAATTTAATAAACAAATGTAAAATAATAATTTAACATTCTGCTCAAAATAAATAAAAACTATGCGTAATACTATAAATCAACGTTGTTGTAAACATTTAACTTATCCAAATTAAGAATTGTTCGTGAATTATCAGCACTTCTAGTGTACATCGGTTCAAATTTGGCACCGTAAACAACCTCGTCAAAAGTATACGAGGTACGAGCGGCAACAGTATTACTAAACATATCGTCAAAGGTTTTTATAAAGACGAGTATCTCACCACTAGTATTTTTAAAATCGGCTGCGGTGAAATTATAAAGCGGACTGTCTTCTGTAATTGGATGCACTAAGGTCCAACTTAAAGTCAATGCATTTATCTTGTCCAATTCTAATTCCAAAGCAAAAAATTTATTGGTTCTTTTCCCATTTTCCTCCACGCTCATCCCAAGAGTCATTTTGGCTTCAGCATCCGTAAAATTTGTATTTTTAAATGGTGTGGTTCTAATCATCAAACCGGTAATTTCTCCATATGGCGCAATTACAGCGTTATGAGAAAACTTCAAAAAAGCGGTAGGCTTACTAAATCGACCAAAAAATAAACCCGTAGCAATGGCAAAACTCAATAACCCTATTAGTGCTTCGGCTGCAGAAAGTGCACTGGTTAAAAACCCAGAGGGACTAATATGTCCGTAACCCACTGTGGTAAAGGTTTGCGCACTGAAAAAATAAGCCTGTCCAAATTTGACCCATTCACTATCTGTAGTTGAAATCCCATTCAGATGTTCGATTCCAATTCCGTAATAAACAGAGGCAAATACAAAATTGATCGCCACGTAAAACGAGAGAATGATCAGTATAAATTTCCACCCTGACATATCAATCATGGTGTGATACCAACTGATACGATGCAAAAAATGCATTCCCTGCTTCTCTACATTAGCCGTACCATTTTTATTAACGAAACGGCCGCCATAACTATTGGCGTTAGTTCCAAAACCAGTATTCTTGTCGGCTTTTGCTTTGGCATTTATTGTATTCAAGGGAAGATCTTTTTAATAATTATTTGATAGTAAATTTAGGTAAAATCCCGTTCAAAAAAAAGATGCTTTTTCTGCTTAAATTAAATTCTAAATATACCCGTTACTCCATTTTTTTATTGGCAAATAAAACTGAAAATAATCGAAGACCTTTCACGGCTTAATTTCAATTGTAAATATGAGAAAATCAAACATAAAAAACACTCAAAATAACTGAAAATCAGTACCTTTATGTGTATTTTTTTTAATTTATTTAAAACAAAAGGTTATGTATAACGAGATGCTAAAAGATAGAATTGAGGCAGGTTTATTACTTTCAGAAAAATTAAAAAAATATAAAAATAGCAACACCATTGTTCTTGCAGTTCCAAGAGGCGGAGTACCTGTAGCAGCTGTAATTGCCAAAAGTTTGCAACTTCCATTGGATATTGTACTGTCCAAAAAAATTGGACATCCTTATAATAAAGAATTTGCTATTGGTGCCGTCTCCATGGATTCTATGATTATTGATGAGCATCCTGATGTTCCCCAAGAATATATAGAAACAGAAATTGTGAGACTCCGAAAATTGATGCGAGAAAAATATGAAATCTATATGGGTAATCGTACCCCTCTTGATATAAAAGGCAAAAATGTAATTGTGGTAGATGACGGCATAGCAACTGGTAACACGGCATTGGTTAGTATAAATATGCTCCGAAAAAGAAATTCCGCAAAAATTATTGTTGCAGTCCCCGTGATACCCTATGATACGGTGCCCGTATTTGAAAAAAATACCGACGAGTTTGTTTACCTAATTGCGTCCAAAAATTTTAGAGGAGTTGGTGGATTTTACGAAGACTTCAATCAGGTCGCAGACGACGAAGTGATTAAGTTGTTGAGCGTTGAAAGCCCCATTGAATAGCATTTTTAAATCTATTATTGTTCCAATTAAATACAATCGATTATGAAAAAATTAGAGATCGATATCCCTCTATCTTCTGTAATCCTTAAAGGGGATTTAGTCATTCCTGAAAACCCCATCGGAATTGTTATTTTTTCCCATGGAAGCGGCAGCAGCAGGTTCAGTTCCAGAAACAGAATGGTGGCAGAACTGATTCAGAAACATAATATTGCTACATTTTTGTTTGATCTGCTTACCGAAAAAGAAGATCAAAATTATGAAAACCGCTTTAATATTGATTTACTGACCAGTCGATTGATAGAAACAACTGATTGGCTTGTGGAAAACAAAAACGTAAAAGATTTACCTGTAGGCTTCTTCGGGGCAAGCACAGGAGCGGCATCTGCATTAAGAGCAGCAGCCTATTTTGGAAAAACTGCAAAAGCGGTAGTTTCCCGTGGTGGCCGTCCTGATATGGCAATAACAGAATTATCTATGGTGACTGCCCCTACTCTGTTAATAGTTGGCGGACTCGATGTTCCTGTAATCGGAATGAATAAAATGGCCTTTGACGAGTTACAATCAGTAAAAGAAATGAAAATTATTCCGGGAGCCACGCATCTTTTTGAAGAACCCGGGAAGTTGTTAGAAGTTGCCGATTTGGCGATAGCATGGTACAAAAGATATTTGACAAAAAAAGACGATTGATAGCGATTCTAAATTTGGAAAAAATATATTAAAAAATAGAGAACAATGGCAACAGTAAATTTAGATTTAGTTTTTAATGGCAATTGTAAAGAAGCTTTTGATTTTTACAAATCTGTATTTGGCGGCGAGTATTCCTATTTTGGAAAATATAAAGACATGCCTACGTATGATAGCACCAAAATTCCTGTTGAAGATGCCGAAAAAATAATGCATATTTCTCTACCTATAAGTAAAGAGACCAGCTTGATGGGCAATGACCATATTGAATATTTTGGACGTAATACTGTTTTCGGGAATAATTTTTCGCTTTCCATAAATACCGAAAGTAAAGAAGAAGCTGACCGGCTGTATAATTCACTTTCAGCTGGTGGAGATTTAGTTATGCCGATGGGAGATACTTTTTGGGATGCTTATTTCGGTATGCTTACCGATAAATTTGGCGTGAATTGGATGGTAAGTTTTGAACACAATTAAGGAAAATAAAATTTTAGTACACTACTAATAAAGTCCTGTGATTGAGCTGTAATCGCTTTTATTCCTATCTTAGTTATCTGAAATAAAAAACATGAAAAAACTAACCAAAGAAGACATCAGTCAAGAAGTATTTGACTTATACGATGACTATGCCCACAATAAAATTGAAAGAAGGCAATTCATTGAAAAACTATCCATTTTTGCGGTAGGAAGCCTAACCTTGCCATCGCTTCTAAGTTTTATGACACCCAATTATATTGATTCTATCTTGATAAAACCCGGTGATCCAAGGCTGAAATCAGAATACATCACTTACGATTCTCCCAAAGGCGGAGGAAAAATCAAAGGACTTTTATCCCAGCCTACGGGAACCAAAAAGAAACTACCTGGAATCATCGTAGTACATGAAAACCGCGGACTGAATCCTTATATTGAAGATGTAGGCCGAAGAGCCGCCGTGGAAGGATTCATCACTTTGGCACCCGATGCTTTGTCGCCACTGGGCGGTTATCCCGGAAATGATGATGCGGGAAGAGAATTACAAAAAAAGCGTACCCGTGAAGAAATGCTCGAAGACTTCATTGCAGCCTACGAATACCTAAAATCACACAAAGATTGTAATGGACATATTGGTGTGGTGGGATTTTGTTTTGGAGGTTGGATTGCCAATATGATGGTGGTAAAAATCCCAAAATTATGCGCCGCAGTTCCGTATTACGGGGGACAACCCACTGCAACTGAAGCCGAAAAAATAAAAACGCCCATCATTGCGCATTACGCCGGTTTAGATACCAAAGTAAATGAAGGCTGGCCTGCATTTGAAGCCATCCTTAAAAAGAACAAAGTAGAACATATAGCTTATTTCTATCCCGGAGTGAATCATGGTTTTCATAACAATACCACGCCCAGATACGATGAAAAAGCCGCCACTTTATCGTGGACAAGAACGATTGATTTTTTTAAGGAGAAATTGAAGAAGAAATAATTTAATTTATTAAAAGTCCCGTGATTGGGGCTTTTTTTGTGTTTAATTTTTTTACGAAAATACTGCAAAAATCAAATGAAACACAAGAATTTATTATATTTGAAAATCAATAAAATCCGACGTTTATCAGACAAAGCAAACCAAAAAATGGTCTCTATACCAGTAAGAGAAAGGACAAAATCGATAATCTAAAAGGAACGACTTGTAAAAAAAGTTGTCATAAAAAGTAAAATCTAGTACCTATGAGAAATATTTTAAGCCTACTATTGTTTATTTTCATGGGAACAGTTTCCGGACAATCCCTAAAAATAAAAAATCTTGAACGAAGTCTTTCTGAAGCAAATTCAGATGCTGGTAAGTTAGCTCTGTTGGTGAAAATTTCTTCAGCCTATATCGACCATAATCCGATAAAGTCAGTCCATTTTGCAGAAGAAGCTTTGATAATCTCCAAAAAAAATCATTATAAAGAAGCTGAAATGCGTAGTCTGAATAGTTTAGCCTTCTCATTATTTGTTGTTGGCAATTACTCAAGGGGATTGAAAGCTTCCTTAGAAGCACTAAAATTAGCTCAAAAACTGAAGAATAAAAGAGGCCAGGTTATGGCTTACAATACAATAGGAAATATTTACAGAAGACAAGGTGCTCACAAAAGCGCTGTTACAAATCTTTTGCTTGCCAAAGACATTTGTGATGCCGATAAAAGTATTCCATGCGATCATATTATATCTACGTTAGGAATATGTTATTTGGAGACCGGCAGAACCGATTTAGCCATAGATTTCCTGCAAAAGGTTTATCAACAAAATATTAAATCAAAAAGCGAAGGCATATCAATTACCTATAATCGTCTGGGAGATTTACAATATAAGTTGAATAATATTCCGCTCTCCTTGGAATATTACCGTATGGGTGTCAAGAGTGCCACAGAGTATAATAATCCTCGATGGTTGTGCTTTAATTATGTTTCGTTGGAAGAACTTTATTTCAATGAGCATCAAACAGATTCCAGCATTGTATATGGTAAAAAGGCCCTTGCGCTGGGAGAAAATAAATTCCTGCATCAATCGCAAAAGGCTGCAATAATACTATCTGATAATTATAACCGGCTAAAAGAGTCGGACAGCTGCCTCAAATATTTAAGGCTGGCCATAGTTATCAAAGATACTATTCAAAACAACAAGGAAGAATCCCAAATTCAGAATCTTGTATTTGAAGAACGTTTACAAAAAATTGAAACCGCTGAAAATGAACTCAAACTTAAAGAAGAAAGGTCGCATAATCTACAGTATTTTGCTATTGCTGCCACGTTAGTTCTTTTCATCATAATATTTCTGATATTGAGTCATTCGATATTAGTCAATGAGTCGATTATCCGATTTTTAGGAATTCTATCTTTATTAATCGTATTTGAATTTATCAATTTGTTCCTGCATCCATACTTGGGTGAATTTGTACATCACTCACCAATACTAATATTGTGTATGATGGTATTTATTGCAGCACTTTTAATTCCTTTACATCACAAATTAGAGCAGTGGATAACAAATAAACTAGTAGATAAAAATACTCAAATAAGATTGGCTGCTGCGAAAAGAACGATAGAAGCATTAGAAAAACCCTATAACGCTGATATAACACAATCGTTAGCGCATTCTATGATAAAAAACAAGTGAAAATTTAAAAATTAACAGGCAAATTTATATGTATTTATGTAGGGAGTTTGTCTGTTA
>NZ_FRCL01000006.1 GCF_900142885.1 Flavobacterium xinjiangense | reverse complement strand
GCTTCACCAAAACAAGTTGCGTTGGTAGCAATTCCACTTACCGATACCGCAACGGTAGGTTGAGTGATTTGAACTTCAGAACTTGTATTGCTGCATCCATTACCTTCAGATACAACTACTTTGTAAAATCCTACACCTAAACCCGTGTAAGTTCCATTTGAATCACCATTTGTAGGCAAACCTGTTGCAGTAAAAGATCCTGCTGAAGTTGGTGAAAACAATAAATCATAAGTTATTGTTCCAACTCCTCCTGTTTTAGTCGCTGTTACTGTACCATTAGAATTTCCATTACATTGCACATTAGTTTTTGCAATTGAATTAATCGCTATTGTACAACATGATGTTAAAGTTATATTACCAATTGTTTTAGTATTTGGAATTACCTGACTTGTTGGATCTGTAACCGTCAAACTTGCACTATATGGGCCAACCGAAGAATAAGTTACAGTATACGGTCCCATTGTTGTTAAACTAATTGGTGAAACCGTTGCAGCTCCAGGAAATGACCAGCTATAACTAGTGTTTGCCTCAACTCCGGTTGAAGTACTTGTGTAAACTACCTTTTGAAAAGTACCTCCATCACAATTTTTACTAATAGAAAAATCAGCAAACAAAGGCGTTTTTATAATTATTCCACTTGAATAAGCATTACTACATTTTGGAGCATCACAAGTAATTAAAGAAATATTTTCAGTAGCTTTAATAGCCCCCCCATTTGTATTCCATCCTAAATAAATATTTTTTAATTCAAGAGATTGACCTGCAGTATAGTTAGTAATTTGAGCCATTCTATATTTAGAACCGGCTGTAATTATACTTCCTCTAACTTTAATTGTTAGCCTATCTGTCGTCGCACCAACAAAATTAGTATTATTGAAATTTTTTCGAATTCCACCAACTAAATAGTCAAATTGAAATAGCAAATCATATTTGGAACTATTAGAGGCAATTGTGACCCATATATACAATCCATTTACAGGATTTGCAACATAAGCCAAAGTAGCTAAATTCCCAACATTATCACCTAAATACACATCTCCAAAAGTTACATCATTAGCAACACATCCCTGAAAGGTACACGCTGGAGTTGTTGTTAATGAAGCATTAGTATTGTCGAATGTAATATTAGTATTTTGTGAATAACCAATTGTTGTAGTAAACAACAGTATTAAAAAAGCTAAAAATCTAATAAAAGTAATTTTTTTCATAATCTTTATTTTTTAAATAAAACTAGTAATGAATTCCTTAAAATATGCGTTACATCCAATTTTCGAATAAAAAAATTTGTGATTGTTACGTCTTTTGCAGGGCAACCTGAATATGTATAAGCCATTGATTCACTTAAGCTAACCTTAGGATTTGTCTCCGAATAACTGTTTAGTACTGTGAAAAACAAGCTTAAAATAAAAATAATTGGTTTAAAGCTGATTTTTTTCCTGAGGATATTTTTTGTTTTCATACAATCAAATTTTAATGTATCGTTTGTAATATTTAATTTTAAAATTTATGGTTACTTATAAAAAATATTAATTTTATCAATCAACCTAAAATTTAATTAAAGTATTTAGATGTTTTAAATACTAGATTTTGATGTTACATTCAAATCATTAAGTTAGTTTCATCAGAATAGACAAATACTAATTTTTTATCATGATTTTTGCTAACATGGGAGAATAAACAAATGGAATATTTGCATAATAAATTATCCAAATTTTTAATCGAAAAATTAGTTGGTATTTTCTGTTCTGATAATCTCAAATTTGGATTAAATAGTTTTGCCTTTTTAATTGAAAAGACAAAATTATTTTCGGTTGAGATTTGTGCAAAAGGATTTGCACGGTGAAATGTAAGTGCCTTAATAGGCATAAATCTTTTTAAGAATAAAAAGAATAGGTTTCGAGATAAAAAAAAATTGTTTTGTAGGTTAACAATTTGATTTGGATAGTTTTTCACCATAAATTAATAATTTTTCAATTATTATACATTTACTTTAAAGTTTTGATATTTAATACCTTTTACTTATTAAATGCTAATCTAAATAGAAAGAATCATTATAAATATGTTTTTCTACCAACGACCTAAATACTCGTTGAAATGTTCTTTTTCTGGTTAATTGCGCCAATATTATTGACCAAAATAAAAAAATAATGAAAACTTAAATTTTGATTACTAACTTTTTTGAAACCAACTGATTATATAACTAACCTTTTAGAATGTTTCAAAAAGTAATTTTTCAATCAAATAAAAAAACATTGCAAAAAGACCCCAAAATCATCTTTTCTTTTGTAAATTGTATTTGAATATTTTAGTGATTGAAATATATTATACCTCAATTTCAAAATGATTATTTTCTTATGAAAAACTTAATTTTAATTAGGCATGCAAAATCAAGTTGGGATGCTCCTTTGCATGACAAGGAAAGGTCTTTGACGCATCATGGAATAAAAGATGCCCATCTTGTTTCTTCAAAAATAAAAGACGCGCTTCCTAAAACATATATTATCTGGAGTAGCTCAGCGAAAAGGGCTTCAGATACAGCAGTTATTTTTGCTCAAAATATTTCTTATCCCATAGAATCTATTGTTTATAAAGATGAACTTTATACGTTTGATGAAAAAAAACTGGAAAAAGTTATCAAATCATGCGATAATCTTTTCGATAGCGTTATTCTTTTTGGACATAATGGTGCTATTACAAATTTTGTTAATAAATTTGGGGATGTCATTATTGATAATGTTCCTACTGCCGGTTTTGTTTCCCTACAATTTAAAACGGACGATTGGAAAGAAATTGATAAAGGCCAAATAAATAAAATTATATTCCCAAAAGATTTAAAATAAGTACATGCCAGAACATAAATATATTGATAGAGAAAAAAGTTGGTTAGCATTTAATGCCAGAGTTCTTCAAGAAGCAGCTGATGATTCCGTTCCTTTGCTAGACAGACTAAGATTTTTAGGAATATTCTCTAATAATCTCGATGAGTTCTTTAGAGTTCGTTTTGCAGCAATCAGACGATTAAGTCTTTCAGGAATATCCGGAGAAAAATATTTGGGTGGTATTTCGGCTCAAGAATTAGTTAAGGATATAACTGAAATTGTGATACTTCAACAATCTGAAAGTTTACGGATTTTAAGTACGATTGAGGCTAAATTAGAGTCTAAAAATATATTTATAATCAATGAAGATCAGATATCTATCGATCAGGAAATTTTTTTAAAAGATTTTTTCATTCAAAAGTTAAGCCCCGAATTAGTTACGATTATACTAAATGATTTAGCTGAATTCCCATTATTGAAAGACACTTCGGGATATTTAGCGATAAAGCTCATTATGAAACTTAATAATGAGGTTCGATATGCAATTGTTGAAATTCCAAAAACATTAAATCGTTTCGTTGTCCTCCCTTCAGACGATGAAAAACAATATGTAATCTTAATTGATGACGTGATTAGGTTTCATTTAAGCAGTATTTTTAATATTTTCGATTATGAAAGTATTTCAGCTCATATGATAAAGATCACTCGAGATGCGCAATTAGATATCGATAGTGATTTGAGTAAAAGTATGATTGAAAAAATCACCACAAGTGTAAAAGACAGGCGTATAGGGGAGCCCGTTCGATTTATTTATGATCAATTAATTGACAAAGATACGCTGCAGTTTTTTCTGGATAAAATGAATATTGTTGCTACTGATAGTATTATTCCCGGCGGCAGGTACCATAACAGGCGCGATTATATGAATTTTCCAAATCTTGGCAGATTTGATTTATTGTATAAAACTAACGATCCGCTGCCAGTCCCAGGTTTAAGCATGGAAGGGAGTATGCTGGAAAAAATAAGTAAAAAAGATTATTTATTAAATGCGCCTTATCAGTCATTTTCTTACCTGACAAAATTTTTGCGCGAAGCGGCCCTTGATCCTAAGGTTACTTCTATAAAAATTACGTTATATCGATTAGCTAAAAATTCTCAAATTATAAGTTCGCTAATAAATGCAGCCAAAAATGGGAAGAAAGTTACTGTTCAAATTGAATTGCAAGCGCGTTTTGATGAAGCCTCGAACATTTCTTATGCTGAGCAAATGCAAATTGAAGGTATTGAACTAATTTTCGGAATAAAAGGCTTAAAAGTACACAGTAAAATATGTGTTATTGAAAGAATTGAAAACGATAAAATAAAAAGATACGGTTTCATCTCTACTGGAAATTTTAATGAAGCTACAGCAAAAGTATATACTGATGTAACACTATTTACAAGTCATCAACAAATTTTAAAAGACATCACAAAAATATTTGATTTCTTTGACATCAATTACAGAGTGCATCGATACAAACATCTTATTGTTTCCCCACATTACACGAGGACCAAGTTTTATAAATTGATTGACAGAGAGATTTTGCATGCATTGGCAGGTAGAAAAACATTTATAAAATTAAAAATGAATAGTTTATCAGATTTTAAAATGATTGATAAATTATATGAAGCGAGTACCGCGGGAGTAAAAATACAACTTGAAGTAAGAGGTATTTGTTCGTTAATACCAGGTATTCCTGGAATGAGTGAAAATATTGAAGCGATAAGTATTGTCGATAATTATCTCGAACATTCCAGAATTTACATCTTTGGGAATGCCGGGCAAACAGAAGTTTTTATTTCATCTGCAGATTTTATGACCAGAAATTTGGATGGCAGAGTTGAAGTAACCTGTCCTATTTATGATCAAGAAATTAAAAATGAACTCCTTGATAATTTCAATTTAGGATGGAAAGGAAATGTAAAAGCGAGGTATCATTCCTTTAAATTAGATAATAAATATAGGATAAGAAATCAAGACCCCATTTTTAGGGCACAATGGGAAACTTACAAATATTATCAAAATAAAGTTGACGTGTTGGCAGAAAAAGCGACATAGGTTCTATTTATCGTTGATAAAAAAATAATTAAAAAAAAATAAATTTCAAATCATAGTAAAGGAATGATTAAAATTACAAAGTATGCAGCGATTGATATTGGTTCAAATGCAATGCGTTTGTTAATTACAAATATTGTAGAGCAGGATGGAAAGGAAACTCAATTCAATAAAAGTTCGTTAGTTCGTGTCCCTATTCGTTTAGGACAAGATGCCTTTACAGTAGGTGAAATTTCTGAGGAGAATATGGAGCGAATGTGTGATGCGATGAAAGCATTCTATCTCTTAATGAAAGTACATAAAGTGGAGCGGTATATGGCCTTTGCTACATCGGCAATGCGAGAAGCTTATAATGGTAAAGAGGTTGTTGCACTTATCAAGAAAAAAGCGGATATCAAAATAGAAATAATCGACGGAAAAAAAGAAGCGGCTATAATAGCTTCAACTGATTTGCATCATTTATTAAAATCAGATCAAACCTATCTCTTTGTTGATGTAGGTGGTGGAAGTACTGAATTTACCTTATTTTCGAACGGTAAAATGATAAATTCCAGATCTTTCAAAGCTGGAACAGTAAGATTGCTGAATGATATGGTTTGCGATGTTGTTTGGGATGAAATTGAAAAATGGATAAAAATAAATACGCAAGACTACGACGAAGTAACTTTAATAGGTTCTGGCGGGAATATTAATAAACTTTTTAAGATGTCAGGAAAAGTGCAGGAAAAACCTTTGTCATATATCTATATGAACTCTCAATATGCTTTCTTGAATTCTCTAACTTATGATCAACGTGTAGCAGAATTGGGATTGAATCCGGATCGTGCCGATGTAATTATCCCTGCTACAAGAATTTATCTAAATGCTATGAAATGGAGTGGTGCCAGAAATATTTACGTACCTAAAATTGGACTTTCTGATGGTATTGTCAAAGCAATGTATTACGGAAAAATATAAGTTAATTATTTGATTTTTAATTACTTAATTCGAAAATTGGAATTATCTTTATGATAAAAATTCCAGATGGACAAGCATAGATTAGAGATGTTCAGTGATGGTGTTTTGGCAATAATAATAACCATCATGATATTGGAAATTAAAGTTCCGACGGGGAAGAATTTTAGTGATTTGACAGCACTTTTTCCTTCCTTTATTAGCTATGCGCTAAGCTTTATTTTTGTAGGGATTTATTGGAAAAATCATTATCACTTAATGCAGAGTATTTCTAAAATAAATGGTACTATATTATGGGCTAATCTGCATTTTTTATTCTGGTTATCATTGATTCCCATTTCAACTAAATGGATGGGCGTACATCTTTTTGCCAAAGCGACAATGACTTTGTACGGTATCATTCTCTTTTTATGCTCCCTTCATTTTTGGATTCTGCAATGTGTAATTATAACAAACGAAGGGGCAAATTCCTTGCTAGCTAAAGCGGTAGGGAAAGATAGGAAGGGAAAAGTCACTCTTCTTTTATATTTTATAGCAATACTTTTTTCTTTTTTGAATGAATGGATTGCTGGGTCAATTTATGTGATGGTTGCTTTGATATGGCTCAAGCGAGACAAAAAGATTGAGAGGAAAATAAATTCACATGAAATAGATCCCGCTGAAAAAGAAATAAAATCTGTTCAAAAAAGAATAGGCCCACATGAAGAATAGATGTTTTATATTTCTTCAGTTTAAATTAATCACCTGAGTTTAAACATTTAGGTCAAGCCCAAAAGTAGTTCGCAACAAATCAATATTTGGATTTATTTCAAGAAGCCTGTTGTATCGGTCTTGGTCATTAAAATTTCTCTTACTTTCAACACTTTCATTAACAATTACTTCTATTGTGATGTCGTGATTGTGTAAATGGCCTTTCAAATGTCCTAAAAGTCCATTGACTTCTTTTTCAAAATCTAATTTAGAACCTTCATTTGGCAATTCCAGTGTAATGGCAGTTCCATTTAGTTTTGGATCATTTATTAATAATAAAGACTCCATGATTTTATAGCCTTTGTCTCCTAAACGTTGTGCATATTTATTCCAAAACAATAACATTTCTGTTTCCGTGAAAGCTTCTGTAGGCAAATGAAGCACTTCTTTTACAATTCCTTTATTGCTTTCTTCCAATGCTTTTTTAGCACGAATACTTGATAATGAAAAAGAAGAAACTTTTGTTTGACTTGTATTGGGAATACCAATTTTTACTGCAGGTGTAGGAATTGTTGGAGCAATAACTATAGCTTCTGGTTGTTTTTCTTGGACTGATTCTACAACTGGGGTTTTTGCGGTACTTTCTACTTTAGCTTTTGAACTCTCTACAATTGAATAATCGTTCTTTCTAAAATAAGTGGGCGGAATTATAAATTTGTCAACTTTTTTTTTTCTCCATCATAAGTGATAGAGGCAAGTTGCATCAAACAAAGTTCAACGAGTAACCGCTGGTTTTGACTTAATTTGTATTTTAAATCACAGTCATTTGCAATTTCAATTCCTTTGAGTAAAAAATCTTGACTGCATTTTTGTGCTTGTACTCCATACATTTGTTGCGCTTGTTCCCCGACTTCTAATAAAGATAAAGTAGAAGGTGTTTTAGAAACCAATAAATCTCTAAAATGGGAAGCTAATCCGGATACAAAATGATGTGCATCAAATCCTTTGGCAAGAATTTCATTAAAAGCCAACAGTAATTCAGGAATTTTATTTTCTAGAATAAGATCGGTAATAGTTATATAAGTTTCATAATCTAAAACATTCAGGTTTTCGGTAACTGCCTGACGTGTTAAATCTTTTCCACAAAAAGAAACTACGCGATCAAAAATGGATAAAGCATCACGCATGGCACCATCTGCTTTTTGAGCAATAATATGCAAAGCATCATCTTCAAAATTTACGCCTTGACTGGTCGCAACTTCGGCAAGATGTTCTTTTGCATCTTTTACGGTAATTCTTTTGAAATCAAATATTTGACAACGAGAAAGTATCGTTGGAATAATTTTATGTTTTTCGGTCGTAGCCAATATAAAAATGGCGTGCTTTGGCGGTTCTTCCAGTGTTTTCAAGAAAGCATTGAAAGCTGCCGAAGACAACATGTGAACCTCATCAATAATATACACTTTGTATTGTCCCGTTTGTGGCGGGATACGGACTTGGTCAATCAAATTACGGATATCATCAACAGAGTTGTTTGATGCAGCATCTAATTCGAAAACATTAAAAGCAAAATCTTCATTTGGATCATCATAACCCGGCTGATTGATTTTTCGAGCTAGAATACGAGCGCAAGTTGTTTTACCAACTCCACGAGGTCCCGTGAATAATAGGGCAGAAGCAAGGTGATTGCTTTCAATGGCATTCAACAAAGTATTGGTAATGGCTTTTTGCCCTACAACATCTTTAAATGTTTGAGGACGATATTTACGTGCCGATACAACAAATTGTTCCATAGAATTTTTATTCGAAAGCAAATATAGGTTTTAATTTAAAGATGGAAAAATTTAAGTATTGAAAGATTTTATAATTTTTCAGACGGTCTTTTATATCTCAAATTCCATAGCCCAGATAGCAGCGGAAATCCTTATGCGCCGGGTTTCGGCAAATAAGATTGTAACGAATAGCTGGAACTAGCTTCAAATTGAAATAAAAATTTAAGAATATAAAGCTTTTGTAGAATTTAAAAATTTCAAACCTGATAGCGGATATTCTGGAACTCCTTTTTGTTGTATTAATACTTTGAATTTTGGTCCCATATCAACTAGTAATCTATAGTTAATGATTGATTCCTGCATGGCCATTGCCAAATTATGGGGGTTATTATTCAAAGCTGAATCTTGATATTCTTTGATCCCTAACGCTAATAAAAATTGCGCTTGATCCACGATTCCGCAACAGGTTAATCCAGATTGAGAACCATAATGCGAAAGCGCAGAAAAGTTGATGTGCGTTGTTATGTCCTGTTGACCGATAAATTGATAGGGGTTATCGTTTTTTTGATGTTTGTAATAACACAAGAGCGTTCCACAACTCCTGCGCTTGTTGTATAATTCAGCCGATAATGAACCATAATCGATAGTTATCACGTATCCTTTCTGCAAGGATTGGGAAACGTCTTTTATCCAAGATTTAGCTTCCAAATTTACTTCCGTGAGAAATCCTTCTGGCAATTGTACCTTTAATTCCGAAAAATAATCGGTGAGTTCTTTTTTTGCAGGTTTCAAAATTTCAATAAAATATTCCTTATAATCTACGAATATTTCTTGCAGCCGGTCTTTCATAATTACCTGATGGACGGAGAAATTATCAATTAATTCGTTCGATAAAATGCAGCCGTTAATTTCAGGGATTTCTTGTATGGAATCGTACCATCTTACTTTTTTATGTAAATGTTTCTTTTGAATTTCTCGCATGCTGGAGCTTTTTTCTATAATACAATAGGTTAAGCTGTTATATAAAGTGTTGTTATTCTTGAGATAATCTAAAATATCATGGCATAATAAACCAGTTCCGGCTCCATATTCAACAATTTTAAAGGGATTTTTTTCTAGGTTTTGCCACATTTCCTCGATCTGGCGGCCTATCATAGCTCCAAAAGCTGCAGTAAGATTAGCGCTGGTGTAAAAATCACCATCTGCTCCAATTTTATCTTTTTGAGAATTATAGTATCCTAATTCAGGGTAATACAATGCCATTTCCATGAAATCCCTAAAAGATACTGGACCCTCTTTTTTGATTCGTTCGATTATAATTTCGGAAAGTAACATCGGATTTTGGAATTAAATCTTAATATTTTTCTCAAAAAATAGAATACAACATAGTACAGAACATAAAAAAGAATAACTTAAGCAAACATTATTTGTTTCTTCCTTTGATAGTAATTTCATTCAAGATTCTTGCAGCGTCATTTTCGGAATTTGCAGAAAATCCAGCTACAAAAACGCCTTTTTTACCTGAACTGGATTTTATACCGTACACGGTAGCCTCGTCATCAGGATTACTATCTCCTTCGTATCGATAAATGTGCTCGATTTCGTAGTGATGCGGATTCTTTATAATATCATCTGTGTGAAGGTTGAAATCATAGGTATATCCGTTTTCATTTAAATCATCTAAGGCTTTAGAAACTGTGGCGTAATGATACATATGTGACATAATAGAATATTATTGGTTAATTATTAAAGGTAACTATTTTATTGTGAATTTGTTGTCAAAGACTTGTTAAAGTAAGTAATCTAAAATCTGAAAACAGGAATAAAATAGTGTAAATTTGCACCGCAGACCGCCTTATCGTCGTTTTGAGCAATCAAGAGGGAGGAAAGTCCGGACACCAAAGGGAAGCATAGCGGGTAACACCCGTCGGTCTCGTCTTTACGGACGAGATTAGGACAAGTGCAACAGAAAGTATGTACAGGTAATGCTGTAGTGAAACCAGGTAAACTCTATGCGGTGAAATATCAAGTATATCAGCATTTAAGGGCTTCTCGTCCGTTGTTGAAGGGTAGATAGTTTGAGTCCCGCAGTAATGCGGGATCTAGATAAATGATAAGGCTCCGATTTATCGGGGACAGAATCCGGCTTATAGGTCTGCATTTTTTTATTAAAAGATTAATAAAATTAGGATTGTGAAATCTAAAAACGAACCATTAAGGAATTAGTTTCATTAAGTTTCAAGGCTTAATTTTCTATATTTCTTAATGGTTTAATTTTATTTTTAATTAAGTATTTATGAAAACAAGAATTGGAATTTTAGGAATGGGTGGAGTAGGAGGCTATTTTGGTGGGTTATTGGCCAAAGCATATTTCGAATCAGATTCTGTTGAAATAATTTTTATTGCCAGAGGTGAAACTCAAAAGACAATTGCTCAAAACGGTCTGAAAATCATTCAAGATGATAGTGAAATGACTGTTTTTCCTAGTATCGTAAGCGATGATTCTGCTGTAATCGAAAAACTGGATTACCTAATTTGTGCTACAAAAACATATGACATTGAAGAGAGTCTTCTCTCCATTAAAAAAAATATAACCAAGAATACAGTTATTCTTCCTTTGTATAATGGTGTCGATGCACCAGCACGAATCAGTGATTTATTTCCCGACAACGAAGTTTTACAAGGTTGTGTTTATATTGTTTCGATGATCGTATCTTCCGGTGTTATAAAAAAGATTGGAACTTATGAAAAACTCTTTTTTGGATCAGGAACATCCCCAATTGCTACATTAAATAAATTGCAATCTATTTTTGAGAAGGCTTCGATCGAAAGCTATCTCGTTGATAATATTGAAGAAACTGTTTGGGAAAAATTCATATTTATTTCCGCGTTGGCATCTGCAACATCTTTTTTGAATGAGAATATCGGTGAGATTTTAAACAGTCAATCCAGTAGAGGAGTTTATGTTTCCTTATTAAACGAAATTACCATGATTGCGGCCGTAAAAGGATTGAATTTACCTGCAGACATTATCCTGCAAACAATTCTAAAATTAGAGAAAACTCCACGTGATGCTACTTCATCAATGCACCGGGATTTGATGGCGGGACGAAAAATAGAACTGTTTTCTTTGACTGAGTTTGTGGTTAATGAAGGTATTAAATATGAAATTGAAACACCTACTTACCAAATGGTTTTGGATAAATTGTCAAGTGTTTCCATTTCAAATTAATTTAATAAGGATTATTCTTCTTCTCCTTCATTTTCAGAAGATTCGTCGTCATTTTCATCATCAGAATCTGATTCAATTTCGAAAAAACTAAAAATAGAGCCACCATAACTTTTCTTGAAAGAGAAATTAATCATGTGATCCAGTTTGGTATATTTAGAATGTTCAATTACCATCATTCCGTCTTGATTAAGCAATTCTTTTTCGAAAATTAAGGATACAATTTTCTCAAATGTGGCTTGATCTAATGCGTAAGGCGGGTCGGCAAATATAATATCATACGAAGTTTTACATCTTTCTAAATAAGTGAAAACATCACTTTTTGTGGCAGCAATATTAAAATCGAATTCTGTTGCCACTTGCTTGATGAATTTTACACAACCAAAATCACCATCAACGGATGTGATAGGCGTACTTCCTCTGGAGGCAAATTCATAACTGATATTTCCTGTTCCGGCAAATAAATCTAATATTTTAAGTCCTTCAAAACTGAAATGGTTGTTCAAAACATTGAATAATGCTTCTTTAGACATATCGGTGGTTGGACGAACGGGCAGGCCTTTTGGAGGAGAAATGCGTCTTCCTTTGTATTTTCCTGAAATGATTCTCATGAGTTGAAAAGTATAAAATGATTTCTGTTTTCGGCCTCAGAAAAATAATTGTTCCATCGCAAATCGTTTACGTCAATAAGTGAAACGTTGCGAATGTATTTGTAAGCTATTTTGAAATAATCACTTTCGGTATCAATATTTCCGATTAGTTCCAATGGGAAATTCTCAGGATTTAGGTTCAATTGCTCTGCAGTGAATAATATATAATACAAGAAATCTTCCGGTGTGTTATAATCGAAAGAATTAAAAAGTAGTAATTTTTGGTTTTGAATCACGATGATTTCAAAATGTTCTGAATTAATATGAACGAACATTTTTTTGTCATCTTTATTTTTGGAAGCAACCAATAATTTGGAAACCAAAATACTGTTGGCATGTTTGTAATCAAAAGCGCCAAACTGATCGATAAAAAAGTTGTTGATATTCACGTACGGAATATAAACAGCATTCATTTCGTAATTTGCTATTTCATCAAATGCAAAAAAATCAGTTTTAAAAACCTTTGTGTTGTATTGCAAATAACTGCCTAGAAAGTTCTCGTCAAAAAGCGGTGCAGGAACAAACGTGGAAAGATTGTTATTATGAATAACCAAAATCTCGTCATAAGCATCGTTTAACTCCGGATAATCGCGAAAAGCATCGGCAAATAAATCCTCAATTTTTGTCGCTTTATGAAAGGTGTCAAAATGCACTTCATTAAAGGAAGTAACCGTATCATTCAGCGTATCAAAGCAGCAAAACGAAAGCCCAGTCAGGGAAACCTGAATGGACAGTTTTTTATATACCTTCTCGGTTATGTTTGTATTTTGTGTTGACATATCTGGATTTATATTCCATTTCTTCATTAGAAACTAGAAAGGAGTAAAGCGTTGACAAACTTACAATTTTTTTTTATTCTAATGTCAATTTATGCGATTCCCTCGATTTTCATACTTATATTTGATGTTCATTTATAGCAATCCACTTCACATGAATTCCTCCTTGTTTTACAGTCTTTTACAGAAAAAATTCCCTTTTCAACCCACCTATAAACAGGATATTTTTTTTCAAAAAATTGCTATTTTTTTAACGGAGAACGATAATAGAACCATTTTTGTTCTGAAAGGCTATGCAGGAACGGGAAAAACGACTGTGATTTCTACGATTGTAAATAATCTTGCAGACATTAATAAGAAATATGTTTTGCTTGCCCCAACAGGACGCGCAGCCAAAGTAATTGCCAATTATTCGAATAAACCCGCTTTTACGATTCATAAAAAAATATATTTTCCTAAGAAATCTTCGGGTGGTGGCGTTTCGTTTACATTGCAACAAAACAAGCACAAGAACACGATTTTTATCGTCGATGAAGCTTCGATGATTTCAGATACCAATTCGGATTCTAAATTATACGAAAACGGTTCTTTATTAGATGATTTGATTTCGTATGTGTATTCAGGAACCAATTGTAAGATGATTTTGCTGGGAGATACCGCCCAGTTGCCTCCGGTGAATTTAGATATCAGTCCTGCTTTAGATATTCAAACTTTGGGTATGAATTACGATAAGGAAGTAGAACATATAGAGCTTGACGAAGTAATGCGTCAGGAAGAAAATTCCGGAATCTTGCACAATGCCACGGAGCTTCGCGAACTATTGAAGGATTCGTTTATCACGGAATTCAAATTTAATGTTCGAAAATTCAAAGATATCGTTCGGTTGACTGATGGTTACGATATTCAGGATGCGATTAATTCGGCGTACAGCAATTACAGTATAGAAGATACCGCTTTTATTGTTCGTTCGAATAAAAGAGCGAATCAATACAATGAGCAAATCCGAACCAAAATCCTCGATAAAGAAAGTGAATTGTCTACCGGAGATTTCTTGATGGTGGTGAAGAACAATTATTTTTGGTTGAAAGATTCTGATGAAGCAGGATTCATTGCCAATGGTGATATTATTGAAGTGCTGGAAATTTTCAATATCAAAGAATTGTATAGTTTTAAGTTTGCCAAAGTAAAAATACGGATGGTCGATTATCCAAGTCAGATTCCGTTTGAAACCGTTTTATTATTGGATACCATAAAAAGTGAATCCCCTTCTTTAACCTATGAAGAGTCGAATAGATTGTATCAGGAAGTATTGAAAGATTATGAAGGCGAAACCAAATTCAATCAATTCCAAAAAGTGAAAGCCAATGAATATTTTAATGGCTTGCAGGTTAAATTCTCGTATGCAATAACCTGTCATAAGTCCCAAGGTGGTCAATGGAATACCGTTTTTATAGAACAGCCGTATTTGCCTGATGGAATCAATCGGGATTACATCCGCTGGTTGTACACCGCTATGACCAGAGCAAAAAATAAATTATATTTGATAGGGTTTAAGGATGAAAGTTTTGAAGAGTAAATTTGATAAATAATGAAACAGAGTATCGCACATATTTCTTTGGTTGTTGCTGATTATGATGATGCGATTGCCTTTTATACCCAAAAACTGCATTTTGATTTAATTGAAGATACCGTTTTAAATGATACAAAGCGATGGGTTTTGGTTGCTCCAAAAGGTGCAATTGGGTTCAGTTTGCTTTTGGCAAAAGCCGCAAATAAAGAACAGTCAGAAAAAGTGGGAAATCAAACTGGTGGACGCGTTTTTCTATTTTTAAATACTGATAATTTTGAAAGAGATTATCAAAATTTATTGGATAATCAAGTTACAATTATTAGAGAACCAATCTTGGAAGCGTATGGCAAAGTAGCGGTTTTTGCTGATATTTATGGCAATCTTTGGGATTTGATAGAACGAACGGATAAGCAAGAGTAAATAAATTCTATTCACATGAACACACTAAACGACTTACATAAAGTATCTAGCTCTTTTTCGAATACCGAAAAAATGCCGGTACTGTTTTTTGGGACACGGCAGCCCGATGAATGCCATTGAGGAAAATCAGTTTGTGATTGGTTTTAGGAACTTGGCCAAAACGTTACCGCAACCAAATGCTATTTTATGTATTTCTGCGCATTGGTTTACCAAAGGAACCAAAGTTACCGCAATGGAATTGCCCAGAACAATTCATGATTTTGGAGGTTTTCCGCAAGCTTTATTTGATGTTCAATATCCCGCGAAAGGAAGTCCGGAATTAGCATTAGAAACCAAAGAATTATTGCTACCAACAGAAGCCGAACTGGACGAACATTGGGGATTGGATCACGGCGCTTGGAGTGTAATCAAGCATTTATATCCCGAAGCCAATGTTCCTGTGATTCAGTTGAGTATTGATTACACAAAATCTGGGCAATACCATTTTGATTTGGCTCAAAAATTAAGTGCTTTGCGTACCAAAGGAATCCTTATTTTAGGCAGTGGGAACATCGTTCATAATCTGAGATTAGTAGATTTTGAAAATTTCGAAAAAGACAATTACGGTTACGATTGGGCAATTGAGGCAAGGGAAACAGTCAATAATTATTTACTGGACGGGAATTTCCAACCGCTGATTGATTTTGAAACGCAAAGTAGAGCATTACAATTAGCGATTCCTACGCCAGAACATTATTTGCCTTTGATTTATACATTGGGTTTAAAAGGAAAAACCGAGGAACTCAGTTTGTTTAATGATAAGTTGTTGGGAGGTTCATTGAGTATGACTTCGGTTAGGATTGTGTAGGATTATTTTGTGAAATAAATCTTATATTTGGAGGATTGAAGTAAATTAAATATTTGCATTGTTGGATATAATAATAATAAGTCAGTTTACTTTAAAAAAATAAAAATGAAGAAAATAATTTGTTTATTGTTTCTAATTTCTTTGAAAATATCTTACAGTCAAAATGTTAGACCGAATGATATAGAAATTAACATTTTGAAAATCGATCAATTAAAACAACAAAACAAATTAGAAATTTTAGGTATTGATGATATGAAAACTTGTGGCGGAAGTTTAATTGGATATTATTATAATAATAAATTAGTTCTTTTAATTTCGCAAAATGGTGGAGAAACAAAGACAATAATAAATAAATATTATGTTGAGAACAACAAAATAATAAAAATAGAGAATTTGGAGAATTATAAATTCATAAATGATAATTCAAAAATTCACATACCTAATAAAAAAAATATTACAGAGAAAAAAGAATTTTACTTTACTCCAAAAATAGTTATTAAAAAGAATTTTAAGAAGGAAAAAATAATTACTTATTCAGATGACCAAATAATTAGTTGTGGAAAAAATATGATTGAATTACTAAATGAAAGAAAGGCCACAAACTAATATTTAGTTTAGTAATTTTATGCTTTTGTTTGTAAATATAAATAGATAAAAAATGAAAATAATAGCCGTCATTCCCGCCCGTTACGCTTCGACACGATTTCCTGCTAAACTGATGCAGGATTTGGGAGGCAAAACCGTGATTTTAAGAACCTATGAAGCCGCCATAAACACACAATTGTTTGATGATGTTTTTGTGGTAACGGATTCGGATATGATTTATGATGAAATCATTTCTAATGGCGGAATAGCCATAAAGAGCATCAAAGAACATGAATCAGGAAGTGATCGAATTGCAGAAGCGATTGAACATCTGGATGTGTCTGTTGTGGTGAATGTTCAGGGAGACGAACCTTTTATAGATGCGGAACCCTTAGCAAAATTGATTGAAATTTTCAGACATGATGCGACTCAGCAAGTTGATTTGGCTTCTTTGATGCGCGAAATAAAAAATGATGACGAAATCCATAATCCCAATAATGTAAAAGTGGTCGTGGATCAAAATGAATTTGCGTTGTACTTTTCGCGTTCCGTAATTCCATATGCAAGAGAAAAGAATGCGGGTGTCCGTTATTTTCAACATATCGGGATTTATGCATTTAGAAAACAGGCATTGTTAGATTTTTACCATTTACCAATGAAATCTTTGGAAGCATCCGAAAAACTGGAGCAATTACGTTATTTAGAATTTGGAAAACGCATCAAAATGGTCGAAACCACTCATATTGGAATTGGAATCGATACTCCGGAAGATTTAGAAAAAGCCAGAAAGATGCTGTAAATTAATTTTCATTTTCTTGCTCAAAATACCCTTTTGATTTTATTTTGGTGGAGAAAAAATTTAAAAACAGCACTACAAAAAATAAAAAAAGCAAGGCTTGTGTACTTACTAAAAATTTACCTTGAGTTGTCACCGGATAGAAATCTCCATACCCGATTGATGATGAAGTTATGATACTGAAATAAACCGCATCAAACCAGTTGCTAAAAGGTTTATTCAAATAACGGTCACAAGAATACAAAACGGCGTAGGCAAAAACAATTTCAAGATAGTTAAAGAACAGCAATAACATGGATCTTTTATAAGAGCGCGGTTTTGAAAACAGATCAGAAGCAAAAATCAATGTTGGTATATACAAGATTGTTTCCAATAGTACATAAACTAACAGGCCAATAAGAAATGGGTTATTTTGTAAACCATTTACTAATAGTATTAATGGAGAGGCAACTTTAAGCAAAACATAAAAATCTACAGCCAAATCCTCATATTCAGCTCCTTTTTTGAAAGCAAAATATTTGATGTAGATTCCAGGAAACAGTAATTGGGAAGAGGAAAGAAATAAACGAACCATTTTTTCTATACCATTATCATCCTGATGGTCGTTGTTCCAAATCGCTTTTATATTTTGTATGCGTTTCTCGACAGGATTAAATTCAGGTTGCGCAACCATCGAAATATTTCCTAACAGCAATTTTTTTATAATTTGTTTCATTTAATCATCGTTTAGGGAATACTATCTAAATGTACAAAATAATTCCCGCAACTTTTAAAGCGCAAGTCGAACTTTTGCTACACGAGCTTTTCAATTACGATTAATTCATTGTGAAGTTCAATTCTTGGAATAGTTCTGATTTTAAATTGATGTTCATAAAAATCAGCCACATATTTTTTATTTCTCATATTTTGTGTTTCATTCAAAATCATTGTATTAAAAAGTACGAAGCCTTTATTTTTTAAGTGGTAACATATTCGATTGACAAAAAAGGTTTCAAATAAAAAGTTAGGCATAGTAGTATCCTGAAAAATATCAATAATTATAAGATCGTATTTATCTTTGGTTTTTAAAACAAATTCAAATGCATCTCCAATAACAATTTCCAGATTTTTAATTTCATCAAGTTTAAAGTATTTATTAGCTACTTTTATTATCTCAGAATCAAGTTCAACACCCGTTATTTTTCCTTCAAATTTAATTTCATCCACTAAGGTTTTTATAACGCTACCACCTGCAACACCCAAAACTAAAATGGAATCCATGGCGATTATTTTTTTATAGCCAATGTTTTTCAACCCAACTTTTAAAATGCGTTGCAAACTGCCGTACGAATAATTAGTATTTTCTGAATCTAAAACCAGCTCACCGTTTGCCCAAGTAACTTCTATAGATTTACTAAGAGCTGATTTTGCCTCATAAATTTTTAAGGGAATAATATAACTGAAAAGTTTTTTAATCATAAGTGACGGTTTTACTCAAAAATAAGATTTAAATTATTTATTTTGTACGAAAGAATGAAAGAATGAAGAAACAATTATATAAATGGATATTTTTCAGGCTTATGGGTTGGAAAATTGAAGGTTCAATAGATCCTGCTATGCAGAAATGTGTGATGATGGTGATGCCGCATACCAGTGCCCATGATTTTTATTTGGGAATTTTCACCAGAGGAATTACAGGATTAGAGATGAATTGGGTGGGTAAAAAAGAATTATTTCGGTTTCCATTAGGGTTTTATTTTCGCTACATGGGAGGAGAGCCTTTGGATCGAACAGGAGGATTGAATAAAGTAGATTCTATTGCCGCTATTTTTCAAAGAAAAGAAACGTTCAGACTTGCAGTCCTTCCTGAAGGAACCCGAAAAAAAACAGATGCATTAAAAACAGGTTTCTATTATATTGCATTGAAAGCAAATGTTCCCATAATTCCAGTTGCTTTTGATTTTGGAAAAAAAGTAGTTAATTTGGGAAAGCCGTTAATGCCGACTGGTAATCTAGAGGAAGACCTACTTATTTTAAATAAACATTTTATTGGTGTACTTGGCAAAGTTCCTGAAAAGGGATTTAAAGTATAAGTTTAAAATAAAAAGACAAATCCTTTAATTGGGGTTAAATACTTTAAAGGTTCCATTTTTGTAAAAGAATACAATTTTTTCCACTTCGCCTGAAAATGCCTCTGTAGGTATATTTTTATTTTCCATTTTTTCTGTTTTCAATGCATTTTGATGTATTGGATTTTGTATTTCAGAAAATAAGTTTTCTGAAATTTTTTCTTCTTTCAAAGGAGTAGGGATATTTTGTTTAAAAACTTCCTCCGCTTGATTTTCTCTCTTTTCAATAGCAATGGCATTTTTTGGAAATGTTCCCTTGCCATTCAAAATCCAATACAAATCTACATCAGGAAATACCTCCAAAATTTTAAGAATAAAGTCTAAGCTTGGTTTGTTTCTGCCTGAAAGAAGGTGAGACAAACTAGAGCGTTGTACCCCAATTTTATCCGCAAATGAAGAAGCGTTTAAGCTATAATAATCCAGTATTATTTCTAATCTTTTTATAAAATCCTCTATGTTTACCATTGTAAATTATTTTTAAAAATAAGCTATTTACAAATGTAATCAAAATAAACCAAACCCCCAAAATTACAAGTGTAAAGTAATTTTTTTAGTGCGATAAGCATAAAGTTATAATACATATAGAGCCATTTAAACTACTGATAATTAATAATTGATAACATAAAAATTAAAAAGATAACAATTGTCATTTGTAATGGGCTTGACTAAGCTGCGCAAGCCATCAAAAGTGTTTACATATTTAAAATATAACAAAAAATCATTGTTTACAAATGTAAATATAAAGATGTTTACTTTTGTAAATCAAATAATACGGTATGAATTTAGAAGAATTATTTACAGAATTTAAAGAAGAATCTATACAAGGTCGTTACATTACTTTAGATTCAATTGAACCTTTATTGCAGAAATTAAACACTAATAATCAGCTTAAAATTGTTGGTGAATCAGTGCTTGAAAAACCAATTTATACTTATCAAATTGGGGTTGGAGAAATCAAAATTTTTCTTTGGTCACAAATGCATGGAAACGAAGGCACAACAACTAAAGCACTTTTTGATTTTTTAAACGTACTAAACAGCGATTCTGAATTAGCAAAAAAATTACTGGAAGCATTCACTTTTTGCTGTATTACAATGTTGAATCCAGATGGCGCCAAGTTGTATACTAGAGAAAATGCGAATAAAGTTGATTTAAATAGAGATTCTCAAAATCTATCTCAGCCCGAAAGCAAGGTTTTAAGAGGTGTTTTCGAAGATTTCGCTCCTCATTATTGTTTTAACCTTCATGATCAGCGCACTATCTTCGGTGTTAGTGATACGGGTAAACCGGCGACCTTATCTTTTTTAGCGCCTTCTTACAATGAAGAACGCGAGATTAATGATTCCAGATTGAAAGCAATTAACTTGATTGCAGGAATAAATGATGTTTTGCAACAATATTTACCGGGTCAGATAGGGCGTTTTGATGATTCTTTTAATATTAATTGTATTGGAGATACTTTTCAATTTTTAGGCGTCCCCACTTTATTGTTTGAAGCGGGGCATTTTCAAGGTGACTATCAAAGGGAAGAAACACGAAAATATGTTTTTATGGCGTTAGTTTCTAGTTTTACGATACTTAGCGAAAACGATATAGTTAGCAATGGAATTGACAAATATTTGAATATTCCTCAAAATAAAGTCGTTTTTTATGATTTTATGTATAAAAATATCAAGATAAATTATGATGGTATCGAAATAATCACCAATTTTGCATCACAATACAAAGAAGAATTAATTGAAAATCAGATTTGTTTTAATGCCTATATAATACAAGTAGGTGAATTAGAAAATTATTTTGGTCATTGTGAATTTGATGCTAAAGATGCATTATATAAAGATGACTATAGTGGATTTCCGAAAATAAATCAAAAAGCTGATTTTTATTTAGATAATGATATAAAATTTGTTAATGGAATGATAAAAATATAATTTTAATGTCATTTTGTTGTTTTTTATGTATATTTTTATACTTTGTAAGAGTTATTAGTAATAAAAATTAAAGAATTATGAGTAAGTTTCGTTTAGATGAAGTAGATCACCAGATATTAGATATGTTAATAGACAACACAAGAGTTCCATTCACGGATATAGCAAAAAAATTGCTTATTTCAGCTGGAACTGTGCATGTCAGAGTTAAAAAAATGGAAGATGCAGGAATTATAATGGGATCTTCTTTAGTTCTTGATTATGATAAGTTAGGGTATTCTTTTATTGCTTACGTTGGTGTTTTTCTTAATAATACATCTCAAACGAAGTTCGTTTTAGAAAGAATTAATGAGATTCCTTATGTGACTGTTGCTTCTGTAACAACAGGTAAATTTAATATTTTCTGTAAAATTAGAGCTAAAGATACAAAACATGCTAAAGATGTAATCTTTATGATTGATGATATTGATGGTGTTTACAGAACTGAAACTATGATTTCTCTAGAAGAGAGTATAAATGATAAGAAGCGGTTAATGCATACTATTTTTAAAAATATGTAATTAATCTTGAATGCTATATTTTAAAATATAACCTCAAGTTAATTCTTGAGGTTTTTTTTATAACAAATTTTCCTATTAAACCAACCACAACTAAATTATGTACACACTACCAAAAATCGAACGTTTCAATCAAGACGTTCTTTCGAAATACCACATTTACAATAGTGTTTTTATAACATTGCCTTTTGATTCCATTGATAATACAGGTGTTTTACTTCCTTTATTTACAGATGTTTGCGATACTGGTTTTAAAAAACAAGAGACTCCGAAAGAAATTGTAGATTTTTTTGCTAAAAGATATTTGCATAACGCTTCAGAAACGGACAAAATTGATTTGATGTTTCGTTTTATTCAATACATTGAACGCCAAATTGTTTTATTTGATGCTATTGAAGATGCTGCTTTTCCAGTAGTTAATAATATGGAAGGAAGAGGTTCTCTGAGGGATATTAAAGAGAAATCAGAGGCAAAAGATAAGGAAGAGGAGTTGATTGATTTTTTAGAAAACTTTAATGTAAGAACAGTTTTGACCGCTCATCCCACACAGTTTTATCCTGGAGCCGTTCTAGGAATTATCAATGATTTGACTGATGCAATTCGAAAAAATAACTTACTAGATATCAAGCAATTGCTGGCTCAGTTAGGAAAAACTCCTTTTATTCAAAATGAAAAACCTAATCCTTTTGATGAAGCAGTAAGCTTGATTTGGTATCTTGAAAATGTGTTTTATGAAACTTCCGGAGAAATGGTGCAATACCTTCAGAAGAATATTTTTCATGGAAAGTCAATTAATAACCCATTAATTAAACTGGGTTTTTGGCCAGGTGGAGATCGAGATGGTAATCCATTTGTTACTACAGAAATTACTTTGAAAGTTGCAGAACGTTTGAGAACGTCAATATTAAAATGTTATTACATTGAAATTAGAAATTTAAAAAGAAAGTTAACCTTTTCAGGTGTTGATGTTTTGGTGTCCGAACTTGAATATAAACTTTATAGATCAGTTTTCTATTTTAAAGGTGAAATTTTCATCACTTTAAGTGAATTTAAATCTCAATTAAATAAAATAAAGCAAATTATTATAGATCAACATCAATCTTTATATTTAGATGAAGTTGATGCGCTTCTTATTAAAGTAAATTTATTTGGTTTTCATTTTGCTTCTTTAGACATTCGTCAAAACAGTAAAATACACGATGCGGTTTTTAATGATGTAGTAAAATATTATTTGAATTCGGATCCTTCAGTTTTCCCTAAAAATTATTTTGAATTAACAGAAGAAGAAAAGTTTGCAGTGGTTTCTACTATCAGTGGCGATCTCGATTCGAACGTATTCGAAAACGAGATGACACGTTCTACTATTGAGTCTATTCAGGCCATAAAAATGATACAGGAAAAAAACGGGGAATTTGGTGCAAACCGCTATATTATCAGCAATAATGAAAGTGCGCTTAATGTAATGGAAACTTTTGCTCTTTTTAAATTAAGCAATTGGGAAAACCCATCGGTTGATATTATTCCTCTGTTTGAATCAGTTGATGATTTACAAAATGCACATGCAATAATGGAAAAATTATATACCAATACTGCTTACGCTGAACATCTTAAAAATAGAAACAACAAGCAAACGATAATGCTTGGTTTTTCTGATGGTACGAAAGACGGAGGTTATTTAATGGCAAACTGGAGTATTTACAAAGCTAAAGAAGAGCTTACTGAAATCTCCAGAAAATATGGTGTAAAAGCCATTTTCTTTGATGGTCGTGGTGGCCCGCCAGCTCGTGGTGGAGGGAAAACACATAAATTTTATGCTTCATTAGGTCCAAACATTGAAAATAATGAAATTCAGGTTACGGTGCAAGGACAGACGATAAGTTCGAATTTTGGAACTTTAGATTCTTGTCGTTATAATCTTGAAAATTTATTAAGTGCAGGTGTTACTAATCAGGTTTTTAGTAAAGGTCAAAATGAGTTGACTGCGGATGAGAAAGATATTTTAGATCAATTGGCAGAATTGGGTTATGAGAAATATTTAAGTTTCAAGAACCATCCTAAATTTATTCCTTATTTGGAACAAATGAGTACTTTGAAATATTATGCTAAAACAAATATTGGTAGCCGACCTTCAAAAAGAAGTAAATCAGAGCAGTTAGATTTTGCTGATTTACGAGCGATTCCTTTTGTGGGGTCTTGGAGTCAATTAAAACAGAATGTGCCTGGTTTTTTTGGAGTGGGTACGGCGTTGAAACATTTTGAAGATACAAATCAGTGGGATAAAGTACAAAGTGTTTATGACAATTCCCTGTTCTTTAAAACGCTTCTCGAAAACAGTATGATGTCTTTGGCTAAATCATTTTTCCCATTGACGGCTTACATGAAAAAAGATCCTGAATTTGGAGAGTTTTGGCAAATTATTTATGATGAATTTTTAGAAACAAAAAGATTATTGTTGAAAATTGCCGGTCACAAAACACTTATGGAAAATTATCCTGATGGTAAAGCTTCAATTGATATTAGAGAGCATATTGTATTGCCATTGTTGACAATACAACAATATGCTTTATTAAGAATTAATGAGATTAATAAGGAGGAAAATCCTGATGAGGATTTAATTAAAGTATATGAGAAAATTGTAACACGTTCTCTTTTTGGAAATACCAACGCAAGTAGAAATTCAGCTTAATATAAAAATATGGAATCAAATCAATTGCCCGTAAACGAATATGCCAAATTTTATTCTCCCTATATTAATGCTTTAGGTAACGTAGTATTAATTGAAGAATTGGAAATTTGTCTGTATGATTTTATCAAATTTGTGCAGAATATTCCAATGGATAAATTTGATTTTCGTTATGCCGAAGGAAAATGGACGATCAAGGATATTATTCAGCATCTTATTGATGCCGAACATGTTTTTAGTTATCGCGCCCTTCGAATCTCAAGAAATGATAAAACACCTTTACCGGGTTTTAATGAAAACGATTATGTAGATAATACAAATGCAAACGTGAGGAGTATTCAGGATTTGTTAACAGAGTTTTCTGCTGTTAGGCAATCTACTATGTTGCTTTTTAAAAGTTTTTCAGAAGAGCAGTTAATAATAATGGGAATCGCTTCTAATGCAGCTGTTTCTGTCCGAGCTATTGGTTTTATAATTATTGGACATCAAAAACACCATCAAAAAGTTTTTCAAGAAAGGTATTTGTAGTTTAGTCTAAAAATGTGGACCAAATTGTCAATTTATTTTCAAAAGACATAGTATTGGCAGGACTTGTAGAAGGCATTACATAGTAAGTAATGCCTTCTATTTGTCCAAATTTTTTCAAAAAGAATTTGTGGCTTTCTTTTCCGTTGAAAACGATTTTAATAATCGCAGGAAATTCCTTCAACAACGTTTTAAAATCATTTTCTTTGTGATTTTTAATGTGAATATCCAGACTTCCTTTTCTTTCACAATTTTCTAACACATCCCATAATCCGATTTTATTGGTTTGGAGCAATTGTATTTTTTCTTCAAAAATTTCTGAAATTGGTAATCCATCCAATAAAGTGTAAATTATTTTCCAAAAATGATTTCTTTTGTGTGCATAATATTCCTGCTTTTCCAGAGAAGCTACGCCAGGCATAGTTCCCAAAATCAAAATTTCAGTGGAAGAATTCACAAAAGGAGGGAATGAATTTATCATGATAATTTCAAATTGCTTTTTTCTTTTTCAATTATCGCCAAACCTATTCGGATTTTATCATAGGTTATCTGTTCTTCAAAAAAATCAAAATAAGGTTTTAAAGTAGTAGGGAATTCTAATTTGATTTGCGCTTCTATAATTTTCGAAACTTCGTCCAATGACACAAACCCACTTAAATCGATTTCATATCCATCCACATATAATTTGGCTAAATGAGAAATGATTGTAGTTAT
This sequence comes from Flavobacterium xinjiangense, assembly GCF_900142885.1. Classification (GTDB taxonomy): domain Bacteria; phylum Bacteroidota; class Bacteroidia; order Flavobacteriales; family Flavobacteriaceae; genus Flavobacterium; species Flavobacterium xinjiangense. The sequence continues at coordinate 210,217 of NZ_FRCL01000006.1, read as the reverse complement.
TCCTAATTTTCTTTTGACCGCAATCTCCGCCGCAGAAAAACCATCGTGGAATAAAAGTAACGTTTCTTTATTGGTTGTTGCTTCTTTCTTTTTCTTGATATTTTTAGATTTCTGAAAATCAATAATAGCTTTTATAAATGCATCGCCATATTTTTCTAGTTTTGCTTTACCAACGCCATCAATTGATAGTAACTCTTGGTCGCTCATTGGTCTTTCGGTTTCCATTTGGCGCAAAGCCGCATCGCTAAAAATCACATAAGCAGGAACATTTTCTTCTTTAGAAATGTCGTAGCGTAATTTTCTTAGAGTTTCAAAAAGAGAATTGGCAACAGCTTTGCTTTTAACTTCCTGGATTTCGGATTTATCAATATTGATTTTCTGAACAGTTGTCAGTTGCACTTTTTCACCTTCAAATAGGACTTCAGCGGCTAAGGAGGTTAGTCGGATTTTATTTTGTTGGTGGAAAGCGATTTCGCAAATCCCTTGATTTATTAACTGAATGATGTATTGATTCCAGTCGTGCCATGAGATATCGCTACCTACAGCATAAGTTTTCAGATTTTGATATTCTTTTTCGAAAATATAAGCGTTTTTGGAGCCTCTCAGAGAATCGACAATTACTGGCAAAGATTCATTTTCCTGTAAACGAATAATTGCTGATAATGCCTTTTGGGCAATAATGGTTCCGTCAAAAAAGGCAGGCGGATTTTTGCAAATGTCACAATTACCACAATTTTCAGTAACCAATTCCCCAAAATAGGAAAGCAATATTTTTCTTCGACAACTCAAAGCATCGGCATATTGCTTCATTCTTTCCAATTTTGCCAGTTGGACTTCAGCATTTAAGCCTTGTGAGGCAAATTTTTGAAGTTGAATTACATCTCCATAACTTTCGAATAAAACTGTTTCTGAAGGTAATCCATCCCGACCGGCCCGACCAATTTCCTGGTAATATCCTTCTATGTTTTTGGGCAAATTATAATGAATAACCCAGCGCACATTTGATTTATCGATTCCCATTCCAAAAGCAATCGTGGCACAAACCACTTGGCAATCATCGTTGATAAATTCGTCTTGGGTTTTAGAGCGGATTTTATTGTCTAAACCAGCGTGATATGCTTTTGCATTGATGCCAATTTTCTGTAATTTTTCAGCGAGTTCTTCTGTTGTTTTTCGGCTTAAGCAATAAACAATACCTGACTCATTTGGTTTTTCTTTTATAAAATCTATAATTTGTTTGACTCTGTCTAAAGCGGGACGGACTTCTAAACTTAAATTTTTTCTATCAAAAGAAGCGACGAAAGTTTTAGGATTTGATAAATTTAATTGATCGCTAATATCCTTACGTGTAGCTTTATCCGCCGTAGCAGTTAAAGCTAAGATTGGAGTAGAAGGGAAGCGTTTTTTTAGATAACCCAAATTAGTATAAGCAGGCCTAAAATCATGTCCCCAAGCCGAGATGCAATGCGCTTCGTCAATTGCAATGAGGCTTATGGTTAAACTATTAAAAACATTATCCAGATACGATAAACTTTCAGGAGCAATGTAAACTAATTTTATTAGGTTCGATTTTAAGTTTTCAATATAAAATTGGCGTTCGTCTTCCGTTTGACTGCTATTGATAAAACAGGCGGGAATACCATTTGCTTTTAAGCTATCGACCTGGTCTTTCATTAAGGCAATTAAGGGAGAAATTACGATAGTAATTCCAGACAATATCAACGCAGGCAGTTGAAAACAAATTGATTTTCCTCCTCCAGTTGGCATAATTGCTAACGTATCATAACCAGTGAGAATACAATTAATAATGTCTTCCTGATTGGGTCTGAATTTTTCAAAACCAAAGTTTTCTTTAAGCGTGGCGTGTAAAATAGAGGTTGTCATTTTGGCTTTGTATTTTGAATTCTAAATTTTAAAAAAAAAGGAACTCATTGAGAGTTCCTTTTATGTTTATTGCAACAGGGGATTGTTAATCCTCGTCTTCGTCTTCGTCGAATTCATCTGATAATACTTTTTTATCATCATCATCATCGTCATCCCCATCTTCTGAATCAGTATCTGGTTTGTCTAGATTATCATCGTCATCGTCATCATCTTCAATCGCATCATCGTCATCAAGTTCAATTCCGCTAATTGGCTCTACAACGCTATCAATTTCATCATCTTCATCATAATTTTCAATTCTGTCAGCGAGTTTTGTACTAACTTTTACTAAATAAATAGTATCTTCAGTTCTTACTTCTACTGCTTCAATTAATTCGTTTTTAGCATTTCTAAAACGTACAATGTTCGAATCATCATAACCATCAGGAAATTTTTCAACTAAAAGGTTTAAAATTTCATTGGTAAGTTTTGCGTAATCTACAATTACTCTTTTCATAAAGTTATTCTATAAATCTAATAAATAAGCGAAAATTAAAGGTGCTACAATTGTAGCATCGGACTCAATAATAAACTTTGGAGTTTTTATATCTAATTTACCCCAAGTAATTTTTTCATTCGGTACCGCTCCAGAATACGAACCATAACTGGTGGTTGAATCTGAAATCTGACAAAAATAACTCCAAAACGGAATGTCGTGCATTTCCATATCTTGGTATAACATTGGAACAACACATATAGGAAAATCACCCGCAATTCCTCCACCAATTTGAAAGAAACCAACACCATTAGTACTGTTTTTAGGGTACCAATCTGATAAGAAAACCATATATTCAATACCGGATTTCATTGTAGATGCTTTCAAATCGCCTTTGATTACATAAGATGCAAAAATATTTCCCATTGTACTATCTTCCCATCCTGGTACTATAATAGGTAAGTTTTTCTCAGCTGCAGCGTACATCCAACTGTCTTTTAAGTCGATTTCGTAATATTCTTCAAGAACACCAGAAAGTAACATTTTGTACATAAATTCATGCGGAAAATATCTTTCTCCCTTATCATCTGCATCTTTCCATATTTTGTAAATATGTTTTTGCAAACGACGAAATGCTTCATGCTCTGGAATACAAGTATCAGTTACTCGATTTAACCCTCTTTCTAATAAATCCCACTCATCTTGTGGAGTCAAATCTCTATAATTCGGCACTCTTTCGTAATGTGAATGAGCTACTAAATTCATGATGTCTTCCTCAAGATTTGCACCTGTACAAGAAATAATATGAACCTTATCCTGACGAATTATTTCAGAAAATATTTTTCCAATTTCGGCTGTACTCATTGCACCAGCCATGCTCACCATCATTTTGGCACCATTTGCTAATTGTTGTTCGTATGCTTTTGCAGCATCAACTAAAGATGCAGAATTGAAATGCAAATAATGCTTTTCAATAAACTGACTGATAGGTCCTTTACTCATTTTATTGGATTTAAATATTTAAAAGTTCTATCTATTTGAATCTATGTGTATATTCAAATATAATGAATTTTTAAATTGACTAATTGTGTATTTAATAATTTATTTTTTATCGTAACCTAAAATTTTTAGCACATCTTCAGATGTTTGTTGTTCTGAAAATACTTCAGTTGCCAAAATCCCATTTTCATCTCGATCAATTAAAATATGTTTGGGCTGAGGAATAAGGCAGTGGTGTAGACCTCCATATCCACCTATAGTTTCCTGATAAGCTCCAGTGTTGAAAAAACCTATATATAGTGGTTTTTCCTTATTGTATTTTGGTAAATATATCGCATTCATATTTTGCTCAGAATTGTAATAATCATCGCTATCACAGGTCATTCCTCCCAATAATACTCTTTCGTATGTTTCATTCCAGCGGTTTACAGCCAGCATAATGAAACGCTTGTTAATTGCCCAAGTATCAGGTAAAGTTGTGATAAAAGAGGAATCAATCATGTTCCATTTCTCCCTGTCATTTTGTTGTTTTTGATACAATATCTGATAAATAGCACCGCCGCTTTCTCCTACTGTAAAAGATCCAAATTCCGTAAAAATATTTGGAACATCGACTTCGGCTTCATCACAGGCAATTTTTATCTGATTGATGATTTCGTCAATCATATATTGATAATCATACTCAAATGCCAATGAATTTTTGATAGGAAAACCACCACCGATATTCAGTCCGTCAAGACTAGGACATTCTTTTTTTAATGCAATATAAACTTTGATACATTTTACTAATTCATTCCAATAGTAAGCATTGTCATTTATTCCCGTATTAATAAAAAAGTGCAACATTTTAAGCTCCAATTTTTTATTTTCCTGAATCTGCTTTTTGTAAAAATTTACAATGTTTTTGTATCCAATTCCTAACCTTGACGTGTAGAACTCAAATTTAGGTTCTTCCTCGGCAGCAATACGAATTCCTATTTTGAATTTTCCTTTAATTTGTTCTTGTAAGAGATCTAACTCTTCATAATTATCAATAATTGGAATCGCATTTTTGTGACCATTATTGATTATTCGGGCTATATTTTCAATGTACTGGTCTCTTTTGAAACCATTACAGATTATATAAGTGCTTTTGTTGATTTTACCGTTTGCCAATAAATTTTCGACAATATTGATATCAAAAGCGGAGGAAGTTTCGATGTGAATGTTATTTTTGAAAGCTTCATTCATTACGAATTCAAAATGCGAGCTTTTTGTACAATAACAATAATAATATTTTGCCTCATACTTATTTTTCTCCATTGACTTACGAAACCAGCTTTTGGCTTTGTTAATGTTATTGGAAATTTGAGGCAGGTAGGTAAACTTTAATGGCGTACCGTATTTCTCAACAAGTTTCATCAAATCAATATTGTGAAACTGAAGATTATCTTTGTTTAGTGTAAACTCTTCTTGAGGGAAGTAATAGGTTTGATTTATTAAATCAGAATATTTTGTATTCATTTGATATTTAATATAATAGATTGAAAGTAATGTAAAAATAAACTAATCTAAAATTCAAACCCGAATATTTGCATAAATAATTTGAAGCTTTTCATGATCTGCTTTCAAATATTGAAAAATATCAAAACTAAAGTTTCCTTTGATAGAATAAAAACGTTTCAACATTCTTAGAAAAGACATGTTGTTTCTGCTTTTATTGGAGCTATAATTTATTTTGTTTTGACTTTTTTTCATCGTGGCAAATGTAAAAAATATTATATACGCAATGCAATCCTTTTATTAAAAATATAATTATGATTTATAATCCTGAAAGGCTTCAAGAATTAATTCATTTTCAACAGATTGATTAATTTTGATTTTTCCTATCCCTTCTATTAACGCGAACTGTATGTTGCCATACTCGTTTTTTTTGTCATGAATCAGTAATTCCAGAATAGGTTCGATGTCATTTTTATCAAATAGAATGTCGTCATAAATGCTTTTAATGGCTGATTTTATTTCAATATATTCCTCTGGATTGATTAGTTTTTTATGCAGAGAGATGTAACTTTCCAAAATCATTCCAACAGCTATTGCTTCGCCATGTAATAAGGTCGTCTTGTTTTCATTCTCCAAAAAATAGCTTTCAATAGCATGACCAAGTGTATGACCAAAATTCAATGATTTACGAATATTTTTTTCAGTTGGATCTTGAGAAACAATTTCATTTTTTATTTCGACTGAACGATATATCAATTCATCAAAATCAGCAAAATCGATAGCTTTTAAGTCCAAGAATTTCTCCCAGTACACTTTGTCATATATCAATCCGTGTTTTAGCATTTCGGCAAGTCCGGAGCGCATTTCATTTTGCGGTAAAGTGTCTAAATATTGCGTGTCAATAAGAACCATTTTTGGAACATTGATAACTCCAATTTGGTTTTTTAAATTTCCTAAATCTACCCCGTTTTTTCCTCCCACAGAAGCATCAACCATAGATAGTAGAGTAGTAGGAATATGAATAAAATCAATACCTCTCTTGAATGTTGAAGCGACAAAACCGCCTAAATCAGTAACAACTCCACCACCTAAATTAATCACAAGACTTTTTCGGTCAGCACCAAGCTCAGTCAGTACATTCCATATTTGAACACAAGTTTCAATATTTTTATTTTGTTCTCCTGCTTCAAATTCGATGATTTCAATGGTAAGTTTCGTTTCTAAAAAAGGTAAAAACTTTGGCAAACAAAACTCATTGGTATTACTATCTACAATAATAAATAGATTCGAATACTTATTTTCTTTTAGATAAAGGTTAAGTGCTTCATATCCTTTTTCGTTGAAATAGATTGGGTAATTATTGGCTTGGATTGTTTGCATCATTGTTGATTAATTGAAAGCGCAAAATAAGGGAATTTTTGCTGAATACTATTGAAAAAAAACTCAATAATTAGATAAAAATATCACAAATGGAGATAAAAATATTTTATAAATCGTGAAACTGCCTAATTATAAATAAGCTTTTATAGGTTTTCACTAATTCTATAATGAAAATCAACACTCAAAAAACTAATTGCAAAAAGTAAAATTATTAACTCAAATCTATTAATTATTTCAACTTTAAATATACGAGGTTCTGAAAAATAATTTAAAATGCATTTTTCATAATTTAACTATGATTTTCTAAAATATTTTTCAAAGTCTGGCTATATTTGTGCAAAAAACCATAGGAATGGAAAAAATATTTGATAACACACAAGTTGCCTTTGCTTTAAAAAGCGATACTGAACTCGATAGAGCTTATTTTCTTTTTAAAATGATTGATAATCAACCTCTAGTTCGAATAGGAACTGCTGTCACTAATTTTGCTTTAAAAGCGAATCTCCCGGTTGAAGGTTTGATTCGCGCTACTGTTTTTGATCATTTTTGCGGAGGAGTAAACGAAGTGGACTGTCTTTCTGTAGTTGATAAAATGTATACCAAAGGTGTTTCTTCGGTACTAGACTACTCCGTAGAAGGAAAAGAAGAAGAGGAACAGTTTGACGCTGCCCTTGAAATGACTTTGAAAACGATTGAATTTGCCAAAGAACGTCAAGCAATTCCTTTTGCAGTTTTTAAACCAACTGGTTTTGGACGTTTTGAGTTGTACGAGAAATTAGGAGAAAAGCAAACCTTAACGATTGAAGAACAAGCCGAGTGGAATAGAGTGGTGGAGCGTTTCGATATGGTTTGTAAAGACGCCCATTCAAAAAATGTAGCACTTCTTATTGATGGCGAAGAAAGTTGGATGCAAGATGCAGCCGATGATTTAGTTACTGATATGATGCGCAAATACAATAAAGAAAAAGCTATTGTTTTTAACACCTTGCAAATGTACCGTTGGGATCGTTTAGATTATTTGAAAAAATTACATGAAGTTGCTAAAAAAGAAGGATTCTTCATAGGAATGAAATTGGTTCGTGGCGCTTACATGGAAAAAGAAATTGTAAGAGCTAATGAGAAAGGATATACATCTCCAATTTGTCCGTCGAAAGAAGATACTGATGAAAATTATGATGCAGCAGTTAGTTATATGATTGAACATTTAGATACTATGGCTATTTTTGCAGGAACTCATAATGAATTAAGCACTTACAAACTGATGGAATTGATGCAAGAAAAAGGCATAAAAACCAACGATGACAGAATTTGGTTTGGTCAATTATATGGCATGAGTGACAATATCAGTTATAATTTAGCCGCTCACGGTTATAATGTGGCTAAGTATTTACCCTTTGGCCCTGTAAAAGATGTTATGCCATACTTGATTCGTCGTGCAGAAGAGAATACTTCAGTAGCGGGACAAACTAGTCGCGAATTGTCAATGATTAAAACGGAACGCAATAGGAGAAAAGGGAAATAACAGTAAGTTTTCAATCATAAAAAAAACTCCATTCAGCTTACAGAATGGAGTTTTTTTTATGTCAAATTAGTAACGAATACTAAGAACTGCTAAACTGAAGATTACTTAAATTTTTATACATTCCATTCTCTAAAGTAATTAATTCCTGATGTGTTCCCTTTTCAGCTATTTTTCCATTGTCAAGAACTAAAATTTGATCAGCACTACGAATTGTTGAAAGACGGTGTGCAATAATAATGCTTGTTCTTCCTTGCATCAGAATTTCAAGTGCTTCCTGAACTAGTTTTTCACTTTCACTGTCTAATGAAGATGTTGCTTCATCCAGAATCAAAATACTTGGGTTTTTTAGTAATGCTCTCGCAATGGCAATACGTTGTCTTTGTCCGCCCGAAAGTTTAATTCCTCGTTCACCTACAATTGTTTCAAATTTTTCTGGAAAACTTTCGATAAAATTATAAGCATTAGCTTGTTTTGCGGCTATAAGAATTTCCTCTTCGGTTGCATTTGGTTTTCCGTAAGCAATATTTTCTCTAATGGTTCCACCAAATAAAATGACATCTTGCGGAACAATACTCATATTTCCTCGAAGATTTTCTAAATCATAATCGTAAATATTTTTCCCATCGATCAATATTTCTCCTTCATCAATATTGTAAAAACGCAATAATAGGGAAGCGATAGTCGATTTTCCAGTTCCACTTGGTCCTACAATTGCTATTTTTTGACCAAAATTAGCGGTGAAACTAACATCTTTCAATACTTTTATTTCTTTTCTCGAATGATAACTGAAAGCAACATTTTTGAAAGTGACATTTCCTTTTATCTTTTGTTCAGTAGATGCATTTTGTGTTGAATTAATTTTTTCGGGAGTTTCATCCAATAATTCAAAAACACGTTCGGTTGCACCAATTGCTTTTTGGATTTGGGCATAAAGTTCCGCGATTCCACCAAAGGAAGCCCCCACAAAAGTGGAATACAATACAAACGAAATTAATTGGCCCACACTCATTTCCCCGCTGATGCTCAATCGAACCCCGTACCAAACTACAGCTACAATAGCTCCAAAAAGACAAAAAATGATGAATGAAGCAAAATAACCTCTATATTTTCCTCCTTTAATAGCAATTTTTACAACTTCTTTTATTTTTCCGTTATAACGGGCAATTTCGTACCATTCATTGGCGAAAGCCTTAACAATAGTAATTCCCTGCATCGTTTCTTCAACGATAACCTGACTTTCGGCAACTTTATCTTGAACGTTTTTGGAATATTTTCTAATAAATCGTCCAAAAATAACAGCTGCAACAGCCACAAGCGGCACCACTGCTAACATTAGCAATGTTAATTTAATACTTTCGTTTGCCAATAGAAGAACACCTCCAATAATTAAAATGAATTGTCTAAGGAATTCGGCTATTGTAGACGTTAAAGTATCTTGTATTTGGGTGATATCGGAACTGATTCTACTGTTTAATTCACCAACACGCTTTTGCGAAAAGAAAGACATTGGCAACTTTACCAGATTACTATAGAGTGCTAATCTTAGATTTGCTAAAGTATGTTCCGTGAAATTGACAAATAACGACAGTCTGAAAAAGGAGAAAATAGATTGAAAAAACAAAATAACAAGTAAACCCAAAGCGATAGTATTAGCCTGAGAATTGTCTTTGTTTTTTACGCAATCAATAAGCATCCCCATTAATTTAGGGAAGGCTAGGGCAGTTGCCCCGGTAAATAATAGGAAAACTAAACCAACGTAAAATTTCCAACGATGATTTCCTGCATATTTAAAAATAATTGTTGCTTTATTGAGTGAACTTGCTGTAATTTTTGATTTTGGTAAATCGTTTTCTTTGAATCTTGCCATCCTAATGTCATTTATATCACAAATGTAAGACTATAAGAAGTCAATACAAAAGAATCATTCAGTTTCATTTTTTATTTAAAATGCTGTTAAAGAGTAGGAAAGAAGATTTAATAAAAATTTTATTAATTTATTTTTAGAATTTACTTGTAAATACGATTTGTAGATGTATATTTGCACACGCAATAGCGGCAACGAAAGTTGTTAAACTGCAAAAATAGGGCGATTAGCTCAGCTGGTTCAGAGCACCTCGTTTACACCGAGGGGGTCGGGGGTTCGAACCCCTCATCGCCCACAAAACAAACTCCATTAGAAATAATGGAGTTTTTTTTGCCTTGTTTTTAAAATAAGCACCCAATTTTTTCGAAAATTGCAGCTTCGCATTTGATTAGTTGATTAACTAGTCTCAAATATATTTTAACTTCGTATTATTAATTGGTTATGGTCTTACCAAATTAACAATCCTTATTTTTGCCAGTAAATCGAAAAAGGATTCCCAATGAATAAAAATAGTCTTTCACAAACAAAAATATCGGTTCTTGATCTTGCAATAGTTAGAGAAGGAGGTACAGCATCGGATACGTTTAAAAACAGTTTAGATCTCGCTCAAAATGTTGAAAAATGGGGTTATAATCGATTTTGGTTGGCTGAACATCATAATATGGAAGGAATAGCCAGCAGCGCAACTTCTATTCTGATTGGGCATATCGCCGCAGGAACAAATACGTTAAGAGTCGGATCGGGTGGGATTATGCTTCCCAATCATGCACCATTAATAATTGCTGAACAATTTGGTACGTTAGCCACGCTTTTTCCTAACCGAATTGATTTAGGTTTGGGTCGCGCTCCCGGAACGGATCAATTTACTGCTGCGGCCTTACGCCGAGATGAACATGCAGCGATGGAATTTCCTAAAAATGTCCAGGAACTGCAAATGTATTTGTCTGAATCCAATAAAAAAGGTCGGGTTCGCTCTATTCCCGGTGAAGGATTAGATATTCCGATATGGATTTTGGGTAGCAGTACTGATAGCGCTTATTTAGCTGCTGCTTTAGGATTGCCTTATGCTTTTGCTAGTCATTTTGCACCTGCGCAACTGAACACAGCAATTGCTATTTATCGTAATAATTTTCAAGCTTCGGAATACCTTAACGAACCTTATGTAATCGCTTGCGTTAACGTGATTGCAGCTGATTCTGATGAAGAAGCTTTACGATTAGCAACTTCTTTCAAAAAATTATTTCTTGGAATCATAACTGGAAATAGACAACAATTAAAAGCGCCAGTTACTCCTGATGAAGATTTTATGGATCCAATGGAAGAAGCTGCTTTGCAACAAATGATTGCTTATACCTTTATTGGCGGACCAGATAAAGTAAAAAATGAGTTGCAACAATTTCTTGATAAAACACAAGCAGATGAACTGATGATCGCAACTGCTGTTTTTGAACATACAGCGAGACTTCGCTCTTATGAAATTGTAAGGAATTTAAAGAATAATTAATCTAAGGTCAAAGCTCCTAAAATTTCTTCTGATAAAAAAGGACCTCCAGGATAGGTAGCTGTATAATCCAGGTTTAACCAAACCTGGCCTCGCTCATCTATGTGATAATGCAGTTGTTTTTCATTGCTTTCATTTACAAAAAGAATATTTTTAATTAGAAAATTCACTTTTTCTAAATCAATATTGGAACCAATTAATATTTCGGGGTAGATATGCCCTTTTGTATGAATCAATCGGGGAGTCCCGCCTATAGCTTTTACACTTGCAGCCATTAATATTGAATGATCATCACAATCACCCGAAAAATAAAGCAACGACTCCGTTGCTGTGGCAATATAATCCCCTTCCTTTGGGTCACTAACGTAGTTCCATCGACGGTTTATTTCTTTAAATACAGCGAAACATTGAATAATAGTTCTGTAATCAGAATAGCCCCGTACGTCTTTAAAATATTTTGAAGTAGCCATAATCGCAAAATTTCTAATTTTGGGATTCTGATATTCAATCGCATTTATGATTTTTGATTTATTGGGAAAAGGAAGTAATTTCGCGATGATTATATCCTGAGGAAACGGATTGTCTGACATTGTGTACATCATCGAATTGTAGTCTTCATATACACTGTTGAAACCGTAATTGCCTATTACTGACCCATAGAACAAAACCAATAAATATAATGCAATACAAATTAGTATGATGGTTCTTAAGTAGCGCAGAATTAATTGTATAATTACCACGATTAGTATAAATAAAATGACTCTGTCAAGATTAAAAAACCAATTAGGGTTCATTAAATTTTGATGCACAATAATAAATACCGGAATAGCGATTAATATGTTTAAAACAAAAATAATAACGTCGTCCCAGGGTTTTTTGACCTGAAATTTTTGTTTAATACCTTGAAAAGTAATATTTTTTATTTTTATCATAGTAACAATAAAAACAGGAATCTAGTCTGCTTTTACAATTTCATCAAAAGTAACTTTTTTATCTATAATTTTTAACTGAAATAGTTGATTTTGAACATTGTTTAACATTTTTTCAGTTAGTGGTTTTTTAGACCATTCAGTTAAAGATAGCCATTCTTGAATATCTTCCACTTTTTGATTGTATTTTGAAGCTAGAATTTTATCAATGTTTGGAATTATTTTAAATTCGGATGTTTTTATATTGATTATTTTGAGGATTTTTGCAATTATTTCCGGATCATTTTCCAGAATTTCATCACGTACTGCAATTACAAAACAAGGCCAAGGTGTAGGACAATTAGCAACTCGTCTAAAGATTCTTTTGTCGACTAATGGCTTGGTCATAAACCGTTCCCACATAAAGTAATCGGCAGTTCCATTTGTCAAAGCTTCTACAGCACCATCGATGGTATTTACGATTTCAAATTTTAAATCATCGGTTTTCCATCCTTGATTGCCGGCATTGACATACGCCATTAATTGTGAACCGGAACCCAATCTGGAAATAGCGACTTTCTTGTTTTCTAAATCCGCTATTGTTTCGTAACTAGAATTTGCTGCGACATGAATTCCCCAAATCAATGGACTTTCGACATAAATTTGAACAATTTTACTCGGATTACCAGCAATTATATCTTTCACGATTCCTTCAGTTAGGATCACGGCAATATCAGTTTCCCCGTCACGGAGCATTTGGCACATTTTTCCTGTTCCTTCGGGAACTTCGGTCCACTGTAAATCGATCTTTTCCTTTTCGAAATCTCCATTTTCTATCGTCAAATGCCAAGGCAAATTGAAATGTTCTGGAACGCCCGCTATTTTTATTGTTTTCATTATAATTTAGGATTTTTTAATTCGTACCAGTTCCAGGAAATACCGTCTTCCATGTAGGACCCGGTCATTTTTAGTCCAATTTTTTGTAATATTCTATTTGAAGCAATGTTTTCTGTATGCGCTGCTGCTTCCATAATTTTAATATTCATTACATTGAAGCCATAATCCAACCAAGCAAAACTGGCTTCACTGGCATATCCTTTTCCCCAGAAATTTTCGTTTAACCGATAACCAATATCATAAAAATGAATTTTATTATTCACCATTTCGGTGTTGTATTTCAATCCTGCCCAACCAATTAATTCTTTGCTTTCTTTTAAAACAACAACAAATCTTCCAATGTTATTTTCCAAATATTGATTTCTGACCTTTTCTATATATTGGTGTACTTCATTGATTGAAGTCAATGGTTTGTTCCAAAGATATTGATGCACATTAGGGTTGCTTTCCATTTCAAATAAAGCTTCGGCATCTGAAAGTTGCATTTCTCGTAGAATAAGTCGTTTGGTTTCTAGAATAAGATTCATTGTTTTTGCAAAAGTAAGTGGATTGTTAATGGTATAGCCCTGATCGAAACGGCATCCTTTTGTGCTGTCATTGCAAGGAACGAAGCAATCTTTTAGACAGCACAAAAGATACAGTGTAGAGCAGGAATTAGCTCCAAATTAAAATGAATTTTCAATTAATTATTAGCTAATCTCTTCAATGTATAAGTAATCAATTCATCAACCGCTTTGTACGGATCTTCGCTAAAAGTTCCCGAAGCACGATTAGCAATTATAGCATTTAATGACAAAGCATTGTGTCCTAAAAGTGCTGAAAGCCCGTAAATAGCAGCTGTTTCCATTTCGAGATTGGTGATTCGGTTGTCTTCAAATTTGAAATTATCCATTTTAGCATTTAAATCTTCATCTTGAATATTCAAACGCAAAACACGCCCTTGTGGGCCATAAAAACCTCCGGCGGTTGCCGTAATTCCTTTGTGCATTTTATCGCTTTCTATCATTTTTTCCAATTTTTCGGAACAAGCAATCACGTATGGTTTTCCTTTTCGCAAATCCCAATTGGTATGTTTTACAAAAGCATCTTCCATTTTGATATTCGAAACTTCATCAATCAAATAGGAGCGAAGCATGTTGTCTAATCCCAAACCAAATTTTGACATCACAAAACTATCAACCGGAATATCCGCTTGCAAAGAACCTGAAGTTCCAATACGGATGATGTTTAAAGAAGTCAGCTTTTCTTTTGGTTGACGGGTTTCTAAATCAATATTCACCAAAGCATCTAGTTCATTGATAACAATATCAATATTATCAGGGCCAATTCCTGTGGACATTACCGTTATTCGCTTGCCTTTGAAGATTCCGGTTTGGGTTTTGAATTCTCTCTTTTGCGTCGAAAATTCAATACTGTCAAAAAACTGAGTTATTTTTTCTACCCGATTTTGATCCCCAACAAAGATGATATCGTGAGCAATATGTTGTGGTTTTAAATTTAAATGATAGACGCTTCCGTCTGGATTTAATATTAATTCTGATGATTGTATCATTGTTTTTTTGTTTAATGTTTAAAAGTCATTGCGAGGAACGAAGCAATCGCATTAGGTTAAGCCACAACTGTAATCTAGATTGCCTACTCAAGCTAGTGTGATTGCTTCGTTCCTCGCAATGACCACTAGCCTCCAACGCGCTTTACTTTAAAACCTTTAGCTTTTAAAATAGTCATAATTTTGTCACGGTAATCGCCTTGAATAATGATGGCGTCGTCTTTAAAAGTTCCGCCAACACTCAATTTTGTTTTTATTTCTTTGGCCAAAATTTTAAAATCCTCGTCAGTACCTTCGTAACCTTCAATTATAGTGGTGGCTTTTCCTTTTCGTTTTTCGAATTTGCAGATCATAGGTTCTTTTTGAACGTATAATTCGTGTGCAACTTCTTCAATTGCCTCCTCAGGTGATGGTTCGTGATCTGGAAAAAGGTTTTTTAATTGGTCTTGTAAATCCATACTGCAAATGTTTTTGAATGAAGATAACACGGTTTTTACGGATTATCGCCGATTTTAATTCTAAAAAAACAAAAGACATTAAGAATAAACTTAATGTCTTTTTAGTAATTGACGTAAATTTAAGTTTTATTTTTTAATAAGACCTAAATCTACTAAACGTTCGTATAAATAGTCTCCTGCTCTAATGTCTTCGAATTTTTTTGGATTTTCTGCATCAATGCAATTTTCCAAACAATCCAATTTCATGTCACTTACAGGATGCATAAAAAACGGAATAGAATAACGTGAAGTTCCCCATAATTCTCTAGGAGGATTTACCACTTGATGAATGGTAGATTTTAGTTTGTTATTTGTATGGCGAGATAACATATCACCTACGTTAATAACTAATTCATCTGGTTCTGCAATTGCATCAATCCATTCTCCATCGTGGTTCTGCACTTGTAAACCTTTTCCTTGAGCACCCATTAACAAAGTGATCAAATTGATGTCACCATGAGCAGCAGCGCGAATAGCGTTTGCAGGTTCAGATGTGATCGGTGGATAATGAATAGGTCTTAAGATTGAATTTCCGTCTTTGGCATACTTGTCAAAATAAAATTCATCTAAACCAAGGTGAATTGCTAGAGCTCTCAGAACGTAAACGCCAGTTTTTTCCAGCATTTGGTAGGCCTCTTTACCGGCAACATTAAAACGAGGTAATTCTTTTACTTCAACATTTTCAGGATATTCAGCAGCGTATTTTGAACCTTCAGATACATACTGACCAAAATGCCAAAATTCTTTTAAATCCCCTTCTTTTCTGCCTTTAGCATGTTCCGTTCCAAAAGAAATATAACCTCTTTGGCCACCAATTCCAGGAATCTCATAACTGCGTTTTGTTTCTAGAGGTAAAGCAAATAAATTTCTAATTTCGCCATACAATTCATCAACCAATTGGTCGTCTAAAAAATGCCCTTTGAGTGCTACGAAGCCAATATCTTCAAATGCACTTCCGATTTCATTTACAAATTTTTGTTTACGTTTCGGGTCGTCCGAAAGGAAATCACGCAAGTCAACACTAGGAATGTTTTGCATACTTTAAATATTTTTTATAAATTAGAAGGTATAAATCTTGCAGAGACAAAGATAAAGAATAATTTTAATTGAAAATTTTAAAAGTTAGTATTAAAATAAAAATATATAACAAATTAAATCAAAACTGTTATATTTTTTTATCTTTGAAACACAAAAAAAAATAAGAAAATGACCTTTGACAGAAAAAACCTTACCAACGATCAATTATTAGATTTATATAAACGAATACTGAAGCCACGATTAATAGAAGAAAAAATGTTAATTCTTATTCGGCAAGGTAAGGTTTCAAAATGGTTTTCAGGTATTGGTCAAGAGGCTATTTCTGTTGGAGTTACCGCAGTTTTAGATAATGACGAGTACATACTGCCCATGCACAGAAACCTTGGTGTTTTCACTGGAAGAGATATTCCTTTATACCGCCTTTTTTCTCAATGGCAAGGTAAGGCTAATGGTTTTACAAAGGGTCGCGATCGAAGTTTTCACTTTGGAACCCAACAATACAAGATTATTGGAATGATTTCTCATCTGGGTCCGCAATTAGGGGTTGCTGATGGAATTGCATTAGCCAATAAGCTCAAGAAAAACGGTAAAATAACGGCTGTTTTTACGGGTGAAGGCGCAACAAGTGAAGGTGATTTTCATGAAGCGTTGAATATTGCATCGGTTTGGGAATTACCAGTTATGTTTGTGATAGAAAATAACGGTTATGGATTGTCAACTCCTACAAATGAGCAATACCGCTGCGAAAACTTGGCTGATAAAGGAATTGGTTACGGAATAGAAAGTCATATTATTGACGGCAATAATATTCTTGAAGTTTTTAATTTATTATCAGAATTGAAAGCGTCCATGATAGAAAAGCCACGCCCTATTTTATTGGAATTTAAAACGTTTAGAATGCGTGGACATGAAGAGGCGAGTGGCACTAAATATGTTCCTCAAGACTTGATGGATATGTGGGCGATTAAAGATCCAGTTGATAACTACAGAAGATTTTTGTCCGAAAACGGAATACTTTCAGATGAATTTGATTCGGTTTTAAGAAGTGAAATCAAGAAAGAAATTGATGATAATTTGGCTATTGCCAATGCAGAACCTGAAATTGAAGCTTCTTACAGTGAAGAATTAGATGATGTTTATAAATCCTATCAATTTGAGTTAGTTAGTCCATCTGAAGAAAAGGAAAATATTCGTTTTATAGACGCTATTTCAAACAGTTTGCGTGAATCAATGGAACGCCATCCAAACTCTGTTATAATGGGCCAGGATATCGCGGAATATGGCGGTGCTTTCAAAATTACGGATGGTTTTGTAGCCCAATTTGGTAAAGAACGCGTTATCAATACGCCTATTTGCGAGAGTGCAGTCGTTTCGGCAGGAATGGGATTGTCGATTAATGGATACAAAGCGATTGTGGAAATGCAGTTTGCTGATTTCGTTTCCACAGGATTTAATCCAATTGTGAATTTATTAGCAAAGTCACATTATCGTTGGCTTGAAAACGCTGATGTTGTGGTTCGTATGCCTTGCGGTGGTGGGACTCAAGCAGGCCCTTTTCATTCTCAAACTAATGAAGCTTGGTTTACTAAAACACCAGGGTTAAAAGTAGTATATCCTGCATTTCCATATGATGCCAAAGGTTTATTAAATGCTTCCATAAACGATCCGAATCCTGTGATGTTCTTTGAACACAAACAATTGTATCGAAGTGTATATCAAGATGTACCTAAAGACTATTACACGATTCCATTAGGAAAAGCCGCTTTATTGAAAGAAGGAAATGATGTCACTATTATTTCGTTTGGCGCAGCAGTGCATTGGGCTATAGGTACTTTGGATAAAAACCCTACAATTTCGGCTGATTTATTAGATTTGAGAACGTTACAGCCTTTGGATACTGAAGCTATTTTTGCATCGGTAAAGAAAACAGGAAGGGTGCTTATTTATCAGGAAGACAGCATGTTTGGTGGTGTTGCCAGCGATATTTCGGCGATGATTATGGAAAATTGCTTTAAATATCTTGATGCACCGGTTAAACGTGTGGCAAGTTTAGATAGCCCAATTCCATTTACAAAAGCGTTGGAAGATCAATACTTACCGAAAGGAAGATTTGAAGATGACCTGAAAGAACTCTTGGCGTATTGATAATTGAACATATAATTAGGTTGTTTTTAGAGTTTTAATTCTAAAAATAACCTAATATCCAATAGATAATTATAAAAATAATAATTGTTCCGAAACAGCCGCCACCTAATTTTTTGGCGCCGTAACCAGCTAGTATTGTTTTGAAGAACCCATTCATATTTTTAAAATTTTAGTATTTATAAAAGCAAAAAAATCTTGATTAACAAAGTTAGTTCAATTCGATGAAAATTTTCTTAATTAGTGCTATTTCTTCCAGATATATCGTTTTTTTTCTAGTTGCGAAATAAAGAATATTTTTAAGTGGATTTTTTCCTTCCCAAATCAGTTTTATTGAACCATTATCAATTTCTTTGCGACATAAGAAATCCGGCATCACTGCTAATCCTTTTCCACTGCTCAAACAACGTATGATAGAGTTTAGATTGGGAACAATATAATTAGGACGAAAATCAGGGTATTTATTAAAGTTTAGCTGCCAAAAACGGCGCAAATGCTCCATGTCTCCCGTTGTTCCATACCATTTTTGTTGCTTTAGCCAAAGTTCGGTTTCTTCTATATTTTCATTTTTTTCTATTAAGTTGAATTCCAAATTATCAATTTCGCTTCCGCCAACAAGTACAATAGTTTCCGAGGAAAATGCTTGATATTCAATTGCGTTTTTAACCACCATTTGTGGTGTGATGATTAGGTCTAAAATTCCTTTCTCCAGATTCTCTACCATTTCAGGATATTCCCCAAATTGAATAATAACATTAAATGGAAAAGTCGAAATATACTGTTCCAGAGTAATTTGAAAAGTTTCAAAACACATTCCCACGCTAATGGTTGGTGTATGTTTTTCGGTACTTCTTTGGAAATTTTTTTCGGCTTCCTCCAGTTTTGTTAATGCTTCAATGATGAAATTGTACAGTACTTTACCTTTTTCGGTGGGAACCATTTTTCTGCCCGTGCGATCAAATAATTTATAACCTACATAATTTTCTAAAGAACTCAAATGCAGGCTGACCCCAGGTTGAGATATAAATAATACTTCTGCAGCACTTGTCAAAGTTCCTGTTTTGTAAACCGCTTTAAAAGTTCGATACCATTCTAAATTTACCATAACTATTATAATTATGATACAAAGGTATGAATTATGTTATTTTAATAATAGACTTTCTCGTTCTAACTTTGTACCATCAAATTAAAAAAATAAATCATGACAAAAATATTTATAATTAATGGCGGACAAAAATTTGGCCATTCAGGAGGACGATTTAATGAAACCATTTCGAATGAAACCTTTAATTTTTTCAAAAGCAATAGTGATTTTGAAGTAAAAACAACGAACATTAATGATGATTATATTCCTGCTACAGAAGTGGAGAAATTTGCTTGGGCAGATGTAATCATTTATCACACACCAATCTGGTGGTTTCAGCTGCCACATGGTTTCAAGAAATACATTGATGTAGTATTTACGGAAGGCCATGCCAAAGGAATCTACAAAAGTGATGGACGTACCGCAGAAAATCCAACCGTGAATTACGGAACAGGGGGAATGCTTCATGGCAAAAATTATATGCTGACTACCTCTTGGAATGCTCCAAAAGAAGCTTTTACTTTACCGGGAGAATTTTTTGACCAACATAGTGTTGATGAAGGACCGTTATTTGGTTTTCACCGAATGAACGCTTTTACAGGAATGCAACCGTTGCAAAGTATTCACTTTCATGATATTGAAAAAAATCCAGATGTTGAAAATGATCTTAAAGTGTATCAAAACCATTTAACACAACTATTTTTAAATTAATTATGGCAATCAATCTAACAGTTATTCTTAAAAGTAAACCGGAAAACTCAGCATTAGTAAAATCGCTATTACTAGAATTAGTTGAAAAATCCACTCAAGAAGCGGCTTGCAAACAATACGATTTGCATCAAAATTGTGATGATTTCAATACTTTTATTTTTCATGAGATTTGGGAAAATCAGAAAGGTTTGGATAATCACAATGAGCAATCTTACATTCAATCTTTTTTTGAAAAAGCTAAAACACTGTTGCAAGAAACTCCGATTGTTTTTAGAACGGAGAAATTAGCTTAATAATTAAGGCATTATTCTTCGATATTTACTTTTAAGAAGCTAATTTGAAGACTAAAATACAACTATTTTGTCATTTCGACGAAGGAGAAATCACATAAAGATAGTAATTCTTGAAATTTCTCCTTCGTCGAAATGACTAATTAAATGCAACGATACTATCGATTGCTCAATTTTGCCTTTTCTTTGATAATATCACTGATTTTTCGGTTTTCGATTTTGCTTTCTAACCAGGAAATAATATCGAGATAAAGAAACGCTCTTTTTTCATAAGTGTTCTTTTCTAATTCGATGAATCGCTCTCTCATTTTAATAAACTCCTTCTTAATATCGCCAGGATATATGGAGTTTAAGTTTTTCAAAAACTTAATGATTTCCTTTTGCACTTCATGCAAATCATTCATTTTTAATAAAAATTTATAGGTGTTTTTCAACTGATTTTCTAAATAGTAATCATTACCCAATTCATAATGAGCAATTAAACTCAATAATCGGGCAAAACACATCAAATCTTCTCTCATGGAAAGATTTTTGTTGTTTATAATTTTCTCCAGATAGAATATCGATTCAACATATTTTTCATTTCCAAAATAGATGCTGGCAATTTTATAGTAAAACAACATTTCGTGATGTTCATCAAGATGCTCGCTATGCAACTTTAATTTACTTAAAATTTCAGGAATTAGATATTCGCTTTCAGCAAAGGTGCCTTCCAGAATATGATAGTTTAATTTGTTGTTGTACAAATACAAGAAAGATAACGATGCAATATTATCATTTACAGGGAAACGAGGATCATTGATAGTTTCTTCCAGTAGAAACAAATATTTTTTAAATTTGGATTTATATTTTAACATGAATAAAGACTCCAGTAAATAATGATTCCCTTTTAAGAAAAAGACTGGATTCAGATAAATCATATTGGGATTATCATAAAAAAGAGTTACCCATTTATAAGCATATTTATAACTGGCTAAAAAGTCCTGTACTAAAAAACTACGCCAAAGATTAGCATTGTAAAACCAATATTTTTCCCGAAATCCAAATTTTTTCTCATCTAATTTGGCAATATGTTTGTTGAAATAATTATCAATGTATTTATATTCTTCATCACTTTTTACATATCCTGTTTTAAGCATTATTCCGTACAACTGCAGTGATAAATTGGATAATTTACTGGAAATGGTGTTCCTGTAATTTAATTCTTTTGCTTGTATAACTAGTTCATCGGCTCGACCTTGAATACTTCGAGTTATGTATTGGGATTCAATAAGTTTTTCAAATTCGACAATTTCATAGGCCATGAGTTTTTCGTCATTTTCTAAAGCTGCAATTTTTGTTTTATCCAAGATTTTCAAACTTTGCTTATATAAACCTTTGTTGTATAAAATAGCTGCAAAATCAATTTGTTCCCGCAATTGGTAGCGAATGTTTTGGCTAGGAATATTCAACCGGATACTGACTAATATTTGTTTATATAAGTACGATTTTAAGTTTGATAATTGCACTTTTTTTATAATACCACTTTTCAAAATAAGTTTCTCATCATACACTTCGGACTTGTCCAGAATGTTGAATAATTCGATGAATTTTGTATTTGAACTTGTTTCCAGTCGACTTGCAAAAATCTTAAATTGTCTCTTTTCAGACTTTGAAAGGGATTTTATTAAAACAAATAAAAAATCTTTTTGATGGTTAGCCATTGTAAAATAAAGAAGTGTAATACACTGTAAATAAAGACATTAAGTCTTTATTAGTTGCTTTATAAGCAGTATATTTGGTTAAAATGAATTTTATATTTAAGTATTGAAATCTATTTTTGTTATGAAGATGTGAAATTACATTAAATAAATGAAAATGAATAGAGAGAAAGTTCAAATTTTTGATACCACTTTAAGAGATGGAGAACAGGTCCCAGGATGTAAACTAGATACCAAACAAAAACTTGTTATAGCAAATCGCTTAGATGAGATGGGAGTTGACATTATTGAAGCTGGTTTTCCTGTTTCTAGTCCAGGTGATTTTTTATCTGTTACAGAAATAAGCAAGATTGTAAAAAATGCTACCGTTTGCGGTTTAACCAGAGCAGTAAAAAATGATATCGATGTTGCAGCAGCCGCTTTAAAATATGCAAAAAAACCTCGTATTCACACAGGTATTGGAACTTCAAATTCTCATATCATACACAAACTTAATACTACAAGAGAAGATGTTATAGCAAGAGCAAAATTTGCTGTTTCGCATGCTAAATCGTATGTAGAAGATGTAGAGTTTTATGCTGAAGACGCCGGTAGAACAGATAATGATTTTTTGGCAAAAGTATGTGAAGAAGCAATAAAATCAGGTGCTACAGTACTTAACATACCTGATACCACAGGGTATTGTTTGCCGGAGGAATATGGAGCAAAAATAAAATATCTTAGAGAAAACGTAAAAGGGATTGAAAATGTGATTCTTTCTTGTCATTGTCATAATGATTTAGGGATGGCTACTGCCAATTCTATTGCGGGTGCAGTAAATGGAGCTCGACAAATAGAATGTACTATCAATGGAATAGGGGAGAGAGCAGGAAATACGGCACTTGAAGAAGTAGTTATGATTTTCAAACAACATCCTTATTTGAACTTATATACTGATATCGACTCAAAAAAATTGAATGAAATGAGTCGATTGGTTTCAGAAAGCATGGGAATGATTGTGCAACCTAACAAAGCTATTGTGGGCGCTAATGCCTTTGCACACAGTTCCGGAATTCATCAGGATGGAGTTATTAAAAATAGATCAACTTACGAAATCATGGACCCATTGGATGTTGGTGTAAATGAATCTTCAATAGTTCTTACAGCCAGAAGCGGTAGAGCAGCATTAGCTTACAGAGCCAAAAAAGTAGGTTACGAACTTACTAAAGTTCAACTTGATATTGTCTATATTGAGTTTTTGAGATTTGCAGATATCAAAAAAGAAGTCTTAGATGCGGATATTCATCAAATTATTGAAGTCTGCAAAATACAAAGTGAATTAATTAGAAGTTAATACAAATAGTTAGATAAAAGTTTTAGCACACAATTTTAAAAAAAAATCCCATGAACTTAAAAATAGCAGCACTAGCAGGAGACGGAATAGGACCAGAGGTAATCTTACAAGCGAAGAAAGCGTTATATGCTATTGGATTGGTTTTTGACCATGAATTTGTTTTTGAAGATGCCTTTGTTGGAGCTATTGCCATTGATAAAACAGGTAATCCTCTTCCGGAACAAACATTGAATCTTTGTCTTAATACCGATGCCGTTTTATTTGGAGCTATCGGTGATCCAAAATACGATAATAACCCGGATGCCAAAGTGCGTCCAGAACAAGGTTTATTAAAATTGCGAAAATCATTGGGTTTATTTGCTAATATCAGACCTATAAAACCATATGCTTCGCTTTTAAATTCCTCTCCGTTAAAAAAAGAAATAATACAAGATGCTGATTTCATCATTTTCAGAGAGCTGACTGGTGGAGTTTATTTTGGTGAAAAGAAATTAAATGAGACTGGGACAATAGCTTCTGATTTGTGTGAATACTCGGAAGAAGAAATTATCAGAATTTCCCATTTAGCGTTTAAAAGTGCGCAAAATAGACGAAAAAAAGTGACTATGGTTGACAAAGCCAATGTCCTTGAAACATCCAGATTATGGAGAAGAGTGGTGAAAAAAGTGAGTGAAGATTACCCTGATGTAGCGTTGGATTTCCTTTTTGTCGATAATGCAGCGATGCAAATTATTCTTAATCCAAGACAATTTGATGTGATATTGACTGAAAATTTATTTGGGGATATATTATCTGATGAAGCTAGTGTAATTACAGGTTCCATTGGATTATTAGCATCGGCATCATTAGGGAAAACAAATGCTCTTTTTGAACCTATTCATGGCTCTTACCCCCAGGCTACCGGAAAAAACATAGCGAATCCAATTGCCTCGATTTTATCTGCAGCAATGTTGTTAGAACATTTTGGACTGCACAAAGAAGCTAAAAAAGTGTATGAGGCAGTAGAAAAAGCCATCGAGTATAATGTAGTTACAGTAGACTTAAATGCAGATTCAAAATTTGGAACCAATGAAGTGGGTGATTTTATTTCAAACGTCATTTTGAGCAAAGATGACTTATATTTTAAAATTGATAATATCAAAATAGGACAATCTACAATCGTTTAATAGTAACGTAATTTCTTAGTCCCAAAACTATAATAGATACAAATTAACAAATAATGGAATTAAATAAATACAGCAAAATAATCACACAAGATGAAACACAACCAGCTTCACAAGCCATGTTGTACGGAATTGGATTAACTGAAGAAGAT
Organism: Flavobacterium xinjiangense; assembly: GCF_900142885.1. Taxonomy (GTDB): domain Bacteria; phylum Bacteroidota; class Bacteroidia; order Flavobacteriales; family Flavobacteriaceae; genus Flavobacterium; species Flavobacterium xinjiangense. The sequence goes on along the minus strand of NZ_FRCL01000006.1, from coordinate 185,646 downwards.
CTTAAAAAAGCGCAGGTAGGAATTGTGAGTATGGGCTATGATGGAAACCCTTGTAATATGCACTTAAATGATTTAGCTAAGGATATTAAGACTGGGGTCTGGGCAGCAGATTTAGTTGGTTTGATTTTTAATACTATTGGTGTAAGTGACGGTATTTCTAATGGTAATGATGGAATGCGTTTTTCTTTAGTTTCACGAGATGTAATTGCAGATTCTATAGAAACTGTTATGGGAGCACAATGGTATGATGGTATGATCGCTGTTCCTGGTTGTGATAAAAATATGCCGGGAGCCCTAATGGCTATGGGTAGAGTAAATCGTCCTTCGATTATGGTTTATGGAGGTTCAATTCATCCGGGAAAATGGAAAGGTGAGGATTTGAATATCGTTTCTGCTTTTGAAGCATTAGGAAAAAAATTTAATAACACTATTACACCTGAAGATTTTAAAGGAGTTATACAAAATGCTTGTCCAGGAGCGGGTGCGTGCGGTGGTATGTATACTGCTAATACTATGTCGTCAGCAATTGAAGCTTTAGGGATGAGTTTACCATACAGTTCTTCGAATCCAGCTTTGAGTCCGGAAAAGAAACAAGAATGTGCTGATGCTGGTAAAGCAATAAGAATATTACTGGAAAAAGATATAAAACCTAGAGACATCATGACTCGTAAAGCATTCGAAAATGCAATTACGATTGTAGCTGTCTTAGGAGGTTCTACTAATGCGGTTATGCACTTAATCGCTATGGCGCATTCAGTGGGCGTTGATCTTACCTTAAAGGATTTTCAAGATGTTAGTGATAAAACTCCACTACTTGCTGACTTAAAACCAAGCGGAAAATACTTAATGGAAGATTTACATAATGTAGGAGGTGTTCCTGCTGTAATGAAATATTTATTGAAAGAAGGTTTTTTACATGGAGATTGTTTAACCGTTACAGGAAAAACAATTGCTGAAAACTTAGCTGTAGTTCCTGATTTGAATGATGGACAAGAAGTGATTCACGAAATTCAAAAAGCTTTAAAAGCTACTGGAAATATTCAGATTTTATACGGAAACATTGCTTCAGAAGGGTGTGTCGCTAAAATTAGTGGTAAAGAAGGTGAGTTTTTCGAAGGTACAGCAGTAGTTTTTGAAAACGAGCATGATGTAATTAAAGGAATTAGAGGAGGCGAAGTCAAGCCAGGTAACGTGGTTATTATTCGGTACTGCGGACCAAAAGGAGGACCAGGTATGCCTGAAATGCTTAAACCAACATCTGCAATTATGGGAGCTGGTTTAGGAAGTACTGTTGCTTTAATTACTGACGGACGTTTCTCTGGAGGTTCTCACGGTTTCGTAGTAGGACACGTTACACCAGAAGCATATGATGGTGGAGGAATTGCTTTAATAGAAAACGGTGATGTGATTTCAATTGATGCTGTAAAAAATACTATCAATATGAAAATATCAGACGAAGAATTTGCAAAACGTAAAGCCAATTGGAAGAAACCAGAATCACCTATAAAGCAAGGAGTCTTACTTAAATATATGCGTTCGGTCTCAAGTGCCTCTGAAGGATGTGTAACCGATAAATAATATTCAAATTTCCCAAAGGGAGATAATAATAGGGTTTGGACTTTTATTTAAAATAAAAAAATAGGAATACTATATCAATCTTGGATCATTCTCTTCGAAGAGTGCTGAGTTAGGAAAAATAATAAACGTACCCATGGGAACAAATAAAATATCTGGCGCAGAAGCCGTTATTCGATGCTTATTAGAAGAAGGAGTAGACTTAGTTTATGGTTATCCAGGTGGAGCCATCATGCCAGTCTATGACGAATTATATAAATTTAAAGATCAATTGCATCATGTTTTAGTACGTCACGAGCAAGGGGCAACGCATGCTGCCCAAGGATTTGCAAGAGCAACGGGAAAAGTGGGTGTCGCAATTGCTACTTCTGGCCCTGGAGCAACAAATTTAGTTACGGGAATTGCCGATGCTCAAATTGATTCTACGCCAATGGTTTGTATTACAGGCCAAGTTGGAAAACATTTATTGGGTTCTGATGCTTTTCAGGAAACAGATATTATTGGAATTTCAACTCCGGTAACCAAATGGAATTATCAGATTACAGAAGCTTCTGAAATTCCGGAGATTATGGCTAAAGCTTTTTTTATTGCAAAATCAGGTCGTCCAGGTCCCGTATTAATTGATATTACAAAAAATGCTCAGTTTGACGAAATCGAATTCAGTTATAAAAAATGTACTAGTATTAGAAGTTACAATCCAAAACCGACTTTAAACCTAGAAAAAATTAAAGAGGCTGCGGAACTAATCAATAATGCAAAAAAACCATATATCGTTTTTGGACAAGGAATTATTCTTGGCGAAGCCGAAGAACAGTTAAAAGCATTAGTGGAGAAATCAGGAATTCCTGCTGCGTGGACTATTTTGGGACTTTCTGCAATGCCGACAGATCATCCATTAAACGTAGGGATGTTAGGAATGCACGGTAATTACGGTCCAAATGTTTTGACCAACGAATGTGATGTTTTAATAGCACTTGGAATGCGTTTTGACGATCGTGTGACAGGAAATTTAGCTACTTATGCGAAGCAAGCCAAAGTAATTCACTTTGAAATTGATCCGGCAGAAATAGATAAAAACGTAAAAACTACTGTTGCTGTTTTGGCTGATGTAAAAGAATCGCTAGCTGCTTTACTTCCTTTTATTGAAAGTAAAACGCATGAATCTTGGCACAACGAGTTCAAAGAATTATATAAAATCGAACTAGAATCTGTTATAAATGAGGAATTAAACCCTACAAATGACAAGGGAATTTCGATGGGTGAAACAATCGAAATGATCAATAAACACTCAAAAGGAGATGCGATTATGGTTTCGGATGTAGGGCAACATCAAATGTTTGCTTGTCGTTATGCCAAATTTAATTCGACTAAAAGTAATGTGACTTCAGGTGGTTTAGGTACCATGGGATTCGCTTTACCGGCTGCTATCGGTGCCAAAATGGGAATGCCAGATCGCGAAGTGGTAGCAATTATTGGCGATGGAGGTTTTCAAATGACCATTCAGGAGTTGGGAACTATTTTTCAAACGAAAGTTCCAGTGAAAATTGTGGTATTGAATAATGAATTTTTAGGAATGGTTCGTCAATGGCAGCAATTGTTTTTTGACAAAAGATATGCTTCAACGGAAATGATTAATCCAAACTTTACTGCCATCGCTGAAGGATATTATATCAAAGCTAAAAAAGTAACTAAAAGAGAAGATTTAGACGCAGCAGTTGCTGAAATGATGGCTTCAAAAGAATCTTATTTTCTTGAAGTTATGGTAGAGAAAGAAAATAACGTATTCCCGATGATTCCAACAGGAGCATCAGTTTCAGACATTCGTTTGTCTTAAAATAGTTTAAAGTTTAAGGTTTAAAAGTTGTTGGAATGAAAACACTAATAGTACAAATAAGAATCGTACTCAACTTTAAACGTTAAACAAAAAAACTTTAAACAAAAAAAAATGGAAAATAAAACATTCACCATTTCTGTCTATTCAGAAAACAACGTTGGCTTATTAAACAGAATATCTGGAATATTCTTGAAACGTCACATCAATATATTAAGTCTAAATGTATCCGAATCAGAGATTGAAAATGTCTCAAGATTCATTATAGTTGTGGATACAACGGAAAAATGGGTGCAAAATATTGTAGGACAAATAGAAAAACAAATTGAAGTTATTAAAGCTTTTTATCATGTTGATGAAGAAACCATTTTTTTAGAAAATGCACTTTTCAAAATACATTCCAGCTTACTTTTTGACGAAAGACAAATTCAAAACATCATAAAAGAAAGTCATTCTGAAATAGTTACAGTTTCAAGAGACTATTTTGTGATTTCAAAGTCAGGAAAACGTTCTGAAATTGAAGAATTATATGAAAAATTAAAACCTTTCGGAATCATGCAGTTTGTGCGTTCCGGAAGAATATCTGTTTCCAAAGAAAAAATGGAAATATCAACTTTATTAGAAGATCTTAAACTGTAATCAGTGTTTCATTGCAATCGCTATTCGCAATTGCAAAGTGCTAATCTGTTTAATTCTTCAGTAAATAAACCTTATCAATTATTAAATTTTACATTCATTAAATATTAAAAAAAAATGGCAAATTATTTCAATTCATTACCACTTAGATTACAATTAGAACAATTAGGAGTTTGCGAATTCATGGATCAGTCAGAATTTGCAAATGGTATAAAAGCATTAGCAGGAAAAAAAGTAGTTATTGTAGGTTGTGGAGCTCAAGGTCTAAATCAAGGATTAAATATGAGAGATTCAGGTTTAGATATTTCTTATGCATTGCGCGCTGAAGCAATTGCTAAAAAAAGAGCTTCTTTTATGAATGCTGCTGATAATGGTTTCAAAGTGGGAACTTATGAAGAATTAATTCCAACTGCTGATTTGGTTTGCAATCTAACGCCGGATAAGCAACATACAGCTGTAGTTACAGCAATCATGCCTTTGATGAAAAAGGGTTCAACATTAGCGTATTCGCATGGATTTAATATAGTTGAAGAGGGAATGCAGATTCGTAAAGACATCACCGTTATTATGTGTGCTCCAAAATGTCCTGGATCTGAGGTTCGTGAAGAATATAAAAGAGGTTTTGGTGTACCAACACTAATAGCGGTTCACCCTGAAAATGATCCAAACGGTGAAGGTTTTGAGCAAGCAAAAGCGTATGCAGTTGCTACCGGAGGTCACAAAGCAGGAGTATTGAACTCTTCATTTGTAGCGGAAGTAAAATCGGATTTAATGGGAGAGCAGACCATTCTTTGTGGAATGTTACAAACAGGTTCTATTTTATGTTTCGATAAAATGGTTGAAAAAGGAATTGAGCCTGCTTATGCTTCAAAATTAATTCAGTACGGTTGGGAAACGGTAACTGAAGCATTGAAACATGGTGGAATTACTAATATGATGGATCGCCTTTCTAATCCAGCAAAAATTGAAGCATACGAATTAGCGGACGAATTAAAGGATATCATGCGTCCTTTATTTCAAAAACATATGGATGATATTATCTCCGGTGAGTTTTCAAAAAACATGATGATTGACTGGGCTAATGATGATATCAATTTGTTGACTTGGAGAGCTGCTACTGCAGAAACAAATTTTGAAAAAACGGCACCAACAGCATCACATATTTCAGAACAAGAATATTTTGATAATGGAGTTCTGATGATTGCCATGGTTAAAGCCGGTGTAGAATTAGCTTTTGAAACCATGACACAATCAGGTATCATTGAAGAATCTGCTTACTATGAATCTTTGCATGAGCTGCCTTTGATTGCTAATACTGTGGCAAGAAAAAAATTATATGAAATGAACAGAATCATTTCTGACACAGCTGAATACGGTTGTTATCTTTTTGACCATGCTTGCAAGCCTTTATTGGTTGATTTTATGAAAACGGTAGACACAAACGTTATAGGAAAACCATTCTCAACTTCAAACGGAGTAGATAATGCGGTACTTATTGCAGTAAATAAAAGTATTCGTCAACATCCTATTGAAGAAGTAGGAGAGTGGTTGAGAGAATCTATGACTGCGATGAAAAAAATAGGATAATAAAAATTAGGAATTACCACGCATGAGGGTGTGTTGGGATCTGCATTATATCATTTGAATCCATAGTATTTTGAATTAGTAGCACTTATTAAGAGAAAAAGGATATCGATGCACATTACATTCACTTAACTCCAAACGAGCTGAGAGTTAAGTGAAGTAATTCCTTTATTTTAAATAGAGTTGTAAAAACTATTTTCATTTTAAAAAAAGTAATGGTTTTATTATTGAAGGTTTTGGTAATACCTATATTGTTATAAAATCTAAATTATTTTGGTTAGTATATTTAGAAATTAGGGTTAATTATTACTAAATTATTTGTTGTTATATTTTGTTGAGACTAAGGGCGGGGTAGAGAAAATCTATCTCGCTTTTTTTTGTGTTAAACATTTTTATCTAAAACAATAAAAAACCAACAAATCTTCAGTAAATAGCTATTTTTTTTACGTGATAATGATTTTTTTATAGAAATTAATATTTTAAATAATTTTAGGAATAGCGAGAGATTTGATACTTTTATCAAAAATTAAAACATGAGCTATTATAAAATTGAAAATTTAGAACAATATTTTAAACATTATAACAAATCAGTTCGTGAACCAAGAAAATTTTGGGGAAAAATAGCAGAAGAAAACTTTACCTGGTACCAACAATGGGATAAAGTGGTTGACTTTAATATGGCTGAAGCAGAAGTAAAATGGTTTACGGAGGCTAAAGTAAATATTACAAAAAATTGTATTGACAGACATTTAAATAAAAGAGGAGATAAAACGGCGATAATTTTTGAGCCTAATGATCCTACTGACAAAGCATTACATATTACTTATAATGAATTGCACCAACGCGTTTGTAAAATGGCAAATGTATTGCGGGAACAAGGAATAAAAAAAGGAGATCGCGTTTGTATCTATTTACCAATGATTCCTGAATTAGCCATTACAACTTTGGCTTGTGCCAGAATTGGTGCGATCCATTCGGTAGTTTTTGCAGGATTCTCATCCTCCGCAGTAGCGACAAGAATAAATGATAGCGATTGCAAGATGGTCATCACTGCTGATGGTGGATTTAGAGGAAATAAAACTATTGATTTAAAGGGAATAATTGACGAGGCATTGACAAACTGTCCTGGCGTAGAAAAAGTACTTGTTGTTAAGAGAACAAATACAGAAGTCAATATGAAAGCGCAACGAGACCAATGGCTGCAACCTCTTTTAGATGAAGCATCTGACAACAATGTAGCCGAAATAATGGATGCCGAAGATCCATTATTTATTCTTTACACTTCTGGCTCTACTGGAAAACCAAAAGGAATGGTGCATACAACTGCGGGATACATGGTCTATACAGCCTATACCTTTAAAAATGTTTTTAATCATGAAGAAAATGACATATTTTGGTGCACCGCTGATATAGGTTGGATTACTGGGCATTCTTATACTTTATATGGTCCGTTACTGAATGGCGGTACAACTGTTATTTTTGAAGGAGTTCCTTCTTATCCTGATTTTAGCCGTTTTTGGGAAATTATCGAAAAACACAAAGTCACTCAATTTTATACTGCTCCAACAGCTATCCGTGCTTTGGCAAAAGAAAGCTTAGAATATGTGCAAAAATATCCTTTGAAATCTTTAAAGGTTATTGGATCGGTAGGAGAACCCATAAATGAAGAAGCATGGCACTGGTACAATGACCATGTAGGAGATAAAAGATGCCCAGTTGTAGACACTTGGTGGCAAACTGAAACCGGTGGAATTATGATTTCGCCAATTGCATTTGTGACTCCAACCAAGCCAACATATGCTACTTTGCCATTACCTGGAATTCAACCTGTTTTGATGGACGAAAAACGAAATGAAATCGAAGGGAATCAAGTGGTTGGTAGTTTATGCATTAAATTTCCTTGGCCTGGAATCGCCCGTACCATTTGGGGTGATCATCAACGGTATAAAGACACTTATTTCTCTACTTTTCCGGGAAAATATTTCACAGGAGACGGCGCTTTGCGTGATGAAGTTGGCTATTATAGAATTACAGGTAGAGTAGATGACGTAGTTATTGTTTCAGGACACAATCTGGGAACAGCTCCAATTGAGGATGCCATTAACGAGCATCCTGCAGTTGCTGAATCGGCGATTGTAGGTTTCCCCCATGATATCAAAGGAAATGCATTGTATGGTTTTGTAACTCTAAAAGAAACTGGAGAATATCGAAATAGAGAAAATCTGATCAAAGAAATTAATCAACACATAGCCGATCACATTGGTCCCATCGCCAAGTTGGATAAAATTCAATTTGTTTCTGGTTTGCCAAAAACAAGATCCGGAAAAATCATGCGTAGGATTCTGCGTAAAATTGCCGAGGGTGATTATTCAAACTTTGGTGATACATCGACCTTATTGAATCCTGAAGTTATTGATGAAATAAAAGAAGGAAAATTGTAAATGAATTAGAAGCTGTTTGTAATCAAACAGCTTTTTTTTGGACTGGATTAATTGTTTGGCTTCTAAAAATAATGAAATGTGTCCACTCTTATCATACAAGGAATTAATCAAATTAATTATGTAAGTTTTATATTAAATTGTATAGCTACATTCTCAAACAAATCCATAAATTTACTTCTGTATGAAAAATAAAGAAGTCTTAATTATTGGTGGCGGTTTAGCAGGTTTGACTGCTGCAATTCATTTATCCAAAATTGGATTCCAAGTTACCGTTGTTGAAAAAAATGAATTTCCAAAACACAAAGTTTGCGGAGAATACATATCGAATGAAGTTTTGCCATATTTCAATTGGCTTAATTTAGATATTGCAGATTTGTATCCTACAAATATTACTCATCTTGAATTTTCAACGGTTTCTGGAAAAATAATTAAGAACAGTTTGCCTCTTGGAGGATTCGGAATTAGCCGCTTTACTCTGGACGCATATCTATATAAGAAAGCAATTTCAAATGGCTGCGAAATAATCAAAGACACGGTAGAATCGATTGTTTTTAATAACGATGAATTCACAATAACCACTTCTGATAAAACCATTTTAAAATCGGAGATTGTAATTGGTGCTTTTGGAAAACGGTCCAATATTGATCAGAAATTAAATCGTAATTTTATTCAGAAAAAGTCTCCTTGGTTGGCAGTAAAAGCACATTATTCAGGAGATTTTGCGGATCATCTGGTTGGTTTACATAATTTTAAAGGTGGGTATTGCGGGGTTTCAAAAGTAGAAAACAATATCATTAATATTTGTTATTTAGCTGATTATAAAACTTTTAAAAAATATAAAAACATTGACGACTATCAAGAAAAAGTAGTTTACCAGAATCCATATTTAAAAGTAATTTTTGAAAAAAGTAACTTGCTTTTTGAAAAGCCTTTAACGATTAGCCAAATTTGTTTTGAGGAAAAACAAACTGTTGAAAATCATATTTTAATGATTGGTGACACGGCTGGATTAATTCATCCTTTATGCGGAAACGGAATGGCAATGGCTGTTCATAGTGCTAAAATTGTTTCAGAATTAATTGATAAATATTTCAATAAAGAAATCAGCTCTAGAAATGAATTAGAAGAAAAATACATTCAGGAATGGAATTTTAATTTCAAGAAAAGACTTAAAATGGGAAGATTTTTATCGAATCTTTTACAGAAGCAAAAAATATCTGCTGTATTGATGCGTATATTAATTATATTTCCGTTTTTATTGCCAAAAATTATTAAAAAGACGCACGGGAAACCTATAATTTTAAACTTATAAATGCTTCTAAATACTAAATATAGAACGAACGAACCTGAAACTATGGACGATTTTGCCATGGAAGGAGAAATCTTACGTGATGCCTTAGACAAAATTGCCAAAATTAACCAGCTCTTAGGAGGAAACCAGCTAACTTTACGAGGTGTTCAGCAACTGATAGGAAACATTTCCAAAACAACAGCAATTACAATAGTGGATGTAGGCTGTGGTAATGGTGATATGTTGCGAACCTTGTCAGACTATGGGTTAAAAAATAATTTAAACCTTCAACTGATAGGAATTGATGCAAATAACTTCACGGTTAATCACGCGCAACAATTATCTCAAAATTATCCTAATATAAGGTACCAATGTGAGGACATATTTGATAAATCTTTTAACGAATTAAAATACGATATTGTTTTGTGTACTTTGACATTGCATCATTTTAAAGACAATGAAATAATTCATTTATTAAATGTGTTTAATGCCAATTCGAATATTGGAATTGTTATTAATGACCTGCAGAGGAGTGCAATATCCTATCGTCTATTTCAAGCACTGTGTTTTGTCTTTAGATTGAATGATATGTCACGAGAAGACGGATTAATTTCAATTTTAAGAGGGTTTAAAAAAGTAGAATTGATAAATTTTTCAGAAAAATTAAAGTTCAGCAACTATAAAATCCAATGGGAATGGGCTTTCCGATACCAATGGATAATTTCAAAAATATGAGTGTAAAAATAAAAACGGTAAGCAAACAATTACCAAAATATTCGAGAAATACGGACGAAATTATTCCTTTTTTGGATGCTTGGTTGGTCGGACAAGACGAACGTTTCATTAGAAAAGTAAAGAAAATTTTTGAAGGTGCTGCAGTCGATAAGCGATATTCCATTATGGATCCAATAGAGGTTTTTACTAAAACATCTTTTGAAGAACGCAACGATATATATGTACGTGAAGTGATTGAATTAGGTGAAAAAGTGCTAGAAAAAGCGTTGAAAAAAGCGAATTGGAATCCAGAGGATTTAGATTACATCATCACCGTAAGTTGCACTGGTATAATGATTCCTTCATTAGATGCCTATTTAATTAATAAATTGAAATTGCGTCAGGATATTGTACGGCTTCCAGTCACTGAAATGGGCTGTGCGGCAGGAATTTCTGGAATTATCTATGCTAAAAATTTCTTGCAGGCTAATCCTGGAAAACGAGCTGCAGTAATTGCTGTCGAAAGTCCGACTGCAACGTTTCAATTAGATGATTTTTCGATGGCAAACATTGTAAGTGCGGCAATTTTTGGTGATGGAGCCGCTTGTGTTTTGCTTTCTTCCCATGAAGATGATGAAGGACCCGAAATTCTGGCGGAGGAAATGTATCATTTTTATGATAACATTCATATGATGGGTTTTAAGCTCACCAATTCAGGCTTGCAGATGGTTTTAGATATTGAAGTTCCGGAAACGATAGCTTCGCATTTTCCGGATATCATTCATCCTTTCTTAGAAAGAAATACTCTACAAATGAAAGAGATTGACCATTTAATTTTTCATCCAGGAGGAAAGAAAATTGTACAAACGGTTGAAGCTTTATTTTCTGATTTAGGAAAAAATATAAACGATACCAAAGAAGTATTACGCTTGTATGGGAATATGTCGAGCGCTACTGTTTTATATGTTCTTGAAAGAATTATAGATGGAAATCCGGAAAAAGGGTCAAAAGGATTGATGCTGAGTTTTGGGCCAGGATTTTCAGCACAACGAGTATTACTCCAGTTTTAAACACGAAAATGAATAGCCAAGATATCATAGCACAATTGCCATATTCAAAGCCTTTTCTATTTGTGGACGAAATATCCCATATTGATGAAAATGGAGTAGAGGGCAGTTACACTTTTGATGAAAATCTCGATTTTTATAAAGGACATTTTAAAGATTTTCCAGTTACTCCAGGTGTTATTTTAACCGAAGTTATGGCTCAAATTGGGTTGGTTTGTCTAGGTATATTTTTGTTAAATAATACATTTAGTAAGAGTACTTCAATTGCCTTAACATCAACAGAAATAGATTTTTTAAAACCTGTTTTCCCAAATGAAAAAGTGATTGTGATTTCGGAAAAAATATATTTTAGATTTGGAAAACTAAAATGTAAAGTCATTATGAAAAACGAAAAAGAAGATGTTGTTTGCACAGGAACAGTAGCTGGAATGATAGTTTCAAAGAGTGAAATAACTTAATATTCTTAATGCCTTAATGGTTTATAAATTATTTTTTGTATGCAAAAAAGAGTAGTTATTACGGGACTTGGTGTTGTTGCTCCAAATGGAGTAGGGCTTAATGCGTTTACTCATGCAATAAAAAATGGTATTTCAGGCATTAAAAAGGATCCTGAATTAGAAAGATTACAATTTTCCTGTCAGATTTCCGGAAAGCCTGAAGTTTCTACAGAATTAGCATTGCAATATTTCACTGAATTAGAACTTCGAAATTTCAATTCAACGGGTATTTTATATGGCGTGATTGCAGGAATAGATGCTTGGAAAGACGCGGGATTAGCAATGGAAATCAATGAGGATCCTGATTGGGATAGTGGGACCATTTTTGGCACTGGAACTTCTGGAATTGATAAATTTAGAGAAAGTATTTATAAAATTGATGATTTTCAAACTAGAAGGCTAGGAAGTACTGCCGTGGCACAAACAATGAATAGTGGTGTGAGCGCTTATTTAGGAGGGAAATTAGGTTTAGGAAATCAGGTAACCACGAATTCCTCAGCTTGTACTACTGGAACCGAAAGTATTCTCATGGCTTACGAACGTATACAATCAGGTCAGGCAAAACGTATTTTGGCAGGAAGCACTAGTGATTCTGGCCCTTATATTTGGGGTGGATTCGATGCTATGCGCGTTTGTACTTTTAAACATAATGATTCGCCAGCTCAAGGTTCAAGGCCAATGAGTGTTAGTGCTTCGGGGTTTGTCCCTGGAAGCGGAGCAGGAGCGGTGGTTTTGGAAGATTTAGAAACTGCGTTAGCTCGCGGGGCAAAAATTTACGCCGAAGTTTTAGGCGGAAATGTAAATTCTGGCGGCCAACGTGGATTAGGAACTATGACTGCGCCAAATCCTGTCGCCGTTCAGAAATGTATAAAAAATGCTATTGAAAATGCAGGAATTCATGCAAATGAGATCGATGCTATTAATGGACACTTGACAGCAACATCAAAAGATAGTTTAGAAATCCAGAATTGGAGTGAAGCTTTAGGAAGAAAGGGAATTGATTTTCCGTATATAAATTCTTTAAAATCAATGGTGGGTCATTGTTTATCTGGCGCAGGTAGCATTGAAAGTGTAGCTTCGATATTGCAATTGCATAAGGGATTTGTTTTTCCAAATATTAATTGTGAAGATTTACACCCTGAGATTACTACGCTTATTGATGATTCTAGAATCCCAAGAAAAGTAATTGAAACAAAATTAAATATCATAGCAAAAGCGAGTTTTGGTTTTGGAGATGTGAATGGTTGTGTAATTTTTAAGAAATTCAAATCCTAGTATAATTCAGGGAAAAAGCAGAATCAAAAATAAATATCTAATTAGAACTAATAAATAAACGTCTCAACTTATTGCCTTTGTTGGCTAAAAAATTAAATATGAATAAAGAACAAACAATTGAAGAATTAAAAAGTATTGTTAAACCGTACATTGCAAATCAGGAAGCATTTGACACATTGACGGAAGAAACTGATTTCATCAATGACTTGAAAATTAACTCTGCTAATTTAGTTGATGTTATTTTAGATATAGAAGAAAAATACAACATTGTAATTGATAATGAATCGATGGAACGAATGATCAACGTAAAAGCAGCAATGGAAATTATTGACGCTAAATTATCAGAAAAAGAATAAGTGGTATTCAAAATAGATAAATAAGGTGATTGGAAACGATATAGTAGATTTGGCTTTAGCCAAAAAAGAAAGCAACTGGAAGCGGAAAGGTTTTTTGGATAAAATTTTTACGCAACAGGAACAGCTGCTTATTACTAGTGCCGAGAGTCCGGAAGTAATGGTTTGGAACTTATGGACCAGAAAAGAAGCTGCTTATAAAATCTATAATAGGCAGACGAATATTAGAATGTATTTCCCTTTGCAACTTGTATGTTTATACGAAAGCGAAACTTCAGGAACGGTTCTCTGTAATGGGAATATCTATCATACAAAAACCAAAATTTCAGAAGACAATATTTATACAATTGCGGTTACGGAAGAAAATTATTTTAGTCAAATTAAGGAGATAAAAGTAGATGCTAAAATCTGTAAAACAAACGGAATTCCATATATAATTGATGATTTTAGTGAAATAAAAAAGCCCGTTTCGATTTCACATCACGGGAGTTTTTGGAAAGGTATTACCCTTTGATTTTATAGATAAAATTGTTATTTAATTCCCAATCTGGACTTTAATTTTAAGAAAAGTAAAGCAATTCTATAAGCGTCTTCGGAGGAAGAATTACGATCACTTTTGGGTAAGTTGTATATGGTACTTAATTCGTCTAATGAAAATTGCCTATTGTTGATATCTTGGAGTTTACGATACATTACATCAATATCTAAAGCTTCATTTTTTAGGCGCCCGCAATCTAGTCTTTCCAGTGCGGCATTAATCATTTCTACATCAAAATCAATATGATGTCCCACCAATACAGCATTTCCAAGGAATTCAATCAGTGATTTAATAGCCTCAAGTTCACCTAATTTTTTCATTTTACTCTCTACGATAAATTCGTTTGAAAGTCCATTATCGTGAAGAAATTTATATTGCAGCAAAACGGCTTCAAAACTATCCCCAATAACAACACTGTTATCGATTACCGCAAATGAGCCAATAGATAGAATAACGTCTTTTACCGGATTTAAACCAGAAGTTTCAGTCGATAAAATTACGAATCGTTTTGATTTTTTATCAAATTTAGAAAGATATTCCTTCCAAAATTCGGGATGCTCTTTATTTATATTTTTCAGCCAATCGATCATACTTTATGAAAATTGCGTAAGTTGAAATTTACTTTTTATTAATTCCTCTAATTCTTTCATTGGAGCTAGTGCGCTTTTTAATTTTTCTCTATCAATTTTTGATAATTCATTCAAATTTATAAATTGACCGGAATCATCATTCTTCAAACCTTCTATTGTTCTAAATTTTGACAAAACCAAAAAGGCTTCGGCACAATTAAGATAAATTTCTGAATTTTTGACATCGGTAATTGCTAATTGTTTGAATCTTTGGTAAGTATTATTGATTCCTTTGATATTATAATTTAAAGCAAACAAACGGGCGCCATCTATTAATGGCATTAAAGCACGTGTTTTTATATCAAATTTATTTTTGTTTGGTCCTTCTTCTTCCACATTGAAATTTTTGAAAAAAGTCAAAGGAGCATTTTTTCTTAGGGCATCATTTCCTAAAAAGTCAAAGAACAAAGTATTGTTTTTAGCATTTTTGAAAACGGTATTAGTTATGGCTTCCTCAATTTTTTGTTCTCCAAACGCAATTTCATAATCAAAGAAAATACTGCTCAAATCGTTACTGTTTTCACCTGGGGTATTCATCCAGCTGTTGTACTGTTTTACCCAGTCTGTCAATGATTTACACCAAAGCATATTGCTTCCCATATGCCCATTTGGACATAGTTCATAACCTATTTTCTCTAAAGTTGCAGTTGTTTTTTTTCCTAATTTTAGAAAATAGTCTTTTACGTCTCTATATTTATCAGGTGTTACATCTTCAAAAATTAAAATACTATCTTGATCCGTTGGTAGCAACTGCTCTTTTCGTCCTTGACTACCAATACTTAACCAAGCAAAACGAGCAGGAGGGGAGCCTAATTCTAAAATTGATAATTCGACTGAACGTTTAATAAGTGCCATATTAATTTCGCTGGCAATATTATTTATATGAGAAAGAGGAATATTTTTATGAATCGAATTTTGAATAAGATCAGCTAATCGCTCTCGTATTTGTTTTAAATCTTTTGGAGTTTGGGAACGTTTAATTTCTTTTATTAATACACCCGGATTACTGGCTTGAGCAATGATTAAATCTCTTTCTGAAATTATTCCTTTTACAGCAGATTTATTTGTACCATCCTGGGTCACACACAAATGAGTCATATTGTGTTTTATCATAAGTAATTGCGCTTCTGCTAAGGAAACATTCTCTTGCACGGTTATCACCGGAGACGACATTATTTTATCTACGGATGCTGTTAGGGGAAATCTACCAGTTGCAATTTTTGAACGCATATCACTATCGGTAACAATGCCTATTGGCATATTATTATCACAAACAATGACATTATTCATTATTGTTTCGGTCATGAGTTGCGCAACTTCTAAAACTGTACTTGTGATTGTTGTCTTTAAAGGAGAATTGTTATAATTTAGAGATTGAAAATACTGCATTTCAGACTGTTGATCTGAATAATATACATTATCTGAAATCAATTTACCTCTTAAATTTTCTTTATCTTTTGGATTAGGTGTATTTGTTGCAAAGCTCTCCAATAAAAAATTTAAAACTTCTGAATTGTTAGCTACAAAAGGACGAAAAGTGGCGATAGGAATAGCATAAACAATACTTTCCTCTCTAGCTTTAGCAGTCATCATGTAATTGTTTTTCGCAAAAAACGGACGTAAACCAAAAATATCGCCATCATGACATTTGTTCAATAATGTCTCCTCAGCATCAGCTATAACTGATAAATTGATGACGCCAGAAGCCACAACATAAAAACTATCGTGCAAAGCATCATTAATTTGAAATAATATTTTGTGCTTTTCTAAATTTACAACGCGAATGCTAGTAGCAATTTCAGATAATTCTTGAAAAGTCAAATGATTAAATGGTGGATATTCCTTTAAGAAATCAGCAATGTGCTCAGCAATTGAATTCATAGTTCGACAAATAAATATAGTATTGATTGTAAAAATAACAAATTAAATAATTACAATACGGTCAATTTAATAGTAAAAACAATAATTTATACAATCCTTATTTTTTTCTTAAAATTAGTAAGAATTTACAATTATTTAGATAAAGTTATTTTAAGTTTGTATATCTAACTAAAATACTTTAAATCATGGGTTTACTTAAAAAAATGCTTTTTTTAGCTTTCGTTTTGTTGTTCGTCAATTTTGTAAATGCACAAGGGAAAGCTAGCCCGGAAGCTGTAGCCGCAGGTAAAATAAATGGAGCAACAATTAGTATAAATTATAGCAGTCCGTCGGTTAAAGGAAGGCAAATTTGGGGTGCTTTAGTTCCATTTAATGAAGTATGGCGGGCTGGTGCAGATGAGGCAACGACTTTTGAAACAGACAAAGAACTTACTATTGGGGGATCAAAATTACCTGCCGGTAAATACTCTTTTTTTATCATCCCAAAGGAAAAGGAATGCATTGTCATTTTTAATAAAGAGGCAAAACAATGGGGAGCTTATAAATATAATGAAAAACAAGATCAGTTAAGAGTTTCTGTAAAGCAAAAACTTGCAGAAACAATGGCTGAGAAATTAGTTTATACAATTGATAAAAATGCAATTTCCTTAAGTTGGGATAATTGGATCATACCAATTTCAGTAAAGTAATATCCTTTTAAATTATAAAACAGCATTGCCAATAGGTGATGCTGTTTTTATTTTGTCGAATATGTAATAACTTTCATTTTACTATAAAGTCTATTTTACATAATATAAATTATGGTTCAAAACCATGAGCAACATTTTGATAATCAAAATGTTAAAGTTATGCTAGATATTCCTATAAATATTCCCTTAACAGATTCGTTTAGTCTCAAAGTGCTTTTTAATGAGTGTATTATAATAGATGAACGCTTGACAAGTCAAACCTGTATATATTACGAATCACTCGATTTGGTAGATTGTGAATTGAACCCACCAAAACCAATTTTAATACAAAACAATGGTATTACTATCAGGATTGGACTTTGTGAAATTCCAATATTTGACAATGAAACAAAACAAAAAAATCAAACAAAATTTATTAATTTGACTGTATCTGCTAAATTGCTCAAATACAGGTATTTTGAAGGTATAAACAGAAAAAATATAAAATTATTATATGATGAATTCATACAATTTAAAGTGTTTACGTGTTCTTTCGATTGTTTCCTTAGTGGCTATATTTCGGATGTTGATATATGTATTAATAGGTATACTAATTCACCTCTTTGCTTCGAAGATGCTTTAAATGTATTGATATCCCAAACAGGAAACAAAGCAAAACACTTGCACAAAATTTCTGAATCAATGAATGTTGGACTAACATTTAATAAAAGAGATTTTGCAAAACCCTCCATACCATTTATAAAATTTTATCACAAAGAATTTGAATTATTAAGTAAATCAGTTGATTTCTATAATTTTTACTTATTTCCAACTTACGCAAAAGCAATAAAAAACCTTACTAGATGCGAGGTTACAATAAAAAACTATGCGCACAAGGAACGGTTAAAGAAATTTAATATTTGTCCGCAATTTAAAACCCTGGACGAATATTTGAATTTAAGCGAGAAACAATTATTTAACGTCATTGTCTTTTCTATTAATTCGTATATAGAAAATAAACCACGTCAAAAAGCGCCAAATTTAAGTCCTACAGACCATTTAATATATGAGTTAATCCAAAACTGTATAATGAAAGGTTATGACCATAAAACGCTATTAAATATAGTTTTAACTTTCAAAGGTTCATCGTTGGAGACTACACAAGTTGCGCAGTCGAGAATGCGGAAAAAAATAACCGATTTATTTGATTTATTGATACACAAAGATGTAAAAATAATGACGGAATCCAATCACAATAAGCACGTATTAGAATATTTAAACTTTATAAATTTAAGATTATGAAACAAAAAAAACAATTAGAATCAGAATTGCAAGAAGCTTATTCGTTAAAGCGTCAAATGTTTACACATTATGAATCTCTTACAATCTTCCAAGATAAAAGAGGTTTTTACGGACAAATTGAGGAGTTAATTGGTTTAATTGACGCCTTAGAATCTACGATATATAATAGAGAAATTTCATTCAAACGATTCCGTAATGCTATGAGGTAAAAAGCCGACTTATGATAGTCGGCTATTCTTATCAAATATGTTAATTTAATCTTACAAAATGGAAACACAAATTCTTACAAAAAAAGAGGTCAAAACAAAAGCCTATCCGCTTCGAAATTCCAAAGAGGTATTAATTCTCAAAATAGAATCTTTTAACGATGCAATACGTCAAAAAGATACGTCATTTTCATTTGATAATCCAAAAATCACTAATCAATATTCTTTATTATAACTAATCAAAAAAAGGGAGTGTCCTACCACTCCCCTATTAATAACCCAAATCATGAGAAATACCACAAGTGCCCCAAAGATTTATACAGATTATCAAAAAATATCTTACAAAGATATAGAATTACTATTAGTGTCAGTTTCCGAAAAAACTGCCCAGCAATATTTGAGAGACATCAAAAAAGAGTTTCAAATATCTATAGTCTTATTTTCTCATTTTAAACATTATTTTAAGATTACAGAAATTGTGCCAAAAAACTAATAACAAGTAAAAAGCGGTAAAAATCCCTTAATATCCCCTGATATCCTAAAACCCTCAAACGAGGGTTTTTTTATTTAACAAATTTGCCATTATTAAATAAATCAATATATAAATGGAAATTTTTAACTCACAAGGAAAGAACATAACTAAGTCAGGTGTTCTAGTACTTAACAAGGCTATTGGTTCTGTAATCTTTTCTTCTTCACTCGATGTAGAAGCATTAACTACCGAACAAATAAAAATTGAGGTTGAAAAGTTAACAGGAAATGAAGAAATAACTAAAGGTTATATGGACCTAAAGGACTTCATTTACTTGACTACTTTCAAAGGTGATGCGATTACATCAGATGTAAATTACAAAACTACTGCTCAATGTGAAATTTGTGAAGATGGCGCTATCCAATTAGGAGAAAAAGACGTTATAAAAATCGAATTAATCGGTTTAAAAACGGCTGAAACTTACGTAATTAACGGAATTGAAGAACCGCAAACCTCCGTAAAAACATTGTCTTTTGAAAATAAATCTATGTCACAAGATGATAAAAGTAAAACTTTTGAAGTTGCACATTGTGACCTTGCAATTTTAGACAATGCAGATTCGATTATAGAGGTAGCTTACACTTATGAGGGAGGTGTCGTAGTAAAATACACATTACACGAATTGAGAGTATTGTCTCGTTCAATTGACCCTCTAGCATATGTACGTCAAGATGGAAGTGTAAAATGTGCTTTTGCAAGCAAAATACAATTGCCTCTTTTTGGAGTTAATTCTATTGAGGTTCGTAAGGCTCAGGGGTCTATAGTTAATTTAATCGTTCGTAGAGAAGCATAACCCTATGAGTATTTTCACTAAAATAGGTAAATCGGTTAAACAGGGAGCAAAACAAATCTCTCTTAAAAACATTGTTAAAATAGGTACTCCCCTTCTTTCAATGATACCCGTAGTAGGAGGTTTGGCACAGAATACAGTCGAAGGTATAAGTGCTTCCGCGGAAGCTAAAAAACAGGCTCGTATCGCTGAAATG
Source organism: Flavobacterium xinjiangense (assembly GCF_900142885.1). GTDB lineage: Bacteria > Bacteroidota > Bacteroidia > Flavobacteriales > Flavobacteriaceae > Flavobacterium > Flavobacterium xinjiangense. The sequence goes on along the minus strand of NZ_FRCL01000006.1, from coordinate 165,640 downwards.
GAAGGAAATCTAGCAAAAGCAGAGGCTTTACATGCTCAATCTAATGCATTAGCTCAACAATCAGGAGCAATTGTAGGACAACAAGCTGGAAGTGTTATAAATGCATTTACAAAGGGAGCCACTAAAGAAGTAATTGCCCAAACTTCTGAATCTGTAAAAGAGGCTTCAGGTCAGGTTGGTGCATCTGTAATTGATTTTACGATAAAGGAATGGTTCAAAAAACATTGGAAACATTTATTAATAGTTTTATCATGCATAGGAGCTGTTTACATGATTATCAAAAGTAAAGCAAAAGGAATGTATAAAAAAGGTTCTTCTTCTTCTGTAAGGGCACATTATGCATCTAATAATGCTCGTAACAACCGTTGGAAATAATGAAATCATTAATAGGACTTACAGGGATAGGGTTAGTACAAGGTACTGCCCTAATTCCAACAAATGGACTTCCATTGGCTGAAATCGTTAAAATTGCAATACAGGTAGTGATAGGTATTGCTTCAATCATTCACATGTTCAAAAAACCAAAAGAAGTAATTTCTAATCAAAACACAACAATTTAAAACATTAAAAAATGTCAACATTTCAAAAGAGAATATCAAACGATCGTTTCGGAAATCCGTACCAATTAATAGGATGTAAGGACAAAAAAGGGAAAGGTTTTGCAGTTGGTTACGTCGAATTAGGCGGTAAACTTTACAAAGTTGAACCAAGCGAAGCTTCAAAAGAAGGTGTTATGTTCTGGGTCAAAATTACAGCTGTAAAAAAACAGACTCAGGCATCTAGCATGTAAAAATTAACAAAGCTTTACTTTAAGCGTACAGGTCTAACAAGAGTAAAAGGAATCCTGTAAATGCTATTGTAAGGCTTTATTTAAATCAAAAAAAATGAATAAAGTAAACGGAATAGTAAACGGTTTAAAATTCGTATTAAAATACGGTATTTATTTAATGGCATTAGTTAAAATTGTAGAATTCGCAATAGAAACTTTAACCGATATAGATAAAAAAGAAACCGCAAAACTTCAATCAGTTGAGTAAGTCATTCTTAAATAATCACAAAGTAAGAGGGTTGCGAAATAATAACCCGGGAAACCTTATCAGAACTTCACAAGCGTGGCAAGGTAAAATTCCTTTTCCTCAAAGTAAAGATGTAAAATTCGAACAATTTACAGAGTTGAAATTCGGAATTCGTGCCATGCTTAAAGATTTGATACATGATATAAATAAAGGAAAAAACACGGTTACTGCTTTAATCATGGAATATGCACCAAGTGTAGAAAATGATACAAAAGCATACATTTTAAACGTTTGCAAAACCTTAGGAGTTCAACCAAACGAAAAAATAAAAACTATTAACAGTGCTTTCCTAATTATGTTGGTTCGTGCAATTTGCAAGGTCGAGTTAGGAAACTCACACACATTGATAACTGATAACGATATTAATGAAGCATTACAACTATTAGGAGACGTTTCAACTTCTCAGTTAATAGTAGTGATTGCACCAAGTAAAATAAAACCTTTTATACCTGCAATCGTTTTTGTAGTGGTTTTTTTTTGTTCACTAGCTATCAAAAATATATTTTAAAAACTAAAAAACATTCAAATTGGAAAAATTTAAAACATTCGTAATTGTACATCAAGTACAAATCTTAGCAGTCTTAACATTGGGATTGTTGGTAGTTGCTTATAAGGTTTTCATCCCTCAAAAGCGTTAAAATGCCAATGCTATTGCCCTTACTAGCCTTGTGGCGTGAAATGAAAATTTTATCGCTACTAGGCTTTTTAATATTATTATATTTCGTTTCAAAAATATTCAAAGATGATAAATAAAAGACAAGTAGACACACCCACTCAGATAATAGAATTTATAAAAAGATATTGGTTGTTTATAACGGCTCTTTTGGTTGGAATCCCTTATTTAAGACGTTATATGGCTGAACAATCGGAACAGACTAGACAAGCTTCTCAAACTTTAAGGTTAGAGGGTCAAAAGGCTGATTCTGTTATTATAAAAGAAACCAAACTTTTGGTAAATCAAAATCCCCTTACTCAAAATAAAAAAAGATTAGCAATAACTAAGTCAAAAGACTTGCACGCTGCATCGTCAAAATTGGCTACAGATTTTGGAGTAAGATATTCAGACAATGGAAATTGGTATGATTTTATGAATCCTAAAGGATACTCGGAAAATGATAACTCAATTAAAGAAACCCTAGTTTTATATCGTAATTACTTTGATAAACTAGAAAAATTATACTATGAAGTTGACACCAATAGTAGAAGTTTGAGAAAAGACATCTTACAGTATCTAGATGCTGGCGAATTAAAATATTTGCGTAAATATTTAAAAATATAATTATGGAAAACAACACATTTTTAGTATCTTTCAATCAAAAAGGGATATTGACATATAACGAGTTAATTACGGGTTTGGATGGTAAGTTACTTTCTTTATCAACTTATGAAGCTTGTATAGTTACCGCTGTTTTTATCGAAGGACAAAGAGTATTAACCCCGCAGAATTTGGAACAAAAAAAGCTTTTTTCTTTGTTTTCAAAAGTAGAGCAGTATTTAATTTCCTCCGAGTTTTTTGATCAAAAACTAATAAAAGAAAGTGATTTTAGAAAGGAAAACACCGAGATTATACCACTAGGGCAGATAAAACAACTATCTTCTGTACCTGATTTAGTGGCTATTCAAAAGAGATATGTTGCAGTAATGAAACAAGTGTCGGAGTTAGCAGTACCAACTTTACAGATTTATGAAAATTCATTAGGACTAATGATTAATGTAACGGAAGTTGCTAATTCTTCTGTTATGAATTTTGTCTTTTCTAAACCCTTGGAAATATTAAAACATCGTTTATTAATTGATTGTTCGGTTATTACTCCCGTTAGCAATATGGCAGGTTATGAAATTAATAGTAAGACAGAAAATGGTTTCTCTTTGACTGTCTACTCTTATCTGCAAGGTGCATTCCCATTGCATGGCTTATGGATTGAAATTGCGGAATATGACAAAATTTATTAAAAAATTACGTAATTCAAAAAAATATGTATATTTGTCAAAACTTCAAAGAGACTTAGTGTGAATTTACAAGATTCCTCTCGCTGAAATAAATCAAATCACATGCAAACAAAGAACTATTTATATAATAGAGCACTCCTTAATATTTGGGGTGTTCTATTTTTTTTATCTCTTATCCAAACATTACCCAATTCTGAATTTTTTTATCTCTTATCCCTATGAATATTTACGAGGGATTGAAAGATAAAAATGATTATTCCGTGTCTGTTTATTTAGGTAAAGAAAGAAGATTATTTACAGAATACGTGCACTCAATTTACAGTTATTCTCAATGGATGAGCAAACAAAATATAACATGGGATTATATTTTAATTTACGTTAGAAGAACTAGAAAAATTTTGTGTTATTATAAAAATGGAGATTTTCTACATTCAAGGCCTGATTTTCAAATCAGAGGAAGAATAAAAACAGGTTGGTAGTATAAACAAAAAAAAGAGGCTCAAACGGTGTTACAAGCACCTCGCCTCTCATTGAAATAAATCTATGGCAAATATAAACAAATTTTCAAATATCAAGCGCTTTACATACTATAAATTATAGTTCATTTATTAGTTACTCTTTTTCGTTTATTAACTTACTGTTTATGTAATATCTTGATACACGATTATTACACAAACGGTAAGTTAATAAATCCTAAAAAAAATAGCCATTAAACAAAGTTATAATTCAAGATAGAATATTCAGAACAATCTGAAGGAGTTGGCAAAACCAAATAAGAATCAATCAATTCGTATTGGTCAAAAGAAATAGTTTTAGTTTTTTCCACATAAGCATTAATTTTTGTTTCCTGAGAAACTGCTGAAATAGAAATCTAAACATTTACCTTTGCAAAAAATTAAAAATGCAATCTAATGACCGATAACTCAATCACTAAAACAAAATATATAAAATTAATTCTAATTTTAGGATCATTAACAGCACTTGGTCCATTTTCGATTGATATGTATTTGCCTGGATTTGCTGGAATTGCTGCTGATTTGAATACTTCTGTTGCCAATGTTTCCATGACTTTGTCGAGTTATTTTATTGGAATTTCTGCGGGACAATTACTTTACGGACCATTATTAGATCGTTTTGGTAGAAAAAAACCATTATTTATAGGAATGTTAGTTTATATCTTAGCCTCTTTAGGCTGTGTTTTTGTTAAGGATATCGATACATTTATTGGTTTACGATTCATTCAAGCTGTGGGCAGTTGTGCTGCAACGGTTGCTTCGGTTTCTATGGTTCGGGATTTATTTCCTGTGAAAGATATTCCTAAAGTATTCTCATTATTAATGCTGGTTGTGGGTCTTTCGCCAATGTTAGCGCCTACGATTGGAGGTTATATTACTACTGATTATGGTTGGCATACTGTCTTTTTTATATTAATGTGTATGGGGATTTTGATCCTTTTAGCGGCCCAAGTTGGTTTGCCAAATACATATAAACCGGACACTTCGATTTCATTAAAACCAAAACCTATTATTACAAATTTTATCGGCATTGTAAAAGAACCTCAGTTTTATACCTATGCTTTTACAGGAGCGGTAGCTTTCTCCGGATTGTTTACTTACGTGGCAGCTTCTCCTATTTTATTTATGGATATTTTTAAAGTGGACGCCAAAGTTTACGGTTGGATATTTGCTTTTATGTCATTGAGTTTTATCAGTGCCAGCCAGCTGAATTCTGTTTTGTTGAACAGATTTAAAAGTGAACAGATGATTTTTGGTGCTTTAATTACACAATCCATTATTGTAATCGTGTTTCTTATACTTTCAGTGAATGGCTTTTTAGGCTTGTATGGAACGATTACTATGTTGTTCTTATTCCTGGCTTGTTTGGGAATATCTAATCCTAATACGGCAGGACTTACCCTTGCTCCTTTCTCAAGAAATGCAGGAAGTGCTTCTGCTTTAATGGGTGCTATTCAATTGGGATTAGGTGCATTGGCATCATTCGCCGTTGGTATATTCGTCAAAAATTCGTTAGTACCTATGGTAGTAATTATGACCGTTACAACACTTGTTGCACTACTGATTTTAATTATTGGAAAAAGAAGCATAAAAAAAACTATATCCACTTCGCATGATGAAGGTGTTGCAATACTTCATTAATATTGAATCTAATTTAGTCTTATTTTGATTCTATTTTAATTTTTTTATCGGGTCTGATGATCATGCGTAAAGATTGATCTTTTGCAAAATAAGCAATCATCCAATTGAAGAATGTTTTTATCCTGTTGCGATAGGTTATTAATGAAATAAGGTGAATAAATAGCCAGATAATCCAAGCAAAAAATCCTTTGAAATGCATTTTTGGTTTGGGTAGATCTACTACAGCTTTGTTTTTTCCAATGATTGCCATCGATCCTTTATCATTATATTTAAAGGGTTTTAATGACTTATTTTGATTCATTAATTTAAAGTTATTGGCCAAATTTAAACCTTGTTGAATAGCAACTTGTGCAACTTGTGGATGTCCATTTGGGAAATCTGCATCTGTAAGTTGAATACAAGTATCGCCTATCGCAAAAATGTTTTCAATGCGGTTAACTTTATTGAAAGCATCAGTAGCCATTCTTTTTCCGCGACCATAACTTTCAGCTGGAATTCCTTCGAAAACCATTGCAGAAACTCCCGCTGCCCAAATTAAATTTTTGGTTTGAATGGTTTCCCCGTTTCCAAAATAAACTGTGTCATCAATATAATCCACCACCGTGGTATTTAATTTCACGACAACCCCTAATTTTGTCAGCGCTTCCAGTGTATCTTCCTGTGAAGCCTTGCTCATTGGGGATAATACGGCATTAGCTCCATCAACTAGATAAATATTACTGGCCGTGGTACTTAATTCCGGATATTCTTTCAGCAAAATATTTTTACGCATCTCAGCAAACATTCCCGAAACTTCAACGCCTGTAGGACCACCGCCTGCAACCACAATAGTTAAAAATTTTCTACGCTCGCGAATGTCTTTGCAAATGGCTGCTTTTTCTAAGTTTTTAAGCAGTGTATTACGCATTACAATAGCGTCATTCAACGTTTTCATTGGAATGGCATTTTTCTTTACATTTTCCATTCCAAAGTAACTCGTTTCAGCGCCGGTTGCAAAAACCAAATAATCGTATTTTAATTCACCATTATTGAGAATAATTTTATTTTCTGCAGGATTTACTTTTAGTAAGTTTCCCATACGGAATTTTAGATTTTTTTTACCGGCAAAAAACTTTCTAAAAGGATAACTGATACTTGAAGGCTCTAAAAAAGCAGTGGCAACTTGATAAATAAGAGGCGGAAAGAAATTATAATTGTTTTTATCAACTAGTGTAACTTGAATTCCTTTTTGATTTAAAAGTTCTTTAGCAAGGTTCAATCCTGCAAATCCACCTCCAATTATTACAATCTCCATATCGTGTTATTTATGATTCATAAAAAAAACATCCATAAATATACTCTATTTATGGATGCAATTAAATATAACAAGTATTAAAAAACTTATAAAATTTAGTTCATTTTTTGTCTTTTCACGGGTTTCTCTGCTGGCTCATTTTTGTTTTGCAACAAATAATTGGCCAATAACTTTTCTATTAATTCATCTTTAGTCAAATGATGGAAAACAGTTTTAATTTTATTCTTCAGCTCCACATCAACTTCGTGATTGGGTTTTGTCTTGAAAATTTGCTTTGCCCATAAAAGCGTATTGTTTTCTTCGATGCTGGCAACGGTTGGCTTTTTAAATTTGGTAAATTTTATTCCTAATTCTTTTTCGAAATAGGAAATTTCTTTTTCTTCTTCTGGTTGTAAAACTGTTAAAGAAAGTCCCTTTGCTCCTGCTCTTGCAGTTCTTCCGCTTCGGTGAACGTAAGTTTCATAAACATCCGGTAAATGGTAATTCACTACATAAGAGATTTCCTTTACGTCAATTCCTCTTGCGGCAAGATCGGTCGCTACTAATATATTGATATGTCCTTCACGGAACTGCTCCATGATTCTGTCTCTAATTCCTTGTGATAAACTGCCATGCAATGCTCCGGAAGAAAAGCGGTTGATTGCCAGATTTTTAGCTAATTTATTGACAGCGGCTTTTGTTTTACAAAAGATAATACCGCGTTCGCCTTCTTTTGAATTTAGAAAATGCATCAAAACATCCAGTTTCTCAATAGGATCAACTACAATATATTCGTGATCAATACCTTGATTTCCTACTGTTTCCATGTTAGCACTAACCTGTACCACATTTTTATTCAGGTAATTTTGAATTAGTTGCTTAATGGTTCCAGGCATAGTGGCTGAAAACAAAAAAGTTTTATGAGAGGAAGGTAATTCGGCAATAATTTCGTCTAAACCTTCCTTTAAGATTGTAACCATTTCATCTGCTTCATCAAGCACAAGGAATTTGGTTTCTTTTAAATTAATTGCTTTGCGTTGAATCAAATCAATCAAACGTCCAGGAGTTGCTACAACAATATGTGTTGGCAATGCCAGTCTTTCTATTTGTGGTTTGATAGGGATTCCTCCGCAAGTTGCCGCAATAGAAACTTCCGGTAAGTATTTTGCGAAAGATTCTAAATTTCTAAAAATCTGTTGCCCTAATTCTCGCGTAGGTACCAAAATTACTGCTTGAATCACAGTTAAATTAGTATCGATTAATTGCAATAATGGTAATCCAAATGCCGCTGTTTTTCCAGTTCCAGTTTTGGCAAGACCTACCAAATCAGTTGTATTTGATAATAGTAACGGAATTGTTTTTTGCTGTATTTCTGTTGGCACAACAATCTTCAAATCAGAAAGTGCATTCAATATGGGAGTAGAAATTCCTAAATCAGAGAATTGTTTTGACATTTTTTTAATTTTATATTTTTATAAAAATAGTTGTTTTGTAAACCTAGTTTTTAGCCCCGATGGAAACGGCATCCTGTTGTGGCGGTGTTCGCCATGGCAGATATAGTGTACAGCGGGATTAGCTCCTTGAAAAAGAAATATTAATCTTCGTCCGGTTCGTTCATGATTTTCTCACGATATTTTTTACCAGTTAACAGGATTAACTTCAATTTGTAATCGTCAACAAGCCATTCGCGGTAATTTTTACTGCATTGGCTCAAACATTTAGAATAGCGTTTAATACGACAATCAATATCGTCTTCTAGCAGTTTTCCTAATGCTTTAGCTTCTTGTAAAGTCTCCGAATTGTCAACACACATGGCAGCGTGCTGTTCAAGCGATTTTTCAAGCACTTCTTTTGAACGTAAATTTTGTGCGATGATCAGTTTGTGTTCTTCATCGACATCAAAAGTTACCACTTCTGTCTTACTGAATTTAGCGCGCAATTCCGGAGGCATCGAATATTTGAAATACAATTCGATTTCTGTATCATCACGTAAATTTTCTAAATAAAACTCTGGTGATTTAAAAATATGTTGCCAGTTTACCGGCTCACTCCACAACCCGAATCGGGCTGCATTATTTCCTAAATCGATAACATTAAACACATCTTTGTTAGGCAGTTTTCTAGAACCACGACCAATCATTTGATAGTAAAGGGTTAAGGATTTTGTTGCACGATTCAAAATAATAGTCTCTACTGTAGGTTCATCAAAACCTGTGGTAAGGATTCCAACAGATGTTAAAATAGCATCAGGTGTATTCTTGAACCAATGTAAAATATCTTTTCGTTCCTCGTTATTGCTGGTATTGTCAAGATGGCGAATTTCATAACCGGCTTCTCTGAAAGTTTCATATACATATAAAGAGGTATTGATACCATTATTGAAAATCAAGGTTTTCTTACCTAAAGATTTCTCTGTATAAGCATGCAATAATTTTTCCTGCATGGCCATATTGGTGTATAAATCATCCGATGATTTTACGGTATAATCTCCATTTATTCCTACTTTCAATGAGGTCAATCCTACATCATAACTATAGGTAATTGCTTTTGCCAAAAAGCCTTTGTCAATCAATGAACTAATTGTGTCTCCAACAATTAATTCATCATAACTTTCGTGCATTGGCAATTTAATATTAGAACTCAACGGTGTTGCAGTTACTCCTAATATGAAAGCATTTTTAAAAGAGCTTAGTAATTTTCTGAAGGAATTGTAATGCGCTTCATCAATAATTACTAGACCAATATTGTCCAAATGTAATTTTTCATCATTGATTCGGTTTTTTAATGTCTCTACCATGGCAACAAAACAAGAATAATCGTTTTGGTCTGGAAGTTCTTTTACTTTACTGTTGATGATTTTGTTTTTTACATCAAAACCCTTCAACATTTTTGAAGTTTGTTTGCAAAGTTCTATTCTATGCGTTAAAACAACTACTTTTTTGTCATGCTTTGACAAATAGCGGCGCACGATTTCAGAAAAAACTACTGTCTTTCCTCCACCAGTAGGCAGTTGGTATAACAAATGATGTTGACGAGGTCCATTGTCGATACGTTCAAAGATAGCATCTATGTCTCCTTTTTGGTAGGCATAAAGTTCTTTTTTGTCTTCGATTTCGATTTCTAAAGTGTTTTGGGACATTGCTTATTGTTGGATTTTTGCAAAAATACGCCTAAAAAACAGTTTTATTGTCAATTTTAATTAAAAAAAAAGAGGAGTCATTAAATAAAATAGAATTATACAGCACCTTAGTAGTCCAATCGCTCTATTATGGCATTAAATTCGGTTTCATTGTACCATTTTTGCTTAACAGTTTGATTATGAATCGCTAACAATCTAGACTTAAAATCATTTATAATTCCGTTTGCAATCAAAAATACTACCGCTTGTTCATAGGAATTAAACATACTTTTGAAAAATAATTCGGGCTTTACAAGATGTTCGGAGGAGAAAGTTTGTGCAATTTCAATATTGTAGAGCATTACATCGGCAATTATAAAAGGGTCAACTCCCAAAACGATAAAATGCTTGATGTATTTTTGAGCGACGGACCGTCTCATTTTTGGTTTGCTTCTTCTTCCTGGTTTTTTTACAGGATAATATTCATGTGAGATTTTCCGTTTGCATTCCTGCAAAAGAGTTTCTTCCTTTGGATTAAAAACAAAATTATAATAGACTTTTACAGCACTGAATTTCTCATACAATTCGATAATTTGTTCTTCGAGTTGTTCTTTATTCAATTCAGCTAAATATTTTTTTAAATCGCGTTTGCTCATTATCAAAGTTTAAGAATACAAAAGTAAATTACTTTAGGAATCAATAGATTAAAAATCAATGATAATACTTATTTTTGTCAAATATCAATCAAAATATATTGTAAATGCTTAAGATTTTCAAGATTACAGCAATTCTGGAAGGAATATCATACTTGGTTTTATTTTCGAATATGCTTTTTATCAAGCCAACAAATTTTTTACTTTATAAAACATTACTTTACCCTATAGGAATGAGCCATGGAATATTATTTATAGCTTATATAATACTGGCAATTTTATTAAAAAAATCTCAAAAATGGAACTTCAAGACCTTTAGCCTAATTTTAATTGCCTCTTTAATTCCTTTAGGCACTTTTTATGTAGATAAAAAATACCTTAAAAATGTATAAAATAATAGAGAAATTATTCACTTTTTTATATCCAATATTTAGAAAATGGGGATTAGGAAGCAGTTTTGCCTCTTATCTGAGTTTACTCCTAAATATTGCCATACTCTGCTTATTAGCTTATGCCATTTATATCGTATTCAGACTTGTATTAGTAACGGTCATGATGGTTATAGCGCAGAAAACCAAAACTAAATTTGACGATTTACTAGTAACTAATAAAACGGCAAAATACATTGCCCATTTAATCCCGTTATTATTCATATATAAATCAGTCCCTATAATTTTAGAACGCTATGAATATTGGGAAGGTGTTTTTGGGAAACTCGTAGGAATCTACATTGTCATTTTGGTTTTATGGATTATTCGTACCATTTTTAATGCTTTAAGGGATTATTTAAAACTGAAACCAAGATATAGCGATAAACCTATTGACAGCTTTATTCAGGTGGTTATGATTGTCCTTTGGATGGTTGGAATTACAGTGATTATCTCTAAATTATTTGACATTGACCAAAAAGAACTTTTAACCATTTTAGGAGCTGTCTCTGCGGTGATAATTTTGATTTTCAGAGACACTATTTTAGGTTTTGTATCCAGCGTTCAAGTTTCTATAAATGACATGGTCCGAATTGGCGATTGGATTACAATGGATAAATTTGGTGCTGATGGAGATGTCATTGAAATCAATTTGGCAACAGTAAAAGTTCGAAATTTTGACAATACCACTACTACAATTCCAACCTACAGCTTAAGTTCTGATTCTTTCCAAAACTGGCGCGGAATGCTTAATTCTGATGGGCGAAGAATAAAAAGACATATCCTTATTAAAGCAAGCAGTATTCGTTTCTTAGAAGAAGCAGAATTGAATGATTTGAAAAAAATTCATCTTATATCAGAGTATATTGACACTCGAAAATTAGAAATAGATAACTATAATTTTATTAATAAAGTTGATAAATCATTAGCTCTTAACGGACGAAATCTGACAAATTTAGGTTTGTTTCGAAAGTATATAACAGAATATTTATTCAATTATCCCGGATTAAATCAAGATATGCTTATGCTTTGTCGTCAATTGCAATCTACTTCTCAGGGAATTCCTCTAGAGGTATATGCATTTTCTCATGACAAGCGTTTTGAAAATTATGAATATATAATGTCAGATATTTTTGATCATATTATTGCAGCTGTACCGTATTTTGATTTAGAAATCTTTGAATTACCCTCTCACGGTAAAATTATAGCTGATGAGTAATTTTTAATTATTAAAATGACAGGCGAAAAAAACTTAGAAAAGTTACTTAAAACACTGAAACCAGAACATATTCAAGGAGAATATGTATTTTGTGTAGTGCAAGATTTAAAGAACCTTAATTTGAATGATATTGTTATGACATTCAGAGAGCGGGAAGCAACCACAATTATAGTAAAAAAGCAATTAGCTGATTTTTTGAAACTAGAATATTCTTTTATCGCTTCGTGGATTACTTTAACGGTTCATTCTTCGCTTGATGCCGTGGGCTTAACTGCAGCTTTTTCGCAAGCACTTTCAATCGAATGAATAAGTTGCAATGTGGTAGCAGCTTTTTATCACGATCACATTTTTGTAGATAAAAGAGACACGGAAAAAGCAATGGCAATTCTTAACCAATTTTTAAATTAAAAACTAAAATCAGCTTAACTACAAACGATCTTTTATAAATTCGATTTCGGTTTTTCCGTGTGCTTTTGGTTTTTCATCAGCGCCTAAACTTACCATTGTAGTATGATCAATTGATATGATTGTTTCTCGAGTCATCATATTTCTGGCTTCGCATTTTAGTGTAAGTGATGTGTTTCCAAATTTTACAACATCAATACCTATTTCTATAATATCGCCTTGTCTTGCGGAACTTCTAAAGTTAATTTCCGACATGTGCTTGGTTACAATTCTTGTGTTTTCTAATTGAATAATAGTATATAAAGCTAATTCTTCATCAATCCAAGCTAGTAATTTGCCACCAAATAAAGTACCATTTGGGTTCAAGTCTTCGGGTTTTACCCATTTTCTGGTGTGAAATCTCATATTGTTAATTTATAAAAGCAAAAATAGCATTTTCATATTCTATTTTTTTTTATTTTTAAAGAAAAAACTATGAACGATCGCGATACTTTTTTAAAAAATTTTAGAGGACAAACAATTGGTAGTGTCAATGCTCAATCTTCATCGGATGAATCTTTTCAAAATGAAGTGCTTAGGCCTATTTTGAAATTGCAAAACGATTTGTTTATCGCTGTTTTTATCAATTATATTGTAAAGAACAAAACTGATTTTTATTCTCTTTCCGTTGAAAAAAAATTATCGATAATTGAAAATTCAATCATGAAAGATATCAAATTTAGAAACGCCTTAAAAGGCATGATTATCGGATTGTTCACCATCGATGAGTACGCAAAATATATAAATAATTCTTCGAGTCTCAACAAAAGAATGATGGGTATGCTTATCGAGAGATTAAAAAGTCAAATACAATTATTTGAAGTATCTACTACTTTATAACTCTTTGCATTTAAATTATGGATTAACGATTTATCTCTAAGCCTTGTAACCGCAGATGAGATTTGTGGAAAAATATATGTATGTACTCTATTTTGATCGTTAAATCACAAAACCAATCTAGTAAAAATTACTTGTTTTTTGCTTATAATTCAAAAAAGGAATACTAAATTATACAAGAATCACAATTTCATTACTATTTAATAATCTTTATCGTTTTTTGTGATAATTATTAGTTAAGCTTAATTATTTATGTTTTTTAATCGATTTTTTTTATTATAATTGTTAAAAATAAAGTTATGAAGGAAGAATATTTCAAATGGTATTCGCCCCATCTAAATAGAGATATAGAAATGTTAGTTTTTGGACATGCGGGCTATCCTGTTATTCTATTCCCAACTTCAATGGGGAGTTTTCATGAAAATAAAGATATGGGATTAATTGAATCAGCAAGATGGTATATCGAGCAAGGATTAATTCAAATTTTTTGCCCGGATAGTATTGACAAAGATAGTTTTTACAATAAAAACATCCATCCCATACATCGCATAGAAAATCACGTAAAATACGACAAAATGATTTGTCATGAAATTGTCGAGAAAGTAAAAAATAACACTTCATCAGGAAAAGTGGCTATGGCCGGTTGCAGTTTTGGTGGATATCATGCTGCAAATTTTGCTTTTCGTCATCCAGGCTATGTGAGTCACCTTTTTTCTATGAGTGGTGCCTTTAATATCAAAAGTTTTTTGGATGGTTTTCATAATGATGATGTTTTTTACAACAGTCCGGAGGATTATTTGTATGGCTTAAACGATCCGGAATTATGGAAGATGGATATCGTTTTAGGAACTTCAAATTGGGATATTTGCTTTGACGCCAATCTAAAATTGAGTAAGGTTTTAAGTGAACGAAATATTCATCACTGGCTGGATATTCGTCAAGATAAAAAGCATGACTGGCCAATCTGGAAAGAAATGTTTCCTCATTATTTATCAAGAATTAAGTTTTTTTAAAATTATAAAATCGCGAGAATCAAGTATCAAGAAATTAAAAAGTAACAGATGAAAAAAATTGGAATCTTATTTGGAATGGAAGATACCTTTCCGCAGGCATTTATAGACAGAGTTAATTCAAAAAACGAGAAAGGCATAATAGCTGAAGCTGTTGCTATTGATAAAGTAGTTCAAAATCAGGATGGTGAATATGCAGTGATTATTGATCGCATTTCGCAAGATGTTCCGTTCTATCGTGCCTATTTAAAAAATGCTGCGTTAACAGGAACTAATGTGATTAATAATCCTTTTTGGTGGAGTGCCGATGATAAATTTTTTAATAATGCTTTAGCGGATACATTAGGAGTCCCATTACCTAATACCGTAATTCTTCCCTCAGCGGAACATCCTACAGATACTACCGGCAAATCATTTAGAAATTTGAAATACCCAATGGATTGGCAAGGAATTTTCGATTACATAGGCTTTCCAGCTTATATGAAACCGTATGCCGGTGGAGGTTGGAAAAATGTATACCGTCTTGAAAATAAAGAAGAATTTTGGGAAAAGCATCAGGAAACGGGACAATTAGTGATGATGTTACAGGAAGAAATTGTTTTTACAGAATATTTTAGAGTGTATTGTTTGGGCTGCAAAGCAGTTCGTATTATGCAGTATGAGCCAAGAAACCCGCATCATTTGCGCTATGTAATTGATGGGCCGCCAACAGATAAAAAATTATTAGCAACCATAAAAGACTATACTTTACGCTTATGTAAAGGATTGGGATATGATTTTAATACGGTTGAATTTGCGGTGCGTGACGGAATCCCGTATGCTATAGATTTTGGGAATCCCGCTCCTGATGCTGAATTAACGTCGGTTGGCGCGGAAAACTTTGAATGGGTTGTTGAAGAAGCTGCAAAAATGGCCATCGCTGCCGCAAAAAAACAAAAACCGGGTAAAATGAATCTTACTTGGGGAACTTTTATTAAAGATGCAGTAAAATAGTTTTCAGTCACAGTATTCAGTAAACAGACTGAAAACTGCGACTGCGACTGAACAATAAAAAAATTATTATGTTAAAGAAATTACCTGTTTTCACACTTGGTGTTGAAGAAGAATATCAAATTATTGATCCTGAGACACGAGATTTGCGTTCGCACTTGTCTAAAATTGTGGATGGTGCAAAAATAATATTGAACGAACAGGTGAAGGCAGAAATGCATCAATCTGTTGTAGAAGTTGGGACCAATATTTGTAAAAGCGTCGCAGAAGCGAAGTGTGAAATTAAATTTCTGAGATCTAAAATTGTAGAATTAGCCGATAAGCAAAATTTAATTGTTGGTGGTGCCGGAACACATCCATTTTCTAAATGGCAAGACCAGCCTATTACCGATGATCCCCGTTATCATGATATTGTCAATGAATTGCAGGATGCCGCACGCTCCAATTTGATTTTTGGGATGCATTGCCACGTGGGTATAGAGAATCGCGAAATTGGTTTGCAATTGATGAATCAGGCAACTTATTTCCTGCCTCATATATTTGCTTTATCGACAAACTCTCCTTTTTGGGAGGGAAGGCAAACGGGTTACAAATCATTTAGAACAAAAGTTTTTGATAAGTTTCCAAGGACTGGATTACCAGAATACTTTGATTCGGTCGCTGCGTATCAAAATTATTTAGACACGCTTGTTAAAACCAATTGTATCGATAATCCTAAAAAGATTTGGTGGGATTTGCGTTTGCACCCGTTTTACAATACTATTGAATTTAGAATCTGTGACATGTGTTTGACAGTCGATGAGACGATTTGTATTGTGGCAATTATTCAGGCAATTGTGGCCAAGTTGTATAAACTTAACATGAATAATACTAGTTTTAATATCTACCGATTAGCCTTGATTAAAGAAAATAAATTTCGCGCTGCCCGATATGGAATTGATAATAATATGATTGATTTTGGATTGCAAAAAGAGGTTGAAACCAAAATGCTAATTCTGGAATTGCTTGATTTTGTTGATGATGTTGTAGATGAATTGGGAAGCCGTGACGATATTAATTACGTGCATGAAATTTTGAAAAATGGAACTGGGGCAGATAAGCAATTGGCAGTTTTTGAAAACACAGGTAATCTTTCCAGAGTTGTAGATTTTATAACGAGCGAATTTACTAAAGGATTATAAAATAAAAATTACCTTTGCCGATCGATTTTTCTAAATGAACCTATGTCCAATAAAATTATAAAAATAGCCCTGTTAGATATGTACAACGGAATTCCGAATCAGGGAATGCGATGTATTATTGATGTCATCACCCGCTTTAGTCCTGTGGTGAGTTTCGAAATATTTGATGTCAGGGTTAAATGTGAATTGCCTGAGATTAAAAAGTTTGATATTTATATTTCAACAGGAGGTCCCGGAAATCCCCTAGTAGGCGATGGCGAATGGGATAAAAAATATTATGAATTTATTGATTCCTTGACAAAGTGGAATAATGAAAATACAGTGAAAAAGCATGTATTGTTTATTTGCCATTCGTTTCAAATGGCTTGTCTTCATTTTGGTTTAGCCACTATAACTAAAAGAAACGACACGTCCTTTGGCGTAATGACTATTCACAAAACCAAAGAAGGAAGTACAGATCCTTTGTTTGAAGGATTAGCAGATCCGTTCTACGCTATCGATTCCAGAGATTATCAAGTGGTACAGCCTAAATTGAGCACATTTGCTAAAAAAGGCGCTAAAATTATTTCCTTAGAAAAAATCAGAGATCATGTACAATATGAGCGAGCTATTATGGCAGTCCGTTTTACGGATTATTTTGTAGGTACACAATTTCATCCAGAAGCGGATCCAATAAGTTTTGTTTCCCATTTAAGAAATAAAGAAGCAAAAGAAAAAATCAAAAGCATGAAAGGAAAAAAGAAGTTTAGAAACATGCTGGAAGATTTATTGGATGACGATAAAATCTACAGAACTAACGAAACTTTAATTCCAAATTTCCTTAGAATTGCCATAAATGATTTAATGAAAACAAAGAAGATGTTATCTAATTAGTAAAATATAATCTATGATTTTAAAATATCGGGAGTTATTTAATACTCAATTTACAGATAAAAAATATCAAGAATTTAAAGATGATATTGCTTCCGATTTTGATTATATGCCCACTTTTCGAGTAGCCGAAACGCCATTTTTTATTTCAAATGAATTAAAAGCACAGCTAGTTGAAGGATGTAATGAAGTTATAGCTTTAATTAAACAAGACGACTTTAAAGGTCTTACTGATAAAGCATTAGAGTTAAATCAAAAAGTTTCAAATGAGGACGAACATACTACCTTTTTAGCTATTGATTTTGGAATTTGTGAAGAAGATGGAATAATTATTCCTAAATTAATTGAAGTACAAGGCTTTCCTTCTTTATATAATTACCAATTTAATTTATATGAGAAATTCAAAAATCATTATCCTTTTCTTAATGAATTGACGCCGTTCTTTAACGGAATCGAACCACAGGAATATCTCTCTATTCTTGAAGAAGTTATTTGCAACAATCATCCTAAGGAGAATATAATTCTGCTTGAAATTGAACCCGAAAGGCAAAATACAAAAATTGACTTTTATTATTGCCACAGAGATATTGGGATTGCAATAATTTGCGTGACAGAACTAATCAAAAAAGGAAAGCAATTGTTCTATAAAAATGCAGAGGGCGATGAAATTCTCGTAAAACGAATTTACAATCGCGTTATTTTTGATGAATTAGATTTACGTACCGATTTAAAACTAAACTTCCATTTTTCAGATAACTTAGATGTAGAATGGGCAGGGCATCCCAATTGGTTTTTTAGAATCAGTAAATTTATTTTACCTTTCTTAAAAGGGAAATATTTCATAGAAACTACTTTGTTGAGTGATCTAACAGAAATTCCGGAAGATTTAGAAAATTATGTGCTAAAACCCTTATTTTCATTCTCAGGGACAGGTGTTATTTTTCATGTAAAAAAAGAAGATATTGAGGCAGTTGTTGAAAAAGATCTTTATATTCTTCAGAAAAAAGTAAACTATCTACCCATTGTCCAATCTCCGGACGGAAAAGTAAAAGCCGAAGTGCGTGTACTTTGCGTATGGAAAAAAGAAGACAGCTCTCCTACTCTACTTTGTAATTTAGTTCGATTGAGTCGCGGCGAAATGATAGGCGTGAAATTCAATAAGGATAAGGACTGGGTTGGTGGGACTATAGGATTGTTAGAGCGATAAAGGTTTTTTTTGTCTCGAATAGCGCTGTCATTTTGTATTACAGATCCCCTTTTTCATATTCTTTAAATCTTCTATTTTTTTTAATATTTTCGTTTCATGTAAAATATTTTTTATCTAAAACTTTAATTGGTTTTTCTTACACTGCTTTATTTGCATAAAACACTATTCTTATTGTTTCATTTTTAAGCAATGAAATCTATTTTTTTAAATTTATAATTTATTTAACAAGAATTATCTTATTAAATTTGAACTGAGAAGCTCTTTTGTACGATGTTAATAACTAAAATATTTTTATTTGGTTGCATAAATAGCAATTTAAAATTGTATACAATCAAAAATCGTAAACATATAGATTAAATTATCAAAAAATAATAATTATTTGATAATAATTGCATACTTCCATATAAAAATTTACGATTATAATAGTAAATTTAGTAATATTGAAAGGTTGTAATAATTACATATTTAATTTAAAATAATAGACATATCTAACAATTTGACAAATGAATAGAAGAGAAGCACTTAAAAATGTTGCGTTTTTGATGGGAAGCGCAATCTCAGTAACCTCGATGGGCGTTTTATTTGAAAGTTTTACTTTACCTGAAATAGAAAAGAATCATGTTTCATTTTCTGCCAAAGATGAAGAGTTGCTCGCTGAATTTGCTGATATCATTATTCCTACTACAGCATCGTCAGCTGGAGCAAAAGCTGCGGGACTCGGGGCTTTTATTCCTATGATGATTAGAGATTGCTATCCAGCAAAAATGCAAGAAATTTTTGCTTTGGGGATGAAAGACATGCATGCAAAATGTTTGAAAAACTTTAATAAAGATTTCTTGTCGATGTCGATTGAAGAACGTCAGAAGATTATGACTGACTTAAAAAATGAGACTATTGCCAATGATAAAGCTCCTTCTTTCTTTTTGATTGCGCGTGATTTAACTATCCTAGGTTATTTTTCATCAGAAATAGGTTGTACGCAAGCACGAGAATACCTTCCAGTTCCTGGTAGATATGATGGAAGTGCGGAATACAAACCAGGTCAAAAAGCTTGGGCAACAAACTAATTTCATATTGATAGCGGCTATCTTAAAATATTTTAGAAATCAAAAAAAATACTACAAGTGAATATAAATACTGATTTAAAAAAACAAAATACATATGATGCTATTGTTGTAGGATCTGGTATTAGCGGTGGTTGGGCTGCAAAAGAGCTTACCGAAAAAGGATTAAGAGTTTTGATGTTGGAACGCGGAATGAACATCGAGCATGTTAAGGATTATGAATCGGCCATGAAGGATCCATGGGAATTTCAGCATGCAGGTAAACTTACCGAGGAGCAAAAAGCAACGCATCCGGTTCAAACTAGAGATTATCCATACAATGAAGCTACTGAAAAATGGTGGGTAAATGATATTGAATGTCCTTATACCGAAGACAAGCGTTTTGACTGGTACAGAGGATTTCACGTCGGTGGAAAATCTTTAATGTGGGGTCGTCAAAGTTATCGTTTTAGTGATCATAATTTTGAAGATAACGCAAAAGATGGTCACGGTAATGACTGGCCTATCCGTTATAAAGATATATCTCCATGGTATGATTACGCAGAGAAATTTGCCGGTATTAGTGGTCAAAATGAAAATTGGCCTTTATTGCCAGATGGTCATTTTCTGCCGCCAATGGATATGAACTGTGTAGAAAAATCAGTAAAAGAAAGAATTGAGAAACACTACAATAAGTCAAGAATTATGACCATTGGGCGTACAGCAAATTTAACCGTACCTCACAACGGTCGTGGTAGTTGCCAATATAGAAATTTATGCAGTCGCGGCTGTCCGTTTGGCGCATATTTCAGCACGCAATCAGCTACATTACCAGCGGCGATGGCAACCAAAAGATTAACGGTAAGGCCCTACTCTATTGTCAATCATATAATTTATGATAAAGATACCAAAAAGGCAAAAGGTGTAATGGTAATTGATGCAGAAACAAATGAAACCATGGAGTTTTATGCCAAAATTGTTTTTGTAAATGGTTCTACTTTAGGATCAACTTTCATTTTGTTGAATTCAACTTCCGATGCGCATCCTAATGGAATGGGAAATGCGAGCGGACAATTAGGACATAATTTGATGGACCACCATTTCCGTTGCGGAGCAGAGGGTACAGCGGAAGGATTTGAAGATAAGTACACTTACGGTAGGAGAGCTAACGGAATTTATATTCCAAGATACCAAAACGTAGGAAATGATAAAAGAGATTATTTAAGAGGTTTTGGATATCAAGGAGGAGCAAGCAGAGGATTATGGCATAAAGAAGTTGCTGAATTAGCTTTTGGGGGTGATTTCAAAGATAGTATGTCACTTCCTGCTGATTCTTGGAGTATGGGCTTAGGTGGTTTTGGCGAAATGTTACCATATTACGAAAATAAAGTATATATCGATCACAACAAAAAAGATAAATGGGGACAACCTGTTTTAGCAATCGATTGTGAGTATAAGGAGAACGAAGCAAAAATGCGGGAAGATATGATGAATGATGCAGCCGAAATGCTTGAAGCATCTGGAATCAAAAATGTAAAAACGTATGATAATGATTGCTATCCTGGTATGGCTATACACGAAATGGGTACTGCCAGAATGGGTAATGATCCTAAAAATTCTGTGTTAAATAAATGGAATCAAATGCACGAAGTAAGTAATGTTTTTGTTACCGATGGTTCTTGCATGCCTTCTATAGCTTGTCAAAATCCATCACTTACATTTATGGCATTGACGGCACGCGCGTGCGATTATGCTGTAAAGGAATTAAAAAAAGGCAATATTTAGTAAAAAGAAGATGAATAGAAAATTAAAAATGGGTATGGTCGGTGGTGGCCAAGATGCATTTATAGGCGCCATTCACCGCTTAGCTGCTAATATGGATGGCCTTATAGAAATAACTTGTGGTGCGTTAAGTATTAATCCGGTAACGGCGGTAGCATCTGGTAAGGCCTTGTTTTTGGCCGAATCAAGAACCTATCTAACTTACGAAGAAATGTTTAAAGCCGAGGCTGCACTACCAGTTAATGAACGGATGGATTTTGTGACCATTGTTACACCAAATTTCGCACACTTTGCACCAGCGATGATGGCTTTGGATTATGGATTTAATGTAGTGATAGAAAAACCAATTACTTTTTCACTTGAAGAAGCAAAATTATTAAAACAGAAAGTTGAAGAAACAGGTTTGATACTCTGTTTAACACACACCTACTCTGGCTACCCAATGGTGAAACAAGCTAAAGCTATGGTACGGGAAGGAAAACTGGGAAAAATTAGAAAAGTTTGGGTTGAATACCCTCAAGGATGGTTGAGTAAATTATCCGAAAGAGAAGGAAATGCACAAGCAGCTTGGAGAACAGACCCTACAAAGGCTGGAAAAAGCTCTGTAATGGGAGACATTGGAACTCATGCTGCACATTTAGCTGAATATATTACGGGAGCGAAGATTACTGATGTATGTGCAGAATTAAATACCTTAGTCGAAGGACGGGTAATGGATGATGATGGTGCTGTAATGCTAAAATTTGATAATGATGCTAAAGGGGTTTTAATGGCATCGCAAGTTGCTGCAGGCGAAGAAAACGCTTTAAGAATAAGGGTATATGGTGAAAAAGGCGGTATAGAATGGCTGCAACATGATCCAAATACTTTGATTGTAAGATGGTTAGATGAACCTGCACAAATTCTACGAGCTGGTAGTAATTATAGCCATTTATCTTCTTTTGCTACACATAATTGCAGGACTCCAGGAGGGCATCCTGAGGGATATTTAGAAGCTTTTGCTAATATCTATCGTAATTTTGCATTAACACTAAGTTGCAAATTAGATGGTACAGAGCCTACTGCTGAAATGTTAGATTTCCCTTCCGTTGAAGATGGATTAAGAGGAATGGCATTTATAGATAACGTAGTAACATCTTCACAATCTGATAAAAAATGGACTCCTTATATTATGTAATAAAATAGGAATTCATAAAAGTTTTAGACAAAAATAATATGACAACAATACAAGGCCCCGCGGTATTTTTAGCTCAGTTTATTGGTGATGAAGCTCCTTTCAATTCCTTAGATGGGATTTGCAAATGGGCAGCCGATTTAGGTTTTAAAGGTATACAAATGCCAACATTAGACACTCGATTCATCGATTTACAAAAAGCAGCAGAAAGCAAAACTTACGCTGATGAACTTAAAGGTAAGATTGCTTCTTACGGTTTAGAAATAACCGAACTATCCACACATTTACAAGGTCAGTTGGTGGCAGTTCATCCAGCTTACGATGATTTTTTTGATGCATTTGCTCCAAAAAATGTACATGGGAATTCTAAAGCACGACAGGAATGGGCAGTTCAGCAATTGAAATTTGCTGCTAAAGCATCTCAAAATTTAGGATTGAATGCACATGCAACATTTAGTGGTTCTTTACTTTGGCAATATTTTCACCCTTGGCCTCAAAGACCACCGGGTTTGGTCGAAGATGGTTTTGCTGAATTAGCTAAACGATGGCTACCCATCTTAAATGAGTTTGATCAAAATGGTGTTGATCTTTGTTACGAAATTCACCCAGGAGAAGATTTATTTGACGGAGAAACCTACGAAATGTTCTTGAAAGCTGTAAATAATCACTCCAGAGCTTGTATTTTATATGATCCCTCACATTTTGTATTACAGCAGTTAGACTATATACAATACATCGATTTTTATCACGAACGAATTAAAGCCTTTCATGTAAAGGATGCCGAATTTAATCCAACTGGAAAGCAAGGAACTTTTGGAGGGTATCAAAGTTGGGTGAATCGCGCGGGAAGATATCGTTCACCTGGAGATGGCCAAATTGATTTTAAAACGATTTTTAGCAAATTGGCACAATATGATTTTAAAGGTTGGGCAGTAATGGAATGGGAATGCTGCCTTAAAAATCAGGAAGATGGAGCCCGAGAGGGTGCTGAATTTATAAAAAAACACATTATAAAAGTTACAGATAAGGCATTCGATGACTTTGCAGCTGTAGAAACGAATAGAGCATTTAACAGAAAAAACTTAGGATTATAAATTTAAATACAATACAAATGAAATTAAAATATTTATTTTTTGGGGTAGCTTTAGTAAGCTTGACCTCATTTTCTAATGATAACTTAGATACAAAATATAGTGTAGCGACTAAAAAATCGAATACAATTCTTCAATCACCAGATGGTGAAAAATTAATTGCTAAATCTGATTGCGTAGGTTGTCATAAATTAGACAAGAAACTGATAGGTCCCTCCTACTTAGATATTGCAAAAAAATATGCTTCTAATGAAAAAAATGTCAATTATTTGTCCGAAAAAATAATTAAAGGTGGAGCTGGAGTATGGGGAACAATACCAATGGCAGCGCATGCCTCATTAAAAAAAAATGATGCTAAATCAATGGCGATTTACATTTTATCTCTAAAAAAAGCAAGCTAAACGTATAATGATAGGTTGCCGTATAAAATAACGCCTAGTCAACTAATTCATTTTACTACCACTAAATAACCGTATTAAAATAGATGAAAGAAAAAGAAGAAGTCGATAAAATTACGAATAACCGTCGTGATTTTATAAAAACAACGGCTATTGCCGCAGCTGCATTTATGATTGTTCCTCGCCATGTTTTAGGTAGAGGATTTGTGGCGCCGAGCGATCGCTTATCAATTGCTAGTATAGGAGTTGGCGGAAAAGGGAAATCTGATGTAGCTATGTTTGCCAAAAGCGGAAAAGCCGACATTTCATTTTTATGTGATGTCGACACTCGAAGAGCTGCCGAAAGTGTAAAAGCATTTCCAAAAGCCAAATTTTACAAAGATTGGCGTGAAATGTTGGATAAAGAACACAAAAACTTCGATGCCGTTTCTGTGTCCACTCCGGATCACAACCATGCGATCCAAGCTCTTGCAGCCATGCAGTTAGGAAAACATGTGTATGTTCAAAAACCTATGGCGCATGATATTTACGAAGCTCGCATTTTAACTCAAGCAGCTAAAAAATACAAAGTGGTTACACAAATGGGGAATCAAGGTTCTTCAAATGATGGTACTCGAATCATGAAAGAATGGTATGAGGCAGGTTTAATAGGTGATGTTCACACCATTCACGCTTGGACTGACCGTCCGGTTTGGCCGCAAGGTATTCCTTGGTCAGCAAATAAAGCTGAAATTCCAAAAGAATTGGACTGGGATTTGTGGTTGGGTACGGCTCCAAAAAAGGACTATGTAAATAAATTAGTGCCGTTCAATTGGCGCGGATGGTGGGATTATGGAACAGGCGCTTTAGGTGATATGGGCTGTCACTTACTTGAGGCTCCTTTTAGTGTATTAAACTTAAAATATGCAAAGGATGTACAATGCAGTGTTGGTTCTGTTTATGTTGATGAATTTAAAAGAGGCTATTTTCCTGAGAGTTGTCCACCTTCAAGTCATGTAACCCTTACTTTTCCAAAAACGGAAAAAACAATTGGAGACATCACGGTGCATTGGATGGATGGCGGAATTCAACCAGAAAGACCTTCTGAGTTGGGTCCAAATGAAATTTTTGGAGATGGCGGAAATGGAACATTATTTACAGGAACAAAAGGAAAAATGATGTGTGATACATATGGTTTAAATCCTCGTTTACTTCCTCTTACTAAAAATGAAAATATCAATGTAGCTCAAAAATATGCTCGGGTAAAAGACGGTTCTGATGGTCACTATAAACAATGGATTGAAGCTTCTATTGAAGGTTATGGGAAAAAAGAATTAAGTTCTCCCTTTGATATTGCAGGTCCATTAACAGAAGCTTTACTAATGGCAAATCTAGCAATTAGAGGTTATGATATTAAAAAAGAAGAACTTGGCGAAGATGTTTATCCGGGAGGCTCTGCAAAATTATTATGGGATAATACCAATATGAGAATTACAAATTTTGATGATGTCAATCAATTTATTAAACGCGAGTATCGTCAGGGTTGGAAAGCTCTGACTCTGTAAATTAAAAAATTAAAAATACAAAAGATGATTAAAAATATTTGTACTTCATTAATTCTAATGATAATGATTCAAACAACAAATGCTCAAGCTGTACCGAAAGGATTTAAATCAATATTTGACGGACAATCTACAACAGGATGGCATTCTTATGGAAAAACTACCGCTGGTTCCGCCTGGAAAGTAGAAGACGGTGTACTACATTTTGACCCGACAGAAGCTAAGAACGGTCAGGGCGGCGATCTAGTTACTGATATCGAATATGCAAATTTTCATTTAAAATTAGAATGGAAAGTGGCTGCAAATGCTAACAGTGGTATTATTTTCTTTGTGAATGAGGATTTAACAAAATTTAAAAATACCTATGAAACTGGGTTGGAAATGCAGGTATTGGATAATGATGGGCATCCTGATGGGAAAATAACAAAACATCGTGCTGGTGACTTATATGATTTGATCAAAAGTACCTCGGAACCTGTAAAAGCTGTAGGAGAATGGAATTCTGTAGATATTGTATGCAAATTTGGAAAACTAACCATGTTGCTTAATGGGGTAAAAGTAGTTGAGACAACACTTTGGGATGATAATTTTAAATCTTTAGTTTCAGGAAGTAAATTTGCTACTTGGCCTGGGTTTGCGGCTTTCAAAAAAGGTAAAATTGCATTACAAGATCACGGAAATAATGTTTGGTTCAGAAACATCATGATTAAAGAATGGAATTCAATGAATATAACTACAGGATGCGAAAACGGTATGTAGTTGTAAATAATAAATAACCAAATTACTAACCATTAAAATAATAAACCAAAAAAATATATGAATACAACTATCCGACTTAAATTATCAATAATGATGTTTCTGGAATTTTTCATCTGGGGAGCCTGGTTTGTAACCCTTGGGACTTTTCTGGGAAATAATCTGAAGGCTTCCGGTTCAGAAACTGCAGCTATTTTTTCGACACAATCATGGGGTGCTATTGTTGCTCCTTTTATAGTTGGTTTAATTGCAGATCGTTACTTTAATGCGGAGAAAATTTTAGGAATATTACATTTAGTAGGTGCCTTTTTAATGTATCAAATGTACCAGTCAGAGGAGGTTGGAATGTTTTATACCTATGTTTTAAGCTATATGATTTTGTATATGCCAACTTTAGCATTAGTAAATTCAGTTTCTTTTAATCAAATGAAAGATCCGGAGAAAGAGTTTGCAAGTATCAGGGTTTGGGGAACGATCGGCTGGATTTTGGCTGGTTTGTCTATTAGTTTTATTTTCCATTGGGATGCTGCTGCAGCTGTTTCAGGTGGAATGCTTAAAAACACATTCCTTTTGGCAGGAATAGCAGCTTTCGTTTTAGGAATCTTTAGTTTTACATTGCCTGCTACACCTCCAAAAGTAAGTGAGGAAAAAATTAAAATAGGAGATATAATAGGTCTTGACGCTTTAAAACTGTTGAAGGATAAAAACTTCGCTGTCTTTTTCATCTCGTCTATTCTTATTTGTATTCCGCTCGCTTTTTATTATCAAAATGCGCATCCATTTTTAACAGAAGCAGGAGTCACAAATCCTACAGGAAAAATGGCAATTGGTCAAATATCCGAAGCATTATTTTTATTATTAATTCCAGTATTTTTTAGTCGTTTTGGATTTAAAAAAACAATTTTGATTGGTATGCTGGCTTGGGCCATACGTTACGTTTTGTTTGCTTATGGTAATGGCGGAGATTTAAGTTTCATGCTTATTTTAGGTATTGCATTACACGGTATATGTTATGATTTTTTCTTTGTTTCGGGTCAAATATATACGAATTCTAAAGCGGGAGAAAAATATAAAAGCGCTGCGCAAGGTTTAATCACGTTAGCGACTTACGGAGTTGGAATGTTAATTGGTTTTGCCGTTGCTGGTTGGATAACTGATAATTATAAAACGGTAGAAGGTACGATAAATTGGGAAATGGTATGGATTATTCCTGCTGGAATTGCTTTTGCTGTATTTGTACTTTTTGCACTTCTATTTAATGAAAAAAACAAAGTAGAAGAAACTACTTCTGCTGTATAAAATTAAATATGGATACTAATTTAAATAGAAGGTCTGCTATAAAAGGAATTCTTGCCGGAACAGCTGCAATGACAATTCCTACTGGTTTTTCTGCTTTGGCTATGCCAAAAGTTAAAACCGACATGACACCTATTATTTTAAAGGGAAACATAAATCATTCCGTTGCGCGTTGGTGTTTTGACGACTTTGATTTAGAAAATCTTTGTATCGAAGTAAAAAAAATGGGAATTACTGGTATTGATTTAGTTGGACCTAAAGATTGGCCTATACTAAAGAAATATGATTTAGTTTCCACCATGTGCAATGGAGCAGAAATTAATTTAGTTGACGGATTCAATGATATCAAATTCCATGAGGTCCTCATTAAGAATTATACAGAAATGATCCCGCTTGTAGCAAAAGCAGGATACAAAAATCTAATTTGCTTTAGCGGAAGCCGACGAGGAAAAACGGATGAAGAAGGTTGGACCAATTGTCTAATAGGTTTACAAAAGCTGATTCCATTAGCAGAAAAATATAATGTAACATTGGTAATGGAACTTTTAAACAGTAAAATTGACCATAAAGATTATCAATGCGATAGAACATACTGGGGAGTAGAATTAGCTAAACGTTTGAATTCTGAAAATTTCAAATTGCTTTATGATATTTACCATATGCAGATTGATGAAGGTGATGTAATCAGAAACATTAGAGATAACCATCACTATATCGCACATTTTCATACAGCCGGAGTTCCAGGTAGAAATGAAATAGACGAAACTCAGGAACTAAATTATCCGGCAATAATGAAAGCGATTGCGCAAACTGGTTACAAAGGTTTTGTAGGTCAGGAATTTATTCCTAAAAACGTAGAGAAACTAGTTTCTTTGAAGCAGGCCATTGTAATTTGTGATATTTAAACTAATTTAAAAAATAACTCATGATAAAAAGAAGAGAATTTTTAATTAATACGGGTTTAGCTTTAGGCGCATTAGCCATTGCTCCTTCATTTGCTTTTGAATCAAAAAAGAGAGCCATTGGAATTCAATTATGGACCCTGCGAGATACTTTACCAAAAGATGTAAAAGGGGTTTTAGCCCAGGTTGGAAAAGCTGGTTTCTCAGAAGTAGAAACTTTTGGTTATTCGGTAGACAAAGGTTTTTTTGGTACTTCCGTACATGATTTTAAATCGATACTTAATGATAATGGTTTGAAAGCGACTAGTAATCATTTCGATTTTAATTCCATGATCAAAGATGGTTCTACTGATTTATTAAAATCGTACATAGAAACAGCAAACCATTTAGGAAGTGAGTATATTACTGTACCTTATGTTATTGCAGAATTGAGAGGTAAAAGCGGTGATGATTACAAAAAACTAGCTTTACAAATAAATAAATTTGGAGAGCTTTGTAAAACAGGAGGTTTAAAATTAGCGTACCACAATCATGATTTCGAATTTACTAAATTTGGTCCTACTAACGGTTATGAGATTTTATTGAATGAAACGGATAAAAACTTAGTTGATTTTGAAATGGATTTGTACTGGGTAATTCGTTCTGGAAATGATCCGTTGCAATTATTCAAAAAATATCCCGGACGTTTTAAAATGTGGCATGTGAAAGATATGGATAAAGTTAATCCAGATTGGAATGCCGAAATAGGAACGGGAAAAATCGATTTCAAATCGATTTTTGCAGAAGCTAAACTTTCAGGAATGAAGCGTTTCTTTTTGGAACACGAATCAAACTACAAACCTAATCCAATAGAATCTGCTATAAAAAGTTTTAACTACATTAAGAAAAACCTAATCTAAACATTTTGATAAATAATAAAAAAAGGGATACTTACATATCCCTTTTTTTTTACCACTTTTCTACTCCCAATAATTTTTTTCCAAGTTCACTAAGTTCTGCTGTTTTATATTTCGTTTGCTCCCAATTTCTAGGATCTCCAGGAAACGCATATCCTTCTGGAGCGATTCTGTTTTTCCATGAGTTCACGCGCCATTGACGTAATTCCTCATTATCCTCTTCTGCAGGCATCATAGAAATATATTGTGCCATTCTTACTTTGTCTTTTGTAATATTGGGACGTATACCATGAGGTTGAGTGCTATTAAAAATTAGTAAATCACCTGCTTCCATTTTTACTTTTACAAGTTTATCTTCCAGTCCAGTAACATCAGGCTTAAAATGATTTCTATCTTCGGGTTGTGTCAGTTTCCAAGTGTCATAATTTCGATATAACTCAGGAATGCACTGAAAACCACCCATATTTTCATCGGTTTGATCTGCCAAAGCAAGAACTCCTTGCACATTTTGCGGTTTTGTTTCCGGATCATAATCCCAATGTATGAATCCTTTGAACTCATAACCAGGTCTAACTGGCAAATTGAGATTAGCTCTGTCAATTGTAACCCATAATTTTTCGGTTCCCCAAATATCAACAAAAGCATCGTATACTTTTTGCATTTGTCGGTTATCCCATTGATATTGATGGTTGTATACTTCTATCATACCACTATTAGTAAGCTCTTTCATTTGCATTTCGGCTCTGGGCGGAGCATACCAAGTTTCGGGATCATTTTGATTTTTTTCTTCAAATTCCCATAAAAAATTAGCCATTTTTTTAGCATTTCCTTTTGGCACTGCATTTTTTATAACTATGTACCCATTCTCAATCCAAAATTTCCAATCTTCTTCTGTAAGCAAACGTAAAGGCATGCCATTTGACCGGTCATTTAATTTGGATGTGCTCGATTTTGCTGTTGATGGATTCCCCGGAATATCTTTGTGAGCGTTATTTGGTGTCATTGTTGGCGTCATTATTTTATCATTCTTTTCCATTTTTCTGATATTTAGTGTTATTACTATTTCAAAATTAGAAAAATAGAATACTAAAAACTTCCACAAAATTTACCGCTATTTGTACAATATTGCTTTTTTTTAGTACTTTTAATCCTTTGCATGTATATTTTTGAGCAATTAAAGTATTAATAGGGTTATGAAAATAGTTTTTGAAGATATAAAAAGATTAGCCGGCAGTTCATTTAGAATCTTAGTTAATCCAAAACTGAATGATTTTTACTATTGGCATTTCCATCCCGAATTTGAATTAACTTTCATTGTTGCTCCAAATGGAACAAGACGTGTGGGAAATCATGTGGGAGGTTTTGAAGGAAGTGATTTGGTTTTTATAGGTTCTAATATTCCACATTTGAATTTTGATTATGGAATTAAAACCGAATATGAAAAAGTTGTTTTGCAGATAAAGGAAGATTTTTTTAAAAACGATTTTGTTACAACTCCTGAATTAGCTTCCATCTATCAATTATTCGAGAACTCCAAAAATGTGATTTGCTTTCATGGAACTGTAAAAGAAAAAATTGGCAAAAGACTTCAAAAAATTCATTTATTATCACACTTCGAACAATTTATAGAAGTATTATCTTTATTTCAAATTTTGGCTACATCAGATGAAATCACTCTTTTACATGATAAACCATTTGAAAATTTATATAACAATAAAGAGCAATTGCGACTCAAAATAGTCTATAAATTTATTGAAAACAATTACCAAAGACTTGTTTCCATTGAAGAAATGGCAAAACTGACCCATTTGTCAAAAGCTGCTTTTTGTCGTTATTTTAAGAAAATGACACGCTTAACATTTACAGAATTTTTGAATCAGTATCGAATTGAACAAGCTAAAAGGCTTTTAAAAAGTGATAAAAATGTAACTGAAACTTGTTACGAATGCGGTTTTGAAAGTCTATCCTATTTTAATAGAATTTTCAAAAAAGTAGTAGGTGAAAATCCAATTCAGTTTAAAAAAAGATAAAAGGATGTGTTACTTAATTTTCTAAAAACACATCCTCCTATTTGTTATTATTCCGATATATTAAATCCTGCAACGTAGAAATTTTTGTCTATTTCTAGTTTTGAATTTTCAGTCTTAGCCGGAATTCCTTTCCATTCTGTTCCTGGCTTCAATAATTCATCTTTTCCATTCAAAGTTACTTTAACTGCCATGTTAAAATTAGGAACACAATTACTCCAACGATATCCAAGAAGGTTATCTTTGAAAAAATATTCTAATGTTGGAATTCTAACGTCTCGTAAATATTGATTGAAGAATGGATTTAAATCTAGGCTAACTTGTTGACTTAAGTAATCTTCAATTTGTTTTGTAGTAACTGTTTGATGATAAAAAGTGCTGTTCAAACCTCTTAATATTTTTCTCCATTTTGTATCATCGTTGACAATTTGGCGCAAAGTATGTAGCATATTTGCTCCCTTGTAATACATATCACTGGAACCTTCATTGTTGACATCATATTTTCCAATTATTGGTTTGTCATTTTGAATGTTCTTTCTTAAGCCTCTAATGTAAGTGTAAGCCGGTTCTTTACCGTAATAATATTCAAGAAAAAGACTCTCGGAATAGTCTGTAAAACTTTCATGAATCCACATGTCAGCAATATCTTTGTAGGTGATATTATTAGCAAACCACTCATGACCTGATTCATGAATAATAATGTAATCAAATTTTAAACCCCAACCTGTTCCGCTCAAATCTCTTCCTAAATATCCGTTCTTAAAACCATTGCCGTACGTTACGCTACTTTGATGTTCCATCCCTAAGTATGGGGCTTCAACTAATTTATAACTGTCTTCATAAAATGGATAAGGTCCAAACCAGTGCTCAAAAGCTTTCAACATTCTTGGCGCGTCTTGAAATTGTTTTTTTGCTTTGTCAAGATTATTTCTCAAAACATAATACGTGCAATCCAAATCTCCTTTTTCGCCTTTAAATTTTTCTGAAAAAGTAACGTAATCGCCAATATTGATATTCACTCCATAATTATTAATGGGATTTGATACCAACCAATTATAGGTTTTGGTACCATCTTTCAACTCGGTTACACTTTGCAAACGGCCGTTCGATACATCCATTAAACCTTTTGGAACATTCACGCTTATTAGCATGCCCTCAACCTCGTCATACATGTGATCTTTATTTGGCCACCAAATACTTGCACCCAGTCCTTGACATGAAGAAGCAATAAAGGGATTGCCATTACTGTCTTTTTTCCAAGTGATTCCTCCATCCCAAGGTGGATTAACAGCCTCTTTGGGTTTTCCTCCGTAATATACGATTACCTCTTTTGTTGAACCAATTTTTTGTGGAGCAACCAAATCAATAAAAAAAACATTTCCTTCTCTTTTGTATTTTAGTTCTTTTCCGTCCTGAATAACCTTATCGATTTCCATAGGATTTTGCAAATCAATTTGCATACGGTTGTATTCTTGTACTACCTGATATCGTATGGTGTTAGAGCCAGTAATAGTTTTGTCCAAAGGATTTACTTTAATGTCAAGATGATAATATTTGACATCCCACCAAGCTCTTTCTTTGGTGATACTTCCTCGTAAAGAATCTTGTCTATTAAATACTTGTTCTTTAATTCCAAGGAGCCCTTGCGCACTAGCACTATTAAAAAGGAAAAATGAAAAACAAATGAGACTTAAATATCTTTTCATAAATTTGAAATGTTGAAATAAAATATAAATTAATTTTTATAGAATTAATGCAATTTAGAAACTGAGTTTTGTTCTACGACAGCTGTAAAATCATTGGCTAAACGATTACAATAATCTTCTAACAACTCTAAAATCCTTAGCTGCTTATCCGATTTTACAATCAATCCTGCATGAAATTCCAGTGGAACTCTAAAGCATACTTCAGGGTCTGAAAAAGATGATAAATCCGGATGCTGGAATTTTGACAAAGTCAAAACAATTCCTGCATACCCTTTTTTTACTTTTGGTAAAATGTATTTTGTCTTCTTCACCAATGCATCTTCAATAGCTGCCCATTCTTTCCATAAATTAATATTTGAAGCTTCGGCCACCATTTCTGCGAGATGCGCTCCTCCTACTCGAGATGAAGTTTCTAGAAAATAGATTTGTCCATTGTCATTGCTTTTAATAAATTCGGTATGGGCAGCACCATGTTTCAAACCAAAGCCTTTTAATACTTGCTCATTTATCTTTTTTATAGCTTTGTCATCTTCAGAATTGTAAACAATATTGGCAGAACGGAAAACACCTCCGCCTTGCGAAATTTCCATAGGCGTAGCTAAATATTTCGATGCCAAACTAAAGATAACTTTACTATTTGAGATCAAACTATCACAGTGATACACATCGCCAGGTTTGAATTGTTCTAATAAATATTTAAATCTATTATTACCCATTTCATTAATATGGATCCACAAACTCTCTTTATCATACACTTTTATAATCCCCGCGGCCGAAGCTTCAGAACGAGGCTTTAATACCCATGGAGCGTCAATGGTTTCAGCAAAAGTATTGATGTCATGATCATTAAATAAGGAACAAAAAGCAGGAATTGGAATACCACAGCTCTTAGCTCTCATTCGCATCGCGAGCTTATCTCTAAAATAACGTCCTGTGGTTTGTCCCATTCCATCAATTCGCAGATTTTCTCTGAGATAAGTTGCTTTTTCAACATCATAATCATCCAAAGCGACAATAGCATCAATTTTTGTGGACTTCATAAAATTCCCAACACCCAATAATAAATGCTCTAAATTCCAATCGACATCCTGACCTTCCATATAAAAAATCTCATCAATGTATGGATGTGGCCATGGTTTATCTCTCAGTTTTTCGCTTGTCACTAAATAGACTTTATTCCCCAGCTTTTTTAAATTAATTAAAAAATCGGCACCTTTGAAATAATTTGAAATACAAAGGAAGGTTTTAGAGTTTTCCATACGTTATAAATTTTCAATGAATTTAGTTAATAAATGAACTCCATAAGCCGTTGCATGTTTGCTTTTAGCAAATTCATCATCATTAAATGTGACACCGGCAACATCCAGATGTGCCCACGCTTTATGTTCTTGGGTAAAATATTCTAAAAATTTAGCTGCACTTATTGCTCCTGCAACTGGTTTTCCGCTATAATTTTTTACATCGGCTATGTCGCTTTCAATGTCTGATTTATAAACATCCCAAAGTGGTAAAGGCCACAAACGCTCTCCAATCGCATCTCCGTTTTCTTGCAATTTCTTGGCCATTTCTTCACTATTAGTAAACAAAGCGCCACATTCATAACCAAAAGTACCAACGCTGCTTCCGGTAAGCGTTGCAATATCTATAATATATTCTGGTTTAAAATTTTTAATCAAATAAGATAATCCATCGGCTAAAACGAGTCGGCCTTCTGCGTCAGTGTCAATTATTTCTATTGAATGTCCGCTATAACTATGAATCACATCACTAGGTACAAATGATTTAGCATCAACTGAATTTTCTGCGCAGGGAACAATCGCAGTTACTTTAACTGGCAATTGCAAATCAGCAATCAATTGCATGGCTCCAAATACAGCAGCACCCCCAGCCATATCGCACTTCATATGAACCATTCCTGCCGTTTTTATATTTAATCCTCCAGTATCAAAGGTTATTCCTTTTCCCACCAATCCAACATGTTTTATGTGTTCCACTTCGGCTGTAGGAGTGTAATTCATAATGATAAATTGAGGTTCATTTTCACTTCCTTTTCCAACGGCCAAAAATGCACCAAGACCAACTATTTTTGAAGCTTCATAACCGAGAACTTCTACTTCAAATCCATATTTTTCTCCTGTTTCCTTCGCCCAAGTAGCCAAGTATTTTGGATTAATTGTGTTGGGTGGTAAATCGACCAAATTAAAGGCTGCTAATTGTGCTTTGGCAATTTTGATTCCTTTTTTGGCTGCAGCCAAATAATCCTTTTCAGAAACCAAATTCAAAGTAAAATCAGGATCTAAAAAAGGATGCTCTTTTTTCTCTGATTTAAAATGACCTAAATCATAAGTTCCTAAAAGCAAACCTGAAATCATGGCTTCTACTTGATCCTGAGTAAATTGTTCCAGTATTACTAAAGCAACATTAGAACTAAAACTATCTTGTTGTTTGTACGAAATTCGACGAAAAACAGTTTTCAAAGATTTATAATCTATCGTTTTTCCTACTCCTATAAAAACATGTGTATTATCATTTTGCTCTGCTAAATAGTGCGTGTCTTTTTTACCAAAAAAAACTTTCGAACTAATTTCAAGTCCATTAAATTTGATAGGAACAATACTTTTTGAGTACGTTTCAAAAGCTGGAATTAAAATTGTTCCTGAAAAATTATCTAAGTTTGCTACTGTATTTATTTTCATTTGTTCTAGTAATTTTTTTAAAATTTTTGATTGAAACGCATAAGTGCATTATGCTTTATTTATTTTAGACTCGATAAATCGTATTTCTACTTTGAATTAAAAAACAACCATTCTATAGCTTTTGGAAATTCATCACTCCAATAGGTTTCGCTATGTTTCCCTTGTATGTTAATGCTTAAATTAATCTTTGATTTGTCCTTAATAAAATCGCTTGAAATTAAATCATTTTCAAACTTTTTCACGTGCTCGATCATGGTTTCACTTTCATCTCCACCCGCATACAAATATACTTTTGTATCTGCCGAGAAGGCCTTTTTTGGATTAATTTTTAGTTCAGGAACTACCCAAAGTGATGGCGAAAAAATCATTAATTTTCCATAAACTTCAGGGTTTCGCAACCCACTGAAAATACTGATTAATCCACCCATCGAACTTCCTCCAATTCCGGTAAATTCCCGTTCTTTTTTGGTCCTGAAATTACGGTCGACGTATGGTTTTAATGTATCAGTTACAAAACGGATGTATTTTTTGCCTTGTCCTTTTCCTAATACTGTTTTACCGACATTGTATTCTTTTACACGATCTTCTTCCGCATGTTCTATAGCAATTATAATAATTTTTCCAATTTTATATTCTGACATAACTGCCAGTTTTTTATCAATTTCCCAATTACCAAATTCGGCTGATTCATTGAATAAATTTTGGGCATCCTGCAAATACATGACCGGATAACTTTCACTTGAATTGTCATAATCATGAGGTAACAAAGCCCAAATCTTTCTTGTTTTGTTGAGTTGTGGGATTTCAAATTCATCTGAAATCAACTGAATTTGCGGCAAAAAAGATTGTTTAAATGGCAACCAATTTTTTCTCCATCTTGCTACATGTTCCTTTTGAACACCTGTATGATTTGTCGTTGTACGATTTTCGGTACGATTACCATGGCTGTCGATTTCTACTTCACTCCAATCCCCTTTTGTAAATTTATATAAAAGCTCAACAGGATAATCAAAATCGTGTGTGAATTTATAATGATA
This sequence comes from Flavobacterium xinjiangense, assembly GCF_900142885.1. Classification (GTDB taxonomy): domain Bacteria; phylum Bacteroidota; class Bacteroidia; order Flavobacteriales; family Flavobacteriaceae; genus Flavobacterium; species Flavobacterium xinjiangense. The sequence continues at coordinate 128,883 of NZ_FRCL01000006.1, read as the reverse complement.
TTGACCAACGCCAATTTTCTCCATCATAAACTCTTTATCCTGCGTACGCCAATTATTGAAATTTCCCGAAATATAAACAGGTCGTGAATCATCTTCGTCGGTTGTTAGGATTATATACAAACCAGTATTTATTATTGGATTATCTAATTCTTGTGTAAAGGTGGTATTGTCTGTATTCATCACTTGCATTATTCTTACTTATATTTTAAAATAAATAGTAAATATAGTCGATTGCGATTTGAAATAAAAGAAAAAAGAAAACCCAATAGCAAATGAATTTCCTATTGGGTTTGTATTGGTGAAAAACGATTTGTTTTTTTTTATTTCTGTCTACTTTTTAAAACTTCCACAACATCATTTAGCTTAAAACCTTTGGCTTGCAATAAAATAAGGTAGTGAAAAAGCAAATCAGCACTTTCACTCAAAAACAAATCATCGTTATCATCTTTGGCTTCAATTACCACTTCAATCGCTTCCTCCCCTACTTTTTGGGCAATTTTATTGATTCCTAATTTGAATAAAGAAGCCACGTAACTTTTCTCTGAATCAGCATTTTCTCTTCGAAGTTCGATTGTATCTTCTAAATTCGAAATAAAGCCATAATCAGCTTTATTTTCGTCTGCCCAGCAAGTATCAGTTCCTTTATGACAGGTTGGTCCTTCTGGTTTTACCTGAATCAACAAGGTATCGTTATCACAGTCGTTTTTGATGTCAATTAGATTCAGAAAATTGCCACTTTCCTCACCTTTTGTCCAAAGTCGTTGTTTTGTGCGACTATAAAATGTTACTTTCTTAGTATCAACCGTTTTTTGATACGCTTCGGCATTCATAAAACCCAACATCAAAACCGTTTTGGTTTCGCTGTCTTGAATTATGGCTGGAATTAATCCGTCTGTATTTTTTGAGAAATCTATATTCATTTATTTTAGTCTAAAGTTTTAAAGTCGAAAAATTAAATTCGTACTTCGATATTGTTGTTTTTAAGTTCTTTTTTTAATGTTTTGATTTCAATTTCTTTAAAATGAAATACACTTGCCGCCAATGCTGCATCTGCTTTTCCTTCCAAAAAAGTATCTACAAAATGTTGTATGTTTCCCGCACCACCAGAAGCAATAATGGGAATATTAACTAAGTCCGAAAGTGTAGCTAAAGCTTCATTAGCAAACCCATTTTTAGTTCCGTCATTATCCATTGAGGTAAACAAGATTTCGCCTGCACCTCTTTGTTCCACTTCTTTGGCCCAATCAAATAAATTCAATTCGGTAGGCACTTTTCCACCCACTAAATGAACAATCCATTGGCCATCAATTTGTTTGGCATCAATCGCGACAACTACACATTGACTCCCGAACTTTTGTGCTAAATCATTAATCAACTGCGGATTTTTTACAGCCGAGGAATTAATAGAAACCTTATCCGCTCCGTTTTGCAATAAAACTTCTACATCACTAACTGATGAAATTCCACCGCCAACAGTAAACGGAATATTAATCGTCGAAGCTACTTTACGAACCAAATCAACTAAGGTTTTTCTTCTTTCTTCCGTTGCCGAAATATCCAAAAAAACCAATTCGTCCGCACCTTCATCCGAATATATTTTGGCTAATTCTACAGGATCCCCTGCATCGCGCAAGTCCACAAAATTAACACCTTTTACAGTTCTTCCGTTTTTTATATCGAGACAGGGAATAATTCTTTTTGTTAACATTTTTCTAAAATATAATTTTCCAATTGTTTCAATGAAATTCGTCCTTCGTAAATTGCTTTTCCAATTATTGTTCCTTCACAACCTAATTCAGCAAGTCTTGGCAACTCGTCAAAGGTAGAAATTCCTCCCGAAGCAATTAATTTTATTCCGTTGGCTTCCGCCAAAATTTTTGCATATAAATCAAAAGATGGCCCTTCCAGCATACCGTCTTTGGCGATATCCGTACAAATTACATACTGAATTCCTTTTCCTTGGTAGTCTTGAATAAATGGAATCAAATCTTCATTAGAATCTTCTAACCAACCTGAAACCGCTACTTTTTCATTATTAGCATCTGCTCCCAGAATGATTTTATCAGGACCATATTCTTCAAGCCATCTTTCAAAAACTTCCTTATTCTTAACCGCAATACTTCCTCCTGTAATTTGATTGGCACCACTTTCAAAAGCGATTCGTAAATCATAATCTGATTTTAATCCTCCACCAAAATCAATTTTCAATTTGGTTTGTGTAGCAATTTGCTCCAAGATCTTATAATTCACAATCTGACTTGACTTTGCTCCGTCTAAATCAACCAGATGCAAATATTCAATTCCGTGTGCTTCAAATGATTTTGCCACTTCAAGTGGATTTTCATTGTATATAATTTTGGTACTGTAATCGCCTTTTGATAAACGAACACATTTTCCTTCTATGATATCTATTGCAGGTATTATTCTCATTGTAATTAGTCTTAAAATTTGAAAGTCGAAAGTCTTAAATACTCAACTTAAAGTTTGAAAAAATTCGCCAAAATTTGTTCTCCAATGTCACCGCTTTTTTCTGGATGAAACTGTGTGCCGAAGAAATTGCCTTTTTGTAACGCTGAGGCATATTCAACTTCATAATTTGTTGTTGCAATAGCTTCAGGACAACTAGGAGCGTAAAAACTATGAACTAAATACATGTATTCGTTTTCATTAATACCATTAAACAACGGCGATTTCAAATTATAAATTTGGTTCCACCCCATTTGCGGTACTTTTACTTTTGGCGTGAACTTAATCACATCTACATCAAAAATCCCAAGTCCTTTTGTATTTCCTTCTTCCGATTTGTTGCACATCAACTGCATTCCCAAACAAATTCCTAAAACGGGTTGTTTCAAGGTTGGAATCAAAGTTTCCAAACCACTTTCTAAAAGCATTTTCATTGCTGAACTGGCCTCACCAACACCCGGAAAAATAACTTTATCAGCTGCTTTAATTTCGTCAGGATTGTTGCTCAAAATCGCTTTGAATCCCAATCTTTCGATAGCAAACATGATGCTTTGAATATTTCCTGCGCCGTAATTTATGATTACTATTTTCATTTCTTTTAAACCATTAAAAAATTAAGTTTTATTAAGGATTTAACACTTAATAATTCATAATTTATAATTCATAATTTTCTAAAGCATTCCCTTCGTACTAGGCAAAATCATTTTTTCCGTATCCCGTTTTACTGCTACTTTTATTGCTTTGGCGAAAGCTTTAAAAATGGCTTCAATCTTGTGATGTTCGTTCGTTCCTTCTGCTTTGATATTGATGTTTGCTTTCGCCCCGTCAGAGAATGATTTGAAGAAATGAAAGAACATCTCTGTTGGCATTTTTCCTACCATTTCGCGCTTGAATTCGGTTTCCCAAACCAACCAGTTTCTACCTCCAAAATCAATTGCTACTTGCGCTAAACAATCATCCATTGGCAGGCAAAAACCGTAACGCTCTATTCCTAATTTATTCCCTAATGCTTTCGCAAAAACTTCACCAAGTGCAATAGCTGTATCTTCAATCGTGTGGTGTTCGTCCACTTCTAAATCTCCTTTTACAAGAATTTCTAAATCCATTTGTCCGTGACGCGCAATTTGGTCGAGCATGTGGTCAAAAAAAGCAATTCCGGTATCGATTTTACTTTTTCCGGTTCCGTCTAGGTTCAAGTTGATGTAAATATCCGTTTCGTTTGTTTTTCTTTCAATTGAAGCAGAACGTTCTTCTAATTTCAAAAACTCATAAATAGTTTTCCAATCGGTAGTTTGCAGGGCAATAACAGAATCCAGTTCTTCTCTTTTTGAAGATATTTCATCACCTCCCAACTGTTCATCCGTGTTGATAAAAATAGCTTTTGAGCCCAAATTTTTTGCCAATTCTACATCAGTTATTCTGTCTCCTATTACGAATGAATTTACTAAATCATATTCAGGATTGTCAATATATTGTGTCAGCATTCCAGTCGCAGGTTTGCGAGTCGGTGCATTTTGGCAAGGAAAAGTCTTATCGATAAACACTTCTTTGAATATAACTCCTTCATTTTCAAACGCTTTCATAATTAAATTATGCACAGGCCAAAAGTTAATTTCAGGATGAGAATCAGTTCCTAAACCATCTTGATTTGTGACCATTACGAGTTCAAAATCTAATTCTTTAGCTATTTTACCAAGATATTGAAATGCATTTGGATAAAATTCCAGTTTTTCGAAACTGTCTAATTGATAATCATTTGGTTCCAAAACCATTGTTCCGTCACGGTCTATAAAAAGTATTTTTTTCATTAAAAAAAGTTTAAAGTTTAAGGTTTAAAGTTGCTTTAAAACCTCAATTAATTTCATGTTTTCTTTTTCTGTTCCAACAGTTAGACGCAAACAATTATCGCATAACGGTTGAGTGGTTCGGTTCCGAATTACAATTCCTTTTGCAATCAATTCACCATATCTTTTATTGGCATCATCCACTTTTACCAAAATAAAATTGGCTTCAGTAGGATATATTTTTTCTACAAAATTTACATTTAGTAAGACTTTAAGTAATTCCTCTCTTTGTATTATTATCGATTCAATTTCAGATTTTATTTTTTCTGGATTATCTAATCTTTCTAAAGCTCTTTTCTGAGTCAATTCATTCACATTATAAGGTGGCTTTATTTTGTTTAAAACCGAAATTACTTCCGCAGATGCATAACAAATTCCCAATCTAATTCCTGCCAAACCATATGCTTTTGATAGCGTTTGGGTAATAACCAAATTTGGATATTCGTCCAATTCATTGATCCAACTTTCCTTTTTTGAAAAGTCTATATAAGCTTCATCAATCACCACTAATCCTTTGAAATTTTGCAAAAGATACGCAACACTTTCATCCGAAAATGAATTCCCGGTTGGGTTATTTGGAGAACACAAAAAGATAATTTTTGTGTTCTCATCAACAGCTTCCATGATTTTATCAATTTGCGGTTCAAAATCTTCTGAAAGCAATACTTCTTTATTTTCTAATGCATTAATATTGGCCAAAACGCCATACATTCCGTATGTTGGCGGCAAAGTGATTACATTGTCCGTTTTTGGTTCGCAAAAAGCTCTGAATAATAAATCCAAAACTTCATCACTTCCATTACCCAATAAAATTTGATTCGTTTTGACATTTCTTTGTTTTGCCAAAACCTCCTTTACACTAATTTGTTGTGGATCCGGATACCTGTTCACGCCATTTTCAAACGGATTTTCATTGGCATCCAAAAAAATCATATCAGCCGTGTCAAAATCCTCAAATTCATCACGAGCCGAAGAATAGGGTTTTAATTGCTTTACGTTTTCTCTGACTAAATTATTTATGTCGAAATTATTTTCCATCCTCAATCGCTTTTAATCGTAATGTAACTGCATTTTTGTGTGCTTGTAATCCTTCGGCTTCTGCCATTATTTCGATGGCTTTTCCGATGTTTTGTATTCCTTTTTTAGTTATTTTTTGAAAAGTCATCGCTTTAGTAAAACTATCCAGATTTACACCACTATAATTCTTAGCGTAACCGTTAGTTGGCAGGGTATGATTAGTTCCTGACGCATAATCTCCAGCACTTTCTGGCGTATAATTCCCTATAAATACAGAACCCGCATTTTGAATACCGTTGCTATAAAAATCATCAAATGCAGAACAAATAATAAAGTGTTCCGGTCCATATTCATTGATTAAGTCCAAAGCAATTTTATCATTTTCAACAAAAATTAATTTAGAATTGGCAATGGCTTTCTCAGCAATGGATTTTCTAGGCAGAGCATCCATCTGTAATTGGATCTCTTTTTCAACGGCATCAATTAATTTTTTTGATGTTGAAACTAAAATTACCTGACTGTCCGCTCCGTGTTCCGCTTGTGACAATAAATCCGATGCTACAAAAGCTGGCACAGCGGTATCATCTGCAACAATCAATAATTCTGATGGCCCGGCTGGCATATCAATAGCAACGCCAAATTGTGTAGCCAATTGTTTTGCAACCGTCACAAATTGATTTCCAGGACCAAAAATTTTATACACTTTAGGAATCGTTTCCGTTCCAAAAGTCATTCCTGCGATAGCTTGAATTCCTCCTACTTTTAAAATTTTAGACACACCACATAAATTCGCTGCATATAAAATAGCTGGATTTATAGCTCCATTTTTATCCGGAGGGGAACATAAAACAATTTCATTACAACCTGCAATTTTTGCAGGAACCGCAAGCATTAACACTGTCGAAAATAATGGTGCAGTTCCACCTGGAATGTACAAACCAATTTTTTGAATAGGTCTTTTTTCCTGCCAACAATTTACACCTTCAATTGTTTCAACAGCAACTCTTTCTGTTTTTTGAGCAATGTGAAATTTTGAAATATTAGATTTGGCTAATTCGATAGCTTCTTTTAACTCTGGAGAAACGGAAGCAATTGCCAAATCAATTTCAGCTTTTGAAACTTCAATGGTATCGATTTTTGCACCATCAAAAAGCGACGTATATTTTGCAACAGCAGTATCACCTTTCTTTTGAACTTCATTGAAAATTTCTTTTACAGTGGCTTCAATGTCGTCAATAGTTTTGGTAGGACGCTCTAAAATTGAGCGCCAAGATTCTGCTTTTGGATTGTATATTTTATTCATTTTTAATTTTATTCAAAGATTAAATAATAGAATTATTCCGTTTTTAAACTCATAATTCTTAAAGTACCATCTTTTCAATTGGACAAACCAAAATCCCTTCGGCTCCAACTTCTTTCAACTGATCAATCACATCCCAGAAAGTATCTTTATCGATTACAGAGTGTACACTGCTCCATCCTTCTTGTGCCAGTGGCAAAACGGTTAAACTTCTTAGTACAGGAAGAATTTTTCCAACAGCATCAATTTTGTCATTTGGAATATTCATCAAAATATACTTCGATTTTCTAGCTCTCAAAACGGATTCGATTCTGAATTTTAAAGTGTCGATTATTTTTTGAGATTCAGGACTTACTTTTGGAGAAACAGCTAAAACTGCTTCACTTTTAAAAATAACTTCAACCTCTTTTAGATTGTTTTTAAACAAAGTACTCCCGCTCGAAACAATATCAACAATAGCATCTGCTAGACCAATGTTTGGAGCTATTTCTACCGAACCTGAAATCTGGTGAATATCAACTGTTACGCCTTTAGAACTAAAAAAATCAAGAACTGTTTTAGGGTAAGAAGTTGCAATTCGCATACCTTCTAAATCCTGAACGGATTTATAATCAAATGCTTTTGGTACAGCAACAGATACTTTACATTTGGAAAAACCTAATTTTTGAATTACCTCAATATCACCGCCTTTTTCGACTAATAAGTTATCGCCAACAATAGCAATATCCACCACTCCATCAATAAGATATTGAGGAATATCCGAATTTCTTAAATATAAAACCTCTAGAGGAAAATTTGATGCTTCGGCTTTTAATTGGTCGATACCGTTATCTATTGAAATACCTGCATCTTTTAGAATTTGAATGCTGTCTTCGTTTAAACGTCCTGATTTTTGAATTGCAATTTTTAATGTACTCATTTTGTCTTTTTTGTTTTTGTTTAAAATATTTTGATTGAGTACAAATATTGGGTAATAAAAAACCCGTTTGATGTACTCAAACGGGTTTTTAGAATATGATGATTTACACACATACCATTAACACATCGCTTGAGAGCAATAATGAAAATGATGATGATGTAATTGATTTGTAAACATTTTTTGTGTTCTTTATTTTAAATTCTTTTGCAAATATAAGAGATTAATTAATTAAAAAGCAATATTTATTTTAACTTAAACTTATATTTTTGTTAAATTAATATTACTCATTATCCTCTTTAGATTCTTTTTGAACAGCTGAATTCTCATTGGGACTATTAGAAACGGTATTCTCATTTCTAATTTCTGTATGTCTGATTTCACCTCCTGATGTACCTACTAAAGTTGCTATGAAAACTGCTCCCATTGCAACAATAGCAGCTATGAAAGAGATAAGTTTAGCTTTAGAATGATTTTTTAGATTAAGTATTAAACCCGTCAGTGAAACGGCTGCCAATAAATATAATATAAGAGCTAGTTTTTCGGCTATTTCTTCATGTTCATGAATTATTTGTTTGCCGATGTTAGGCATGTCTTCAACCATTTCTTCTGCTCCTTCGCCAGTTCCCATGCTAAATGCCGCAAAAACCGCTGCAACAATAAATAAAACATAAGCGGTGTTTTTAACCGAATTATTCTTTAAAATCATCCCAGTTATTAAAATACCAAGTCCTAAAATTGTACCAATAATTGGAAAATGGTTAACTACCATGTGTAAGTGAGCATCATTCATAATATAATTTGTTTAAGGTTTAAAAATTTAAATTTGAAAAATAAAATGGATTCCTATTTGAGACTGTTGTTATTTTTATCCAGCTAAAGAAACTCCAATTAGTGAGCCAATTCCATATGTTACTGCTGCAGCTGCTAAACCAAAAGATACTTGTCTAAGTCCGGAGAACATAATACTTTTTCCTGTTAATAAGGTTATTGCTGCACCTATTCCAAAAAGGCCAATTACACTGCTTCCTACACTCAATAAAATGGCATTTTTTCCATCTAAAAACATGAAAGGATATAAAGGAATAATGGCTCCGATTGAAAATAATACAAAAGAAGCGATGGCCGCTTCCCATGCTGAACCGCCTAATTCTTCTTTATCAATTCCCAGTTCCTCCGTAATAATAGCATCAATTGCCGTTTCAGGATTTTCAAATGCTTTGTCAGCCAGTTTTTGAGCTTCAACGATATTCATTCCTTTGGCTTGATACAATAAAACCAATTCTTTTTTTTCTTCTTCGGGAGAAGCTTCCAGTTCTTCGGTCTCCAAATCAATTTGTCTTTGGTTTAATTCTCTCGAACTTTGTACCGAAAGCCACTCGCCTAAAGCCATTGAAATTGCTCCAGCCAAAAGTCCTGCTATTCCGGTCAATAAGATAGTATTATTAGAAACTGCGGCACCGGCAACTCCCATCACCAAACTCATGTTAGAAACCAAACCATCGTTAGATCCTAAAACCGCAGCTCTTAATGCATTCCCTCCAACGGATTTATGTCGACTTTCAAATTTAGATAAAAAACCTCCAGAAACATTTAGCGCCGCATTATTATTCACAGCTTCAATAATATTAAGATGATTGTGTTCAAAACCTGTAGGTTTCTCTCCGCTTTCTAGTTTATTTTTTATTGAATTAACTGCAAATTGTTTTTCAATATTGGAAAGGCTGCTAATTATAGAAGTGTAACCAAAAATCTTACCCAGTTTCAGTTGGAATTTTGCTCTTCCTGAAGGCAATGGCATTTTATAATTAGGTTCGAAAGTCAATACTTTATCAAACATGTGTTTTGCATGACCTTTTTCTATTTCACCAAGACTCCGTAAAACCCTTGTGAGATTATCATCAGATTGAATTGCCGCAATACTATCATACAAAAAAGCAGTATCTACTTCTGTTTGTAATTGATCTTTTAGTTTATTTAAATCCATAATTTCTTGTTTACTTTTCTAAATTAATAATTTCATGTATCAGTATTTTTTGCACTATTCACTACACTAATTTAAAGATTTTAATTTTAAAAAATATTCCGTTTAGATTATAAATCTAACCTTTTATTCCTCTAAATTTTTCATTTTCATCAAAAGCGAATAAGACCCTTTTATAACAATATTTACGTCTTTTAAATCTTCATTGGAAATAATTTCTACATATCCATTTTCTGATGTTCCGGTTGATACTTCTTTCATTTCAAAGAGCTTGTTTCCCTTTTCTATAAAGATATAATTTTTGTTTTCATAATTTACAATAGCCTCTGATGGCAAAACATTGGATTGCTGACTTTTTAATTTTATTTCGGCATTCATATACATTCCCGGTAATAATGTTTTATCGTAGTTAGCAAAATGGCAATGCATTTCTGTACTTCGGTCTTCAGAAAAATCTTTTCCTATTAAAATAATTTCGCAGTGATATTTTTTTTCTGGATTAGTGTTATTATAAGCTATAACTGACTGACCAATTGCCATTTTGTTAATGTCTTTTTCGAATACGGTTAGTGCTAAATGAATATCAGAAGGATTTACAATCTCGAATAAAATGTCGCTAGGAGCTACATATTTTCCTGTATTTACATTCACTTTAGACACATAGCCGCTTATTGGCGAATAAATATTGATGCTCTTTGAAATGTTTTTTGCAGATACATTACTTGGATTTATTCCTGCGAATTTTAATTTCTCTCCATACGATTGCACCATTACCGATAGTGAATTGTATTCTGATTGTGCCTGTTGATACACTTTATCGCTGCTAGCTTTGCTTCGGTTAAGTTCTTTTTGTCTCTCGTATTCAGATTTTGCATACCCAATTTTTGCTTTTGCTAAAAGGTAATCTTCCTGCAACTGAATGTATTGTTGGTCTTCAACAACGCATAAAACTTGTCCTTTGGTAACATACATTCCTTCTAAAAGTTTGGTATGTTTTAAATATCCACCCATCGGCACACTTATGGAAACTAAATTTTGAGGTGGTACATCTATTTTTCCATTTAATTTTAATATTGATGAGATCTCTTTTTGCTCGATTTTACCCGTTACAATACCTGCATTTTTTATTTGTGCATTGGTAAGTGTTGTTGTGTTTTCGATAGTTGGAGTGGCTTCTGTTTCGCTTTCCGTTTTCTTGTCTCCACAAGAAGAAAGGAAGATTAAAGCTGCAATTATAATGACTATATTTTTCATTTATTTTGATATTAAATTTCCTAATTTAAGAATTGTTTCATTGAATTTTCTAACTGTTTCAATGTAGTTACTTTGAATTTCTGTATTTTGATTTATCAACATTACCCATTCCAGATAATTGATGTCACCATTGATGAATTTATCATTAGCAGCTTTAGTTACCAAATCCACATTCTTTAACGCCTGACTTTCATAATAAGCAATAGTTTCTTGGTGTTTTTTCGATTCTTGAATTAATTCATTATACTGACTTTGCAACTTTATTTTTTCATTAGTCAAATTATTTTCTGCAATTTGACTATTGATTTCTAATGCTTTTTGTCTGTTTTTTATGTTTGAATTGAAAAGTGGCAGCGACACTCCAAATTGCCCAAAAACTCCATTATAGCCATCTTGAAACGCCGTATTTGTTTTGAATGTTTGCCAATAAACACCGCCTATTAATTCCGGTAGTTTTTTAGATTTTTCAAGTGAAATTTGCGCTTTGTTACTATTTAATTCTTGCTCAAGTAATTTTATACTGGGTTGATTGTCAATAGCATTTTTATCTAAATTTTCGGCCAAATCCATTTTGAATTTATCTGATACCGGGATGAAATCTTTGTCGGAATTAAGTAGATACTTGAATTGCGATTGTATTATTTTATAATCACTTTGTAACTCCCGAAGTTGTATTTTTATTTGTCCTGATTGATTTTCGGCAGTTGCTTTTTCTAATATATTGCTTTCTCCTTTGTCAAAACGAAGTGTTGATTTTCTTAAAAATTCAGTATAAATACTATCACTTTTTAGCAATAATTTTTCCTTTTCTTTGAGATAAATCATCTCGTAAAACACAGTTGTTACTTGTCTGGTTAATTCTTTTTTCTGTAATGCTTCGTTCCATTCGCCAGTTTTGGCTTCTTCAATTAACAATTGCTTCTGTATTTTGTAAACTGTTGGGAATTTAATAGTTTGTGAAATACCAATTTTTATATCATTAACATTGCTGTTAAACTGACCGTACTCGCCCAAAATTCCTGTGTTGGAGATGTCATACCCCGTCTTGGTCATTTTCTGTAAATATTCAGAATTTAGTTTTCCGTTTTTTATTTTTATATTATTCTGCAATGCGGTTTCAATGGCTTTTTCAAGTGAAATTTTTTCTTGTGCATTTGCATTTTGAAAAGAAAAAAACAGTCCCAATACAATTATTGTTGTAATTGATTTCATCTTTTTTGGTTTTAAATTAATTCCTTTTTCAAACATAATGTATAGAATTGGTAAAACAAATAATGTTAAGAATGTGGCAACCAATAATCCTCCAATCACAACAGTTGCTAATGGTTTCTGTACTTCGGCTCCGGAACCGTTGCTTAATGCCATCGGTAAGAATCCTAAAGATGCAACAAATGCGGTCATTAAAACAGGACGTAAACGTATCTTAGTTCCTTGTAAAACAATAGTCTTTAAATCGGTTTCGCCAGATTTTCGAATGCTATTGAATTCTGCAATTAATACCAATCCATTCAGAACCGCGACACCAAATAAGGCTATAAAGCCAACTCCTGCACTGATGCTAAAAGGCAAGCCCCGCAACGCTAAAAAGAAAATACCTCCAATTGCAGAAAGTGGAATAGCAGAATAAATCAATAACCCTTGTTTTACGGAATTGAATGCAAAATAGAGTAGAATAAATATTAATAGTAATGAAACCGGAACCGCAATCATCAATCGGTTTTTGGCTTCGTTTAAGTTTTCAAAAGCACCACCATAAGTAGGATAGTAACCCGCAGGAAATTTAATTTGGGCTTCGACTTTACCTTGCAATTCTTTTACGATACTTTGCACATCACGACCTCTAACATTAAAACCAACTACAATCCTACGTTTGGCATCTTCTCTTTGTATTTGATTTGGGCCTTCAGTAATTTCAACTTTCGCCAATTGAGATAAAGGAATTTGCAAACCAGTAGCCGTTGGAATTAATAAATTTTGAACATCTGCCAAATCCTGACGTTTTTCGCCTGTTAAACGAACAACTAAATCAAATCGTTTTTCACCTTCGTAAACAACCCCTGTGCTCTGTCCTGCAAATGCGGTGTTTATTATTCGATTAATATCCTGAATATTCAATCCGTATTGCGCAATAGAGGCTCGGTTGTAGTCGATTACTACTTGTGGCATTCCAGTAACTGTTTCTACATAAAGATCAGAAGTACCCTCGACTGTATTTGCAATTTTACCTAATTTATTGGCATATAAAGCTAGTGTATCTAAATTTTCTCCAAATATTTTACATACTACATCTTGTCTTGCACCAGTCATTAATTCATTAAAACGCATTTGTACTGGATATTGAAAACCGTAAGAAACACCTGGAACGGCTTCTAATTCTTTTGCCATTTTTTCTGATAATTCGTCAAAAGTTTTGGTAGATGTCCATTCGCTTTTGTCCTTTAAAATGATCATCATATCGCTGGCATCTATAGGCATTGGATCGGTTGGCACTTCGCTGCTTCCTGTTTTACCTACAATTTTCTCTACTTCGGGAAATTTTTCTATTAGTATTTTTGCCCCTTGTGAAATGGCTGTCATTGAAGTTTGTAAATTACTTCCCGGCAAAACCCTTGTTTCTACAGCAAAATCGCCTTCTTCTAATGAGGGCATAAATTCGCCGCCCATAAACGAAAGTGTAATTAGAGCTAAAACAAATAATCCCAAAGTTGTAGCGATAATTGTATTTGGAATTCCTAATGCTTTGTTCAGAAGTGGTTGGTAGAAATTTTCTAATTTTTCCATCATTCTATCTGAAAAAGTTTTTTTGTGGGTGATGTTTTTATTCAAAAATAAAGCAGTCATCATCGGAACATAAGTCAGTGACAAGATAAAAGCACCAAATAGAGCAAATGCAATTGTTTGTGCCATTGGCAAAAACATTTTCCCTTCAATACCATGCAAAGTAAAAATGGGAATATAAACAATTAATATAATTAACTCCCCAAAAACAGATACATTACGCATTTTTATTGACGTTTTTAATACGGTATTGTCCATTTCTTGTTGTGATATTTGAGACGTTTTCCTATTGTGTAAACTAAACAAACAGGCTTCAACAATAATAACGGCTCCATCTACAATTAATCCAAAATCTAAAGCTCCCAAACTCATTAAATTTCCGCTAACGCCAAATAAATTCATCAATATGACAGCAATTAACATTGCCATTGGAATAACCGATGCCACAATTAATCCTGCTCTTATATTTCCAAGAAAGAAAATAAGAACAAAAAGTACAATTAATGCTCCTTCTAATAAGTTTTTTTCTACAGTTGAAATGGAATTATTCACCATTTTTGTCCGGTCTAAAAATGGTTCTACAATAACGCCTTCAGGTAAGGTTTTTTGGATTTGTTCAATACGCTCTTTGATTTTTTTAATAACCACATTGCTGTTAGCACCTTTTAGCATCATCACTACAGCACCCGAAACTTCGCCGGATTGAACTCCTTTTTTATTAAAAGTCATTGCTCCATAACGTATAGCACTCCCTATTCGAACATCCGCCACATCACGAATAAATAAAGGACTTCCGCTATTAGTAGTTTTAATAGAAATGTCTTTTATATTTTCGATAGTACTAATTAATCCTTCGCTTCGGATGTATAGAACTTTAGGTCCTTTTTCAATATAAGCACCGCCTGTATTTTGATTATTTTTTTCTAAAGCAGTAAAAACATCAGTAATCGTAATATTATAAGATTGTAATTTATTTGGGGCAATAGCAATTTCAAATTGCTTCAATTTTCCACCAAAACTACTTACTTCTGCAACACCTTCAACACTTAATAATTGACGGCGAACAATCCAATCCTGAATGGTTCTCAACTCAGTTACATCATACTTTTTTTCATAACCAGATTTTGTTCGAACAGCATATTGGTAAATTTCACCCAAACCTGTAGTTACAGGTGCAAGAAATGGATCTCCAATACCTTTTGGAATTTGGTCTTTAACAGCACTTAATCGTTCCGTTACTTGTTGTCTGGCCCAATAGACATCAATAGCATCATCAAAAACAATAGTTACTACAGATAAACCGAAACGAGAAAAACTACGAATTTCTTTCAGCCCGGGAATATTACTGTTGGCTTGTTCAATTGGAAAAGTAATCAGCCGTTCTATATCAGTTGCGCCCAGTGATGGTGCAGAAGTGATTACTTGTACCTGATTATTCGTAATATCAGGAACTGCATCAATTGGTAATTTGGTAAATTGATAACTCCCATATCCAATAAGAGCAACAATGAAAAGACCAACGATAAGTTTATTTTTGATTGAAAATTCAATTATTTTATTCAACATAATTTATAATTATTAATTATTTTTCTAATAATATGCTGTAATACAAATCGTCATCAATGTATAGACGAAGATGAATTATAAAAAAGCATTAAA
Source organism: Flavobacterium xinjiangense (assembly GCF_900142885.1). Taxonomy (GTDB): domain Bacteria; phylum Bacteroidota; class Bacteroidia; order Flavobacteriales; family Flavobacteriaceae; genus Flavobacterium; species Flavobacterium xinjiangense. Next base: position 113,665 of record NZ_FRCL01000006.1, on the reverse strand, counting down.
ATAATTAACAATACTTTGGTGGTCTCCAAATAGATAGTAGAACACTTGAAGAAAAATAGTTTTGCAAAAAAGCTATTTTTTGTGGTTCTTTAAAATAGTAGTTAGGAATAAATTTGAATAATTTTATTTCTAAATTTATTGCTAAATTTTGATTAGACGAAAAATCCGAATGGCTATGAAAAGGTAAATCTCCATGGTCATCCTGCTTCTCATTTTGATGTTTGTCTAAATAATGATCTTTCAAAAAATGGATGAGAGTAACACCATTGTGATTATAAGTGTGTTGAATAAAATGTGAAACTAAAATAGGTAAGCGCAAACAATCCTCAACAACAAAAGGAACTGTTAGTTGTAAACAAATAATTAGGGCTATTATGTTTTTAAAAAATTTCACGAAACAAATATAATTACTTTTTAGATTTTATTTTAATTGGAATACTAAACTAAACTTCCGTTTTGGTTGAATAAATACCTTGTTTTAAAGAAGTTTAATGAGCGAATGACCTATTATAAAAATTGAATCCATTAATTTATCATTGTATAAATGTGGTTACAGAAAGTATAAATGTAAAGCATAAATTTGAGAATTACCTTAAGAACTACTTAAAGTCTGCTTCAAATAAACTTAAAATTACTGTAGTTCCGCTATTTTCCTGACTAGTAATTGAAATGTCAATGTTGAGTAAGGAGCACAATCTTTTTACGATTGACAACCCTACTCCTGTTCCTTTAATTTCTGGGTGGATGCTGGATTTTGAACGGTAAAACTGATTGAAGATTTTTTCTAAGTCCTCTACAGGTATTCCAACTCCGGAATCAATGATGTGGCATTCAATTTTAGAATCGATCGTTTTTATGGTGACTGCCAAATTTCCATTTTGATTCGAATATTTCAACGCATTTGATATCAGATTATTAATCACTATTGAAAACAAATAACTATCTGTTTCTAGGTAATAATCTTGAGAGAATTCAGTAGAAACAGTAATTTTTTTTGATTGAATTACAGTGGAATATCGAGCGATTGTATCTAAAAATAATGCATTCAAATATACTTTCTCCGTTTTTAAGGTTTGCTTTTGGTTTTCAAATCGAGCTAATAAAAGCAACTGATCCACTAAATGATTCAACCGATTGACTTCTGTAACACAAAAATTAATTTTTTCTTCATATTCTGCATGATCTCTGGGTTTGCGAATCAAAACTTCCAGCGTTCCTTTGATAACTGTCAATGGGGTTCTCAATTCGTGTGATGCATCCGAAGTGAATTGTTTTTCTCTTTCAACAGCAGTTTCGATTCTGTCCAATAAATTATTGATTGTTTGAGACAAAATATACAATTCGTCGCGATTGATTGGCAACGGAATTCTGGATTTTAAATTATCCTTTGTAATAATATTAGAGGTTTCAATAATGGAACTGATAGGTTTTATGCTTCTTCCGGCTATAAATCGGGCAATTAGAAAAAGAGCAATCAGGATTAGAGGGAAAGCAATAATCAAGACTTCCGATAAATTATTCAGCACCATCGTGGCATCTTCTAATGACATGGCAACGATGACATAACCTATAATTTTACTTTCTTTGTATATGGGAACTTGAATTTGTCGGATGATTTTATTGGCCAACTTGGTATCGAATAATGTATTTTCAATAATTTCCGAATGAAATTTTAAGATACGGTTTTTTAGGTTTGGAGATTTCTCAACAACGTTTCCAGTCCCGTCAACAAATTGGACAAAAACAGGATTTACATCTATAGTATTGTGTTCTCTTTCTTTCCATTCTTCCTCGTGAATTAAATGAAAACTATTTCCTTCGATTTCAATTTCTGATAAATGCTTTTCAGATTCGTTTTTTATGTCATAATTTATATGACCAAAAACACTGAGTTTTACAATAGAATAAATTACAAAAAACACCACAAAAATCAATAAAGCTGTGGTAATAATATAGTTAGACGCAATTCTGTTTTTAAAGGAAAGTTGTTGCATTTTTATTTAGTCATTAGCGATATAGCCCACTCCGCGAACGGTTTTTATGTAATCTTCTTCTATTTTTAAATTCAATTTTTTCCGAATGGCATTCATAAAAACATCTATTACACCAGTGTCATAGTCAAAATGAATATCCCAAACATCCTCAATAATTTGGGTTCGTGTACATACTTTACCTTTGTTTTTTACCAAATAGCAGAGTAAGTCATATTCCCTATGTGTCAAGGGTACTTCGTTGCCATTCGCCAAAACACGATGTTGCAAAACATTAATTTCAATCGTCCCAAGCTTTAGGATTTCTTGTTCGTTTTGCTTTCTAAAATGAATTTTGATTCGCTCAGTCAATTCATCAAAACTGAATGGCTTTTTTATATAATCATTGGCGCCGACTTTCAGCCCTTCTATTGTTTCCTGAATAGTATCTTTGGCTGTCAAGAAAATAAGTGGTGTACTGTTATCTTTTAATCGAACGGCTTTACAAAGTTCTAATCCGGTCATTTTTGGAAGCATCCAATCCAATAATATCAAATCAAATTTTTCCTTTTGAATTAATTCAAATCCTTGCAAACCATCTGTTGCGCAAGTAATCTTATAACCTTCCTCTTCTAATCCTTGTTTTAGGAATTGTACAATACCAATTTCATCTTCTACAATTAAAATATGCATCATTTATTGCATTATAAATTTAATACCCAAGGATACAATATTGGCATTCAAACCATCATTTCTGGCATAGTGATTGTATCTGAAGTCTATGTTTTTCAATCCAAATTTCCAAATTTTGGAACCTAACAAAATATCTAAATAGCTTACGCCAAAGCCGTATTGACTGGCATTAAATGCTGATAAATCGTAGTCTGAAGTATAATATTTTTCAGTAGAAATATGTTTTTCAAAAGGGGCAAAATAGTCGGATGCTGTTTGCACGTAATATCTGTACATAGGGTAAACTGTAAATTTCTCCCCTAATTTAATTGGTAATTCAAGAGAAGCGGTATGAGCCTGAATACCCCAATTATCTTCGTAATATCTATAATACGTCTTGGCAACTATAAATTCGTTTATATAAAAATTGATTCTTGCACCTATCGGGACTTTAAAACGAGTATTTGGTAATCGTTCAATATCATCAGCAAGTCTATAAACTCCTTTATTTTCTGCCGTTTCGTATACAGGGATATATTGCGCTTGTCCAATATAATAATTTGATTTATCTGCAAAATAAACTCTTTGATAAGGTGTCGCCAATAATCCTTCTTGTTTTAGAACATCCATAAATACTGACATTTGAATCCTTTTTGAAAGTATTTGTGAGAAGGATAAAGAAGCCGAATATGAATTTCTATTTTTGGTATTATAAGTTGTAAAAGCAGAAGGCAAATAACCATTTGATGTATTCCCATTCTGATCCATGATAGTCACACCGAAAAAATAACCTTGATTCTGGAAATTACTGCCATATAAGGAATACTCATGTAATTCTGTTGGATAAATTGGTCTCCATTGATCTAAATAAGCATTTACTTTTAAACCAATTTCCGTATTCTTTTCATTGAATAATTTGGTTAATCCTCCTCCAAAACCAACTGACGTATAATCATATTCATTGGAAAATGAAACATCTGCGCTCCAAATGGTATTTCTATTATCAGAACTATGACTATAATTTGTAACTATTGAGGCCAATTCATCATTTCCAGAAGCACCAGATGAGGCTTGCCAAGGAGTTCCATATGGACCCGTCGATTGCCCGGAACCAGATGCACCTGTAGCATTAAATGGGTTTATATTACTTGATGATGCTGAAGTGTAAGCAGAAATTCCAACATCAAATGTCAAAACATCATCATCGTTTAATGGAACAGCCACGACAATATTAGAAGCAATATCAGTTAGTTTTTCAGAACCGATTCCACCTGCAACAGGGGAATGTAATCCATCCTGTTTATAATAACTGAATAAAAAATCAACCTCAGTATTTTCTAAAACCCTCTTCTTAAAAGTTGTTGTCGTATCTTGAGTTTGAGCCATGGCAGCTACATTTACTAATAAAACAATTAAATAAATTCTTTTTTTCATAATCCTTACTTAATTACAACCACAACCACCACCCGTTTTTCCTCCATTAGCTCCAGCGGCAGCTTCCCGATAAACTTGAAATGCCGTCTCATATCGTTCTGCCGTTTTTGCACTTAATTTCATATCCGGATCATTGATAAATTGTTTATCATATTCTTTTACCGCTACACAAGATTGCATCACAACTATCAGAATTACAAAAAGCACTATTTTATTCATCTTTATATTTTTTTAAATCTATATTTTTTGAGGAAAATATTTTTCCGCTGTCATCAACATAAATACAACCAATTCCGGGTAATTGATTCACTAAATCCAATCCAACATCAACTCCTAAGACAAATATACCTGTTGCTAAAGCATCCGCTAATTCAGTTGTTTTTGCAAAAACGGAAACGCTTATAACTCCTGATGAAGGATAACCGGTTCTGGTATCAATTATGTGCGAATACCTTTTCCCGTTGAAAGTTACAAACTTCTCATAGCTTCCGGATGTTTCTACAGCGCTGTCTTCTAATGGAAATGTAGCGAATATTTTATTTTTGTTTAAAGGATTTTTAATACCTACTTTCCATTTCTCGCCATTGGTCTGTTTTCCCCAAGTATTAATGTCTCCTGAGATGTTTACGATTCCGGCGACCACGCCTTTGGAAATTAGTAATGATTTAATTTTATCTGCTATAAATCCTTGTCCAATTCCGCCTAAACCAAGTTTCATACCTTCCAATTTTAGAAAAATAGTACTGTTCTTATGATCTAAAATTATATTTTTGAATCCCACTTTTGAAACCGAATTCTTGATTTCTTCTGGAGTTGGCATTTTAGTCATACTTCCGTCAAATTTCCAAATCTTATCCATAGAAGCATAACTGATATCAAATGCGCCTGAGGTCAATTCTGATATTTTTATCGAGCGTTCTACTAAGTCAAAAACTTCCTGTGGAACTTTAACCGGTTTTATTCCTGCATATTTATTTACCTGCGAAATTGGAGTTGTTGGGATCCAATCGGAGATTAGATTTTCAATTCGAGAAACTTCAGCAACTGACATACCAATATAATAATCAGCTTCTGGAATATCTTTTGCCACAACAGTCATCTCAAAAGGGCTTCCTAACATAGATAAAGTACTTTTTTGAGTTACCTGAGCAGAACCTAAAGTGGCTGTAAATAGAAAAGAAATAAAAATAATTAATCTCATTAATTTTTATTTTATAAATGATTTAAGCAACGCTATATATTCTGTAGGAGAAACATTTTTATAACCGGTTTTCCCCAATACTTTTCCATTTTTGTCTAAAACAACAACTAGAGGAAACATTCCATCTTTATTATATTTTTCAGCCAAATTCTGATTTAGATTTTTTATTTCCGGAGACAATTGATTTTGTTTTTTCTTTGGAAAGTCCGCGCGTTCTAATATCAAATTATTTTTCGCATATTCCATAAACTCGGCCGATTTCCAGATGTCTCTATCTAATTTAATACATGGTCCACACCAATCTGAACCAGAAAAAACAAGGAGAATATTCTTATTCTGTTTAGTTGCTTCTGTTTTTGCTGTCTCAAAATTAGTTTTCCATTCCTGCGAATAACCAATTGTTACTAAAAAAAGCAACATTACTAAGAATATATTTTTCATGATTAATTTTCGTTTTTTACTTATGAATAGACTCTAAGAGAGTTTCCGGTCAATGAAGTATTGTATTGCTTCAAATTTGTGTTTGCCGGACCTCGAGTAACTACACCGGTACTGCTAAACTGAGCACCATGATTTGGACATAGGAAATCATTTGCTGAAGCAACGTAATTTACATTAGTGCCTTCATGTGTACATGCAGCTGATACGGCAATGAAAGTTCCTGAATTAGTCCTTGCAACAACAATACCTTGCGATACTAAAAAACCTCCATTTGAAGCTAATGCTCCCGTACTCACATCAAGTATAAAATCTACGCCAGACGGAGCCGGAGCCGGCGATGGTGACGTGGAATTGTCACTAGAACAACTTGAAGCTAATCCTGCTATGCAAGCAGGCACTAATGCGGCAGCTGCCCCAAATCCTACTTTCGAAAAAAATTCTTTTCTATTCATATTAATTGTTTTTGATTAATACATTAACTCCTTTACAAATTAACTCTAAATATAAAATAAAATTGTTAAAAATAATACTTCTTAAGCCAAAATTAAGAATGGAATACAGCTTACTTTAATACATTTATTGTTTCAAATTAGTATTTTTGTAAAAAATAACTCCTAATGACGCTTTCAAAAAAGTTTTCCCCATTTTTCAATCTTATGCTTTTCTATATTATTGTAAGCATTGTTTTAAGAATAGTTCTATTGTTTCATCCCATTACTCAAAGCTCATTTAGTTTTATCGATATCATTAAAATATTTGGTTTTGGATTGATTTCTGACTTTTTCATTTTTGTATTGGTCAGCGGTTTTTTATGGTTATACCTGATTTTTATTTCCAATTCAAAATACTTTAAACCTTACGGTTACATTTTCTTCGGGCTATTGGTTGCCTTGTTGTTATATGTTTCTTTTGGTAACACCATTCTTAATGAATATGGGGGCGCATTGCCTAAAATTGGAATCGCTTTCATTGCCATAAAAACAATTTTATTTGGCTTATTGCTTTTTTTACCAAAATATCGAAGTCAAATAAGATTCTGGTTGTTTTCTTTTGTCATTTTCTTGTACGTCGTTTTAATTTTACAAAATGGAATCAGCGAGTACTTTTTTTGGAATGAATTTGGTGTAAAATACAATTTTATAGCCGTGAATTATTTGGTTTATACCAATGAGGTTATCGGAAATATTATGCAGTCCTACCCTGTTATTCCTATATTTAGTGCATTATTTATTGTTGCGGGTTTGATAACTTATATAATTGTAAGAAGATCGAGAAGTTATATTGACAGCATTCCTACTTTTGTCCAAAAAATACAACTATCCGGAATATATCTTACCCTTTTTGGACTTTCTTTATTCGTAATACCGGTTTTAGCATCTCAGGAAAATTCTCAGAATATTTTTGCCAATGAATTAGAAGCGAATGGAATATATAAATTCTTTTTAGCCTTTAAAAATAGTGAATTAGACTATTTTAAATTCTATAAAACACTACCGGAAAAAGAAGCGTATGCCTTATTGCAAGAACAAATTCCTGGAATTACTGGAGAAACTTCTCTAAGAAAAATTCAAAGTGAAGCAGCAGAAAATCATAAGAATGTTGTACTAATTACCATCGAAAGTTACAGCGCTGATTTTATGAAAGCATACGGAAATGAGCAAAATCTTACTCCGTTCCTGGATAGTTTAGCAACAAAAAGTTTATTATTTACTAACCTTTACGCCGTTGGGAATAGAACTGTTAGAGGTCTTGAAGCGGTAACCTTGTGTTTTCCTCCTACCGCTGGTGAAAGTGTGGTAAAAAGAGAAGATAATAAGAACAAATTTTCGACAGGAAACATCTTCAAACAGAAAGGATACAATGTAAAATTCCTTTACGGAGGTGATGCCTTTTTTGATAATATGGAGGATTTCTATACTGGAAATGGCTACGGAATTGTAGATAAAAAAACATTTACACCTGAGGAAATTACTTTTTCGAATGTGTGGGGTGTTTGTGACGAAGATATGTATAATAAGGCGATCAAGGTAATGAATGATGAAGCAAAGCAAAACAAGCCTTTCTTTAACCATATCATGACCGTGAGTAATCACCGACCATTCACCTATCCTAATAATAAAATAGATATTCCCGGAGATGCAAAATCTCGTGATGGTGGCGTAAAATACACTGATTTCGCGATGAAGAAATTCTTTGAAATGGCGAGTAAACAACCTTGGTTTGCCAATACTGTTTTTGTGATTCTAGCAGATCATTGTGCTTCAAGTGCAGGAAAAACAGAACTTCCCGTTGATAAATACAGAATTCCGGCTATGATTTACAGTCCGGGTTATGTTCAGCCAAAACAATACAATAATCTAATGTCTCAAATCGATGTCATGCCCACATTATTTGGCTTGTTGAATTTTAATTACCAAAGTAAATTCTATGGGCAGGACGTTTTAAAACCAGATTATAAACCAAGAGCTTTAATAGCTACTTATCAAGATTTAGGATTAATAAAAGATAATGTTTTAACTGTTATTTCCCCTAAACAACAAGTAAAACAATTTCAATTAACTTTGAAAAAAGAACAAAAAACAGCAGCTGATTTTCAAATTTATTACGACCAAATTCCTTTGGTAAAGGAAAGAACTGATTTAGTAAATCAAACTATTTCGTATTATCAAACGGCTTCGGATATATTAAAGAAAAAGAAATATCAGAAAGTAAATTAAATAAAAAAAACGGGTGAGACTAATATCTCACCCGTTTTCATTTAGAATAGTTATTATAAAAAATTATTCTTTTTCGCTTTCTAAACCAAAAAGATTTCCTTTTTTGAATGATTTTAAATCTTGTTTCAGTCCTTTTCTATTACGTTTTGTAAGTGCTGCATTATCAAGAGAACTAAAATCCGGTTTACCAGCATTTACCCAAGCAGTATACCAAAAACTGGCCGTTGCTGTAATCGCTTTTTTCATTTGTTTTTCAACCATACCGTCTAAAGCTGTATGAAGTTTTCCTGCGTATTCATCCGAATATAACACACCTCCATATTTATTCTTTAAAACCTTCCCAGCATCGTCCATCACATACATTTTATTTTCAGGAGTCGCAGTTCTCAATTTTTTGTCAATGGCTAATAATGGTTCCACTAAACTATGTGTATCTAAAATAATATCCCACGTTGCCTGATCTACATTTTCAATATATTTCCCTTGTTCTACATTGAATTTATAATCTTTTACAAATAATTCCGGCAAACGGCTTTCCCATAAAGAATGAATCCCTTTTTGATTGGTATTTTGACCATCATGATTGTCTGAAGTGTGCAATGGCATATGAGCATCGGCTATATAATGACCAAGATCAGAAGCAATAAATAAAATTTCTGTTTTTCTTTTTTCTTTGAACGCTTTAGTCAATTTGCCCATCATTTCCTGAATGTACCAAGGTAATGTTCCGTTTTTAGACAAGAATTTCTCATCGTATTTCTTCTTTGCAGCTTCCATTGTTTTAGGAAAACTGTCTTTGGCACCAAAATTCTCCATGTCAAAATAATGACGAGGACCTTCAGATTTATCACTTAAAACAGATTTTCTTAAATCTGGAACAGTTGATTCTTGAGTTATAAAATCAATATGATTATAAAAAAAAGTCTGTAATGGTTTTGGGAGCGCCATTACTGCTGCATTATTAATTCGTTCATGTCCGACGATTCCCCATGATAAAAGAAAAAAAGTAATACTTATTACAGATAACGCAATAAGTGTAGGTCTAATTTTAAAATTTTTCATTAAATTTATTTTTTTTGAAGGACAAATGTATTTCTTTAAATCGTTATTAAAAAAAATCTAGTTTATGATTCTGTTAATTTTAAAAAAAATCTATCGAAATGTTTCGTCATCAAGGAAAAAACAGAACTTTTATTCATAATTTACGTTTGGCAACTTTATTGTCATTTGTGGCTGGAATTGTAAATGTCACCGGAGTTTTATCAATCAAAACATTGACAACTAACGTTACAGGACATTTTGCCTATTTCGCTGAAGAGGTTATGAAAAAGAATTATTCAGCGGCAATTACTTTTTTTATTTTCACGATTTTCTTTCTCATCGGTTCTTTTGTCTCCAATTTTTTGGCCGAAATAATTTCGAAAAAAAATCCAAATTTATCTCATGTTATTCCCATCTCTTTAGAAATAATTGTTTTGATAAGTGTTGGGATTTACGGTGAACAATCGGAATTATCTTCGTTTGAAGGCAAATGGATTGCTTTTTCTATGCTTTTTGCCATGGGAATTCAAAATTCTTTAGTAACAAAAATATCACAATCAACGGTGAGAACTACACATTTGACTGGACTTTTTACAGATCTCGGAATCGAACTTTCCCAACTTTTTTTCTATAAAAAACCAGAAGAAACAAAAAAATTAAAGACCAGTATTTATTTGAGATTGTCGATTATCATTTTCTTCTTTCTAGGATGTTTTTCGGGCGGATTTATGTATGTTTTTTTGGAAATGAAAACACTTTTTGTCTCCGCGTTCTTTCTTTTGGTGGCACTTTTATATGATTATATCCGACTTCAGTTTCATGTTATTAAAAGAAAAACCTTCCATCACAAAACTAATTGAAATAAAGAATTGCAACGAGACTGCCAATCGCAATGAATATCCAAAGTGAAACACCTTGTAATAAAGGTTTTATTCCAACGGATTTTAATGCATTCAAATTCAATCCTGCACCAATTAAAAACAAAGTTACCGTAAGACCAATTTTAGCAATAGAAACTAAATGCGGCGCTATTATGGCCGTTTGAGGTACATAAGTATTCATGATCATCGCCAAAATAAACAATCCTATAAAATATGGGATTTTGACTTTACTGGATTTATTTTTAAATACTAAAGAAGTAATCAAAGCAACTGGAATTATCCATAAAGCTCTGGCTAATTTTACTGTTGTTGCGATTTGTAAAGCTTCCGGGCCAAATTTACTGGCGGCTCCTACAACAGAACTAGTGTCGTGAATAGCGATGGCACACCATAATCCAAATTCTTTTTGTGATAAATCCAACCAATGCCCTACCGCTGGAAATAGAAATAGTGCAATGGAATTCAGAATGAAAATAACTCCCAAAGCGACTGATGTTTGCTTTTCATCCGATTGAATTACCGGTGCAATTGCTGCAATAGCGCTTCCTCCGCAAATGGCAGTTCCACAAGAAATTAGATGCGAAGTTTTGTTTTCGATCTTAAACCATTTTCCAAGAAAAGAACCTAGGATTAAAGTACTAAAAATAGAAGCGATTGTAAATAGAAAACCTTCCTTTCCTGCCGCCAAAGCGCTATTTATGTTCATACCAAAACCTAACCCAACTACAGAAATTTGCAGTAATATATTCGTCGCTTTATGGTTGAGATGTATAAAAGGATGCCCCGAAAGATTAGCTAAAACTAACCCTAATAGTAAAGCTATTGGTGGAGAAATAAATGAAGTCATACAAACCAATAATAAAACAACAAAAATAATTTGTTGCAATGTCGGATTGATTTTTAATAAATTAATGTTGGTATATTGATTCGTTTCCAAAGTAAAACTGTTGAATTATTACCTTACAAAGGTGCATAGATAATTCAATAGTTACCAATTGTATAATTTAATGACTTATAACTTTAAGTTATAGTAACTGGCAATGTTTTTAATAAATAACTCCGAAAGCGAATCTGTTTTTCCTTGCAATGTAATAATATAAAAAAAACGTTCTATCATTAAGTTCTTGACATCAATAATAGTCAATTCATTGTTTTTTAGCTCCTTATTTATCGCGTGAATCGAAATAAAAGCCACACAATCTGAATTCAATAGATACGATTTTATACTTTCGGTACTTCCTAACTGCATTTCAATAGTTAGTTGACAAAGCTTAATTTCAAAAGGTTTCAACGCGTATTCAATAACTTCCAGTGTTCCTGATCCTTGTTCGCGCATTAGAAATCGCATGCTTTTAAGATCTTCTTTCGTTATTTCTTGTTTGTTAACCAAGGGATTTTTACTGTTGCAAACCAATACTAATTCATCTTTTAAAAACTTGGTATATTTAATAGACTGATTTTTAGATTGCCCTTCTACAATTCCTATTTCAATTTCTTTGTTCAATAAGGCGCTTTCAATTTGCTCTGTATTACCATTAAGCAAATTCACCTTGATATCCTGCAATTTTTGATGGAAACGCGCTAAAAGTGGTGGAATTATATATTGAGAAATCGTAGTGCTGGCTCCCAATCGCAACGTTCCCTGCTGTTTATTTATGAGCGCACTCAAATCAAAATCTATTTCCCGATAAATTTCAAATATATTTTTAGTGTGTTTTAATAACAGCTCACCTGCTTTTGTAAGTGAAATTTTGGAACCATTTCTATCAAAAAGCTTGATTTTATATTGTTCTTCTAATTCTTGAATGTGCTTGGAAATAGCAGGTTGTGTGATAAATAACTCTGCTGCTGCTTTTGTAAAACTCAATCTGCTGGCAACGGTAAAGAATACTTTTAGTCTAAAATCCATGTTGTTTAATTGTATTTTATTACAGTAATCCGTTGTATTTTCGAACAAACCATTCTGTCGCCAGAAGAATGGAAATCAAAACCAATAACCAAACCCAATCAATCAAAGGCATTTTGGTCATATTGTTTTTTTGAATTGATTTGTATTCCTCATTTTCTAAAAGCGATTTTATCAAAACATCGGCCTGATCCGGATAATACTCTTTTCCCTGAGTTTCCAATGCTAATTGAGATAATTTTTCTACGTCGGGATTTACAAATTGTTTTTCAATATCAAAATCCAAAATTTCAAAATGACTCGAATAAGTGGTTTTTGAATTTAATTCTTTTACAGAAAAATTATAACTTCCCGCAGAAAAACCATCAAGATTGACGGTATAAGAATTATTTCCCTTTAATAAATCGTAGTTTTTAGTTTGCTTGGTTTTAGTATTGGTAACGGCAATTGTCAATCGTGCTTTCTCGTCAAATTCATAATTTTTATTAAAATACTGCGCAGAAATCTCAATTGCTTCTCCTGAATTATAAAAACTTTCATGTTCAACAACTAATGATTTCTTGGAGTTATTGGAAGCCAAAAACTGAATAATCTTATCTATAAAAATATCGAATTTTGCAAAAGACTGATTATCGATGTGGCTTTGTAAACGCCATTTCCAGCTATTTTCACCTAAAAGAAAAGCGGACCGTTTTCCTGGATTCTCCGTAAAAGCGAGTAATGGGGAATTCGTATCTATGTTTCTGATTTTTGACGAAAGTAAAACCGATACATTGCCATTGGCAGTCACATTTCCAAAAGGATTTTGCAAAGGAGGAAAATTTTCAAAACCAATATTATCAATCGCAAACAGATTAAACTGAGAACTAAATACAGACAAATAATCTTCTTTTTGTCCACTCATTTTAAAAGTCAAACTGCTTTGATTTTGATTCAAAAAATTGAAATCTGTGTTGTTTCCTGTAATAATAAAAGTGTTAATACCGGCTAACTTAGCGGTATCAAAAACCGATTTGAATTCGCCATTTGGCTGGTACAAAATCAAAACATTATAATCCTGTAATGATTTGATATCATTTGGCTTAACAATGGTAATTTTACGTTGTGCATTAGTTTCAATTGCGCGTTTCAAAGCAGCAATGTCAGGATGATTTATTGCTGAAATTATGGCCACATTTGTTTTCTGATCAATAACTTCAACGGCAAAATTCTTAGTATTATTGAACACATTTTTTTCTTTTTCTCTGGATGTAATACTAGCTTTAAAAACTTGCAAACCTACTCTATTGGCTGGCAAGAGCAAATTTAGTATTGCCGTCTTTTTCGAAGGAGAAAATGAAATACTTTGTTTGCTTACTACTGAATTTCCTTGTGTAACACTAAAATTTGCAGATATATTTTTGGTTCCTGAATACTGTAAAAAGACTTCAACAGGGAATTTATTTTTGTAGAAAGCGTATTTATTAACGTTCAGTTGATTGATTTTTAAGTCAAATAATTTTGTTGTGTCGCCTAATATTACTGGATAAACTTTATTAGCGGCATCAAAACTATACACATAATCATTGCCCGAAGTCTGATTTCCATCCGTAATAATAACCGTAGGAAAAATTACATTTCTATTTATGCTCTTCAAATTCTTGGCAATTACTTCAAGATTGGTTTGGGTTCCTTTGAAATTAAACGTGGAGGCTGGCTCAAAATCAGTGTCAAATTGGTAAGATTGTACATCAAACTTATCTTGGATTGCAGTATTTGAACTAATTTTTTTATACAATTCCAATGCTTTTTCTTTGGCATTCAAAAAAGAAACAGAACTGGAATTATCAACCACAATTGCTAAAGGTGTTTTTACAATTTCTAAAGTATTTTTGGTAATTATTGGATTTATAAGCAATAATAAAATCAAAAATATAGACCCAAAGCGCAAAAAAGCCAAAAACAAATTGACTTGCGATTTGTTTTTGGCTTTATATAAATATTGGTAAAATGACAAACCACCTGCTACGACTAATGAAAGTATAATCAATAAAATAGTAGTTGTTGTCATTCTTTTTTATTTAAAAATTCAAAGATTAAATGATTTAAAGATTATGAAATTTTAAGAGTAACTCTTCAGGCCAATTTTTAAATCTTTTAATCTTTAAATTATATTAAGTAAGCATTCCTCCACAAACGTTCATAACCTGACCGGTTACATAAGCACTCATATCAGAAGCAAAGAAAAGACAAGCATTAGCAACATCTTCGGTAGTTCCACCACGTTTCAACGGAATTCCATCTCTCCAACCTTTTACAACATCTTCGTTTAACTTAGCTGTCATTTCTGTTTCAATAAATCCTGGTGCAATAGCGTTGCATCGAATATTACGAGACCCTAATTCTAATGCTACTGATTTTGTAAATCCAATAACACCCGCTTTTGAAGCCGCATAATTAGTCTGACCTGCATTGCCCTTCACTCCTACTACAGAACTCATGTTAATGATAGATCCAGAACGTTGTTTTAAGAAAGTTCTTTGAATCGCTTTGGTCATATTAAAAACGGATTTCAAATTCACATCAATTACTTGGTCAAAATCGGCTTCAGACATACGCATTAACAAATTGTCTTTAGTAATTCCAGCGTTATTTATCAAAACATCAACAGTTCCAAATTCAGCAATTACTGCATCTACAAAAGTTTGTGCTTCGGTAAAATCAGCAGCATTTGATTGATATCCTTTGGCTTTAATCCCTAAAGCGTTCAATTCATTCTCAAGAGCCAAAGCTGACTCAACAGATGAACTGTATGTAAAAGCAACATTCGCCCCATTTTTCGCAAAAACTTCTGCAATTCCTTTACCAATTCCACGACTTGCGCCAGTAATTATAACAACCTTTCCTTCTAGTAATTTCATGTTCTAAAATTAATTTAATATTTATTTGAAGCTATTCCTGCTATCCGTTTCAATCTTTTTCTCTTGTTCTCCTCCTCGCTTTTCAAGCGAAATCGAACTAACAAGAAAAAGGATTTCCACTTCTATCAGGGCTAATTTTCACTCGTCAAATATAGCAATAATTGTGGGTTGAAAAAAAATTACAGCTTCAATTAAACCTTTTATAAAAAAAAATGTCCTAAAATTAAGTAAAACTGTTTAACATGATTAAAGCTTCAAAATATTTAGAAGCAATGGCAATAAAATCGTTAGATTTGAAAATGATTTTAATTATTTAAAAAAAGCAGAAAAATCACCTATCCTTACAGAAAGGCCATATAGAATCAACGAACTCATTTTTTAACTAAAATAATTAATATGAAGAAGATCACTTCCCTATTACTTTTTGCAACGTTCTTAATAGTTACATCTTGCAGTAAAAATGAAAGTTCAGATTCAAGTGCTGCCGAAATTACAGATTCATATCCCAATGTGATTGCAGCTTTCTCCGGTAAAATTGATTTAAATAATTTGAATAATTATGCAAACCAGAATATTCCAACTTACATCACTAAAGATAATACTGCGGGAAATCCCATAACTGACAAAGGAGCTACCTTAGGACGGGTTTTATTTTACGATAAAAATTTATCTGCAAATAATACGATTTCGTGTTCTTCCTGCCACATTCAAGCCAATGCTTTTGGTGATGTGGCTATTGCCAGTGATGGAATAAACGGAACGACCACCAGACATTCAATGAGATTGGTAAACTCTAGATTTTCAAGAGAAAACAAGTTTTTCTGGGACGAAAGAGCAGCCACATTAGAATTGCAAACTACACAACCTATTCAAAATCATATTGAAATGGGTTTTAGTGGAACCTTAGGAGATGCAAACTTGACAGTATTAATTGCAAAATTGCAGAAGATCGGCTATTACAAAGAATTGTTTAAATATACGTATGGCTCTGAAATTATTACTGAAAGCAAGATACAGCAAGCTTTGGCACAATTTATTAGAAGCATCCAATCCTTTGATTCTAAATATGATGCTGGAAGAGCATTGGTTGCAAGCGACGGCCAACCCTTCACTAACTTTTCGGCACAAGAAAATCAAGGTAAAAATTTGTTTTTAGCTCCTCCGATTTTTGACGCAACCGGAAATAGAACTTCTGGAGGGGTAGGATGCGCGGTTTGCCATGCCGCTCCTGAATTTGATATTGATCCCAATACAAAAAACAATGGTATTATAGGTGTTTTAAACGCACCGGGAATTGACATCACAAACACAAGAGCTCCATCATTGAGAGATTTGGTCAAACCAAACGGAAGTTCAAATGGTTCCTTTATGCATACCGGAAATTTAG
Source organism: Flavobacterium xinjiangense (assembly GCF_900142885.1). Classification (GTDB taxonomy): domain Bacteria; phylum Bacteroidota; class Bacteroidia; order Flavobacteriales; family Flavobacteriaceae; genus Flavobacterium; species Flavobacterium xinjiangense. The sequence goes on along the minus strand of NZ_FRCL01000006.1, from coordinate 97,115 downwards.
CAACGATACAAAATGTTATTGGCCATTATGGAAGTATAAATTTAGCTCCAGGAAATACAAATTTAGATGCTAGATTAGCACCAAATGGGTTTGGGCAAAAATTAAATCTTACTGCTCCTGAAGTTAACGCTCTTGCAGCTTTCATTCAAACATTATCAGGAACTAATGTATATGTAGATACAAAATGGTCGACACCTTTTAAATAAGAAAAGCTCCAAATAGGAGCTTTTAAATTATTTTAAAAAACGGATTGTATTAAAAAGCTACATTCCATTTTGGTAATCTGTCATTTTCATCAAGGAAGTTTTGTAAAACTTGTCCTTCTACGAATGTTGGGATTACTTTAGTTTTATCATTGAATGTTTCATACCAAACTACTTCAATTGTACTAATATCTTCGATTTTCATTTGTGCTGGCCAAGAATATTTTCTTCCAGTTTTTGCAAATTGGTGTCCTTCAACAATTTTGTCCTTAAGACCACCATTTTTAATTTTCAAAGTTCCGTCATTCTGAACCGTTCCAGTAGAACCAACCATAATTAATTCTTTCTCATCTCCAACTGAATAAACTAAAAATACTCCAGATCCTTCTGAAGCATTACAAACTTCTTCTAAACTATCGTCTGTAGTAAATGAAAACTGATTGGTAACTTTGAATTTTTTTAACTCTTTGTACATATTATTATATTTTTATTTGAATTGGCTTTAACAAAAAAAATACCTCACAAAATCATGAGGCTCACTGAAAACCATTCGTTTATGTTTGCTCTTATTATTATTAACTGGGTAAACCAAAGAATTTTAATAAAGTGCAAAGATATTTCTTTAATTCAATTTATAATAAAAAAGCCCCACAAAATGTGAGGCTTTTAAAATATTTAATTTGAGGTTATATTAACCTAAAACTTCTTTTACCTTTTTACCAATTTCAGCTGGAGAATCCACAACGTGTATTCCACATTCTCTCATGATTTGTTTTTTAGCTTCAGCAGTATCGTCAGATCCACCAACGATCGCACCTGCATGTCCCATTGTACGTCCTGGAGGAGCTGTAACTCCTGCAATAAATCCTACAACAGGTTTACGGTTACCATCAGCTTTTATCCAATGAGCAGCATCTGCTTCTAATTGTCCTCCAATTTCACCTATCATTACGATACATTCTGTTTCTGGGTCATTCATCAATAGTTCAACCGCTTCTTTTGTAGTTGTTCCAATGATTGGGTCTCCACCAATACCAATTGCAGTCGTGATTCCTAATCCTTGTTTTACCACTTGGTCAGCAGCTTCGTAAGTTAATGTACCTGATTTAGAAACAATACCTACAGTCCCTTTTTTGAAAACAAAGCCTGGCATAATTCCCACTTTAGCTTCACCTGGAGTAATTATTCCTGGGCAGTTAGGTCCTATTAATCGAGCATTTCTTTCTTTAACATAGCTATTCGCCTTAATCATATCAGCAACAGGAATTCCCTCAGTGATAGCGATAATTACTTTAATACCTGCATCAGCAGCTTCCATAATTGCATCAGCAGCAAAAGCTGGCGGAACAAAAATGATAGTTGTATCTGCTCCTGCTTGTTCAACAGCGTCTTTAACAGTATTGAAAACTGGTCTGTCTAAGTGAGTTGTTCCACCTTTTCCTGGAGTTACACCACCAACAACATTAGTACCGTATTCAATCATTTGAGAAGCGTGGAAAGTTCCTTCGCTTCCAGTAAATCCTTGAACAATTATTTTGGAATCTTTATTAACTAAAACACTCATGATATATATTTTATGTAGTTTTTAAAATTGTGAAGCAAAAGTAAGGCTTTCGAATTATTTCCGAGCCTTTTTTTGTCAAAATAAATTATGATATTTGGCTCATTTGATACCCTCTGAACAATTTATTGTCTTTTATTTGCCAAATCGCTATAAAATGGGCTAATAACATTTCTTCTCTTGGGTTTTCAATTGTTTTCACAAAATGTGAATACCGAACTGAAATCGTGTCATTTTCCGCAATTATTTGGCTTATTCTTACTTTCGATCGAACATAGGCTTTGCTTAAATCATGAGATAAATTCAATAAGGAATCGTAATTCAGTTGCAAAAATCCTTTACTGCTATTCCAATCTAAAAGAACTTCGGGATGCAAAAATTCTTTCATGACATCGCTATCAATCAGTGCATCTGATTTATAAAATTTTTGAATAATTTCTTTAGCAGACATATTATTTTAATTTATTTAGGATTTCTGGAATCTTCTTGATATTAGCCAGTTGTTTCAATTTTTCTCTTGATTCTTCTATTGGAGTGCCAAAATAAGACTTACCTCCTTCTACAGATTTCGTCACTCCAGTTTGACCCAGAATAACTGCCTTTGCTCCAATTGTTATTCCACTTGTAGTTCCAACTTGTCCCCAAATCGTTACATCATCTTCAATTATTACACAGCCGGCAATTCCAGTTTGTGAAGCAATCAAACAGTTTTTTCCAATTACGGTATCATGACCTACATGCACCTGATTGTCAATTTTGGTACCTTCTCCAATTGTGGTATCACCTGTAACTCCTTTATCAATAGTACAAAGAGCACCAATCCCAACATTGTCTTTTATTACAACACGTCCTCCGGAAAGTAATTGATCATAACCTTCAACACGCTTTTTATAGTAAAAAGCATCTGCTCCAAGAACTGTACCTGCGTGTATCAATACATTGTCACCAATAACCGTATGGTCATAAATGGAAACATTAGAATGTATTAAGCAATTTTTTCCAATAATTACATAATTTCCAATAAACGCATTAGGCTGTATAATAGTGCCTTGCCCTATCGAAGCTGAAGCAGCTATTGATACATTAGAAAACTGAAAAGGCTTGAAATGATTGGTTAATTTATTGAAATCTCTAAAAGGATCATCCGAAATTAAAAGTGCTTTTCCTTCAGGACAATCCACTTTTTTATTAATCAAAACTATAGTAGCAGCTGAATTTAATGCTTTGTCGTAATATTTAGGATGATCTACAAAAACGATATCACCAGATTCAACAACATGGATTTCGTTCATTCCAGATACTGTAAAATTAGCATCACCAACATATTCACAGTTGATGATATTGGCAATTTCTTCTAAAGAATGGACTTTTTGGAATTTCATAAATTTAATTAGAAAATGTGAAAATTAGTTAATTAGAAAATATGGAAATTATCTAATTTTCACATTTTCTAATTATCTAAATAATTTACTCTTTTACTCGTTCCATGTAAGAACCAGTTGCAGTATCAATTTTAATTTTATCACCTTCATTTATGAATAAAGGAACATTTACTGTTGCACCAGTTTCAACTGTAGCTGATTTTGTAGCATTAGTAGCAGTATTTCCTTTAATTCCTGGCTCAGCGTACGTCACTTCAAGAATAACAGATGCCGGCATATCTACTGAAAGAGGTAAATCAGTTTCTGTATTGATACTTACCATTACATTTTCTCCTTCTTTCAATAAATCTGGTGAATCTAAAATATTTTTATTTAAAGTAATTTGTTCGAAAGTCTCTGTATTCATAAAATGGAATTCATCACCTTCTGGATATAAAAACTGAAATTTATGGTTTTCTACTCTAACTTCTTCAATTTTATGCCCTGCAGAAAATGTGTTATCCAAAACTTTCCCATTAGTCAAACTTCTTAGTTTTGTTCTTACAAAAGCAGGTCCTTTCCCAGGTTTTACGTGAAGAAATTCTATAATTTTGTATATATCGTTGTTGTATTTAATACACAATCCGTTTTTAATATCTGATGTAGATGCCATTATGTTGTTTATTTTTTATTAATATTTTTATTTTGTGCTAACTGAAATTGGTCTTAGTAATTTCCAGAATATCCTTTCATAACTCCTCTTGATGAATTTCTGATAAAATCAATAATCTCATCTCTTTCCGGTGTTGCTTCCATCTCGGCTTCAATAATACCTAAAGCTTGCGTGGTATTGTAATTTTTTTGATAAAGAATTCGGTATATGTCTTGAATTTCTCTAATCTTTTCAGTTGTAAATCCTCGTCTTCTTAATCCAACAGAATTGATTCCAACGTAAGATAAAGGTTCTTTTGCCGCTTTTGTATAAGGAGGAACATCTTTTCTAACTAATGACCCGCCTGATATCATAGCATGATCCCCAATCTGAATAAACTGATGCACTGCCGCCAAACCACCAATCACTGCAAATTTACCCACAGTAACATGACCTGCAAGGGCAACCCCGTTTACAATAATTGCATTATCACCAATATGGCAATCGTGCGCAATATGAGCAGTAGCCATTACTAAACAATTATTACCGAGTGTTGTTTGTCCTGATGCGATCGTACCTCTATTAATAGTTACACATTCTCTAATCGTACAATTGTCTCCAATTATTGCTAAAGAATCTTCTCCACCAAACTTCAAATCTTGTGGAACAGCTGAAATAACTGCACCTGGAAAAATATTACAATTTTTTCCTATTCTTGCCCCTTCCATAATGGTAACATTTGATCCAATCCATGTTCCATCACCAATAATAACATTATTATGAATGGTCGTGAATGGCTCAATGACTACATTTTTGGCGATTTTAGCGCCTGGATGAACATATGCTAGTGGTTGATTCATATTCTTTATTTAATCGTTTAACTGTTTTATCGATTAATCAAATAAACGATTAATCAAATCAACAAAAAAATTACTGTTTTTTTGCAATTTGCGCCATTAATTCCGCTTCAGCAACCAGTTTACCATTTGCGTAAGCATTAGCTTGCATATGACAAATTCCTCTTCTAATAGGCGTTATTAAATCACATTTAAAAATCAAAGTATCTCCTGGCAATACTTTTTGTTTGAATTTGACATTGTCTATTTTCATAAAATAAGTCAAATAGTTTTCTGGATCAGGAACCGTGCTCAAAACAAGAATTCCTCCTGTTTGTGCCATTGCCTCCACAATTAAAACACCCGGCATAACCGGAGCCTCCGGGAAATGTCCAACAAAGAAATTTTCATTCATTGTCACATTTTTCATACCTACAACATGACTTTCAGACATTTCAATGATTCTGTCAATCAATAAAAATGGTGGTCTATGCGGTAGAACAGCCATAATTTTATGAATATCCATCAATGGTTCTTGGTGTAAATCATAAACAGGTACATAATTTCTCTGTTCTATTTTTATGATTTTTGCCATTTTTTTTGCAAATTGTGTATTTACAAAATGTCCTGGTTTATTGGCAATAACTTTACCTTGAATTTTAGTTCCTATTAAAGCTAAATCCCCAACAACATCAAGAAGTTTATGTCTTGCTGCTTCATTAGGGTAATGCAAAGTAAGATTGTCTAATATTCCGTTAGGTTTAACTGTCAATTCCTCTTTACCAAAAGCAACTTTTAAACTTTCCATTGTAGCTGCAGATATTTCTTTATCTACATATACAATTGCATTATTCAAATCGCCTCCTTTTATTAATCCGTTTTCCAAAAGAGATTCTAGTTCATGCAAAAAACTAAAAGTTCTTGAATCCGATATTTCTGTTTTAAATTCAGAAATACTTTTCATATTTGCATTTTGAGTTCCTAAAATTTTAGTTCCAAAATCGACCATCGCAGTCACACAATAGTGATCACTTGGCATGATTAATATTTCGCTTCCCGTAGCTTCGTCAGTAAAAGAAATCACTTCTTTCACGACATATACATTACGTTTTGCATTTTGTTCTTCAATACCCGCTTTTTCAAGTGCTTCTACAAAATATTTAGCAGAACCATCCATTATAGGCAGTTCCGAAGCATTTAGTTCAATGATAACATTGTCTAAATCGCATCCTGTAAGAGCTGCTAAAACGTGCTCTGGAGTTTGTATTTTTACGCCAAGTTTCTCTAAATTAGTACCTCTTTGTGTGTTTACAACATAATTTGCATCTGCTTCAACAATTGGACTTCCTTCCAGATCTACCCTAACAAAAGTAAAACCATTGTTTATTGGAGCAGGTTTGAAAGTCATTTTCACTTCTTTTCCTGTATGTAATCCAACTCCAGTAAGCGAAATTTCCGTTTTGATGGTCTTCTGTTTAACCATTTTTTCCATTTTTTTGGTTTAAAATTTGTTTTCTTAATTCTTTTATTTCTGCTATAATTTTTGGAAAATTCTTGAAATGAACATACGATTTGCTAAAATCAGTGTATCCAAATGCTGGACTTCCCTGTAAAATCTCATTATCTTTTATATTCTTTGCGACTCCAGATTGTGCCTGAATTCTAACATTGTTTCCAATGGTCAAATGACCTGCAATTCCTACCTGACCGCCTATCATTCCATTTTTTCCGATTTTTGTAGAACCCGCTACTCCTGTTTGAGCAGCAATAACTGTATTCTCACCAATCTCAACATTATGGGCAATCTGAATTTGATTGTCAAGCTTCACTCCTTTTCTAATAATTGTCGAACCCATTGTCGCCCTATCGATCGTTGTACAAGATCCAATATCAACATTATCTTCTATAATTACATTCCCTATTTGAGGAATTTTACTATAAGTTCCATCTGGATTTGGTGCAAAACCAAAGCCGTCAGCCCCTATAATAGCTCCGGAATGTATCGTGCAATTATTCCCTATAATAGTTTCTGAATAAATTTTTGCACCAGCAAAAATAGTCACATTATCTCCTACTACAACATTATCTCCAAGAAAACAATTAGGGTAAATTTTCACCTTTTCTCCTAATATTACATTCTCGCCTATATAACTAAAACTGCCTAAGTATAAGTTCTCTCCATACTTTGCAGTTTCTGAAATAACGGATGGTTGTTCAATCCCATTTTTATTTCCTTTCGCCTTGTCATAAAATTCTAATAATTTAGAAAAAGACATATAAGGATCTTCCACTTTTATTAGAGTGGTTTTTATTTCTATTTCAGGTACAAAGGTTTTGTTTACAATCGTAATTGTAGCTTCCGTTGTATAAATAAAGTTATTGTATTTTGGGTTCGATAAAAAAGTTAATGAACCCTCTTTTCCTTCTTCAATCTTAGACAATTGATTCACTTCAGCTATGGGATTCCCAACAACCTCACCTTCCAAAATATCCGCTATTTGTTGTGCTGTAAATTTCATCTTATCTGATTATGTTTTTTATAGGTATAAGATGGAACTCCCTATATAAAGTTCTTTTAAAATTAAATAAAAAGGCATTGGCTCGTTTCATTGCGACAAAAATATAAAAAAATAGATTTTAAATGTTCATTTCTACGAGTTGTTTTGGGAAACAGATATAATATTTAGTTACCAATTTAGATAATGATTTTAAATTCAGCTGATCAGAAGATTCAATAACATCCTCTACTGTTCTGTCTTTTTTCAAAATTCGTATCGGTTCGGCTTCCTTGCTATAGGCTTGATTTTTTATTTTACCTTTAAAAATAAAATAATTAGTTTCCAGCAAGGTAATATTATTTTCAGCCGCAAAACGTTCTTTCAACGGTTGCATTTCTTCTAATGAAACTTTTTCACTCGTTAATTTTATCTTCAATAAATCCCTGTTTACAATCATTTTACTGAGAGAAGACAATATAAAATCATCCTGTCTTTGCCATGCTTTTAAAGCACTAATAATATCAAAATCATCTAATTGCGAAAATAAATCTAAAGTAGTGGTATCAAAATTTTCCATTGTGATTTTGTTTTGCATAAAAAACAATAAAGGTTCACTACATGGCAACTGCACTCCCTTAAGGGTCAGTTCTTTGGCACGCTTTAAGACTTTCATCAAAATTAACTCTGCCACTAAACTTGTTTTGTGCAAATACGCCTGCCAATACATTAATCTTCTGGACATCAGGAATTTCTCTACCGAATAGATACCCTTTTCTTCAATCACCAAGAAATCATCCACAACGTTCATCATTTGAATGAGTCGCTCTGAATTAACATTTCCTTCCGCCACGCCCGAATAAAAACTATCGCGTTTTAAATAATCCATTCGATCCATGTCCAATTGACTGGAAATCAACTGCAACATGAATTTCCTGTCGTATTCCCCTTTGAAAATCTGTATTGCGAGATTCAGCTGACCATTAAATTCCACATTTAGCTGGTTCATAAATAAGAGTGAAATTTCTTCATGATGCACGTCTTCTACAATACTTCTTTCCATAGCATGCGAAAAAGGACCATGACCTATGTCGTGCAATAAAATAGCAATATATAGGGCGTTTTCTTCCTCCGGAGATATTGAGACTCCTTTAAAACGTAATACTTCAACGGCTTTTTGCATCAGGTGCATACAACCCAAAGCATGATGAAAACGAGTATGATTTGCCCCAGGATATACTAAGTAGGATAATCCCATTTGAGAAATACGTCGCAACCTTTGAAAATAAGGATGCTGAACTAAGTCGTAAATTAAGGCATTAGGAATGGTAATAAACCCGTAAATGGGATCATTGAATATTTTTAGCTTATTGATTTGACTCACTATAACTTTATTTTGGTGAACAAATATAGGCAAATTAGATTGTATTACAGTTAAGCGATATCGGCGGTATGTTTTTTATCAAATCGGATTGATTTTATAATGTTGAGGAATCTTTTGAATTCAAGATTAAAGCAGTGTAAAAATTTAAAAATAAGACAGTGAAATCATTTTTTAAAATTTATCTACAACCTGAAAAGGTTTCAAAGTCGTTACTTTCATGGTTTTCATTCTTACAAACCGCTCGTCCATATTATTAGTCAAAAGCCACTCGTGATGCGTTTGTGCAATCATTTTCTCTTCAGCTACGTTTATTCCTTTCCAATCAAAATCAACCGAAACACTAAAAGTATTGTCTTTATTATCCGTCACTTTAAAGTTTTTATAGGAATGTGTGCTTGTCAAAATCCTTTCAGTTATTGATTTTAACCATTCTTCGAATTTTGGGAGGGCGGTTATCTTTTCATTTGAACTTAATTGCAAAGAAAAATCAGGAGCTAATAATTCTTTGAATTTTTCAGCATCCGGTTTTTCCATTAAATACAACCAATAATGCATGAATGACTTGGTTCTATTTTCGGGATATGCGGATTCAAACTTAAATTCTTCTATTACTCCTGTTGCTTTCAAATCTAATTTGGTAAAAACAGGCAAGTCATTTTCTCGTTGTTTTAACTGGGTCGAATAATGCAAAGTATAATTGTATTTGCTGTCATCAGGACGAATATTTTGATACAAAATATCAGCTTCCAACGAAAGGTTTCCGTTTGGTAATTCTTTTACTGTGGTATTTTGAACATGATGTGCATTTTTCCAACCTGTAAAAACTGTCAAGCGTTCCTCTAAACCTTCTTTGCCTTTTGTAGTGCCGCTCTGTGAACTAAGCTCTACATCTTCACTCAAAATATCTTTTTGGTTGTTAATACGCTCTGCGGTAAAAGGCACTTCATAAACTTGATACCAGCGGTAATATTGTGCCAGTACTAAATGCGATTGCTGTTGTGTTTTAAAAATATTTTCCATTTTATTTTTACTTTGAGAATAGTTGAAATTAGTACAAAATTATTTAAAAAAAAGCGGGAATATCATCCCCGCTTTTCATTTCTTACAACACCTTCTTTTGTTCGTCTTTTATATCGACTTCGGTGACTTTACCGTATTTTTCAGCAATTTTTTTGATTTCTTCTGATTTACCCACCATGATAAATTGGAATTTGTCCTTAGGGAAATATTTGGCAATGATTTGGTTTGCTTTTGCTAAGTCAAGCCCATCCACATTTTTCTCAAAATTGTCGATAAAAGATTTGTCAAAATTATACCAGAACATTTGTGTCATCAGGCCGGATAGTTGCCCCGCCGTCTCATAACGAGGAGGAAATTGTCCTTTGACATAATTTTTGGCAGAGGCTAATGATTTTTCATTTAGACCAGTTGCATGCAGTTTAGTCATAACTTCCAAAGCTTTATCAATTGCAGCTTCGGTCGTTTTATTGGCAGTAAAAGTGCTGATGACAAAAGAACCTCCATTTTTAAGAGTATTAAATCTACTTGAAGCTCCATAGGTTAAACCTGAATTTACACGCAGTTCATCATTCAACATAGAAGTAAATCGTCCGCCAAAAAGAGTATTTACAACTTCAATGGCTACAAAATCTGGGTTGTTTCTGCTAATTCCAGGAGCTCCTATATAAAAAGTTGTTTCCTTAGCATCATTTTTATTAACCAATAACACTCTATTTTCAGTAGGAATGCTAATCGCTTTTGTTGCAGGATTCTCTTTTTCTTTTGTAGATTTTTCCCAAGTTGAAAATAAAGAGGTTATCTCTGTTTTCATGTCTTTAGTATTAAAATCTCCAACTATGCTAATCGCAGAATTATCTGGCTTGTAATTGGTTTTGTAGAAATTTTTTAAATCATCAACAGTCAATTTACTAACCGTAGAATTTATTCCGCTAATTACATTTCCGTAAGGATGATTACCATACAAAAATGCATCAAAATAAGAACCTATCACTGATCGTGGGCTTTCTTTTTGCTGTTCAAGCATTACTAATAAACGGCTTTTCTCTTTGTTAAACTCCGTTGGATCAAATACAGGATTGAGTAATAAGTCTTTAATTATTGCAAGTACTTTTACTTTGTCCTTTGCTGCAAAATTAGAAGAAAGACCAGCATATTCTTTAGTTGCGTACGTATTTACATCCGCTCCAATGAAATCAAGTTCTTCATCCAGTTTTGTCTTTGTAAAATTTTTAGTGCCATGTTTCAAAGCCGTAGCGGTTAATGATGCAAGTCCCGCTTTGTCATTATCATAAATGGCTCCTGCAGGAAGTATCGCTGAAGCGCTGATTACCGGAACATCATGCTGTTCCATCAGATAAACAGTAAGTCCGTTAGATAATTTAAAAGTAGTATAATCGGGTAATTTATAACTTTGTGCCGATAGGCTTATGTGTGTCAATACCAGTAAACAGATAGTTAGTATTGTTTTTTTGATTGGTTCCATAAAATTAATTTTCAACGTTTGTTTTTAAAATACCTACCGTTCTGTTGCTTTTTACAAAATATTTTTTCGCTACATTCTGCACATCAGCCACTGTAATTTTATTGTAGTTGGCTGGAGCATTGAACATTTTTTTGTAATCACCAAAGAAAACTTCATAAGTACCGATGTTATTAGATTTCCCATTGATTGTTTCCACCTGAGAATAAAACTCCATCAGTTTTTGATTTTTTATCTTTTGAAGTTCTGTTTCACTAATTCCATTCTTTTTTATTTTTTCAATTTCAGCATAGATTGCATTTTCTAAATCTGTTTCATTTACATTTTTATTGGCAACAGCATAGAAATTGAAAAGATTAGGATCAAAACTATCTCCAAAATCGGTTTGTACCTGAGTTGCTATTTGTTGTTTGTCAACTAATGCCGAATATAATCGAGATGATTGCCCGCTTGAAAGAACGGAACTAAGGATATTCAAGGCATAATAATCTTCATTTTTGGACTCCGGAGTATGATAGGCAATCATTAAATACGGAGTTGCCACCTCTTTCTTCACAGTTATTCTTCGTTCTCCAGTTTGTGCAGGTTCCACAATATGAACTGCAGGTGGTGCAGGTTGCGCTGGAATTGGTTCCAAATACTTCTCGGCAAATCGTTTTACCTGATCCACTTTGATTGCTCCAGAAACTACCACTACGCAGTTATTTGGTGCATAATACGTTTTGAAATAACGTTCTAAATCTTGTTGCGTCCAGTTTTTCATATCGTCTTCATATCCAATAACTGGCCAGTGATAAGGATGTTCTTGAAAAGCAGTTGCTTGAACTGATTGCGATAAAAGTCGCCATGGAGAGTTCTCTAATCCGGTACGTCGTTCGCTTAATACTACACCTCTTTCACTTTCAACCATTTTAGGATCAATGCTCAAACTTGCAATCCTGTCAGCTTCCATATCAAAAATAATTTCTGAGGCCGATGCCGGAAACCAGTCGGTATAAACGGTAACATTTTCAGTGGTATACGCATTATTGGCGCCTCCGTTGAATTCCATTGTTTGGTCAAAAAGTTTAGGACCATATTTTTTAGCTCCATTGAACATCATATGTTCAAAAAAGTGCGAAAGCCCTGTAATTCCTTGGTATTCATTACGGCTACCTACCTTGTAAAATAAATACATGTTGGCATTAGGAATGGAAAAGTCTTCCACGACCAGGAATTTCATACCATTTTTCAGGGTAAACGTTTTTACATCATCTGCTTTCATTTGTGCCCGACCCGTTAAGGCCAGCATAAGAAAAAGAGGCAAGATTATTTTTTTCATACTACATAAATAAATATTAATTAAACATTTTGTTTTTGATTACATCTTAAATTAAGAAAGAATAAATATGGCTGTTGTTTTAAGCTGAACACTTGAAAATAATTCCAATTTACTTCTTGAAAATCGATTTTAATTCTCAGCTAATTTAAAAAAGTTTTTAGTTTAACCAATTTTTTTTAATCTAAGAATTCCCACAAAGCTATCTCTTTAATTGGATTGGTATCCAAATTTCTTCTTCAGAAGTTGGATCATTATTTTTATATTTTTCGCCTAAAATTTCAAAGTGTGGTCTGTCATCCAAAATATAATAAGAATTGGGTAACCAAGTTGTAAAAATATATTGAAAGGTTTGCGGTGCCAAGCTCATATCTCCTTTATAGGTAAAAACCGCATAAAGTCCACTTGCTATTGTAAAAGTGTCCATTTCATCAGGAACTTTGTCAAAATCGGTGACTTCAATCGTTGCCCATTTTTCAAAATCAGTGTTGGAATCAAAATTACTGAAATACAAAGGATTGTAGATTTGCATTGAATAGAGATTTATGCCATTATTATTTTCAATCTCTTTTCGTCTTGGCATAAAGCTTTTCCAAAGTTCCGGCGTTTTATTGTTAGATAAAGACATTGTCATGCGTTTACCGATGATTTTCTTTTCAGCAAGCGTTTCTATTCTGGGTTTCATATGAATAATTTGTTTAATGTATGTTTTGCAATTTTCAAAAATTACTGTTTGTTATTCCTCAAATAAAAGTCAATATATAACCCAGTATTGAACCTCCCAAAACAACTAAAGCACTGTTGATTTTTTTATAATTAAAAGCAATCAGAATACTTATTGTTGCAATTAAGATTTTTCGCCAATCCGTTATTGTTTCTTTGCCCAATTGATAACAAATCGAAACAATTATAGCGATGGAAGCCACATTTACAGCATCCAGAAATACCGAAAAAGGTTTAGAATTCCTCATTTTTTTGACCAATGGATTTAATATCGCGACAAATATAAAAGAGGGTAAAAATATCGCGATAGTCGAAATCACCGAGCACGATATTCCATTTATTTGATATCCTACAAAAGTTACTGCAGAGAAAACAGGACCTGGCGTGAATTGTCCCACTGCAATAGCGTCAATCAATTGGGCGCGGGTGAGTAATCCTTTAGAAACGAGTTCCGCATCCAAAAAAGCAAAAAGCACATAACCGCTTCCATACAAGATTGCTCCTATCTTCAAGAAAATCAGGAATAAATTAAAATTTGTTGCGCTTATCAAAGTCGTTTTTGGAATAGAAAAAAACGCAAGGGGAATCAAACTGTTTGTTTTTATGTCAGAACCGTTATTTTTTAAAGTATATAAAAACAACGCAATGATTCCGGCGCCAAAAAGTAATGCAATTTCATTGTAATGAAGCAATGAAAGTACTAAAACAGCACTTCCTATAATAGCTAACTGAACAGTTTTGAGGGATTTTTGGGCCAGTGGAAAAATAGCAGAAAGAATAATAGCAATTATGGCTGGTTTTATGCCGTATAAAAAAGGTTTCAATTCAGGGAGCTGACCGTATTCTTTATACAGCCAGGCAAAAAATCCCGTTATCAAAACGGCAGGAAAAATAAAGCAAAGTCCGGCAACAATTAATCCCTTCCAGCCTGATTTTTCGTGACCGATATGAATTGCCATTTCAGTGCTGTTGGGGCCCGGAATTAAATTAGTGGCGCCAATTAAATCGAGAAAATGTTGTTCGCTCAGCCATTTTTTTTTGACGACCACGTCTTCCTGCATCATCGAAATATGAACTGCAGGGCCACCAAAACCGATAGTTCCAAGTTTTAAAAATAGTTTGGCAACTTCTTTTAAATTGCTTTTTTCATTCATTCAATATTCTTTTTATTCTATCATTAACGCTCGTCTTCGTCCGGTTCCGATTCCTTTCTAATTGTAGTATCAGTATTAAAGAACTTGGTTACGTCTTTTTTATCCTTCTGATTTTTTTTAATCAAATATAGAATTAAAGCAATTACTCCAACCAAAACTACAGCGATAATAAACCAATTTATTTCCATTGTTTTTTGTTTTTCGTAAAATTACATAAATATAAAAATAATTGAATTTTTGAATATTATAAAATGATTAAATGAAATGTTCGCCGTTATCGTTCCTTCAAGTAATAAAACTATTTAAGAAATAGAAGGAATAGCCTGATTTGTTTTCGAATGAAAAAAAATCAGGCTATTCCATTTTCTTGAAATAAGGTATAAATTAGAATTCGTTTTTGTTGATGTATGGGTAAGTCCAGAGAATTACAGTGAGCGTTACGGCTTTGAACCATGACGAATACATAGCTTCTACAGTTTCTGGATCGTGTCCTTTTTTAGTTAAAAATCCTTTGATGGTTGCAGTAATTGGATAAATAAATGCCGTCATATAGCGATAATGGATTATGGGTGCGGTATCAACATTGTCCGTTTTGTTTTTCTTCGTGCTATGATGTCTCAAAGCAATTTCGTGCTGATAATTTAGCCATGTCTGGTCATAGGGCTTGTTGCAGATGTCCATAATCCATTGTCCAAATCTTGCTCTTACAGCGTTCAGATAAAACGTATTAGGTTGTCCATCCTTTGAAAAATATTGAAGTAAATGTTCATTTCCCCCCACAAAACCGTACCAAAGGTCAAGAATTTCATTGGTTTGATCTTTTAGCACTTGACCCGCAAGTTGCAGATTTTTTTCATCTGCTTCTGTAAACATTACTGTTTTTTTAAGAAGGTCTAATTCAGCAATACTTATAGGTGATTGCCCTACTTGCCCATAGGCATAACCTTTTATTTGCTCTTCCATATTTTCTTATTTAAATCATTAATAACCTCATAAAGTTAATAAGAAATTCTAAGAAAAAGAGCTGATTTCCATATATTTCACTTTCTTACTTACTGATAATCAACAACTAAAGATCTATTTCTCAATAAATACTGACGAGATTGTCAAAGTTAAAGTGTGAAGTCAAATCAAAATTTAAACATATTTGCGTAGTCATTGTCGAATTCTTATCAATTTCTAGAACTGAATTTTTATGATTATCCAGAGGATTCATTTTACCATAATTTAGAATCAAATGCGCAAATGTTACGGTTACTTTAATTACACAAAAAAGGAGAGTTATAAGCTCTCCTTTAGTTATTTTACAATTTTCTAAGCCAGATATTTCTGAATTGGGTTTTGCAGCCGTGTTCTTGTAACGAAATTACATCTTCACCGTGTGGCGAAGGATAATTATGCAAACCCATATAAAGTGTTAATCCATTAATAGTGGCGTTATTTTGGACTAAAACACCATTATGCAATACTGTTATTCTTGCCGGTGCATCTATGTTTCCGTCGGTTTTGAATCGTGGAGCGGTGTAAATAATATCGTATGTATTCCATTCTAAAGGAATTTTCATAGCATTGACCAAAGGCGGATGATCTTTATAAATACTTCCAGCTTGTCCATTGCTGTATGTTCTGTTATTGTAGGAATCCAAAACTTGAAGTTCGTACCTGTTTTGCAAAAAGATACCGCTGTTTCCTCTCCATTGTCCGCCGTCAACAACAACGTCTGGTGCGCTCCACTCTACATGTAATTGACAATCTCCAAATTGCATTTTGGTCTGAATTCCTCCTGAACCGTCTACCACTTCCATATAATCTTTATCAACTATTTTCCACGGAGCTGGTTTTGTAACATCTTTTTGACTAACCCATTGATCTAAGTTTTTACCGTCAAATAAAACAATAGCATCCGAAGGTGCATCTCCCATTTTTTTAGCAGGAGTTATTACTTTCACTTGTGGTTCCCAAATTTCAGTCATTTCAGGTTTCATTGCCATTGGTGATACCGCTGGTGGTGTATTCACGTAGTCGTGTTGCGCCATTGCAATGGTCATTGAAAATAAAGTGATGCTTAAAAAATAGTTTCTAATGGTATTTGGTTTCATAAATAGTTTGATTTGGTTTGAAAAGTATAAATTTAGAATAAAATCGTTTTGTTTTACATTGAGGGGAAAAAAAGTTTTCTTCTTCAAAACTCAGGATTATATGGGAGAGAATATATAGACAATAAATTACTCCGTTTACAAATATCTAACTAAACCATATCCAATTAGTGCCCCGAACGCCATCCATACAAATCTTTGTTTACTGTTCATATCAACTGATTTCGAATCAATTATTTCATCATTTTTTAGCAACTCAATTTTTAATTTTTTAACCTTAAATAATTCATAATTGGATTTGAGAATAAAATGGTTTGATTTAATGGTAAAATGATGTTCAGCGCCAGTAACTGAGAATTTTTTAGAAACTTTTTCTCCATTTACTACTACAGTTTCTTTTCCAAAAATGGAATTTAAAAATTCAATTTTATTATTGTCGATAGTGAATTCCGCGTATTTCATTGTTTTGTAATTTTTAATATTTGCAGTCATGAAATGAATTTTTTCACTGTTGAGTTTTTTATATATTCCAATTTTTTTCAATATATTTTATTTTCCATTTTCCTTCTATTTTTTCTAGATATATTGAATTACCATAGCTTTGTTCATTATTGGAGTAATGATCAAATTCTAAATATGCTTTATTATTATCTTTGGAAAAGATGGGAATAGAAAATTGAATATATTGTTCAATTATTTTTAAATTTCTAGTTAATTCTACAGTTTTAAACTTTTGAGTAATACTTTTTGGAATTTTGAATGTTTTAATAGTTGCATTTTGACTAAGAATATCTAGAGAATCCTTTATTTGGAAAAATGAATTGTTAATTGGTTTTGATTTGTTTATTTTTTCTATGCAAACTTCTCCTTGGTTTGCAAAGGATCTTTCAGGAAGTTTTATTGCTGTTATCTTGTTATTAGGTTCCGTTTCTTCAAAACACCTAGTATTAACTATAACTTTTTTTAAGTCTAAACATATTGGAAGTTCTTTTTCAGTTGGAAAATCCCTTGTCATTTCTAAACCTTTTTTTTCAATTAAAGTTTGAATAATACTGACCGTTTCTGTCTCGCGGATTAAATCTTCATTCTTTTTGTTAGTGCAACTTAACAGAGTTAAAATAAATAGTAATAAAATATTTTTCATTTTTTTATTTAATTATTGATTGTAACTTATTCTGAATTACTTTTTTGTTGAGTTTTTTAATAAAATGGCAAGTAACGTCAGTCTGTATAATAACCTAAATCAACCTTTTGAGAAATGTCTATTTGAGATTTTTCAAAGTACCAAACTCTTTTTCGATTTCCGAACGGAAATCGGGTAAAACCCAAGCACTTCAATTGCTACAAACCGCTGTTGTGTGCAGTTTATTTTAGAACATTTCTATACCATTGAAAGTTTGGTGAAATATAATTAGTTATGTCAATTTTATTCGAGGTAATTGTTGGATTAACATTAATTACGGAAGTCTCATTATCAATTTTAATAGTATGTATGCTTTCAAAATTTACTACGTCTTTGTGCTGAATTTTAAATTGATATGTATCAGGCATAAGATAAAGTACTACATATTCATTTGACCGAAGTTGACCAAGTGCTTTGCCATTAATCCAAATGTTTAAACTTGCTGAATCATCTATTTTATTTAAAGCGCCAGCACCATTATAAATTAAAATTTTTCCATTACCATATTTATACACTTCAGGGCTTGTGGAAGTTCTAATTAAATTATATTCTGAATTAATTGGTTTTAATGAGCTACAAGCTGAAAATATTAATAACATTAATATTAATATAGTTATTCTTTGTTTCATAAGTGTTTGTTAAGAAAATTGCATACAACTTGAACATAGGCGCCAAATATGGCTCGATTAGCGCAAGTTTGTTTTGCTTTACGTTCCTTCAAATATATTTATTTTTTCTTACAAATTATCAAACCGCTATTTATTTTCTGAAAACTTTTCTTACCTAAATAGTGATATTAAAATCAATTCGCCATCGCAACCGCGTGAGGGATGGAAGCGGCATCCTTTCCTTTTTCTTTAAAAAGGAAAGATACAGCGTACAGCCCGACCCCGGACGGAGTTTACGGAGGATGGGTCACGCCCAAAAAAAGGTTTAGACAAAATAAAATAATATCTTTGGTTTAGCAATACAAGCTACTATTGTACTAAAAATTATCATAATATTAGCAAAGAACCGTTGCGAAAATCAGTAAATTGGCACTTTCAATTACAACTTTTGAATACTTGCTTAAAAACTTATGGATAAAATAAAAATACTTTGGGTGGATGATGAAATCGACCTTTTGAAACCACATATATTATTTCTGGAAAAGAAGAATTACGAGGTAACTACTTGTAATAACGGTCGTGATGCGATTGATATTTTTGACGAAAACAATTTTGATATTGTTTTTCTGGACGAAAATATGCCCGGAATGAGCGGTTTGGAAACACTTTCGGAGATGAAAGAGAAAAAATCTTCGGTTCCCATGATTATGATTACCAAAAGTGAGGAGGAATACATCATGGAGGAAGCGATTGGCTCTAAAATTGCCGATTATTTGATCAAACCCGTGAATCCGAATCAGATTTTGTTGAGTTTGAAGAAAAATCTGGATCATTCCCGATTGATTTCGCAAAAAACAACGTTGGATTATCAGAAGGAATTTAGAAAAATCACCATGGAAATGTCGATGGTAAATTCCTATGAAGACTGGGTAGAATTGTATAAAAAATTGATTTTTTGGGAATTGGAATTGGAGAATATCAACGATCAGAGCATGGTTGAAATTCTGGAATCCCAAAAGGCGGAAGCCAATTCGCAATTTGGAAAATTCATAGAGCGCAATTATGAGGATTGGTTTGCGCCAAAAGCGGATAAACCGGTGCAATCACATACTTTATTCAGAGAATTAGTGGTGCCGGAAATCGTCAAAAAAGACAAACCAATTCTATTTGTTGTAATTGATAATTTGCGTTACGATCAATGGAAAACTTTTGAAAGCGTGGTAGCTAATTATTACAAACTGGAAAAAGAAGTACCATATTACGCTATTCTTCCTACGGCTACGCAATATGCAAGAAATGCTATTTTCTCTGGTTTGACCCCTCTTGAAATGGAAAAACAGTTTCCGCAGTATTGGAAAAATGATCCGGAAGAAGGCGGAAAAAACCTGTATGAAGCCGAATTTTTGACGGCACAGCTGAAACGATTAGGTTTAAACATCAAGGAAGATTACTTTAAAATCACCAATCTTGCCGGAGGTAAAAAACTGGTTGAAGGTTTTAAAGCATTAAAAAATAATGATTTGGTTACCGTAGTTTACAACTTTGTGGATATGCTTTCGCATGCCAAAACAGAGATGGATGTAGTAAAAGAACTTGCATCGGATGATAAAGCATATCGCTCGCTGACGTTGAGTTGGTTTAAAAACTCTCCATTGTTGGAGATTATTCAGCAGGCTCAAAAATTAGGTTTCAAATTGATTTTGACTACGGACCACGGAACGATAAACGTAAAAAATCCATCGAAAGTGGTGGGTGATAAAAATACCAGTTTGAATTTGCGTTACAAAACGGGACGCAGTCTGACATACGAACACAAAGATGTTTATGCTGTGAAAGAACCAAAAAATATTGGTTTGCCTACCATAAATATGAGCAGTTCTTATATTTTTGCAAAAAATGATTTGTTTCTGGCGTATGTCAATAACTACAATCATTATGTGAGTTATTATAAAAATACGTATCAGCACGGCGGAATTTCATTGGAAGAAATGATTATCCCTTTCTTAGTTTTTAACCCGAAATAAAAAAAGTGGTCAGTTTGCAATGGTCAGTTTGCAGAAAAGCGAGAACTGAACACTAATTACTGAACACTGAACACTTAAATTATGAATGTTACTTTTTCTTTAGATCAACTCGAGGAAGTTGCGCAAAAAATTATAACGGAGAACCCCAATAAAGTGATTCTTTTTCATGGCGAAATGGGCGTTGGAAAAACAACTTTGATTAAACAATTGTGTAAAACACTTGGTGTTACTGATGCTACCAGCAGTCCAACTTTCTCTTTAGTTAACGAATACAAAACTGCTAAAAATCAAACTGTTTACCATTTTGATTTTTATAGGTTAAATAGCGAAACAGAAGCTATGGATATGGGAATTGATGATTACCTTTATTCGGGGAATTGGTGTTTTATTGAATGGGCTGAAAAAATTCCAAATCTGATTCCTGAAGCACATTCTGTTATTACTATTGAGTTGCTTTCGGATGGAAAACGTTCGTTAGAATTAAGTTAAATTATATTTATGAGTTTAGAAAATACCGTAGAAATTATTCCTTTTTCAACAGATTTAAAGGAACATATTAAAACACTAAATTTAGAATGGCTGAAGAAATATTTCAAAGTGGAACCCAAAGACGAAATCGTACTTTCTAATCCACAAAGTGAAATTATTGATAAAGGCGGAATGATATTTTATGCTAAATACAATAATCAAATCATAGGT
Source organism: Flavobacterium xinjiangense (assembly GCF_900142885.1). Lineage (GTDB taxonomy): Bacteria > Bacteroidota > Bacteroidia > Flavobacteriales > Flavobacteriaceae > Flavobacterium > Flavobacterium xinjiangense. The sequence continues at coordinate 76,318 of NZ_FRCL01000006.1, read as the reverse complement.
ACCGTTTCATTGATAAAAATAGATGACTTTACTTTTGAATTGAGTAAAATGGCGGTTACAGATACGATTCAGGGTTTAGGAATTGGTAAAAAAATAATGGAACATTGTCTGGCTGTTGCCAAAGAAGAAGGCATTCAAAAACTTATTTTGTACTCAAATAGAAGTTTACTGCCCGCTATCCATTTATATGAAAAATATGGTTTTATAGAAATAGCATTAGAAGATGGAGTTTATGAAAGAGCCGATATAAAAATGGAAAGAATCATCATCTAAATTTTAAAATAACTACTACTGTACTTATCATCGCTACAATTGCGTTTTTCTAAAACTTTTGCGTAAATTGTACCACAAATTAACAATTAAAATGTCAATTACTATAACTCCATTCACAAAGCAACAGCTATTACCTCAAGAAGAAAAATTGGAAATAGCGAGACAAAAAAGCGAACTTTTTATTGGAATCCCAAAAGAGACCAGCTATCAGGAACGCCGGATTTGTCTTACTCCAGATGCTGTAAATTCGTTGACCTTTCACGGACACAGAGTGATGATTGAAGCTGGTGCAGGACAAAGTTCCAGTTATTCTGATAAAGAGTATTGTGATGCCGGTGCAGAGGTTACAAATGACACCAAGAAAGTATTTAGCTGCCCGATGATCCTAAAAGTTGAGCCAGCCACTACAGCCGAAATTCAAATGATGAATCCGGAAACGATTCTGATTTCGGCAATTCAATTGAAAACTAGAAAAAAAGCATATTTCGAAGCTTTAACTAAGAAAAAAATCACCGCTCTTGCTTTTGAATACATAAAGGATGAAGATGGGACTTATCCCGCAGTCAAATCACTAAGCGAAATAGCCGGTACTGCATCTATATTAATTGCTGCTGAACTGATGATTACCAATGAATTCGGAAAAGGATTGTTGTTCGGCAATATTACCGGCGTCCCTCCTACTGATGTTGTTATTTTGGGCGCAGGAACTGTGGGTGAATTTGCAGCTAAAACCGCGATAGGTTTAGGTGCAAATGTGAAAGTATTTGACAATTCCATTACAAAGTTACGTCGTTTACAAAACAATTTAAACCAACGAATTTTTACTTCTACCATTCAGCCAAAATCTTTGTTAAAAGCCTTGCGACGTTGTGATGTGGCGATTGGAGCCATGAGAGGAAAAGAACGTTGCCCCGTTATAGTTACAGAAACAATGGTCGAACACATGAAAAATGGTGCCGTAATTGTTGATGTCAGCATTGATACCGGAGGTTGTTTTGAGACTTCAGAAGTGACCTCACATGAGAATCCCACATTTATCAAAAACAATGTTTTGCATTATTGTGTACCTAATATTCCTTCCCGATATTCAAAAACAGCTTCTCTTTCCATAAGCAATATTATTACCCCGTATCTAATGCAAATTGCTGAAGATGGCGGTATTGAGGCTGCTATTCGTTGTGACAAAGGCCTAAGAAACGGTGTGTATTTGTATCACGGAATTCTCACCAACAAAGCAATTGGCGACTGGTTTGATTTACCGGATAAGGACATCAATTTAATTGTTTTTTAAGCAAACTTTCTTTTACCTTTGCCAAAAAATTGATTCATGAAATTTGTACATCGTTTTGCTTATTACCTTATTGGTTTAATTATGGGATTATTCTTTGTTGCTGCTATCTTTAGCGGAAAAGACACTCGTTGTAATTATTTTCCAAATGCCAGAGTTTTGAATGATTTAAGAAATAAACCTTTCTATTATTCCGATAAAGCATCCCAAATATTAGCTGAAAAATGGATGGACACCACCGATATAAAAAATACATTGAAATTTGGCGATGTTGATTTCGACAAAAGTAATGTAGAGCTTAAAAAAGGGAAATTGTACATTATTGAAGGTCAAACTACAAAAAAACAGGAAATCACACTTAAAGTGATTAATTACAGTGACAAAGCCGTTTTAGAGGATATTATAAAAAAATAGAAACTCTAAATAATTGTTCTATTTGGGCGTGACCCTGCAGATTGCTTCGTCATTCCTCCTCGCAACTTCGGGTCGTGCTGTACGTTCCCGCTTTTTTTCAAAAGGCTGAAGCGCCTTTCAAAATAAGAGCTCCACTGCCATCACTCACGCGGAACGATCTGAAATTCAAGTATTTACATCTTTAAAAATATTTTTAATCTGCTGAAATCCAGTCGATTGTTTTTATTCCGTTTTGTTTTAAATACGCATTCGTTTTGCTGAAATGTTTGTTCCCAAACCATTTTCCCTGATTAGCACTCATCGGTGACGGATGTCCGGACTCTAAAACCAAATGTTTATTTCGATCAATTTTTAGTCCTTTTTTGTGCGCAAAATTCCCCCAAAGCAAGAAAACGACATGTTCCTTTTCTTCTGAAATTTTCTGAATTACATCGTCCGTAAAAAGATTCCATTTTAAATGTTTATGACTATTCGGATTGTCTTCTCTTACTGTCAGCGAAGCGTTCAGCAATAAAACACCCTGTTTTGCCCAAGCTTCTAAATTACCCGAAACCGGCATAAAAATAGTTCCTAAATCATCACTAAGTTCTCTAAAGATATTCCGTAAAGATGGCGGAATCCGAACACCGTCATTGACGGAGAAGCACAAACCATTAGCCTCGCCTTTCCCATGATACGGATCTTGGCCTATAATAACCACTTTTACATCTTTGAAAGTACAATAATTAAAAGCAGCAAAAATCAATTCTTTGGGCGGATAGCAAGTATGATTCTTGTATTCCTCATCGACAAATTCCATTAAATCCTGAAAATAGGGTTTTTGAATTTCGTCTAACAAAATGGATTGCCATTCCGGATTAAGATTGATTTGCATAGTTAAATATTTATAAAGCAAAGATACAGAGAGAATCCTTTTTTTTTATCCTAAAATGCATAATAAACATTCATTAATTCTTTGTGAAAGTCTGTTAAATAGTCTTAACTATTAGCTATTTTTGTCTTGAAAAGAATAATACGATAAATGATATCCATCACCGAAAAAACATTACAAGATTTACAATTTCCAACCGTTCTCGAAACCATTTCGACGATTTGTAATACTGATATTGGTAAACAAAAAGCACTTGAAATAACTCCTTTTAAAGACAAGGACTCTTTGATGCAGGCATTAATGCAAACATCAGAGTATGTTTCGTCTTTCCAAAATAATAATGCAATTCCCAATCATGGTTTTGATGCTATTACCCATGAAATTAGATTTTTGGCAATAGAAGACAGTTTTCTTGAAGTAGGCAGTTTTAGAAAAATAGCGACTATTTCATCCACTTCTAATTTTCTGTTGAATTTCCTAAAAAAATTCGAAGATTATTATCCCAATTTAAATGCGAGAGCAAACCAAGTTGAACTGACCAAAGATATCATCACGATGGTTGATGAAGTGGTCGATAAATATGGCGAAATCAAAGACAATGCCGCACCGGATTTATTGAATATTCGCAGAAGTATGAATGCAGTGCGTGGTAAAGTCAATCAGAGTTTTGGTACTGCTTTAACTCAATACAACGCTTTAGGATATTTAGATGATATCAAAGAGAGTTTTGTTCAAAATCGTCGAGTTTTGGCGGTTTTAGCAATGTATAGACGTAAAGTAAAAGGATCGATTCTTGGGAGTTCAAAAACAGGAAGCATTGCTTATATCGAACCAGAAGCTACCTTGAATTATTCCAGAGAATTGAGTAATTTAGAATATGAGGAAAAAGAGGAAATTACCAGAATTTTAAAACAACTATCAAATAGAATTCGTCCTTTTTTACCCTTGCTTATTCAATACCAGGATTTTCTTAGTGACATTGATGTAATTGCCGCTAAAGCAAAATATGCAAATAAAATCAATGGAATTTTGCCAACAATTACAGAGGATCGCCGCGTTTATTTTAGAGATGCCTTCCATCCTATTCTGTATTTGAACAACAAACAAAAAAACGAAATTACACATCCGCAGACAATTGAATTAAGTCAAGAAAGCAGAATTATTGTAATTTCAGGACCAAATGCCGGAGGAAAAACAATCTCATTAAAAACGGTTGGATTACTCCAACTAATGCTGCAATCCGGAATGTTAATTCCAGTTCACGAACGTAGTGAAACATTTTTGTTTGATCGTATTTTAACAGATATTGGAGATAATCAATCTATTGAAAATCATCTCAGTACCTACAGTTACCGATTAAAGAACATGAATTACTTCTTGAAAAAATGTAATAAGAAAACAATGTTCCTGATTGATGAATTTGGTACCGGTTCTGATCCAGAATTGGGAGGTGCATTAGCCGAAATTTTCTTAGAAGAGTTCTATCATCGCGAAGCTTTCGGGATCATAACAACGCATTATTCGAATCTTAAAATTCTAGCAAATGAATTGCCTTATGCCACAAATGCCAATATGCTTTTCGACGAAAAAACATTAGAACCATTGTACAAATTGGTTTTAGGACAAGCGGGAAGTTCTTTTACATTTGAAGTTGCCTTAAAAAACGGAATCCCATTTAGTTTAATCAATCGTGCCAAAAAGAAAATTGAAGTAGGAAAAGTACGTTTCGATAAAACGATTGCTACCCTTCAAAAGGAGCGTTCAAAAATGGAGAAAACTTCTCAAACGCTGAAAGAAGAAGAAACCAAAGCGCGGGAAGAAGGAAGGAAAATGGAAACCATCAATGTGAAAATCAAGCAAAAACTGGAAAGCTATCAAGAATTATACGACAGCAATCAGAAAACGATATACATTGGCCAAAAAATTGAAGATATAGCTGAGAAATATTTTAATAACAAAAGCAAAAAGGACCTTATTGGTGAGTTTTTGAAAATTATTGAAATTGAAAATTCAAAACGAAAAAAAGTGACACCCAAAGAAACGAAAGCACTGATTGAACAGAAAAAAGTAGTGATTGAAGAGGTTACTGTCAAGGTTGAAGAAATCAGAAAAGAAAAGAAAGAGAAAAAACTAAAAGTAGTGGTTGAAAAGCCGAAACCGATTCTAAAAGTCGGTGATCGCGTTCGAATGTCAGATGGAAAAGCAGTGGGAAGCATTGATAAGATTGAGAAAAACAAAGCGGTGGTAAATTACGGTGTGTTTACCTCTAAAGTAAGCCTTGAATCACTAGAATTCGTTGAAGCGGGTAAGAAGTAAGCGGTAATCTGTTTACGTAAGTCATTGCGAGGAACGAAGCAAACGCACTAACAAGAGCACAAATTGAGCAACTAAATGAGATTGCTTCGTTCCCCGCGATGACAAATACAAATAAAAATATGAAACCTGGATTTATCTATATCATCACTAATAAATACCAAACCGTAGTATATACAGGCGTTACTTCAAATCTTCCGCAAAGAATTTTGGAACACAAAGAGAAAAGATATCCTAGTTCATTTTCTGCTCGCTATAATTTGGATATATTAGTATATTTTGAACAATTTCAATGGATTGGTGATGCAATAGCTAGAGAAAAACTAATAAAAGCAGGTTCAAGAGAAACAAAAAATGAATTAATTCGTTCTTTAAATCCAACTTGGCAAGATTTATTTGAAGAAATTAAAAATATAATGACAGAATGATTCTTAAAGAATTTGACCGACTAACAAAAAGAAGTGTTGAGCAACCAAATGCGATTGCTTCGTTCCTCGCAATGACAAACAATGGAAAACTTACCTAAAAACAAAAAAATAATTCTTTTCGATGGCGTTTGTAATCTCTGCGATGCTGCAGTTCAATTTGTCATTAAGCATGACAAAAAAGATGATTTTAGATTTGTGGCGTTGCAATCTGATTTAGGTCAGGAAATCATCAAACACATAGGAATAAATACTAAAAATATAGATAGTATCATTTTATACGAACCGGGAATCGCCTATTATTATAAATCCGAAGCTGTCTTGGAAATTGCAAAAAACTTAAGTGGAATTTTTTATTTTGCAACAATTTTTAAAATTCTCCCTACCAAATTAAGAGACCAGATTTACGATTATATTGCCAAAAATCGTTACAAATGGTATGGAAAGAAAGAGAGTTGTATGATTCCTACAAAGGAGCTGAAATCTAAGTTTTTAGAATAAAATAGACTGTCATGATAATTATCATAAATTATATTTTGAAGGAAATCTAAATTTGAATAACCTTAAAATTTAAATTATGAAAGACACATCACTTTTTTCTTGGGATAATGGATCATTTATAATGATTGTCGTTTTCGGTCTAGTGGTAATGGGAATAGTTGCTGCTGTGCTTATTATGATGTATTCCGATACCAAAAAGAAATAATATCGTAAAAAAAAGAGGATGCCGTTGCAGGCATCCTCTGGATATTAAAATAAAATTCTTTAGTTTAGAATCATTAACTTCTGATTAATTTTCTGTATTTCAATCGTTTAGGAGTTAAATCACCACCTAGGCGTTTTTTCTTATTTTCCTCATAGTCAGTGAAACCACCTTCAAAATAATAAACTTCAGAGTTTCCTTCGAAAGCTAGAATATGCGTACAAATTCTGTCTAAGAACCATCTGTCGTGAGAAATTACTACCGCACAACCTGCAAAATTCTCCAAACCTTCTTCCAAAGCACGAAGTGTATTGATATCCAAATCATTGGTAGGCTCATCCAGTAACAATACGTTTCCTTCTTCTTTCAAAGTCATTGCAAGGTGCAAACGGTTACGTTCTCCTCCTGAAAGCATCGAAACTTTCTTATTTTGTTCTCCTCCACCAAAATTAAAACGTGACAAATAGGCTCTTGAATTCACTTGCTTTCCGCCCATCATAATCAATTCCTGACCATCAGCGAAGTTTTCCCAAATCGATTTCTCCGGATTTATATTAGAGTGTGCTTGATCCACATAAGCGATTTTCACGGTGTCTCCAATTAAGAACTCTCCCGAATCTGGCTTTTCCTCACCCATTATCATTTTAAAAATCGTAGATTTACCAGCACCATTTGGACCAATAATACCAACAATTCCTGCTTGCGGTAACGTGAAATTTAAATTATCATATAGTAATTTATCTCCAAAAGCTTTCGAAACATTTTTGGCTTCAATAACATTAGTCCCTAAACGTGGACCATTTGGAATATAAATTTCCAGATTTTCATCCAATTGTTTTTGGTCTTCATTCAATAATTTATCGTAGTTCTGCAAACGCGCTTTTTGTTTCGTTTGACGTCCTTTGGCACCTTGACGAACCCAGTCCAACTCGCGCTCTAAGTTTTTTCTGCGTTTCGAAGCTACTTTTTCTTCTAGTGCCATACGGCTTGATTTTTGGTCCAACCAAGAAGAATAATTCCCTTTCCAAGGAATACCTTCACCTCTGTCCAATTCCAAAATCCATCCTGCAACATTATCCAAGAAATATCTATCGTGCGTTACGGCAATAACAGTTCCGGCATATTGTGCTAAATGCTGCTCTAACCAAAGAACGCTTTCTGCATCCAAGTGATTCGTAGGCTCATCCAAAAGCAAAACATCAGGCTGTTGCAACAACAAACGACATAAAGCTACACGACGACGCTCACCTCCAGATAAATTCTTAATTGGCGTGTCACCTTCCGGAGTACGTAATGCATCCATCGCTATTTCTAGTTTGGTATCAATTTCCCAAGCACCCAATGCATCAATTTTATCTTGTAAAAGCGCTTGACGATCCATCAACTGCTCCATTTTATCTGCATTTTCATAGACTTCAGGCAAACCAAAACTATCGTTGATTTTGTTGAATTCATCTAAAACTGCCATAGTTTCTGCAACACCTTCTCTTACAATTTCGATAACCGTTTTACTATCATCTAAAATAGGTTCTTGTTCTAAATAACCAACAGTATAGCCTGGTGCAAAAACGACATCCCCTTGGTAGTTTTTATCAACTCCGGCGATAATCTTCAATAAAGAAGATTTTCCAGAACCATTTAGACCCAAAATACCAATTTTTGCTCCATAAAAGAAACTCAAATAAATATTTTTAAGCACTGGTTTATCTGCTCCTTGATAGGTTTTACTCAATTTTGACATTGAGAATATCACTTTCTTATCGTCTGCCATTTTTTATAGATTTTCAGATTATTAGACTTTTAGATAATTAGTTATTATCTAATTTTTTTAATTTTTATTCGTAATTTTTACTTTATTTTAAAGCCTTCCTTTAAGTGAACTAAATACCCAAGCATTAGCTAAAAATCCAACACCAACGGCAGCAAATCCCCATCCTGAAACATCGCTGTAACGGAAAGCTCCTAATCCTATTAAGAGTAATCCCATCAGAATCATTATCAAAGTTGCCCAACCTAAAACAGTGTTTTTATTCATTCCCATAATTGTGGTATTTTAATTTTTTACTCCCGACTCCGAAACGTCAGAACCGAAATGCAAATATCGGGATTTTTTACACTTTAATTAAATATTTTATAAAGCATTTCTCTTAATAAATCCGATTGAGATAAGACATTAGCCCCAACACCTTTACTTTTTACATCAATATCTCTCAAAGCTCCGACAATTTGACTTACTTTTTTCATTGGGTAATTTTTCAAGGCCACATCATATTCCTTCAAAAAAAAAGGATTAACGCCTAATACAGCCGCCACGTTTTTAGGATTTCTATCTTTTAATCCGTGGTATTTGAATAACTGAATAAAAAAACCAAAAACTAAACTCGTAGTTACCACCATCGGGTTATCTTTAGGATTTTGCGCAAAATTTTCGGCAATGGTATAGGCTTTCAATTGGTTGCGTTCTCCCAAAGCTTTTCGCAACTCGAAGACATTAAAATCTTTACTGAACCCTATATTTTCCTCAATATGCTTAGGAGTTATTGTACTTCCAGCGGGTAGGATAATTTGTAATTTTTCGAGTTCGTTGTTTATCTTACTCAAATCTGTTCCAAGAAATTCCACTAACATGGCATTTGCTTTAGGTTCAATCAAATACTTTTTACCGGATAAAATACGTTTGATCCAATCACCAACTTGATTTTCATACAGTTTTTTACTTTCGAAAACTACACCCGATTTAGCTAACAGTTTGGTTAATTTTTTTCGTTTATCCAACGTTTTGTATTTGTAACAAAAAACTAAAACTGTTGTAGGCATTGGGTTTTCAGCATAACTTTCCAATTTGTCTATCGTCCGAATTAAATCTTGTGCTTCTTTTACAATCACCACTTGACGTTCTGCCATCATCGGATATCGCTTGGCGGTCGAAATAATGTCTTCTATCGAAACATCTCTTCCGTATAAAACGGTTTGATTAAAGCCTTTTTCCTCCTCGGTTAGTACTTTTTCTTCTATATAATCAGATAATTTATCTATATAATACGGTTCTTCTCCCATCAAAAAATAGATGGGTTTGATGTTGCCGCTTTTTATATCATTTACAATTTTTACAACCTCGTCCATTTCTTTTTGTTTAAAGTTTGAAGTTTAAAGTTTGTGGTTTCCAATGAAACTTTAAACCTTAAATTTTAAACTTATTTAATACTTTTGCTTTATGCAAAAACTAAATTTTCAACTTTATAACTTTCGGTTCAAAAATAGCGAAAATAAAGTCTCCATTTTTGATGAAATCAGGAAAAAATTTATCATTCTCACTCCCGAAGAATGGGTTCGTCAGCACGTAGTTCAGTACTTATTGGATGAAAAAAAGTATCCTAAATCATTAATAAATGTCGAAAAAGTTCTAAAAGTCAATGGTTTGCGAAAAAGATACGATGTTGTTGTTTTCAATCCTGATGGTTCTATTTTTATATTAATCGAATGCAAAGCACCCGAAATAAAAATTGCACAAGCTACATTCGACCAAATTGCCCGTTACAATATGACTATGCAGTCCCAATTTTTGATGGTGACCAATGGTTTGAATCATTACTTTTGTCAAATGGATTATAAAAACGAGAAATATACTTTCCTGGAAAACCTACCGAATTATAATAGCTAGATTTTTAAACTTCTTAGATTTTAAAAATCTAAAATGTCGAAAAATCTATAAATCTAAAAGTCAAAATGAAAATAGCGGTTGTCATACTCAATTGGAATGGAGTACAATTATTAGAACAATTTATACCATCAGTGGTAGAATACTCACCTGAAGCTACAATTTATCTTGCAGATAATGCTTCAACAGATGATTCCATTTCATTTGTAATGGCTAATTTTCCTTCGGTTAAAATAGTTAAAAATGATTCCAATTCAGGTTTCGCTGGCGGATACAATGAAGCGTTAAAGCATATTGATGCCGATGTTTATGCTTTGATAAACTCAGATATCGAAGTTACCAAGAATTGGTTGCAACCCATTATTAAAGCATTTGAAAATGAATCTCAAACGGCTATAATTCAGCCTAAGATATTAGATTTTAAAAGTAAAGAATATTTTGAATATGCTGGTGCTGCCGGCGGATTTATTGATAAATATGGCTATCCATATTGTAGAGGTCGCATTTTTGATACCTTAGAAAAAGACAACGGTCAATATAATGATAACTGTGAAATATTTTGGGCATCGGGCGCTTGCTTTTTTATACGAAGTTCTGTTTATGACGAATTGAAAGGTTTTGATGCTGACTTTTTTGCGCATCAGGAAGAAATTGATCTCTGTTGGCGCGCTTTCAATAAGGGCCATCAAATTAAATACATTTCGGAATCACTGGTTTTTCATGTTGGCGGAGCTACATTGCAACAGGGAAATCCAAAAAAAACGTATCTGAATTTTAGAAATTCATTATTAATGTTGACCAAAAATTTACCTAAAGATAAATTATATTGGGTTCTGTTTTGCCGAATGGTTTTGGACGCAGCTGCTGGAATACAATTTATTTCACAAGGAAAATTCAAACAATTTTTAGCCATTTTAAAGGCCCACGGTTCATTTTACCGCTTATTTTTGGCAAATTATAAAAAAAGAGACAAATTTCAATCGGAAAAATACTATAACCAGAAAAGCATCGTTTATCTATACTTCGTCAAAAAGGTTCAAATATTTAAACATTTATTTAACTCGTAACTAAATATTAAAAACTAAATTTGTAATTCACGTCTAATTAAATTAAACATTTTATGAGAAAAATCGTAATCGCATTATCCGTATTAGCACTTTTAACTTCTTGTGTTTCGAAAAAGAAATACACTGATTTAGAAGCAAGAAATAAAGAAACCCAAGATTTATTAAACAGTTGCACGGTAAAGTTAAATTCTTGTTTAGAGGAAAAAGCTGGGCTTACAGCTACTGTAGCTGGTTTGAAAGAGCAAAATACAGGATTAATCAGTACTTCCAAAGACATGACTATATTGTCTACGAAAGGTGCTGAAAACATTGAGAAAGCTTTAGAATCTATTAAAGAAAAAGATTTAAAAATAAGCAGAATGCAAGATGCTTTAACTAAAAAAGACAGTGTAACTCTTGCTTTAGTAACAAGTTTAAAAAGCTCAGTTGGAATTTCTGATCCGGATATCGAAATAAATGTTGAAAAAGGAGTTGTATTTATCTCCATTGCCGACAAATTATTATTCAAAACAGGAAGTTATGACGTAACAGACAGAGCAAAAAGCGTTTTAGCCAAAGTGGCTAAAGTGGTAAATGACAAACCTGATTTTGAATGTATGGTTGAAGGACATACTGATAACGTGCCTTACAAAGGTAGTGGTGTATTGTTAGACAACTGGGATTTGAGTGTAAAACGCTCTACTTCCATCATTCGCGTCTTAACAAATCAATTAGGTGTTAAACCAGAACAATTAATTGCAGCAGGAAGAAGTTCATACATTCCTTTAGTAACTAATGATTCTGCTGAAAACAGAGCTCGTAATAGAAGAACTCGTATTGTTGTATTGCCAAAAATCGATCAGTTTTATGATATGATTGAAAAAGAAATGAAAAAACAAAAACAATAAAACAGTGTTTAGTTTGCTTATAATAATAAAAACGTCTCGGTGTATCGAGACGTTTTTTTATAGTTATTACTGAACACTAATTTTGAGGCTGCGGCAACTGAACAGTGTTTTTCTGAACACTGAACACTTCCTTAAAGAATATCCAAGCTCCCTTTACCTTCCCTAACCACTATTGGCTCATCTCCCGACAAATCGATAATCGTAGAACCTACATTATCGCCATAGCCACCATCAATAACTATATCAACTAAGTTTTGCCATTTCTCGAAAATAAGCTCGGGATCTGTAGTGTACTCAATCACATCGTCATCATCGTGAATCGAAGTGGACACAATTGGATTTCCCAGTTGCTTAACGATTTCTAAAGCTATCGCATTATCTGGAACCCTAATTCCGACAGTCGTTTTCTTTTTAAATTCCTTAGGCAAGTTATTATTTCCCGGTAAAATAAAAGTATAAGGACCAGGCAAAGCTCGTTTTAATATTTTAAAAGTTGTCGTATCAATTTGTCTCACGTAGTCGGAGATATTGCTTAAATCGTTGCAAATAAAAGAGAAATTTGCTTTGTCCAACTTAATCCCTTTGATTTTAGCAATACGTTCCAACGCTTTGGTATTTGTAATATCGCAGCCTAATCCATAAACGGTATCGGTTGGATAAATTACCAGTCCGCCATCTTTAAGTACCTTTACGACTTTGGCAATTGCCGCTTCATTAGGTTTGTCTTCGTATATTTTTATAAATTGAGCCATTTAATTTTTAGTTTAAAGTTAAAATGTTTAAGGCTTAAAGTTCCTCTAAAAGACAACTTTAAACCTTAAACCTGAAACGAATTTTTACCCAATAATATCCAGTTTTGCAAATCGCAATAATAATTTCTTTATTCCGCCCACTTCAAACTTGATTTCGGCTTTTTTATCAGCACCAACACCTTCCATATTAACAACTTCGCCTTTCCCAAAACGTTCGTGCATAACAATATTTCCAGCAACGAGTTTGTTGTCAAATAAATTTGCACTTCCAGTTGAAGCTCCATTACTGGAAACAGGCTTTAGTTTCCTAACATTTATATCTGATTTGGGTTCATTATCAGTAACCTGTTTTGGCGGTGTACCTCCTATTGGTTTTGCCAGACGCAATTTGGATTTGTCCACATCACCAAAAATATCACTGTCAATCATCGGTTTATAACGATAATTATTCTCCGGTGGTGTCATATATTCTAGATACTGACTGTCGATTTCCTCAATAAAACGAGAAGGTTCACTATCAGTCAACTTTCCCCATCTATAACGCGATTGCGCATAGGTCAAATACGCCTGATGCTCCGCTCTTGTCAAAGCTACATAAAATAAACGACGTTCTTCTTCTAGTTCGCTTCTCGTGCTCATACTCATCGCACTTGGAAACAAATCCTCTTCCATTCCTACCACGAAAACATGAGGAAATTCCAATCCTTTGGCCAAATGGATAGTCATTAACGCCACACGATCCTCGTCACTTGTATCTTTATCTAAATCGGTTGCCAGTGCGACGTCTTCCATAAACTCAGCCAATGCACCTCTGGCACCATCAACTTCTTTTTGTCCTTCGGTGAAATCCTTGATACCGTTTAATAATTCCTCAATATTCTGGATTTTAGCCATTCCTTCCGGAGTGGCATCTTTCTTTAATTCCTGTACTAGTCCTGTTTTCTTTGCAACATGGTCCGCAAGATAAAAGGCATCTTGATTTTCGTTTATAGCTTGAAAACTCTGAATCATCGTTACAAAATCAAGAAGTTTCTGTTTTGTTCCTGAATTCAGTTTCAAGTCAATTTTTTCAATATTTTGCATCACTTCAAATATCGAACGCTTGTAATGATTGGCGGCAATAGTCAATTTCTCGATAGTCGTATTCCCAATTCCACGAGCCGGATAATTGATTACGCGCACTAATGCTTCCTCATCTTTTGGATTGATAACCAATCGCAAGTAACACAATACATCCTTCACTTCTTTCCTTTGATAAAAAGAAAGTCCACCATAAATTCGGTACGGAATATCTCTTTTTCGCAGGGCATCTTCCATCGCACGTGATTGTGCATTGGTACGGTACAAAATTGCAAAAGCGCCATTAGGCAACTGATTTTGCATTTTTTGCTCCCAAATCGTACTCGCAACAAATCGGCCTTCTTCGTTATCCGTTAAACTGCGGTGTACTTTTATTTTTGGACCAAAATCATTGGCGGTCCAAACTATTTTATCAAGCTTAACTTTGTTTTTATCTATGATAGTATTTGCCGCTTCCACAATGTTTTTTGTCGAACGGTAATTCTGCTCTAATCGAAAGGTTTTCACCCCTTCATAATCTTTCTGGAAATTCAGGATGTTGTTGATGTTTGCTCCACGAAACGCATAAATACTTTGTGCATCATCACCTACCACACAAATATTTTGAAATTTATCTGATAATGCTCTAACAATCAAGTATTGAGAATGGTTCGTATCTTGGTACTCATCAACTAATATGTAACGGAAACGGTTTTGATATTTAGCCAAAACTTCTGGGAAACGAGTTAACAACTCATTCGTTTTTAATAATAAATCATCAAAATCCATTGCTCCTGCTTTGAAACATCTATCTACATAATTTTGATAAATTTCGCCCATTCGAGGTTTTTTAGACATCGCATCTGCTTCTTGCAAATCGGGATCATTGAAATACGCTTTTACCGTAATCAAACTATTTTTGAAATTGGAAATCCTGCTTAAAACCTGTTTTGGTTTATACACATCCCTATCCAACTGCATTTCCTTGATAATTCCAGAAATGGCACGAAGAGAATCTTGAGAATCATAGATGGTAAAATTCGAAGGATAGCCTAAATGTTCCGCTTCTGAACGAAGAATTCGAGCAAAAACCGAGTGAAAGGTTCCCATCCAAAGGTTTTTGGCTTCGCCAGCACCAACGATATCAGAGATACGTTTTTTCATTTCTCGAGCTGCTTTGTTGGTAAAAGTCAACGACAGAATGCTAAATGCATCTACTCCCTGATTCATCAAATAAGCAATTCGTATGGTCAACACCCGCGTTTTACCAGAACCTGCTCCTGCAATAATTATCATAGGACCGTCTTTTTGTAGAACGGGTTCTCGTTGCGCTTCGTTAAGTTGATCGATATATTTATGCATGGAAATTTTTAAATTATATTATGCAAAAATAGCGATTTTGAATGAGGTTTTAAGTACCAAAAAACAACAATTGACTAATTCATTTTGCAATTGTTTTTAATAAGATGTTCTGTATTTATTATTTAAAAAATACATCATAAGCAAAACGGATTAATGTACCGATTACAACTACCAAAAAGAAAATCCGAATGAAACTATTTCCTTTGTTTATAGCTAATTTAGCCCCTAGCCAGCCTCCGAAAGCATTGCTACCAGCCATCGGTATTGCTATTGCCCAAATAATTTTACCTTTCAAAATAAACAGGCAAATGGAACCAAAGTTAGTCGAAAGATTCACCATTATAGCATTTGCGGAAGCATGCAAAAAATCGAATCCCATAATGGATATAAAAGCAACCACCAAAAAGCTGCCTGTTCCCGGACCAATAAATCCATCGTACAAGCCCACTATAAAACTGATTCCAATCGCATTTAAGATTTGAGTTCTGGGAGAATGAGTTTTTGCAATATGTTGCCCAAAATTCTTTTTTGCGTAGGTATAAACAACTAAAAATGAAAGCACAACCAATAATAGCGGTTTCATAAAATCATTACTTACATACGTCAATAATGTAGAACCTAAAAATGCTGAAGGAAAAGCCAAAAGCATCATAATTCCTAGCAATTTCCAGTTCATATCTAATTTTTTAAGATATTGATAGGCTGCAAATGAAGTACCGCTAAAAGCAGGAACTTTCAGAGTTCCAATAACTGTTGAAACTGGTAAATTAGGTAATAATATCAATCCCATAGGCGTTTGTATCAGTCCGCCGCCGCCTACAATAGCATCTATAAATCCTGCGGCAAAAGCGGCTAAACAAAGTAAAACCAATACGTATGTTTCCATTGTAATTGTCGATATTTAATTTTAGGTCCAAATGGTAAAAATACTATTCGAATTGATTTATTGCTAATAAAATCAAGTTGTTTTGTGTTCAAAAAAGTATATTTTTGCTTTACTAAATCTTTAAAGAAAAATGGAATCATTACCAATCATAGAATTACTAAGTTATACTTTGCCGGCAGTTGTCACAGGACTTGTTGCCTATTATTTTTTTGATCTCCATACCAAAAACGAAGAAGGAAGACGCCGTTATTTGTTAAACAAAGAGGCTCAAAAAAACGCTTTGCCCTTACGCTTGCAAGCATTCGAACGTATGACTTTATATGTTGAGCGTATCAATCCTACCAAATTATTGATTCGAATAGCGCCTCTTTCACAGGATAAAAACGATTATGAAAATCTTATAATTGCACAAATCGAACAGGAATTTGAACATAATTTGACGCAACAAATATACATGTCAGATGAATGCTGGACGATTATTGTAACAGCCAAAAATGCTACCATTCAAATGATCCGTAAGGCAAATATGAGTGACCGTGTGGATAGTGCTGACAAATTGCGTGAAGTGCTTTTGAATGATTTAATGGAAAAACAATCTCCAAGTAATGCGGCTTTGGCTTATATCAAAAACGAAGTGGGGCAATTGTGGTAGAATATCATTAATATTCTTAAATGAACTTATATTCCTGATACGGTAAAAAATCCAAACATTTAAGGAATATAAGTTCATTTAAGTTTAAAAAATAGCGCCCAAAATTCTATGTTTAATTGCTATTCTTTCAATAATCGATTCAATTGAAATTGCTCGCTTTCATTTAAATTAGGCAGAATTCTTTCAAAAGAAACGCTCATTTCCTTATTTTTAAGCAGTTTCCTGATATTATCCCTTCCAAATTTCGAAAATTGCCACATATGATGCGTGGTTGCGCTGACCAAATTTTGCAATACTTGATCATTGATTATATTAAAAGCAAGTAGTTTCTCTAAAGCATCTTGACGAATAGTTGCTTCATAATTTCCCGATGAATAATTAATTAATTCACCTATTAACTGTTCTTTATTTGTCGAATAATTGGATGTAGACAATGCCAGTGACAACCATAATGTTCGCAGGTTATAATCACTAAAACCAACCCAATCTTTTGATTTATCCAAATAATGGGATTGTTGTTTCGGAAAATTATTCCATAAATTATACAACGCTATTTCTTGCGTCTGATACGATTTATCATCGAGTAAAGTTTCGTATTGTGCTCTGAAACCTTCCGGAATTTCATTCATTGATGCCGCGACCGCTTGACGAACTTGTACATTTTTAGAAGCCAAAGCCAAGCTTAAAAGAGCTCCTTTATCTTCCAATTTTTCTTGTTTTAATTGGTTGACAATCGCTTCTTTCACTGAAAAATAAACATCGGATTGTAGTGTTTTCGCGAAAAAATTTTCTTTTGCAGATAAGGGTTTATTTTTTAATTTTTCTACTTCAAATAAAATTTGAATTGATTTATTTTTATTTAATAAAATATTAGCCTGTTGTGTATTAAATACACTTGTTTCAAGCCATACTTTACTAAAATTATCTAAATCATAATCAGACACTTTTTTAATTTCAGCAAAGAAATCTTGTGTATTTACCGTTTGAAACGAATGTTTTTTCAAATAACATTTTACCGCTGTTTTAAAAGCCTTATCTCCTATTGCCTCGTGTAAAACAAAAAGTGCCCAAGCGCCTTTTTGATAGAAAGTCAACGAACTCGCTTT
The DNA here is from genome assembly GCF_900142885.1 of Flavobacterium xinjiangense. GTDB lineage: Bacteria > Bacteroidota > Bacteroidia > Flavobacteriales > Flavobacteriaceae > Flavobacterium > Flavobacterium xinjiangense. Next base: position 58,602 of record NZ_FRCL01000006.1, on the reverse strand, counting down.
GGCATTCAAAACAGGAATAGTGTCGGTTCTAGAAGCAAACTTTAATTGTTGTTCCGATTCATATAATTTGGAATAAAAATAATCTTCGCCATAAATTTCCTTCTCAGCCAGTAACGCATAATAGGTTGCAAATCCTTCCTGAAGCCAATGGTGTTTTCCACTTTCGGCAGTGACAAGATTTCCAAACCACTGATGCGCCAATTCATGTGCATTGACATTCGTATAGCTTCTATCTTCAAAACCTGTAGAATCTACAAGATACCGGGTGGCGAATAATGTTGCCGAAGTATTTTCCATTCCTGCATATAAAAATTCTCGGACGGGAGCTTGTTTATAAATTCCCCAAGGATACCTCACTCCTATTTCCTTTTCCAAAAAATCGAATAGCCGCTTTGAATATCGATACGTGGGTTCAAATTTAAATTTGTCTTTGGAGTCATAGTACATTTCTAATGGAATTCCCGAGTTTGATTGCTGCGTTTGTTTTTCAAATTTCCCAATGGCAAGCATTAATAAATAAGAACTCATTGGTTTTTGCATGTTGAAACTCCAATACGTCATCGAATTGTTATCCACTTTGCTTTTTAAGATTCCGTTAGAAATTACTTGGTACTTGGAATCCACAACGACTTCCAGATTAAAAATCAATTTCTCATTGACATCATCAAAACTCGGAAACCAATTACTGGTGTTTTTTCCTTGACCCTGCGTCCAGATTTGTACATTATCATTATCCTCAGAACCTACAAAATACATCGCTTGCTTAGGTTTAGCAACATAATTAAAACTAATGTTATTGGTCCCTTTTTTAAAAGCTGAAATCAGTAAAATTTGCTTTCCATCAGTAGTGAAGTGGATTTCTTTCTGATTCAATTCTACATCAGTAAAATTCATATTTTGAGCATCGATTTTAATTGTATCTACTGGTATTAATACATCAAACCAATAACTAACCGCCCCTTTAACCGATTTATCTTGAGGATTAATTGTTATTTGTCCACGAACCGATTTAAAATCGACAGATTTGGTTTGTTGGGCGAATACAATGGCAGATAGTAAGAGGAAAAAGTATTTCATGGATTCCAAAGGTTAAAACTGAGATTTCCAAAGTTACAAAGGTTTACCAAACTAATATTATAAATTTTGTAAGTTTACCCGCAGAAAACCTCAAGAAAATCCCATTGAAAAAGAAAGCCCTATTTAATTGGAGCAGCGGAAAAGATTCTGCCCTTGCCCTATACAAAACATTACAAAATCCCGAATTTGAAATAAGCTGTTTGCTTACGAGTGTAAATCAACAATTTCAACGCATTTCCATGCACGGCGTTCGGGTAGAATTATTGCAACAACAATCCCAAAGTATTGGGTTACCACTTGAAATTATGCAAATTCCCGAAATGCCTACAATGGAAGTCTATGAAAAAGTCATGCAGGAAACATTGGCAAAACTAAAAGACCAAGGTGTAACGCATTCTATTTTTGGAGATATATTTCTGGAAGATTTGCGAAAATACAGACAAGACAAACTAGCCGAAATAGGTTTTGAAGGTGTTTTTCCGCTTTGGAAAATTCCAACTCAAGATTTGATTCAAGAATTTATTAGTTTAGGATTTAAAACTATTGTCGTTTGCGTCAACGAACGCTTTTTAGATAAAAGCTTTGTGGGTCGCGTTATAGACCAGGATTTTATCAACGATTTACCTGAAAACGTAGATGTTTGTGGCGAAAACGGTGAGTTTCACACCTTCACTTTCGATGGCCCCATTTTTTCTAAACCCATAGATTTTGAAATTGGTGAAATCGTATACCGAAAATACGAAAAACCAAAAGAACAAGATTCATCGAATACCGCTTGTGATACGAGTGCTTCCGATGCGTATGATTTTGGATTTTGGTATTGTGATTTAATAGCTAAATAATTTTCAATAAAAAACTCCGATGTCCTGAGACAACGGAGTTTTTATTTTTTATGGATAATCCTAAAGAAGGTTCTAATCTAGTTTTGGTAAATTTAAACCATCAAAAACACTTTTTTCTTTCATAAGAGCTTCAATTTCGTTTGATTTTCTTGGTGCTTCTCCAGATAAATTCATTGGCCCGTTTGCCGTTACCAAAATATCATCTTCAATTCGTACTGCGATTCCCCACCATTTTTTATCACAATCACTTCCGGTAGGAATATAGATTCCAGGTTCTACTGTGAGCACCATATTTTCCTCAAAATTATTGTATAAACCCGGATCATGAACATCTAAACCAATATGATGTGAAGTACCATGTGGGAAATACTTTCGTGAATCATCCGCCGTTTTAATAATTCCTAATTTCATTAAACCATCAGTGATTACTTTTCGCGCAGCAACATCAGGTGCACTAAAGTCATTTCCTATTTTGACAGTGGCAATCCCTGCTTCTTGCGCATCATAAACTAAATCATAAATCAGTTTTTGCTCGGTAGAGAATTTCCCATTAGCAGGAATAGTTCGGGTTACATCGGCGCTATAACCGTGATATTCCGCGCCAAGATCCATTAGTACCAAATCATTTTCCACTTTCATTTTACTATTTTCGATATAATGTAAAACACATCCATTATTTCCGGCTCCCACGATGGACGGATAGCCTTCAAACTCACTTCCATATTTTCTATATACAAATTCATGCACGCCTTGTATTTCACTTTCAGACATTCCTGGATGCATTGCTTTCATAATTTCACGTTGCCCCATTGCCGAAATCCGAACTGCTTTGGTTAGCAAAACCATTTCCTCCTTGGATTTTTTCTCGCGCAAACTCGCCATGTAAGTTGTTATCGATTTCGTATCGGTAGTTGCCTTTTTTACAGCGATGCTTTTTTTCGGACTAATTTCATTTTGCACGTTAGAATCAGCCTGTTTTTCAGTTTTCACATCGAAACCAATTTGAGTTTTAAAAGCTTCAGTCAATTTATATAAATCCGCTTTTTCTCGTTTGGAATTTCTGCTGTCATTTTCAAATTCTTTAAACAAAACAGTATTAAAACTCTTATAATCAATACCCGAATTCAGAAAATCTTTTCCATTCAAAGCGACTTCAAAACCTAAGTCTTTCTTTGCGCCTTCGGTTCCTAAGCGTACTCCGGTCCATTGTTCTGCTTTTGGATTTTTTTCCTGAACATAAAGCATTTCATTATAGCTTTTTCCGTCTTTATTCGTTTGATTATTCGAAAAAACAACCAATACACAATTCGGTTCTTTGTATCCTGTTAAGTAATAAAAATCAGGATCTTGATGGTATACATAATCCACATCATTCGCTCGATTGCGAACAGGATTTCCAAAAAATACTGCCACACTGTTCTGAGGCATTTTTTTACGTAAAGCTTCTCTTCGGTCTTTATGAAATTGTGCGGATAAATAATCCGTTGGAGTTCCGTTTTGAGCAATCGAAGAACAAACAAAAAGAACGGTGAGGAGGAAAGAAAGTCTAAAAGTCATCTATTTACAGTTTAGGATTAAAATACTAAGCATAATACTGCTAGTTAATTATCAATAGTAAATATAATTAATTTTGTATCTACCATCCAACATTTTCGTCGGACGATTGTTTTTGGTTTTAGATCCCGTCTGATTATGTGACCAATATTTTATTTTTTATATTCCAGTCCGGGACCATCGCAATTTTTCCAAGTACTTGACAAAGTATTATTTCCTATTAAAAAAAGTTCCTCTTTTAAATTTCCATAACAACTTCCTATAAGTTCGCTGTCATTGGGATACACTAATTCAAAATAAATTCCATCTAAATGATTTGCAGTGGTGTAGGTTCCGGAAATAGTTGTTTTAATCCCATTTCGATCTCTACTTTTGGTAAATGTTCCGTTCCTGTTAAACAAATAAAATTCTTGCCATTCCATTGCTGCACCAGTCGTTTCCGAATTAGCCATAGAACCTGACATTTTTACCAAAGTCCATTTTCCATAATAACCAGTACTATCGATAGCTCCAGTATCCTTTGAACAGGAACTAAAAATAGTTAGGAAAGCAATAAGAATAATAAGATGTTTCATGGAGGCATTTTTTGCAAAACTGAATTAGAAATATTTAAGGATAGTACATTTATAATTCTCTATCTCTCTGCATACATTTTCAACAACTGCGTTACTGTATTCCAGTTTCGGATAGTTGCGGTAACATTCAGTTTTTTCTCGATGTATTTTTGATCAAATCTGGTTTTTCCGGCTCCAACTGCGTATTTAATAAAAATTCTACTGCCATCAATACTGGCTTCATCGGGTTTGAACTGACTAATTCTCAAATCATTCATACTGGTACTTTGCAGCGTAGTCGAAATAAACGCAACATATAACTTCTTCGTATCGATATCCTTTTCCTTTAAGAAAGGATTATTCTTGAAACACGCTTCTAAATCCGTGGAACTAATAACCACAACCGGCACTTCATGACCAAAAGCCTTGAAAATTTCCTGCTTGATTTTGAAACCAACAGCCGCAGCATTTTCTTCTTCGGTATCCACAAAAACATTTCCTGATTGAATATACGTTTGCACATTTTGAAAACCAATGGCTTCCAAAGTTGTTTTTAGCGCCTCCATTTTTATCATACTGTGACCGGAAACATTGATACCACGAAGCAATGCGAGATGAGTTGTCATTTTTAAGCTATTTTATTTTTGCGAAGATATTGTGTTTGAAGGGATTTTTTATTATTTTTTTCGAAGTGCTTATAAATAAACATCGTGAATATATGGTTTTGGAGAGTCGCAATCTGAATTCATTTTTGTATTTATCTAAAGTTCGAATTTTACAGATAGCGGTGCGTGATCACTATGTTCAATCCAATTTTCATAAGTCCCAATTTCTATATTTTTAAATTTTTCTATTAGACTTTCTGATGCGAAACAATAATCTATATGATATGGTTTATTTTTATTTCGTTGTAAGTAAAATGTTGGTTTTGTTTCTTTTCCTTGTTCTTCATTATAATGATTATGATAAATACTAAAGATATTTTTCTTCGCTAATTTCTCAACAACTTCTGAATGATTCCCAATTCGATGTTTTCTATCCCAAATTTTATTACTATTAAAATCTCCTGTTAATATAGTCATCTCATTATTTAGAATTTCATCGTAATGATTTATTGCTTTCCAAACTTGTTCGATATATTGATTGTTTTTATCTTGTGTATTGTTTGCCCAAATTGCAAAAAGGACAAATGAATTATCTTTACTACTTACTTTAATTGGTGTCACAATTTTAAATGCAGGGTTGTACTGCTCTAGAAGTTCAAATTTAAAATTTCCAAATGAAAATATTCCAAGTCCTCTATTCTGGTTATCTCCAAACCATAAAAAATCATTTGTTTTTATTGTTGAATTTTGAAAAATTAATCTTTCTGGACTTTCGCATTCTTGAACAACCAGAATATCAGGATTGAGTGTTAAAATAAATTTTGCTTTTTTTCTAAATGCACCTTGGCAATTCCATGTTATTAATTTCATTTTTGTAATCATTTATTTTCTAAATTTTCATCCACAATGAAAGTCAGCTATCTAATACAATTTATTTATACCAAATATATCATTTTTCCTACTCCATTTCCAAGCGATCCCATTTCCAAATTTCCAAACAAAAAACTATCTTCGCTCCATCAAATTAAAAATCCGTTTTAATCTGCGTTTTTGCTTTTGCAAATCCGTTTTATCCGTGTCCAAAAAAATCTAAATGCAAAACCTCCTACTCACTCCCATAGAATACCTCAAAGGCGTTGGTCCCAATCGGGGCGAATTGCTGCGTAAGGAATTGGGGATTTATAAGTATCAGGATTTGGTTAATTTTTTCCCGAACAGATACATAGATCGAACGCGTTATTACAAGATAAACGAATTGCAGAACAACATTGCCGAAGTTCAAATCATTGGTAAAATCATCAACATCAAAACCGTTGAATTTGGTAGAAATCAAAAAAGACTGGTAGCTACTTTTGTGGATGATACGGGGCAAATGGAACTTGTTTGGTTTCAAGGTCATAAATGGATTCGGGAGAGTTTAAAGCTCAATGAAATGTGTGTGATTTTCGGTAAATGCACGTCTTTTGGGAATGCTTTCAACATGGCGCATCCGGAAATTGAGTTGATGAGCGAACACGAACAAAGTCTGCGTTCTGCCATGCAACCTGTTTATCCTTCGACAGAAACCTTGACCAATCGCGGGATTTCAAACCGGGTGATTAATAAATTGATGCAGCAATTGTTTCTAGAAACACAAGCGTTATTCACGGAAACTTTACCGGATTATTTAATCAACGACTTGAAGCTTATTCCTAAAAAAGCGGCTTTATTCAACATCCATTTTCCAAAAAGCGCAGAGGTTTTGGCGAAAGCCAAATTCCGCTTAATTTTTGAAGAATTGTTCTTTATTCAGTTGCAATTAATCACGAAAAATCTCATTAGGAAACATAAAATAAAAGGACATCCGTTTGATAAAGTAGGTGAACATTTCAATGATTTTTATCTGAATCATTTACCGTTTCAATTGACAAATGCCCAAAAAAGAGTCATCAAAGAAATACGAACTGACATGGGAAGCAACGCCCAAATGAATCGTTTGCTGCAAGGCGACGTAGGTTCCGGGAAAACAATTGTGGCTTTTATGAGCATGCTTTTGGCACTTGATAATGGCTTCCAAGCGTGCTTGATGGCGCCCACGGAAATCTTGGCAAACCAGCATTTTATTGGTTTATCCGAATTGGCCGAAACGTTAAATATCAACATCAGAATATTAACGGGTTCTACTAAAATAGCACAACGCAGAATTATCCATGAAGAACTAGAAAACGGTACGTTACACATTCTTATCGGAACGCATGCTTTATTGGAAGACAAAGTAAAATTTAAGAATCTAGGACTGGCAGTAATTGATGAGCAACACCGTTTTGGCGTAGAACAACGCTCTAAATTGTGGAAGAAAAATTTGATTCCGCCACACGTTTTGGTGATGACCGCCACGCCTATTCCACGAACTTTGGCGATGAGTTTGTATGGCGATTTAGACATTTCGGTGATTGATGAACTGCCTCCGGGACGAAAACCGATTCAAACTGTACACCGATTTGACAGCAACCGTTTGAAGGTCTGGAAATTCCTTCGGGACGAAATCGCTTTAGGCCGCCAAATCTATATTGTGTATCCGCTCATCCAAGAATCAGAAAAAATGGATTTCAAGGATTTAATGGACGGTTACGAAAGTATTTCCAGAGATTTTCCGTTGCCGCAATATTCCATTTCCATATTGCACGGAAAGATGAAACCAGCAGATAAAGATGCGGAAATGAAACGTTTTTCGGAAGGAAAAACCAATATTATGGTCGCCACAACCGTTATTGAAGTTGGCGTGAATGTTCCTAACGCCAGTGTGATGATTATCGAAAGTGCGGAACGTTTTGGATTATCGCAACTGCATCAACTTCGCGGTCGCGTTGGTCGTGGCGCCGAGCAAAGTTATTGCATCCTGATGACGAGCCACAAATTGAGTTCAGACAGTAAAACCCGAATGGAAACTATGGTGCAAACGAACGATGGTTTCGAAATTGCCGAAGTCGACTTAAAGCTTCGTGGTCCAGGAGATTTAATGGGAACCCAACAAAGCGGCGTACTTAATCTTCAAATAGCCGATTTGGTTCGAGACCGAGATACTTTGGGTTTAGCCAGAAATTATGCTTTAAAACTTCTGAAAGAAGATGCGGGGATGCAAAAACCGGAACACGCAGCTTTGAGAGCTGTTTTTGTCGAAATGACCAAGAAGAAGAATATCTGGAACTATATTAGTTAAGCGACTTTTCATATATTCTTTAAATCATTTAAAAAATATAAGTTCATCGTTTTCATTAATAAAATATACTTTTTATTTTCAAACATAGGTTAAACCATTTGTCTTTTTATCAGTCCTACTTTAATAGTATTTTGGATATTTGCTACGATTTACGATTGTATATTTTGTTAATATTAATATTTGTATGTACAAACGTTAAATAAAAATTAACAAATCCACTAATTCCGATTCTATACCCTAAATTTGTTTTTTAACTAAAATTACTGAAACTTAATCCTACTTTATATCCTATAATATGAAAATAAAATACCTAGTTTATACCTTATTATTAGCCGGAATAATTGGCTTTATTGCTTATCGAATTTCAGCAAACGCTTCCAAAAATGGAGATTCTAAAGAAAAAGATGGTAAAAGTAAGCCAATGAGTGTAAATGGAATTATTGTACAGCCTCAAACTTTTGATAATAATCTATCACTTTCCGGTTCAATCGAAGCCAATGAACAAGTAGAAATCAGAAGTGAAGTTTCTGGCATTGTTGAAGGCATTTATTTTCAGGAAGGAAGTAATGTGAGTAAAGGTCAAGTGCTTTTTAAAGTAAATGATTTAGAGTTAAGAGCGCAATTGAGACAAACTGCCACAAAAGAAGGATTAGCTTCAGAAAATGAAAGAAGAGCTAAACTTTTACTCCAAAAAGAAGCTATCAGCCGCGAGGAATATGATATAGCAAGAGCAGATTTGAAATCGGCTCAAGCACAAAGCCAGGTGATTAAAGCACAAATTGCAAAAACATCCGTAAGAGCACCTTTTTCAGGAAAAATAGGATTACGTTCTATTTCACCTGGAACTTATATTACTCCAGCGATTTTGGTTGCAAAATTGGTTAATATTGGTAGACTAAAAATCACTTTTTCAATTCCTGAAAAATATGCCAATCAAGTAAAAACCAACACTATGTTAACTTTTACAGTTGCAGGATCTACTGAAAAATATACGGCTAAAGTATATGCAATTGAGCCTGGAGTTGAAGTAGCGACCAGAACCTTACAAGTTCGCGCAATCGCGGAAAACAGAGATGGGAAGTTATTACCGGGCACATTTGCTAATGTTGAATTGCCTTTAGATATTATTAGGGATGCAATTGTAGTGCCAACTGAAGCAATTATTCCAGTACAAGACGGGAAAAAAGTTTTTATTTCTTCCAACGGCCAAGCCAAAGAAGTAATGGTAGAAACTGCCACCAGAACAGATGCCTCAATTTTAATTCTTTCTGGTTTAAAAGCCGGTGACACCGTTTTAACTAGCGGAGTTATGACTTTAAAAGACGAAACACCTGTCAAAGTGAAAGTAAAATAGATTTCAGATATTAGATTTACAATAGTAATCTCAATTCTTAAATCGGCAATCAAAAATCTAAAATCTACATGAGTTTATCTACTTTAAGCATAAAAAGACCCGTATTTACTATTGTTATTAATTTAGCAATCGTGTTATTCGGAATTATTGGCTATACGTATCTTGGCGTAAGAGAATTTCCTTCGATAGATCCAGCACAAATCTCGATTCGTACCAATTATACCGGCGCAAATGCCGATATTATCGAATCGCAAATCACGGAACCTCTTGAAAAAGCAATCAATTCCATTGACGGAATCCGAAATGTAACTTCATCCAGCGCACAAGGAAGCAGTAATATTACAATCGAATTTAATCTGGATAAAAATCTGGAAGAAGCCGCAAACGATGTGCGTGATAAAGTTTCACAAGCCGTTCGTAGTTTACCACAAGATATTGATGCACCGCCAGTAGTTTCTAAGGCTGATGCCAATGGTGAAGCGATTATTTCGATGACAGTGCAAAGTGATTCCAGAGATGCATTAGCACTAAGTGACTATGCCGAGAACGTAATTGCACAACGATTAGAAACGATTCCTGGCGTAAGTGGAGTCCAAATTTGGGGACAAAAAAGATATGCCATGCGTTTGTGGATTGATCCTGTAAAATTAGCGTCTTATGGATGCACGGTTTCAGAAGTTCGTGAAGCACTCGTCAAACAAAATGTGGAATTGCCTTCCGGTAAATTGACAGGAGCTAATACGGAACTGACAGTGAAAACAGTTGGAAATCTTTCTACTGCCGAAGAATTTAACAATATCATTATCCGTTCCGAAGGAGAAAAAATAGTACGTTTAAGCGATATTGGAACGGCAAGTATTGGTCCTGAAAATCCCGAAACAAAAATGACCCAATCCGGAACACCGTTAGTTGGTGTGGCCATTGTTCCTCTTCCCGGTGCTAATTATTTGGATATTTCAAAGGCATTTTATAAAGAATTTGAAAAATTAAAAAAAGACTTACCTAAAGATATCAAGTTAAACATTGCAATTGACAATACTATTTTTGTCAAAAAATCAGTAATTGAAGTAGCCGAAACATTGGGGATTTCAATCATTCTGGTTATTTTAATTATCTATTTATTCTTTAGAGATTGGGCTATAGCTTTTAGACCTTTAATCGATATTCCGGTTTCCTTAATTGCTACTTTCTTTATCATGTGGCTTTTTGGATTTTCGATAAATGTATTGACTTTACTAGCCATTGTTCTTGCCACAGGACTTGTAGTCGATGACGGAATTGTAGTTACCGAGAATATTTTCAAAAAAGTAGAAGAAGGAATGTCACCAATCGAAGCCGCAATTAAGGGTTCGAATGAAATATTTTTTGCTGTAATTTCGATTTCGATAACCTTGGCCGCAGTATTTTTACCGGTAATTTTTCTCGAAGGATTTGTCGGTCGACTGTTTAGGGAATTTGGCGTCGTCATTGGTGCGGCTGTATTAATATCCGCTTTTGTTTCCCTGACTTTAACGCCTATGCTAAACGCCTACTTGATGAAAGGCGGAGAACAAAAAAAATCGAAGTTTTACATTAAAACCGAACCTTATTTTCAAAAACTAAACAGTGGTTATGCAGAGGCTTTGGGACGTTTCATGAAGAAAAAATGGTTGAGTTTCCCAATTTTGATTGCTTGTTTTGGATTGATTTATTTATTTTTTAATTTAATTCAAAAGGAAACGGCGCCATACGATGACCGAAGCGGTTTTGTAATGCGCATGACAACTCCAGAAGGTTCTTCTTATGAATATACCGATCGTTTCATGCAAGAAATGTCTAAATTGGTAGATGATTCCATTCCAGGAAAAAAAGTCAGTTTGGTAATCACATCTCCCGGTTTTGGGTCTTCCTCTGTAAATAGCGGTTTTATTCGAGTATCATTGGTGGAACCAAATGAAAGAAAAGATTCGCAAAAAGAAATTGCTGATAAACTAACCAAGTGGACCAAGAAATATCCAGATGCAAAAACATCAGTAATCGAACAGCCAACAATCGCAGTAAACAGACGTGGTGGTTTGCCTATCCAATACATTATTCAAGCTCCTAACTTTGAGAAATTGCGTGAAAAAATTCCTGTCTTTATGGATGAAGTGGGGAAAAACGAAACTTTTGCAGTTAGTGATGTCAATTTAAAATTCAACAAACCGGAAATTAATGTAACTATTGATCGTGAAAAAGCGGAAAGTTTAGGAATATCTGTAATTGATATTGCCCAAACTTTGCAGCTATCATTGAGCGGACAACGATTTGGTTATTTTATGAGAAATGGAAAACAATACCAGGTTATTGGACAATTTGATCAAAAAGACCGTTCTAAACCGTTGGATTTGACCTCGATGTTTGTCAAAAATAATAAAGGTGAATTAATCCAAATGGATAATGTTGTTACAATTGAAGAGAAAAGTAATCCTCCACAATTGTATCATAATAATAGATATATGTCGGCAACGGTTTCTGCAGGTCTTGCTCCAGGCAAAAGTATCAGCGATGGAATTGATGCGATGAATGAAATTAAAGCTAAGGTGCTTGATGATACTTTTACCACCGATTTAGGTGGTGAATCCAGAGATTTTGTCGAAAGTAGTTCTAATACTTCATTTGCTTTTGGATTGGCTTTACTGCTTATATTTTTGATACTGTCAGCACAATTTGAAAGTTTCATCGATCCGTTTATTATTATTTTAACGGTGCCAATGGCAGTTGCAGGAGCATTATTCTCGTTATGGTTATTTGACCAGACTTGGAATATTTTTAGCCAAATTGGAACGGTAATGCTCATTGGTTTGGTAACGAAAAATGGAATTTTGATCGTCGAATTTGCCAATCAGCTCCGCGAACAAGGAAAATCTAAAATGGATGCAATACTCGAAGCTTCAGAAGCTCGATTGAGACCAATTTTAATGACCAGTTTAGCTATTTCATTAGGAGCTTTACCAATTGCAATGTCGCTTGGTGCTGCTTCAACGAGTAGAATTGGAATGGGAGTTGTCATTGTAGGAGGAACAATTTTCTCCTTGGTTTTAACTTTATTTGTAATTCCTGCTATGTATTTAATGTGGTCTAAAGCAAGAAAGCATTATCCTGAATTTGATCATATTGAAGAATACGAAAAGGAAAGTAAGTAACCTATTTCAGCTAAGAATTGAATGGAACACGGATGAAATGGATTAAACAGATTTTTTATCTAAAATTTGTCAATCCATGGAAAAAATATATAATTATGATAAATACTAAAATACTGATTCGAAGTTTGATTTTGCTACTCTTTTTTGTTGCAAAAACAAATGCCCAAGAGATATTAACCATTGAAGATGCGGTAAAAATTGCTTTGGAAAATAATTATGAAATCAAAATTGCATCGAATAATCTATTGATAGACAAAACCAACGTAAGTTCTGGAAATGCGGGAATGCTGCCAAAAGCTACAGCTACAATTACAGATAATAATGCTATTCAAAACATTTCGCAAACGCGATCCGACGGAACGGTAACTACACTTGACAATGCTAAAAACAATAGTCTTAATTACGGAGTTGGTTTAGATTGGACGATTTTTGATGGTTTCAAAATGTTTGCAAAACTAGACCAATTAAAAGAATTGCAAAAATTAGGTGAAGCCCAATTGAAACTGACCATAATCACAAAAATAAGTGATGTGAATGCTACCTATTTTGATTTGGTACAACAGCAACAGCAATTATCCGCTTTAGATTCTACAATAGTAATTTCAAATCAACGATTGAATTTGGCACAAAACCGATTTACGATTGGAAAAGCCTCAAAACTGGAAGTTTTAAACGCGCAAGTAGATTTAAATACGGACAAAGTTACGCTGTTGAGACAAAAAGAATTGTATGTCAATACTAAAATTCTATTGAATCAAATACTTGCAAGAGATGCAAAAACTAATTTCAGTGTTGTTGATGCAATTACCGTAGACAATACATTATTGCTTCCGGAATTGAATGCATTGGCAGAAAAACAAAATCCACAACTGGAAGCTCAAATTATTAATAAAAGAGTCTCAGAATTGCAGTTGAAACAAATAAAAGCAACCCGATATCCAACGGTTAAAGTTAATAGCGGATATAATTTTGCTGAAAGCCAATCCAGTCTAGGTTTCACCACCCAATCATCTGCCAGGGGGCTGAATTATGGTTTTAGTGCTTCGTTAAATTTATTTGACGGATTTGCCCAAAACCGAAATGAAAAAATTGCTAAAATTCAAATCGAGAATTCTAAGATGGTAATTGATCAGCAAAGTTTGGCTCTAAATTCGGAATTAGCGACTTCCTATCAAACCTATTTAACGAATCTGGAATTGATTGCTTTAGAAGAAAAAAATGAGGCTATAGCCAAACAAAATCTAACTATTACTTTAGACAAATTTAGAATTGGAACCATAACTACGTTAGAATTCAGAACGGCACAATTGAATTATGTCAATGCGAAAGTGCGTTATAGCAATGCCCAATTCCAAGCTAAATTATCTGAAATTGCACTGAAAGAATTAGCCGGAAGTCTTAGTTTTTAATTTAAATTTGTATAAAATTTTAGCCTAAAATGATTTCATACAATACTAAGGACTGGTTTACTTTTATATTTCGTTTTCACAAAGCAGATACTTTTCGAACTTTGTTTCCAATTATGCTTGCCATTGGTGCTTATGCTGGAATTATCGGTTATTTAGAAGTTGAATATTGGCAACTTGCTGATGACAGTTATGTAAAAAACATTACCATTATGCATGGAATGTTGGGGTTTGTGATTTCATTATTACTCGTTTTCAGAACTAACACTGCCTATGATCGTTGGTGGGAAGGCCGAAAAATGTGGGGAAGTTTAGTCAATAATAGCCGTAATTTAGCCATCAAATTATCTGTAATTTTAACGGATGAGAAAGACAGAACTTATTTTAGAAAAATTATTCCAAGCTATGCATCCATTTTAAACAAACATTTAAAAGATGAGGAAACAGGCAAACAATTATTTGATGATGTAGATTTAGAAATTGATCATCACAAACACAGACCCAATCAAGTTGCAAAAATAATATTTCAAAAAATAAATGATTTATATGTTTCCAAAAAAATTACGGGTGATCAATTAATAATTTTAAATGCCGAAGTCCTATCTTTCACGGAAATTTGTGGCGCTTGCGAAAGGATTAAAAATACTCCTATTCCCTACTCTTACAGCGCTTTTCTTAAAAAATTCATCTTCTTTTATGTCATGACTTTGCCATTTGGCTATTCTTTTAGTTTAGGTTATTATGTGGCTCCTGTTGTAGTCTTTATTTTTTATGTCTTGGCTAGTTTAGAATTAATTGCAGAGGAGATTGAAGATCCTTTTGGGAATGATGAAAATGATTTACCTACCAAAAAGATTGCTGCAAATATAAAAAAACACGTAGAAGAGTTAATTTAATATTTGTTAAAGAATGTCCTAATTCTAATTATTTTTATTAGATTTAAACTTTACTTTTTTTAAGTTTGAAACTATGAATAATAATCGCGCTTTTATAAATCCACCGCATTTATCGAATGAGAAATCGTTGAAAACATTAGTTGAAAATAGAACTGTTTACTCTCTAAATCATTGTGAACTGAATCTTTTCGAAACCTATGAATCTTCTGCTTTAGTTCCATTAAAGTTTAATGATTTGGTAGTGACGAGCATGTTAAGAGGTAAAAAAGTAATGCATCTTTTTGACGATCCTTCATTTGAATACTTACCAGGTGAAACCGTTGTTATTCCATCTAATGTTGAAATGAAAATCGATTTTCCTGAGGCTACAAAAACCAATCCTACACAGTGCTTGGCCTTGGCGATAGACCAAACTAAAATTACCGATACTTTACAGTTTTTAAACGAACGCTATCCAAAAGAAGGAAATTCACAATTTTGGCAATTGAATTACCAAAACTATTTTTTTTACAACAATGTAGAACTGGCTACAACCATAAACAAATTGATAAAAGAATGTATGAGTACTTCTATTACCAAAGATGCTTTGGCCGATTTGACTTTGCAGGAATTATTGATTCGGATTATTCAGACGCAAACTGCTAAAGCAATTGATGACGGTTTATTTACGGATCCAAAAAATCCTATCACGCAAGTGGTCGAATTCATCCGATTGAATTTAAAAGAAAATATCAGTATGAAAAATTTGAGTGAAAAAGCATGTATGAGTACTGCTTCTTTCTACCGACTTTTCAAAAGAGAATTAGGCATGAGCCCGATAGAATTTGTAATAAGCGAAAAGATAAGATGCGCTAAACAATTATTGAAAAACCCAACCATACAAATCAATGAAGTTTGCTATTTATCTGGATTTGAAGACAGTAATTACTTTATTCGTTTGTTTAAAAAATACGAAGGGATTACTCCAAAACAATATCAGTTACTCTATGTAAATTAGATTATTCAATATATTTTAAAGGTTCGAGTGATTGCTCTTCTTCTGGAGTAAAAATTCGGTATTCAATTCGGAATGTTTTTTTCAATGGTGTTTCCAATGAAAAACCTCCAACGCCAAAGGCATCAATTACATCCAAAGTAAAATGAGCATGTTTCCAATATTCGAACAAATCTTTGTCAACCCAAAATTCTGTGTTTTCTATAGAACCAATACAAACATCACCCAATCTTTGGTAGAACCCACCTTTCTCAAAACATTGTGGCTGTGTTCCTTCACAACATCCTCCGGCTTGGTAAAACATTAAATCTCCATGTTTTTCTTGTAAAATTTTGATTAATTCTACTGCTTTTTCTGTGGCATCGACTCTTTTTGTCATTTTTTTAAATTTAAAATAAAACCTGACAAATTATACAATCTGTCAGGTTTAAGATTAACCAATAATCTGTAACTACTAAAAGAAACCTAATTTCTTTTTATCATAAGAAATCAACATATTTTTTGTTTGACGGTAATGTCCAAGCATCATTTTGTGATTTTCACGACCAATTCCTGATTGTTTGTATCCTCCAAAAGGAGCACCTGCAGGATAAGAATGGTATTGATTAATCCAAACACGGCCCGATTGAATGGCTCTTGGAACCTGATAAATTTCATGCGCATCGCGTGTCCATACTCCAGCGCCTAAACCGTACATCGAATCATTTGCAATTGCAATTGCTTCTTCCGTTGTTTTAAAAGTGGTAACCGCTAAAACCGGCCCGAAGATTTCTTCTTGAAAAATACGCATTTTATTATTTCCTTTGAAAAGCGTTGGTTTAATATAGTAACCACCCGCAAGATCACCTTCCATATGGTTTTCTTCACCACCAATTAATACTTCGGCATTTTCTTCTTTTCCTAATTTAATATAACTAAGGATTTTTTCTTTTTGAACTAATGAAGTCTGCGCTCCCATCATAGTTGTTCTGTCCAATGGATTTCCCATTTTGATTGCCGCTGTTCTTTCGATTACTCTGGCAATGAATTTTTCGTAGATGTCTTCATGAACCAATAATCTAGACGGACAGGTACAAATTTCACCTTGATTTAAGGCAAACATTACTGCTCCTTCAATAGCTTTGTCAAAGAAATCGTCATCAGCATCTCCTACGGATTTCATAAAGATATTTGGTGATTTCCCTCCCAATTCCAGTGTTACGGGGATGATATTTTCAGTAGCATATTGCATTACTAAACGACCTGTAGGTGTAGATCCTGTAAATGCTGCTTTCGACACTTTTTTGTTAGTAACCAAAGCTCTTCCAAGTTCAGCGCCAAAACCATTAACTATATTTATAACTCCGGGAGGAAGAATGTCACCTATTAATTCCATTAAAACTAGAATAGAAATGGGCGTACTTTCTGCAGGTTTCAAAACGACTGTATTTCCTGCAGCCAAGGCCGGAGCTAATTTCCAAACGGCCATTAAAATTGGGAAATTCCAAGGAATAATTTGGGCAATTACCCCCAAAGGTTCGCTTAAAGCAATAGAAACGGTTTGAGAATCAAGTTCAGCAATCGAACTTTCCTCGGCTCGAATTACACCAGCAAAATATCTAAAATGATCAATTGCTAATGGCATATCGGCAGCTAAAGTTTCCCGAATCGCTTTTCCGTTATCGATAGTTTCAACGGTCGCTAGATATTCTAGGTTATCTTCCATAACCTGTGCAATTTTATTCAATAAATTACTGCGTTCCGTAACGGATGTTTTTCCCCATGTTTGAAAAGCTTCATGCGCTTTGTCAACCGCCAGATCTATATCTACTTTAGTTGAATGTGCAGCTCTTGTAAATACTTTTCCATCAATTGGAGAAACCACATCAAAATACTGTCCGCCGATTGGTGCAACGAAATTTCCTCCTATATAATTATCATATGTTGCCTTAAATTCAGGTCTTTTTACTACGTTATCCATATTGTTATCGATTTATATTTTATCAAATATACCTTCCTCTTTAGCATTAGAATAGCACAATTCGTTCAACTAGTAGCATTTAATTTTCATATGTGTTTTTTTAACGTTATTTTATTATTTTATTCGTATCTATTTATGTTTAATAGTGTTAAATCGCTATTTTTAATACTACCAAAATGTGACAAATCAGTTATAAAAAACCAAAAAAATTGTTTCTTTCTCCAACCTGCAATCCTTATATTTGCAACCTTATTAAAATTGACAGATGAAAATATCTTACAACTGGTTAAAACAATTCATTAAAATAGACTGGAAATCCGAAGAAACAGCAGCATTGCTAACAGATTTAGGTCTGGAAGTAGAAATTGTTGATAAATACCAATCGGTGAAAGGCGGATTAGAAGGTATTGTTGTAGGACATGTACTTACCTGCCTACAGCATCCAGACGCTGATAGACTAAAAATAACAACGGTTGATTTAGGCGATGGAGTCCCTGTTCAAATTGTATGTGGTGCCAGTAATGTTGCTGCGGGACAAAAAGTACCAGTTGCTACTATCGGGACAACATTATATGATAAAGAAGGTGTTGCTTTTTCGATTAAAAAAGGAAAAATTCGCGGACAGGAAAGTCACGGTATGATTTGCGCTGAAGATGAATTAGGACTTGGCGAAAGCCATGATGGAATCATGATATTAGATGACGCTTTAGTGGCTGGAACTCCAGCTGCAACAGTTTTCAAAATTGAAAATGACGAAGTATTCGAAATTGGATTAACGCCTAATCGTGCTGATGCCATGAGCCATCTTGGAACAGCCAGAGATTTAAGAGCCGGAATGTTACAAAGTGGCGTGAATGTAGAATTGATTACACCATCAGTAAGTAATTTTAGAGTTGACAAAAGAACTTTAAAAATCGATGTTGATGTAAAAGAATCTAAACTAGCACCGAGATATTGTGGTGTGACTATTTCAGGAATAACTGTAAAACCTTCACCAGAATGGTTACAAAACCGTTTAAAAGCGATTGGATTAAATCCAAAAAATAATATTATTGATGTAACTAATTATGTTTTACATGAATTAGGTCAGCCTTTACACGCTTTTGACGCTTCAAAAATTAACGGAAAAATAATCGTTCAAACTCTTCCTGCAGGAACAAAATTTGTTACACTTGATGACGTCGAAAGAACCCTTCACGAGGAAGATTTAATGATTTGTGATGAGAAAGGACCTTTATGTATTGCAGGCGTTTTTGGAGGAAAAAAATCAGGAGTTTCTGAAAACACAAATTCTGTTTTCTTAGAAAGTGCTTACTTCAATCCTGTAAGTATCCGTAAAACTGCAAAAAGACATCAGTTAAACACCGATGCTTCTTTTAGATTTGAAAGAGGTATTGACCCAACTATTACTGAATATGCGTTAAAACGTGCGGCGTTATTAATACAAGAAGTAGCTGGTGGCGAAATAACATCCGATGTAGTTAATTTCTATCCAAAGAAAATTGAAGACTCCTCTGTATTTTTAAATTTTAGCAAAGTGGCTAAAATTATAGGTCAGGAATTGCCTAAAGATAACATTAAGAAAATATTGGTTTCATTAGATATAAAAGTAAACAGCGTTTCGGATGCCGGATTAGGATTAACAATTCCTGCTTACCGTGTTGATGTACAAAGAGAAATTGATGTTATTGAAGAAATCCTTAGAGTATATGGGTATAACAATATTAATTTTTCTAAAAAACTAAATGCTACGGTTTCTAATTCTCCAAGAAACGAAGATTATAAAATACAAAATACGATTGCCACTCAATTAAATTCGCAAGGATTCAATGAAATGATGGCTAATTCATTGACGACAGCATCTTATGTTGAACTTTCTGAAGTATTGAATGCAGCGCATAATGTAACAATGCTTAATCCTTTGAGCAATGATTTAGCAACAATGCGTCAATCTTTATTATTCTCAGGATTAGAAGCAATCTCTTATAATATCAATCGTAAAAATGCCGATTTAAAATTATTTGAATTTGGAAAAACGTACCATAATCTTCCATCAGGTTATGAAGAACGTAAACATCTGACTTTATTCCTTTCTGGAAACAGAAATCAGGAAAGCTGGACCAACGCTCAAAAACCTTCTGATTTCTTTTTGTTTAAAGGTTATGCAAATGCGATACTTTCAAGATTAGGTATTCAAAAAACACAAAATCTACCGGTAACTTCGGATGTGTTTTCTGAAGGAATTGCTATTGGCTTTGGCCAAGAAATAATAGTGGAATTGGGTGTTGTGAAAAAATCAATTTTGAAAAATTTTGGAATAAAACAAGAAGTATTTTTTGCCGATTTTAACTGGGCTTTGATTTTAAAATTAATTTCTACTAAAATAAAATATACTGAGATTCCTAAATATCCTGAAGTTCGCAGAGATTTAGCTTTATTGATTGATCAAAACGTAACGTATGACAGTATTTATTCCGTTGCAAGACAAACGGAGAAAACACTATTAAAAGATATTAATTTGTTTGATGTATATGAAGGACAAAATCTTCCTGAAGGGAAAAAATCATATGCTTTGAGCTTTACCATTCAAGATCATTCAAAAACATTGACCGATGCTCAAATTGATAAAATCATGAGCAAATTGCAAAATAATTTTGAAACCGAGCTTGGAGCAAGCCTCAGATAAAAAAGTTTTTATAAAATGTAAAACGCCCAATTCTAATTCAGAATTGGGCGTTTTTATTTGCAATAACGATGACAAACAAAATTTGGATTTTAGCATTTATCCGAACTATAAATTTTTAATTACAAATTCACTTCGTCTGTTCAATTCATGTTGTTCTTCGGTACAAGATTGACTTGGCTCACATTTTATGATTTGGACAGTTTCTCCATATCCTTTTGCAATGATTCTTTTTTCAACTATTCCCTGATTTATGAAATACGCTCTTGTTGATTCAGCCCTATGTGTGGAAAGATTCCTATTGTAATTATCATTTCCCCTATTATCAGTATGAGAGCCAATTTCGACAACCATAAATGGATATTTTTTCATTATTTCAATAACTCGATTTAGAATTGGTTTTGATTCTTTACGAATATACCATAAATCATAATCGAAATATATAGGATCAGTTTTGATAATTAAACGGTCTTTATCTTTTATCACATCTTTTTCCGCAGCGATAATATTATCTATTTTTTCTTTTTTCTTAATTTGGGCAATTTCAATTTCTTTTTGAGCAGCAGTTTGCTTGTCTGTTTTACCTTTTTCAATTAAGGCAATTTCCTCATTTTTCTTTTTCTGAATTGCTATTTCCTCTTCTTTTTTAATCATCAAAGCAGACTTTAAAGACATGGAACCGTCACTGATTTTATTTCTTTCTTTGTTGAGTTTGAATGATCTTGAATCTTTTGTGTAATCCTCTTTGGAGGCCAAAACTGAATAACCCGTTTCACAACCAACGGCAAAGCTGAATTTTCCGTCTTGAGCAGTTAAAACTTTTTGGATTTCAACTTTATCAAAATTCTGTAAACTTACCAAAGCGTTTTCTAATGGCACCTTTGTATCTACATCTGTAATTATTCCAGCGATTAATTGCGCACAATCCTCTATTACTAAAGGTTTCGTTTCTTTTAACTCATAAATATCATCATTCCCTTTTCCTCCTGGTCTGTTGGACGAGAAATACCCATCTCTTGATTCTGAATCAATAGTAAATGAAAAATCATCGAAACCTGAATTCACTGGAAGTCCAATATTTAATGGTTTTGAAAAGCTATTATTATCTATTTCAGATACGAAAACATCCAAAGAACCATATCCTGAATGCCCATTGGAAGAAAAGTACAACTTATTGTCTTTTGATACAAAAGGGAATTGTTCTTTTTTAGGCGTATTTATTTTATTACCTAAATTTTTTGGAGTTCCATAATCAACGCCATTTATTGAAACACTAAAAATATCAAATGAGCCTAAAGTACCAGGCATATCTGAAGCAAAATACAATGTTTTTTCGTCATTGCTCAAAGCAGGATGTTCTGTAGAATAATCATCGCTATTGAAAGGAAGCGACTCTACAGCGGACCATTTACCATTATTTAACTGCGCTTTAAAGATCTGTAAGTTGGAGATTTTATTGCTATTTTTTGCTCTTTTGCCCTTTTTATAATTATTTCTGGTAAAATAAACCGTTTTGCCATCTTTTGTAAAAACAGCATTCGCCTCGTGCATCGATGTATTTAATTCATCCGAGAAATAATTCACCATTGAATCTTTTGAATTACTTTTTTCTAAACTTACTGTCAGTAAATCCAGATAAAGTTCATTATTCCATTTGTATGTCTTATCAAATAAACCTTCTTTCTTTTTAATGCCTGAAAAAATTAGATTCTGCCCTTGTTTCACAGCTCCAAATTCGGAATTTACCGTATTTAAAGCTAAATTTTTAATTTCAAATCTATTTCCTATAGCGGTTATATTTTCTAGATCCTTGTTCTCTTTTTCAAAATTGTTTAAGGATTCTTTGTTATTTGTGTTAATCAGATATTCACGGATAATTGCCTTAGATCCTTCATAATCTCCTGTCGCTTTCAGTGTTTGAGAATACCTGAAATAATATTCTTCCTCAAGCCCTGTTTTGAATCTGGACATTAGAAAGCGGTATTGTCTTTGGGCATTTTCATAATCATCTGTATAGTAATAGCAATCTGCTAAATTTTTTACGACATCAATAGAACGATTTGTTTTAATACTACTTTCATACAAAGGGATGGCTTCGCTATAAAAAGTTCTTTCAAAAAAGCGATTCGCTCTTTGCAAATCCTGTGTTTGTGCATTTATTAGTTGTACTGAAAATACAATTATAATTAGAAATATTCTTTTCATATTTATTTTTTTAGAAGAATCTTGGTGATTTATCATAGCCTTTGCCTAACAAATCTAAATTAAATAGAACAAAAATTTCATGCGTTCCAGAATTGAACTGCCCCAAATTTGAAATGGTATAATCATAAGCATATCCTACTCTGACACTTGGAGTTACTTTTACATTCATCAAAGCGCTAATTGCATCTCCCACTCTATAAGCCGCGCCAAGTTCAAATTTGTCGTTATACAAAACATTAGCAGAAACATCTACAGCTATCGGTGCTCCTTGTACAAATTTTGACATGAAAGCTGGTTTCAATTTGAATGAATCAGACAAGGTAAATACGTATCCCCCTGTAAAAAAAACATGGACATTTTCTGAACCATAATTGCTAATTCCAGAACGTTCTTCAATATGTTTTGAATTGAGAAGATTGGGCGCAGATAATCCAACGTAATAAACATCATTAAAATAATAGGCACCAATTCCAATATTAGGTTTTAAAATATTTACATTTTCAAAGGCAAAATCCGGGGATGAACTTTCAAACTTAAAACCATTAAAATTAGTTTGTATCGATGTTGCACCAGCTTTCAATCCCAAAGAAAGCCGTTGCGAATCGTTCAGTTGAAGTACATAAGCAAAATCAACGTAGAAGTTATTTTCTTTTTTTGCCCCATCTCCAATATCATCAGAAATCAAAGAAAAACCAATTTCTATTTTTTTGTTTACGGGCATGTGAGCAAAAACGGATAATGTCTTTGGCGCGCCAACCGCGCCAACCCATTGTGTTCTGTATACTGTACCTATATCCAGCATCGATTGCATCCCCGTTGCATAAGCTGGGTTCAACACATTCATATTATACATGTATTGTGTATATTCTGCATCTTGCTGAGCAGAGACCCTTATTATAAAAAATAAAAAAATTATAATTAGTATTCTTTTTTTCATTTGAGATTTAGTTTAATATAAAGAGGAACACTTATCTATTCAAATAAAGTCGTCCTTGTTTGGGAGATTTGTTCCCTTTATTAAAATTGATGATATAAAAATAGATACCATTAGGAGCAATCCCATCTAAATTCATATTTGAATCTGAATTTTTCCCATCCCATTCGGCTTTATTTTTATTAGCCGTAAACATTAAACTACCATATCTATTGTAGATTTCCAGAGAATAATCTGGATAAATAAACTCAATATTAGGAATTCTGAAAGTATCATTTACCGCATCTCCATTTGGCGAAAACCCGTCCGGAATAAAAAAATCTGGAGTCACATTACAATTTGCAAGTGATACAGTTACTGCTAATGGGTCAGAATAACAATTTGTACTATTTGAAAATTCAAAACCATAATAGGTAGTACCATCAACAAGTAATTGCGTCGAATTTAATTCTTTCCCATTTATCGCTGCATCAAACCATAATAAATCCCCGTTTGTAACAGTATTATTTGTCAAACTTTGTAAAGTAGGATTATCTAAACCACAAAATTTATCTCCCTCATGGTTTAATGCAGGAGCTGTAACCTCGTTAACCAAAACCACTGCTGACACTCTGCCAGATTCACAGCCAGTGGCTGAATTGACCTCCTTAACGTAATAATTTCCCGAAACTAAAAGAGTACCAATATTCAAAGTAGTTGTACTTGTTGCTGAATTGAACCATTGGTACTGTGTTCCGCTAGGAGTCAAATTTGCAATTGTTTTTTTATCATTTTTACAAAATATCTCGTCCTTAGTTAGAGGAGTATTAGGAACGGAATTAATTATAAAACTCTTTGTTCCATTCATTATTTTTGATCCGCATCCACCTACATTATCAATAATATCATTAATTATCAGAGAAGTATTCCCGGGATTTTTTAAAGAACCCGCAGGGATTATAAAACTTGCATTTCCGGCGCTTACTGGTACTATGACCGTTTGGTTTGTTGTAGTATTTACTCCAGTTAAATTATAATTTATGGTAATATTAGTTAAAATCCCTAATCCACTTAACGAAACAACAACGGGCTGATTTTGACAAACATCTTTTATATCTAACTTAAGATTTGTAAAATCTGGCGAAGGTTTAACACCAAACTCTTTAGTTATATTTACAACATTTGTACAGCCTGTAGAGAGATTCGTGATATTTGTAATTGAAATCGTGATGTTGCCAACAACAGGAATTAAACTTGAAGGAATAACAAAAGCTCCGGTTCCCGTTGCAACTTTAAAAAAAGCTTGCTGCGCAACGGCTATATTACTGTCTAATAGATTATAAACAATACTGTAATTCCCCTCGGTTAAATTTGTGTCCCCTGAGATTTTCACAGTAGCATCATTGCCTTTGCAAATTGGGTCAATCGTCAAGGTAGCATTATTGATTTTTGGTAATGGAAATACATTTAAAACATCAGAAATTGAACCTATTATACTTTTGCATGCTCCTAAACTGCCTACCCTGGCAAGATCCATTATACGAACTGTATAATTGCCAATTTGTGGAAAATAAAGTCGATTAATACCAAAGATCAAAGCTCCATTATTGAAATTCGCAATAATGGTAATTGGTTCTACAACTTCTGAAATAGTATAGGTTACAAAATAACTTCCATTTGGAATTTTTTGAATTCCTTGATTTAAAACCGCATTATAAGTTGCTGTAGCAACTTCGTTTTCACATATATCAGAATTTACTACTAATGTAGCCCCAGTTAAATCAAGCTGTTTTTCTATTATGATTGTTACGGCCGATGTTTTTATATCGCAAATGGGATTTGAAGGCATAACAGAATAAATGAAGTTATACGCTCCAGTACCTAAAGTAGTATAGATATGACGAACATCAATTGTAGAATCAAAAGAGCTTGACAATTCTGCTGTGCCAGAAACCTCAGTCCATTTACCATTTGCATCTTCTCCTGTTAATATCGAATTTAAGTTTAAATTAGTATTAAAAGACAAGTAATCAGAATCGCATAGTAATAAAACATCACCAATTCCTGGATTTGGTGCTCTAAAAACGGTTACATTGACAGTAGAAGATTGTTCTGGACAGGTTCCAATAGCGGGCATAGTATAAGTAAACGAATGTGTACCGAGCCCTGCCTTATTTGCATTAAGGAAATTATCCGTTAATGCCCCTGTTCCATCATTATCTGACCAAGTTCCATTAGACTGTGGGCTTAAAAAATTCCCATTAAACCCTTGAAATAAATTAAAATTTAAGTCATCACTACAAGCCGAAACATTAGGACTTGATATTCCGGAATAGCCACCAATAATAACGGTTATTGTGGCCGAATCTTTGCAACCCATGCCATTATCAACGGTATAAGTATATGTATAAGAACCACTATTATTAATTATTTGTGCATTTAAAATTCCCGTTGTAAGGTTTAATCCTCCTGAAAAAAAATTATCTTTCCAAACACCGCCAGACGTATAAGACCCTAAAAGACTAAAAAGATCAACAGATTTACTACTGGGATCCGTAATATTACAAATGGTTATGCTATTATTACTTCCTGCGCATTGCGCTGAAATATTTGTTACAGAAAAAAATAACAAAAGAATAATGATATAATTTGAAAAGGTAGCTTTTGAGGGGAAGAGTATTTTTAAAATCATAAAAATTTCTTAAATTTTAGTCAAATTTAAACTATTTACTCACTAAACGATGAAAATATACTAATAATTATATCCAAAAACAAATTAATAAATTCTCGCTATTTGGTAGTAAAATTGACAAAATAGAACGCTGTTATAACGTTCTCTAAAGATTCAATTTCAACTTAGTCTCGTTACCATGATTTTTAGTGTATTGCTACTTCAGGGCTAGACATTTTTATACAAATAAAAAGCCCTGCAAAATTGCAGAGCCTTTTCAATAAACAATTCTCAACCTTAAATCAAATAATTTATTGTTTTGGTAATACTACTGCATCAACAACGTGAATAACGCCGTTAGATTGGTTTACATCTGCAATTGTAACTTTAGCAGAATTACCATTTTCGTCAGTAATATATAATTTTTTTCCTTTCATCCAAGCAGTCAAAGTTCCACCGCTAACTGTTTTCAGCATTGCTTTTCCCTTTCCCATTTTGATTGCTTTAGCAATAGCTGAAGCATTCATTTTCCCTGCAACAACGTGATAGGTAAGTATAGTTTGCAACATTTTTTTATTTTCAGGTTTCAATAGAGTTTCTACCGTTCCTTTTGGTAACTTATTAAACGCTGCGTTTGTTGGGGCAAAAACAGTGAATGGCCCTTTACTTTGCAAAGTTTCTACTAAACCTGCTGCTTTTACTGCAGCAACTAATGTAGTATGGTCTTTTGAATTTACAGCGTTTTCAACAATATTTTTAGTTGGGTACATAGCAGCTCCACCAACCATAACACTTTTTTGAGCGAAAGAAGTTGCTCCAAATACTAATGCAAATAATGCAATCGATAAAAATTTTCTAGTTTTCATAAAATCTATTATTAAAGTTATATAAAAGCATTTACGCTGTTAGTTTCCTTTTGGTTTTAAAAAAAATAATATTTTTAGTAAACGACTGATTTACAACTAAATAAAAATGTTAAAATTACTTCTCACAAATCCATTCTTTTATAGTAATCTATTATCTACTTAGTCAATATATCCCTATTTTTATATTTTAAATTTAAATACAAAATGGATCAAAATTCGAAAGAGAAAACCAAAGCAGACAATGGTTCGCATCATATAATTCAAAGCCTCATTGTTAATGTGGTGATTGTAATTTCTAAAGGATTTGCCGCATTCATGACCGGTTCCGGTGCTATGCTGGCTGAAACTATCCACTCCTCTGCTGATTGCGCTAATCAGGTCTTATTGTTATTTGGCGTCAAACAATCCAGCAGACGAGCGGATGAAAAACATCCTTTTGGTTACGGAATGTCTGTCTACTTTTGGTCTTTTATGGTGGCTATGCTCCTATTTTCTATTGGAGGAATGTTTTCTATATATGAAGGTGTTCATAAATACAATAACCCTGAACCTGTTCACGAAATCGCATGGGGAATTGGAGTTTTATTATTTGCTATTGCTTTAGAAGGTTATGCTACGTACTCAAATGTTGTAGAACTCAACAAGAGAAAAGGACAAAACAGTTTTTTCAGTTATTTACGAACTACGAAAGATAGCGATTTGATCGTTATTTTTGGAGAAAATTCTGCGGCTGTTCTCGGATTAGTTATTGCAATAATTGCTTTGCTAGTTTCGTATTTTACCGGAGATAGCCGGTATGATGCAATGGGTTCTTTGGCCATTGGAGTCGTACTGATTTTAGTTGCCATTTTTCTTGCTATTGAAGTAAAATCACTACTAATAGGTGAAAGTGCAGATTCAATTATAGTAGAAACTATTGAAGCCATAATAGAAAAAGAACCAAATATTACTCAAGTTATAAATTGCAGAACCATTCAACAAGGTCCTGGAGAAGTTTTAGTATGTGTAAAAATAAAATACAGTCCAGATCTCAACACTGAATCCATAAGCAAATTGATTAATCATTTTGAAAAAGAACTTAGAAGTGTAAGACCCGAAGTAAAGTGGCTTTATGTAGAACCTGATTTTCAGGAATGGAAAAACGAATAAAATAATAGTTAGAAATTATATAAATGAAAAAGGACCACTCTAGAGTATTCTGCCAAATAAGGAAGACTGTACAAAGGAGTCATTGTAATTATAAAACTAAGTAAATGCAATTATAATAATTTAGTTGACATTTCGGATGAAATGGAAATTGAAAATATTCAAACATATGCTATTGTTAATGAGTTTACTCCTGATGAAGCAAAATAGTTCTTTTAAAACTTATGCCTTAGCCCTGATAGTAACGGCATCCTTTTTCTGGCTTCTTTAGCCAGGAAAAGATATAGTGAATAGCAGGAAATAGCTCCAAAAAAAAATCTTTAAACAAAAAAAGTCCCGCAAATTGCGGGACTTTCTATATTCAAAAAGTATCAAGAAATTATTTTTTCTCTGACTTTTCCATTTTAGCTTTCAATGCTGCTAATACATCATTGTTATCACCTAAAGTTGCAGCTGCTGCATTAGTAGATGTTGAAGCTGATGAAGTGTTTTCAGTAGCTGTTTTCACATTTTTCTCTTCTTCTTCACGGAAGATAGCAGTGTGAGATGCAACTACTCTTTTGAATTCTTTATTGAATTCAATTACTTTGAAATCAGCTGATTCACCTTTTTTCAATTTCTTACCATCTTCTTTTTCAAGGTGACGAGTAGGAATGAAAGCAACGATATCATCTCCAAATTCTACAGTAGCTCCTTTGTCAACGATTTCAGAAATTTCACCTGTGTGGATAGTTCCAACTGCGAAAGAATCTTCATATTGATCCCAAGGATTAGCAGTAGTTTGTTTGTGACCTAAAGATAATTTACGTCCTTCAACATCTAATTCTAATACTACTACATCAAGTTTTTCACCAACATTTACAAATTCAGATGGGTGTTTGATTTTCTTAGTCCAAGATAAGTCAGAGATGTAAATTAATCCATCAATTCCTTCTTCTAATTCTACGAAAATTCCAAAGTTTGTAAAGTTTCTAACGATACCTGTATGTTTAGAACCTACTGGGTATTTAGAAGTGATATCAGTCCAAGGATCTTGAGACAATTGTTTGATACCTAATGACATTTTACGGTCATCTCTGTCTAATGTTAAGATAACTGCTTCAACAACATCACCTACTTTTACGAAATCTTGAGCAGAACGTAAATGAGTAGACCAAGACATTTCAGAAACGTGGATTAAACCTTCAACACCTTCAGCAACTTCGATGAAAGCACCGTAATCAGCGATTACAACTACTTTACCTTTTACTTTGTCTCCAATTGCTAATTTAGCATCTAGAGCATCCCAAGGGTGAGCGTTTAATTGTTTCAATCCTAATTGTATTCTTGTTTTTTCGTCATCGAAATCAAGGATTACAACGTTTAATTTTTGATCTAATTCAAGAACTTCAGATGGGTGGTTGATTCTTGACCAAGAAAGGTCAGTAATGTGAATCAATCCATCAACTCCACCTAAGTCAATAAAGACACCATAAGAAGTAATGTTTTTAACAACACCTTCTAATACTTGTCCTTTTTGCAATTGACCGATGATTTCTTTTTTCTGGATTTCGATATCCGCTTCAATAAGCGCTTTATGAGAAACAACAACATTTTTGAATTCGTGGTTAATTTTTACCACTTTGAATTCCATCATTTTGTTTACATATACATCGTAGTCTCTAATTGGTTTAACATCAATTTGAGATCCTGGTAAGAAAGCTTCAATTCCGAAAACATCAACGATCATACCACCTTTAGTTCTGCATTTTACAAAACCATTAACAATTTCTCCTGTTTCGTTAGCCGAAATAACTCTATCCCATGATTTGATAGTACGTGCTTTTCTGTGAGATAACACTAATTGACCAGTTTTGTCCTCACGGATGTCAATTAATACTTCAACAGTATCACCTACTTTTAATGCTGGGTTGTAACGGAATTCGTTCAATGAAATAACACCTTCCGATTTTGCGTTGATATCAACGATAACGTCTCTATCTGTAATTCTTACAACTGTACCATCAACCACTTCTTCTTGATCTGTAGCGATAAATGTTTTTGAAACTAGTTCTTCGAATTCTAATAAGTTTTTCTCATCAACAGCATCAATACCTTCTTCGAAATTGTGCCAGTTAAAATTTGCTAAAAACTCTTCTTGTGATTTTACTTGTTCAGACATGCTGATTAAAAATTTGTATTCTGTATTCTCTCGAGTTTCTTAATGTGCTAGAAAACAACAGAAGTTGTTTGTATAATTAGTTGAACCCTAAAGGAAACTCTTATTCACCAAAAGGACTGCAAAAGTAACACATTTATCTTAAACTGCAAAATATTTACGTGCAGATAATAAACAACAAGCCAAAAGATAATTAACTGATAATCAGCATTCCTTCTTTTAACTATTCGAAGCGAATTATTGGGGCATTTTTGGAGCCAAAATTCCCGCTCTCGCCTTTATCTCTTCGTCCCGTCCCGAAGCTTCGGGATCGGGACTACGAGGATATCGGCTCTATCGGGGCTAGCTAGGTTTCATAGTGATTTTTCAGCATAAAAAAACCCGATAACTCTTAAAGCTATCGGGTTAAATTTATAAGAAAAAGATATTTTAATGCTTAATTTCTCCTAAAACTTTTGGTCCAAATTTATCTTTAAAAACAAAAGGAAAAATTATGGCAAGAACTAAAGCATACGCTGCAAAAGTGATCCAGATATGAAACCAGTCTTTACTTCCATCAGCCATAGTAAAGTATTTTTGAATAATATAACCACTCGCAAAACTTCCAATCAAGGCGCCAAAACCGTTCACCATCATCATAAACATACCTTGAGCACTCCCTCTGATTTTTGAATCCGTTTGTGTTTCCACAAATAAAGAACCTGATATATTAAAAAAGTCAAATGCCATTCCGTAAACAATACAAGACATAATAATCATCCAAAGACCATCTGATGGATTCCCAAAAGCAAACAATCCAAAACGCAATACCCAAGCCAACATACTAAAAAGCATCACATATTTAATACCAAATTTTCTAAGAAAAAATGGAATTGCCAATATAAATAAGGTCTCTGAAACCTGAGAAATTGACATGATTATTGCAGGATATTTAACAGCAATTGTATCTTTATAAGCATCAATAGTACCAAAATCATGAATGTAGGTATCTCCATATGCATTAGTCAATTGCAAAGCAGCTCCTAACAACATAGAGAAGATAAAGAAAATCGCAAACTTCTGTTGTTTAAACAATTCAAAAGCATTCAATCCCAAAGCTTGTGTAAAAGAAGCACCTTTTTCTCCTTTACACATTGGAGGACATTTAGGAAGTGTAAATGCATAAATTCCTAATACTATGGAAACGATTCCTGCAATGTAAAACTGATTTGCCGAAGTTTCATTATGTGTCAAACTAACTACCCAAAGTGCAACAATAAAACCTATGGTTCCCCATATTCTAATAGGTGGATAAACTTTTACCACATCCATATCTTTTGCAATTAAAGCATTGTAAGCAACAGTAATCGACAGGGAAATTGTTGGCATATAGAAAAACATATTCACTAACATAACCCAGAAAAAAGTGGTCGGGTTATCTACCTGCGGCAAATAAAACAACGCTATTGCACCAAAAAAATGTAGCAAACCATATAATTTTTCAGCATTTATAAATCGGTCCGAAATAATTCCTGTCAACGCGGGCATAAAAACCGAAGAAATTCCCATTGTCGAAAATATAATTCCAAACTCAGTTCCAGACCAATGTTTGTTATTAAACCAATACGCACCAATAGTAAGCAACCACGATCCCCAAATAAAAAACTGAAGAAAGTTCATTAAAACCAATCTATTTTTAATTCCCATAAGATGAGTTGTATTTTTATTTTTAAAAATTAACAGGACGTAAATCTAGTATTAAAAAAGAGATTTCCAAAAAATTATAACGTTTTAGTATTATCATTTACTAAATCTAAAACAACTTGAAATTGTTCTTCGCGGTTTAGATAAGAATTATCAATTTCTATGGCATCATGCGCTTTTACTAGCGGAGAGTCAACTCTATGAGTATCAATATAATCACGCTCTTCTACATTTTTTAAAACTGCTTCGTAACTCACATCATCTCCTTTTTGCTGCAATTCATCAAAACGTCGTTGTGCTCTTGTAGTTGCGCTTGCTGTCATAAAGATTTTTAGTTCAGCGTCTGGAAAAACAACAGTCCCGATATCCCTGCCGTCCATAACGATACCTTTATCTTTACCCATTTCCTTTTGTTGCTCCACTAATTTGGCACGAACTTCAGAAACTTCAGCTACTTTGCTGACAAAACTAGAAACTTCTATTGTTCTAATCTCCGTTTCTACATTAACATCATTCAAATACATTTCAGCAAAACCCAAATCAAAATTGAATTTGAATTGTAATTTTATGAATGGTAAACTATTAATTAGTGATTCTTTGTCAAAAAAGTCAGCATTTATGTATCCGTTTTGCATTGCAAAAAAGGTTACTGCACGATACATCGCTCCGGTATCTACATAAACATATCCTAAATGATTCGCTAGTTGTTTCGCTAAAGTGCTTTTTCCAGTTGAAGAGAATCCATCGATTGCGATAGTAATTTTTTTATTCAAAATGATATTATTGTAAGTTAATAGTTAATCCAAACAAACTCGTATTTCCTGCTAGTGTATATCTGGAATACGAATAATTAAATTTTAATTTATTCATTTTTAGTCCGAAACCAACTGAAACTCCGGAGAAATTACGTTGCTCTTCAAGCCTTAATTCTTCTGCTCTTCGAAAATTATATCCCAAACGCAAATTAAATGCTTTTTTAGGAAAAAGCTCAACTCCCACAATTACATGGCGCAAAGCATTATTTATAACTGAAACTTTTTCTTCAGTTGAACTTCCATCGATTGAAGATTGCGCTCTTACAGGATTCGAAAAGGCAAGATTCCATTGTTGCAAATTTTCTAAATTAAGATGCCATCTTATAGGCACATTATCTAATTCCTGAGAAACACCCGCTATGATTTCTAATGGCAATTTTTCGGAGGTACCCGAATAAGTAGTAAATTGTGTCCCTATATTTCGGATTACCAAACCCCAATTCACATCATTTCTTTCGTCAATAAAAAGAGCACCTATATCAATCGCTCCTCCAAGGGAATTATAACTTTCTAAAGTCGAAGATATTAATTTTGCATTAGCACCTAAATGAATAGTGGTGTTTGGGATATTATAGGCGTAGCCAAGGGACAGCGAAATTTCACTTCCAGTAAATGAAGATGTAGGTTGGCCGTTTTCGTCATAACCCTCAAAATTCCCATAATTCACATAATTCACACCGGCCTGAAAAGTTTGTAAATGCCGATCATAAGTATAAGCGTAAGAAGCAGTCCCATAAGTAACTTCTTTATAGTAGCTTCCATAATTCAAAGCCAAATGATTGTCCATCTCTATATTCAATGTTGCGGGATTAAAATTAACCTGATTCACATCATCGTCATAAATGGTAATCGTTTTTCCTCCCAGTGCCGCTTGTCGTGGTGAGGTAACTAAATTTAAAAACTGATAAATATACTTCCCTCCTATCTGACTGTGAGACACAGTACAGACTAAAAATAAAGAGAATAATAAAAGTTTTTTGAGCATGCTTGAAGAGCTATTTCTGTAAAGTAAAACGCAAATGCGAAGATAAAATTATAAAATAAATATAATCCTGTTTTTAAGCGTAAGTTTTAGATTAAAACAGAATTAAAATAAAAATTCCAAGTTCAAAACTTAAAAAACTAAGTAATGATCTTGGAATTCAAATTATACAAAAATAGGATTTATAATACTTTTGCGTTTTTAACTTTCTGATCCGTCAAAGCAAATTTCAATACTTCATTCATTTCCTTAACATAATGAAAAGTAAGTCCTTCAAGATATTCCGGTTTTATTTCATCAATATCGCTTTTATTATCCTGACATAAAATAATTTCTTTGATGTTTGCTCTTTTGGCAGCTAATATCTTTTCTTTTATTCCACCTACAGGCAACACTTTTCCTCTCAATGTAATTTCTCCGGTCATAGCCATGTTTTTCTTCACTCTCTTTTGTGTAAAAAGAGAAACTAATGAAGTCAACATAGCAATTCCTGCACTTGGCCCATCTTTTGGAGTAGCTCCTTCCGGAACATGCAAATGAATATTGTATTTTGATAATATCTCTGAATTTAATCCTAGCAATTCGGTATTGGCTTTAATATATTCCAATGCAATAGTTGCCGATTCTTTCATCACTGTTCCTAAATTCCCAGTAATAGTCATTGCACCTTTTCCAGGAGAAAGTAACGATTCAATGAAAAGAATATCACCACCAACAGAAGTCCAAGCTAAACCTGTTACTACTCCAGCAACATCATTGTTTTCGTATTTGTCTCTTTCTAATCTGGCAACACCCAATGATTTAATTATATCCTGATCCGTAACCTTCTTGTTATATTCCTCTTCCATTGCAACTGATTTTGCTGCATTACGAATTACTTGAGCAATTTTAGCTTCTAGACCACGAACTCCAGATTCACGGGTATAACCTTCTACAATTTTTTCCAATTGTTTTTTTCCAATAGTCAAATCTTTAGAAGTCAAACCGTGTTCTTTCAATTGTCTTGGAAATAAATGCTGACGCGCTATTTCTACTTTTTCTTCAATAGTATAACCTGACATATTGATGATTTCCATCCTGTCTTTCAAAGCAGGTTGAATAGTAGCCATATTATTAGAAGTGGCAATAAACATGACTTTTGACAAATCATAACCCATTTCTAAGAAATTATCATAAAACGAATTGTTTTGTTCCGGATCTAATACTTCTAGTAAAGCAGAAGACGGATCTCCGTGACTGCCGTTTGACAATTTGTCAATTTCATCCAAAACAAAAACAGGATTTGATGTTCCCGCTTTTTTCAAACTTTGAATTATTCTACCCGGCATCGCACCAATATAGGTTTTTCTATGTCCGCGAATCTCTGCTTCATCACGTAAACCTCCCAATGAAATTCTGACATATTTTCTACCCAATGCTTCGGCAATTGATCTTCCTATCGAAGTTTTTCCAACTCCCGGAGGTCCTGTCAAACAAATAATTGGGGATTTCATATCAT
Organism: Flavobacterium xinjiangense; assembly: GCF_900142885.1. Classification (GTDB taxonomy): domain Bacteria; phylum Bacteroidota; class Bacteroidia; order Flavobacteriales; family Flavobacteriaceae; genus Flavobacterium; species Flavobacterium xinjiangense. Next base: position 23,377 of record NZ_FRCL01000006.1, on the reverse strand, counting down.
TTCGCAATTTCAAAACTGCCAAATGTTCTATCATTCTTTTCTTAACATCTTCTAACCCAAAATGATCTCTGTCAAGAATTTTTTGTGCTCGTTTTAAATCGAAATTATCTTTTGAAAACTCATTCCAAGGTAAATCTAAAAACAATTCCAAATAGTTCCTTTGGATGCCAAAATCAGGTGCCTGCGGATTCATCTTACGCATTTTAGCCAATTCCTTATCGAAATGCTTTTTTGTTTTTTCGTCCCATTTTTTTGACTTCGCTTTCAAACTCATCTCATCCATTTCCTCTTCCTGTGAAACACCACCCAATTCTTCTTGAATGGTTTTCATTTGTTGGTGAAGGAAATATTCACGTTGTTGTTGGTCTAAATCAAAACGAACTTTAGATTGAATATCGTTTTTTAATTCGAGTTTTTGCAACTCGATATTCATATAACGCAATGTTTCTAATGCTCTTTCTTTCAATTCATTAATCGCCAGTAAATCTTGTTTTTCTTTAACTGACAAATTCATATTTGAAGTAACAAAATTGATCAAAAACGATTGGCTTTCAATATTTTTTATTGCAAAAGTAGCTTCTGTTGGAATGTTTGGGCTTTCTTTAATTATTTGAATTGCTAATTCTTTAACTGAATCCAGAATTGCAATAAACTCAGTGTCGTGTTTAGCAGGCCTTTTTTCAGCAACGTCTTTAATATTAGCTGTAATATATGGAGTTTCTGAAAGTACGCTATCAATTTCAAAACGCTTTTTCCCTTGAAGAATAACCGTTACGTTTCCGTCAGGCATTTTTAAAACGCGCAGAATTTTAGCTACAGTTCCAATTTTATGGATGTCATCAGTTGTAGGATCTTCATCCTGCTCATTTTTTTGAGCTACAACACCTATGATTCTGCCAGCCGCATTAGCGTCATTAATTAATTTTATGGATTTATCTCGTCCAGCGGTAATAGGAATCACAACACCAGGAAACAAAACCATGTTACGCAACGGCAAAATAGCCAACGATTCAGGCAATGCCTCATTATTCATCTCCTCCTCATCTTCAGGAGTTAATAATGGTATTAAATCTGCTTCAGTATCAAATTCTTGAAGTGACAGATTGTCAATAGTAAGTATTTTATGATTTGACATATATTTATTTAAGTCTTTTTGTCATTAAAAATTTTCATTTGTCAAGCAAATATAAGATATCGTAGCATTAATTTAAATAAAATCGTTGTACGACACTAATAATTTACGCAACCCTAAAAGAGACAATCATTATGCCAAAAGATTACTAAAATCCCTATGATTGATACAAATTAAATTAACCAAATTCAATAATTAATTTTCAAATAAAAAAATAATTCTTAGATATGCTAACGAAAAAAAATGAGTTTAATTTTATAAAAGTGTAAAGAAATAAATACAAGCTTCATCCTACAAAATAGTTTAATCCATTTGTGTATAGCTAATCATACATCAAAAAATTAATTCGTTTTGAAAGTAATAACCTATCTTTAACTTCCAGTTATGGAAATCATCATAAAAATTTAATAATCATAAAACTTTATTCCATGAAAAATTCAATCTGCTTATTTGTAACCAGCACCCTTTTATTAACTACAATTGCCAACGCTCAATGGTCGTCTAATCAACAAATAAAGGGAAATGGTAAAATTACGTCTGAAAAAAGAACGACGGTATCTTATGATGAAATTATGATTTCAGGTTTTTTTGATGTTGATCTAGTCGATGGAAAAGAAGGTGCTATTACAATTAAAGGAGAAGGGAATTTATTGCCATTTATTAAAGTTCAAGTTGAAAACAACGTTTTAAAAATATATGCCGATAAAAATAAATATATCAGCACAAGTATGGGCAAAAATATTATTGTCACGGTCCCTTTTGAAAACATTAATCAAGTTTCACTTTCAGGTTCAGGAGATTTAAAAACTAGAAAAACAATTAAATCCAAATCATTTATAGCCAAATTAGTAGGCTCCGGAGATTTGACTTTAGATGTTGAAGCTAATAATTTTGAGATAAACTTAAGTGGTTCAGGAGACGTAGTTTTAAAAGGGAAAGCAGATAATTACAAAAGCACATTGAATGGATCCGGAGATATTGATGCTTCAAATTTAAAAGCTAAAAATGCAAGCGTTATCATATCCGGATCAGGCGACAGTAAAGTATTTTGCAGCGAAAGTCTTCATGCCAGAGTTTCGGGTTCAGGTGATATTGAATATGCCGGTAATCCAAAACAAAAAGACACAAAAGTGAATGGCTCAGGAGAAATATCTAAATCTTAGCTTTTCATTTTAAATTATCACAATAAAACTGATTTATTAATTTAGAACAGCTTTTTTAGGAACTCTTTTTAAAAGGATAATACCAATAATGAAAAATACGCCAAGGAAAACAATAGCAAATCTTGGGCTACCGGTGATTTGGTCAATAATTCCATACACCATCATTCCTATCACGATTCCTATTTTTTCAGCTACATCATAAAAACTGAAGAATGAAGCCGTATCTTCCGTTTCAGGTAATAATTTAGAATAAGTTGAGCGTGATAATGCTTGAATACCTCCCATTACAAGTCCAGCCACCCCGGCCATGGCATAAAAATGTATGGGTAAAGTAATAAAAAATGCAAGTGCGCAAAATACTGCCCAAATACAGTTAATAACAATCAATGTTGGAATATTTCCGAATTTTTCAGAAGCTCTTGAGGTTAAAACAGCACCAAGTACAGCGACTAGTTGTATTATCAAAATACAAATAATTAAACCCGTAGTACTTTCTGCTTTCGATGACCATGTAATTTCTTGAGCTCCAAAATAAGTTGCAACAAGCATTACAGTTTGTACGGCCATACTGTAAACAAAGAAACTTCCTAAATAACGTTTTAAAGGAATGTTTTGCTTCAATAAACCCCAAACTTTTTTTAATTCTTTGAAACCATTAAAAATAACCGCATGTGTCACGGTAGGTTCTGAATTTTTATTTCCTTTAGGCAAAAAATAATAAGAATATTGACTGAAAACAATCCACCAAACTCCCACCATCACAAACGAATATCTCATGGCTTTCATGGCTGCCTCACCTTCTGTTCCTGTTATTCCGAAAAATTGCGGTTTCATGATCATCGCTAAATTGATAACTAATAAAATTACACTTCCTATGTAACCTAAAGAATAGCCTTTTGCACTAATTTTATCTTGCTGTTCAACAAAAGCAATATCAGGTAAATAGGAATTGTAAAATACCAAACTTCCCCAATAACCAATAAGTCCAAGAAAATAAAATGCTAATCCCATGTATATATTTTCGAGATTGAACCAATATAATCCCATACATGATAATGCCCCCATGTAGCAAAAGAATTTCATAAATGATTTCTTATTTCCCACATAATCCGCAATTCCAGATAGCAGAGGTGAAATAAAAGCTACTAACAAAAAGGCTGCGGCAGTAACAAAACTTATTAAAGCTGAATTTTTGAGATGTAACCCAAAAATATCAATATAATGGTCACGCTCTGCAAATAAAGCTTCATAAAAAATTGGAAAAACTGAAGATGCAATTGTAAGTGTATAAACTGAATTTGCCCAATCATAAAAAGCCCAAGCATTTAGTAATTTTTTACTCCCTTTTTGTAAATCTGCCATATTTCATTTTTTTTATGCTACGAATTTATTTATTTTTTGTTTAGAAATATGAAAATTAGTACTAAATCGTACATTAATAAATCATTAAGCAGTTCCGGTGTTCTACTTGTTTTAAATGAACACAAAAAAAAGCTATTCTGAAAAAGAATAGCTTCTGAATAAAATTAGATGTACTAATTAATATGATTATTATCTGTAAATAATTCCAACTTTTGCAGCTGTTGCTTTAGCTTCAGGAATTAATGCTTTCAAATTCGCAATTCGGGTAGCATCAGACGGGTGAGTACTTAAGAATTCTGGTGGCGCCTGACCATTCGATTTTGCTGACATTCTTTGCCAAAAGACAATAGCCTCGTCTGGGTTATATCCTGCAATTGCCATAAGTGTAAGTCCTATTTTATCAGCTTCACTTTCATGACTTCTGCTAAATGGAAGCATTACGCCAACTTGAGAACCCAATCCGTAATATTGTTGCCACATTTGCTGTCTCTCTGCGCTTTGGCTTCCTGTTGCGACTGCAACTCCAACTGCTCCTAATTGTTGCAGTTGACCAGCACTCATTCTTTGTGCTCCATGATTTGCTAATGCATGTGAAACTTCATGTCCCATTACAGTTGCCAGTCCAGTATCATTTTGCGTTATTGGTAAAATACCCGAATAAACAACAATCTTTCCTCCTGGCATACACCAAGCATTTACTTCTTTATTGTCAATTAATTTGTATTCCCAACGATAGTCGTTCAAATATTGTGTTTGTCCTAAATAGGTCAAATATTTTTCGGCTGCTGCTTTAATCCTCATTCCTACAGTTTCAACTCTTTTTGCATCGGCTGTTCCTGTAATTACTTTGTTTTCTTTCAAGAAAGTACCATATTGTTGAAATGATGATGGAAACAACTCACTGTTTGAAACAAAATTTAGACTTTTCTTTCCTGTAAGAGGATTTGTAGCACAAGAATAAACTAGTCCAAGCGCACAGACTCCTAATAATAAGTGTTTTTTCATAATTTTTAAGTTTAATTGATATACAAATTTACGAATGGTAATCATCTTTTCACTTATATAATTAAATTCAAAAGTTTCAACTTTTTTGTTTATTCTCCAATAATATGTAACTCCGTAAATTCTTTATCTACTATTAAATAATTATCATCTTCAAATGATTGATGATCAAATGAAATTTTGACATTATCAACCTCGATGGCATTTATTTTGAAAGGCAACCCAATTAAATTTATTTTATACTTAGAATATGGAGTATCATACTTTCCTTCTTTATGCAATTGAATGATTAATTCTTTCTCTTTTCCAGTCGTTTGAAATGATAAAAAACTATATCTCCCTTTTTTATAATCATATCCATCTTGAGCATCCTCATATACAACGGATTTTTCTTTGCCTTCTTTATAGTAAATTTCCAATGTCAACTCGTCAAATTCCAGCTCCCCAACGTACTGCTGTACAGGATATTTAGGAATAACCGAACCCGCTTTTACAAAAAGTGGTATTTGGTCGAATTTAGTATCTACCCAAACTTCTTTCCCTCCTTTTACTTCTTCGTTTGTCCAATAATTATACCACTGTCCACGAGGAATATACATTCTTCTTCCTAAAGCGTTTGGCTCTAAAATAGGGCAAACTAAAATTTGGTTTCCAAAAACAAACTCGTCATTTCTATAATGTGTTTGTATATCCTCTTGATCATAATACACCAAAGGTTTCAACATAGGAATTCCTTCTTCAATATATTGCCAAAACATCGTATAGAGGTATGGTAATAATTGGTAACGTAAGTTGACAAACTTCCTTGTAATATCAATAACTTCCTCGTCAAATGCCCAAGGTTCCTGGTTACCATGATCTCCAGAAGAGTGTGTTCTGCAAAAAGGATGAAAAACACCTAACTGAATCCAACGTGCATATAATTCACCTGAAGGTTGTTCCGCAAATCCACCAATATCAGAACCTGTGAACCCCATTCCAGAAATAGACATTCGTTGTACTTGGATATTAGCTATCCATAAGTGTTCCCATGTGGCTACATTATCTCCTGTCCAAGAGGACGTATATCGTTGCGCGCCGGAATAAGCAGATCTTGTTATGATAAAAGGCCTTTTTGGGTAAGCAAATCTCTTTACCCCATGATATGTGGCTCTTGCCATTTGTGTTCCATAAATATTATGGGCTTTTCTATGGCTGCAAGGATTTCCATCATAATCATGACGAACATCCATTGGAAATGTTTTGTTGGGAACCTCCATAACGGCGGGCTCGTTCATATCATTCCACACTCCTTTTACACCAATATCCGAAATTAATTCTTTAAATAACCCTGCCCACCACTCTCTAACTGCTGGGTTTGTATAATCCGGAAAGTTACATTCCCCTGGCCACACTTTTCCTTTCATATAAGGACCATCTGCTCTTTTGCAGAAATAATCTTTTTCTAAAGCTTCTTTGTAAACGGAGTATTCCTTGTCAATTTTTATTCCCGGATCAATGATTACGACGGTTTTGAAACCATCTTCCATAAGCTCACTCACCATTCTTTTTGGATCAGGAAAATATTCTTTATTCCAAGTGAAACAACGAAAACCTTCCATATAATCGATATCCAAATAAATTGCATCACAAGGAATTTTTAATTCTCGGAATTTGGCTGTTACTTCTTTTACATTACTTTCAGGATAATAACTCCATTTACACTGGTGATATCCCAGTGCCCATAGTGGTGGCAATTCCGGTTTACCTGTTAAATCGGTATAAGTCGTTACAACATCCTGCATTTGTGGTCCGTAAATGAAATAATAATTCATTTCTCCACCTTCAGCCCAATAACTGGTAACATTTCTTCTTTCGTGACAAAAATCAAAATAAGTACGAAAAGTATTATCGAAGAAAATTCCGTAAGATTGTTTATTCTGTAATCCAATGTAAAAAGGAACAACTTTGTATAATGGTTCCTGATCCTTTTGAAAAGCATATTGATCCGTAGCAAAATTCTCTAGTCTTTTTCCTTTCAAATTCAGTTGAGTCGCTTTGTCTCCAAGTCCGTAAAAGCATTCACCATCTTTGGAAGCCTTACTCATTTTGACAATATTACCGCCATATTCATAGCTCTCTTCCCAATGAAAACCCAATTCATCTTCTAATATGACATTTTCATTCAAATCAAAAATAGATAATCTCATATCTGCTTTTTGAATTCGGCATTGCACTTTACTGGTTTTTATCTGATAATAATCCGCTACTTCAGAAACTTCAAGAAAGTTATATCCATGAGAATGACTTTTATCAATAGCATAGGAAAAATCATTACTGAAATATCCTTTTGTCGTAAATCTAAAACGGATTAAACTATCTCTTAGAACAGTTACTTTTAGTATAACACTATTATCGGTATGAAAACATATTGAATCTACTTCATGCTCAAAAGAGACTATTTTTGTAGGATATAAATCCCCTTTATATTCTAATTCTGTGTTTGTAATCATTTTTTATCGGAATTAATTATAGTAGGTTTTTGGTGTTCGAAATTACAAAAAATACTTCGTAAGCACGTGTATATGTGGTGTTTATTAACGAAAACGTTGTAGTTGCTTAACAATGAGACTAAGAGATGAAGAGGGGGTTCGTTTTGTTTTTTGACATGGAATTTTATAGATTTAAAGGGTTGAGATTTAGACTTAATTTTATTTAAGATAACTGACTGTAATGCTCGTTTAGAAATACAAATTTGCCTTCTGACATTATATTTTTAACATTAAAGTTTACAAGAATTCCTTTTGGTGCCTTTGCGATTTTCATTTGGCTAATTAGTTTTGTTTTAAAATATGGAATTACCTCTTGAACTGCTTTTAGTTCTAGCATAATAAAATTTTCTACAAACAAATCACATCTAAAATCAGTTGTTAAATTTAAATCTTTGTAGTTAAATTCAAATGAAGCTTCAGAAGTGAAATTAATATTTCTTAGTTTTAATTCGTGGGCCAAACATTTATGATAAATACTTTCAATCAAACCAGGACCAAGATTTTTGTGAACTTCAATTATTGAAGCAAAAATTTCATAGCTCAAATTATCTACAAAATCTTTTGTAACCATAGGAATCGTTTTGTATTCGATTCTTAACAATGAGTTTTAGAGATTACGAGCTAATTTTATTTAATTAGTTCAGAATTTATTGAATTAGTTTTTTATATAAAAACCTATTTGTTTTGACTGTCTCATAATCTGTAACTCTCTTTGTTAAAAAATCAATTTGTATTTGTTTAAAACAAATTATCCAATTTTAAATACAGTAATACTCAACGGTGGCAAAAGCAATTCAGTAGAATAATCTCTTCCATCATAAGGCATTGCTTCAATTAATAGTTTTTTAGGATTTAACACTCCACTTCCACCATAAATTGTGGCGTCACTATTAAAAATCTCAGTTAGTTTTCCTTTTCTTTGCAAACCAATACGGTAATTTGGACGAACCACTTGAGTAAAATTACAAACAACAATTACATCTTCTTTTTGTTTATTTCCTTTTCTAATAAATGACATCACAGCATTTTGATGATCGGAGTAATTAATCCATTCAAATCCTTCAGGACTAAATTGTTTTTCATGTAAAGCAGGCTCTGTTTTATACAATTTATTTAGGTCAGTAATCAATTTTTTCACCCCTTCATGAAACGGATATTGCAATAAATGCCAATCTAAACTTCCTTCAAAATTCCATTCGCTACTTTGACCAAATTCACTTCCCATGAACAATAATTTAGTTCCGGGATGCATAAACATGTAGCCGTATAATAATCTTAGATTTGCGAATTTTTGCCATTCGTCTCCAGGCATTCGTCCTGCGATCGATTTTTTGCCATATACCACTTCGTCATGCGAAAGTGGCAACATAAAATTTTCTGAAAAGGTATAGGTCATCGAAAAAGTCAGATCATTTTGATGGTATTTTCTATAAACAGTATCCTTTTGAAAATATTCTAAAGTATCGTGCATCCAACCCATCATCCATTTCATTCCAAAGCCTAATCCACCAATGGATGTTGGTCTCGAAACCATAGGAAAAGAAGTGCTTTCTTCGGCAATAGTTTGAACTCCTTCAAAATTTGAATAAACAGCTTCATTGAATTCTTTCAAGAAACTTATGGTATCAAGATTTTCTCTTCCTCCATAAATATTTGGCTCCCATTCTCCTTCATTTCTGGAATAATCTAGATACAACATCGAAGCGACAGCATCAACTCGCAAAGCATCCGCATGGTAATGTTGCAACCAAAACAAGGCATTACTTATCAAAAAAGATCGAACTTCATTTCTTCCATAATTAAAAACTAAACTTTTCCAATCTGGATGATAGCCTTTTCTCCGATCCGGATGTTCAAATAAGTTTGAACCATCAAAAAATCCTAAACCATGCGCGTCATCAGGAAAATGAGAAGGAACCCAGTCCAAGATTACTCCAATTCCAGCTTCGTGTAATTTATCAACCAAATGCATAAATTCCTGTGGATTCCCAAAACGGGAAGTTGGTGCAAAATAACCAACTAATTGATATCCCCAAGACGGATCATAAGGATATTCCATTATGGGCATGAACTCCACATGAGTAAATCCAGTTTCTTTTATATAGTTTACCAAATCCTCCGCAAATTCCAGATAAGTTAGAAAACGATTACCATCAGCATGGCGTTTCCATGAACCTAAATGGACTTCATAAACAGAATAAGGCTTGTCTAAACCATTGTGGTTTTGACGCGTTTCCATCCAGTTTTTATCTTTCCATTTATAATCTAAATCCCAAACAACTGAGGCAGTATGCGGTGGTTTTTCGCAATAAAAAGCAAAAGGATCGGCTTTTTCGGTGATAATACCTCCATTGTTAGATTGTATCTTATATTTATATGTTGCACCTTTTTCTATATTGGGTATAAATCCCTCCCAAATTCCTGAAGAATCCCAACGCACTTCTAACAGATGTTCGCCTTGTTTCCAAAAATTAAAGTCCCCAACTACAGAAACCGAATGAGCCGTGGGCGCCCAAACTGCAAAATACACACCTTTGATTCCATCAACCTCAATAAGATGTGCACCTAGTTTTTCGTAAAGTCGGAAATGTTTCCCAGCTTTAAATAAATCGATATCAAAATCTGTAAAAAGGGAATGCGAGATAACTTTACTCATATAATAATTGTCTAATTCTATTTAACGAAAAACAGAATATTAATTTTAATAAAAAAACAGTTTATTAGTCTATTTTATGATATAATTATCCGGTATAACTGCACCTTTTTTGATAACAACAATCCCGTCTTTAATGGCATATAATTCATTCGAAAAGTCTTCTAAATGACTACCCCCATGAATATAAACATCATTTCCTATCCTACAATTTTTATCAACAAGTGCATTACTTATAAAGCATCTTTCGCCAATTCCCACTAATTGCTTGCCTCCTGTTATATCCTCATTCATGTCACATATATTCTGATAGAAATCATTCCCCATCACATAGCTGTTTTGAATAATGGTGCCTTCCCCTATTCTAGATCGAATACCAATCACGGAACGATTAATTTCTTTGGCATTCAAAATGCAACCTTCAGAAATTAATGATCTGTCTACCATAGTTTTCTGGAATTTTGAAGGTGGTAATAACCTTGGTCTGGTGAATATTTTATTATCGTTATCAAAGAGATTGAATTTTGGCAGGTCATCTGTTAATCCAATATTAGCTTCGAAAAACGAATCGATATTACCAATATCAGTCCAATATCCTTCGTATTGGTAACTTAATATCTTTTTATGACCAACGGCTTGTGGAATAATTTCTTTACCAAAGTCTTTAGTTTCTTTATTTGACATAATATCTACCAACAACTTTTTGTTAAATATATAGATTCCCATGGAAGCCAAATAATGTTTTCCTTCGCTTTTCATTTGGTCACTCACATCTGATTCCCAATCTGGCAAAAGTTCCTTGGCTGGTTTTTCAATAAAGGACTCGATACAACTTTCAGAATTCGTTTTTAAAATTCCAAATTCAGGAGCATCTTTAGCATTTACTGGCAGGGTGGCAATTGTGATATCAGCTTCATGTTTTATATGTTCCTCTAACATTTCGTTGAAATCCATTTGGTACAATTGATCTCCGGAAAGTATCAACGCATAATCAAAATCATGATTCAAAAAATGAGGCATACATTGTCTTACGGCATCTGCAGTACCTTGAAACCAAGTTGGATTATCAGGAGTTTGTTCAGCTGCAAGGATATCAACAAAAGCATGGCTAAAAATACTAAAGTTATACGTATTCTTTATATGAGCATTTAAGGAAGCTGAATTAAATTGTGTCAATACAAACATTCTATAAATATCTGAATTCATACAATTAGAAATTGGAATATCAACCAATCTATATTTCCCTCCTATTGGCACAGCTGGTTTAGACCTCGTTTCTGTTAATGGATATAATCTGGAACCTTGTCCTCCACCTAAAATAATTGCAATGACATTTTTCTTTTTAGCTTTCATTTCTTACTAATTATTAAATTATATATATCTATGTACTCTTGACAAACTCTACCCCAAGAATGGTCTGTCTTCATCCCTATTTCTCTAATTTTATTTAAACTTTTTTTATCATCATATAAATCTACCGCTCTTTGAATAGAATAACAAATATCACCTACACTTGCCTGATCATGACATATCCCGTTTCCATCATCTCCAAAATCAATCACCGTATCTTTCAATCCGCCTGTTCGTCGCACAATGGGAATTGTTCCGTAACGCAGGGAATACATTTGGTTTAAGCCGCAGGGTTCGACTCTTGAAGGCATTAATAAAAAATCAGAACCTGCGTAAATCAGATGAGCTAATTCTTCATTATAACCAATAAAAGTATTGTAGTTCCCTTTGTAATCAGACAATAAACTATTTAATTGAGTTTCTATTACCGCATTTCCAGATCCTAAAATCAAAATGTTGAGTTCTTGAAAATTTTCAGACAGTGCAAGCGCCGAAGCGTGTGGTAATAAATCTCCCCCTTTTTCTTCTAATAATCTTCCAATGAAACTAAAAAGTGGTTTACTTGGATCTAAATTAAAGAGGTTACACAATTTTTCTTTATTTTCCTGTTTCCCTTTTTCGAAATTTTTAAGCGAATAGTTTTTTTCTAACATTGCATCAGTTGCCGGATCCCACACTTCTACGTCGATTCCATTCAAAATTCCTTTTGACTTATATCTTACTAAATTGAATAAAGATTCTAATCCATTAGCCGAATAATTTATTTCATTCAAATAATTAGGTGAAACTGTTGTTACAGCCCAGGCACACTTTATTGCTACAGCCAATGAGTTGATACAATTATCCCATTCTAAAACTTTGACGTGTGCCAAATCAAATTCAGGTAAATAATATAATTTGTCAAAACCAAACTGTCCCTGATATAAACCATTATGGATGGTAATCATACTAGGTGTATTTTGTAATTTTTGATATTTATCGCAATACAACATCATGAATGGAATTAATCCGGTATGATGATCGTGACAATTGATAACATCTGGAATCTCGTTTCTACCAATAATCCAATCTAAAGCAGCAATTTGGAAAGACAAAAAGCGTTCAATATCATCTTCATAACCATATACTTCTTTTCGATCAAACAATTCAGGAATTTCTACTAAATAAAGCTCAAATTCTAACTTATCTGTTTGCTCTTTTAGAATATTAAACGGAAAATTAAAATTCCCTAATTTCACGTGTCCCCAATGAACACATTCGAACTCATTCTCTTTCCGGAATTTTGTATCATAACAAGGCATAACAACTCTTACACGATGTCCCGCATTATTCTGATATTTTGGTAACGCCCCAACAACATCTGCTAAACCTCCTACTTTTGCCACTGGGTAACATTCTGCACTGATATGAAATATTTCCATTTATGAAATTTTTTGTTCACTAATTATTGCTTAAACAATAGTACATTTAATTACTTTATTAACTTTTAAGTAATCGCTAAGAATTCATTAATTTTTTTAGAAAAAATACTACTTTTATGTTTTTCTAAATTTACTAAAAAAAAAATAAAATAGTAACACCGTTGAAAATTTATTGTAATGACAAAAAAAACTTCCATTCATACTCAATCATTGAAAATTCCTAGATTTATTATACTAACCAGTAAATTTTTCTCTATTATTTCACCAAAACTGGTAACTTTATTTGCAGCAAAATTATTCACAATGCCTATAAAACATAAAATTCCTAAAAGAGAATTAGAAATGGATCATAAAAGCATTCAAAAATTAATTCCTGTTCCTGCAATCAATAAAGAGGTAATGGTTTATAATTATGGAAAAAGTGATAAGAAAGTATTATTAGTTCACGGCTGGTCTGGAAGAGGTACTCAATTATTCAAAATCGCGGATGAATTACTTAAAGCGGGATATGCAACCGTTAGTTTTGATGCACCCGCACATGGAAAGTCCCCTGGAAAAACGACTATAATGGTTGATTTTATTGCAACCATTTTAGAAATAGATAAGCAATTTGGACCTTTTGAAGCTGCTGTTGGGCATTCATTAGGCGGAATGTCAGTTTTGAATGCCATAAAAAAGGGACTCAAAGTAAATCATGCTGTTGTTATTGGCAGTGGAGATATTGTTCAGGATATCATGGATGATTTTGTGGCAAAATTAGAATTGGATCCGAAAATAAGCATACGTTTACGTCTCTTTTTCGAAAAAAAATATAAAGAGGATATGAATAGTTATTCTGCTTATTTAGCAGCAAAAGAAACTGCTATTCCGGTTTTGGTAATACATGATAATAATGATCCTGAAGTTCCGGTGACAGCAGGAATACACATTCATAAATACTTGCAAAATGGAGAGTTACTTTTAACGGACGGATTAGGACATAGAAAAATTTTGGGTAATCATAAAGTTATTGAAAGAACAGTTCAATTCATTCAAAACAAATGACTGATTTCCAAATATTTAAATTGAATTTTATAATTTTATTCGCAAGTGATAAAGTATAAGTAATAATAATTTTTTAATAAAATTAACAAATCATGAAATATCCTTTAGAAAAAACAGAACAAGAATGGAAAGAGCAATTAGGTGAAGAACGCTACAGAATTCTTCGTCAAAAAGGAACCGAATATCCTCACACAGGAACCTATAATTTGCATTACGAGAAGGGAACCTATTGCTGTGGAGCCTGTGGAGAACCTTTATTTGAAAGCAACTCCAAGTTTGATGCACATTGCGGCTGGCCTTCTTTTGACGAATCAATTCCTGGAAAAGTAGAATATATTTCAGATGTTACACACGGCATGAAACGCACAGAAATACTTTGTGCAAATTGTGGCAGTCACCTTGGGCATGTATTTGATGACGGACCTACTAAAACAGGGCAACGATATTGTGTAAATTCCTTATCAGTGGACTTTAAAGTATAATGCTATGGATTTATTTGGAAATTCAACTGATTGGGCTGAAAAACTAGAGCCTATTCTAACAAAATACAAAGGAAGAAAACATCCGTTAGACCATCACAATTTGTATCAACTTTTGGTGATGGTAGTTCTGTCTGCTCGAGACTCTGATGCCCATATAAATAAGATTGCTCCAGCTTTATTTGAAGCTTATCCTAATATGGAAAGTTTGGCTGTATCAAATTTCGATGCATTAATTCCTCATATCTCTGACGTTAGGAATTTTGCAAATAAAGCCAAATGGCTACTCGAAATTGCTCAGATCGTCAAGAAAGACGAAAATATTCCGCTTACGATGGACGATTTAGTTGCTCTAAAAGGCATCGGACGGAAATCAGCTAATGTCATCATGCGAGAAGCAAAAGTTCCTGCTGAAGGAATTATAGCCGATTTGCACGTAATCCGTGTTGCTCCAAGAATTGGTTTAATCGCAGAAACTAAAGATGGAATTAAAGCTGAAAAACAACTCATGCAAGTGTTGCCAAGAGAAATTTGGGGCGAAATTGGTATGGCTATTTCATTTCTGGGAAGAGAAATTTGCCGTCCAAAACCCAAATGTGAAGAATGCCCGATTAATGAAATTTGTAATTATTATAAGACTGTTTTCAAAAAAGAGCACATTTAGTTCAAATTATATTTTGATTAAATGTGCTCTTAAATAATTTATGAAAAAAAAATATTCTTAAAAAATTACAAACATAACTTATCAACTATTTTAGAAACCGAGCTTATTTCAGTGGTGTTTTCAATTGTTGGCCCAGCAACCCAAACTGTTTTATAAGTAACTTCAGTGGCAGCTTTAGTAACTGCATTTGATCCTATTATATATCGAATCATCTTTACCCACTTTTTTAAAGTTTTATTTTTATTTAAAGTTTGTTCTAACCAAGTTTGTTTAGTTCCTGCTTTTTTAACATAAGGCGTATTAATAACAGTACAAGGTGTTCCTGATATTTTCTCTGTCAAAACAATATCATTTGCACCATAATCAACACAAGCCTGTTTATATTCCTGTGAAACCCCAGATTCAAACGATGCAATAAAAGGACTTCCCACAGATACTCCCACAGCACCATAACCTAACATGTTATCTAGTTCTTTTTTAGTGCTAACACCACCCGCAGAAATAACAGGCAATGTGGTATTTAAATTTAGTTCTTTAATCAATTCCTCTGGACCAAGATCCCCTCTATGACCGCCAGCCAGATTATTGACCGCTATTAAAGCATCGGCACCCAAACTCTCCACTTTTTTAGCAAAAGCCAAGTCGGTAACATCACAAAAAACTTTAATTCCGACTTTATGAGCTTGCTTAATAGTTTCCTCGGGTGATCCTAAAGAGGTAATTATAAAATCTACTTTTTCTTCACACAATACCGCTAATTGATCTTTGTATTTAATATTTGATTTATTGACAATCAAATTATAACCAAAACTCCCGCCGGCAACTTTAGCAGCTCTGAGTTCAACGACTGAACCACGCAATTCCTCCAATGTGCGATAATTTAATGCAGGAATACAACCCGCCACACCCGATTTCATTCCTTCAATAACCATTTTAGTATTCGAAACTAAAAACATAGGCGCCATAATCAGTGGGCGATTAATATTCAAAAGGGAAGTTAGCGTAGGCTTTATCATCATTTATATTTTTAGTTAAAACAAATATAGCGAAATATACTATGCACGCCTAGTACTTATAATTAAAACAAAATACGAAATTTCCTTTTTGGTAATGCAAAATTGTCAATAGTACTATAAAAAAATAGAGAGTAATAATTATTACTCCCTATCTTCAAAAAATAATTAGCCTATTTTTTTTATAAAAAAGAACGTTTAAGAGCTGGTTTTATTCGTTTTTTAGAAGCTTGTTCATAGGCAAAGCCTAATCCTATCAATTTGCCTTCAGTATAAGGTGTTGAAAAAAAGGATAGTCCAACAGGTAATTCATAAACCATTCCGCAGGGAACAGTAATGTGTGGATATCCACTTGCCGCAGCTGGAGTTGTCAAGGAGTATCCCCAGCGGTCTCCATAAATCACGTCGATACTGCATGCCGGCCCCATTGTTATTCCGCAAATGGCATCTAACTTATTTTCTTTGAAAACCGAATTTAGAATACTTTTACTTCCCTCAAAACTTTTTGCCAACGCATCAACATATATCTTGTCGTCCAATCCTTTTTTCATTTCAGAGCTTTCCAGTGTTTCTTGCTTGAAATATGGCATAGCTTTATCTTCATTGCTTTTATTAAAGGCAATTACTTCTTTCAAAGTTTTTACTTTAGCATTAGCAGTAGCCAAATATTTATTTAACCCATCTTTAAATTCGTATTGAAGAACGTCAAATTCGGCTTGACCTAAAGTATTAATTTTATCCAGATAGTCGATTTCGATAATGACAGCACCTTGTTTTTTTAAAACATTAATAGCATCTTCTAAAAGTGCGTTAATATATTTATTATTTCCTTGTGGTTTTTTCTCAATTCCAATTCGCTTGCCTTTCAAAGCGTTTACATCTAAAAACGTAGTATAATCCTTTTGAGCCTTTCCTTTGCTTTCAAGTGTTACAGCATCGTCTTGGTCAATCGCAGACATTGCCCCTAGTAAAATAGCAGCATCGGTTACGGTTCTAGCCATAGGTCCTGCAGTGTCTTGCGTTTTTGAAATTGGAATAATTCCAGATCTACTGACCAAGCCAACTGTTGGTTTAATACCGACAACACCATTAACTGAAGCAGGGCAAACTACAGATCCATCAGTTTCTGTTCCTACTGCAACAACACATAAATTTGCAGAAACAGCTACACCTGAACCCGCACTTGATCCACATGGATTGTGATCTAAAATATAGGCATTTTTTGTCTGTCCGCCTCTACTACTCCAGCCAGAACAAGATTGAGTTGAACGGAAATTAGCCCATTCGCTCAAATTAGTTTTACCAATGATTATAGCACCGGCTTCTCTTAATTTTTTTACAACAAATGCATCTTTCGACGCAATATTGCCTTCCAATGCCAAAGATCCTGCCGTCGTTTGCATTTTATCAGCCGTGTCGATATTGTCTTTTATCAAAATTGGAATACCGTGTAACGGACCTCTACTCTTGCCAGATTTCATTTCTTTATCCATTTCAACGGCAATCGCAACTGCATCTGGATTAATTTCGATAACCGAATTCAATTGAGGTCCAGTTGCATCAATTTCTTCAATTCGTTTCCAGTATAATTGTACTAATTGTTCCGATGTATATTTTCCAGAAGCTAATTTCTCTCTTAAACTCCCGATGGTTTCTTCATCAAGCTCAAATGAAACATTAGAATTTTCAACTGATTGTGAATTTTCATCCTTTTTTGTACTTGAAGTACAGCCTGTAATAAAAAGTGTGGTAATACTTGCAGATGCAAGGGTTGCATTAGTTAAAAAGGATCTTCTTTTCATAGATTAATAATTTATTTGGACAACTGTTTATTAAACAAGAAACTAAAGTACTTTTTTTTTTGCCAAATACAATAAATAATTAAATTGAACAAAAGTTAAAGTTTAGATTAGAGTTGGAGTGAAAACAGAATTTCTTTGATACTTTAAATATTCATCTTAAAAATGAATTTTAACTCCCTAAAACTATATTACTAAACGAGAAAAAAAGACACCAAAATAGAAATCAAAATTAAGTATGTAAACGCGTGTATAAACTTTCGTTGTGGATGTTCATAATGAATGGGATCATTTTCAAAAAAAAATATAACAGAAAGCATCAATTTGCTTTCAAAAAATTTTGATGATTCTTTTACTAAATAATCTTTAAAATTGAATAAAGAGCTATCAGCTAAGGAGGAGTTTTTGTTGTTGTTTTCAATTTCGTTAAAAGCAATAATTCTATCATTGTGATAATTTCTTAAAAATCCTCTATCCTCATCTTCTTCCTCTTCAATATTCTTTAAAACGAAGAACCAAGAACAAATCAAAAAACTGAGAAGAATAAAATATATTGGAAAATCTATTTCTGACGATTCCAATAAGCTAAAGTTATAAATAATAAAGCCACTATTAGAAATTAGCAGTGATTTGTATGGCGAATTTGATTTAGCTTCTATGATGAAACTCATCAAAACAATCGCAAAAGCGACATAAGAAACAGCCGTAAAATTTTGCAAATGCAAAAAAATAGAATCCATAATTAAAATTGTCTTATTCAATTTCAGTTATTTTTTGAAAGAAAGGTATATGCCTGCCTTTACAATTCCCTTTTGGATGTTGCGGACATAAAAAGCTCGTTAAACTCAAAATTGAAGAAGATATAGCTCCACAATATTGACAAAAGTATTGAGCTTTTTCAGGCCCTTCGTATAGTTTATGCTTTCCTTTACCGCTACCAAGAGGATGCCGGAAACATGATTTTTCTGTTAGACTCAAAATGCTGTTGCTTTTGGAACCACAATTTTCACAGTAATACTTTTGCATACGATTTGGACTTTGATTTATCTTCTTTGCAACAAAAATATGGGATTACCCAAAGCCAAATTAAATCGTCTTATGAATGGACCTTTTTAAGCTATGAAGGCGCATTATTAGTTTGTAAACGTAAAAGGCTCCTATCCAAAATTGGACAGGAGCCTTTGTAATTATTCATTTTCAACTATTATACCGTCAGTCTTATGGTAACTGTCGTTCCGTTATTTTCCGTTAATTGAATGTCTATCGGATTGACATTGGAATTTTGCAAAAGGGAAAGTCTTTCTTTAGTAAGCTTTATACCTTTAGACTGATGAAATTTTGTTTTTTTAGCAGCATTTAAGCTCATTCCGTTGTCTATAATTTTGCATTCCAAAATATTTTTAGACAACATTTCAAAAGAGATTGTCAGTTTTGGAGAAGAATGCGCAGCGTTAAAGGCGTGAACAAAAACATTCTCAACAAAAGGCTGCAACAACATGGTTGGTATTTTAGAATGATAAACATCAACTTCATCACCTATTTGAAATTCAGTTTCAATTCGGTTATCAAAACGCATATTTTCAATAATAATGTAAGACTTCAAATACTCCACTTCTTCTTCAATAGTTATCGTTTGTTTAGATGAATTCTACAATGTTTTACGAATTAATTTAGCAAACTCTCCAATATATTTCAACGAATTATCAATGTCATTACTGATAATATAATCTTGTATAGCATTCATCGCATTAAACGTAAAATGAGGATTCATTTGGCTTAACAATGCCTCCAGTTTGGTTTCTGCAATACGTTTTTGAATAACTGCTTTTTCTCTTGATTTCTTTTTAGATTTAAAAATCAAATAGACTAAAATATTAAATAGAACCAATACAACAAGTGCAATAAACCACCAAGTCATCCAAAAAGGAGGTTCAATGCAAATTTTTAACAATTTAAAAATGGTTGCTTTCCCTGCATTCGAATCAAAAACTTCCACTTCCAAATTATATTTACCATAAGGTAAATAAGGTAAAAACAGATTTGTTTTTTCGCTATATGGACTCCATCGATTGGTACTTTTTAGACGATATCTAAATTTTAATTTATTAGGAAAAGCATGTCCTTTTGGGATAAAATCAATAGAAAAGGAATTGTCTTTATAATCACAAATTAATTCTTTGGAATTAAAACGAAACCATTTGTAATTAGCGGAACTGATGGGAACATTATTGATAGCAATTGCTGAAATTGTCATCTCTGACACAGTCGTTTGTGGTGCTATTAATCGCTCTAAATCAATTGTGTAATATCCTTTTTTAGTTCCTAACCACAATTGGTTTTCAAAAATTTGTGAGGTGGTAACCGCGCCATCTTTTAATCCTTGCTCCTTGTCAATTAATCGAACAATACCATCCTTGTAGAGGTTAATTCCTTTCTCGGTTCCAATAAGAATAAAATCTTTATACGATTCTAAAAATAGAATGGTGTTGCCCACTATCTCTTTTTTAGAAATAGTTTTTAGGATTTTAAATTTTTTTGAATCGTCTACAATAAAAACATTCCCAAATTCAGCTGCCAAAATAAGTTGGCCCTTGTCGTTTATTGTAATATGTTTGAACTTTTTCTCTTTCCAAATTCCTTCAGCCAAATAAGAATGAAACTGATTGTTTTTATAAACAAACAACCCGTTAAAAACGGATAGAAGATAGGTTCTGTCATTATGATTGAGGATTTTGACGATAGCCATAACCTTTTCATCAAAAGATTTTACTTTCAGATTATAAACATCCTCATATACATGAGCACCACCATAAGGATTGGTCTCAAAAAATTTATTGTTTGGAGTAAAACCAAATTCATAGGTATGAATGGGAACATAGTTTATAATCTTCCCATCAAAGTTAATTTCAAAAATTCCAATATTACTGCTAACGCAAAGGACTTTATCATGCTTCACGAGACGATAAAAGTCAATACCACTTGCAGGTACCTCATAATTCAATTCAAAAAAACCATCATTGTGAGTGGGCAATTGCTTTTTGGTTTTCTTTATAAAATTGGTTTCCGCCTTTTTAAAATCGGATAAGGGAATGCTACTTAAAAGGGTATTAGAAGTATTAAAAAAAGAAATTCCATTGTGATGCAAGATGACTTTTTGATTAATAAAAACTTCAAAATCAATAATCGATTTCTTATCAAACAAGTTATAATCTATCATTTTATTCAACCGAACTTCATAAATTCCTTTGTCTTTCGAACTTACATAAAGGATATCTTTTGATTTATCATAGACCACATTGAGTAAATTTCGGGAATCAATGCCATAGTAATCCGAAACATTAACCATCTTATTATTAGTGATTTGATACAATCCGCCATCACTGTCGAAAACGCCCCAAGCCGCAGCAAAAATTTCATTTCTGGTGTCTTTTACGTAGTCCCAAACAATAGATTGACCAAAAGTATTTGTAGATATAATCCCGTTTTTTAAATGTTCCAAATCAAAAATATTGACAAATCCTTTATTGCTTGAATAGAGTGTAGAACCGAAATTTCCCAAACTATAAACATGCGGATCTTTGTCATTACCCGTAATTTTGAATTCAACAACCGGAATAATTTTCGGAATAGAAGTAGAAGTATCAACTTTAAACAAACCTTCATTAATAGTCGAAAAATAAACTACATTTTTATAAATAAAAAAATCACTAACCAGAAACACACCAAAATGAGGAAGAATTTCTTTAGGTGTAATTACTTTATTGGTATTAATGTCGATAATAGAAATACCCAATTCAGTCCCAACAAACATTTTATTATTATATGGAAATAACTTTCGAACACGATCCACAGGCAATCCATTTTTAACATTAAAAACAGTGAACTTTTTACCATCGTATTTACTAACTCCTCCTCCATAGCTGGCAAACCACATGTTACCATTTATATCTTGATTAATATCCCAACAACTATTATGACCCAAACCATCAGTTTCATCAAGATTTGAAAATGAACCATTCTCCATTCTTGAAACACCATTTTCAGTTCCGATCCATAAAATGTTTTTCGAATCCAAAAATAAAGAACGAACAGCATTATTAGGCAATCCATCTGTAGTCGAATAATTTTTTGAAGAATAATATTGTCCCAAAAGTAAATATGGAGAAAATAATAGGCCAAAAAAAAGTAGAAAATTATTTAGAAATCGCATCAATCAATTCTTTTTTAGTAAATGATTTATCTGAAACGGGAATTTTATCACCAGTAATCATTTCTAAAATAAACTCATCAGACCTGAAACTAACTACAAAATTGATGTTAATTAGAAAACTTCTGTGAACTCTTAAAAAATTAGCGGAATGAAGTAATTCACAAGTCTCTTTAAACGATTTCGAAGTAAAATAATTTTTATCCAAAGTATGGACTGTAGTATAAGCCCCCTCCGATTTACAAAAGACAATTGTATTAGCTTGAACTACTTCAAAACCCGTTTTTGAGGGAAAAACAATTCTCTCTTTACCCGTATTTTGATTGGCAATATTTTCAGCTAATAATTTATAACGATCAAAATTATTTTTCTCTGATTTTACTCTCTCAACACGAGTAATAGCCTTTTTAAAGTCTTCAATATCAATGGGTTTAACAAGATAATCTATAGCACTATTTCTAATAGCATCTATAGCATATTCCTTATGAGCTGTCGTGAAAATAATTTCAAATGGAATAGATTCAAAATTTTTTAAAAGTTCAAAACCATTTTCCTCTGGCATTTGAATATCTAAAAAAACAATATCAGGATTGTATTTTTTAATGGAAGTAACTGCTTTTCTTACAGAGTCACATTCATCGACAATTTCAATTTTATCACTATACAAATGATTGCATAATTTCCTTAAAAAACTACGTGCGTGTGATTCATCGTCAACTATTACTACTTTTAATTTCATTATATGGAATATTTACGCTAAAAATAATACATTTATAAGAGGAAACCTACCAATATTTAACATTAAAAAATATTTATAAACAAAAAAACTTGTTCGACATAATAAAAAAAAAAATTGAAAATAGAATACAAGAGACCTTAAATAAAATAAAGTCGATATCTGATTTACTTAGAAAAAAAGTATAAAGTAAATAGTATTTTTATAAAAATAAAAAACTTCAGCCAGCGTTAGCTAACTGAAGTTTCTAGTACTCAGAGCGGGACTTGAACCCGCACGAACATTGCTGTTCACTGGATTTTAAGTCCAGCGTGTCTACCAATTTCACCATCCGAGCATTTTGTGGTACCTCCAGGGATCGAACCAGGGACACATGGATTTTCAGTCCATTGCTCTACCATCTGAGCTAAGGTACCAATATACTTTTCTTATAAGGAAAAGTATGAATAAAAAACCCCATTCGTTAGAATGGGGTCTTCAAAGAAAGGCGACGACATACTCTCCCACATAACTGCAGTACCATCTGCGCAGGCGGGCTTAACTACTCTGTTCGGGATGGGAAGAGGTGAGCCCCGCCGCAATAACCACCTTAAGAGGTTATAATTGCTTTGGGCAATTATCTACAATTAACAATTGAATAATTTACAATTCATAATTATAGTAATATCTTAACATACTGAGATAAAGAAAAGTTTTTTTTATTAGAAAGTTTCTTCTCTCCCGTCTTTTGGACGGGAGAGAAAAGCGTACATAAGCTTACGGGTTATTAGTACTACTCGACTATGACATTACTGCCTTTACATCTATAGCCTATCAACGTA
>NZ_FRCL01000030.1 GCF_900142885.1 Flavobacterium xinjiangense | reverse complement strand
AATCAAATTTAAACAAAATGAGCCCGATACAATATCGAGCTCATTATTATCAAAATTAATTATAAATTTGTCCAAACTTTTGGGTTCAGTCTAAATGGAAGGTTTTTTCTTTATGTTCAATTAAAAAACAGTAATTGAAGTAAGAAAAGGATTCTTAATTTTAAACCCATATATTTAACACGTATCGAACTGTTAATCAATTACTTACAATTATAATTATTTTTATTTGTATGTTAATTTTCTTACTCAGCAATGTTAATTATCGTCTAAATAAGCATTTTGTCGATTTTGCTGTAGCTTTTTTTTTATCTTTTTATTTTAATGATTAGTTTTATGTAAGAAAAAGTTAAGTCGTTTTTTTTTATGGCTTTAGGATTCTATTAGGAAAGAGATTTATGTTCCCCACATTTAATATTTCCTGTGTTTGAACGTTGACTTCAATACCTTTTTTATTGAAGAGGACTTAGTAATGGTAAGTCACATTTCCCCGATGTGTAGTATTCCAGTAACAACCTTTTTATCTAGTTTTAATTGAATCGTTTTGAAATTAATCTAATCCATTTTTACAATTCGATTTTGGTAAATGATAAAGATATTTTTATAGTCGTGATAAAAATATTCTTTTGATGATGGTTGACTTCATGATTTTTATCTGAAGAGATGTCTTCGCCCTTAATCCTTGATTCCTATTAAATCAAATCTATGGTGTTAAAATACTATTATTATGAAAAAAAAATTTTTATTAAATTTTTTCGCTTTTTTCAGTGATCGGGATAATGTATTGATTACCGATGAGAATGGATGTAAAATTGGTTTAAGTCGAATGATTTTTTCACTGACTGACACAAGTAACTATTTTGTTGCGAAAACCTCTAAGAATAAAAATGTTATTTCAAGTATGTTTTTACTTGTTACACTTTTTTTTCTTACAGGCTTTCTGTATGCTCAACAACCTTCCTGTAATCTTTCAGGTCCGTTGATAGGGTATTTTGATTCTGGAGGAGGCAACACGATAAGCATCAATTCAGATGTTTATAACACAGGCCCCAAAACTACTTATTCTTGGAAAATCGATAAAAACGTACCGGGAGCTACTATAGTTTCAGGTGAGGGCACGTCAAGGATTCAGGTGAAAGCAGGTACTAAAGGAGGAAGCTTTGCGATAAAGCTTACCGTCACAAATCCTGATTTAAATGGAGGTTCAAGTAAATCTAGCACCTGCACTAAATCAGTTACCGTAAGTCGAAATTTAAATTATAAATGATAAAAATTTACATTATGAAAATTTCAAATAAAATTGAAGAATTGGGTGACTGTTGCAAAAGTTCCGGTCATTCAAATAAAAAAAAGAATAATAAATTAGGATACTTTTCGATGGTGCTGTTTTTACTGATGACATCAGTTCAGATGGTTTATGCGCAAGTTCCTACTATTACAAGTTTTTCACCGGCTTCTGCCAAAGGAGGAGCAACGGTTACCATCACAGGAACCAATTTTACGGGTGCTACATCAGTTAAATTTGGGACAGAAGCGGCCGCTTCGTTTACCGTTGTGAATTCCACTACTATAACAGCTATAGTGTCTTCATCAGGGCAGAGCGGTCAGATTTCTGTAACTACTACTAACGGAACGGCTACGATAAATAATTTTGTATTTTTACCGCCACCAGCATGTAATATAGTGGGTCCTCTTAAAGGGTGTTTGGGTACAAATCTTACGTATACAGTCGAAATTGCATATAGCGGGAATGATCAAACATCAACACCTCCTGTTCCTGAGCTTCTCATATCATTTCCTGTGGGGCCGGATAACACTACAAATGGAGCAATGATTATATCTAATACGCCTTTTGTTTATAATGCTGCTACAAATTCAGGAACTATAACAGCAGTCTTATTTCCGGGAACAACCACGGGGAAAATTCTGGGGATTTTAACAGTTAATGCTCCTGGAGGTACTTCTACATGTAGTGCCTCTATCACAATAACAGATGTAGAGGTAACAACATCATTTCTTCCTATTAAATGTTTTGGGGGGACTACTAATCTTGAAGTGAATGCATCTTCAAGTGGTAGTAATACGGCTTATAAATATACGCTGAGTCGTGATGGATTTCCTGATGTAATAATATCTTCGCAGTTCACAAGTGTTAGCTTTCCAAATCTTGTAGCTGGTGACTATACAGTTACTGTAGAGGGTAATAACCTGGGATGTAAAGGTGTAAAAAAAGTTACAATAGGAGACGGTGCGAAACCGGTAGTACTAAATTGCGCAACAGATGTAACTGAAGCATCATGTCAGACACAAGATCAAATCAATACAAAATTTAATGCATGGCTTGCAACTTTTAGTACAAGTGGTGGCACTAACCCTGTAGTAACAAGAAACCCGTTAACTCCTTTAGCACCAAGTAAATGCGGAGGATCTACGACTGTTACTTGGACGGTAACCGATGATTGCGGAGCAACTCAGACTTGCACAAGAACTTTTACGGTAACACCCGATTTAATAGCACCTGTTATCACAGCTACAGGAACACCTTCCAACGGTACATTAGGTTGTAACCCAACAGCAGCGCTTATAACAGCAGCGCTTGGAACAGCCACTG
>NZ_FRCL01000005.1 GCF_900142885.1 Flavobacterium xinjiangense | reverse complement strand
AACCGGTGAATCTGCCTTCGTTTTTACGAAACATCACTTCTAAACCATAAGAACGCATTTGTCCGTTGAGAACTACCTGCTCAATTGCTTTGTTTGCAATCAAATCAGCACCGTCTATGTAGTCTATCCTATTTTGAATCTTTTTGTAAAAGGTTTCCACTTCCAAAGAATACATCTCATCGCTTAAATTCCTGAAATAACCCAAAGCTACCTGGTCTGCAATTTGCGGCTTGATGTAGTTGTCACTTGGCGTCCAAATGTCAAGTGGTGTTGGTGACGAAGTATTGGAAACCAATTGTAAA
Source organism: Flavobacterium xinjiangense (assembly GCF_900142885.1). Classification (GTDB taxonomy): domain Bacteria; phylum Bacteroidota; class Bacteroidia; order Flavobacteriales; family Flavobacteriaceae; genus Flavobacterium; species Flavobacterium xinjiangense. The sequence continues at coordinate 286,228 of NZ_FRCL01000005.1, read as the reverse complement.
TACTGAACCATTCTGTTATAACTTGCCTTTACGGATTGATTGCTATTCAGTTCGTAAGCCACAGCAAATCGGGGTTCTAAATAGTTATAGCTTTGAATCACTTTATTTTTATCATACAATTTAGTTCCAATTGGAGTTGCCTTTTCATAAATCTGTGCATCCTGATTAAAAATCACTGGTTCATTGTTGGCATAAATATTAGTCGATGATCTACCTAATCTATAAAACATACTGTATCGTAAACCATAGGAGAGTGAAAGCTTTTTAGATAGTTCTTGTTCAGCGTCTATATATACTGCCGGTTCAAAAGCATATTTTTTATCTAATTGTTCAAAATTTATTCCTGAATTTGCAATCGTTGGATTTATTGTTCCAGGATTGAAATCATAATAAATACTATTTGCACCAAAATTTAATTTGAATTTATCAGAAATATAATTTTTGAAATCGTACTTAATATTGTAATTTTTGATTCCCGAATCCCATTTGAATCCAACTAAATCTAAATTTAATCCAAAGTAATAATCGCTATATATTACCGATAGGTTTGAAAATAATTTATCATTAAACAGATGATTCCATCGTAAGTTTAAAATTGAATTACCATAGGTGTTGGTAAAACTTTTATCTAAACTAAAAACATCCCGACCAAAATAGCCCGAAAGGTATAAATTGTTGCTTGGGTTTAACTTATAGGATAACTTGGTATTCAAATCATAGAAATAGGCCGCATTGTTTTTCTGTTCCTCCAAAAATTTTAAAAATAAATGAGCATAAGATGCACGGCCACCAATAAGAAATGAGCCTTTGTCTTTTACTATTGGCCCCTCAGCTAGCAATCTACTGGAAATTAATCCAATTCCGCCATTCATATGAAAACCAGTACTGCTTCCATCTTTTTGATAAATATCTAAAACAGAAGAAGCTCTTCCGCCATATCTTGCAGGGATTCCTCCTTTGTATAATTTTAAATCCTTTATAGCATCAGGATTAAAAACAGAGAAAAAACCAAAAACATGTGAAGAACTAAAAATTGTAGCTTCGTCAAGAAGAATTAAATTTTGATCTGCCCCCCCTCCACGAACATTAAAACCAGAAGCGCCTTCTCCCGCGTTGGTCACCCCAGGAAGTAATAAAATAGATTTCAGTACATCAACTTCTCCAAGGACCACCGGCATCTTTTTTATCGTGGCAATAGAAAGTTTATTGACACTCATTTCTGCTTTTTTGATATTGGTTGCTTTCCTATCCTTTTTAATTACTACTTCTTGTAATTGTTCTTCACTACTGAAAAGCTTGAAATTGTTTTTGGTGTTTTTGTCTAAATTAACACTTTCTGTGATTGTTTGGAAACTTACTGAACTCACCTGAACTCTATAGTTCCCTTTAGGAATAGTGATAGAGTAAAAACCATATTCGTTAGTGGTAGTTCCCGTTTTCAATTCGGGAATATATACGTTTACACCAATTATGGTTTCATTGCTTTTAGCATCAGAAACGGTTCCACTTAAAGTACACTTTTCTTGAGAAAACATACTACTGACAAAAAGCAGAAGTGTCAGCGTTACGAAATAAATTAATTTTGTATTCATGTTTTTATTTTTTTTTTATATTTTTTAACATAATTGTCATTATTATTTACCAAACAAAGGCATCCCAAAATAAAAGTTGCGGAGTAGAACAAAAATGAAGGAAATGGAATCTAAATGTAGTGTGAACTTGTAATTAGGATTGCAGTTTTAGTTTTTCCGTTTCTATCTGTATGGATTGAGTTTTGACAATAAGCCAGTCTATCTATAATAACAGGTAATATATAGGCATAAATGAGCTTTTTCATAATTGTTCCTTATGTATAAGTAATAATATCTTATACAAAAGTCCAAGAATAAAGTTAGGTCTACAATCTAAATATGCCAATTAAATGAGGATGTCTGCAAGTTCCTGTTTTAATTCTGCAAGACGATTAATGAAAAGTTATATTCTATTATTTATTACAAGAAAAAATAGCTCTTTGTAGGTTTCTGAAATTGGGATTCTCTGATTTGAAATTATTATTCTCATCCTTTCAATAGATTCAATTTTGTTAATCCCAACCATGTAAGATTTATGAACTCTGCAAACTAAATTAGAGGGTATAATTTGCTCTAGTTCACTAAAATTTTGAAGTGTCATGATTTTTTTATTTACAGTATGAATTCTTCTGTAATCTCTCATTCCTTCAATGAATAAAATATCGACTAAATTTATTTTCTCTAATCGATTTTCGGTCTTCACAAAAATAAAATCTATTGGCAAGTGAGGAAGATTATAGTTAATATTTTCCTGCGCTTTATTTACGGCTTTTAAGAATCGATCAAACGTAAAAGGTTTTAATAAGTAATCCGTTACACTGAGTTCATAACCTTTTATAGCAAATTCCTGATAGGCTGTCGTTATGATAACCTGACTTTCTATTTTTGAACTTTCAAGTAACTCAATACCAGATAATTCATCCATATTAATATCTAAAAAAAGTAAATCGACTTTATTAGATTTTAAATAAGAGAGACCTTTAAGCGCATTATCAAACGTACCACATAAATTGAGAAAGGGAATTTTATTGACAAAACTCTTTGTTCTCTCGAGTGCCAAGGGTTCGTCTTCTATTATAATACAAGAGTATCTATCCATTTTTAATTGTTAATTTTACACTATAAAAGTTGATATGATTGTCTAATTCTAATATATGTTTCTCTGGATAAATCAGTTTTAGGCGTTTTTGAATAAGATCATTTCCTAAACCATTACTTTCTTTTTTAAATTTTCGAGTTGTATCGAATTTATTTTCACAAACGAATATGATGTTCTCCTTATTAATAAATACTTCAACACTTATAGCATTGTCTATTTTCTTATTTGTAGTATGCTTAAAGGCATTTTCGATAAATGGAATAAAAATCATTGGCGCTATTGTTCGATCATCCTGCATACCATTTATTTTAAAACTCACATAATTAGAATTTGCAGTTCTTATTTTTTGCAATTCTATATACTTCTCAATATATTCGATTTCTTTTTTAAGCAAAATTGTATCTGTTTTAGTTTCGTATAACATAAAACGCAAAATATCGGATAGTTTAATTAAATAATTAGAAGCCTCTGTGGCATCCTTTAATATCAATACATCGATATTATTTAAAGTGTTAAATAAGAAATGAGGATCAAGCTGGGCTTTTACTAATGCCATTTCTATTTCATGATTTTTTTGTTTCAATTCTTCTTTTAATTTTATTTCTTTAACCCAAGTAATAAAACCTTTAAGAATCAAGGCCGCCAAACCGCAAATCGAAGCAATAAAGCTCATAGCCATTATTGTTCTTATAGCGGTAGATCTACCATTTATACCTCCTTTATCCATATCAATAAGTTGACCTGATTCTATAAAATAGCGCATTATAATATATGCAAGTATTGCAGCACCTATAGAAAATACCATACCGGAAATAATGGAAATTACAAACTTTTTTTGTTGCAGGTATTTTGGGAATACTATAAAATAACATGCATAAAATGTGATGGCTGAAGGAAAAAACGCAAATAGAAAAAGTGATTTGAAGGCATTTACAATTCGTGCGGTCTGATCTACTGCATGACTGCTGCTTCTATAGAAAACTGCTAACATGATTGATATTAAAAGTAAATAGCACATCCAAAAACCAATATGCAACAAAATAATGATTGATTTTTTCATAACTTCAAATTTAGTAATTTATAAGAAATAAATTCAAAGATTTTAGAATGTATCGAAAATATATTATTAAAAATGGAGATATCTGTTTACAAAATCAAGAAAGACTTATTCAGATGCTTCATGGAATATGCTCATACTAAGAATTGTTGTCGTAATTTGGAACAAAATCTAATTTGCAGGATAGTCCAAAAAAGTTGAATAGTTCTGTAAAATCCAAACTGCACTATACTTTTTAGTCCGCCACCTATCTAACTTCTTTGAACACTTTAGAAAATAGGTTTGCAATAATTTTGCTAAATAAAGATTGTTGCTATTATTTAGACGGCATCGTTATAAAAAGCAACCATAAAAAACTGTAAAATCCAATAATTTTTGAAATACCAAGCATAATTATAAAATAGTTTGGACATTCGCACCATAGAAATAAAAAGAAACAATTATCGATGCTCAGTTTACCTATAATATTTTTAAAAATTAAGTTTTAATTTAAAAAGATCCAAAAATAATTCAACTAAAAAAATTACTTAAGCTTTATTCTTCTTCTAACAAAATCTATTCAAAAACAAAGTGGCTACCTTCGTTAATTTGACCTATTTTTCTATTTTTTTAATCTAAAATATAAAAAACACTTTTCAGTAAAAACTATCTTATGTTATTTCTGATACGACTTAAATGTCTGGGAGTGACTCCAAGTATGGATGCTAAACATTGAAGCGGAATTTTTTGCAAAAGTTCCGGCTCTTCTTTTAACATTTTACTATATCGTTGTTCCCCGCTTAGCAAAATAAGATCATGACGATTAGCATCAATATTGCAAATGGAACTTTCTAAAAAACCAATGTAAAAATCTTTAAAACTTGGAATTTCGTTTATCAATTTTTTTAGATTGGTTTTACTAATGATACAGATACTTCCATCTGTTAATGCTTTTACGTTTTCAATCGCAGGTCTATCATTCACGAAACTCAAGCGCGAAGCCATAAAAGTATTTTCAATTGAAACATAGGTCGTTCTAATTTCACCTTCTTTCAAAACGTAATATTGAAACACGCCGCTTTCAACAAAACCTAAATGGTTGCTTATTCTATCTTGCTTTATAAAGAATTCATTTTTTTTAAATGTTTGGAGTCTAAATGAATTTAAAATTTGATCTAAATCATTCGCCTCAAATCCAAACATATTAAAATATTTTTTTAGATTTATCATACCTTTTGCGTTAATTCCAATTATTAATCCTGAAGCTGCTGGATTATAGCTTATACTCGAAATTTTCTTGTTTTTTGTTAGTGTTCATTATGAAAACTGACAATTTTGAAAGGGCAAAAATAATATCTACAACTTTGAATTTCATTCACTCTAGTTAAGAAATAAAAACAATCAATCAGATGCGATAAAGTAAACAAGTAACAAATCAAACCATTTTATTTTGCATTTTTCACATAGACTACTTTTCTAATATTACGCCAATGCAAACTATTACCAACAGGTATTGTTGGATACAAGACAAAATATTTGAATAAGTCGCACTGAAAATTATTAATGCAACATCTCGCAAATCTTTGATTTAATGTTTAAAATAATCCTTTATATAAAGCATTAAAAGCTCTTAGAGTCAATAGATAAAAAAAAACTGTACTTATTAAACAAAAATAATTACCATTTATTTTGATTAAAAGTAATACTACAATAACACAGCATTAGACTTCTTTTTAAGTATTTCTATAACAATAGGTTTAAACAGTTCCGACTGGCATTACAGAAATTAAGCGAAATTTTAATCATCCAGATCTCCAAATTTAAATATGTCCCATTTTTTTTTTAATTGGTAAGTTTCAAATCCTGTTTTTAAAAAATTCAATTCATAAAGTATTCTACTGGAAATACTTTGATGGATCCATTTTTATATATTTTGAAACTAGTTGAGCACTTAAAAACAAAATAGCAGTTGGATTTGGTAGTGTTTGAAAATCCGTAAAATCAATCTAAAGAAATTGATAAACTAAATTCTAGTTTCAAAATTTTCACACGGGCTTTTTAAAAGTTCCCTTTGCAATATAAATTACCAAACAGCTATATCAGAAAATATTGAAAAGTAGAATTGGAGGCTTTGGGAAAATTATGAAATGTAATTATATTTTTTTTTTGCTAAAGCCACATCAAAAAAAAAAAATATTTTTTCTAGACTTTTGTCTAGTAAAATTAACGCTGTAATTTAAAAATTTGTATGTGGAAACAAAACAGATCAATTCATTTTTTAATCATCGTGCATCAAAATTATTCTCAATAAAAATTTATCTAAAAAAGAATAATTTACATCTTTTAGATTAAAAAAAAACATTTACCTAATAGGTTTATTTTACGCAATCAACCCTTTGTAAAGCAAAGATTATTGTTGCAATTCGTCCTTAAAAAAAAAAAAAATGGAAAAATTAATTTATCCAATTAATGGAATTAACTATATTCTCTTTGAGATAGAGTTGCCTCTAAAATTCGCCAAAAATTTTGAAACTAGAATTAAAGTTGTTGATGGAATCATTCAACAAACGAAATATATCGAAAAATTTTGGAATAGGAACGTAAGCATTAAGTGCTTAATTCCAGAAATAAATATGGCAAAATTTAAAGACTTATAAATACAACTCCTGAATTACCAAAATAAAAATATCATAAAAAAGTATAAATGGGGTAAAATTAATAATCGGCTTAGCCGGATTCAAATTAGGTGCATGCGCTATTTACTAACTAATAAATGATCCAATTTTGACAAAAGAGATTGGTTAAATTTTGAGAGGCCTAAATGTAAAAAATATCTTACACTTTGACATAGGAAAGACTAATTTTGATATATGAAACGAAAAATATAAACAATGAAAAAAATATTTAAAAGTTGTCCAATAATTACATTCGTACTAATAACATTTATGTTAAGTTCAATATTTTATTTTCTGATTATTCATACTGGAAAACTTGGTAGTGGATTTGGAATATTTATTACTGCGTTAATGTGGTGTCCTGGAATTTCTGCTTTACTTACTTCTTTATTATTAAGAAGAAAAATATCGCAACTTGGATGGAAATGGGGTAAAGCAAAATACCAATGGAAAAGCTACTTAATACCCTTACTGTATATTTTTATTACTTATATAATAATTTGGTCGATGGGCTGGGGAGGGTTTTACAACAAAGATTTCGTTAACCAAGTTTCAACATTATTTGGATGGACAAAATTGCCGCCCGGACTTGTTATATTGTTATATTTTATCTTGACTGGTGTATTTGACATGGCTAGAAATGCATCTTCAGCCTTAGGTGAGGAAATTGGATGGAGAGGTTTTTTGGTGCCAGAGCTTTCTAAAAATTTTAACTATACCAAAACATCATTAATAACAGGTGGTATATGGGCAATATGGCATTTTCCAATTCTTATTTTTGCAGATTATAACAGCGGAACACCTTACTGGTATGGTTTAACTTGTTTTACGGTATTAGTAGTAAGCACGAGTTTCGTCTTTACATGGTTTCGATTAAAATCAAATAGTTTGTGGACTGGCGTAATACTTCATGCAAGTCATAATTTATTTATACAATCAATATTTTCTCCTCTTACCATAGATACCGGAAATACAAAATATTTTATTGATGAGTTTGGAGTAGTTTTACCAGTAGTTTGCATGTGTTTTGCTATTTATTTTTGGAGAAAACGTTTAGAACTAACAAGTACCAACAAACAAAATTGAGAGATATAAATAATTTCAGGACAATACAGGTCAATTTGCACTGGAATAGGGTGGTCAATTTGACCGGTTTTCCCACTTAACATTAAATACTAATTTTATCACAACAAGATAAACTAATTAAATCACAACGGTAAATACTAAAATTATCATAACAAAATATAACTATCTTTACCACTATGCATATTCTGTTTCAATTATTGGAACAGGAGACCGAAGCTGCAGTCAGGGCGGTTTTAGGTCATTTTACATTTGTATTTATTCATCCAGATATGGATGGTAATGGACGCATGGGTCGATTTTTAATGAATACCATACTGGCTTCTGGTGGATACCCTTGGACTGTGATACCAGTTGAAAAAAGAGCAGAATATATGCAGGCTCTTGAGCAGGCAAGTTCGCACCAAGATATAAGTCCATTTTCTAAATTCATTGCGTATCTGATAAATGAAGCGATGGAGGAAAAAGCTGTCGCGATATTTCCGGAATCAAAATAAGTCAATATTAATTTATTCAATTAAATACTTATTCCTTACATTTACAAAATTACAAAAAAGACTTTGAAAGTCTAGTGACCTTATTGGTGACCCTGTTCTTAAAAAATGTATAGAAAGCCCAGCATTTACTGGGACTATTATAAAGCTTTTGGAGCCTCTTTCTCCGCGAGAGAATTCTCAAAATGAATTAAAACCCTTTAAATCGTATGATTTAGAGGGTTTTTCATTTTTTTTGTATGTCACAAATAATATCAAAAAAAGTGGCTCTATTATTTGTTACTCTTCTTCTTTAAAACTGTCGATTAGTCGGGAACACAGCTTTTTTGAAAATCGATCTCCTATTCTTTTTTTTACTAAATCAATTATAATAGGAAATAAAATATCTTTTTTGTCTGCAACAAAAACCTACCTTTCCAGAAATATCTTTTGTTTTTTTTAAGGGCTTGATTTGAGCTTCCACTTCCAATACCTTTTGTTCAGGTTTGTTTTTTCATTAATTGTTAATTTCCTCTATTCAATTTCTTGGATAACTTGCAATTTGAAAGATATCCTGCAGTCTTTATGTGCGTGCTTAACATAGTATATTCCTTGTATTGAATCGTAGTGATACTTTTGGTATATCGCTATTTTAAGACTTGATAAAACTATCCATAAAAAAGCCACTCTTTTCAGAGTGGCGTCCAATTATTTTTCTTCTTGTTCTCTTCTTAGTTTACTATTCTTTTTACCGTAAAAAAAGTAGATAACAAATCCTATAGCCAACCAAACAATCAATCGCAACCATGTATCAAAAGGAAGAGAAACCATCATCAGGACACAAGTTAATATTCCTAAAATTGGAACTAAAGGAACGAATGGAGTTTTGAATGGTCGTTCAATATCGGGCTGTTGCTTACGCAAAATAATAATTCCAAGGCAAACCATAACAAATGCTAAAAGCGTTCCTATACTGGTCATCTCTCCTACTATGCTGATAGGAACTAAACCTGCAAAAAGACAAATGAAAATACATAAAACAATATTTGATTTGAAAGGTGTGTTAAATTTTGGATGTAAATCAGAGAATATTTTAGGCAACAATCCATCCTTACTCATAGAAAAAAACACACGAGACTGTCCTAATAAATCAACTAATATTACTGAGGTATATCCTATTAAAATAGCCATAATAACGGCTACTGCTAACCATTTGTAAGGTGTATGTGCAATAGCTACTGCAACTGGCGCAGCACTATTTTTAAATTCCGTATAATTAGCCAGACCTGTCATCACATATCCAAATAATATAAACAAAACGGTACAAACTATTAACGAACCCAGAATTCCTATAGGCATATTTCGCTGTGGATTTTTAGTCTCTTGCGCCATTGTAGCAACAATATCGAATCCAATAAAAACAAAGAAAACTACTCCGGCACCACGCAACACTCCTGACCAGCCAAACTCTCCAAAAACCCCCGTATTCTCAGGAATAAACGGATGGTAATTAGCCACATCAATATATTGCCAGCCCAAACTTATAAAAACCAACACGACACCCACTTTCAGTGTAACAACTATCACGTTAAATATTGCTGAACCCTTTGTCCCACGAATAATTATTGCCGTTATCAAAACAATTATTAGGGTCGAAGGCAAATTAAACCATCCGTTTACTATTGTGCCGTCAGCTAATGTGGCTTTTTCAAAAGGAGACATGACCAACTGAGGCGGCAGGTAAATATCAAATTTTTCTAGAAATTTAACTAAATACTGTGACCAACTAATTCCTACAGTAGCGGCGCCAACAGAGTATTCCAGTATTAAATCCCAACCAATAATCCAGGCAAACAACTCTCCTAAAGTGGCATACGCATATGTATAGGCGCTTCCTGAAACGGGTACCATAGAAGCGAACTCGGCATAGCATAAAGCACTAAAGGCACAACCAACTGCAGCAACAACAAAAGACAAAATTACAGCTGGCCCTGAATTATTTGCAGCAGCGATTCCCGTTAAAGAAAATAAACCGGCGCCTATAATAACCCCAACACCAATTGCCACTAAATTAATGGCTCCTAAACTTCTTTTTAAAGTTCCTTTACCGCTTTCGGCAGCTTCTAATTTTAACCGATCAATAGATTTTTTAAGCATAATTCTTTTGTATTTTTAGCTATAAAAAAAGCCTTTCAGTATAAGAAAGGCTTCGTTGCTATTATGTTTAGACAATATCATAATTAAACCATTTCTGTAATAAATAATGTTTTGCAACTCATTATTGTACAGCAGTAATTCATCTTGTTATGTCTTTCTTTTTTATTCACAGTGCAAATGTATTGCGTAATACATTCGATTCCCAAATTATTTCAATATTTTTCCTTTATTTCAATATTATTTTTTTCAATTTAAAATCAGTTACAGACTCTTCCCGGTGTCATAATTTCCACGTTTTTTAATAAAAAACACAAAATACACTATGATTGATAAATACCTTTTTAATGCTAAATTCTGGTAATTAATCCCATTTTCTTATTTATCAACGCAGTCAACAGTTGTAAATTTATATTTCACGCGTTCAAAATCTATAGGTTCACCTTTAACAAAATAAGAAGCACCCATAGTAGTTTCTATTTTCCCGTTGCCTACAATAAGTTCGTTTCCTCGTTTTAAAAAAGCCATAGGATTTTTGTACGTTATTTTATCATACGTACCCTGAATAAATGTGTAGCTGGCGAATAAAGTATCCCCACGGAATTCTCCTGCGATTTTGCCAACTTTTTTTGGCATATCTAAAATTTTCATCACCATATCGCCGGTTATTTTTCCACTTTTTAAAGTGTTCATTTTTAATTCAAGAGTATCCTTTTCATACAACGCTTTATAACACTGAACGCTTATCGGTTTTTCAATCTGAACTTTGGTAGCTTCACCGCTTTTTGGGGTTTCATTTTTTTTACAGCCTTGGAGTCCAATAAAAGCCAACAGTACACAAGAAAGAGGTAGATTTTTCATAATAATAAGTATTTAGTTAATATTTGCAGCAATAACAATTGCTAATTTACATATAAATAGTGTAAAATACTACAGGTTTATTGGCGTTAAAATTATTATTGATACTGTATTAAAGCAACAGTAGTTTCTTTTACAGTACTCTTCAAGTAGTATTAATTTCAATAATAGTTAAAGATCTTTAAGCAATCCCCGGGCAATTACTATTTTCATAATTTCATTCGTTCCGGCATAAATGCGTGCCACACGATTATCGGCATACATTCGAGCAATTGGATAGTCCCACATGTAACCATAACCACCAAATAACTGCAAACATTCATCAACAACGTGGCCGCACATATCAGTGGCAGAATATTTAATCATCGAAGCACTTTCAGTTGTTAGTTTATGCTCTGCTAATAATTCGATACATCGATCTAGAAAAGCCTGATGTATTTGCATTTGGGTTGTACATTCCGCCAATTTAAATTGGGTGTTTTGAAATCCCGCAATAGGCGTACCAAAAGCGGTTCGTTCCGTAGTATAAGCGATGGTACTTTCGATGGCTCCTTCAGCGGTCGCGACCGCCATAATCCCGACTGTCAATCGCTCCCGAGCTAATTCCTGCATCATAATTTTAAATCCTGTTTTCTCATCTCCAAGCCTGTTCTCCTTTGGAACTCTTACATTATCAAAAAACAACTCTGCAGTATCCTGCGATTTCATTCCAATTTTTTTGAGCGGGACTCCTTTTGTAAAGCCCTCCATTGTTGATTCTAAAATGAGTAAGGTAACGCCTTCCCCCTCTGTATTGTGATTGGTTTTTACAGCCACAATAGCCATATCACACAAAAAACCATTGGTTATAAAGGTTTTTTGACCATTGACCAGATAATAATCCCCTTTATCTTCTGCTGTTGTTCGAAGTGCTTTCAAATCGCTCCCGCAAGTAGGTTCGGTCATTCCTATAGCAGTTATAATAGCGCCTTTAGCCATTAGCGGTAAATACTTTTGTTTTTGGGCTTCCGTTCCATAATACAATAAATAAGGAGCTACAATATCGGAATGCAACGAAAACCCAGGACCGGTTATTCCCTTTTTTGCGAAAGCTTCAATTAACAATGCATTAAAAGTAAAATCCAGTCCTCCTCCCCCGTATATTTCTGGTATATCCAAACACAACAATCCTAGTTCCCCCGCTCGTTTCCAGATTTCACGCGATACCATCCCGTTTTTCTCCCATTCGTCTAAATGATCTATAATATCATTTGCAATGAATTCCTGGATCATTTCGTGCATCATTTTATGCTCTTCCGAGGCATAAATCTTTCGTTCCAATAGTATGTTTTTTAGCATTTTTTTACCAATTTTAGATTAGAGGATGCATCTGCTGGTTCAAATGGGAATTTACGACATAAGAAGCAACAAATCAACATTATAACATTATTTATTGCATTATAATTAATAAATTTACTATTACTTTACTTTAGATTTTCAGCTAAATAATCTTGTAATGACGTTAGATAAATACAATCAGAAACGTAATTTTAATTTCACTGAGGAACCCAAAGGTGAAAACGTCAAGTCGAAAAACGATTTAATTTTTGTAGTTCAAAAACACGCTGCGTCACATTTACATTATGATTTTCGTTTAGAAATGAATGGGGTTTTAAAAAGTTGGGCAATACCAAAAGGCCCGTCAATGAACCCAAACGACAAAAGACTTGCCATTATGGTCGAGGATCATCCCTTTTCTTACAAAGATTTTGAAGGAACTATTCCTAAAGGAAATTATGGCGCCGGAAATGTTATTGTTTGGGATAATGGGACTTATACGCTGTCAGAAGAGCAATCAAAAGTAGCTACTGAAAATAAATTAAAAACAGATTTAGAAAAAGGACATATCCGTTTTATCCTGAACGGAAAAAAATTAAAAGGCGAATTTTCATTGGTTAAACTAAACAACGAAGAAGATAATTCCTGGCTTTTGACTAAAAAAAACGACTCTTACGCCACGGATGTAGACATTTTAAAAAAAGATATATCCGTAATATCTAAGGTAAGTTTAGAGGATTTGCCAAAAAAAACGACAAAGGATAATTTAGATTCAAAAATAAACGGAAGCGCTAATTTTATTAAACCAATGTTAGCCCAAACCTCTGAAAAACCATTTGACAACAAAAACTGGGTATTTGAAATTAAGTATGACGGCTACCGAGCCATTGCTGTTATCAATCCGGACCAGGTCCATCTTTTTAGCCGTAATCAGCTCTCTTTTAATAAAGACTTTAAGGTAATTGCTGATGAGTTAACAAAAATAGATCATGTTGCAGTACTCGACGGTGAAATTGTGATTGAGGATGAAACGGGCCGTTCGGATTTTCAATTGTTGCAAAATTATATCAAAACCGGAAAAGGAATCTTGAAATATTATGTCTTCGATATTTTAAATCTGGATGGCCACGACACTTCTAATTTATCATTAATACAACGAAAAGAACTAGTCGAAATTTTGCTTCGTAAATTCCCGATGTCGAATGTATTGTATTCGGAACACATTCAAGAGAAGGGAATTTTATTATATGAACAAGCAATCGAAAAAAATCTGGAAGGCATCATGGCAAAAGAGGTAAACAGCTTATATAGACCAGGAAAAAGAAGCAGCGATTGGCTTAAAATAAGAATTTCACAACAGGAAGAAGCAATCATCATTGGCATAACCGAATCAAAAACTACCCGGAGTTATTTTGGCGCCCTTTTATTGGGTCAATATGATCATGAAACATTACGATTTATAGGAAAATGCGGTACTGGTTTTAAAGAAGAAACGCTAAAGGAATTGTATAATAAGTTCGAACCTTATTTTATTGATGAACCTCCAATAAAAGGTAAAATTCCAACACGTGATAAAATAAAATGGCTTAAACCAAAATTTGTTTGTCAGATAAAATTCACCGAATGGACGCAGGATCATTATTTGCGGCATCCTGTTTTTCAGGGGTTGCGGGTCGACAAAGAAGCGAAAGACGTTATTTTCTCATTATAATAATAATCAATAACTTAAATAAAAACTCACAGCCATGAATCTTAAAAATGAAAATGATTTTTATTTAAAAATTGGACAAATAAATTTGCATTTGACCAACCAAAACAAACTATTTTTCCCCAACGATGGCATTTCAAAAGGGGATATTGTAAATTATTATAATGAAGTTTCAGCATTGATATTACCCTATTTAAAAGACCGTCCAGAGTCTATGAACCGCTTTCCTAATGGAATAAATGCAGGTAGTTTTTACCAGAAGAATGTTGACTTAGAAAATAGCCCTTCCTGGCTTAAAACGGAGAAAATTTATTCAGAATCAAATGACAAATACATCGATTATTTGCTGTGCAATGACAAAGCGACCTTACTGTATATGGCAAATTTGGGTTGTATTGAATTCAATCCATGGAATTCCACAATCAATAAAATGGATAAACCTGATTGGGCGGTAATCGATTTAGATCCGGCAAAAAATGATTTTAAAGAAGTGGTAAAAACGGCACTTACAGTAAAAGAAATTATGGATGAATTAGAGACGGAATGCTATTGCAAAACATCCGGAGCAACAGGGCTGCATATTTATATTCCGCTAGGGGCTGAATACAGCTATGATTCTGCCAAATTGTTTTCGGAGGTAATCGCAAATGAGGTTGTTGCCCGATTACCGCAAACCACGAGTGTCATACGATCAGTTGGAAATCGAGGAAATAAAATTTACATTGATTATTTACAAAACAGGCAAGGTCAGACTTTGGCTTCCCCTTATTCCGTGAGACCGAGAGCTGGAGCTACCGTGTCAACACCTTTGGAATGGGGAGAAGTGAATGAAAAATTATCTCCGTCACAATTTACTATCAAAAATGTACTGCAACGCTTTGATCAAAAAGGCGATTTATGGAAACCGGTATTAGGCAAAGGAGCCAATTTAGAAATGATTATAAAAAAGATTTCTGAAAAACCTAGGCGTTAAGATGATTTGTTTTTTTCGTTTTCGAGGCTTGCTTTCAGCATAGCCATTAAATCATCATTCTGTTTGTGCACCACTTTAAGTTTAGGGGCGACTTGTTTTTTACCTTTCGCTTTATTTTTTATAATTTCTAAAAGTTTTGCAGTATAATTGTCCTTATACTTTGCAATATCAAATTTCTCTGTTAATTGTTCGACGAGCTTAATGGCCATATCCATTTCTTTTGTATTCGTTTCGGAATGCGGCGGCAATTTTAACTCAGTAGTAGTTCTAATCTCTTCTTGAAATCGAATTCGGTTAAGTACAATAACATTTTTATACGATTTCAAAATGACCAAACTTTCTCTATTTCTTAAAACAATGGTACCTACCCCCACTTTTCCCGAAGCTTGCAATGCATCCCGAAGCAATGCATATGCTTTGACTGCTCCCTTATCCGGCTCGAGATAATAAGGCTGTTCGTAATAAATAGTGTCAATTTCTTTTTCATCGGCAAAATTCATTATTTCGATGGTTTTGGTTTTCTCGGCTTCAGCAGCTTCAAAATCAGAATCTTCAATTACCACATACTTGTCATCCAGTTTATATCCTTTTACAATATCGGCATAAGTAACTTCTTTGCCCGTATTTTCGTTAATGCGTTTAAATTTAATATTAGAATAATCATGCTTGTCGAGCATATTCATTTCAAGATTGCTTTCCTGGACTGCTGAAAATAATTTAATTGGGATATTTATCAACCCGAAAGTAATTGAACCTGTCCAAATTGATTTTATTCTGGTTTCCATAAAATTGAAGATTTACGTAATTAGGCTATCGAAAATATACAAAATACTGAATTTCAATACATTAAATTTACGAAAAAATAATATTTGTTTAATAACTATTCTCACCAAAATAAAACATCAACTCTAATAAAACTCCAAAAAACAACTTCTAAAAAACTTTAGACATATTTATTTAAACCCTTAAGAGCCTTTACCTTTATCTCCCTTTTAATTTAAAGATTGTTTAAGAACGCTTTACAAAATTCATCTCAATAGTCCGGCGATCTGTTTAAAAAAGCTTTTCTTTTACTTCTCGTACTTCCCGCCTCAAATCCATTAGTACCTCTTTCAAGCTTTCCGGACTCAAATCATCCGGTTTAAATTCTTCGGTAGCAAGACTGCAGGCAAATTCCCAAATTTCAAGAATTTCAGAAGCCTTAACTTCATACGACTTATAATAAGCATTGTCCGAATGAAGCACTAAGGCATTTTTTCCGTTTTTGTTTAATCTTTTGTAAACAATTCCTTCGTTTTTAGTCAGCAAAATATACGTCTTCCCATCCATAACATCCCCCAGTTTTTCTACATAACGACCTACAATGAAAAACCCACTTTTATGCGGTGGCATAGAATCTCCATCAACAGGAAAAGCCCTGAATTTGCCATTGCGTAGCCACGGTAACGAAATGTGCTGCAGGTTTTCAATAAATTCAGGGTCGGAATAGCCCGTAAGATAACCCGCTCTCGCTTTATGAGGAACAATTTCAATAAAACTCTCCCCTTCCTTATCCACCGTAATGGGCAGCAATATCCGGTTATCCTCGAGTTTTAACAAATCATCTATGGGTATTTTCCGCACATCTACCGATAGCAACAAGTCAATACTAATGTGGTAATAATGAGATATTTTCTTTAGTATTTCATAGGGAGCTTCTGAAGTCCCATCTTCATATTTAACGTATCTCCCTCTGGTTATTGCAAGTGACTCCGCAAGTTTTTCCTGAGAAATTTTCTGTTGCACCCTAAGGTTCCTGATGTTGTCGGAAAATAAAGACATGTTGATTTTGTTATAATTTGTAACAACAAATATAAACATTTTTGTTACAATCTGTACTAATTTTGTAATGTATAAAAGGAAGATGATTATGGAAAGAGCAATTGTACATATGGATTTAGACACTTTTTTTGTGTCGTGTGAAAGACTGGGAAATTCAAAACTGGAAGGAATCCCTTTAATCATTGGCGGTGGTGACCGCGGTGTAGTGGCTTCCTGTTCTTATGAGGCCCGCACCTTCGGGGTACGTTCTGCAATGCCTATTAAAATGGCACTACGCCTCTGCCCGCAGGCAAAAGTGATGAAAGGCGATATGGAATTGTATTCCAGATTATCACATGATGTCACTGAGGTGATTCAGGAGAAAGCCCCAGTCGTGGAAAAAGCCAGCATCGATGAATTTTATCTCGATATTACCGGAATGGACAAATTTTATGGGGGTTATAAATGGTCTAACGAGCTGGCACAATCCATTACCAGAGAAACCGGTTTACCTATAAGTTTTGCGTTATCTATAAATAAAACAGTCTCTAAAATTGCCACTGGAGAAGGGAAACCACTGGGAAACCTGGAAATACCGGAGAATAAGGTCAAGCAATTCTTAAATCCATTATCCATCCAAAAAATACCTATGGTGGGTGATGTAACGTTTCAATTATTATCCCGAATAGGAATCCGCACCATCCAGACACTTTCAGAAATGCCTGCAGAAGTATTGCAACGAATGATAGGCAAGAACGGCATCGATATTTGGAAAAAAGCCAACGGTATCGATAATAATCCCGTGGAACCCTATACCGAGCGAAAATCAATTTCGACGGAACATACTTTTGATCAGGATACCATTGACATCCCAAAACTGAAATCAGTGCTAATAGGTATGGTCGAAAAATTGGCTTTTCAGCTGCGATCAGAAGAATGGCTGACTTCAACGGTGGTCATCAAAATACGGTATGCCAATTTCGACACAGAAACCAAACAATGCAAAGTACCCTATACCTCAGCCGATCATATTCTGACAAAGAATGTTACAGATTTATTTGATAAATTATACCAGCGCCGCATGCGACTGCGATTAATCGGAATTCGTTTCAGCGGACTCGTCAGAGGGACGTACCAAATCAATATGTTTGAGGATACCGAAGAAATGCTTTCACTGTATCAAGCAATGGACCGAATGAAAAGCAGATATGGTTTTGACGCTGTTATGCGTTGTGCCGGAGCAACATTCAAACCCAATAACAAGTCCGAAATTTTAAAACGCAAATTATAACACGATGTACCTCAACTGTCATTCTTTTCATTCCCTGCGCTACGGTACCATTCCGCTCAACGAACTGATACAGCAGGCTGCTATTTGTGGAGTCAAAACAATGGCATTAACGGACATCAACACAGTCACCGGGATCTATGATTTCATAAAAGGCTGCGAAGAAGTCAACATCAAACCACTAGTTGGTATCGAATTTCGCTGCAACCATAAATTGCGTTATATCGGGTTGGCCAAAAATGCAAATGGTCTCGCCGAAATGAACCGCTTTCTGACCAAACACAATTTCGAAAATAGCCCTTTGCCACTGGTTGCACCATCATTTAATGACGTATGTATTATTTATCCATTAGAAAATCTACCAACAGTATTAAAAGACTATGAATATGCCGGAACTTCTCCAGAACAGCTTCTTAAATTGTTTCTCCCGGAATGGAGTGCCCGACTTGACAAAATGGTGGTGCTACAATCCGTCACATTCCGGACCAAAAGAGAATTCAATCTGCATAAAATCCTTAGGGCTATTGATACCAATGTTATTTTGTCAAGACTTACTGTAGCCGATTATTGTAAAACATCTGAACTGATGATCCCTTTGGACGAATTGCTGGCCAAATTTGAGGAGTATCCGCAAATCATCGAAAACACCAAAAAATTATTGGATCAGTGTAATTTTGAATTTGATTTCAAAACTCCCAGAAACAAAAAATACTATTCCGGAAGCCGTGAAAGTGACATGCTGCTTTTGACAAATCTCGCTTATGAAGGATTATCAAAAAAGTATGGCACCAATAATCCGCAAGCAAAAGCAAGAGTAGAAAAGGAATTAAAAGTGATTGACCAGCTAGAATTCAGTGGCTATTTCCTGATTACGTGGGATATTATTCAATACAGCATCAGTAAGGGATTTTTGCACATCGGTCGAGGAAGCGGCGCTAACAGTATTGTAAGCTATTGTCTTGGCATTACTGCCATCTGCCCTATTGAACTGGATTTGTATTTTGAACGCTTCCTGAATGTGAACCGCAAGAGTCCACCCGATTTTGACATTGACTGGTCCTGGAAAGAACGCGACACCATTCTTCGATACATTTTTGATAAATACGGCTCCGATCATGTCGCTTTTTGTGGAACCAATGTGGAGTTTAAATACCGCTCGATATTCCGGGAAGTGGGTAAAGTTTTTGGTTTACCCAAAGAGGAATTAGACCAATTGGCTAAAAACCCAATGCTATTACATGATAAAAATCCAATCGTAAAACTAGTACAGGAATACGGCATGCTGCTCGAAAAATACCCCAATCAAAGAAGCATGCATTCCTGCGGCATAATCATTTCGGAAGAACCCATTACCAATTATACCCCTCTAGAAATGCCTCCAAAAGGGTTTCCTATTGTCTTGTTCGACATGCACATTGCCGAGGATATCGGTTTTGAAAAATTTGACATCCTTAGCCAACGTGGTATTGGTCATATCGATGATAGTGTAAAGCTAATTGAGAAAAATCGCGGAATCAAGGTCGATATCCGCGATACAGCTTTATCAAAAAATGAGGCTAAGGCGAATCATTTTCTAGGCCATGGAAAAACCATTGGATGTTTCTATATCGAAAGTCCGGCTATGCGTGGTTTATTGCGCCGTCTCAAATGCGATAACTACAAAACCCTTGTTGCAGCTTCATCAATTATTCGTCCGGGTGTCGCCCAATCCGGTATGATGAAAGAATACATCTTCCGGCACAACCATCCCGACAAGTTCGAATATTTTCATGATGTTTTTAAAGAACAGCTCGGCGAAACCTATGGGGTTATGGTCTATCAGGAAGACGTGATAAAAATCGCTTTACATTATGCAGGCCTTCCGGCAGCCGATGGGGACATTCTGCGTCGGGCTATGAGTGGCAAGGGACGCTCGAAAGCAGCATTGCAAAAAGTGAAAGACAATTACTTTGCCTGTTGTGCACAAAAAGGTCATCCGGTGAAGTTGAGCGAAGAAATATACCGACAGATTGAATCCTTTGCGGGCTATTCGTTCTGTAAAGCACACTCTGCTTCCTATGCAGTCGAAAGCTACCAGAGTCTCTACCTCAAGGTACACTACCCTATTGAATTCATGGTAGCCGTCATCAATAATCAGGGTGGTTTTTACCGTACTGAAGTATATATTCACGAGGCACGTATGTCTGGAGCTACCATACACAATCCCTGTGTAAATAAGAGTGAATACGAAACTACCTTATATGGTATCAACGTTTATCTTGGCTTCATGCATCTAGAAGGTTTAGAAAGTAAGGTAGCGCATGTTATAGTTACAGAGCGGGAGACACATGGTGAATTCAAATCTTTGGAAGATTTCATCAACCGCATTCCAATAGGTATTGAAGGCATACAGATTTTAATTTTTATTGGGGCCTTTCGCTTTACCGGCAAAACAAAAAACCAGTTACTGGTGATTGCCAGACTCATTATGGTCAACTTCAAATCCGAAAATAGAAACCTAATGCTCCTTCAGGAACCAATCAAAGAATATACGTTGCCAATACTCGAGCGATCCGCTTTTGAAGATGCTTTTGATGAAATAGAGCTCTTGAGTTTTCCGGTTTCCTGCACTCCATTCGATTTACTTCAGACAGAATATCGGGGACAGGTAATGGCCAAAAACTTATTAAGTCACCATAAAAAAACCGTAAAGATGCTGGCCTATCTTATTTCCAGAAAGCACGTACCTACCAAAATGGGAGCTATGTATTTTGGAACCTGGGTTGATCATGAAGGGGAATATTTTGACACCGCACATTTTACAAATAGCCTGGAAAAATATCCTTTTCAAGGCGGTGGGTGTTACCTTCTTCTTGGAACTGTTGAAGTGGACTATCATTTCCCTACAATTACCGTTATCAAAATGGCTAAAATGCCCTTCATCCCTGATCCGCGTTATTCCAACACAAGTGACAGGCAATATAAAGTACACGAACAAATTCAGGAAGATGTCAGCATGACCCATAGGGCACCTTATCCGCAGGAACATGAAATTAATCTGCCGAGGCATAAAATGAGTACATGATACTAAAAAAGCCCTTTCTAGACTGCACCCAAAAAGTCAGACAATTTTATAGTTATTACTTTACTATTTTTTTACTGATTACGCCTTTATCAGTACTTATTTTCACTACGTAAACACCTTTTTGCAAATTAAACGGAATTTCTACTGTATCTCCATCCGGCACTTTTTTTACAGTACTTAGCTGTTGACCTACGATGTTATAAATTGAAACTTCTTTAATATCTATTGCCTGATTTTTACTAATACATAATTTCTTTTTTATTTCATTATTGTATACTATCAGCATCGATTCCGGTAATTCGTTTTGTTTTACCGATAATGATTTGTCTGTTTGAAAAGCCAATTCAAAACGTGTATTAAAAGTCCCTGCTGGCAAATTAACATCCGCAGCTTTTTCAGTAATGTCATAGTAAACTGAAGTTTCCTTATCGTGTATATATATTTTTTGATTTGCAGGTAAAAATTCTGAGCTATCAACTGTAAATTGAACATTACCTATTGTATCAGTCTTAATTCCCAATGGATACACTTTAGAAACGTCAAATGCTCCGACACCTTGTATAGTATATTCCCAATCATCTATCAGGAAATATAAATCGTTAGCTTGTGTATCTATTTGATAACCATCATAACCTTTATCAAGTCCATCAGTTGCTAAATCATTCATAAAACCAATTAATAATTGCCTGTGATAATTTTTAGCTGTATTAAAACCTAATCTGATTTTTGTGTTATAATTATTGTAAACTACATCATTACTGTTCTCATTGAAGTGGTTAACAGGAGCCATTGGATAATTCTTTTTTGGCACTATTTTAAATAAGGTATTGGATATAGGGACAGCTAAATCATCTATATCATTTTCCTTAACAAAAGCCCGTTGATTATTATTAAAAATAATAGGTACAGCTCCAACAATTCCCAGTTTTCCCAATACAAAAAATCCTTGACCAACAGGAATATATTGATAAGATAATTTAGTACTTGTTCCCACTCCGTTAATACCTATCGGAGCCACCGGCCCAGTTCCTCCAGTTAATGTTAATGTAGCATAACCACCGGTGTATCCTCCCAATATATGAGTATTATTGTCTGGGGAATGTTGCCAGAAATAAAGTTCTCCGGTAATTTCGCCATCAATAGTATTAATATTATCACTAATAAATGTATAAGCATCTAAAGCTGAAGGATAAGGATTTCCTACCAAAAATAAGTTGTCTGCCAAAACAGAATTACCATTAATAAGTCCATTAAACGGTTTTCCTACAAACGTATAATTTTGAGTTAATGAATTGCTGGAATCTACTGCACCTGCACCCTTGAAAATAAATCCTTGAGCAGGGAGAATTGGGTCTGTGATTTCATCAAAATGTATCCAATCAGCATATTCAGTTCCATTCTGAAATTTATACAGCCAATACCTAGCTAAACTTATAGGTGTGGTTTGACTACCGTTATAACCAGTAACCCAATTTATATTTTGAGGTGTTGTTGTGGAACCATCTTTAAACACTCCGTTTACGGTATAATTATTATTATTGGAGCTACTATTTATTGGCCCCACAGGGGATGACCAATAATTATAATTATACTTATTAATAGTTCCTTGTTGGCTTCTTTTTATAAAGCCTTTACTCGTTGGGTCCAATTCGCTATTGAGAGTCTGCACTAATTGAGAACGATCCTTTAAGTCAATTAAACCGTCTAATTTTAAGTAATTAGAAACCTCTATTTTAGTGTTATTACTTGCCAATAATGTTTTGTAGGTTACAGAATCTGTACCTTCAACAAACAATCCTAAAAGTGTTTTATTACCAGTTGATTCTACATTATTTAATAGTTTTACAATATTCCCCTTTACAACAGGTTGCGGTGTTTGATTTACAATAGAATTATCATTAGGAATGGTTTGCAAGGAACCGTTTTTCCAAATGGCCGAACTACTCCACAAACCATCAGCAACAGTTTCATAAGGTAATGGTGCGGTTTGGGTATTTAAAATTTGTTTGTTTTTATTCAAATATTTAATTCGAAGAAAATTGCGATCATCCGTTAATCCCTCCACGGTAGTACCATAAAAGGAATTAAAATCGTAATATGCTTTAAGCTTAGTCCAAGGAATTGTTTTGACTGAATTCTTAGTGATATATTGTGGTATAATTTTTCCATTTACGGTATTATCTGCGTATTTCACAAATTCCTGATTCATCAAATAATTTATCTGATCAGAAGATAATGCCATATCCCAAATATGAATCTCATCTATTTCTCCTATAAATGGATTAATAATATTATTTTTATCAATATAAAGAGAACCAACTGAAAATCTGGTATAATTAGGTGATGGATTTTGCAGATTAAAAGTGGAAGATTCTATAACTCCATCTATATAAAAATCAGCGCTTCCCACATAGTAAACTGCAACAATATTATGCCATTTACCATCTGCAACAGCTGTATTCGAAACAAATCGTGATGCGCCATCCCATAATGCCTCAATTTTATTCTGAGCGTTTAATCGTATTTCTAAATTAGTCCCCTTGCCAAATATGGTTTTATTAGTGGCATTTGAACCATCATTTCTTATCCAACATCCAACTGTAAATGAACCACTATTTAGATTTAAAGCATATTCCCCCACTAAAAAATCTTTGTCAATGATGCTGGCAGTACTTTTTACTAATTGTTTTGTCTCCACTTTGAGTGCTTTCCCAAAAGTAAAATACTTAGTACCGTCAAAGTCATACCAGGTTTGCAAATTACCAATTCCATCTGATTTCAGTGGAATTATATCAATGATATCTGCATCGTTAAAATTAGGATTGTCACTAACAATTAGGGCATATTCTTCATTAGCTAATTTTGGAAATGCACTAAAAGCGGCTACTGGTATTCCTACAAAAACATTTTCGACGTCACCATCCACATCAGTTTTAGTTTCAACAATTTTCCATTTTTTATTAATTCGAATTGTCGACGTTGTTATTCCGCTACTAATTGTTGTGGTATTAGAACCACTTGCTGTATAAGTCCCATTATCAGAACCCCAAACTAAAAAATCACGGTCTTTTTTAAACTGATTAATATTTGCACTATTGGTCGCAGCTATTACACCTAATCCAATAGTTACTTCATTCGAATCATAAATGCTTTTTGACTGCTTCTGATATAAATCTGAGTCAACATTTCTGCCAATACCTGCAATGTTATAATTAAAACCCACATTATTTGTACTATTCCAAATGATGTTTCCCCCAGAATCAATGTAGTTTTTACTAGTGCCATTTACGCCTAACGTGATGCCATATTTTATAGCTAAATACGTTTCTATCTTTGGACGATCTGCATCTGGAACACGAGAAGCATAGGAAATAACCTCTGCCACTCGACCATTAAGATTACCATATGTTGGTTCATTCAAATTTTTGCCTATATTGTAAGGAGTACCTTTCCACAATCCAGCATCATCATAACCCAAATTGCCGTAAGTAAGACTTGCACTGATGCTAGTTTGATTGCCAATAGTATTAGAATTAAATAATAAATCCATCCCAGCTGAGGCAGTTGTCGTTTTATTTCGCGTATTGATAATCCCAGCCTTAGTATAATCACCTAAAGCGTCCGCAACCGTAAAGTAAGGTGAATTTGTTGTTTGCCATTGGTTGAACCATAGTTTTTCGTTTGATAGACGGGAGGTAAAATTACCTAATCCAATTCCTGAATGCTCATTAGCAACCACAGGATAAGAAGGATTTGAAGCGGAGGTTCCAGAGATTATCGTCATTGGAGCTCCCACCGCACCATCAGGTTCCATTACTATAAAAGTTTCATGAGTATAGTACCCGTTTTCTATGTTATACATAAATTGATTGAAACTTGAAGTCCCATCATTTTTAAATTGCACCACAGGATTGAAATTGATATTACTACTTGCTGCATCAACAAAAGTTGGTTGATTCGCCACCGTCGTCTGTGAAGCATCCTTACCCAGTGAACCTAAATCTTTCCATAAGGCTATTTTAGTTCCTGAAGCTAAATTTATTCCCCTCGTGGCTTTAAGCCAAAGTCTAAAATCTGCATTTATACCCCCCGGACCTGTCACCGTGGGGTTATATGCTTCCCCTTTAACCACAAAACTATAAGGGTTTTTAGTTGCGTCATTGTTAGGTATTGAGATAATAGCCCATTTAATCCCAGTAGATTGAGGGGTAAACCGAACCACTAAATACGCAACTCCTCCCGGATTAATGGTAGATGCGGTTAATGCAATTATAGTAAAATCAGGGGATTGTAAACTCGTTTGCGGATTGTAAGTTAGACAAGTCAATGAACCAAGGGTCAAAGGACAAGTTCCCGTATTAGTAATTGCATAAGTCCTAGTAGTAGATGCCAATACATCAACAGTTCCGTATAACGTTCCCGTACTTGAGGTAGGAACTGTTTGTCCATTAGGAACAGGTTGCGTTGGCGTACCACCTAACACAGAAATCGACGGAGAATTGGTATAGGTAATTATAAAAGAAAATGTTGGATAATTTTTCCCATTAGAATTAATAGTAACGATGGTAGATTGCGGCGAAGAATTACAGGCAAAATTATTTTTTCTTATTTTAAATACGCTGGTCTCACCTTTTTTAATATTGAATTGAGTAACGGGAGAGGAAATTACAAAATTGGAATTACTTAACGTGACCTCTGGATTTGCTAGTGTCAATGAAGGATTACCCTGAGATGGAATATTAGTAATCGCAAATGCGATTTCTGTTGACGCACCAAAATTTACCGTTCCCCCATTAGCAATTTCTATTGGCGGGTTTCCATAACTGACATGAATTGTTGGATCAGCTTGAGAAAAAAGCATTACGGACCAGAGAAGTACAAAGGAAAGCAGTAATTTGTTAGTGGTATTTTTTTTCAAGGTGGTATCTTTATTAAATGTGCAACAGTTAACATAATTAACGCCTTAAAATTAAAAAAATTAATACAAAAAACAAACATAATTACAAAATTTAATCGTTTAATTACAATATTTACCGATGAAATGCGTTTTGTAGTCATTTTCACAGATTCTTATTAACTATTTCCATAGTTGATTAACAATTGACAAACCAAAAATCCAATACTTAACAAGCAATAAAATAAATATATTTACTATTATTTCTTATTTCAAATATGTAATTCATAAATATTGAGACAACTAACATCAATCAATAAACCTCGAAAAAATTGCAAAAATCTAATTTTTCAGATTATTCACTTCAAAAGCATCGTCATAAAGAAATAACGTCCATTTTAACAATCCTGTTTTTTTATTAAATTTGTTCCAAAATCATTTGTTTATGGAAATACGAATCGAAGCTATCCAAATTGCGGAATCATTCAATATCAAAAAATTTCGCACTGATTTTCGTACCGAAGTACATTCGGGATCTACTTCCGAAGTATTTTATGCAATGGAAGATAAGGACCGTTATCTATACGTTTTTGATTATGGGGTGGTGGTTTTCGCCAATTATGATGCGGTCGCCAAAAGTGAATTGATCAGTTTTATAAAAAATTACGCAACTAACTTGGTCGATTTGGATTTATTCGAAGAATACCGAATTGAAACTGACGATAATTTACAAAAGGTTGTTGTGAAAAACAATTATGTTATTTTTCCACAAGTTGATTCTTCTATTTTGCGTATTGTGATGCTAAACATTGGACAATCGGTAGCATTAGATTATTATGAAGTCCTAACCAATGAACTTATCACCTCTTCAAAACATTATATTCTGGAATTGGAACAACGCGGAAAACTTAGTATTTCAAAAACCAATTTACTTAAATACATAGGTAAAGTTCTGAATGTAAAAAACAGTATTGTTGACAATTTGTATATTCTGGACGATCCCAATTTAGTTTGGGATAATGAGGAACTAAATCTCCTTAACCGACATCTAAAAGTCAATTTTGACATCAATACCCGATTCAAAGACCTCGATTACCGCCTTCAAATCGTAGAAAACAATCTGACACTTTTCACCGATGTACTGAACGTTAGAGAAAGCTCCAGACTGGAATGGGTTGTAATTATTTTAATTGCCCTTGAGATTGCAATCGCCTTGTTTTTTCATTAAAAGCGAACAAGACCCTTTACTGTTTAAAAAAATAAAAGACATTGTAAATAGTTAAGATTTACTTTTCAAAAGCTCTAAAGTCAGATTAGAAATTACAGAATTATTGTCTTCTAAAATATCTCTTTCAATAGCAAACTGATCCCTTTTCTTGATCAACAACCAAGTGTTTTCTTTTTTAGTTTTTAGTTTAACCAAAGTAAATTCCCCTTTTAATTTCTTTCCCTTAAGGATAAAACTAAGGTGTCCTTTTTGCAAATCTGATTTTAAAATAGTTTCAATATTATCGTTATTTTGTTCATCAGCCAAAATATAAGTCCCGTTATCCCAAACAATAACAGCTCCAGCACCATAATTACCCTCTGGAATAGTACCTTCAAAATCCTTGTAACTGTAGGGATGATCTTCTACCATAATCGCAAGCCTTTTCTCCTCAGGATTCATTGACGGACCTTTAGGTATTGCCCAGCTTTTTAAAACACCATCCATTTCTAACCGAAAATCATAATGCAAATGTGACGCAGCATGTTTTTGTACTACAAAAATCAATTCCTTTGAAGTTTGATTGATAGTTTCTTGCGGCTCCGATGTTGCGCTAAAATTACTCTTCTGATTGTGTTTTTTTGAAGGCATTGCAAAAAATTTTAAAATTCAATTTGATTATTAATGCTTTTTAACTTCTCAGAAATATAAGATCACTTTTGACGATAATTCAAACCATTCCACATACAAATACACTGCTTCCAGACAGATTCATACTCGACTTAAATCCCTAATTATTGTCACTTAAAACGATTAATTTCCTCTAATTTTAAAGTTAATTAAAGGCTAAATAAGTCCAAAATACCTATAACAGTATCTAATTTCAATAGATTTGCAAACCTGAATTGATCATTATTTAAACTCATGTCAAAAGAAAAACTTAGAAAAGATAAAACCTGTCTCAATTGTAATCACGCTGTTATCGAGCGTTTTTGCCCTAACTGCGGACAAGAAAACACAAAAACAAGTAAATCTTTTCATAACTTGTTTGTTCATTTTTTTGAAGACTTAACCCATTATGACAATGCTTTTTGGAGAACAATATTCTATTTATTTTTTAAACCTGCAGCTTTAACAATCGCTTATCTATCTGGAAAGCGTTTGTCTTTTTTGGCTCCAATACGACTTTATATTTTTATCAGTTTTATAACTTTTTTACTAATCTCACTATTCCCTCTAGATTCAGCCGTAAAAAGTGAAACTAAAAAAGATCAGGTTATTGTTCCTTCACTAGATTCTTTACATATTGAAGAAAAAAGTGTTGATGGACTTACAAAAGTGGGTATTCTTTCCCAAAAAAATAATGACACTATTAAAAAAATACTTCAACAAACCGAAGAAATTGACAAAAAAGAAGTTGCAGATTTTGGATATAAATCCATTAATGAATTAGACTCGATACAAAAAAATGGAACCGAAAAAGTAAAAGTCACCTCAACCGAATATTGGTTCCTAAAAAAATGGCTTGCCGTAAAAGAGGAAAATACAAATGAAGAAATTATTGAAAAATTCAGTGATTCTTTTACCAATAATCTACCAAAAGTATTGTTTATGTATATGCCTGTTTTTGCCTTAATTTTATGGCTTTTCCATCATAAGAAAAAATGGGTGTATTTTGACAACGGAATTTTCACTTTGCATTATTTTTCTTTCTTGCTATTACTCATTTTAATACTATTTTTCATAAATAAATTTTTCCTGTTATTTGACAGTACTCCAATTTTAGAATGGATTCATTTCAGCATAAAAGCAGTTGGGACATTTTGGATGATTTATTATTTCTTCCCGGCACACCGCCGCTTTTACAAAGAAAAAATCATGATTTCTTTATTCAAAAGTAGTGCGATAATAATTATAAATCTACTTATTATAACTGTTCTAGTGGTGCTATTTGCGTTGTACACCTACATTAATATACACTAAAATTAACCCATGATAAATAACCATACGTAAGTAAACAATAGCGTCACTCATTATTCTCTTCTAGGTTGTTGTGATTGTCACCACCTATTCCGTAATGGTTATTTTCTTCGTCTTCACTTCCGGAATTTTCAAATTCATCATCTAATTCTGAACCAGGAATATCTAAATCAGCCCCAGAAACATCCTCTTCAAAATCTTTCTCATTCAATTCTCTGACATTATTTATTTCAACAGCTGCCTTATTTTTAGAAATATCCTCAGGATCTATTTCTATCTCTTTTTGAAATTGGTTATAAATATCCTCACTTGGCGGATATAAAAGAGAATCCGGGACTTTATTTTTATCTTCCTTATCCAGTTTTCCTTTATGAGAACCCGATTTATCGTCACTATTTTCCATTTTACTATTTTATTTAATTGATTTACAATACACTAAGTTAATCATTTTTAAACAAAAATATGTTTTATAAATATTAAAAAACAGCCTGCCGTTCAATGATTTTACAATATAAAAATGAGGTTTTGAATCCAAAAAGTAAAATATTCTATTCTAAAACATAGAAAAGGATGTTTTGTTTTTAAAGGTTTTCATACGAATATTCACAGCTTTTTAATTTCCCAAAATTCTATTTTTGAAGAGGTCAAATGTTTGTCTTAAATGGGTATTAAGTAATAAAAAAACAATGACAATAAGCATAAGATAGCAAATAACGGTAAAGATTTCCATATTGGACAATAAAATCGATTGTTTTGAAACCGAACTGATAATTTGTTTCATCGCTAAGTTGAATTACCATTGCATTAGTAATTATTTTTTTTTTTAATATCCCTAAACCTATTTTTTGTTTAGGGATATTTTTAAAAAAAACGTTTTTTTTGTAGCCTAAAATCTATATCTTTTTTCATTTAATACATCATAAATGACTAACTTTAAACAACTTAATTATTTTTTGAATTACAAAAAAGTATTTTAATTGGTATTTCAAGCAATTACAAAATAAGTATATGAGCATTACTATTTTGAATAAATTTTATCAAATCTTTTACTTTTTAAAATTTCTCAATTTCAATTAATGGCAAACTTTTAAAAACGACTAAAAATGGAAACTAAAAAAACAATTTATCAGTTACATGAAGAGCACAAAACATGGTTAAACAAACTTTTGTTCTACAATGATGAACTTAAAATTATGGATAAGCGAATTTTGGAGGTCGCAGAAAAAAACACGTCTAGCGAAGTTCGTTCCTTAGCTGATCATTTTATTAACCAACTAACAATTCAAAAGGAACAAATTGACATCTTGAGTCATGATATTAATAGCCACGAAATGTTTCTTGAGGCAGCAACGCATGATAATGCGAATTCTATAGACCATGAACGATTTTCTGACCATAAAAAACACCGAGAAAGCATAGCAACTTTTGAAAAACTGTTTAAAGAATTGAGGGAAGAATTAATTGACTTTTTATCAAAATGGATGTGAATTACAATTGGTAAAAAAGAAGCAAATATCTCGTAATACAAATCAAGGGCAAGCCTTCTATGGCTATTTGTGCGCTGGGAATTCTAATTTTCACATTGATGCACAACCATTTACAATAATGAAGCCCGAAATACCTTCTTGCTAACTGATTAAGTCCTAAAAAAATATTATTCCAAATTTGGTTATTAACCGCTAGTATCGTAATATTGCAATATAAATATATAACGATGGGAATTACTAAATCAGAACATTTCACAGACGAGCAAAACGAACTGGCAACATTAGCGAAAGCCATAGGTCATCCCGCCCGTATTGCCATTATTCAGCACCTAATCAACGTAAACAGTTGTATGTGCGGCGATATCGTAAACGAATTGCCATTAGCACAACCTACCGTTTCGCAGCACTTGAAAGAACTAAAAAATGCCGGACTTATAAAAGGAAATTTTGAAGGAAATGCTATCTGTTATTGTCTCAACGAAGAAGGTTTTAATAAAATAAAAAGTTTTTTTCAACACATCAATACCTATTTAGAAAATAAAAAAAATCAATGTTGTTAATTTTTAAATTATAAAAAAATGAAACTATCAGAAATTAAAAAACAGTTGAGCACGTTAGACAACGTTGCTTTTGTATTGCCAAATGGAACTTATGTTCCAGAGCATTTTCACGTAACTGAGGTGGGACTTATCACTCGGAATTTTATTGATTGCGGAGGAAAAGTTAGAAATGAGAGCGTGGTAAACTTCCAGTTGTGGGATGCCAATGATTTTGAGCATCGTTTGAAACCAAAAAAGCTTTTGGATATAATTGCATTGTCCGAAAAAGTTTTGGGTATTGAAGATTATGAAGTAGAAGTAGAATTTCAAGGCGAAACAATTGGAAAATACGATATTGGTTTCAATGGAACAGCATTCACTTTATTAAACAAACAAACGGCTTGTTTGGCCCAAGATCAATGTGGAATTCCTGCCGAAAAACAAAAAGCAAAACTATCCGAAATTCCAACACAATCTAGCTGTTGTACTCCCGGAGGAGGCTGCTGTTAATTCTTAAAATTATAAAATGACTTTAACCAAAACCATCCTATTTGCAGAAATAGAAACAATAATCCGTTCTTTGGATCTTGAAAGTGTACTAGCTGAGCGCAAAATTATTTTGCAACCACTTATTGATTTTATTCAAAACAAAGTTAACAAGCAACAAGAAATCAGACTTAACTTGATTTGCACCCACAATTCGAGAAGAAGCCATCTATCTCAAGTTTGGGCGCAAACAGCAGCGGCACATTTCAATATCAAAAATGTATTCTGCTATTCTGGGGGAACTGAAGCCACTGCTTTATTTCCTATGGCGGCCAAAACATTGGAACAATCAGGATTTAAAATTAAAATCATTGCTGAGGGGAGTAATCCAATTTATGCCATAAAATATGCGCCAAACGAGCATCCTATTATTTGTTTTTCCAAAACCTATGATGATGATTTTAATCCCCAAAGTGAATTTGCAGCGATATTGACTTGTTCGCAAGCAGATGGAGGTTGCCCGTTTATCGCAGGTGCTGAAATGCGTATTCCAATCACATTTGAAGATCCAAAAGCATTTGACAATACACCCCAACAAGCAGAAAAATATCAGGAACGCAGTTTACAAATTGCAACCGAAATGTTCTATGTTTTCTCTAAAATAAAATCATAATAATGGCAGCTAAAAAAAGATTAAATTTTCTTGACAGTTACTTGACACTTTGGATATTTCTGGCAATGGCAATTGGTGTTTCCATAGGATACTTTATACCTTCGAGCAGTGGTTTCATCAATTCGTTTTCAAGTGGAACGACAAACATTCCCCTGGCAATCGGTCTAATACTAATGATGTATCCCCCTTTGACAAAAATTGATTTTTCGAAAATTCCTCAAATGTTTGAGAAGCCAAAATTACTGACTGCTTCTTTTTTAATCACCTGGCTTGTTGGTCCGTTTTTAATGTTTTTATTGGCCACTTTCTTTTTGAAAGATTATCCGGAATACATGACCGGTTTAATTATAATTGGTATTGCCCCTTGCATTGCAATGGTAATTGTATGGAATGAACTAGCCGAAGGAAATAGGGAATTAACGGCCGGTTTAATCGGAATTAATAGTTTGCTTCAAGTGTTTTTCTTTGGTTTATATGCCTATTTTTATCTGGAAATCATGTTGCCATTATTCGGAATAAAAGGGTTGGAACTAAATATTACCGTGGCACAAATTGCTACAACCGTTGGTATTTATTTAGGAATTCCATTCACATTAGCGGTGATTAGCCGTTATACCATTAAGAAATTCATTGGCGACAAATGGTTTAATCAAAAGTTCATTCCATTTGTATCTCCAATAACCTTGATTGCATTGCTTTTTACAATAGTAATCATGTTTAGTTTAAAAGGCGAAATGATTGTTGATTTGCCACTGGATGTAATTAGAATTGCCATTCCTCTAGTCATTTTCTTTACCATTATGTTTTTCCTGATGTTTTTTGTTTCCAAAAAAGTAGGGGCTAATTATAGAGATGCGGTTGCACTTTCATTCACAGCATCCGGTAATAATTTCGAATTGGCAATTGCAGTTTCCATTGGAGTTTTTGGTATCAATAGCGGACAAGCATTTGCCGGAGTTATAGGTCCATTAGTGGAAGTCCCGGCTTTAATCATTTTAGTAAATGTTGCCTTTTGGTTGCGAAAAAAATACTACCAATCTAAGTAATTTCTAAAGGAAAATTTTAAAATAATACGTACATAATTCTAAATTAACACAAAGCTCCCAAACACTATTTTGGGAGCTTTTTTTTGTCAAAATATCACTTTAACCCCCAATTACAAAATACTTTTATGCACCAAAACAATACTTTAATTATAAATACCCTATTTAAAACTCCCTTTTTTGAAGAATTGCTAATAAATTTCAAAATCATATAATTAAGTATTTTAATTACGTATTAATACTTATATTTGCATAATAATACTTAATTAACGAGTCATGATTAAAGTAATAGTAGTCGGAAACGGCATGGTAGGTTACAAATTTTGTGAAAAATTCATTGCAAAATCTCGACAGGAAGAATATCAACTCACCGTATTTGGCGAAGAGCCAAGACGCGCATACGATAGAGTTCACTTGAGCGAATACTTTGCAGGGAAAAGCGCTGACGACTTATCACTATCAACCTCAAATTGGTATGAAGAAAATAACATTACGCTAAACACCTCTGAATTAATCACTGATATTAACAGAGAACAAAAAACGATACATACTCATTTAGAAAAAACACATACCTACGACTACTTAGTTTTAGCTACAGGTTCAGCTGCTTTTGTGCCGCCTATTGAAGGTGTTGATAAAGAAGGAGTTTTTGTTTACAGAACCATAGAGGATTTGGATGCAATTATGGCATACGCCAAAAAAATAAAACAAAAAGGAGCCACTGAAGCTGCTGTACTTGGTGGCGGATTGTTAGGACTTGAAGCCGCTAAAGCTGTTTATGATTTAGGACTAAATCCGCATGTTGTGGAATTTGCTCCTCGATTGATGCCGAGACAACTGGACAAAGGTGCCAGTGATATGTTACAGTCAAAAATCGAAGAACTCAACATTAGCATTCATCTTAATAAATCAACACAATACATTGCAGGTGAAGATGCCATCACAGGAATGATGTTTGAGGGAGAAAACCTCCTGAAAGTGGATATGCTGGTAATTTCGGCGGGGATAAAACCACGAGACGAATTAGGCAGGGTTTCCGGGTTGGAAGTAGGCGTGCGAGGAGGAATTGTGGTAAATAACAAAATGCAATCTTCTGACCCTTATATCTATGCTATAGGAGAAGTAGCACTTTACAATCATATGATTTATGGTCTAGTCTCTCCTGGATATGAGATGGCCGATGTAGCCGCTGAACAAATCCTGCAAGGGGCAAAAACGATGAGGGAAACCATCGATATGTCTACACAATTAAAATTAATTGGTGTTGAAGTTGCGAGTTTTGGTGATCCTTTTATAGAAAATGAGGAGGCAACCGCCATTGTTTACGAAAATAAATTAAGTGGAATTTATAAAAGAATCAATGTTACCAAAGATTCCACAACCCTATTAGGCGGAATTTTAGTAGGTGATTCAAGCGATTATAATGCATTGTTCCAAATTTATAGCAATGCCATGCCATTACCAAAAAACCCGGAAGATTTAATTCTTGGTTCAAGAGGCGGTGAAACAGCGTCATTTGGCAGTGCCATGGACTTACCGGATACTGCGGTAATTTGTTCTTGTGAAAATGTTACTAAAGGAGCTATTTGCTGTTCAATCATCGATGAAACTTGCGCTACTCTTGGAGAAGTGGTAAAGCATACAAAAGCAACAACAGGCTGCGGAGGATGTAAACCTATGGTAGTAGATTTGGTAAAAGCAACTCAAAAATCTTTAGGAAAAGAAGTAAAAGATGTCATTTGCGAGCACTTTGCTTACAACCGACAAGAATTATACGACATTATAAAAATCAACAAATTTACCAGTCATAATGAAGTATTAGGAGTAGTAGGAAAAGGAGATGGTTGCGAGGTTTGTAAACCAGTTCTCTCTTCTATATTTTCTAGTATTTACAATGACACAGCCAATAAGCATGTAACGGCTCAGGATTCTAATGACAGATTCCTGGCAAATATTCAACGCAATGGTACCTACTCTGTTGTACCAAGAATTGCGGGTGGCGAAATTACAGCTGATAAATTAATCGTTATTGGGGAAGTAGCCAAAGAATATGATTTATATACCAAAATTACTGGAGGACAACGTATTGACTTATTTGGAGCACATCTAAATGACTTACCTGTCATTTGGAAAAAACTAATTGACAATGGTTTCGAAAGTGGTCATGCTTATGGAAAATCACTGCGTACCGTAAAAAGTTGTGTTGGAAATGCTTGGTGTCGTTACGGAATGGATGAAAGCGCCGGTTTTGCCATCGAATTAGAAAATAGATACAAAGGACTTCGTTCCCCGCATAAAATAAAAGGAGGCGTTTCTGCCTGTATCCGCGAATGTGCCGAAGCAAGAGGAAAAGATTTTGGTTTAATTGCCGTAGAAGGCGGTTGGAATCTTTACATCTGCGGTAATGGCGGTGCAAATCCAAAACACGCTGTCTTGCTTGCTGAACAAATCGACAGAGAAACATGCATCAAGTATTTAGACCGTTTTTTGATGTATTATATTCGAACTGCAGGTCCATTAGTACGTACCTCAACTTGGTTCGAGAAACTGGAAGGCGGTTTAGAATATTTGAAGGAAGTGGTTATTGATGACAGTTTAGGAATTGCTGCTGCCTTAGAAAATGAAATGCAAGGGTTGGTAGATACTTTTGAATGTGAATGGAAACAAGCTATTGAAGATCCTGAAATGATGAAACGTTTTAGCCATTTTACGAATTCGGAAGAAACTGACGATAACATTGCATTTATTCCACTTAGAGATCAAAAAATGCCTAAGTCTTGGTAATTCGACGTATTTAAAGAAAAAACAACTACTACATTATATACAACTAATTAACTTTCAGCTCTCGGCTCCCTCTATTTTGAAGAGGGGCTGGAGGAGGAAAAAATTAAAAGATTTTTAAAATGGAAAACATTCTAAATCAATACGAAAACGTTTCTCAAAATGAGGTAAAAATATGGTTCAAGGCAGGAAACACCTCAGACTTTCCTAGTAATGGTGGTGGTTGCATCAAATACAAAAACAAGCAAATAGCCATTATAAAATTTGACCGAAGAAACGAATGGTATGCCTGTCAAAACTTATGTCCGCATAAAATGGAAATGGTACTTTCAAGAGGAATGATTGGTTCTGCTGAGGATATTCCTAAAATAGCTTGCCCTATGCACAAAAAAACATTTTCTCTTGTAGATGGTTCTAATCTGAATGGGGATGATTTAAAAATAGCAACCTATCCCGTAAAAATTGTAGATGACGAGGTTTTCGTTGGCTTTTTGGATTAATTATGTATCTTTGATTTCAAACATTTTAAATGACCACAACGCCATTCCAGAACGCTAGTAAATGGATTGATGCAGAAAACGCTCAAGATCCAAACCACGAAATATATCAAGAAAAAAGCTATCCAAAAGAATTATTATATTCGAATCGAATGTATGAAAGACTTATGAATTTTCATCCACATGCATCCGAAGCAGTTCAAATAGCCTCTAAGGCACAACACATTTGTCGCTGGAAAATTGCTAGAGAATCCTACCCAATGGATCGTGTGGGTTATTTAAGATGGCGAGAGGATTTGAAAAAATTTCATGCTAAAACTACAGCAACAATTTTAGAAAAAGCAGAGTACGATGACGCTTTTATTGATCGGGTCTCCTTTCTAATCGAAAAAAAATTACTTAAAAAAGACGAAGAAACACAGCTATTAGAAGACGTTATATGCCTAGTATTTCTGGAATTTTATTTAGACCCTTTTGTCCACAAACATGACAGGGAGAAAATGAAAAACATCATTCTCAAAACCTGGAATAAAATGTCTGAAAAAGGACATCAGGAGGCACTAAAAATAAACTTCAGTCCTGAAAATCTTGCATTGATAAAAGAGGCTCTCGGATTGTAATTAGTTTTCAATATGAAAAAAAGCGTCAAAGGATCTATCGATACTATTTCATTTAAAAGCTTAAGGTCATTGTATCTTTTCGCCTTATTGACCATTGCCATTACGGTATTGTTAAGTCAATTATTGATACAATACAATCTCAACAGTCAATTGAGCGACTCCCGAATCATAAATATTTCAGGGAAGCAAAGAATGCTGAGCCAGAAGTTAGGAAAAGAAGTTTTGATACTGAATTTTGTTGCGGATACGACCAAAAAAAAGGAAGAAATCAGTACGATCAGGGAAACGCTTTCACTTTGGAAAACGACGCATTATAATTTAGAAAAAGGAAATGACAGCCTTGGTTTTCCTAGGAAAAAAAGCGCAACCCTTTCCGAATTATTTAGGATAATTAAACCTAATTTTGACAGTATTGTTAATGCCACTACCCTTTTTTTAGAAAATAAAAAACGTAACATAAAGGAGTCTGAAAATCAAAAATTAGTTCAATCCATACTTGAAAATCAAGTGGTTTTCCTGTCTAAAATGAACCAAATTGTTAATGAATACGACAAAGAGGCGCTGGAAAAAGTAACCCAGCAAAGTAAAACTGAATATGCAATTTTAGCTTTTACATTATTAATTTTACTACTCGAGTTCATGTTCATTTTTAAACCTACAAACCAGAAAGTAGAAAAACTGATCGCAAAACTACTACTCTCCGAAAAAAAAGCATTAAAGCTCGCTTACAATACGGAGATAATTAGTGAAGTAAAAGAAAATTCTGTTAAAGAACTAAAATCACTTAATTATGCCATGGAGAATACATTGCTTTATTGTCGTGTTGCGCCTGATGGAACGGTGATTCATATTGGCGAAAAATTCTCTAAACTACTACAATACAATCCATTTATTTCTGACAAAACATTCTCACAGGTTTTGACTCCAATAGAAAAAGAGCAAGTGGTAATTGACCGTATTATTGCCGAAAAGCAACGCAGTGGCTGGCAAGGAGAACTCAATATTACCAATAGAAAAGGAGAATCACTTTGGCTGGATCTATCAATGGTTCCGGTGACCATAAAAAAAGATGAATCTGAATTGCTTATTATATGCTTTGACATCACCGAACGCAAGAAAGCGGAACAGGAAGTCGAACGACTGAACACAGAAAATGTAACCGATAAAATCAATCAGCAGAAAATCATTTCTAGTAAAATTGTTGAAAATCAAGAAAATGAACAAAACCGAATTGCCAGAGAAATCCATGACGGCATAGGCCAAATGCTTACTGGATTAAAATTTAGTCTGGAAAGTATCAATCTGGATGATAAAGAAAAATCGGCCCAGAAAATCGACTACCTGAAAAAATTATCGCTGGATATTATAAAAGGAGTCCGAACGGCCACTTTCAACTTGATGCCGCCGGAATTGAGCGATCATGGTATCAATTCTGCACTGGCAAAACTCGCACAGGAATTATCAAAATTAACGGGCAAAAACATCCTTTTTTATAATAAAACAAATTTTGATCAGCGACTGGATTCCCTAATAGAAATCAACATTTACAGGCTCACGCAAGAAGCAATTAACAACGCCATTAAATATGCTGATTCTACTCATATTATCGTACAATTGTCTCATAGCGATTCTATATTAAGTATCACAATCGATGATAACGGGAAAGGTTTTGACATTAATGAGGCAGAAAAAAAGCGAAACAGCGAGTCCGGCATGGGATTGCTTTTTATGAAAGAAAGGATTCAATATATTAATGGTCGGGTTTTTATTAACTCTATTCTAGGTGAAGGAACCCGAATCACTTTCAATATTCCTATATAATCCTGCTAATTTTACAAAATTCACTCTTTTTTCACTCCAAATAAAATAATTTCATCAGAATACGTATCTTAGCTTAATATTTAGGTTAATATACGTAATAATCATATTTCAAAATTAAGTAAGTTATGAGTAATACTATTCGAGTGGTTCTGGCAGATGATCATGTATTTGTAAGAGATGGTATCAAATCATTATTAGAGAACGAAGCCAACATAGAAGTTGCAGGAGAAGCTACAGACGGTCTAGAGGCGTTAAAAATAGTAGAAACAGCAAAACCTGACTTACTGATTTTAGACATTCGCATGCCTAACATGACCGGTATTGAAGTAGTCGAAAAATTGCGAAGCCAAAACAATATGGTTAAAATTGTTATGCTTTCAATGCACGAGTCAGAAGAATACGTATTAAAATCAATCAAAGCAGGAGCTGATGGATACTTACTTAAGGGTTCCAGCAAAGAAGAGTTCCTCAAAGCAGTTCATACCGTTGCTAATGGAGGAAAATACTTTAGTGGTGATATTTCATCCATATTAATTGGCCAACTCAGCAATCCATCCGGTGCGGTAGAAACAAAACAATTACTAGATGAAGAACTGATAACCAAAAGAGAAAAGGAAATCCTTAAACTTTTATTGTCCGGAAAAGGGAATAAGGAAATTGCCGAAGCTTTGGATATTAGTAAACGAACCGCTGAAGTGCACCGTTTTAACTTGATGAAAAAATTGAAAGTAAAAAACCTTATGGAACTTTCTAATAAAGCAACTGAATATTCCTTGTTATAGCCCTTTTAAAGACACCTTTTTATTTCAGGCAACGATGAATACGTATCAATTAATATAAAAATACGTATAAATACTTAATTATTTTCATAAAACTGTGTTTTAGCAGATTTTAAATACGTTTTAATACTTAATTTTGACAAAAAATATAAGTATTATGAAAAATTCAAACTCATTATCGCAATCACATAAAATTTTGTTTTTAAATACGCTTGCATTTACTATATGTTTTGCATGTTGGACTTTAAATGGGGTTTTAGTTACCTTCTTAGTAGACAATGGTATTTTTAAATGGAGCGTTGTCCAAGTGGGATGGCTCCTTGGAATTCCAATTCTGACCGGTTCTATTATGCGTTTGCCAATCGGTATTTTGACTGACAAGTTTGGCGGAAAATATGTTTTTTCAATTCTACTCCTACTCTGCTCTATTCCGTTGTTTTTACTTCCTTTAGCGGATAGTTTTTTCATGTTTGCCCTTCTAAGCTTTTTCTTTGGAATGGTAGGAACCAGTTTTGCTGTCGGTATTGGATTTACTTCTATATGGTACCCAAAAGAATGGCAAGGTAGAGCATTAGGTATTTTTGGAATGGGAAATGCAGGAGCTGCCATAACCACTTTTATTGCGCCATCGCTGCTGAACCATTTTTCAGTCGAAGACCCGCAAAATGGCTGGAAATTATTACCGGTTATTTACGGTGCAGCTTTGGTAATTATTGGTATTGTTTTTTTAATTTTTGCAAAAAACAAAAAAATAGAAAACCAAACAAAAACGGTAACTCAAATGCTTCACTCTTTAAAAAGTGCTCGCGTTTGGAGATTTGGAGCCTATTACTTCTTAGTATTTGGATGCTTTGTAGCCTATTCCCAATGGTTATTACCCAACTTTATGAACGTGTATCAAACGAGTTTAGTTATGGGTGGTTTATTTGCTACGATGTTCAGCTTACCTTCTGGCGTGATTCGTGCTTTTGGGGGTTACTTATCAGATAAATTCGGTGCCCGAAAAGTAATGTATTGGGTGCTATCCTCTTCGGTGGTATTGAGTGCTTTGCTGATGGTTCCAAAAATGGATATTACTACAACCGGTCCCGGTGTAATGGCAACAAAAAAAGGAACAGTTACTGCCATTTCTGACACTAATGTGAAAATTGGTGAGAAAGATTTCCTAATCGCTCAAAAAGTAGAAAAACCTATAGAAAGCTCCATTTTTCCCATACGGACTTCATGGCAGCAAGTGGTTGTATCCCAAAATCAAGAAGTGAAGAAAAAAGAATTGGTTGCTAAGGGAATAACTCACATCCGTTTCGATGCTAATATGTGGGTGTACTTAGTTTTAGTAATCCTCATTGGTATTTCTTGGGGAATTGGGAAAGCTGCCGTTTACAAACACATTCCTGAATATTTCCCGACAGAAGTGGGGGTTGTAGGTGGAATGGTAGGAATGATAGGTGGATTGGGCGGATTTTTTGGACCAATTATCTTCGGATATTTATTGACTGCAACCGGTGTTTGGTCGAGCTCATGGATATTTGTTCTTCTATTTTCAGCTATATGCCTGATTTGGATGCATTATACCGTAACCAAAATCATGAACGAAAAACAACCTGATTTATCTAAAGTGATGGAAAGACAATCTTCCAGAAAATAAAAAAAAAAGACTTATGCAGAAAGCCTTTGAATGCGTTCAAAGGCTTTTTTTTTTGTATTCAATAGACGTATATTTGATTTTTAAATCAATTCCAAATGATTCCAAAATAGCGAATCTTTAATTTGGCATTCAAAATACAAATAATGAAAGAACAAGAAACTAGTGTAAAAATACTCTTTAGGTTTTTTAGTGCTATTTTAAATGATCGGACTGTTGAAAATTTATGGGCAACCACTATTAACGCCGAAGAAGGATTGTACAAACTGGATAATATCCCTTTTTATGCTTCTGTTTCCTGTGGCGATATTGTATTAGCCGAATTTGACGAAACAGAAAACAAATTGACTTATAGAGAAACGATTATACATTCTGGAAATTCAACTATCCAAGTTATTCTAAAAGATAAATCTTATGTGGTAAATGATGTACGCGAATTTTTCACTAGTTTGTGTTGCGAATCTGAAAAGTTCAACGACGATTACTTCGTTATAGAAATCCTAGCTGCTGCAGATTATACTCCAATTAGAGAGAAACTAATGGAACTGGAAGAAAACAATATAATAACGTATGCAGAACCCAATTTGTCAAAAAACCATTGGTACTAAATTATGTTTAGATCACAGAATGAATTCTTGATTCACAATAAGCATCATTAAAATCAAAATCCCCGTAATGATAATCATTACGGGGATTTAACCATAAACAAATTAAATAAAACTAACTTTTATACACCATTCCCATGTCTTCAATGGAGAATTTATCAGTTAATAGGTGTAATAACTTATCTCTTAACTCTATATATTCGGGCATTTTTACGATTTCGATTTTGTTTCTTGGTCTTGGCAAATGAACCTCAACTATTTCTCTGATGGTTGAAGCCGGACCGTTATTCAATACCACAATTCTATCGGATAAGAACAATGCTTCTTCAATATCATGCGTAATCATTACAATCGTTTTGTCTCTGTTATTCAAATTCCATAATTTCAAAACTTCTAATTGCATGGTTCCTTTAGTAAGTGCATCTAAAGCTCCAAAAGGCTCATCCAATAATAAAACGCCTGGATTTATAGAAAATGCTCTTGCGATTGCTACCCTTTGTTTCATTCCGCCGGATAATTGCCCAGGTAATTTATCTTTGTGTTCGTATAAATTAACCATTTTAAGGTTTTTCTCTACGATTTCCTGTTTCTCTTTTTTAGAACAATTCATTACCGAATCAACTGCTTGAAAAATGTTTTGTTCTACAGTCATCCAGGGTAAAAGGGAATAATTTTGAAAAACAATTCCGCGATCTGGTCCTGGCCCTTTTATTTTTTGATTGTCTAATTCAACTGTTCCGCCTGTTGGCGTTAGCATTCCTGCAATAGCATTCATAATTGTTGATTTCCCACATCCTGAATGTCCAATGATGGATACAATTTCTCCTTTTTTGATAGAAAGATTAATATCTCTTACTGCAATATATTTCCCTTTTGGAGTTGGAAACGAAATTTCCAAATCTTTGATTTCTAAATAGCTCATGATCTTTTTATTTAAATGATTTAATGATGAAAAATTAAATCGTTGTTGGTTAATAGTGAATTGGTCGTTTTATGGGTTTGGGTGAGTGATGGCAGTGGAGCTCTTTTTTTATTAATTACCACGGGTCATAACCCGTGGCAATTGATAAAAAAAAGCGGGAACGTACAGCACGACCCGTAGTTTTACGGAGGGGCACGCCTAGATTATTATGCTTTGTAAGCCACTTTATTTTCGATATAAGTAAATAATTTATCAAAAAGTAATCCTACAATACCTATGATTATGATGGCTGATATTACTTTTTCGAGACTTAATGCATTCCAGCTGTCCCAAACAAAAAAACCAATTCCTGCACCGCCAGATAACATTTCACCGGCAACAATTACTAACCATGCAACACTGATGCTTAAACGCAATCCGGTAATGATATGAGGCAAACTGTAGGGTATTAAAATTTTGGTCAGGTAACGCATTTTGGTAAAACCAAAAGCTTTAGCTACGTTTTTATGATCTTGCGGAATCGACGCTACACCAAAAGAGGTATTTATAAGTGTAGACCACAATGAGGTAATAAAAACAATAAATATAGTAGCCATACCGGTATCTTTGAACACAACCAAACCTATAGGAAACCAAGCTAACGGAGAAACAGGTTTTAAAAGTTGAACAATTGGATAAAAAATTTGTTTGCATATTGAACTTGCTCCCATCAGTATACCAATAGGAATAGCGATTAATGAACCCAATAAAAATCCTATTAACACTGTTTTTATGGAACTGAATAATTGCAGTCCAATTCCTTTGTCATTAGGACCATAATCATAAAAAGGGTCGCTTACCATTTCATATAAAACAGTCAATGTTGCTTTTGGGCCAGGCAGCGCATCTTTACTATAATAACTTAGTAGGCTCCAGAATCCTGCAAAAACCAACAAACCTAAACTGGCTAATGCCAATGATTTTATTTTTACAAGTACTGTATTAAGGATCAATTTGAATTTAATATTTTCAGATGCCACTGCATTATTGCTTTCAGTCGAAACGCTAATTACTTGGTCGAAGGCATCAACGGTTAATGTGTTTTTATCAGACATTTTATTAAAATTTTAGTTCAATTAGGCATTTTGTATTCTTTAAACCCCGTATTTTACTGTAACCATACATAAGACGGCATGACTACAGTAATTAAGGATCCCATATATTCTATTCTATCTTTTTACAACTTTTAAGTAGGCTGCAGGATTTGATGGGTCAAAAACAGTTTTATCCATGGTTAGAGAAAACGGTTTCATGTCGTCATTAGGAATTTTTATTTTCATGCTCTTAGCAACTTCTTCATACAAATCCTGCAGGATTAATTTATCGGCAATTGCAGCGTAATTTGGTGCTTCTTTCAAATATCCGAATCGTACAAACTGTGCCATTGCCCAAATTGCATACGATTTACGAGGATAATTAACAGTACCGCCTTTGTGAAACAGCATATAATCTTTGGCATATACTTGAGTTCCTTGGTTGCAACCTAAATTGTAATCTCCCATTAGTCTGGCTTCGATAACATCAGCTGGAGCATTTACATAAGGTGCTCTACCGATAATTGAAGCTGCTTTTTTACGATTTGACGGATTGTCTAACCAGATACAAGCTTCCATAACCGCTTTCATCACTTTTACTAAATCAGCTTTTCTTTTTGTGCTGAAATCTTTGTTTACCACCAAAGCTTTTTCAGGATGATCTTTCCAAATGTCCTGAGAAGCAACTTGTGTAAATCCGATTCCTTGTTTTACAGCAACACCACCCCATGGCTCTCCAACACAAAAACCATCCAT
Source organism: Flavobacterium xinjiangense (assembly GCF_900142885.1). GTDB lineage: Bacteria > Bacteroidota > Bacteroidia > Flavobacteriales > Flavobacteriaceae > Flavobacterium > Flavobacterium xinjiangense. The sequence continues at coordinate 241,321 of NZ_FRCL01000005.1, read as the reverse complement.
GTTACCCACTTTCATATTCGCAACCATTTGAGGAGGCGGAATCGTGATAATTTTTACTGCTTTTTGATTCAAACCGGCGATAGACATCCAGTTGCGCAGCCATAAATCGTGTGTTCCTCCGGGGAAAGTCATTGCAAAAGTCACTTCTTTCTCCGCTTTTAATTTAGCCGCAACCACTGGTGTTACTTTATTCATTTGTTTGAAGCCCACTTTGCCACAAAAATCATTAGAAAGTGTTATGGCTTGACCGTTTACATTCAACATCATCGCTATTTTCATTTCAGAACCGGCTTTGCCCCCTACTCCTGTGTACACTGAAAATGGCATGGAATACAAACAATGTGCTCCGTCTAATTCGCCAGTCAGGATTTTATCACGAACATTTGCCCAAGACGATTCTTTGGTTACTACAACCTCTACTCCGTATTTTTTAAACAAGCCTAATTCTTTTGCCATAACAATTGGAGAACAATCCGTTAAGGGAATAAACCCTAATCGTACTGGATCATTTTGGCCACTTATTTTTGTAAAAGCGGCACTTACGACTAACAAAATCATCGTTGATGCCGTTAAAAGGTTTGCTATTTGTTTTTTTATAGTTTTCATGTTGAATTGATTTAAAATTAATGAGAATTATTTTTTAGCTAAAAAATTAGGTTTAATGTTAAGCATCACATAAGCAAATTGTGGGCTAAGATCCGGGTTTGTAACATTCTTAACCGCTGCTGACGCCATAGAATTCGTAGCTTTCATGATAGAATAACCGGCTTCGATATTGATCATTTTAGTCAGATTATATTTTACAAGCATATCAACTTCAGTTCCTAGATAAGAATCTAACTCTCCTCCAGTACCATTAGATAATGTATTTGCTGACTGAAAACCATGAACATCTAATTGTAAAGTAAGATTGTCTCTCATATTATATTTAGCTTTGAAGAAGTAGTTTAGCAATCCTTGTTTTCCAAAACCATTTGCAGCGTAGAAATAATCCATGCTTCCCCAAAATTTGTGTGGAGTTCCATAAAGCGGGTCAAAAAGATTGCTTTGTGAAGTAGCTGTTACCGCTTTTGTCCCATCAGTTCCTGATAAATAATCAATTCCAGGTCCTACAAATAATTTTCTCCCTACTTGTAATGTTGATGTAATCGACGCCAGATTAGCGCTTACAGAACGCCCATCTTTGTCATGTCCACCTTGATGATAAAGGCTTCCCGCGATATTAATTTTTCTTGTTGGATTCGTATTAAAGTAAAAACCAGTTGTATTACGGCTCCAAACTCCTTCTCCATAAACTTTAGTAGTTACAGCCGGAGTTCCAGAAGTTACGCTTGTATATTTATTAAAATCATCTTTGAAGAATAAAAATGAGATATCACCAAAGGAAAATTTCTTACCCAAATACGCATACTGAAACGATTTATACATGGTTCCAATTCCGTTTGTACCAGCACCATAAGCGGTTGGAACACCATTATAAACTGTTCCTGTATTGCCTTCTTTGTTTTGATTGAATGCTGCTCCAACATCAGCGATCCAGCCTTCATTCGCAAATTTGAAAACAATAGCATCATGACGTCTTCCTTGTTGTAACCAATCTAGACCTCCCAATACTTTTTGGTCGTCATAAGAAATTTCCTGACGCCCTATTTTTAAAGATAAGTTTTGGACAGTGCTTATAGTATCGTTTAACATAATCTCTCCCCAAGCCTCGTGCAAAAGGATTCCATTATTTGCTTCGGTAGTAGTCCTGTTTATAGAAGAAGCATCTTGTCCCCAAACGCGTACATCTTGCAATGCCATAAAAACTTTAAATCGATATCCTGTAAAACCTATGTTTAATCGTGCTCTTTGAGAATTGAATAAGGCAGCTTTATCACCCTCTTTTTGCAATGTTCCTTGTCCCGCTCTTAGCTCGGTTCTCTCTCTGATTTGTCCTGTTGCTGTAAATTGTGCTTTCGCTTCGTTTTGACTTAATGCTGTTAAGGCAATTCCCAAAAAAAGTGATTTTGAAATTTTTCCTATTTTTAAACGTTGAATCCCTGCCAATGTGGTTTTAAACTTTTGCATAGTCTTATGTTTTAATTAGTATGAAGCAAATTTAAATAAGTATTAATACTTAGTCGTCATCTAAATAACAGGAGAAAATAGCTTTTTAACACTTAAAACAACGGGATTAAAACGGTTTTACTTCTGCTATTTGACAGAAAAAGGCAAGAACAGTAACAATACTGTGGCTTTAGAATCATCAAACATCTAGTGAAAAATACGTATAACAAAAATTTATAGTGTAGAAATCAAGTCAATCGGCTTTTAGAAAGATAAAAAGCGATTCTATATATTAATAAAAGAAAGGAAGATTGCGCGTTCTCCAGAAGGAGATGGCATGCTGAAAGGAAAAGGATGAAGACAAAAAAAGGCGGGATTTATTCTTGTATCTATTTGTGTTCTTTAATTTCTGATCTTAATTTGTCAGGATTAACTAAGCCTATTTTCTTACCGACAGTTTTTATAAGCAGTTCTTTTTTTAAACTTGATATTACCCGAATTACTTGTTCATCATTGGTTCCTGCAAAATCAGCAATCTCTTTTCGGGATAAATCAAGTTCTATTACGCCATTGATTTGTCCAAATTTTCTATGGATATACAACAAGGTATCAATCACTCTCTCACGTACATTCATTTGCGCAATTTTACGGATATTATTCTCGCTTTTATTCAATTCTTCTGCATAAAACAGCATTAGATCAAATGTAAATTCAGGAACATTATGAAGTATTTCCAGCATATCTTCATTACTGAAATTACACAATGTGGTATCTTCCAGCGCATACGCACCAATGAGATAGCGCTTACTGGTCCCGAAACCTCTGAAACCAACCGTATCGCCATCTTTGGTTAATCTCACAATTTGTTCCCTTCCGTTAATACCTGTTTTCACCGTTTTTACTTTTCCTTTATGGATAAAGTACAAACCCTGAATAGGCGCGCCTTCAATAATAAATTGCTGCGCTTTTTTACAAGTAAAACTGCGTTTTCTGTCAATATAGCTTTTCATTTGTTCTAAATGAATATGTTTTTTAATGAAGCAATTTTCATTCACACAGCTGGTACAAGTGGCTAATTCTTCTTTCATACTACGCTACTATTTGTTTATAAAAGGCCCTAGACAACCGTGAACGGACAAAGCAATATACTATTCGCAATTCTTCATTACCATTTTTTAATTTGAATAATGCAATGTCTCGGTTTAAATTTAAAATTGGTACTGAGACAATTCAGGGCTCCAATTTATTTTAACCAAAAATATAAAATAAAATTCATTTAATACGTATTAATACGTAAAAATACTTATTTTTACACTTTCATAAGATAGATAGAGAATACATACCAGGCTTTCATTATTAATAAAGAAATTCAATAATGCAAAATTCAGAAATAAAAACCACGTGTTCCTATTGTGGAGTAGGTTGCGGAATTATAGTAACCAATGATGCAAAAAATGGAGTAACCGTTACGGGAGATAAAGACCATCCCGTAAATAAAGGGATGCTTTGCTCAAAAGGGATGAACTTGCATTATGTGGTGAACGATACTTCAGATCGAATTCTTTATCCCGAAATGAGATGGAGCAAATCTCATCCCATGGAAAGAGTGAGCTGGGACACCGCGCTAGATCGTGCGGCAGCCGTTTTTTCGGCTATCATAAAAAAACACGGTCCTGACAGTGTTGGGTTCTACATTTCCGGACAATGCCTTACTGAGGAATACTATTTGGTAAACAAACTGGTAAAAGGGTTCCTGAAAACCAATAATATCGATACTAACTCTCGTTTGTGCATGAGTTCAGCGGTGGCGGGCTACAAGAAAACATTTGGTGAAGATTCTGTACCAATCGCTTACGACGATATTGAACTGGCAGATACTTTTTTGATAACAGGAGCTAATCCTGCTTGGTGTCACCCTATTCTTTTTAGACGAATCGAACAACACAAGGAAAAAAATCCGAAAACAAAAATCATCGTTGTTGATCCTCGAAAAACAGATTCGGCTTTAGCTGCCGATTTGCATTTACAAATCATTCCGGGTACTGATATTATTTTGTACCATGCTTTGGCAAAAAGGCTAATCGAAAAAGGATATGCCGACAATGATTTCATTAAAAACCATACTGAAAATTTCAAATTATACAAGGATTTAGTTCTTTCCAGTTCCCTGGAAAAAGCATCTAAACTTTGTGGAGTTCCTTTGAATGACATTAAATTAGCGGCCGACATCATTGGTAAAGCCAAAGGATTTCTTTCGCTTTGGGCCATGGGATTGAATCAAAGTGCTATTGGCGTAGATAAAAATACCGCATTACTTAATCTTTCTTTACTAACCGGACAAATAGGAAAACCAGGTTCCGGACCTTTTTCATTGACTGGACAACCCAACGCAATGGGCGGTCGTGAAGTGGGTGGTATGGCAAACTTACTCGCAGTTCATAAAGAATTGAACAATCCCGTTCACCGAAAAGAAGTCGCTGATTTTTGGGGAGTTGACGGGATTTCTGAAAAACCGGGATTAACGGCTACGGAAATGTTTGATGCCTTAGAATCCGGAAAAATGAAAGCGATTTGGGTTATCTGTACCAATCCGTTAGTGAGTTTACCAGACTCTCGCAGAGTAGAAAAAGCATTGGCTAATGCCAAATTTGTAGTTGTTCAGGACATTTCTCATAATGCGGATACCTCAAAATTTGCCGATTTATTATTACCCGCAGCTGGTTGGTTAGAAAAAGAAGGTACGATGACCAACTCTGAAAGACGAATATCCTATTTGCCAAAGGGCATCAATGCACCGGGAGAAGCACTGCCTGATGTGGAAATTCTGACTCGTTTTGCTAAAAAAATGAATTTCACAGGATTCAATTTCAACAGTACCGAAGATATCTATAAGGAATATTGTTTAATGACAAAAAACACCACAATTGATATTTCCTTTTTAAATTACAATCGTCTAAAAAACGAAGGGACCTTTCAATGGCCTGTCCCTGATTACGGACATCCCGGAACGCCGCGTTTATTTACCGATAAAAAATTCTATACGCCATCGGAAAAAGCGATATTTAATCTGCCGACAGCGATTGAAAATACCTCCGAACAACCAAATGACAGGTTTCCGTTTATTTTAACAACCGGGCGCATTCGTGATCAATGGCATACGATGACGAAAACGGGAAAAGTATCCCGCTTGATGACCCATATACCAAGTCCCGTGCTTGAAATAAATCCTATTGATGCCTATAAAGCATCCATAAAAAACGGAGATATTGTTGTGGTAACCAGCAAAAACGGGACTGTTCGTGTAAAAGCAAAAGTGGCTGACACCATAAGAGAAGGCGTTGTTTTCCTACCGATGCACTGGGGAAAACAATTGGAAAATGATTTGAATAGAACAAATAATTTAACGAATACGCTTGTAGATCCTGTTTCAAAAGAACCTGATTTTAAGTTTACTACCGTTTCCGTGGCCAAATACGTGAAACCTTTCGAAAAAATCTCGGTTGTAGGTGCTGGAGCAGCTGCTTTCCGATTTATTCAGAACTACAGAGAAATCAACACTTCGGATGAAATTATTGTTTTTTCGAATGAAGAGAATCCTTTTTACAACCGAGTTTTACTACCGGAATATGTAACTGCAGAACTTTCTTGGGAACAGCTTTTAAAAATAAAAGACGAAGCTTTACGCCACTTAAATATCACGATGAAATCTGGCGTTTCAATTGACAACATCAATACTAAAGAAAATATAATTCTAGATAGTGACGGCATTACCCATTCTTTCGACTCCTTAATATTAGCAACAGGAAGCCGCCCTTTTATTCCCGAAAATGCACAATTGCATTTACCCGGACGATTCACCATCAGAAAAAAAGAAGATGCAGACCGCTTGAAAAACTATCTGGATAACACTAATTTAATTCCCGAAGAGCAGCATGTAGTTATCGTTGGCGGCGGATTATTAGGATTGGAATTGGCTGCAGCCTTAAAACATAAAAAAGTAAAAATTACGATAATTCAAAGGGCTTCCCGATTAATGGAACGCCAATTAGACCGAATTTCGAGTAAATTACTTGCCGAAGAAGTCCAACTTCGTGATATTCAAATTTATTTTGATAATGAAGTCAGTACCGTGTTCGAAACAGATAATCCAAATGAAATAGAAATCGCGCTCAAAAGTGGTCGTATCATAACTGCTAATGCCATCGTATACACCATTGGAACCATCCCAAATATAGAATTAGCCAAAGAATCCGGCATTTCCTGTGGGCGTGGCGTAAAAGTAAACCAGTATTTGCAATCCTCGAATCCAAACATTTTTGCCATTGGTGAAATCGCTGAATTCAACAACCAGTTATTCGGAATAACATCGGCAGCTGAAGAACAAGCGGATGTCTTGGCAAATTATATGGCCGGAGATATCAGCAGCTTTTATAAAGGTTCGGTGTTGATGAATATTCTGAAACTCGAAGACATTAATTTGTGCAGTATTGGCGAAATAGAAATCCCTGACAATGATGATTCATACGAAGAAATTGTGTTTGCTGATTTAGGAAAAAGATACTATAAAAAATGTATCGTCAAAAATGACTTATTAGTAGGTGCTATTTTAATGGGTGATAAAAATGAGTTTGCGGAGTTCAAAACAATGATCGAAAGCAAAATCGAATTATCTGATAAAAGAAACACTTTGCTGAGAGGAAGTTCGAATACAAAACCAGTAATAGGCAAATTAGTTTGCTCTTGCAGTCAGGTAGGAAGCGGAAATATTGAAGAAGCCATAAAAAGCGGCGTTACTAATTTTACTGAATTATGCAAAACCACCGGAGCCGGATTAGGTTGTGGAAGTTGTAAAACTGAAGTGAAAGAAATATTAGCGAAGATTAAATAAATTAGTTTTCAAGTCTCAGTCTCAGTTTTCAGTTGCGCACTGAGACTGTAAACTGTGACTGTAAACTCTAAACTATAGAATATGGAATTGACAAGACTAATAGTAAAAGGAGGCGTTATTTCACCAGGAGAATTGCGTGGAATTGTAAATATGGCTTTAGAACAAGGACTGGAATCCATCTCCTTTGGTTCCAGACAGGATATCATATTCCCTAAAGGTTTCAACCACATTGAAAAGGAAAAAACAGGTAAGAATCATTTTGTTTATCCCAATGAAAAAAGTGGGAATAACATCGTTTCGTCTTATGTGTCTACCGATATTTTCAGAAATACGCCTTGGCTTACCGGAAATAAATTTTTGTATATTTTAGAGCAATTTAAAGAACAACCCAAGCTAAAAGTAAACATCACCGATCCAAAACAACAGTTAGTTCCATTGTTTACGGGGCATATCAACTTTATTGCTTCCGATCATGAGGATTACTGGTTTCTATATGTCCGCCTGCCAAAATGGGATAAAATGGAAATGTATCCCGTACTGATCTACAGTTGGAATATAGCAGAAATATATTATGCCATTGAAAAAATACTGGAAGAGGAACCTGATTCTGTTGATATGATTTTTCAATTGCTAAGCGAAGCTTTGGACACCAATAATAGAACAATAGACAAACCTTTGAATATTCCGTTCTACCCCTTTCCTTACTATGAGGGAATGAACCGATTAGGAATTGACCAATATTGGTTAGGATTGTATTGGAGAAATAACCTGTACGATTTAGACTTTCTGAAAGAAATGTGCGATTTATGTTTTGATTGCAAAATTGGAAAAATATGCATCACGCCATGGAAATCCTTCATTATAAAAGGGATTCCAAAGGAACGAAAATTAGATTGGGAAAAATTCTTGGGCAAAAAAGGAATTAATGTACGCCATTCTTTATTGGAACTTAACTGGCACTTACCTGTTGCGATGGAATGGGCATTGAATTTGAAGACTTTTCTGGTTCGAACGCTTGATCAGTTTGACATCAGTACTTACGGACTGACCTTTGGTTTATCAGAATACAATCGTGAGGGACATTACTTCACTTCGATTGTAGTGGAGAAAAATGAATTGCCAAAAGACTTAGAATCCATCAAAATCAGAGACACATATAATGTTTTGTATGCCAAAAATTTTGATCCAAATACTAAAGAATATATTGTTCATACCCAAGATGTCGATAAACTGGAATTACCAAACATTTTGATTGAATTGAGCAGGAAATATTTTGAAGAACTAGGAAATCAATCGGTGGAAATTAGTCCCGCTGCAACCAAAAAAGAGAAAGCAGCACAAGATATCCATCAATGCCCGGAATGTCTGACTTTATACAATTCAGAATATGGTGATGTTAGTCAAGGAATTGAAAAAGGCGTCCTATTCAAAGATTTACCGGAAGATTATTGCTGTTCGTTATGTGAATCTCCAAAAATAAATTTTATTGTATTAACAGGACAGAAACTGGACACTTTATCATAATCTCAAGACAATTAGCTACCAATTAATTTATCATCCTTTTAGATTCTAGAGGCTATATTGCACAATAACCTATAGGTTTAGACCAAACCATTAAATAAATTAAGAAAAATTAAGCTTTCATACTTAATTTCTTAATGGTTAAAACAAAAATATTCATCAAATGAACAGTACTTTCAAAACGGTAAGTTCCTCTCACATCACTATTTCTGAGTTAATGCTTCCATCGCACACTAATTTTAGTGGTAAAATTCACGGAGGTTATATTCTATCCTTACTCGATCAGATTGCTTTTGCCTGCGCTTCAAGATTTTCAGGTAACTACTGCGTAACGGCTTCTGTGGATACAGTAAATTTCCTAAAACCAATTGAAGTGGGCGAACTAGTTACCATGAAAGCTAGTGTGAATTACGTTGGAACCAGTTCAATGATTATTGGCATTCGTGTGGAGGCCGAAAATATCCAGACCGGAGTCGTGAAACATTGCAACTCTTCTTATTTTACGATGGTTTCCAAAGACAAAGAAGGAAAAAATGTTCCCGTTCCCGGATTAATTTTAACCACTTTAAAAGAAGTGAGTCGGTTTCAAAACTGCGTGAAACAAATTGCTTTAAAAAAGGAAAGAGAGTATCAAAGAAGCATTGCCACCTTTGGGTCTATAGAAACTATTTTGAGTTTAAATCAGTATAATGTCAAAGTGGAATTGAAGTAAGTAATCATTCTTTAAAAAACTCATTCGATCCAATTATTTAACATAATCAATCGGTCTTAGGGTTCATAGTGTTAATTTTTTATACTGTCTGTGCTACATTACCTCTACCGTTATGCCACTTGAGTTGCGGATAAAGGAAGCCTAGATTTACAATTATTTTTCCCCAATTGTATCTTTTAACATTTGAATTTCTTCTTTAGGCTCTTTTACACGGATGTTTATTTCTTTATATACCCATTCATTCCCGTTTTTGTGAGCAGAAATATCCATTTTTCCTTTTCCTTTATTTCCTTTTATTCTGACTGACAATTCAACTGAATTATTATGGTTTGAATAAATCGCATTTCCTTCCAAAATTGCTAATTTATCAATCGGTTCTATTGCTCCAATAACTTCAAGAACTCTTTTATTCATTTTCGCTTTTTCAATTGCCTTTTCATAAAGTGAATTGTCAGAATACGCTTGAGCAATATCAGTTACAGTTCCGTCAATACTTGAACTCAAAATTGAACCAAATAGAAGCAAAAACAGTAACAGTAACAGTAAAGTTGGAAAAAACCATTTCCAATTTCTTTTCCACCAACTTTTCTCAACAACTAATTCGTTATCCATTTCTTTTATTTTACTGTTCTGTTTTTCAATTATTTTTTCTCCGAAATTTTAGTTGAAACTATCTTCTGCTGTTTTCCTGCATTGCCATTGTGTGTGGTTCGTAACCTTTCATTTTTTGGCTTAACGAAAACTTGATGCGAAACAGTACTTGCATTAAATCCGAAACTATATCAAAACAGCTGTTAGTGGCTGGTGTTGTTATTTCGTTGCAATGAAAATTTCAACTTCTGAATTTTCTCCATTTTGCGATCGCTCTCCGTAAACTTCAAAATGATAGCTGTATTTTCTGTTTAATTCTTTGTCCTTCTGCCAAATGTCAACCCAAGCAGCTACAACAGCATTCGGCATTTCACCTTTTGCAGTGAATTTTTTAAAATTTTCAGATTGAAATTCACGGCCGATTAATCCGTCTGGAATTTCGTCCAAAGTTGATACTGGAATACCAATTATTGTCGTGTAATCTTCCGTAAAGTCACTTTTGTAGTCCGTATAAATCGCTATAATTTCATTAGAAATCTTGTTAGGAATTATGTTTAATAAATTTTTCGAGAAAAATTGTCCCCAAAGATTTCCCAGATCTTGTTGCGCTTGGTTGTCTTTGTTTGTTGTTCGAGTTGAAATCCCGATTATTTTAAATCCGTTTGTCATTTTGCTTTTCGTTTTTTGTAATTCGGTCAACAGTTATAATTCTATAAGTGTTTGAATTTATTGTTATTTTGATATTATGTTCAATGTTTGAAATATAAAAGTTTTTACCGATTTTCTGAAAATGAATTTCATTTGTTTCTTTTATTATTTCAAAAAGCATTTTCTCAATTACTGACTTTTGGTACTTGCTATTTAACTTTTTATTAATTCGTTCATAAACAAGTTCTGTATAGCAAATCTTATTCAGAATTTCGGTTTTGTAAATGTTCATTTTTCTTGTCGTTTCATTTTAGTCGTGAATTCCGGTACACTTGCCACCAACTCGAACAGACACGCAACACTATAGCGTACATCCACCCTAATTACGTCCCTGTACATTATATAACAGCTTTTTACCTCGCTAATTTATACTTTTATTTCTTACAGTAAGCTTGTTACCCCATTGTTTCCATCAAAACTACAACAGTCCAACTTTGACATGCAAATAATCTGATTCTTTTTTAAAAAAAATAAATTCCCATCAGTTGACTGCATAACGGATAGTAGCTACCATTATAGTTTTTATCTATCAGTAAAATGTTTTTGATAAATAAAAATATCTAAATTAGCATTAAGATTTACAAACCAAAAATTAAATCACACTATGGAAAATATCAATAATGAGAACGCAGCCGCTGATGCAGGTAAGTGTCCATTTTCAGGAGCTACTCAAAAGCAAAGTGCTGGTTTTGGAACTAGAAACACTGATTGGTGGCCTAATCAGTTGAATTTAAACATACTCAGGCAACACTCCACTCTCTCAAATCCTATGGGTGAAGAATTCAACTATGCAGAGGAGTTCAAAAGTCTCGATCTAAATGCTGTGAAGCAAGACCTATTTGATTTAATGACCACCTCTCAAGAATGGTGGCCTGCTGATTATGGTCACTATGGGCCATTTTTCATTCGTATGGCGTGGCACAGTGCAGGAACGTATCGTATCGCGGACGGTCGTGGTGGTGCGGGTTTTGGCACACAACGATTTGCACCGCTGAACAGTTGGCCTGACAATGCAAACCTCGATAAGGCTCGTTTACTATTGTGGCCAATCAAACAGAAATATGGCAAGAAAATTTCATGGGCTGACCTAATGATTCTTACCGGAAACTGTGCTTTGGAGTCAATGGGCTTCAAAACCTTTGGTTTTGCCGGCGGTCGCGCCGATGTTTGGGAACCTGCGGAAGACATCTATTGGGGTTCAGAAGGAAAGTGGTTGGATGACAAGCGCTATACAGGTGACCGCGAATTAGAAAATCCTCTCGCTGCCGTTCAAATGGGACTTATCTATGTGAATCCTGAAGGACCTAACGGAAATCCTGATCCTCTTGGCTCTGCACGTGACATTAGGGAGACTTTTAAGCGTATGGCAATGAATGACGAGGAAACTGTTGCCCTTATTGCCGGTGGGCATACGTTCGGAAAAACCCATGGTGCTGCCGATCCAAACAAATACGTGGGAGCTGAGCCTGCAGGTGGAGGCATTGCGGATCAAGGTCTTGGTTGGAAAAATACATTTGGCACCGGAAATGGAGAAGACACCATTACCAGTGGTCTTGAGGGTGCTTGGACTACCACGCCTACAAGATGGAGTAACAATTACTTTGAAAACCTATTCAAATTCGAATGGGAACTATCGAAAAGTCCAGCTGGCGCACATCAATGGAAACCAAGAGCCGGTGCTGGTGCTGGTACCGTTCCGGATGCACACAATCCGTCAAAGAGTCATGCGCCAACGATGCTTACCGCTGACCTTGCCTTGAGAGTAGATCCTATTTATGAGCCCATCTCAAGATATTTCCACGAAAATCCTGATAAGTTTGCTGATGCTTTCAGTCGTGCCTGGTTCAAGTTGACACACCGCGACATGGGTCCAATAGCACGCTATCTTGGCCCAGAAGTGCCTACAGAAGAATTAATCTGGCAAGATCCTGTTCCTGCCGTTACGCATCAACTGATTGATGATAATGCTATTGCTACACTAAAATCAAAAATTCTTGATTCGGGATTATCTGTACCTCAACTGGTAACTACCGCTTGGGCTTCAGCATCAACATTCCGTGGCTCTGATAAACGAGGTGGAGCAAACGGTGCGCGCATTAGATTGGAACCTCAAAAAGATTGGAAAGTGAACAATCCCGGGCAACTGGCTAAAGTTTTGGAGACACTTAGCGAAATCCAAACAGCATTCAACAGTTCTCAGTCTGATAATACCCTAGTTTCGATGGCTGACTTAATTGTACTCGCAGGATGTGCAGGAATTGAGAAAGCTGCAGTAGCTGCAGGTCAGTATGTAAAAGTGCCTTTTACTCCGGGAAGAGCCGATACGTCACAAGAACAAACAGATGTGGAATCATTTGCAGTCCTTGAGCCTGAAGCTGATGGTTTCCGCAATTACGCTAAGACTAAATATACGGTATCTGCCGAGGAAATGCTTGTTGACAAAGCACAATTACTGACCTTGACCACACCAGAAATGACAGTTCTTGTTGGTGGTTTGCGTGTTCTGAATGCCAACTTTGACCAGTCTCAAAACGGTGTTTTCACCACCCGTCCAGAAGTGCTGACCAATGATTTCTTTGTAAACCTACTCGATTTAGGTACGACTTGGAAAGCGGCTTCAGAAGCGGATGATTTATTTGTAGGCAGCGATCGCAAAACAGGCGGATTGAAGTGGATAGGAACTCGTGTTGATCTTATTTTTGGTTCGAACTCTGAGTTAAGAGCAATCGCTGAAGTTTATGGTTGTGCCGATTCTCAAGACAAATTCATAAAAGACTTTGTCGCAGCTTGGAACAAGGTCATGAACCTCGATCGTTTCGACTTGGTTTAATTTCATTCTTGTTTTTATAGTATTAAGGTGGTCTGGTAACGGGCCACCTTTTTTGTTTCCAAATTAATTTATACAAATCAAAAAAAGTGAGTCGGCGGCAAATAAATTGCATTGCACCAGAGAACACGTACAATTAAGCGAAAGTTGATTTTCTTTAGGAGCAGAATGATTGCAGTTTAAAAGAACGAAATCTCCTGCTGTCCGCTGTATCTCTCCACTGCGTTACGAGGATGCCGCTACCATCAGGGCTAGGAATAACGAACTTTTTTCATAATGACATTTCTACATAGAAACCACACGAAAGGATTGACTTCGTCGAATTTCATTTTGTGCGGTAGCGGTGTAATTTCGTTTACCGGCTGTTAACAGAAGTCTTATTGAAATTGAATAAAGTTTTTTTCAAATTCATTTAAGTCTGAGTTCGACTTAACTTCTTTTTCGAATCCTAAATTTAAAACCAACGCAATACCATTTACTCGGCCAAACCCAATAATTCTATAAGTCCCTTTTTTCATTTGGTAAATATTCCCTTCGAACATTTCCTTCTGTGAAAAAAATTTAATTTCTTTTTTGTTTTTATAATCAAATTGCTGCTCAATTTGTTTAGAAATTTGCTCGTTAACTTTTTGTTTTACCATTTCGTCACTCAGAAATAGCCATTGAGTAGAAAATCCACTGCAATCAATTATTTCATATTCTGATTTTGCAGTACAATTTTCAGGAACAGCAATTAATGTTTTCGCATAATGTAATTTATCAATCTTCCTTTGAGCGAATGTTAATGTTGTAATGAATAAAAAAATTATCGATATTTTCCTCATAAAATGGTTTTTAAAGATTTCTGCTAAAGTTCCTAGCGCTACCGCACGAATCCTTTCATGTGGTTCATTGTCATTAAATAGTAAACATTCTAAAAACAACTACATAATCCTCCGCTACCGCACGAATCCTTTCGTGTGGTTCGTTGTCGTTAAATACCAAACATTCTAAAAACAACTACATCATCAATTAATCCTTTTTGACCTGAATAATCCATGGCACTACTGTATACATAATCTTCTGCTTTATAAACTACGCCCCCTTCTACAGGATTATTGTGTACATAGTCTATCTTTTGTTGAATAACTTTATTGCTCCACAACTCAATAGGTTGATTATCATGACGCCAAAATTGATAGTGTTTTACATTTGAACTTTTTTCAGCTTGTTTTTTAAAAAAATCTAACAAGAATTCTTTTCTGCTTTCTCTTGGATTTTCTTGTATACTTTTTACAATTGATTGACTGGTAAACCTTTTTAAATCACCAATCAATAATTCAGGATTTTGACCACTTATACTCCTAAAAACTAAATGCACATGATTGCTCATAATACACCAAGCATGAATTTCTAATCCTTTGTTTTTTTGACAAAATGCTACACTTTCAAGAAATAAATCTTTGTACTCATTACGAGTAAATACATCTAACCAACCTACTACGGAGAAACTTATAAAATACAAACCCTCTGGATTATAAAATTTATAATTTCTACTCATAGTTACTGTCTTTAATATTAATATAGAAAGTTTAGTTTTAATCTACATGAACCACACGAAAGGATTCGTGCGGTAGCGGGGGTAGCAGAACTTTATTCTTTAAAACCATGTTCTACTAATATTTCACAATATTGATTAACTTTATATTCAAATTTCGGTTGCACATCACTTTTACTTCCAACACGTTCTAAAAATCTCTTTTGTCTTTCTACATCAGATATGTTTTGATTTAATAAACCTACTTGATGTAAACTAGATTTGATATCATCATTAACATACCTCAAGTAAATATTGTTTTTTAGTAATTTCAAATCGTGAATGTAAGCGTTATCAATTATGTGCGTTAATCTACTGAAATCTTCAAATTCAATTTTGCCTAATATTGTTTTTTTAAATAATCTTCCAATTATTTCTGCTTTATCAATATCATTGAGACGATTTATTGTAATGAGTAGTTTTTCACCAGCTTTATTAGTTTCTTGATTAATTTCAAGTTTCTTTATAAATTTTTCTCTTTCTAACAAAGGGATTTCTCTCAATTCAAAAAGAAATTTAAGTAGTTTTTTTATAAAAAATGTTTCAGTTACCCTTTGGTATAAATTATAACTTTTAAACGCAATACCGAAAATAGGAATGTCTTTTAAAACTTCAGAATCAGTTAAATAATCAAGACCTGTTTCAAGAATTTCGGGGGATAATTCGTTGATAGCATCCGATTTTATAGATTCAAAAATATCGATTTTATCATTCATTTTTCGTTCTTTTTTAAGCTTACTGCTAAACGTTCCCTTGCTACAAGAGGTTTTGGGTTAAATTAAGCTTTATTTTCGTTTCATCACTAAATTTCAAAACGCACGACCACTTTAAATTAAGCCTAAAAACCACGATAGCGCAAAACTTGCATTAGCTGTAGTACTTATTTTTTTATGTTTTAGTTTTTAAGACTTTTGTTAATTCTTCCATTGTCAACCAAGGCCTTTTTTTGTGGACCATTCGATGACAATTACCACAAAGCATTGCAATTTCTTCTGGTTTTGTTTTGTAATCCGCAGGCATTTCGCTCACAGCAATTGTATGATGTCCTTCAATAAAATCTTTTCCAACAATTCCGTAATTATCTTCAAAGTCAAAATCGCAAACTTGACAAAATAGTTTTCCGTGTTTATTTTTGAAATTATTTTTTGCTAATTCTACTACTTTTGAATTTCTTTCTCTTGCTTTATGTGTTCTTTCAACAATTTTTCCTTCTGGAAATTCTCCTGATAAATCAGTATTACTATTGAAATCATTTTTGATGCTGATTTTCCAATACTTTCTTGTAACTGCATAAGCTCCACCTTTTAATTGTGGTTTTATTCCAATTTTTTCACAATATTCTAAATATTTTTTTTCAAGATTATTGTCAATTATTGGTTTTGAATTTAAAATAGAATTTATTGCTTTGTTTGTTTCTCTTCCATCAATATCTGTTGATGCAAACTTGAATATTTTATTATTTTGATAACCTAAAAATCTGCTTGGTGCAAATCTCAATTCATTTTCAATTTGATAAGCAACAAAACAAGTTCCTCGCTTAATCAATTTTGCGCTTTCAATTCTTTCTTCTTCTGTTCCATCAGTTAAGCTTAATTCAACAGTTTCTATATTTTGATAAAGTTGGTCAATGTTTGTTATTAAAGTTGGTTCAACTATTCTGTCTGCAAATTTTTTGTGAATTGAACGCATTTTGCGCATTGTTGTATTATTTTGTGCTTCATAATATTCAATATGTTCTCTTAAAGCTATCAAACAATTTAAAATATTTTTTTCTCCATAATCTTCAAAAATATGAGTGAAAAAATATTCCATAGTGTCAGCATTTAAAGTTCTTGTGAATTTTTTCCCTTCCAATAAATACTTAAAATTATAAAAATAATCACGAGCAGAATTTTCGTTAATACTTTTGTCCTTGATAAGTTTTGCTGTCGCGTCTTTTAATGAAATGTTGCCTTCGTAAAATTCTTTTGAGACTTCGTATGCAAGTGGAATAATGCTATTCGGAATTTTCATTTTGATTATTTTTGATTATTTTTGGTTCTTTTTCTACGATTTTAGAGAGTATTACAGCTAACTAGTAATACTGCTGAATTTATAAGACTTATCACCCCCTAAATTGATTAGACAGCTGTGATAAACATCAGACTTTACTAATTTCAAACATACAAATTAATTACCGAAAAATCTGATAAATTAGCTTTGATAATTAACTTATTTTCAAAAATAATATCTTCGTGATTGTAAACTTTACGGGAAACCTCATTCACGGTCTTTTTTACACAAAAGCCCAAGCCCAGATAGCAGTCGAAACAGGGTTGCAACGAATAACGGGAAAAGCTCCTAAAAAAATTGTAGTATTAACCGCCAATAGCAATCATGCTACGGTTGTCTTGATTCAAAGCGGGATTGTTTACATCCTCGATAGTAGTCATTCCTGCGCGTACTTTCTTTTTGCTTTTAATGGCAAAAGCAATCAAGTCTTCTATCGCTTCACTATTTCTGAAATGTGTCAGTAAATCTGTTTCGGAGTTGGAGAACAGACAGTTTTTTATTTTCCCGTTGGCTGTAAGGCGAATTCTGTTGCAACCGTCACAAAAAGGATTAGTTATCGAACTGATAATCCCAAAACTTCCCAAATAGTTTTTTATTTTGAATTCTCTGGCAGTGAAGTTTTTATCGTCTTCTAATTTCTCCACATCCGATTCCGGGAAATGATGTTGCACCTGATCCAAAATCTCCTTTTGAGAAACCATTTTGCTACGGTCCCACTCGTTTCCTGCAAAAGGCATGAATTCTATAAACCGAATCGAAATGGGTGAAAACTCGGTGAGCTTAATAAAATCAATAATTTCATCGTCATTGAATCCTTTAATCAAAACCACATTTACTTTGATTTTGAAATCATTGTTCAACAATAAATGCAAATTATCAATTACACTCTGAAACTGGTTTCTAAGCGTAATCGAATGGAATTTGGATGCCACCAAAGTATCTAAACTCAGGTTGATTTTCTTGACGTTAAACTGCTTTAAAACGTCAATATGTTTGTTAATCAGAATTCCGTTTGTAGTGATGGAAATCTCGGTTTGAAGCGAAGCCAGTTTGGCTATGATTTCAGGAAAATCTTTTCGTAGCAACGGTTCCCCGCCGGTCAATCTTATTTTGTCAACACCATTATTGACGAATGTTTGGGCGATGGCGTGAATTTCGTCAGCCGTCATCAAGCTCGCTTTTGGACTTAATACAATTCCATCGGCTGGCATGCAATAGGTACAACGCAAATTGCATTTCTCAATTAAGGAAATACGCAAATAGTTGTGTTTACGTCCAAAATCATCCGTTAAAACAGCGTTAATTGGTGTCATGATTTTTGCCTTTTAAAATATGAAAAACATGCAGCACATGAGGAAATATGGCATCCATGGATTCCTTTGCGCCGTTGGTTGAACCTGGTAAAGCCAGTACCAAAGTATTCCCTAAAGTTCCTGCAACGGTTCTGGAAAGCATCGAATACGGCATGCGTTCTTGCCCATAACTGCGTATGGCTTCCTCAATTCCCGGAATTCTGGTTTCTAACAACGGTTCCAGTGCTTGCGGTGTAACATCTCTTGGCGAAAGCCCGGTTCCTCCCGTAAAAATGATCAATTGATTTTCTTTGGCGAAAGCTTTAGTGCGCTCTTGAATCACATCGATTTCATCTGGGATGATTTCGTAATGCGTCGTTTCGACTCCGCTAATTTCCAGTTTTTCAACAATTATTTTACCGGAACGATCTTGTTTATCTCCTGCGAAAATTGAATCGGAACAAACGAAAACCGCCGCTGTAATAGCGGATGGAAATCTATTTTTGAAAGACGATTTTCCGCCTTCCTTACTAATTAATTTAATCGTCGAAATCTCGATATTTTTGTCAATAGGTTTAAGCATATCATACATCGTAAGCGCCACAATCGAAGCACCGTGCATCGCCTCGACCTCAACTCCGGTTTTGTAAACCGTTTTAACCTTGAAAATAATGTCAATGCTTAATTCATTGATTTCATATTCCACCGATGTAAATTCAATTGGAATAGGATGGCAATCAGGAATCGATAAATGCGTGTTTTTTACGGCAAATAACCCGGCAGTTTTAGCCATTTCCAGTACGTTTCCTTTTGGCACCAGATTATTTACAACGGCATCAATTGTGGCTTGAAGACTAACAATTACTGTTGCCTTTGCAGTTGCTGTACGGAGTGTACTTATTTTATGTGTGATATCAACCATTTTTATGTGTCTAAAGTTTTAAAGTCTAAAGTTGCAAAGTCAGCCTCTTGAAAACAATAAAACCGTTATTTTTAATTCGTTTGGATTAGTCTATTTATAGTATTCAAAAAGACTTCAAGCTAATCCACTTTAAGACTTTCGACCTTTGACTTTATGACTGTTAAGTATTCTGTTTCCAAGTAAAAGTACTATTTTCAAAGATTTCTTTACCAAAAATAGGCACATCTGTTTTAATCCAATTCACAATCTTTTCCGTGGCTTCATATACTTGCTTTCTTCTGGTTGCCGAAACAAACACAAACAAGCATATTTCTCCCGCTTTAACCACGCCCAAACTGTGATAAATGTGCATGCAAATCAAATCGAATTGCGCGAACGCTTTCTCTCTAATTACGTTCAGGGCTTCGTCTGCCATTTCTTCGTAAGCGGTGTAATCAATTGCAACTACCGTTTGCCCATCAATTGCATCGGCTCTGACCTGACCCAAAAAAATATTGTGTGCCCCAATAGTGGTTTTCGATTGGTGTTTCGCAATAGACTGCCCTATAAATTCCGAAGAAATAGGTCCCTGAATGAAAACAGTTTTCTTACTCATGATTTTATTTTTATATTTTAGGTAACAGAAACCGTTCCTTTATGCAGTATTTTATCCAATGCTTTAGCGCCACCAGCAATACTTTTGGCAGTCGCAAAATTATTATTTCTAAGAATCTCCACTGCCTTTTTACTTCTAATTCCGGATTGGCAAAAAACAAATATTTCCGCATTACTATCCAACTGGTGCAATGCAGATTCTAAACGGTCTAACGGAATTTGAAGTCCATTCTGGATTGTTATTTTTGGATATTCCTCTGAATTTCGAACATCAAGAAAAACAACATTTTTATTATTTATTTGTTCCAATGCAAGAGCAGCACTGATTTCAATTGTTGCACTTTCAACCGAAGTATATTTATTTTCGAAAGCTACTTTATCAATAGTACTTGTGTCTGTTTTTGAAAAATCAAACTTCTGTTGTTCGTTATTCAACATATTATAAACCAATAATTTTCCAGACAACAACTCCCCTATTCCCAAAACCATTTTCAATACTTCATTAGCCTGAAACATACCGATGATTCCCACCGATATTCCCATAACACCTGCATCATTACAGTTTCTCACTTCACTATTTTCCTCTGGAAACAAACAGCGGTATGTAGGTCCGTTTTTATAATTAAAAACAGAAACCTGCCCCTCAAATTTATAAATAGAACCGTAAACAAATGGTTTGTTGGTTACGCAACACGCATCATTAATCAAATATTTAGTAGTCAGATTATCCGTGGCGTCAACCACAATATCATATTGTTCGAATAACAAAATCGCATTTTTCGAATCTAATTTTTCCGTGATTGCATTTATTTTTATCGAAGGATTGAGTTCCAAAGCCATTGTTGCTGCTTCAAGAACTTTACTTTTTCCCACCGAACTGCTTTTGTAAATCACTTGGCGTTGCAAATTGGTCACTTCGATTCTATCATCGTCAATAATCCCAATTTCTCCTATTCCGGCTGCAGCCAAATACGGTAAAACAGCCACACCCAATCCTCCTGCACCAATGATCAAGACTTTGGCTTGCTGCAGTTTATGTTGTCCATTAATCCCTACTTCAGGAAGTATAATTTGTCGGTTGTATCGTGCTGTTTCCATAAATTTAGGTTTAAAACAAAAGTTTTATTACTGACTGCTAACTTTTTTTAAAATCAAAAATCTTAAATAGTTAATCTTAAATCTTTACCCTCCGGCAAATGGTGGCAATAAAGCAACAATATCATTACTTTTCAACACATAATTTGCTGTATGCTGCACTATTTTTTGATTTATCGCAACACTAAAAGAAAATTGCCCCAATTGGTATTTCTGTTCTAATGCCAGCAATAAATCACCTAAAGGCATGCCTGAAAAAGAAAATTCTTCTTCCGAACTTTTTGTTTTTTCGGCTATGGCGCCAAAATATTTCACCGCTATCATATGGCTATATCTAAATTTTGAAAAACAAATTCATCTTCTAAGTTCTCCTCTTGAAAATATTGCGTCAATTTTGAAGCATTTCGCACCACTTCACCAATGACAATAATTGCCGGAGAAGAAAGTTGGTGCTCTTGAA
The DNA here is from genome assembly GCF_900142885.1 of Flavobacterium xinjiangense. Classification (GTDB taxonomy): domain Bacteria; phylum Bacteroidota; class Bacteroidia; order Flavobacteriales; family Flavobacteriaceae; genus Flavobacterium; species Flavobacterium xinjiangense. Next base: position 220,034 of record NZ_FRCL01000005.1, on the reverse strand, counting down.
CTAATTTTGCGATAGAGCTAATGGTTCCCACCACTTTTTTCTCCGTGTCTTTTGTTCCGTTTTGAATGATGGCAATAGGCAAATCGTCGGTTCTGTTGTTTTGATAAATCGAAATAATTTCGTCCAGCTTATTCATTCCCATCAATATCACCACCGTCGCTGAGGATTGCGATGCCAAAGCCACATCTTTAGATAATTTATGATCCGAAGTAGTTCCGGTTATTACCCAAAAACTTTCGGCCACTCTTCTTTGCGTCAAACTGATTCCATTAGACGCCGGCACTCCTAAAGCAGATGAAATTCCAGGAACAATAGCAGTTTCTAAATCAAATTTTTGAGCATATTCTATCTCTTCGCTTCCTCTGCCAAAAACAAATGGATCTCCGCCTTTAAATCGAACGACATGACCAAAACGTTTTGCCATCGACACAATCAATTCATTAATTTGATCTTGACTGTAGGCGTGACAACCAAAACGCTTACCCACAAAAATGATTTCAGCATGGGTAGCATATTGCAATAACTCTTCATTTACAAGGGCGTCATACAAAACAACATCTGCACTTTCCAGCGCTTTGATAGCTTTTAAAGTAATCAACTCTACATCTCCGGGACCTGCCCCGACGATTGTCAATTTTGGTGTATTTGAATTTTTCATTTTAACTGGGATAAATTGGTATTCAATTCGTTCAACTCGGCAACAGAATTTATATTTTTAAACAAGTGTCTTTTGGCATCCGTAATCGGAATCAATTGATGTTTTACATTTGAAATGAAGTGCATCATTTTCAATTCATTGCCATCAATTGCCTTTTTTAAAACAGGTAGTATTCTTTTCGAATATATTCCTATCAAAGGATGCATCCGATTCGTGTCTTCAAAAACAGAACCATCAAAATTTGCACCATGCTTTTCAATCAATTCCCGAAGTATTTCGGTAGAAATTAATGGAATGTCGCAACTCAATATCAAATTCATTTCAGTTTTCGAATGAACTAGCGCAGTGTATATTCCGCCCAAAGGCCCTTTATCAAAAACTATATCTTTTATTTTCCTGTAGGACAAATAATCGTAATCAATTGTATTAGTAATCAATTGAATGTTACTTGATATTGGTAAAACAGCTTCAATAATATGCTCGATAAAAGGTTTGTTTTGGTACAATACCAAGCCTTTTTCTGACTGCATTCGGCTGCTTTTTCCTCCACAAAGAATCGATACTTGCATATAAAATAATTTAATGATTAAAAAATTTAATATTGAACGATTGTGATACTAAATATTTAGCGTTTAAATTTAAAAACCTTAACTTTTAATCATGTGAACATATTTTTGAATCTTTCAATCTTTTAATCTTTTAATAAAAAATCAAACAATCAACTTCACGCTCGCTAATAGGATTACCGTTGCCAACACATATTTCAGCACTTTATTGGAAAAATATCCGCTCCCGTAATAAGCTCCTAACATTCCTCCAAAAACTGCTATTGGAACTAAATAAAAGCTTTCTGTTGGAAACGTTTTGTCCCCCATAAAATAGCCCGAAAGTCCTGCAATAGAATTCACCAAAATAAATAAACTTGAAATGGCTGCTGTTTCTTTTAACGTTGCCCAACCCAATAATAATAGGATTGGACTCAGGATAACGCCACCACCAATACCTAACATTCCGGATAATAGACCTATTCCAAAACCTATTCCCATAGCCAGCGGAATATTTATTTTGGTACTTTCAGCTTCTTTCGAATTAAAAAAACCGAACAACCGCAACGCTGCCAGAATCAATACGATTCCTAACAATATCCTATAAAAACTATTTTCTAACGGAATCATCCCGCCAATAAAAGCCGCTGGTACGGAAGTGATCGCGAAAGGATAAAACAGTCTGGGTTTGAAGAAATCTTTTTTATAATAAAAGAAAAAAGAAATTCCCGAGACGAACAAATTAAGCAACAATGCTGAAGGTTTCATCACCGAAACAGGGAATGCAAAAATTGCCATCAAAGCTAAATATCCCGATGCACCACCATGACCCACGCTGGAATACAAAAACGCAACCACCGCTAATAATACGCCGAATACAATCAAAAAATCATTATTTACTATTGACATCTGTATAATTAATTAAGTGGTATAACCATTACTTCCTGATCTTTTTCAATATTTACCACATCATGAGGCAAATAAATTAAAGCATTCGCTCCTGCAAAAGTGTTTAACATCGCTGAACTCTGACTCTCTAAAACCGTCACTTTTTCATCATCACACCAGCCTTTCAAAAATAAGGTTTTCCCGGATGTGTTTACAAATTGGGTAGTTATTTTTCGTTTGATTTTTGGCAAATGAATTGCTTCAAAACCCATATTTTTTTTTAGCGCCGGATGAACATAAATATAAAAACTGGTCAATGTTGAAGCTGGATTTCCAGGCAAGGCAAAAACAATCGTTTTGTCTTTTTTTCCAAAAAACAACGGTTTTCCAGGCTTTTGATTAATTTTATAAAACAACTCTTCAACCCCATTGGACAAAAGTGCTTCTTTGACAAAATCATAATCCCCAACCGAAATTCCGCCCGAAACAAGCACAACATCAAAAGCAGCAAGACAGCTTTTTAAAATTCTTTTTGTCGCTTTCAAATTATCCTTTACCCGGAATGTTTCGACTTTCTTAATCCCAATTCCCTGCAAAGCAGATTCAAGCATAATAGAGTTACTTTCGTAAATCTTTCCTTCAGATATTTTCTTACCAGCTTTTACCAATTCGTTACCAGTAACAACAATCACCACTTTTGGCTTGGCATACACCGTTATTTCAGTTATCCCTAAACAAGCTAAAAATCCAATAGCTGCAGCGGTAATAACTGTATTTTTTTCAAGTACAAGTTCGTTTTCTTTTATTTGCTCGCCTTTGTCCCTAACATTAGCAAACTGTTGCGGCATTTTTACAATTTCAACCGTTTGATTTGCAACCGTAGTATGCTCCTGCATCACAACCGTATCCAAATTATCCGGAACATAAGCACCTGTGAATATTCTGATCGCGTCTCCTTTTTTTATTTTTTTATTCGAAAAATCACCGGCTTGTGAAGTACTTACCACATTAAACTGTTGCAATTCACTAAATGCAAAAGCGTAACCATCCATCGCTGATTGACGGAAAGGCGGCATATCCATTGGCGAATAAATTGCTTCCGCCAAAATAAAACCAAGTGATTTTGCCACTTTAATTTTTCTGATAGGCAACTTGCAACTATTTTGTGTAATAATCGATAAGGCTTGGTCTACTTGTATCATACATTCTCGAATAAAACTAAGTAAAAATACTTATTGCAAATATACGTAAATATGTGAAGTTGAACGAACAATTAACTATAATTGCATGCAAAATGAATATAGCAAGATTTAAACCGTTTTATTTATTAAAAAAGGAACAAAGCAATACCAAATCTGTAAAATCCGTAAAACAGAAAACCCAAAATCTCGAAAATATTTTAAGTTTCCATTTTAAAATTTTTATCCAGTCCAGAAATAGGATATTTTAATATGTTAAACTTAACCCTATTTTAAATCCAAAAACATAAAACATAAAGCAACAAAGGAGGATTCAATAAATTGGCAAGCATTTTCCTTAAACAATTATAACTTTTTGAATTTAAGATACTTAACTACAGTATGTTATTATTTTTTTATTAATTTTATATCCCTCAAAAAAAAACTCGTTTTAAAAATAACCTACCTACTCGATTAAATAGTGTGACCAATCTTGATCAATTATTGTGTAACTGGGATTGTTCATCGAAATTACCTAAAAAGTATTAAATAAAACTTGTATAAAACACTCATTTCAGAAAACACCCTCAATTTTAATGCACCTACTAAATCATTTATTAACACAATTAATAACTTTTTAAATGTTTAAATTATGAAAAATGTAGTACAGATTAAAGAAGTAAATTCTCCTATCAAAAACAGGAGGGAATTCCTCAAAATTAGTGGGCTTACCGTTTTGAGTACTGGTTTGTTTTTAACAGGTTGTAGCAATGACAATGAATTAGGTTTAGCTAATAACACTAACAGCCTTACATCTAAATATGGGCAAGGTCATTTTCCTGGAACAAAAGATGGTGTTTTTGATTTAGGTGCAGGTGACTTGGGTGTATTGACTTATGCATATGCTCTGGAGCAGCTAGAGGCTGATTTTTATACCAGAGTTGTGAATGCAAGCGGATTCACAAGCAATTTCACAGCTGAGGACCAACAGGTACTGGTGGATTTATACCATCATGAAGTAATTCACCGAGAATTTTTTAAAACAGCACTTACGGGAGCACTTCCCAATCCAAAACACCAATTACTCCCTCATTTAGAATTTAATTATGGAAGTTTAAATTTTAACAGCCGTACGGATGTATTGGCGACCGCCAAAGCCCTTGAAGATACTGGAGTGGCAGCTTATAACGGAGCAGGCAGGTTAATTACCAATCCGGACTATTTACTTCTGGCAGGTAAAATCGTCTCTGTAGAAGCAAGGCATGCATCTGCGATTAGGAGTTTAATAAATCCAAATTCTAAAGATTTTGCAGGAGATGATGTTGTCGATACTACTACAGGACTTGATGTAAAGAAAAATCCTTCTGAAGTTATTGCAATTGCAAGTGGATTTATCGCAACAACTTTCACCGCTTTATACTTACCGTGATACATAACATATAAAAAAATAGAAATTATGAACATATTAAAATTTATAGCGTCTTTTGCTAATGAAGATTTAATGCAAAGTCAGGGTTCGAGAAGAGATAGTTTAGGAAAAATAAGTCAATTGGGGAAAAATTTAACATTAGCCTCCATTCCATTTGGACTTTCATCACTGACAAATGTTGCTTATGGAAAAATTAAGCCTACACCCAGCAATCCTATTGGCGCATTACAGCTAGCACTGACATTGGAATATCTTGAAAAAGAATATTACATTATGGGATTAGAATCTGGTGTTATTCCTACCGGAGGCAGGGATGAGAAAGTTTTCATGCAGATTTCAGCTCATGAGACCGATCATGTAACTTTTTTGATAAATGGATTAGGAGGGGTTGGCAGTCCAAATTTTGTAGAGAAACCAACTTTTGATTTTACAGTTGGCGGCGCTTTTCATCCGTTTAATGATTATCCGACATTTTTAGCTTTAGCGCAGGCTTTCGAAGATACAGGTGTAAGAGCTTATAAAGGTCAAGCTACTAATTTAATATCTGCTCCAGATTTATTAACCGCCGCTTTACAGATTCATTCTGTTGAAGCACGCCACGCCTCTGAGGTAAGGAGATTACGAGGTCTAAAAGGATGGATTACATTAAATCAAAGGGGAGCGGGAATGCCTGAGGCAACTCAAGCAGTATATAATGGTGAAGAAAATACAAATCAAGCAGGTTATAACACCTCGACATTATTTGGTGTAGAAGCAGGATCAGAATCCTACGATGAACCTCTCACGACAGATCAAGCAGTTGCTATCGCGGGACTATTTATTGTATAATAATAGAAGCCTTAGAAAATACTAACTGATGTTTATGGATTAAAGATCATCGTATAATTTTTGGAAATTTACACATCTTTAAATTTTATCAATTCAAATAAGAAGCCCAAAATCTAATGGTAGATTTTGGGCTTCTTTATATAATTATATTCGATCAATTTATTCCACTGGTAAAATAAGGGTGGATGTGATTGCTTCCAGAACTTCAAAAGCAGTTTCTGCCATTTTATTTCCTTTGGTGTCCAACAATGGATTAACCTCCACAAATTCAATACAAACTACTTTTTTAGACTCAATAATTTGGTTGATAATTGCAATTATTTCGTACTGATCAAATCCTTTAGGGACTGGCGTTCCTGTTCCATAAGAGATCATATCACAATCCATCGAATCCACGTCAAAAGAAATATACAAACGATCGCAGTGCGACAACTTTGACAACGCTTCTGTAACACATTTTTCAAGACCGCGATAGCGCATTTCTGCCACCATATAATTTCTGATCTTTAATTTTTCTATCTGCTTATCTTCCGCTTCTTCGGTGTCACGAACGCCAAAATAAACTAAATTTTCAGCAAGTATTTTAGCGCCTGGGTGGCCAATATTCTTCATTTCTTCCCAAAGCTCTTGCGTTTCTGCAGGAACTTCGTTATTCTGACAACTCAAATTATCGTCAGCAATAGCAGCAGACAAAGGCATTCCGTGAATATTTCCCGACGGAGAGGTGTAAGGCGAATGTAAATCAGCGTGAGCATCAATCCAAATCACTCCCAATGTCTGCTCCGGATAAACCGCTTTTATTCCGCTTATGGTTCCCAATGCCGAAGAATGATCTCCAGACAATACTATTGGAAAAAAATTATCCTTTAAATTTTTCTTCACCGCATTACAAACCCGAGTACATTGTTCTACAACATGCTCGATTCTTTTGGCTGAAGTGCTTCTGTTTTTATCATAAATGGATTCGTTGTGTGTTTTAACATCTTCAAATTCAAATTGATTAAAATAATCGCTATTTTGGTTAATAGCGGCAATTTCGATTGCATCAATTCCCATATCAGAACCTCTGGTTCCAGCACCAATATCAGATCTGTTTTTTATTAATTTGATTGCTTTTTCCATTGTAATTACCATTATTTGAAATCGTTTAATGCTCTTTCAATAATCGCCAGACATTCGTGAATTTGAGATTCGGTAATAACTAATGGCGGAGCAAATCTAATTTTGTTTCCGTGTGTTGGCTTTGCCAATAAACCGTAATCTCTAAACTTCATGCAAATATCCCAAGCCAAATCGGATTCCTCATCACTGTTGATCACAATAGCATTCAATAATCCTTTACCACGAACCAATGTGATTAACGGGTTTCTTGCCGCGATTTCGTTAAGTCCATTTCTTAAAACTTCCCCTAAGTAAGCGGCATTTTCAGCCAAATTTTCATCTCTAACCACTTCAAGAGCTGCGATTGCGACGGCAGCAGCAACTGGATTTCCACCAAAAGTTGAACCGTGTTGTCCCGGCTTGATTACATTCATAATTGAATCATTAGCCAATACAGCCGAAACCGGATAAACACCACCTGAAATGGCTTTACCTAAAATAAGAATATCTGGTTTAACTTCTGGTTTGTTTTCACAACTTTTTGTACAAGAACAGTTTCCGCAAGTAGCCAATAATCTTCCCGTACGCGCAATCCCTGTTTGAACTTCATCAGCAATAAACAAAGCATTGTGTTCTTCACAAAGTGCTTTGGCTTTAGCCAAGTAACCTTCAGAAGGAACGTAAACGCCGGCTTCTCCCTGAATTGGTTCCACCAAGAAACCTGCAATATTTTTTGTTGATTTTAAAACATTTTCCAATGCCTCAATATCATCATATGGTATTTTTATAAATCCTTCTGTAAAAGGACCAAAGCTTTTACGTGCATTTTCATCATTTGAAAACGAAATAATAGTAGTAGTTCTTCCATGAAAATTATTCTCACAAACAATTATTTGTGCTTGATTTTCAGGAATTCCTTTTACTTCATAAGCCCATTTTCTACATATTTTCAAAGCAGTCTCTACCGCTTCAGCTCCTGTATTCATTGGTAATACCTTGTCGAAATTAAAATATTTCGTCATGAATTCTTCATAAGGCCCCAATTGATCGTTATAAAAAGCACGTGAAGTCAATGTCAATGTTTGCGCCTGTTTCACCATCGCACCCACAATTTTTGGATGACAATGTCCTTGATTTACCGCAGAATAAGCAGATAGGAAATCAAAATATTTTTTCCCGTCAATATCCCAAACATGTACTCCCTCTCCTCTTTCCAAAACTACCGGCAGAGGATGGTAATTGTGAGCACCGTATTTATTTTCTTTTCCTATCAACTCGTTAGACTTTGAAGAAAGTGTTTGATCAATGTGTTCCATAACTTACTATTTTTAAAAACTTTGAAACAAAAATAACTAATATTTTTTATTTAACAATAAAATACAATGATTTTGACTTGATTTTGACGTAAAAAAATTAATATTTCTTTTATTTGTACGAAAATAAGTCATTTTACGCAAAGTATTTACTGTTTTTAGTATTAGATGAAAAATAATAATTACTTTTATACTTATTAAAAATTACTTTTTAATTTAATAGAAAAACTCATGGATGTATTATTAGATGAATTCGACATCAATATTATTAAAGAACTTGAAAAAGATGGCAGAATGGCGTATTCAGCCATTGCCACAGCTTTAAAAATATCCAATACAATGGTTCACCAGCGGATCAACCGATTAATTGACCAAGGAATAATTATTGGGATAAAACCAATTATTAATGAGAAAAAAATTGGTTTCGATTGGGCCTCTTTCACCGGCATCACATTAAACAAAGACCAGGATTCGAATCGAATTATTGCCGAATTAAAAAACATTCCTGAAATAACCGAATGTTATTATGTTACCGGTTCTTTTACACTTTACATAAAAATAGTAGCGCAAGACCATGAGCACATGAGAAAGATTCTTTATGAAAAAATTGACAATATCCCCGGAATATCAAAAACAGATTCTATCATAGAGTTAGGTTGCGCCTTCAAAAGGAATGTAAGTCTCTAACTTAATAGTCAACAAAAATGATTTAATGGCAACAGTTTTGTATATACAGTATAATTTGGTCCAAAAACAAAAGCCAAGTCTCTATTGGCGAGCGGAAATAGCAGCAATCCAAAATCAAAACATTTCTACGACTAGGCTGAAATGTATCAAAAAGGACTATTCAAAGACATCTTGTTTTAGAAAGAAGATGTTCAAAAAAACCTATCATCCCGGAGAATAATCTCTCTAATGATTATCATAAGAAATAAAAATACAGTCATAAGATAAAAAAATCAAAGTCGTAATTTTAGCACCAATTAATTGAGACATTTGTAAAAATAAAAACAACTGATATGAAAAATATTTTCTTTGCCCTTTTAGGATTCGTATTGTTTTCCAATGGCGCATTTGCACAATTGAAAACAGTAAAATACACAGATGGAAATCAAAAATTAAATGGATTGTCAATTGCTCCAAAAAAAGCAAGCAAAACTAAACCTGGAATCTTAATTCTTCCCGCTTGGAAAGGAATAGATACGCACGCAAAACAATCAGCAGAACAATTGTCAAAAATGGGATATTATGCATTTGTAGCAGACATTTATGGCGAGGGAAACTACCCAACAAATACACAGGAAGCAGGAAAGCAAGCCGGTTTCTACAAAAACAATGTGACTGATTACCAAAGACGCATTCAACTTGCTTTAGATCAATTAGTAAAAGCAGGTGCAAATCCAGATAACATTGTTGTGATAGGCTACTGTTTTGGAGGAACTGGTGTTCTCGAAGCAGCAAGAGCAGGAATGAAAATTCGAGGAGCAGTTTCTTTTCACGGTGGTTTAGGACGTGATGCTGCTAGAGTTAATAATCCAATCACTGCAAAAATATTGGTTTTACATGGTGCTGATGACACTTATGTGCCAGCTGCGGAGGTAGCCGCTTTTCAGCAAGAAATGAGAGATACAAAAGCAGATTGGGAAATGATTTATTACTCTAATTCAGTACATGCCTTTACAGATCCTGAAGCTGGAAATGATAATTCGAAAGGAGCAGCTTATAACGAAAAAGCAGCCAAACGTTCCTGGGAACGAATGAATTCTTTCTTGAAGGAAGTTTTAAAATAATTTTTAAATATATTTTTTAAAAAACAGTAGAAGTTCGGTTTTTTTGTTAGTTTTATATTAAAATTTAACAAAAATCTAGAATTTACACTGTTTTTTTTATGTCAAAAAGTATAATCAGAAAAGATAAAACCTGTCTAAATTGCAGGTACGTTGTAGAAAATAGATTTTGTCCTAATTGCGGTCAGGAAAATACCGATACCAGAAAAACATTCCATCACCTGTTTATTCATTTTTTTGAAGATTTAACACACTACGAAAACGCCTTCTGGAAAACCATAAAAAACCTCTTATTCAAGCCGGCAACTTTAACCAAAGAATATCTTTCCGGAAAACGATTATCGTATTTAGCTCCGGTAAGACTCTATATTTTCATTAGCTTTATTACTTTTTTTTTAATTTCTCTCTTTCCTCCTGCATCAACTGAATTTTTGAAAGAGGATTCAAAAAGTCCAATGGAGAAAAATGAAACTCGAAAAGAAAAAAAACTAAATGAAATAATCATCTCTGAAAACACATCAAAAAAGACTACAGGCAGCATTCAAAAAACAATAAGTCAGTCCAAAGAAAAAGACCTAAAGGCAAGTAATTCTCATAATTTTGAAATCAAAACTGTGCAAGAACTGGACTCCATCCAGAAATTCGGTAAACAAGAAGACAAATTTAATTCCTTTGAATATTGGATTCTAAAAAAAGGGATTATAGTTGTCCAAAATAATACCACTGAGGAAATAATCGAAAAAGGAACAGAATCTTTTATTCATAATTTTCCAAAACTACTATTGATATATATGCCCTTATTTGCCTTTTTTCTATGGCTTTTTCACGACAAAAAAAGGTGGTATTACTTTGATCACGGCATTTTCACGCTTCATTATTATTCGTTTTTGTTATTGATAAACCTAATCCTTTTCATCATACATAAAACAACTTCCCTTATCGGGAACTACAGCCTAATCAATTTTATTACAGGATTAATGGACGTGGCTGGAGTAATCTGGATGATTTATTACTTTTTTCCTGCACATCATCGTTTTTACGGAGAGACACGATTGGTTTCATTTATAAAAAGTACCTGCTTATTTTTTATTAATTTCATTGTAATCAGTATAATTCTTGCTTTATTTGCCATATATACATTTATCAATTTACATTAAAAAACATGAGAAAAATAACCGCATTCAGTTTACTTATAATTTTAAACATAAGTTGCACCAGTCAAAAAATGAGTGTCACTGATGTCGACCCTACAAAGTACATGAACACAATTACAGCAGATGAATTAAAAACGCATTTGTATATCGTTGCTGCTGATTCTATGGAAGGACGCGAAACGGGCTCTGCAGGACAAAAAAAAGCAGGTATTTACCTAATCAATCAATACAAGAAAAACAACGTTTCCTTTCCTAAAGGAGCCACTGATTATTACCAAAGAATCCCCGCTGCTTTCCTAAACGCAAAACGCAACGAAAATTTGCCTGATTCAGAGAATATCTGGGCCTATATCGAAGGTTCCGAGAAACCTAATGAAGTTCTGGTTATTTCAGCACATTACGACCACGTAGGGATCAAGGATGGCGAAGTATACAATGGTGCTGATGATGATGGTTCAGGAACTGTCGCTTTACTGGAAATCGCACAAGCATTCGAAAAAGCAAAGAAAGATGGTCATGGTCCTAAACGTTCTATTCTTTTTCTTCATGTGACTGGAGAGGAGCACGGTTTGCACGGTTCTCGCTATTATTCAGAAAACCCTTTGTTTCCAATAGCAAACACGATAACCGACATTAATATTGATATGATTGGTCGTCGTGATGACGCACATGCGAACACAAACAACTACGTATATGTAATTGGTGCTGACCGTTTATCAACTGATTTAAACACCATTTGTACTATTGCAAATGCAAAATACACAAAATTAGATTTAGACTATAAATACAATGATCCAAAAGATCCGAATCATTTTTATGAGCGTTCTGATCATTATAATTTTGCCAAAAATGGTATTCCTGCTGTTTTCCTTTTTAATGGCGTTCATGCTGATTATCATCAAAAAACGGATGAACCAAATAAAATTGAATATGACGCATTGGCCAAAAGAGCTCAATTTGCTTTTGTAACCGCCTGGGAATTGGCAAACAGAGAAAATCGTCCGGTAGTAGATAAAAAATAAATTTATAATTGGGGCACATCCACGCTTCCACTGGCGTTACAGCTTAGTCGGGCTATACGTTTCAATCTTTTATTATTCTGTCAGGGTTTTGAACCCTGACAGAATAATAAAAGGATTTACACTGCTATCCCTTGCGCAAACCATAAAAAAAAGAGCCATGAAGAAATTCAAAGCTCTTTTTTTATTTAGATTTAGAACACAAAAAAAGCCCATCTACTGGACTTTTTCTCTAATATATTGTATAAAAATTATTAAGCACTCTCATCAAACATAATTTCATCACCACTGTCTATTTTATGCAGCGGTTTTTCCATTGGCAAAGTAAAATAAAAAGAAGAACCTTCCCCAGGTGTGCTTTCTACCCATATTTCACCACCATTTTTTTCTAAAAAGCCTTTCACTAATAATAATCCAATCCCGGCGCCTTTATTTTCTAATCTAGCTTTGGATAGGATATTCATTTGCGGCGTAAAAAGTTTTTCTTGAATTTCTTTAGACATTCCAATGCCTGAGTCCTTGATTCGGACTATTATTTTATCATCTTGGTTTTTAGCCGTAACCGTAATTTCACCGCCGGGTAAGGAATGTTTTATAGCATTTGAAACTATATTTTGAATAATCGAAAGCAACATCTTTCCATCGGCAAAAACTTTAGTATTCTCCTCAATTTCATGATGAAGATTTATTGTATTTAAAGAAGCCGTATCATTTAATGTGTCAAACACCTTTGTCACATACTGGACTAATTCAATTTTTCTTGGAGAAAACACTTCCGCTGCATATTTTATTCTTGCCCACTCGACTAAGTAATCTAACATATTTAACTCGTCGATCGATGCTTTATGAAGCAGCTCAAGCATTTCTTTAACAATACTAGGATCAAGTCGTTCAAAATTTGCTTTCAAATAGCCAGTCGTTGCAATTATACTTGACAGCGGACTTCTCAAATCATGCGAAAGAATAGCAAGAACACTTTCTTTATGCGTATTTAGATCTTCTAACTCTTTGACATAATTTTTTATAGCATCTTCTGATTTCTTCCTTTCTGTCAAGTCGCGAAGGATTTTAACGTATCCTAACATTTCACCATCGATTCCAGTTAATGGAAAAACTAATCCGTAAGCATAAAACACACTCTTATCTTTACAAAGGTGCCATCTATTATCTGTTGCTCTTCCCTCCTTTAATGCTGTTATAATTTCATTTTTTGGTATAGCATTTTGTTTGTCTTCTTCTGTAAAAATGATGTCAAAGTGTTCCCCAATAATTTCATCCGGTTCGTAACCAAAAATTTTTGTTGCCCCAGAGCTCCAACTATTAATTACAAAATCATTGTCAAGAGTAAAAATGGAGTAATCCTGCAAGCTGTCTATGATTTGACTATAAAATTCCGAAGTTGGAATATAATTACTTTTGAGAATTTTAGAATTGATTTGCTCGTTTTTCATTTGTTAGTTTCAATGATATTTAAAAATTTTGAATACAAAATAGTATTTGAAAATCAGACATCAATGAAGGCAAAGATAGACAAAAGGAAATATGAATACTTAAAAACGAACTTTATTAGACAGACCTTAAGAATCTAACTGTTATATTCAGTATTCCTCCGATCAATTTCAAAAACTTATACTTCCTGCCGCTTTTAGAATTGCCTCTGAAAGTCTATTTATACTAGTTTTCAGAGTTTACCTTTTCTACAAAATTAGTGTCCTCAATTGTCTCATGATCAAAATTCTAACCGAATTCAAATTGTCATGCGATTTACAGCATCCCTATTACAATATTCAAGCCAATAAATAAACGCAATAATTTCATGAAAGTTTATTCCACAAAAAAAGCCTCGAATTTCTTCGAAGCTTTTGCTTTCTGGGTGGGAGACGGGGCTCGAACCCGCGACCCTCGGTACCACAAACCGATGCTCTAACCAACTGAGCTACAACCACCATTTGCTTAGCGGTGGCAAATATACAACATAAGTTTACTTCTGCAAATAATTTTTTTAAAAAATTACAGGAAAATTAAATCAAATCTCCTAAGCTATTGACTGCCAAATATCTTTCAACAGTAAAACCTTCTGCATGATCCACTCCCACGAGCCTTCCTAAATCCTGAGAACGGTAATTAAGGCTTTCAAAGAAGTTTTTACTGGTGATTGGTGATTCCGGTTCTTTAGAATTAGCATCATAAAATTGCGAACGATACGCTATAATAGATTCAATTTTCTTATCCGTAAAACCTGTAATGTCAACAACAAAATCTGGCACCAAGTTTTTCCACTGCATGTAATGATAAACTAATTTAGGTCTCCAGGCATCCTGATTTACTCCGTCAATACTAGTTTCTATTTTTCTCAATCCTGATAGAAAACAAGCATCCGAAACTAATTTGCTTCCCTTTGCATGATCAATATGACGATCGTCAATTGCATTACACAAGACAATCTCTGGTCGATACTTGCGAATCATCTTTATGACTTCTAGCTGATGTTTTTCGTCATTTACAAAAAAACCATCCCGCATTTCTAAATTCTCGCGTACTAAAACCCCAAGAATTTTTGCTGCAGCATTTGCTTCCTGATCCCTGATTTCAGCTGAACCGCGCGTTCCTAATTCACCGCGGGTTAAATCAATTATTCCAACTGTTTTACCTAAGGAAATTTCTTTTAAAATGGTTCCGGCACAGCCTAATTCTACATCATCCGGATGCGCACCAAAAGCTAGTATATCTAATTTCATCAAAAATTCGTTTAAAGTTTTTTTTTATTTAATGTTTAATGTTGCAAAGCAACTGTTTATTTTACTGCATCAGAAACAGAAATCATTTTGTGAATTACTGCTCCAAATCTAAAATTTTCTTCATCGTCGCCGATTTATTAACGCTTTCCCTCCACTCTTTTTCAGGAATACTATCAACTGTAATGCCGCAGCCCATATACAAATGCGCTTGCGTCATTGCGAGTTCCGCACCCATCTTAATTTGCATGCACCGCAAGTTAACGTATAAATCCGTTTTTAATTCCTCTTTGTTAAATCCTTCCTTGTTTAACTCTCCTAAAAACCCAGTATAATATTCTCTCTCATAGCCTTCATTTTCCAAAATAAAAGCTTTGGCAGCGTCTTTAGGTAAGCCACATACGGCAGGTGTCGGATGTAATACGGAAACTATTTGCTTCAGACTGGAATTTTCCTTTATTACGCCCTCAATATCCGTTTTTATATGAGCCAAAGTTCCCGCTTGAATGGTATAAGGACTGGAAACCGACACTTCTGAAGACAGATCTTTCAGATTATTTATAATGAAATCAGTAACAAATTGCTGTTCCTCCATTTCTTTTTTCTCCCAGATTACTTCAGCCGTACCTTCAAGTTTTTGTGTTCCCGCCAGTGCCATTGTACTAAACTTCTTATTAGTGGCCTTTAGCAATCTTTCCGGTGTTGCACCCATCCACAATCCTATTTTTGGATGAAACCAACAATAACAAAAAGCAGTTGGATAACTTTGAATTAATTTTTCAAAAATGGAGACTAAATCAAAACCGGACAAACCAACAATTTCTTTCCGTGACAAAACCACTTTTTTCAGAATTCCATTTGCAATAGCATCAATCCCTTTTTGAACAAGTTTTTCAAAATGCTCTTTGGCTTGCCTGTCTTCTGATTCTTTGAAATCAGAAAAAGTACTGTCTGCTGAAGATGTAATTAGAGTTTCCCATTTTACAGACTCCTTTTTAGGGATAAGAATCATTTGACTGCCTTCAAAAGGGGCAAAAACGAAACCGCTCTCTTCAAAATTTTCGGCAAAATATAAATGGTCGTTATTCTGAAAAAAACCCGCTAATTTGATATCATTGGGTTTTCTGTATAAGACAAAAGGTAAATTCTGAGCTTGTTGCTGTTTTACTTTTATATAGAAATCTATCATAGATTAAATTTTAAAATGGATTTTAATGAAAAACGGTCTTCAAATTTTATTTTTTCTCTTTGGTCAAAACCATATTAGTCAATTTACATAATGAAATCAGATTTCCGGCTTCATCTGTCACTTTAATTTCCCAAAGATGTAGCGTCCTGCCTTTATGAATAATTCGCGCCGTACCGTAAACAACTCCTTCACGAATACTTTTTAAATGGTTCGCTGAAATTTCAATTCCACGTACTTCATGTTCTTTATCATTAATAAAAAAATGGGAAGCCGCACTGCCCACGCTTTCTGCTAAAGCTACCGAGGCTCCGCCATGCAACAATCCCATAGGTTGATGAACAGATGGGTTGACTGGCATTTTGGCTACTAAAAAACCTTCTCCTGCATCAATATATTCAATATTTAAGGTTTCCATCAAGGTATTCTTTGAAAATTCATTGCAGTATTCCAGCATTTTAACTTTATCTAATGTCATCCCTTTATTTTTTTAAAATGTAAATTTAATTAAAAGATAATTTAGAAAACACCAAAACAATTGATAATCTAATCTCAAAATCAAAATTCATAGCTATCCAAATGAGTTTTTTCCTATTTTTACAAAAAATCTATCACAATGCGTCCTATTACTTTATTGTTATTTATTGGAATATTGATTTCAGTTTGCTCCTGTCGAAGTGATTTTGAGACAACTGCCAGCACAGGTGATTTGACTTTTTCTAAAGACACTATTTATTTAGATACTGTTTTCACTAACATTGGTTCCAGCACGTACCGATTAAAAGTCTATAATAATAGTAAAAATGACATCACCATTCCCACCATACAATTAGCCAAAGGATTGAATTCAAAATACAGAATGACCGTTGACGGAATGCAGGGAAACAACGGTAAAATATTCAGCAATGTAGATTTATTAGCCAAGGACAGTTTGTATATTTTCATAGAAACTACCGCCAATATTGCTGATGCCAATCCAGCTGATTTTCTATACACCGACCAAATTCAGTTTGACAGTGGCGTAAATCTTCAAAAAATAGAATTGGTGACCTTAATTCAAGATGCCATTTTCCTTTATCCAAAACGTTTTGCTGATGGAACCACCGAAACACTTCCCATTGGTGACGAAAAAATTGATGGTTTCTTTTTGGATGAAAATGACCCCGTAAACGGAAATGAACTCCATTTTAAAAACACAAAACCCTACGTAATTTATGGTTATGCCGCAGTTCCCTCTGGAAAAACGGTAACTTTTGATGCAGGATCAAGGGTTCATTTTCACGCAAATTCTGGTCTTATTATTTCCAATACTGCTTCGATCAATGTGAATGGCGCCGTTTCTACTACCGATAAACTCGAGAAAGAAGTCATTTTTGAAGGAGACCGTTTAGAACCTGATTATTCAGATGTTCCGGGGCAATGGGGAACGATTTGGCTAACCAATGGCAGCACCAACAATACCGTGAATCACCTTACCATCAAAAATGCTACCATTGGATTATTGGTTCAAAACAATGACGGAACGACCGTAAATATAAAAAATACCCAAATTTACAATTGTGCTAATTATGGAATTTTGGCGCAGACCGCAAAAATTAACGGAGAAAATCTGGTGATTAATAATGCGGGTCAGGCTAGTTTGGCTTGTTCTTACGGAGGAAATTATAAATTCACGCATTGTACGTTCAATAACAATTGGAACAGTTCTGAGCAAGTTGCCGTTTTTGTGAGCAACTACATTACGGGTGCGGTTCCTGAAGTAAAAGATTTAACCGCAGCAACCTTCAACAATTGTATTATCTATGGTTCTTATTCCACTGAAATGATATTGAAGAAAAAAACGGGTGCAGCTTTCCAATACCAATTCAATAATTGTCTGCTGAAATTTGATAATATATCCAATACATTCACCACGAATCCCGATTATCAATTTGGAACAGATACTGCACATTATAACGCTATAATTTTGAATAAAGACCCTAAATTCTATAAAGTTTCCCAAAACAAATTCAATATTGACGATACTTCTGCCGCTTTCGCAAAAGGGAATTCGGCTTATCTGATTCCATTAGATATCATAGGGAACACTCGCACTTTACCACCGGATTTAGGAGCGTATCAAAACAAACCATTTCCAAAATAGTACCTACAATACAACTAAAAACTTCATTATTTTCTGTAAAGAATATTTAATCTTATTCATGCACCGTTGAATCTTAAAACCCAAAACTTTTCAACAAAAACATTTCTTGTTTACCCCTTAATTTAGTAATATATCAGCATTATTTAAGTGATTTTCCTATCTAAATTTACGAAATTGATAATTATGTTAATAATTTCTTAATATAGTGTCGCATTTAAAGCCTTAGTTTTGGCCTCAACAAATTTTAACCAAAACCAAATTTTTTAAAACGATGAAAAAAATCTACTCTTTTTTATTAGTAATGCTCTGCACTGCGGGTATTGCCCAAATACCAACGGGCTATTATTCTACTGCCACCGGAACGGGGTACACCTTGAAAACCCAATTATATAACATTATTAAAGGTCACGTTGACAATGGATATGCTGGTTTATATACTACCTATCAAACTTCGGATGTTGATAATTTTTATGAAAATGACGGTTCCGTTTTGGACATGTATTCTGAAAAACCTGCTGGAACTGATCCTTATAATTATTCTTTGGGAACAACACAAAGATGCGGAACTTATAGTGTTGAAGGAGATTGCTACAACAGAGAGCACATTATTCCTCAATCTAGTTTTGGATCTGCAGCACCTATGGTTTCTGATGCCCATTTTATAACACCAACAGATGGAAAAGTAAACGGTCAAAGATCTAATTATCCTCACGGAATGGTTGCATCAGCGACTTGGACTTCCTTAAATGGCAGCAAACTTGGATCAAGTGCCGTATCAGGTTATACAGGTACAGTTTTTGAACCAATAGACGAATTCAAAGGTGACATTGCCAGAATGTACTTTTATTTTGCAACGCGTTATGAAACTACGGTTTCTGGTTATACTTTTCCTATGTTTAACGGAACAAGCAATCAGGTATTTACAACTGCTTTTTTAAACATGCTTTTAGCCTGGAATACGCAAGACCCAGTAAATGCAAGAGAAATTGCTCGTAACAATGCTATTTACAGTACACAAAGCAATAGAAATCCTTACATCGATCATCCTGAATATGTGCAGGCAGTTTGGAATCCAACAGCTGACTCTCAAGCACCAACTGCTCCGACAAGTTTAGCGGTAACGGCTTCAACATCAAATTCAGTTTCATTAAGCTGGTTAGCCGCAACTGATAACATTGGCGTTACAGGATATGATGTTTATATGAATAATGCATTAAAAGCAACTGTAACGGGATTATCTACAACAATCACTGGACTCACAGCATCAACAGAGTATTCTTTTTATGTAAAAGCTAAAGATGCAGCAGCAAATACATCTGTTGCAAGCAATACAGCTAACGCTACAACTACTGGCGCGACTGACACCGTAGCGCCAACAGCACCAACTTCATTAATAGCTTCCGGAACTACTAGCACAGCAACCAATTTAAGTTGGACTGCCGCTAATGATAATATTGGTGTAACAGGGTATGATGTGTACCAAGGAGCAACCCTAAAAGCAACGGTAACTGGCACAACTTATTCCGTAACAGGTTTAACAGCTGCCACAGCTTACACTTTTTCAGTAAAATCAAAAGATGCTGCCGGAAATATTTCTGTTTCAAGCAATGTAGTTAGTGTAACGACTTCAGCGGCTACAACAACCTATTGCGCTTCTTCAGGAAACAGTACTGCTGATGAAAAAATCAGTAAAGTCGTTTTTGGAACCATAAACAATTCATCTGTTGGAACAGCAGGTTATGAAAACTTCACTTCAATAGCTACAAATACTACACGTGGAACTGCTTATACAATTACCATTACACCTATTTGGACGAGTACGGTATATAGCGAAGGATGTGCAGTTTGGATTGATTACAACCAAAACGGTCTATTTACAGATGCTGGAGAATTAGTTTGGTCTAAAGCTGCGTCTACAACGACTCCCGTTTCAGGTTCTATCACTATACCAACTGCGGCAACTTTAGGAACAACCAGAATGAGAGTTTCTTTGAAATACAATGCAATTCCAACCGCTTGTGAAGCGATTCCTTTTGGACAAGTAGAAGATTATTCTGTAACAATTACCGCAGCAACAACCGATACGACTGCTCCAACAGCTCCAACGTCTTTAACAGCTTCAGGAACTACCGCAACCGCTACCAATTTATCTTGGACAGCTTCAACGGATAACGTAGGCGTAACTGCCTATGATGTGTACCAAGGTGCGACTTTGAAAGCTACTGTAATCGCAACTACTTATGCTGTAACGGGATTAACAGCTTCAACAGCCTACACTTTTTCTGTAAAAGCTAAAGATGCCGCCGGAAATGTTTCCGCAGCAAGCAATACAGTTAATGTTACTACTATTGCGGGTGGTTCAACTGCTTCCGACTTATTGTTTTCTGAATATATTGAGGGTTCTTCTAATAACAAAGCATTGGAAATTTCGAATGCTACAGGAGGTGCCGTAAATATGTCAATTTACAGCATTAAAAAACAAACAAATGGTGCCGGAGCCTGGAGTACAGGATTAGCTCTGACAGGAACTTTAAATAACGGCGGTAAATTTACGATTGTAAACAGTTTGATTGCTTTAAGTTGTTATTCTACAACTACAGCAAACCTTTCTACATCAGCTGCTGAAATGGCATTTAATGGAAATGATGCTGTAGGTTTATTTAAAAACGGAGTCTTAATCGATATCATTGGAACTTTTAATGGAGGAACGGCGGATTTTGCAATTGATGTAACTTTAAGAAGAAAATCGACTGTAACTTCTCCAACTACAACATTCAATATTACTACGCAATGGGATTCCTATGCCGTTGACACCTGTAGTAATTTTGGAAGTCGTATCGCAACAAAATCAACTAAAACGACTGCAATTGTAGATAATAGCGATTTTAAAATGTATCCAAATCCTTCGAACGGGAACTTTTCAATAGACAATTCGAATAAAGCCTTTTCAATTGAAATTTTTAATGTCCTAGGTCAGAAGGTTTTTGAAATTAAGAACGCAGACGGCTCAGCCTTATCTGTGACGAACCTTAACAAAGGAGTGTATCTGGTAAAAATAACAGACGACTCAAAATCCTTGATTAAGAAACTGATTATAAACTAGTTTTAGTTGCAGCATCGATAATTAGAAAGCGGCAAAATTGCCGCTTTTTTTTGTTCCAAATTTAATCTTAATTGACTAAATTTGCACCGCAATACAACAAACTATACAACAATGATCCATTTCTTTGAAAACCAAAGCAAAACTGTTTTTGCAGTACAAACGCAAAACGAAATTTCAGCTCAAGACATTTCAAAATTAAACTGGCTTTTTGCCGACTCAAATAAAATAGAAAAATCCGTACTAACGGATTTTTTTGTTGGTCCTCGTGCCGCTATGGTTACGCCTTGGAGCACGAATGCTGTCGAAATCACCCAAAACATGGGGATTGCGGGAATCATTCGAATCGAAGAATTTCACAAAACTACAGCGGACTTCTCTGATTTTGACCCAATGCTTTCGCAAAAATACGCCGAGCTAGATCAAGATATTTTCACTATCAACGTACTTCCGGAAGCTATTTTGGACATCGATGATATTGCCGCTTACAATAAAAAAGAAGGACTCTCTTTAAGTCCTGATGAAGTAGATTATTTAGATAATTTAGCGATTAAATTAGGGCGAAAACTAACGGATTCTGAAATTTTTGGTTTCTCACAAGCCAATTCAGAACACTGTCGCCATAAGATTTTCAACGGAAAATTTATAATTGACGGCGAAGAGAAAGAGTCTTCTTTATTCAAAATGATTAAGAAAACGTCTCAAGAAAATCCTAACGATATCGTTTCGGCTTACAAAGACAACGTGGCTTTTGTTAAAGGACCAAGAGTGCAACAGTTTGCTCCAAAAAGCGCTGACAAACCGGATTTCTACGAAACAAAAGATTTTGATTCGGTTATTTCATTAAAAGCGGAAACACACAATTTCCCAACAACCGTAGAACCTTTCAACGGAGCTGCAACAGGTTCAGGTGGAGAAATCCGTGACCGTTTAGCAGGTGGACAAGGTTCGTTGCCATTAGCAGGAACCGCAGTTTACATGACTTCGTATTCCAGATTAGCAGAAAACAGAGCATGGGAAGATGCAGTTTCAGAAAGAAAATGGCTGTATCAAACGCCAATGGATATTTTGATCAAAGCCTCTAACGGAGCTTCTGATTTTGGAAACAAATTTGGACAGCCCCTAATCACGGGTTCTGTTCTTACTTTCGAACACCAAGAAAATGCTTCTGCAGGCTCAACACAGGCTAGAAAATTAGGTTACGACAAAGTAATCATGCAGGCTGGTGGAATTGGGTACGGAAAATTAGACCAAGCGATAAAACACAAACCACAAGAAGGCGATAAAATCGTTATTCTGGGTGGTGAAAATTATAGAATCGGGATGGGTGGAGCTGCGGTTTCCTCAGCAGACACTGGAGCTTTTGGTTCAGGAATTGAATTGAACGCGATACAACGTTCGAACCCGGAAATGCAAAAACGTGCTGCCAATGCCATTCGTGGTTTGGTAGAAAGCGACAATAATCCAATTGTTTCCATTCACGATCACGGCGCTGGAGGACACTTAAACTGTCTTTCGGAATTAGTGGAAGAAACAGGAGGCTTGATTGATTTAGACAAATTGCCTGTGGGCGATCCTACGCTTTCTGCAAAAGAAATCATCGGTAACGAATCTCAGGAGCGAATGGGATTAGTTATTGGAAAAGAAAATATTGATTTACTTCAAAAAATTGCTGATCGGGAACGTTCTCCAATGTATCAAGTGGGAGAAGTAACCGGTGATCATCGTTTTACTTTCGAGTCAAAAACTACCGGTGCTAAACCAATGGATTTTGCTTTGGAAGACTTTTTTGGAAGTTCTCCAAAAGTAGTGATGACCGATAAAACGATCGAATACAACTATGCTGGTTTAGAATATACCACAAAAAATATCGCCACTTATTTAGAGCAAGTACTTCAATTAGAAGCGGTTGCCTGTAAAGACTGGTTGACTAATAAAGTCGACCGTTGTGTGGGCGGAAAAGTGGCCAAGCAACAATGTGCGGGACCTTTGCAATTACCATTGAACAATTGTGGTGTGATGGCGTTGGATTATTTAGGAAAAGAAGGAATTGCGACTTCAATAGGCCACGCTCCTATTTCGGCTTTGATTGATCCTGTGGCAGGAAGCAGAAATGCGATTGCCGAATCATTATCAAACATTGTTTGGGCACCAATTAAAGACGGATTGAAAGGAATTTCCCTTTCGGCCAACTGGATGTGGGCGTGTAAAAACGAAGGTGAAGACGCTCGTTTGTACGCTGCTGTTGAAGGATGTTCTGATTTTGCAATCGAATTGGGAATCAATATTCCAACTGGAAAAGATTCGCTTTCTATGAAGCAAAAATACCCGAATGACGAAGTGATTGCGCCGGGAACGGTAATTATTTCGGCAGGTGGTAACTGTACGGATATCAGAAAAGTAGTGGAACCTGTTTTACAAAGAGACGGCGGTTCTATTTATTATATCAATTTGTCGCAAGACGAATATAAATTAGGAGGTTCATCTTTTGCACAAGTTCTGAACAAAATTGGAACCGAAACGCCAACAATAAAAGACGCGGCTTTCTTCAAAAAAGCGTTCAATACCATTCAGGAATTAATCTTGGAAGATAACATTCTTGCAGGACATGATATTGGAAGTGGTGGTTTGATCACGACTTTATTGGAAATGTGTTTTGCTGATGTGAATTTGGGAGCAAAAATAGACTTCTCTGTTTTTGAAGAAAAAGACATCATCAAATATCTTTTTGCAGAGAACATTGGAATTGTTTTTCAAGCTAAAAACGATGCCACTTTAGAAAACAAGTTAAACCAAAACGGGGTTAGTTTCTACAAATTAGGAACTGCAACCAGTGAAGCGACTTTAGACTTTGGTCCTTGCAAATTAGACATTGCAAAATACAGGGACATTTGGTTTAAAACTTCATTTTTATTAGACCAAAAACAATCAAAGAACGGAACAGCACAAGCGCGTTTCGACAATTATAAAAACCAAGCATTACAGTATACTTTCCCAACTCATTTTACAGGAAAGAAACCCGTAATCGACGCTTCTCAACCACGACCAAAAGCGGCAATTATCCGTGAAAAAGGAAGTAATTCGGAACGTGAAATGGCGAATGCGATGTATTTGGCTGGTTTTGATGTGAAAGATGTTCACATGACCGATTTGATTTCGGGTCGTGAAACTTTGGAAGACATTCAGTTTATTGGTGCTGTGGGAGGATTCTCAAATTCGGATGTACTGGGTTCTGCCAAAGGTTGGGCGGGAGCGTTTTTATACAACGAAAAAGCAAAAACCGCTTTAGACAATTTCTTCAAACGTGAAGATACGTTGTCAGTGGGAATTTGTAACGGTTGCCAATTGTTTATGGAACTCGAAGTAATTAATCCGGAGCATGAAGTACACGGAAAAATGTTGCATAACGAGAGCCAAAAACACGAAAGTATTTTTACTTCGGTTACGGTTCAGGAAAATAATTCAGTGATGCTTTCTTCATTAGCAGGAAGTACCCTTGGAGTTTGGGTTTCACACGGAGAAGGAAAATTTAACTTGCCAATGGGCGAAGAAAATTACAATATTGTTTCTAAATATGCCTATGAAGGCTATCCTGCTAATCCAAACGGTTCTCATTTTGATGTTGCGATGCTTTGCGACAAAACAGGACGTCACTTGGTTATGATGCCACACATCGAGCGTTCTACGTTTCAATGGAACTGGGCGCATTACCCAAAAGACCGAGACGATGAAGTTTCACCTTGGCATGAAGCCTTTGTCAATGCCAGAAAATGGATGGATAAAAAATAATTTTTTGATTTATTATATTGAAAGCGTTCCTGAAAAGGAGCGCTTTTTTTGTGGGAACGATTTAAAATCTCATTGATAATTTGTAAGAAAATTTTAATATATTTGAAAATAGATAAAACGAACAAAGTTTCGCCTATCGAGCCATAATTGGGTGTATATACGAAAGTTTGTTTCGCATATATACAAGTTATAGGGCAGTTGTGCCGAAATTACGCAGTTAATTTCGATTTCAAATAAAGTTTGTAACTCGCAGAAAATTACAAAACAGAAGCGTGAAATTGAAATCGCCAACAGAAGTCGGAAAGTTGGGCTCTGACAATAAACAGACGAAAAACTGAAGCGGGAAAGTTTGAACTTACCAACTGAAGCTTGAAAATTGGAATCTGAAAAGCAGAAGCGTGAAAGTCGGAATCCGCCAGCAGAAACTTGAAAAGTTTAACGCAGAAATTAAAAAGTGAATAATTGAAAATAATACGCCGAAATTACGAACAGAAAAGTGAAAATTGGATTTTGCCAACAGAAGCGTGAAAATTTTGTGTGATAATTGTAATTTCAACAAAACAACCGCCCTATAACACACGCTACAAGCAATTTGGGGATTTGGCTTAATTTAAATATGGTTTTGTATTTGGAAGATTTGGCAAATCCGAAGAATGGGCTTAATTTAGTCCCAAACTGCTTGTAGCGCGGGAACGTTATACTGGATTGCTCCGTTAACGAGACGCTACTGATTTTTATCAGGATTTTAGCTCGAAAAGAATTTAATGTTATGAAAATAAAAGTGCTTTTTTTACTTCCGTTGTTTCTAATGCTTTTTGGCTGTGCTAATGACAATGATTCAACACCTGAAAAAGAAACATTGAAAAATGTTACTTATGAAGTTTTATTATTTGAATATACTCCTGACACAGGTAATAATTCATCTCGCTTACATTATGAAATAAAATATACTAACCCTAACAATGTTGCAATAAAAGGAGTTTCTCATATAACTTCAAATTATGATGGATTGATATTAACTCCTATCAAAAAAGTTCCGCCTTATATTGAAATTGCAGCAAATTCAAGCTTTACAGAAGTTTATAATGTTGAAGAACCTTTTAATCTAACATTAGGAAAGATAAATTCAATAAAATTAGTATCTGTTGAATTCATTATTGTTAATTGATAAAAAAACGAATAAACTCGATCGCGCATTCTGTGCCTGCAAAGTCAACAGAATTTATTTTAAACGACTATTTTAGCACCGTTTTACCATCGTAAATAATTAATAAAAAATCCTATAACCCGTTTAATCCTTAAACATAGCGTATTTTTGCAGGGTGAAGAAATCAGTCTCAATTATTGGAGGAGGACCTGCAGCGCTTTTACTCGCCGCATTTCTCGATCCGCAGCAATTTAATGTTACCATTTACGAGAAGAACAAAACGCTTGGAAGAAAATTTCTTGTGGCTGGAAAAGGCGGATTTAATCTTACCCATTCTGAACCAATTGCGCAACTGATTCAGCGTTATACTCCATCCCATTTTTTACAGGAAGCCCTACTCGATTTCGACAACCACGATTTTCAAAAATGGATTGATCTCATGGGCATCCCAACCTACATCGGCACTAGTAAACGTGTATATCCGGAAAGCGGCATTAAACCCATCGAAGTGCTCAATGCAATTCTTGATGTTCTCAATAAGCGCAGTGTTGCTATTCAATATCAACATACTTGGACGGGTTGGAATACCAACCAAGATCTTGTTTTCAATACTGATATCGAAGTCAAATCGGATTATACCATTTTTGCCTTGGGCGGTGGCAGCTGGAAAGTAACCGGCTCTGATGGGACTTGGCTAGGTTTATTCAAAAAACGAGGAATAGACGTTGTTCCTTTCAAAGCCTCCAATTGTGCTTACGGAGTCAACTGGCGCGATGATTTTATAAACTTACATGAAGGAAATCCACTTAAAAATATAGCCATTAGCTGTGGCGATAAAACTCAAAAAGGCGAAGTGGTGATTACTCGTTTTGGTCTGGAAGGAAATGCAATTTATGCCATCAGCCCGCAAATTCGAAAGGAGCTCAATGCCAAGCAAAGGGCTACTATCTTCTTAGATTTAAAACCGACATTAAGTTATAATGATTTACTTCAAAAAATCCAAAAATCAAGCCTAAAAAAGACGAGCGAAAAACTGCAAAAAGAGCTTAAAATGAGTCCGGCGCAAATTGGACTTTTGAAAACCTATCTTTCAAAAGAAACCTACCTGAATTCGGAACTTTTGGCACAAAACATCAAACATCTACGTATTGAAATCACCGGTTCTGCCCTGTTGGATGAAGCAATATCCACAACGGGAGGAATTCAGTTGAATGCCTTGGATGAAAATTTTGAATTAAAAATGATGAAGAACAACTATTGCATTGGGGAAATGATTGATTTGGATGCACCTACTGGCGGCTATCTTCTTCAATCTTGTTTTAGCATGGGCGTTTTTCTTGCACGCCACCTGAATGTTATCCCTTAATTTTTTTGTCTTTTCAGGAGCTATATATTGCTTAATTTTATGTCAGATAAAATAATTCTGTTTAGAAATACGGTTTTATAAACTAATCAATGGGTATCAAACTCGTGTACCATTTCGTTGGTCATAGACGGAAGGTTGGAAAACCTCTATGTACTTGATGCCATTTCGCCAACCTATCAAACTAGTAACAGTACTACTAAACAGAATTTATACATTACAAAAATACGATATATCTAACATCTGGCTTTGTAACTTAAGTTAATTTACACCGTTTTATACTTAGGACTATTTACGAAGTACATTTTCATCATTCCTCTGTTTTTCACTTCAATTTCTCCTCTATATTCACAATTAATAGTCTCTTTAATCAACTCATAGGTATTTTGAGATATATTGATTTTGCCTGGTTCTGAATTAGTTTCCATACGAGATGCAATGTTTACGGTGTCTCCCCAAATGTCATACGCAAATTTCTTCGTCCCAACGACTCCGGCTACTACCGGCCCGGAATTAATCCCGATGCGAATTTCAAAACGGGTATGATTTAGAGGATTATTATTTTTTGAATCCCTAACAAATTGGGCTATTTCAAAAGCGGCATGAATCATTTTAAAAGCATGATCGTCTGTTGGAAAAGGCAATCCTCCCGCACACATATAACAATCCCCGACCGTTTTGATTTTTTCTAAATCATATTTTGCCATAATTTCATCAAATTTCGAAAAATAATAGTCCACGCTTTCTACCAATTTCTCTGGTGATAACTTTTCCGCATAATATGTAAATCCTTCGAAATCAGTAAACAATACGGTAACCGATTCGAACTTTTTGGCTAGTACTTTCCCATTTTGTTTTAACTCATGCGCTGTTTCCTCAGGAAGAATATTAAGCAATAAGTGGTCTGACCGATTCTTTTCTTCTTCAATAATAACATTAGTTTTCTTTATGAATTTATAACGTCTGTACATTCCGAAGGCCAATAAAAAAACAAGTGCCGCTGAAACAGCAGATGAAATTGCCATAATCTGCCGGTTTTTCTTTCCCTGGTTTAGTAAATCGACTTCCGACTGTTTCTGGGAAACTTCATAATCCGTTCGCAAATCAGCCATTTGCTGAACAGATTTGAGATTAGTAACGCTATCCCTATAAGCAATATGATTTTTATAATATTTAAAGGATTCAGCAGTATTACCGGCTTTTTGATAGAGCTCAGAAAGTTTGAGATTTGAGTTACTGATTTGATCTTTCAACCCATATCTTTGGGCTAGTTCTAGACTTCTTTGCGCATAATTGAGTGCTGTAGTCCAATCATTCTGTTTTAAATAAATATCTGACATGTACGTCAGATAATCTGAAATGGCATAATAATCCTTTAGTTCTTCCAGTATTTTTATGGATTGACTAATATAATTCTTTGCCAATACATCCTTTCCCTGCTCTGCGTATACCATTCCTATATTTCCCAAGTTATAAGCTGTACCACTTAAATAATCAGCCTTCTTGAAAATTTCTCCTGATTCTTTAAAATAACGTAAAGCTAAATCATATTTCTTGTTTTTTGAATATTCGTCGCCTGCGTTGAGTAAAGCTGACGCTAAACCAATTGAATTGTCTGTTTTTCTTAATAATTTGATTGCTTTGTCGTAGTATATTTGGGCATTTTTAGAATTTCCCATTACTGAATATACATCCGCGATTGAAGAATATGCGGTCCCTTGTCCTATATTGTATTTTGCTTTAGTTGCTGCCTCTTCACTTTTGAAAAAAGCATCCAGCGATTTATTCAAATCTCCTAAGAGTCTGAGTTTATTCCCTTTTTGAAAATAGCCACGATGCAGATATAAATAGTTTTTTTCTAATTTGGAAAGTGCGATAAGTTCTTCTGCGTATTTTAAGGATAATTTGAGATTATTCACTTCATT
Source organism: Flavobacterium xinjiangense (assembly GCF_900142885.1). Lineage (GTDB taxonomy): Bacteria > Bacteroidota > Bacteroidia > Flavobacteriales > Flavobacteriaceae > Flavobacterium > Flavobacterium xinjiangense. The sequence goes on along the minus strand of NZ_FRCL01000005.1, from coordinate 190,746 downwards.
AAAAGATAAATTCCTAAGTAATTCTAATTTTTCAGAATTATCAAGATTCCCTTCCTGATAAATTTTCACTAGGCTATCTGCCACTTTTTGCTCTTGGGCTGAAATACTTAAATGAAAAAAAAATACACAAAGGGAAACTGAAAAATAATATTTAAAAAAGGGTAGTTCCATTATGGATTTATCGCTAATTTCGGATCAATGCTAAAAATACCCGGTCGTCTAATGCCATTATTGAAAACGTTAAACATTATGGTATATTTTTCTGTTTCCCCACGGGCATTGTTTCGAACAGCGCCGGAAACTTTTTCCGGATGCTGCCCATTTCCAGATAAATTATCGTGACTAAAAACACTATTACCACCACTATGATTTATATTGGTAATATTGACCGTATCTAGCGGTGTTACGCTGGACACACCTTGCCAGATTACGGTATCGCCAGCATTTACCCTAGTTAAAAAATCTTCATTACTAATCCCTGGACCTTGTCCAAAATTACAAAAAGGATCAACATTTTGTACGGAAATTTGACTTGTGTCAACATTTAGATTGACGATTACATCTGCCATAATTGATATATTTAAAAGGTTAATAAAATCTAATTTAGAAAACTATTAATTTAAAAATGGCTGGGGAAACCAATGAAACAAAATCGAAGCTAACATACTAATTATAAGGTAAATATAATCAATATTTATCAAAATAAAGTAGTATATTTAAAGGATTTTAATCCAAATTCATCCTTATGAATATTGAACATCAACCTATTGACTGGAAGGAAATATTTCATCCTAAAAATATTGTTTTAAATTTTGTGGGTGTCGCATTTATTACATTGGCATTAAAAGGGTTTATGATACCCAATAAATTTTTGGACGGAGGGATTATAGGTATATCCATACTTATGCATGAAATCACCCATTTGCCATTTGGAATTCTGGTACTCAGCTTAAATCTGCCGTTCTTGTTTTTAGGAAAAAGGCTGCTGGGGAAAACATTTGCCATACAAAGTTTAATCACTTTTTTATTGATAGCAGCTGCTATGACCTTTATACATATCGATGCCGTTACTACAGATCGCCTTTTAATTGCCTTGTTTGGTGGTTGCCTTATAGGTATCGGGATGGGTTTGTGTATTCGAAGTGGTTCAACCGCTGATGGTGTAGAAATTCTTGCCTTATTAACTACCCGAAAAATTGGGCTTAATGTGTCAGAAGTCATTTTTGCTATGAACACCTTATTATTTCTGGCCGCTGCGTGGTATTTTGGAATTGCGACTGCATTATATTCGATAGTTACTTATTTTTCGGCCATAAAATCACTTGATTATATCGCCCAAGGTTTAGAACAATACACTTCCTTAAATATCATTTCATCCAAAAGTGACGACATTAAGGCTCTAATCGTAAAAAAATTCGGAAAAGGAATTACAGTAATTAAAGGCGAACGCGGCTATTTACCTGATACTTTCGATATGAAAACGGACTGCGATATCATTGTCACGGTAGTGACCCGACTTGAATTACTTAGAATCAAAGATGAAATAAGAAAATTAGACCCTAAAGCTTTTATGTTTATTCAATACATTAAAGAAGCGAGTGGAGGAATTCTAAGAAATAAGCAAAAACATTCTTAAATGAAATAATTATGACAGGAGGTTCAATGAAGAAAGTGAGTACTAATGCCCTATCCTAAAAAATCAATAGTATTTATATGAAAAACTGGAATGCATTGTCTATAAATGTCTTGGATTGTTTAAAATCCAGATTGTCACCATTTCTTATTTATCACCATTGGAAACATACACAACATGTGGTAAAAATAGCAGAATATATTGCTCAGCAAGAACATATAAATGAAGCTGACATACTACTACTAAAAACTGCGGCACTGTTTCATGATGCTGGATTTATCAACACTGGTACTGAGGGACATGAAGAAGAAGGCATTCGACTGGCTGAAAAAAAATTACCAGATTTTGGATACACCAAAAAAGAAATCGAAATCATTTCTGGCATGATCAGAGCCACTATAATACCTCAAAAACCAAAAACCAAACTAGAATGTATTCTTGCAGATGCCGATCTCGAATATCTGGGAACGGATAATTTTGAGCACATTGGGAACAAACTATACTTGGAATTAAAGCACTACAATCCTAATCTCAGCTTGGAGGAATGGAACGAAATACAAATAAATTTTCTGCAATCGCACTTTTATCATACTGCCTACTGCATTCACAATAGAACTGAAGGAAAAATAAAGAACCTTAATCAACTTATTAAACAAACCAAGAATTTAGAAAGATTGTAAAAATTGACCTAGTTTTGAGTAAACTAAGCAATGGCTGAATTTTTATTTTTAATACATGCCTAAAAGCAATTTTGAACGAATGTTACAATTGGCTGACGAAGTTTTCGCTGTCAAAAATGATCCTGAACAGCTTGATGTAAATCAGGAGGTGCTCGAGCGATTGATGCGAATACATCCCGCTACAGTTTCAGAATATGATGATGGAAATGGTCCAGTAGCATGGATTTTACTAATCCCTACCACGCTGGACTTCATGCATCAGTTTCTTGATCAGGCAATTTCGGAAAAAGAACTGTTTGAAAGAACACAATTAGATACCAAATATGAAGCGCTATACCTATGCTCCGCTCTAGTTTTAGAAGAATATCGAAGGAAAGGAATCGCAAAACGACTGACATTACAGGCAATTGAAAACATACGACAAGACCATCCTTTGAAAGCATTGTTTGTATTGACATTCAGCGAAGAAGGGGATTTTGGCGCCGAAGCGCTGGCCTGTTACACTTCATTACCATTATACAGGCGACCCAAGTAATTTCGAGCATTAAAACTGTTGCATTTTATTTATAGCATATTATTTGCTCAAAAAAATACAATTAACTAGATTTGGCTAACAACCTTATATCTAGCCTTAACAAATGAAAGACTTTATACTCTCGTTTTTAGCATTGATGCTCTTTGCAACTATCAGTTATGCTCAAAATAACATCGATAAAATCTCCGCCAAAGATGGAATCCATTATCTAACTACAACTATTGATTACCCCATAACCGGAACCTATTTATTTGAAGGAGCAGCAGAACCTATCGTGCAATTAAATCCAGATGGAACAGGGATTTTTCAGCTGGATGACTTATCAAAAACAACTATGATTTGGGGTATGGAATGCTTTGAAAACGGGACGCCCAAATACCAAAAAGGATTTAATTATGCGGTCTATACGCTTTGGTACAAAAACAAAGAAACAACTACTGGAAGTGAAACTAATGAAGGATGGATAAACGCGCATTTTTCTATTCACTTTGAAAAAAAGAAAATGTTTATTTTGGGAGACAGAAGTAAAGACTATGTAGAATAATTTTGCCAATTGGCGAATATATCCCCGTCACGTTGCTACAAAATCATAAAGCCGAAACAGTTTGTTTCGGCTTTATGATTTACAAAGAATGATTCTTTTATTGGCAATAATTATTTCTCCATGAGTTTCTCACTGTAGTAAGCAATTTCATCAACAATCAATCCTTTATCATTGAAAGTGTCAATAAAAAGTATTGGCATTACAATTTTTTTATTGTCTGATTTTCTGGTCATATTAAAATTCCACCAAGATTGCACCACTTTTGCATTACCCATCTCATAGTTTAAATAGTCAGGGTAGCCAACCACATCAATACTTGTAATGTCAAATTGTGCCATTAATTTTTTATCATTTTCTTTCATCTGATCCAAGGTCATGCTTTTTTCATCTGGAGCCATATTAATACTTCTGAATTTTGCCTCTTTATCGTAAAAACTATAGGATTTATCATAGTCTTTGTTTTCAAATGAATAGATCATGGCCCTAACCTTGTTAATATAGTCGTGATGATTGTATATCGTACCGTTTTTTCTTTCATCAGAACTGCTTCCAATTTCATCAAAAATACTATTGTTATTATATTTTGTAATTGATTTAATTTTATTGTTTTTATTCACCACAAATAATTGATGCAAAGGCATATCTATTTTTACGCCGGTTTTTTTATGCACTCCTTTTACATCTTCCCATGTCTGCACCCAAACAACATCTTTTTGAGCATCATCTATATATTCTAATGCATCCGGATAAGCTCCTGTTGAACGTTTGATACTTAGATAATCAATATTATCTTTCCAATACTTCACTCTTTTTAAAAAGGAGGCCTTATCTCCTGCTTTTTCATTCATGTCAGTGCCATTGAAAGATTTGAAATCATCAGCTAAAAAACTGGCTACCTTGTCAGCATCTCCGCTGACAAAAGCTTTAGTCATCGATTCAACCACATTAATTGCCGGATGATCCATATAAATAGTACCATTCGCTTTTTTTTGTGCGTAAGTGATGTAAGTAAAAACCACCATCACAATTAGTAATGCTTTTTTCATTTTTATACTGTTTTTAGTTAATACTACTATAAATATAGTTAATTTTATTTAAAAGCTTGACAATCAATAGTGTAAAAATTAATTTTATGTAATTAAATTAGAACTAACTGTAATCAGGCAAAATGATATCAGGTAATTTTAAAAAACACAGTATCACTAGCACTAAAGTTTGCATCGGAGCTGATATTGATATTTTTCTCTATAACACCACTTCATTATTACTATTTAAAGAAAACGATTTCGCTGAATATCAGCGTCGTTGTTTAATTTTTCCATTTAATTTTTGAAAAACAAAAATTATCGTTAATTTTTATTTAATTTGCGATAAAATTCAATTATTTTATAATGATAGCTATCACTCGCCTTTTTGATTTCCCTTATTACCAGCAAGAAAAATACACTAACATTCCGGATGCTTTAGTAAGTAAGCAGAACGGTGTTTGGGTAAAAACTTCTACTCAGGAATACATAGCCAAAGCCAATGCGGTTTCTAGGGCACTCTTGAGAATGGGCATTCAAAAGGACGATAAAATTGCCATTATTTCCTCCAATAACAGAACTGAATGGAATATTATGGATATTGGGGCTTTACAAACCGGAGCCCAAACTGTTCCTATTTATCCAACCATTTCTGAAGAAGATTATGAATATATCCTGAATCATTCGGGTGCTATTTATTGTTTTGTGTCGGATGCTGAGGTACTTCGCAAAGTTAATTTGATTAGAGATAAAGTTCCGAATCTAAAAGAAGTATACTCCTTTAATGAGATTGAAGGTTGTAAAAACTGGAATGAGTTATTGATTGTTGGTGTAGACACGGGAAATCAAAATGATGTTGAATACCGAAAAGGCAGTGTTAAAACAGAAGATTTAGCGACTATTATCTATACTTCAGGAACAACGGGAAGACCAAAAGGCGTCATGCTTTCACACAGAAATATTGTATCTAATGTTTTGGACAGTGCAACGAGAATTCCTTTTGAAGCAGGGAAAAGTCGTGCTTTGAGTTTCCTTCCTATCTGTCATATTTTTGAAAGAATGATTTTATATTTATACCAATATTATGGTGTTTCCGTATATTTTGGAGAATCAATTGATAAAATCAGTGATAATCTTAAAGAAGTAAAACCAACGGTAATTACTGCTGTACCAAGACTTCTGGAAAAAGTTTATGATAAAATTTATGCCAAAGGAACTGAACTAACAGGAATTAAAAAGAATCTTTTCTTTTGGGCTATTGATTTAGGCCTGAAATACGAGCCATACGGAGCCAACGGTTTTTGGTATGAAATGCAACTTAAAATTGCCCGAAAATTGATTTTCAGCAAATGGAAAGAAGGTTTAGGCGGGAATTTGGATTTAATGGTTTCAGGAAGTGCCGCTTTGCAACCCCGATTAGCCAGAGTTTTTGCAGCTGCAGAAATCCCCGTGATGGAAGGTTATGGCTTGACTGAAACGTCACCCGTAATATCCGTAAACGATATGAGAAACAAAGGTTTCAGAGTGGGAACTGTGGGGAAAGTAATTGATAATGTAGAGGTGATAATTGCTGAAGACGGCGAAATCCTTTGCAAAGGACCTAACGTGATGATGGGTTATTTTAAAGATGAAAAATTAACCAAGGAAGTAATCACCGACGGTTATTTCCATACTGGGGATATTGGGATTTTTGATGCTGATGGATTCTTGAAAATTACCGATCGCAAGAAAGAAATGTTCAAAACCTCAGGAGGAAAATACATCGCTCCACAATTGATTGAAAATACGATGAAACAATCCCGTTTCATTGAGCAAATCATGGTGATTGGTGACGGACAAAAAATGCCGGCTGCTTTCATACAACCTAATTTCGAATTTGTCAAAGAATGGGCTACTATTCACGGACTGGATATTGGAAAAAGCAATGAAGAAATTATCTCGAACGAAAAAGTGATTGAACGAATTCAGGGAGAGATTGATACTTTAAATGAAAAATTTGGTAACTGGGAGAAAATCAAACGTTTTGAACTGACGCCAGATGTTTGGTCTATAGAAGGCGGACAATTGACTCCAACGTTAAAACTAAAACGAAAAATAGTAATGGAAAAATACATTGATTTATTCCATAAAATATACAACTAACATTTTGTAAAACACTCCCGTTATGAAACTGAAAGTACTAATTTGCTCCGTTATAAGTGTATTCTTTTTTTCTAATTGCCAAGAAAAACATAAGGAAGATTCGATAAAAGCAAATTATTTAGATTTCTCTAAACGGGACGATCAGCTTACGGGCGGTATCAAAATGATTCCGATAAAGACACCAAAAGGCACTTTTAAAGTCTGGACAAAAACTGTTGGTAACAATCCAAAAATAAAAGTATTGCTGCTTCATGGCGGTCCTGGATTGACGCATGAATTGTATGAATGCTTTGATGGGTATTTCCCTAATGAAAGTATTGAATACATTTATTACGATCAATTAGGTTCGTATTACAGCGATCAACCCAATGACAACAGTTTGTGGACAAACGAACGTTTTGTGGAGGAAGTGGAACAGGTTCGCAAATCATTAGGTTGTGACAATACCAACTTTTATATTTTGGGGCAATCCTGGGGCGGAATCCTCGCGATGGAATACGCTTTGAAATACCAAAAGAACCTAAAAGGACTGATTATCTCCAATATGATGGCAAGCGCACCTGCTTATAACAAATATGCCGAAGAAGTACTGGGTCCAAAACTTCCAAAAGCAGTTTTTGATCAAATAAAAACATTTGAAAAGAATAAGGATTATACCAATCCAAAATACACCGAACTGCTTTTTAAATACTATTATACGGAACACATTTTAAGAATGCCTGTTGATCAATGGCCCGAATCCATAAACAGAGCTTTCAAACACATCAACTCAAATGTGTATGTGTATATGCAAGGACCAAGTGAATTTGGAATTACAGGAAATGCTTCTTTAAAAAACTGGGATGTCACTGCCAAACTTAAAACGATTAGTGTTCCCACGCTGGTTATTGGTGCCAAATATGACACTATGGATCCCAAGCACATGGAATGGATGTCTAAAGAAGTTCAAAACGGACGTTTCTTATTATGTCCCAACGGAAGCCACCTTTCGCAATACGATGACCCTACAACCTATTTTCCGGGCGTCATCAAGTTCTTGAAAGATGTGGATAACGGGGAGTTTAAAAAGGCTTAGAAAAATATTTATCATACAAAAAACCACGAATTGATGTTCGTGGTTTTTTGTTTTTAATTCATGACTATAATAATTCTCTAATCATTATTACAGTTCCTCCTTTGTCATACTGACGAAGGAAGTATCTCATCAACAGATTCGATAATTAATCCCACCAATTAAACTACAAATCCAATTATTTCTAATCTGCAGGTTTTGCGCGAGGGATGGAAGTGACATCCTTTTATGAAACCTGCGGAATAAAAGATACAACGAACAGCCCGACCAGGAGTTGCGAGGAGGAACGACGAAGCAAAATGGAGGGACGCGCCCAAAAAATTCGTTAAAATACCATTCAATTTGCGCAAATTCAGTGGTATTTATTTATATTTAGTACTTTTTAACAAAAAATAATTTAATTTATTATGCATGCATAGTATTTTTTTATTATATTTGAAATCGATATAGTTCCCTATGAAAGACAAAACAATAGATTACATACTACGAGCTACCTGGCAAGCGGTTGCCAGAATGTATAATGAAGAAGCTTCTAAATATGACGCGAGCATGGCCACCGGTTTTGCTTTGTTGAGTATTGACAAGGAAGGGGGAACACCCTCTACGGCTTTGGGCCCAAAAATGGGAATGGAAGCCACAAGTCTTACCAGAACCCTGAAATCTATGGAGGAAAAGGGATTGATCATAAGAAAGAAAAACCCTGAAGATGGTCGTGGTGTTTTGATTTACCTGACTGATTTTGGTAAAGAAAAAAGAGAATTATCTAAGAATACGGTTTTAAAATTTAATGAAACCGTGAAACAACATATCGCTGAGGAGAAGCTGCAGCATTTTATTGAAGTGGCCGAAACCATCAACGAATTAATTCTCGACAAAAACATATTTAATCACACTGAAAAAATAGAAAATGAAGCGCACAATTAAAAAAGTTGCAGTAATAGGATCCGGAATTATGGGTTCAGGAATTGCTTGCCATTTTGCCAACATTGGAGTTGAAGTTTTACTGTTGGACATCGTTCCAAGAGAACTTACCGAAGCGGAAGCCAAAAAAGGGCTGACTCTGGAAAGCAAAATCGTAAGAAACAGATTAGTGAATGAGCATTTAGCTAATTCCCTGAAATCGAAGCCATCGCCTATTTATAGTCAGAAATTTGCAAGCAGAATCACAACTGGAAATACTACCGATGACATGGCTAAAATTGCAGCTGTTGATTGGATTATTGAGGTTGTAGTGGAACGTTTGGACATCAAAAAAATGGTTTTTGAACAAATTGAAAAGTTCAGAAAACCGGGAACTTTGGTAACTTCAAACACCTCTGGAATTCCAATTCACTTTATGAGTGAAGGAAGAAGCGAAGATTTTCAAAAACACTTCTGCGGGACACACTTTTTTAATCCTGCGCGTTATTTAAAATTATTCGAAATTATTCCTGGCCCACAAACTTCAAAAGAAGTATTGGACTTCCTTACTAGATATGGAGAGAAATTCTTGGGTAAAACTTCGGTTGTCGCCAAAGATACTCCTGCGTTTATTGGGAATAGAGTTGGTATTTACGGGATTCAGAGTTTGTTTCATTTGGTAAAAGAATTGGGACTTACGATTGAAGAAGTGGATAAATTGACTGGTCCTGTTATTGGCCGTCCAAAATCGGCTACTTTCAGAACCGTTGACGTAGTTGGATTGGATACTTTGGTACATGTTGCCAACGGAATCTACGAAAACTGCCCGAATGACGAGCAACACGAATTGTTCAAATTACCAGATTTCGTCAATAAAATGATGGAGAATAAATGGTTAGGAAGCAAAACAGGTCAAGGTTTTTATAAAAAAGTAGACAAGGATATTTTGTCTTTGGATTTAGATACTTTAGAGTACCGTCCGGCTAAAAGAGCTTCTTTTGCAACTTTGGAACTGACAAAAACGATTGATAAACCAATTAACCGTTTTAAAGTTCTGGTAAAAGGAAAAGACAAAGCGGGAGAATTCTACAGAAAAAGTTTTGCCGGAATGTTTGCTTATGTTTCGAACAGAATTCCTGAAATCTCAGACGAACTATACAAGATTGACGATGCGATGAAAGCCGGTTTCGGATGGGAAAATGGTCCTTTCGAAATTTGGGATGCCATTGGTGTTGCAAAAGGAATCGAAATTATGAAAGCGGAAGGTCTTGAACCAGCTGCTTGGGTAAATGATATGTTGGCTTCTGGAAGTTCTAGTTTTTATTCTATTAAAGAAGGAGCAACTTTTTTCTACAATATTCCAACAAAATCACAAACTAAAGTTCCAGGTCAGGATTCATTTATCATCCTGAACAACATACGCGAAAGCAAAAAAGTGTGGAGCAATAGCGGAGCAATTATACAAGATTTAGGAGACGGAATTTTGAATTTAGAATTCCAGTCTAAAATGAATACGATTGGCGGTGATGTTTTGGCAGCCATCAATAAAGCGATTGACTTATCTGAAAAAGAATATCAAGGTCTGGTTATTGGAAATCAAGCAGCGAATTTCTCTGTGGGTGCCAATATCGGAATGATTTTCATGATGGCAGTTGAGCAAGAATATGATGAGCTGAACATGGCGATCAAAATGTTCCAAGACACGATGATGCGCGTACGTTACTCCGGAATTCCAGTTGTGGTTGCGCCACACGGAATGACTTTTGGCGGTGGTTGTGAAATGAGCTTACATGCCGATAAAGTAGTTGCTGCAGCGGAAACGTATATGGGATTAGTGGAGTTTGGTGTTGGAGTAATTCCAGGTGGTGGAGGTTCGAAAGAATTGGCATTGCGTGCATCCGATTTATTTCATAAAAATGACGTGGAGTTGAATGTATTGCAAGAATATTTCTTGACAATTGCTATGGCAAAAGTGTCTACTTCAGGATACGAAGCTTTTGATACCGGACTTTTACAACAAGGGAAAGATATCATCGTAGTGAACAAAGACCGTCAAATTGCGGAAGCGAAGAAACACGCTTTATTAATGGCCGAAGCGGGTTACACACAACCGATTCGCAGAAGTGATGTGAAAGTTCTTGGAAAACAAGCTCTTGGAATGTTCTTAGTAGGAACTGACCAAATGGAAGCCGGAAAATACATCTCTGAACACGACAAAAAAATCGCTAACAAACTAGCTTATGTAATGGCTGGTGGTGATTTATCAGAACCAACTTTAGTAACCGAACAATATTTATTGGATTTGGAACGTGAAGCTTTCTTGTCATTGTGTACGGAAAGAAAAACATTGGAGAGAATCCAATTTATGTTAACCAAAGGGAAACCTCTAAGAAACTAAAAAAATGAAAACAGCCTATATAGTTAAAGCATACAGAACAGCCGTGGGGAAAGCCCCAAAAGGTGTGTTTAGATTTAAACGTCCTGATGAATTGGCAGCAGAAACGATTCAGTTTATGATGAATGAGTTGCCTGATTTCGACAAAAAACGTATTGATGACGTAATGGTAGGAAATGCGATGCCGGAAGCAGAACAAGGACTAAACGTGGGACGATTAATTTCCTTAATGGGATTGAAAATCGAAGATGTTCCGGGTGTAACCGTAAACCGTTATTGCGCGTCAGGATTAGAAACTATTGGTATGGCTACAGCCAAAATCCAGTCGGGAATGGCGGATTGTATAATTGCAGGTGGAGCCGAAAGCATGAGTTTTATTCCAATGGGAGGTTATAAACCAACTCCGGATTATGCTGTTGCAAAAGCTGGAAACGAAGATTACTATTGGGGAATGGGACTAACTGCGGAAGCGGTTGCCAAACAATTCAATGTATCTCGTTCGGACCAAGATGAGTTTGCTTATAACTCACACAAGAAAGCCCTTAAAGCGCAAGCCGAAGGTAAATTTGACAAACAAATTGTTCCTATTACTGTGGAACAAACGTTTATCAATGAAAATGGTAAAAAAGAAACTAAATCATATATCGTAAATAAAGATGAAGGTCCTAGAGCAGGAACTTCTGTAGAAGCTTTGGCAGGTTTAAGACCGGTTTTTGAAGCTAACGGAAGTGTAACTGCTGGAAACTCTTCTCAAATGAGTGATGGAGCAGCATTTGTTCTAATCATGAGCGAAGAAATGGTAAAAGAATTGAACCTTACTCCTATCGCCCGTTTGGTAAACTTTGCATCAGCTGGAGTGGAACCAAGAATTATGGGAATTGGACCTGTAAAAGCAATTCCAAAAGCATTGAAGCAAGCGGGATTAACCTTAAACGATATTGATTTAATTGAGTTGAATGAAGCTTTTGCATCACAAGCATTAGCCGTAACGAGAGAATTAAACCTAAATCCTGATATCATCAATGTCAATGGTGGAGCGATTGCATTAGGTCACCCACTGGGTTGTACCGGAGCAAAATTGTCTGTTCAATTATTTGACGAAATGAAACGCAGAGGAAGCAAATACGGAATTGTAAGTATGTGTGTGGGAACTGGTCAAGGTTCAGCAGGGATTTACGAACTTTTGTAGTCATAGATTTCCATCCGTTAACTTAGGATTTAGAACATTAACAACAACATCAAAAAAATAAAAAAATGGCAGATACAATTGAAAAAAACGTAACCCGTGGTGGTCAGTTTTTGGTTAAAGAAACAAAGTGCGAAGATATCTTTACTCCGGAAGATTTTTCAGAAGAGCAATTAATGATGCGTGACTCTGTAAAAGAGTTTGTAGATAAAGAATTATGGGCACACAAAGATCGTTTTGAGAAAAAAGATTATGCGTATACTCAAGAAACCATGAAAAAAGCAGGTGACTTAGGACTTTTAGGAGTTGCTGTACCTGAAGCTTATGGTGGATTAGGAATGGGATTTGTATCTACCATGTTAGTTTGTGATTATATTTCGGGAGCAACGGGATCCTTCTCAACTGCTTTTGGAGCACATACCGGAATTGGAACAATGCCAATCACTTTATACGGAACAGAAGAACAAAAACAAAAATACGTTCCTAAATTAGCTTCTGGAGAATGGTTTGGCGCGTATTGTTTAACAGAACCAGGCGCAGGATCTGACGCTAATTCTGGAAAAACAAAAGCAGTTTTATCTGAAGACGGAAAATATTATTCTATCACAGGACAAAAAATGTGGATTTCGAATGCAGGATTTTGTTCTTTATTCATCGTTTTTGCTCGTATTGGTGATGATAAAAATATTACTGGTTTTATCCTGGAAAATACCGCTGATAACGGAATTTCAATGGGTGAAGAAGAGCATAAATTAGGTATTCGTGCTTCTTCTACTCGTCAGGTTTTCTTCAATGAAACGAAAGTTCCGGTTGAAAACATGCTTTCTGAAAGAGGAAACGGTTTTAAAATTGCCATGAATGCTTTGAATGTGGGTCGTATCAAATTAGCAGCAGCTTGTTTGGACGCGCAAAGAAGAGTAATTTCTGGATCTGTGCAATATGCAAATGAAAGAATCCAGTTCAACACTCCAATTTCTCAGTTTGGTGCGATTCGTGCTAAATTAGCTGAAATGGCAACGAGTTGTTATGCTGGTGAAAGTGCTTCTTACAGAGCAGCAAAAAATATTGAAGATAGAATTACAGCTCGTGAAGCTGAAGGTACTACACATCAAGAAGCAGAATTGAAAGGTGTTGAGGAATTTGCTATCGAATGTTCTATTTTAAAAGTAGCTGTTTCAGAAGATGTTCAAAATTGCGCTGATGAAGGAATTCAAATCTTTGGTGGAATGGGATTCTCTGAAGACACACCAATGGAAAGTGCTTGGAGAGATGCGCGTATTGCTCGTATCTACGAAGGAACTAACGAGATCAACAGAATGCTTTCTGTAGGTATGTTGATTAAAAAAGCGATGAAAGGTCATGTTGATTTACTGGGACCTGCATCAAAAGTACAAGAAGAATTAATGGGAATTCCATCATTTGAAACTCCTGACTATTCTGAATTGTTTGCTGAGGAAAAAGAAATGATTGGCAAATTGAAAAAAGCATTCTTAATGGTTGCTGGTGGAGCTGTTCAAAAATACGGTCCGGATTTAGATTCACACCAACAATTATTGATGGCAGCTTCGGATATTTTGATCGAAATCTATATGGCTGAAAGTACTATTCTTAGAACAGAAAAATTAGCGAAAAAAGAAGGAGAAGCTAAAGTACAAGAGCAAATTGCCATGGCAAAATTATATTTATACAAAGCGGTAGATATCGTTACTCAAAAAGGGAAAGAAAGTGTTATTTCTTTTGCTGAAGGAGATGAACAACGTATGATGTTAATGGGATTACGTCGTTTTACAAAATACACGAACATGCCAAATATTGTAGCCTTAAGAGAAGCAATTACTTCAAAATTAGTAGAGAAAAATGAATACTGTTACTAATTAGAAAATAGTTTTTAGTTGAATTTATTTGTTTAAAAAACCGTCAAGTTGAAATAACTAGACGGTTTTTTTATATAATAAATTTAAAAATTATTGTATTTCCTTTTTTTCTATGGGTCTTATTTCTCCAATATAGGAAATTATACTGCGATTATTGGAATTAATGGAAAGTGATGCACTACCATCAAAAAAAACAGAGAGAAACATCGTATATACATCATTTTGCCCTTTAACTACTGCTTTTATTTGATATGCTTTCTTTTCTTTTTTAAAAGTATATTCCAGTGGTTTTCCTTCAAAATTTAATCCTCCATCGCTGCGATAGGCAACACCACTATAAGCTGTCCCAAAAAAAGGCATTTCGCTTTTGATAAAATCAGGTTGAAATTTTATATAATTGGGATTTGTCGTTAAATCTACACTACTGAATCCCTGAGGCGAAGCATTTCTTGCTACAAAAACGAATTCTTTGGAATTTACCAAAATCTCCGTCTGTTTTTGTTTTTCAATATTACGAGCTTCCCTTAACTGTTTTCTAGTTTTTTCCTGAGCAAAACTCATCGTAACAACAAGTGAAAGCAACAATACTAAAAAGATATTTTTTGTTTTCATGATTTCTATTTATTTGATTTAAATCATTCTTTAAGCAATAAACAATAAGATCCATAAAAAGACCAATAGGAATAAATACCTCCCTATTTTTTCTCAAAACGCATCATTGCAATATCTCCCATGATAAAATTCAAGGTTTTTCCATCTTCGGAAATAGAATAAGAATCAATTTTTTGAAGTGTTGACATATAAACCTCTTCCCCTTGAATATCCATACACATCATCTTAGTCATTGCAATTGGATCTTTGAAACTGATTTTATTTCCATCAACGTTTAATTTTCCACTGTATCTGTTGCAACTGGCGTCACCGGACACTCTGTTTTCTTTCACATCAAAAATAATAGTTGGCTTTTTGTTTGGATACAATCCTCCAAAAGCAATTCTTGGTCCTGTAATATAATTCAATTCCCAAGTTCCCTCAAGTGAGGCTGTTGTAGCACTTGATGTTTTAATTGAATTGCAGGAAATAAATGCCAAGCATAAAATAGTTAGCGATAAAATTATTTTTTTCATGCGTCTGTTTTTTATTGAAATGAAATGTTATCAATAACGTTGCCAAAACATTAAGATTTGCGTAAAATAATAGCTCTGAAAAAAAATCAAATTGTAACTTCCTTACTGTTAATAGCTAAAAAAAAAGTATCTTATTTTTTAACTTCGATCACCTCTACTTTGATACCAACAGCGTATGCATTCGGAATAATTTTATCACCATGCACGTTGGCATAAACCTTTGTAAATTCGGCACCAAAATACAAAATGATGGCAGAATAATATACCCATATTAAAATGATAATTACGGAACCGGCGGCTCCATAAACGGTTGCTACAGTTGAACTTCCTAAATAAAAACCGATAGCAAACTTACCAAACATAAAGAAAAAAGAAGTGAAACTAGAACCAATTATGGCGTCCTTCCAAGCAATGTAACCATCGGGAAGCGTTTTAAAAATAATGGAGAACAGTATAGTGGTTGTGGAAAATAAAATCAGAATATTAAATACGTAAAATAAATAAACGGTTAAGTCCGGAAAATATCGCAATAATCGCTCATTGATAACATCCATAACGGTATTGACCGTTAAACTGACCAACAATAAAAATCCAACAGACGCAATCATTGAAAATGACATGATTCTATTTTTGATAAACTTCATAATACCCTTATTTGGTTTTGCTTTTAATCCCCAAATAAAGTTAATGGAACTTTGTATTTCTGCAAATACACCGGAAGCGCCTATTAATAGCATAATCCCTCCAAATATCGCAGCAAAGGTATTGCTATCCGTCAGCTCTATATTTTTAATGGTTGCCTGAATTTGCAGCGCTGCCTGATTCCCAACCATTCCGTTAATCTGACCAAAAAACCTCCCTGTAACAGCCTCACGTCCAAAGAAAAAACTAAAAATTGACAAAATAATAATTAATAATGGTGGTAATGAAAATATAGTGTAATAGGATAATGAAGCGCTTAATTTAATAGCATTATCATCATCAAATTCCTTATATGTTCGTTTTAATAATTCCCAACCAGATTTTGCTGCTTCTTTACGATTCATAATAAAAAATATTTTGTCTTTATCAAAAGAAAAAAAAACGATTTTCTTTCTCAATAATTATTCTTTGGCAAATTGGATGTTGACCAACTAAGGATGGCATAATAAACTGCTATCAAAAATACAAACTTTATGTATTGAAATTAAAAATTCTTTTTGTAAAATTCACAGCAGAAAGTGGCGCTATAAAGCGATAAAAAATCAATAAGCTTAAATTGCAATTTTATGTTTTCATTCGGGTATTTTTGTTAAAAATGGAGTAACTTTACGTAATAAATTTTTTATAATAAAAACTCAATATGAAAAAAATAACACTTTCAATTGCGCTAGTTTTATCTGTTATGATTGGATGCAAAACGAGCAGTAGTTCAAATGATTCTAAAAAATTAGACCTTACCTTTGAACCAAAAAGCAATAGTACTGTTTCTGGAACAGCAACTTTTACAGAAAAAAACGGTAAAGTCACTTTCGTCGCCAAATTAGCAGGACTTACACCTGGAGCGCATGCGATACATATTCATGAAAAATCAGATTGTTCAGCTGCCGATGGAAGTTCCACAGGCGGTCATTGGAACCCAACATTCAAAAAACATGGAAAATGGGGAGTTGGCGAACATCATAAAGGAGATATAGGAAACTTTACAGCAGATGAAAAAGGAAATGGAACGATTACTATAACAACGGATGAATGGTGTATTGGCTGTGGAGATGCAACTAAAGATATCATAGGAAAAGGGCTTATTGTTCATCAAGGGACTGATGATTTCGTTACACAACCCACAGGAAACGCCGGAGGAAGAGTAGCATGTTCCGCTATTATTAAATAGTTTTTAAAAATTTTAATTGGAAGATAAAGAACACCATTATTTCAAAAACACAAAAGAATGGCGTGATTGGTTGAATGAAAATCATCACGCTTCAAAAGGCGTGTATTTAATTTTTTATAAAGTTGGGAGTGAATTTGAAAGTATGCGATGGGAAGAGGCAGTGCAAGTTGCCGTTTGTTTCGGGTGGATCGATTCCACAGTAACAAAAATGGACGAAGAACGGCGTAAACAGGTTTTTTCACCCAGAAAAGATAAAAGTGTTTGGAGTAAGCTCAATAAAAAATATATAGAAAAACTCATCCAAGAAAATTTGATGCACGAAAGTGGATTAGCAAAAGTTGAAATAGCTAAAAAAAATGGATCGTGGACCTCATTAGATGCTGTAGAGGATTTGATTATTCCATCCGATCTAGAAATAGCATTTAATAACAATAGTTTTGCATTCGAAAACTATAAAAATTTTAGTCCATCCTACAGAAAAAGTTATCTCTATTGGCTCAATCAAGCCAAGAGAGAAAAAACAAGAAATATTAGAATCACTGAAATTATAAATCTCTGCTCCCAAAATAAAAAAGCCCGTGATTAATATTTCCAATAAGTAATTAAAACTTAACCTAAACTTTTCTACATAACTATAAAAAAACATAGCTTTGTAGCTTCAAATTAAAGCAATGATTAACCCTTCGGCGTCCGGTTGGATAGATAAATTTTTTATAGAACAAAAATTTTCACTAGAGAATGCTTCTCAGACCACTGATACCTTTTACCATCAGGTTAGAGAAACAGGATTTATATATGGACACATAATCTCTTTTGAAACTAAAAGTCCTATTGAAACCAAAGGCTGGTTCAAGCAAGAGATTTCTAAAGTTGCTTTATTAAATACCTTATACGCTACTTTTTGCTCTACGGAAAAAGAAATTAGTCCGGAAAATTTCATCAAACAAACTGTTGCTTTTTACAATCAAATGAATCCTCAGGGATTTAACATCTTTAAGAAAATATTACCTAAAAATTCGCCTTCGCTTACTCTCGAAAAAATCATTGATGAACGCGTTCAAACTAATGATACAATCATCAGTAAAAACTTTTCGCATCTGGTAACAAATGCCTTATTGTTTATTGATGTACTGGCGTTTCGCCAATATTTAATTCATGGATCCATCCCTGAAAAATATCTAAAAAAAATTGAGGAAACGGTTGTTAATATTGTAACACTGGCATTGAAAGTAAAGTCCAACAAAACGCAATATGATGACTTATTGATTAAGCTTTTTGAAGCTTCGATACGTTACAGTAAATTTTCGAAGAATTCAGTTCAGAATTTAGAAACAATCCAATTGGATTATTTTACAAATGACCTTGAGAAATACTATCTTATTGATGTTGCTGGAATGGCTTTATGGAGCGATGGAAAAATAGAAAATAACGAAGCCTATTTTTTACATTCTTTAGCGAATGTCCTATCCGTTTCAGAAGAATTTGTCGATCGCAGTATTAGCAGTACCAATCTCTTTATTACAAAACATAAAAAGGATATCCCTTACTTTAATTATTCGAATCCTGTTAAGCATTTTTACGACCATACCACCCAAAGTGTTGTCACCCTAATCAGTCGCAATAAAAAGCGATTGGTCAAGGAGATAGTCCAAAGCAAAGAATTAATGGTATTGCTGGCCTATTCCACCCGAAGAGATTTAAACGAAAAAGAAAAGAAAAAAGTTAAGAAACAAATATTGGATATTTGTAAAACCATACCTTCATTGACTATATTTTTACTCCCTGGAGGAAGTTTACTCCTTCCTATTTTGATTAAATTTATCCCAACGCTTTTACCTTCGGCATTTAATGAAAATCTGGAAGAAATCGAATAATAAAAAAGCCGCTCGAGAGCTACACTTGGAAACAAGTTTGTAATAGGGATGAAGTAGATTCACACTGATTTTTAAGTTGATATTAAAAAGTCAAACACGAATTTCACGAATTTACACGAATTGTGCAAATTTGTGAAATTCGTGTTTAATATCCAATCCGGTTTTGGGTCCATACCGAAGGCTCGAGAGCGGCTTATATTTAAAATTTCAATTGGTATACTTCATCCAAATCATTATTGGAACTGATATTAACTTCTAAATCAGTAACAAAACCTGAATTTAGACCATAAGCCCAACCGTGTAAAGTCAACTCCTGACCATTTTTCCAAGCCGATTGTACTATAGAAGTTTTAGCCAAATTGAAAACTTGTTCTTTTACGCTGATTTCAACAAATGTGTTAAAACGTTCTGTTTCATCTTCGATAGAATCTAAATAATTGCTATGCAAACGATAAACATCTTTTATATGGCGAATCCAGTTGTCAATAATTCCGATGGAGTCATTGCCCATAGCCGCTTTTATACCACCACAACCATAATGACCACAAACTAAAACATGTTTTACTTTTAAAACATTAACGGCATAATCCAGAACACTTAACATATTCATATCAGAATGTACGACCATATTGGCAATATTTCTGTGAACAAAAACTTCACCTGGTTTTGCACCCACTATTTCGTTAGCAGGAACCCTACTATCTGAACAACCTATCCACAATAAGGGCGGAGTTTGTCCTTTGGCTAAATCTTGAAAATAATTTGGATCGCTTGCTAAAGAAGTTTCGACCCATTGCTTATTATTATCTAATATTTTTTTATAAAAATCATCCATTATTTTAGTTTTTAATATTTTTCAAAACTTTAAAAAATTGTCCTTTAATCATGTAAAGTAACAGAATTTAAACGTTTGTACATAATTAGTTTGTTTCTTTATTCTGGAAATACTTCTGCTTGCACTTCCTTTTTTACCATTTTTCTTTTTGCAAAGTCATAATAATGCTCGATTGTAACATGATTTTGTGTCTCCGAAGTATTTTCTAATTGATATGCTTTTTTAAACCCTTTTAGCTTGACTTTTATATTATTATCAATGGCTCTTGTGGTTTTAAATTCGTGAATCAAGTCTAAAATATCATGCGCAATATAAACGGTATCCTTCGCATCAATAACTACTTTTGAGTTTTCTGGAATATCATTTAAGGTCAGTTTTATTGCCGCTTTGTTTAAAAAAGAAACTTCTTGAGCCAAATCAATATGAATCACATCGCCATCTGCATATTCTTCTTTTCTAAAACTATACGCTCGTTTGAGGTTTCCTTTTAAAACAAAAATAATACTAATAACAATTCCTAATGCCACTCCTTTCAACAAATCAGTAAAAACAACAGCCAATAATGTTGCTATAAAAGGAACAAATTGGTATTTTCCTTTTTCCAAAAAATGTAAGAATGTCGCTGGCTTGGCTAATTTATATCCAACTAATAAAAGAATTGCCGCCAAAGTAGCCAAGGGGATTTTATTCAAAACAAACGGAATTGTAAGCACACTTATCAATAGAAAAAGTCCATGAATAATAGCTGACATTTTCGATTTAGCTCCAGAATTATTATTTGCTGAAGTACGTACAATTACAGATGTCAGCGGTAAACCTCCTAAAAGAGAACTTACCATATTTCCAATTCCTTGGGCTTTCAGCTCTACATTGGTATCTGTATATCGTTTCTGAACATCCATTCTATCAGCTGCTTCAATACTCAATAAAGTCTCAATCGAAGCTACAATGGCAATAGTTAAAGCAATTACCCAAACTTTAGGATTTGTTACTCCTGAGAAATTTGGCGTTACTATAATAGACTTAAATTCTTCTAAGCTTCCAGGAACAGGCAGGGAAACTAAATGTTCTTTTGCAATAGCTAATGTACTTCCTGCAGCAGTAAAAACTTCATTTAAAATCACTCCAACAACTACCGCTACAAGCGCACCAGGAATTAATTTTAATTTTTTCAAAAAAGGAACTTTATCCCAAGCAATCAATATTATTAATGACAGAACTGTAATTATTATTGAGCCTAATTGAATATAATTAAAGATACTAAATAATGAGGATAACGTGTCGCTCCCGTCCAATTGTAGAAAGGATTGATCTCCTTCAAAATCACTGTCATAACCGAAAGCATGAGGCAATTGTTTTAGAATAATAATAATTCCAATACCGGCTAGCATTCCTTCAATAACATTCGTAGGAAAATAATTTGAAATACTTCCCGCTTTGACAAATCCTAATACCAACTGTATTAAACCCGCAATAAAAACCGCGGTTAAAAAAACATCAAAAGCTCCTAAATCTGTGATTGCTGTAAGAACAATGGCAGTTAAACCCGCTGCCGGGCCAGAAACACTTATGTGTGATGTACTTAAATATCCCACCACTATTCCTCCAATAATTCCCGAAATAATTCCTGAAAATAAGGGAGCACCTGAAGCCATTGCAATACCTAAACACAATGGAAGCGCCACCAAAAAAACCACTAAACCAGACGCAAAATCAGATTTAAGGTTAGCAAAAAGATTGATTTTTTTTGTCATAATACCGAACTAAAATTTAACACAAAGAGTTTGTCACATTGAAAAATGTGAAAATTTGATTTCATAAAAATAAAATCAACATTGTATTAAACCTGGTTTGGCGGGGGAATAAATATGGTCGAGGTTATTTTATCATGTTTTGATAAATTCTCGGAAAAGATAAGACTTGACTTGTAACTCAACTCAGGTAGATCTTCAAATGAAATATGGGAAATAAAAACTGCCTTAATTTCTTTATGCGCTTTCTCTTCTTCAGAAAAACTGTAAACAATAGACGTATCACTGTCCTTCTCTATCAAACAAACAATTGTTGGAGTTATAAGAAAGCTAATAAAAACAAATAATAATATTTGAGCAGTTATTTTCATTGTCGCAAAAATAGTGCAAAGTTTTTGACAAAAGTAAAAGCTTTATTGAATTTAAAAAAAAATTAACATTATAAAAAAAACCAGAAAGAACTCATCTCCTCTGGTTTTTCTTTTTAAATAAATCTAATATTACAAACCTTCTTCCAGCCATGCTTGCATCATCCAAATTGTTTTTTCTTGTTCTGCAATAAAGCCACTCATCATTGAATTTGTCCCTTCATCATTAATTTCTGCAGATTTGTTTAGAATTTCTCTTTCAATTTTCAATAAATGAGATAATGAGTTTACTATTAGGTGAATTGCTTTTTCATCAATAGAAATATTTTTACCTACAGGCAACTGACTATTTTTAATGTAATCCTCAAAAGTATGAAATGGAGAACCACCAAGAGTCAGCACGCGCTCAGCAATCATGTCGATTTTTAATTGTGAATCATTATACAATTCTTCAAACTTTACATGTAAATCAAAGAAACGCTTACCGCGAATATTCCAATGAATTCCTCTTAAATTCTGATAGTATACTTGAAAATTTGACAATAATGTGTTTAATTCCGATATTATTAATTCGGATTCTTTAACTGGTAATCCTAGAATGTTAGTTTTCATTATTTTTTATTTAGTTACAAATTTATGCAAGAAAACAAAATTTGTACTATAAATTAAATTGATTGTTTTTATATTTGTATCAGAAATTACTATAAAAATGACAATCACTCAATTAAAATATGTTTTGGCTGTAGCCGAACATAAAAATTTCACACTTGCTGCCGAAAAATGTTTTGTTACCCAACCGACTTTGAGCATGCAAATTCAAAAAATAGAAGAAGAATTAAGCATTCAGATATTTGATCGATCCAAGAAACCAATTCAGTTGACGGATATTGGACAAAAAATTGTGAATCAAGCCAAAAACATTGTCAATGAAGCGGATAGAATTCAAGATATTGTTGAACAGCAAAAAGGTTTTATAGGAGGTGAGTTTAGATTAGGAATCATCCCAACTATCATGCCTACACTGTTACCTATGTTTTTGAATAATTTCATAAAAAAATATCCAAAGGTAAAACTCATAATCGAAGAGCTAAACACCGAAGAGATTATAACAAAACTCAACAACGGTCATCTGGATGCGGCAATAGCAGCAACTCCATTGATGGAAGAAAAAATTAAAGAAATTGTTTTGTATTTTGAACCCTTTGTAGCTTATATTCCAGAGAGTCATCAAAATTTTCAAAAAGAAGAGATTGAAGTGTCTGACTTAAATCTGGATGAAATCTTGTTATTACAAGACGGACACTGTTTTAGAGATGGAATTTTGAATTTATGCAAAAGCCAGGGTAAAAATGAATTTAATCATTTTCAAATTGAAAGCGGCAGTTTTGAAACATTAATAAAACTAGCCGATGAGGGTTTAGGAACGACACTCCTGCCCTATCTGCACACTTTAGATTTGAAAGAGTCAGACAAACTGAAGTTGCGTCATTTTAAGGAACCTAAACCTGCACGTGAAGTCAGTTTAATTTTCCCAAAAAGCGAATTAAAAATACAAATAATTGATGCACTAAGAAGCACAATTGCCGGAGTTATAAAAGGAGCAATTGTTTTTCACAATGTTCAAATTGTAAGTCCAATTCAGAAAAAATAAAAAAAGGAACCGATTAAGGTTCCTTTTTTATTTATGAATTGACGATAAGCAAGCATTGTTTCAATTCTGGTTTTTCGATCGTGAAATTTAATAACCATTCTCGTAATTGTTCCATTTCAAACGGTAATAGGGTTTTTATGGCTTTTTCTAATTCTTTACAAAAAAGTATTGGATCAAAACTTACTCTTTCTAGTATTGATTTTGTGTAATCAAACATGATTTTTGACATATTAAAATAATATTATAGGTTAGATCTTGATTTTTAGCTACTGTAAAAATACATTTTAAATAGATAGAACATTACATATTAACATTCTTTTTGATTTTTTATTTTAGCAGTAAAAAACATCTGTATTGATTCTCTATGTTTTTCGAGCACGAAACATCTCTCTTTTACCGGGAGGCCCTTCGAGCTTTTCAACGCTAAAGCCAACTTCTATCATGCTTCTCTTCACTACTCCTCTCGCTGCATAAGTAACAAGAACGCTATTTGGTTTAAGTGCATTATACATTTTTTGAAAAATTTCAGTGCTCCATAATTCTGGCTGTACTCGGTAACCAAAAGCATCGAAGTATATTAAATCAAATTTCTCAATATCTTCAATTGCTTCAAAAAATTGCTTTCTTTTTATCAATGAAAAATCTTTGCTTAAATTGATTTCTTCCCCCCAGTTACTCTCATGCATGGTTTTAAAAATGGCGCTATCATTCGCTGCATTCAACTCCGCAACATAATTCATGGAAAGAACTTCATCTGCAGAAATTGGGTATGCTTCAACTCCAACATAGTCAATCGTCTGATTTAGTTTTTTTGCTTCTAGAAAAGTGATGAATGCATTTAAGCCCGTTCCAAAACCAATTTCTAAAATAGACAAGTGCTTATTTTCAAATAAGGACAATCCATTTTTTATAAAAACGTGCTGTGCTTCTTGAATTGCTCCATGCTTAGAGTGATAACATTCGTCCCATTCTTCTATGTGAATAGTTGTAGAACCGTCAAGAGTTTGAATAATTTCTCTTTTCAAAATTAAAAATTGAGTTTATTAGTAGTTTTTATGCGCTATGATCAGGTCAAATTTAGTCAAAACTAAAACGTATCATCTAAAAAATTCTATATTTTTTATCTATTTGATATAAATTAAGTCAAATTATTTCGATTTTTTTAAATATAAATAAATCACAATTAAATCCTATAATTAATAGTTTTATCACAAGGATTTCGATGATTTTTATTTAATTTTGCAAATAACAATGTTCGCTTTGTGAAAAAATCAAAGATTTTAATATTCTTGTTCTTCAATTATAAAAATATAAAAAATACTATCATATTATGAGTACAACTCAAACTAGCAAAATTGAAATAATAAAAGCAGCTACTACAAAAATTAATGAAGTAGACTTTGAAAACTTAAGCTTCGGTTCTGTTTTTACAGATCATTTATTTGAATGTGATTTTAAAAACGGAGAGTGGCAAAAACCAGTCATTAAGCCTTATGCGCCCTTTTTGTTAGACCCTTCCACAAGAGTTTTCCATTATGGTCAAGCTATCTTTGAAGGTATGAAAGCTTACAAAGATGAGGATGATGCAATCTGGTTATTTAGACCTGATGAGAACTACAAACGTTTCAATAAATCAGCTGTTAGAATGGCAATGCAAGAAGTGCCAGAAGACATATTTATGAGCGGTTTGAAGGAATTACTTCAATTAGATGAGGCATGGATAAAAAGAGGTAAAGGAAATTCCATGTACATCAGACCATTTATGATCGCTACAGGAACTGGTGTAATAGCGAACCCATCTGATGATTATAAATTTATGATCATTTTATCACCGGTAAGCGCTTATTATGCAGGTGAAGTTAAGGTTCTTATCGCTGAGCATTACAGCAGAGCGGCTAATGGCGGAATTGGAGCTGCAAAAGCTGCCGGAAATTATGCTGCACAATTTTACCCTACTAGTTTAGCTAACAAACAAGGTTTCCAACAAGTGATTTGGACCGATGATGCCACACATACCAAACTGGAAGAAGCTGGGACAATGAATGTATTTTTTAGAATAAACGATACATTATTTACCGCTCCAGTAAGTGAAAGAATTCTTGATGGTGTGACTAGAAAGACTTTGCTTGAGTTAGCCAAAAGTGAAGGAATTAATGTAGATGTGCGTCCTGTTTTAGTTTCTGAACTTGTTGAAGCCTCCAAAAATGGAAGCTTGAAAGAAATTTTCGGTGCTGGAACGGCCGCAGTAGTTAGTCCTATCTCTGGATTTTCTTATCAAGATGTTTATTATGAATTACCTAAAAATGAGAATTCAATGGCATTGCAACTAAAAGATAAATTAACTAATATTCAAAATAAACTAGCTGAAGATACTTTTGGTTGGACTGTTAAAGTATAGACTTTAGATTTCAAGTATAAAAAAAAGCGATTTTCATAATGAAAATCGCTTTTTTTTATATTACTCGAACTCGCGTAACCCAATTTAAAAATAAATTTCTATCGCCTAATTCAAACAATTTGAATCCGTTCCTTATTCTCCAAGTATTTTTGAAAAATTTGGTTTGAAATAATTAGGGCCTTTCATAACCTTGCCGTCTTCACGATAAATAGGATTTCCATCTTCTCCTAACTTACTCATATTACTACGCTGAATTTCATCGAAAACTGCTTCAATTTTGTGTTGCAAACCATGTTCAATTATAGTCCCACATAGAATATACATCATATCTCCAAGGGCATCAGCAATTTCTACCAAATCATTGTTTTGAACTGCTTCAAGATATTCCTCATTTTCTTCTTTCATTAAATTATAACGAAGGGTATGTTTGCTTTCTCCCAAATCAGCTGTTGGAATTTCGCTATGTCCTATTTTAAATGCAGTATGAAATACCTTAACTGAATCAATTTGTTTTTGCATCTTTTTTATTTTTTAAATGAAAAGGCAAATTAGCAACTATTTCTAAACTATTAACTATTTTTGTTGCAAATAATTTAAACTATGTTTAGTCAAGGACAATTGATATTTGCAGGCTGTTTTTTTGTTGCTTTTGTTATTGCGATGGTAATTGCTTACCGAAAGGATGTAAAAATGCACAAAATATTTTACGAAGGAAATTACAAGATATTAATCGGTTTTTTAATTTTTATTGGAATTCTATTTATGATAAAAATATTTTTCAAACGTTAGAATCTTTATTTTTTGGAATAAAAGAATGCCCACTTGAAAAGGTGAGCATTTTTTTTGAAATTATTCTTCTAGTTTTCCGAAGGCAAAAACCCAAAGTTCTTAGAATATTTCAGCATTTGTTCCGCAAATGTTTTTGGTTGTTTTACTTCGATAGAAATAATATTCCCTTTTTTATCTAATTTTGGAACTAATACTGGATTAACAAAACCACTATAGGCTGCCGAAGCGAATTGTTTATTACGTTCTAAAACTTCAACATGTAATTTCTGATCTACTTTTACACCGTAGTCTTCCACTAATGCTTTTCCCGCATTAAAGTCACCTTCCGATTTAATTCGTTGTACTTCTCTTAATAGTTGTCCGAATAAATCATGTAATTTTTCATAATCAGTAATATTGAAATAAGTTTTCCCATTACGAGTTATTTTCTCAATAACATTGTCTTTTTTCCCTTTTTCAAAAACCCATGAACTTACCCACTGACGGTTTCTCATGTGTGCTTCCTCAATATTTGCGCCTAATTCTAAACGAACTAACTGCGTCATTAAACCATTACGGATATAACTGTCATAAGATTCCATTCCCAGTTTTTTCCAATCATCAACTAATCCTAATTCTTGTAGTTTAGGATTGTATAAATAGTATAAACCAACTAAATCAGCTCTACCTTCCTCAAGAGTGGAAGCATAACTTTTTAATGATTCTTTTGGAGTTCCTACACCAGGGTTTATTTGTCCTGAAGCATGACCAACCACTTCGTGTAAAGCAGTATGCATCTTATCCCCTATTTCACCATATTTTTTAGCCAAAGCAATTTCCTCCTCATCATTTGCGAATTCCTGCAATTTTCCTTTTCCTGCAGCTTTAGCATAAGAATCAATAATATTACCCAAAGAAACTGATTTCGAACCATGTTCCGCACGAATCCAATCGGCATTTGGAAGGTTTACTCCAATAGGCGTAGCTGGTGAAGAATCTCCCGATTCACCCGCAACAATTACTGTTTTGTAGGAAACACCTACAACATTTTTCTTTTTATGTTCTGGCATTAAAGGGGAATTATCTTCAAACCATTGGGCATTTTTAGAAACAACTTCCATTTTTGCCGACATATCAAAATCCTTGATCTGAACGATTCCTTCATACGAACCTCTATATCCTAATGGGTCATTATATACTTCAATAAAACCATTGATGTAATCAATATTCCCTTCAGTTGCGTGCAACCAAGCAATATTGTAATCATCCCAAGTTTTTAAACTACCTGTTTTGTAATAGTTAATAAGCAAACCTAACGCGTCACCTTGCTTCTTATTTTCGGCTACACCCTTAGCTTTTTCTAACCAATAAATAATTTTATCGATAGCTGCACCATACATTCCTTTGCTTTTCCAAACTTTTTCTTCTAATTGTCCTTTTGCATTTCGAACCAATTTAGAATTCAAACCATAAGAATAGGGCCTTTTAGGATCTGGACTTGTTTTTTTAGCGTAAAAATCTTCAACTTCTTTTAATGTAATTCCTTTTTCGTAAAAATTAATTGCAGAACCTTCTAATAAACCTTTAGATTCATCAAGATTTACTCTTTTTGTATCCACATCATTAAAAATAATTGCTGTAACAGAAGGTGATAAAGTTGTTTTAGTAGCTTTCATCAAACTGCTAAGGTATGCTGCAGAAAAACCCGGTTTAATTTTTTCGCTGGAATAATGATGGTGTATTCCATTTGAAAACCAAACTCTTTTTAGGTATATTTCAAAGTTTTTCCAGTCTTCTGAAGTTTTTTTCCCTGCATAATTTTGGTAAATATGCTCTAATGCTTTTCTGATTTTAAGGTTGTATTTATAATGTTGGTCCCACATTATATCTCGTCCTGATGTTCCTGCTTGCGTCAAATAATAAACTAACTTTTGTTCTTTTAAAGTTAGGTTTTCCCAACCCGGAATTTGATAACGCAATACTTTAATATCAGCAAATTGCTCTACAACATAATCAAAAGGAGCTTTCTCTGTAATTTTTGCTTCGGCAGTTTTTGCTATTTGTCCGTTACAAATAACAGAAACCGTTAGAGTCACAAATAATCCAGCAATTTTAAGTAATTTCATTATTAATGATATTTAAGTGTTTAATAAATTATTATTCAACAAATATACGCCATCTTTGAATAATAGATAAAAAGTACAGAATATTTTCTGCTAAAGTACGATCAAAAAATAACTAGCCTCGTTCTGTTCCAAAGTGTGTTTTTGTAGCCTGTTAACTTTGAACGACTTTTAATAAACAATTATGTTGCCAATTTTAAGTTGCTATTGCACCTAAACCAGCTTCAGATTGAACTACCAATTTTATTATTATTTTATAGTTCCTTTAGTTTATTAATAAAATTTATAACTTTACGGGATATAACCCCCAATATATCATGAAGATTTTAAAATATTTATTTCTTTTAGTTTTACTTAGTATAGTAGCATTATCAATTTTTGTGGCAACGCAAAAAGGAGATTATACGGTAGAACGAAATAAAGTTATTAATTCGCCTAAAGCAGCGGTTTATAATTATGTAAATGATTATAAGAACTGGGCTAATTTTGGTTCTTGGATAGCTCAAGATCCCGAAATGAAAATAAATTATCCGCAAAATACTGTTGGAAAAGGAGCATCTTATTCCTGGGAAGGAAAAGAGGGTAATGGAAACATGAAAACTTTTTTTGTAAAAGAAAACGATAGTATAGCGCAAAAAATGAATTATGAAGGAACCGCTTCCAATGTGTTCTGGAGTTTCAAAGACACTGTGGGTGGAACAAAAGTTACTTGGAAAACTACTGGTAAAATGAGCTTTATTTTTAAGATTTACACCGCTTTTAATGGGGGCGTTGATAAAGTTATTGGGGGCATGTACGAAAAGAGTCTTGCTAACTTAGATAAAACGCTGGATTATGAAATAAATACCTATGCCGTAAAAGTAGATGGTTTGGTAAAAATGCCTGAGACCTTTTATTTGCATCAAACCTTCACCAGTGAAATTTCAAAAGTTATCAAAAATTTCAGAATCGTTACTCCAAAAATAATTACTTTTTGCAAAAAAAACAATCTTCCTTTAGCCGGAAAACCGTTTGTAATATACCATACTTATGATCTTGTAAATGGCCTCACGAAAATATCCATTTGCGTTCCAATCAAAAATCAGATATATACGAGTGCAGGAAGCGACCTCTTAACCGGAAAATTAGAAGCGTATGAAGCCATAAAAACAACTTTGACCGGTGACTATTCGCACATTGTAAAAGCACTTGATAAAGCCAAAGCCTATCGTAATGCAAAACAAATTGTCGCTGATCCTTCTTTATCTCATATTGAAGTCTATACCATTGGTAAAACCGAAACAGAAAGCCCTTCTAAATGGGTAACTGAAATATATTACCCTACAAAACCAAAAATTGTGGTTAATAAAATTAATGTTATGACAAAAAAAGTAGAAGCTATGCCAAATCCGACTGATGTTGTAACCCCTAAAACTGATGTTGTCCCTCCAAAAGCTAATACTGACGTTACTGCACCAAAAACTAAAACAGCAGTTGCTACACCAAAAGCTAAAACAGAAGCAGTTGTTCCAAAAACAAAAAAGACTGTTCCTGCTCCGGTTAAAGAAGTAGAGATTCCTTCTGAATTTTAATTATTTTTTTGATTCGATTAAACCTATTTGATAAATTCTATTCTAAACAGATAAAAAAACCTTGCAAGAAGAACTGGAATTCATTAAAAAGTTATTGAACCCTAAAACGCAAAATGAAGCGTTTAAAGAACTCTTGCTAGAATATCAAAGACCGTTATACAATCATATCCGAAATATTGTATTACACCACGACGATGCAGATGATGTCTTGCAAAATACGTTTGTGAAAGTTTTTCAATATTTAAAAAATTTCAAAGGTGAAAGTAAATTATTTTCTTGGATGTATCGTATTGCCACTAATGAAGCACTGACTTTTTTAAATCAGAAATCAAAAATTAACCGAATTTCATCAGAGGAATTACAAAATAAAACTATTGATAATTTACAAGCAGATGTGTTTTTTGACGGAAATGAAATCCAACTTAAATTACAAAAAGCAATTGCTAATTTACCTCAAAAACAACAATTAGTTTTTAAAATGAAATATTGTGAAGAACTTAAATATGAAGAAATTTCGGAAATCCTGGGAACTTCAGTCGGTGCTTTAAAAGCATCGTATCACCATGCAGTAAAAAAGATAGAAGCCTTTGTAACGGCAAATTAAACCTTTTATATTTAATTAAGTCTAATGAGTATTATGAAAGAATTTAAATTAGAAAACGAACCTAAAATTGAGTCAGGATTCAAAACTCCAGACCATTATTTTGATCATTTTTCGGCCAAAGTTTTACAGCAGTTACCCGAAAGTGAACCAAAAGTGATCTCGATTTTTCAAAAAAGAAAAGCGGTAATCATGATGGTTGCTGCGCTTTTAGTACTCGCACTAATGATTCCAATTTATACCAGTATTTCAACAACTCCAAAAGAATTAGACCAAACGACTTTGGAAAATTATCTAGCCTATCAGTCTAGCCTTAATCAATATGATTTAATTAGTGAGTTAGAAACGGAAGATATTGCTAAAATGCAACCGGTTTCTTCGGCTGAAGACAAAGTTATTGAAGACATTCTAACTACAGATACTGATATGCAACATTTACTTATCGAATAAAAATTAAAATTGAACTTGAAAAATAAAACAATGAAACTTAAAAAATTATTTCCAATCCTATTATTATTAATCTCCTTCAGCTTTTATGGCCAAGGCGAAGGAATGAGAGAAAAAAAAGAACAAATTAAAGCTATGAAAGTCGCTTTTTTAACAACTGAATTAAAGTTAACTTCTAGTGAAGCAGAGAAATTTTGGCCTGTCTACAACACTTTTGATGATAAACAATTTGAATTAAGACATCAAAAAATGAAATCATTCATGAGGAGAATGAATGACGAAACTTTAGATAAAATGACCGAAAAAGAAGCTAGCGCTTTCTTGAATCAAATGGAAAGCACAGAAGAAGAATTATTCGTTTTGCGAAAAAATTTCATTGCAACACTGAAAGGAATTATTCCAGCTACAAAAATCATTAAACTCCGCAAATCAGAAGAGAATTTCAATAGAAAACTTTTACAACAATACAGAGATAAAGGTCCGAGAAGAGATTAAGTTCTTTGCTGATTTAAAAAAAACCTAAACAAAATAAAATATTTTGTTTAGGTTTTTTTTATTTCTTAAAAACGATGCGAACCATTTTATTTTTACCTGCCGCTATTGCGGTATGATTATCAATAAATCGAATCGTGAAAAGACTGGAATCCTTAGATAACTGTTTCCATGTATTTCCACTGTCTGAGGAATAATACAATCCTGATGCACCTACAACAACAAGTGCTTTACCTTTACCACCAGGTACATATTGCGCACAGGAAGCATACCCGAATCCCTGATTTTCAGCACGTAAATTCCAAGTTTTTCCTCCATCGTCTGACGATGCTTTATTTCCAAAATTTTGGTTTAGAAATTCATAATTTCCTCCGGCAACAAATCCGTTTTGAGAATCATAGAAATCGGCGGTGAAAATCCCAGTCATTGTTTTTCCTTGAATTATCGGCGTGTCAAAAACTTCCCAAGAATTCCCTTTATTTGGCGAATAAAAAACTCTTGCTTTCTTTCCTCCGGAAACAATCCATGTTCTATTTCCCTTAATTACAATATTAGTATTGCTTGCCGCAAATGCTGCTTCTCCCTCACTAAGTTGCGGCAATTTATCGCACACAATCTTATTCCAGGAATTACCACCGTCTCGTGTAGTTATTATATTGAAACAATTTGTTAGCGGATCTCCGATCGCAATTCCTTCTGAATCATTCCAAAATTGCATACTATCGTAAAAAACGTTCTCGTTATTTTCTTGATAAACTAATTTTGCTTTTGAACCATCTTTAGGAATTTTATACAGTAAAGCAGGATTGGAAACATTTAAAATAAAAATATTATTTGTCGTTTGAGCAATACTTCTAAACTCTGCTTTTGATTTATCAGTACCAATGGTACTTTCAGTCTTTTGATTTTTTTCCAAATCAAAAAAACCGAATCTTGAGTTATCAGCTGCGTACCAAACTATATTTTTATCGATCGCTATGGCTCTAATGCTGATTTTATCTTGAAAAAGAGTATCAATTTCGACCGATTCAAAGGTAGCATTTATACTTTTTTTATTGCCATAATTAATTGTCTTACAAGACCATAAACAAGAAAAAGCCAACACTGTTAAAAAAAAATTCTTCATTTAGATACAATTATTTAGGCTAATTTACGATATAATATGGTATTACCATATATCTTTAAATTTATTGGCACAATAATTGGATATTGAAAAAATAATAAATTTAATACCATTAATTATGAAAACGAAACTACTACTATTGAGTCTATTGACTACTGTTTTCGCAACACAAATACAAGCGCAAGGCAGGACTTCAGTAAACGCAATGAATTCAGAAATTAGCGATAACTTAGATCTAAGAGCTATTGCATCAATTTTTGGTGATTCTCGAAATCTTCAAGATTTTGAAAGACGATTGAATGATCCTAAACTTCAAATATCAAATTTAGATTTGAATAATGATGATGAAGTTGATTATTTACGGGTTATTGAATCCGTTGAAAATAGAACCCACGTTATTATTATACAATCCGTTATTGACCAAGATTTGTATCAGGATGTAGCAACTATTGATGTTGAAAAAGACAGATATAACAATGTTCATGTTCAAGTCATTGGCGATGAATTCCTATATGGTGAAAATTACATTTACGAACCTGTTTATTATACCACTCCCTTCTTTTACGCTTCTTTTTGGTCTTTTAACTATCGCCCTTATTATTCTAGTTGGAATTGGAATTACTACCCTAGCTATTATTACGCTTGGAATCCATACCCAATATACAGATACAGAAGCAACATCAATATTTGTTTGAACGTGAATAACAATTACAATTACGTAAGCTCTCGAAGAAGTAATGTAGCAATTAACCTATATAGTTCAAGACGTTCTAATGGCTATGAAAGACAACATCCTAACTACGCCTTTTCAAGAAGAAATACGCAAGTAACAAATCGTTACGAACTAGATCAAAGAAGAGGTGACAGAAATTTGGGTTCCCGAAATGAAACGGTAAATTCTAGAAACAGAACCAATCCTTCTAGAGAAGCTGGCGCACAAAGACAAGGCCATCAAAGAGATTATTCTCAAAACAGAACCAATCCTTCTAGAGAAGCTGGTGCACAAAGACAAGGCCAACAAAGGGATTATTCTCAAAACAGATCTAATCCATCTAGTGAAGCTACTCCTCAAAGACAGGGACAACAAAGGGATTACTCTCAAAACAGATCGAATCCTTCAGGTCAAGCTTCTCCGCAAAGACAAGGCCAACAAAGGGATTACTCTCAAAACAGATCCAATCCTTCTAGTGAAGCTGCTCCTCAAAGACAAGGTCAACAAAGAGATTATTCTCAAAACAGGTCCAATCCTTCCAGTGAAGCTACTCCTCAAAGACAAGGTCAACAAAGAGACTATTCTCAAAACAGATCCAATCCTTCCAGTGAAGCTACTCCTCAAAGACAAGGTCAACAAAGAGACTATTCTCAAAACAGATCGAATCCTTCAGGTCAAGCTGCACCGCAAAGAGCAGAATCACAGAGAGGTAATTCTGAAAATAGAAACAATTCATCTCGAGAAACAGCTCCACAAAGAACAGAATCTCAAAGAGATAATTCATCTCAAAGGAACAATAACAGAAGATCCTAAAAAAATAATATTAGATTCCAAAAACACGGTTCCAAAGACCGTGTTTTTTTTTATGCCTTTTTTTAAATAAAATGCTCTAATATCTTTTAAAAGAGTAAATTTGACGAGTTTTTTAAAAAATATACATGAGCGCATCGCACAAAGACTTGCACAGTAAATTGACATTAGGCGGGTTATTAATTTCTTTAGGTATAATTTACGGTGACATTGGAACCTCACCCTTATATGTTATGAAAGCCATACTTGGCGATCATATTATAAATGCAGATATTGTTTTAGGAGGCATATCAGCCGTATTTTGGACCCTTACCCTACAAACTACAATCAAGTATGTCATTATCACCTTGAGTGCAGATAATCATGGCGAAGGTGGTATTTTTGCCTTGTATGCCCTAGTCAAAAAAACGAAAATTCAGTGGCTCATTGTACCAGCAATTATTGGAGGAAGTGCCTTACTGGCCGATGGAATAATTACACCCCCAATTTCAGTATCTTCTGCTGTTGAGGGAATTAGAACGTACTACCCCCAAATGAATACAATACCAATTGTAATAGGAATTCTATTTGTATTGTTTACCATTCAACAGTTTGGAACTAAATTAGTTGGTAAATTTTTTGCGCCAATGATGATGATTTGGTTTGGAATGCTTGCTATTCTTGGAGTAATACAGATTGCGCAGCATACGGAAGTTTTCAAAGCAATAAACCCATATT
Organism: Flavobacterium xinjiangense; assembly: GCF_900142885.1. Taxonomy (GTDB): domain Bacteria; phylum Bacteroidota; class Bacteroidia; order Flavobacteriales; family Flavobacteriaceae; genus Flavobacterium; species Flavobacterium xinjiangense. Next base: position 155,522 of record NZ_FRCL01000005.1, on the reverse strand, counting down.
ACGCTTATCATTTATTGTCTATCCATCCGGACGGATTTTTTGTATTAGGTTTTGTATTTCTATGTACCACTGGTGCTGAAGCCTTATATTCAGACATGGGTCACTGCGGTCGAAAAAACATTAGAATAAGTTGGATTTTTGTAAAAACGGCATTAGTACTAAACTATTTTGGACAAGGGGCTTATTTAATTCATCATGAAGGGCAATCATTACTGACATTAGGCGGGAAAAACGGAAATCCTTTCTATCTTATTATGCCAGATTGGTTCCAACCAATAGGGATTGTTATTGCAACACTTGCTGCCGTAATTGCATCACAGGCATTAATTAGCGGATCATTTACATTAATAAATGAGGCTATGCGTTTGAATTTTTGGCCCAAAGTAAAAATTAAGTACCCTACTGAGTTAAAAGGCCAACTTTACATTCCTTCCATAAACTGGCTGTTGTTTTTTGGATGTGTTGGTATCGTACTGCATTTTGAAGAATCCAGTAATATGGAACATGCGTATGGTCTGGCTATTATATTATGTATGATAATGACTACGATTTTACTTAATTATTATCTGATAATGAAAAGAGTTAAATTGTATTTCATTATTCCAGTAATTGCAACCTACCTAGTAATAGAATTCAGTTTCCTTATCGCCAACATCACAAAATTTGCAGAAGGTGGCTACGTAACACTTTTTATAGCTATAGTGCTAATTTCAATTATGACGATTTGGTATTTAGCTAAGAAAATCAACAAAAATTATACGAAAATTGTAAAAATAGAAGACTACAAAAAAGTGTTGATCGAATTAAGCACTGATTTATCTATTCCTAAATACGCAACACATCTTGTTTATATGACAAATGCGGGTAGAGCGGATGAAATAGAAGAAAAAGTGATGTATTCTATTTTACAAAAAAGACCTAAACGAGCTGATATTTACTGGTTTGTACACGTCAATATCTTAACAGAGCCTTACAAAACAGAATATAGGGTAACAGAAATTGTCAAAGATGATATCTATCGTATTGACTTTAATCTGGGCTTCAGAGAACCTACAAAAATAAACTTGATGTTTAGAGAGGTAATCAGAGATATGGTGAAAAAAGGAGAAGTAGACATTACTAGTGGATATGAATCTTTGAATAAAAACAACATCATTGGTGATTTCAAATTTGTTTTGTCTGAAAAATTTCTTTCTAATGATAGTGACTTGAGATGGCATGAAAAAATAGTTATGAACTCCTATTTCTTCATTAAAAAACTAAGTTTATCCGAAGAAAGAGCATTTGGTCTCGATAGTAGCTCCGTAAAAGTAGAGAAATTCCCAATGGTCCTTCATGCACCTCAAAATATAGGTTTAACTAGAATTAAATAAGTATTTTATATACATAAAATTCATAAAAAGCACTGTTTTAGAAACAGTGCTTTTTTTTTATTAAAAAATTAAAAACAACATTCATTATTAAAAATATAACATTCGGTCAATTAATAGTACCTTTGCACCTCAATTATTTAAAATGAGATTACACAGAAATTTAGTTTATACTACCATCGATGCTTTGAACGCTATTTTTAATGAAGGCGAATATGCTGATAAAGTGGTAGCAAGATCCTTAAAAAAAGACAAACGTTGGGGAAGCTCTGACAGAAAATTTGTTGCTGAAACCATCTACGAAATCGTACGTTGGAAAAGATTATACGCAGAAATAGCAGAAGTAAAAGAACCTTTCGACAGAGACAATCTTTGGAGAATGTTTTCAGTATGGGCGGTTTTAAGAGGCTACCCTATTCCTGATTGGCGCCAGCTGGAAGGAACTCCAGAACGAAAAATTAAAGGACGTTTTGACGAACTTTCGAAAGTGAGAGCTTTGAAAGAATCTATTCCGGACTGGATGGATGAATTAGGAGTTAAAGAATTAGGAGAAAAAGTTTGGGCAACGGAAATAACGGCTCAAAATCAGCCTGCAAAGGTTATCCTAAGAGTAAACACACTGAAGACAACCAGAGAAGCGCTTCGTGCTATTTTAATGGATTTAAACATTGAGACAGAAACGTTGAAAAATCAACCTGATGCTTTAGTTCTAAAAGAAAGAGCTAATGTTTTCTTAACTGATGCTTTTAAACAAGGTTTCTTTGAAGTTCAGGATGCCAATTCACAATTAGTGGCTGCTTTTCTTGATGTAAAACCAGGAATGCGAGTAGTTGATACTTGCGCTGGTGCAGGAGGAAAAACATTACATATTGCTTCTTTGATGGAAAATAAAGGACAATTAATCGCTATGGATTTGTATGAAAGCAAATTGAAGCAATTAAAAATCAGAGCCAAAAGAGACGGTGCTTTTAATATTGAATACCGAATTATTGATTCTACAAAAATCATCAAAAAACTACACGAAAAAGCAGACCGTGTTTTAATTGACGCACCTTGTAGTGGTTTAGGAGTTTTGAAAAGAAATCCAGATGCTAAATGGAAATTAAAACCAGAGTTTATTGATAACATCCGTAAAATACAATCGGAAGTTTTAGAAAGCTATTCTAAAATTGTAAAACCCGGTGGTAAATTAGTGTATGCTACGTGTTCTATATTACCATCAGAAAACCAAGATCAAATTGCTCGTTTCTTAACTACAGATATCGGGAAACAATTTGATTTCATAAAAGATCAAAAAATATTGGCTTCAGAATCTGGTTTTGACGGATTCTATATGGCTTTGTTAGAAAGAAAAGAAGCGGTCGAAAAACCTGAAAGACCTGAAAAAGTTAAGATTTAAGATTTATTCCTATAAAAAAAGTCCTCGAAATTGAGGACTTTTTTTTATGGGAATATTTTTCAGCTTAATGCTTCTCTAACTTTAAACCTTAAACTAAAAAAAACTTTAAACTTTTTTTATTAATCATTCATTGAGATTAAAAACTCTTCGTTATTTTTTGTTTTCTTGAAACGGTCATTAATGAAATCCATCGCTTCCACCGGATTCATATCCGAAAGGTATTTTCGCATAATCCACATGCGTTGCAATGTTTTTTGATCCAATAATAAATCATCTCGTCTTGTACTTGAAGAGGTTAAATCGATAGCTGGAAAGATTCGTTTGTTTGCAATTTTTCTGTCCAATTGCAATTCCATATTTCCTGTACCTTTAAATTCTTCAAAAATAACTTCATCCATTTTCGAACCTGTCTCTGTCAAAGCTGTTGCAATAATACTCAATGAACCTCCATTTTCAACGTTACGTGCAGCTCCAAAGAAACGTTTTGGTTTTTGTAATGCATTAGCATCAACACCTCCACTCAATACTTTTCCTGATGCAGGTTGTACGGTATTATAAGCTCTTGCTAAACGAGTAATAGAATCTAACAATATAACTACATCATGACCACATTCTACCAAACGTTTTGCTTTTTCAAGAACAATATTTGCAATTTTCACATGTTCCTGCGGCTCTCTGTCAAAAGTAGAAGCAATTACTTCCCCACGCACACTGCGTTGCATATCAGTAACCTCCTCCGGGCGCTCATCTATCAATAAAACGATTAAATAAACTTCTGGATGGTTCGCTGCAATTGCATTTGCAATATCTTTCAACAACATGGTTTTACCCGTTTTAGGTTGTGCCACGATCATACCACGTTGACCTTTACCAATTGGTGAAAACAAATCGATAATTCGCGTCGAGATGGTACTTTGCTTTTCAGCCAATTTGAATTTTTCAGATGGAAAAACGGGAGTTAAATGCTCGAATGAAACTCTATCACGAACTACTTGAGGATCATGTCCGTTTATTTTTAAAACTCTCACAAGCGGGAAAAATTTCTCCCCCTCTTTTGGTGGACGAACCACTCCTTTTACAGTATCTCCAGTTTTAAGACCGAATAATCTAATTTGCGATGTCGATAAATAAATATCATCTGGCGAAGCCAAATAATTGTAATCCGAAGAACGCAAGAAACCATAACCGTCAGGCATCATTTCTAATACCCCTTCACTTTCTATAATCCCGTCAAATTCAAAATCAGAATCTTTAAAATTGCTTTTCTTGTTTTTAAAGTTTGGATTTTGATTTCCATTCCCATTTCCGTTCCCATTTCCGTTCCCATTTCCGTTCGTATTTTGGTTTGGGTTTGTATTTTGATTGGGATTCTGCTTATGTAATTGATTTGGATTTATTTTTTTTATTGGTGCTGGAACTTCGCCATTTTCCTCAGTTGCTGAATCGGTAATTGCTTCAGTTTCTTTCGCTGTTTCCTTTACTTCTTCTTTATCCTTTTTTAAAGCAATTTTCTTCTCGTAAGCTGATTTACTGAATTTAACAATTTTAGGCGCTTTATTTTCAGTTTCCGTTGTTACACTACTTTCAGAACTATCCGTTGCAGCAACATTCGCTTCGGGAGTGCTTACTTCAACAGGCGCAGTAAATTCGTTCGGAGTTTCTTCCAGTTCTGTACTAGAAATTGTTGGATTTCTTTGAATAGCTACTTTTTTTACAGGAACAATCCTCACTCTTTTTGGCTTATCATCCTCAACTGTTTCTTCTTGCCTTTTATCAACAATTGAAACAACGTTGCTTTCCTTATTTTTCTCTAATGTTGTATCAACGCTAGCGGTCTGATGCTCTAAAATATGACTAATTAAAGTCTCTTTTTTTACACCGTTAAACTTTATGGTTTTAGCTGACTTAGCTATTTCTTGAAGCTCAGATAGCTTCATTTCTTTTAATGCAGAAATATCAAACATGAATGTTCTTTGAATTTAATTAATTTGGAAAATCTAAAGATAGGTAGTAAACTATTTTATTTTGAATCAACCGCAGTATGAAGTGCTTACGGTATTGTTATGCAATAATACGAATAAAATTTAATCATGCAATAGTATTTATTAAAAAGAAAAATATATTTTTGTAAAACAAATTGAAATCATGATACAAAGAATTCAGACCATCTATTTATTTATTGCTTTCGTAGTTACAGGAATACTACCTTTTTTTATTCCTCTATGGACAATGAAGGATGGCAGCGATTATTATTTTATGCAAGACCAATTTTATGTTATAATATTGGGGCTAAGTACTACGCTTTCTGTATTAAGTATTGTTTCCTATAAAAAAAGACAAAATCAATTTGTTATTGGCAGATTGAACATCATATTAAATTTGATTTTATTAGGATTGTTTGTATATCGTTCACTAAATCTATCTGGAGAAACACAAATGGTTTCGGAGAAAGGTATTGGGATGTTTCTACCTATCTTGACTATCGTGTTATTAGTTTTAGCTAATAAAGCCATCAAGAAGGATGAAGATCTTGTAAAATCTGTGGACAGATTGAGGTAAACCTATAAACTTAGTTTATTAGTGCGAAGGAAACCCGAATGTAACAATTCGGGTTTTTTTGTGTCTTATAATAAATCTTGATGTTTTAAAAATAATAAAAATCTTATTAAATGAAATGTTAATGATTTTTTTATAAATTTGATTATAGCAAAAAATATATGATGCCAAAAATAAGAATCCATCTGGCCGACGACCATCAAATACTAATACACGGTATTAGCTCGTTGCTGCAAACCATTCCAAACTTTGAAGTGGTTGGGTTCTCTTTAAACGGCGCTGACCTTTATAACGAAGTCACTCAAAACAAAACTGACGTTCTTATTCTGGACATAAACATGCCACTGAAAGACGGCATAGCAGTCATTAAAGAATTTGCCGAAAAAGGTTTCCCCTGCAAAGTAATAATTCTCTCCAGTTACGATGATTTGAAGTTAATAAAAGAAATTATGAAATTGGGTGCAAGCAGCTATCTTACTAAGCAATGTGCAGGAGAAAATATTGTCGAAGCTATTCAGGCTGTCTATAGAGGTGAAGAATATTTCAGTGAAATCGTAAGAGAAAAAATATTCAATAATGTAACCAAAGACAATCCAAAATTAAATAATTTAATTCCTACCATAAATTCTCTATTGACGGGACGAGAAGTAGAAATCATTACATTAATCTCATTAGAATACAGTGGTAAAGAAATCAGCGAACAATTGTATATAAGTATAAATACAGTAGAAACCCATCGCAAAAATATAATGAAAAAACTAAAACTAAAAAACACAATCAGCTTAGTAAAATACGCTATTAAAAACAACTTGATTAAATCATGAGCTCTTGTTTTAACTGTTTTTTAAAATCAAAAACACATTTCTCTTCAAATAAAAAAATGTAATAATCATGGGTTTTAAGTCATATTCGAATTATTAGAAAAAATTATTTATTTTTAATTTAAAAAAATAAGAAGTTTGAACCATAATTAACATCCTTGCAGATAGATATCCCTTTTTATGTCACAACAAAACCGAATCATTTTTTTGTTTCTTTTATTACTGAATCTTTTCAGTACTTGCATAGAGGCTAAAGAAAAAATACCCTCTAAAGAAAAAATTACTTTTTTAGCAAAAGAGGCTTGCCAATATATGAAAGAGGACAAGTTTGAAAAATCACTGGTTAAATCCAGAATTGCGTTGCATTATGCTATTACCATTAAAGATGATAATCTAATTGCCACGATCTACAACACTATTGGGGCAAATTTTGATGAAATGTCTGAATTTGACAAAGCTTTTTTTTACTATAATAAGGGCCTAGTGTACGCTAATAAAACCAAAAATTACCAACTAAGAAATTGGCTCTATAATAATCTGGGAAACATCTATTGCTTTGACAAAAAACAGTATGAAAAAGGAATTTTTTATTATAAAAAAGCTCTGGAATACAGTACAAAAATAAAGGATTCAAGTCAAATTGTTTTTACAAAACTCAACATCACTTGGGCCTATTTTGATATTGGACGTTTTGATAATGGTTACCCCTATTTACAATTCATTAATAAACATCATAAAAAACATGGTGACGAAAGCACGATAGTAGCCTTAAATATGCTTAACGGAATGTATTACGGTCATAAAATGGAACGTGAAACAGCAAATCTTTTTTTTAAAAATGCCATTAGACTAGGAAATAAAGGAAAAGAGAAATCTGATTTGTCATTTTCACATCTTGAGTATTCTAAATTTTTATTAAAAAATGGTCAGTATCAACAAGCTTATGAAAACCTGGCTACTTACAATACCATTTCTGCTGAACTCAATAATCAAGAAAAGCTCAAAAAAGTGAATGTAGCCGGCATAAATCTCGAATTAGATCAATATAAAAGAGAGATCGATAATATCGAAGCTAAATATCAGACAAGCCAACAAGTATTGATTGAACGACAATATAAAAATAAACAAATAAGCGTTATAATAATAGCTTCTTTAATCTTGATAATCATTCTCTTTTACTTTTTCTTTCAAAATACGAGGCTAAAACAAAACAATAAACTTAAAGATATTCAAAGTAAAATTCAGGAAAATATCATAAACGCCTCTATTAACGGTCAAGAAACGGAGCGAAAAAAAATCGCCTCCTTTTTACATGATAATATTAGCGCTTTATTGTCTTCCGCAGGATTGCATTTGACTGTTTTCACTTCACAAAACCAAACACCACCGGAAGAAATAGTAAAAACTAAAGTACTATTAAAAGAAGCACATGATAAAGTACGGGATTTATCTCACGAGCTTATGCCGACACTTTTGGCACGATTTGGTTTATTTTATGCACTCGAGGATTTATGCGAAAAAAATTCAAACTCTGCAATAGATTTTAAATATTCCAGTGCTGTACCCACAAAAATTAGGTATAATGAAGATTTCGAGATGAAAATGTATTTTATTGTTTCTGAACTCTTAAACAATATAACTAAACACAGTCAGGCAAAAAAAGGCACGGTGACTATTCACGAATATAATGAATCAATCCACATTCACATCCATGACAACGGAAAAGGTTTTGACACTGATAAGTTCGAAATTATCGAGGGTTTTGGCCTTAATCAAACTAGGTCGCGGATTAATAATTTACATGGAAACTTGACCATTAATTCAAAATTAGATTCTGGCACATCAGTTTCTATTTTAGTTCCTGTAGTACATTAAAATAAATTACGGCTTTTTTTCGATTTCAATAATCTCCAAATCTTTTATTTTATCGCCTTCAATCACAAAACGCAACATGGTACGCACTTGATGAAAACCACTTTTTCCTGCTGCTCCTGGATTCATGTGCAACAGATTGTGTTTTTTATCGAACATTACTTTCAGAATATGCGAATGTCCGCAAATAAATAATTTTGGAGGATTTGCAACAATCTCCGCTTTAATATTTGAATTGTATTTCCCCGGATAACCGCCAATATGGGTAATCCACACATCCACTCCTTCGCACATAAAACGGTTGTGCAACGGAAATTCCAATCTTGCTTTGGCGTCATCAATGTTACCATAAACACATCGCAACGGCTTTAGTTTTTTTATCGCATCAGTCACAGCCAAATCGCCAATATCTCCTGCATGCCAAACTTCGTCAGCTTGGGCAACATATTTTAAAATTGTATCGTCAATATAACTATGCGTATCGGAAAGTAGTAGAATTTTTTTCATATTTAGGTATCATTGCGAGGCACGAAGCAATTTGAAACTATTTACTTCGACAGTTCGTTTTGCTCGTTTCTTGCTATACGTCGCAATCTTTTCTGTCTTAAAGGAAAAACAGAAACGGATTTTTCCCGAAACTTCGGGACTATCAGGGCTAGAATTTTATGGCAAAATTAAACATTCGAATTCCAAATAAAAAATCAAATTGAAACTTAACAAACTTTGCGCCTATGCGACTTCGTGGCAAAAAAATTTATAAGTATCTTTGTAGCTTCAAAAAAATTGACTTGAGGTATTTTATAAAATTAGCATACAACGGAACTCATTATCATGGCTGGCAATACCAACCTAATGCTTCGTCAGTGCAGGAAACGATGAGCAAGGCCGTTTCTACCATATTGAATACCGAGATTAATCTAATGGGAGCGGGACGAACAGATACTGGCGTTCATGCCAAGAAAATGTACGCCCATTTTGATTTTGAAACGCCTTTTGACATTCCGAATCTGGTACACAAGCTCAACTCCTACTTGCCAAAAGACATTGCAGTTTATGATATTATTCCCGTTCACGATGAAGCGCACACTCGTTTTGACGCTACAAAAAGAACCTACGAATATCACATCAACACACTCAAAAATCCTTTTTTGCAAGAACAAAGTTTGTATTTTCATCAGCCGCTAGATGTGGATTTGATGAACGAAGCCGCTGAAATATTGTTTAATTATACTGATTTTCAATGTTTCTCTAAAGTAAATACCGATGTAAACACATTTGATTGCACGATTTTTGAAGCCTATTGGAAACAAGAAAACGAAAAACTGATTTTTACGATTTCGGCGAATCGTTTTTTACGGAATATGGTTCGCGCCATTGTGGGTACTTTGATAAATATTGGTTTACACAAGATTACATTAGCTGATTTTAATGCTATTATTAAAAGTAAAAATAGAGACAAAGCTGGTTTTTCGGTTCCGGCGCATGGTTTGTATTTAACCGAAATAGAATACGATTATTTATAGCTTTAGGTATAAGCTTTAAGCAATATGCCTAAAGCCTAAAACATAAGGCTTAAAGAAAAAATATGAAAGCAAAAGCATTTGATACCCGATTATTCAAACGAATACTACAATACACCAAACCATATCAATGGCGTTTTAATGGCGTGATTATTTTTGCCATATCGCTTTCGGTATTCGCGGCTTTGCGTCCTTATTTATTAAAACAAACCGTTGATGGCTACATAAAAACGCAAGACCAGCATGGATTATTACTGTATGTAATCTTGATGGGAATTGTGCTTTTGATGGAAGTATTTTCGCAATTTTTCTTTGTTTATTGGGCCAACTGGCTTGGGCAGGACATTGTGAAAGACATTAGAACCAAGCTATTTCGCCATATTCTAAGTTTCAGAATGAAATATTTTGATCTGGTTCCTGTGGGACAACTGGTGACACGTTCGGTCTCGGATATTGAATCGATTGCGCGAATTTTCAGTCAGGGATTATTTATGATTATCAGTGACTTGATGAAAATGGTTGTGGTACTGGCTTTTATGTTTTACATGAACTGGACCTTGACTTGGATTGTAATTGTTGCCATGCCAATTCTGGTTTTCATCACCCGAATTTTCCAAAAGAAAATGCAAGTGGCTTTTGAGGAAGTGCGTACGCAAATTGCTAATATGAACTCCTTTGTTCAGGAACGAGTGACGGGAATGAAAATCGTACAACTTTTTAACAGGGAAGATATTGAGTTCGAAAAATTCAAAGAAATCAATGATAAACACAACAGAGCTTGGATAAAAACCATTCTTTATAACTCCATATTCTTTCCAATTGCTGATATTATTTCGTCATTAACATTAGGCTTTATCGTTTTATACGGCGGAATGAAAATCTTAAACGGTGATCATTTTACCACTTTTGGAGATTTGTTTTCTTATACAATGTTCATAGGAATGCTTTTTAATCCATTGCGCCAAATCGCGGATAAATTTAACGAGATGCAATTGGGGATGATTTCCGCCAATCGTGTTTTTGATATTTTGGACACTCAAGATCAAATTCAGGATACAGGAACAATTGAAGCGCCACTTTTTAAAGGCGATATTAGATTTGAAAATGTACGTTTTGGTTATATTCCTGAAGAAGATGTAATTAAAGGAATTCATCTTGAAGTAAATGCCGGTCAAACCATTGCCATTGTAGGTTCTACAGGTGCAGGAAAATCAACGATTATAAACTTGTTAAACCGTTTTTACGAAATAAACAGCGGTTCTATTTATATTGACAATCACAACATCGAGAATTATACTTTAAGTTCGTTACGCAATCAAATTGCGGTGGTTCTGCAGGATGTTTTCCTTTTTGCTGATACTATTTTCAATAACATCACATTAAATAACCCCGCTATTTCTCGTGAACAAGTTTTGGCTGCAGCCAAAAAAATTGGGGTGCACGATTTCATCATGAGTTTGCCTGATAATTATGATTTTGACGTAAAAGAACGCGGTGTAATGCTATCATCCGGACAACGCCAATTGATTGCGTTTTTGAGAGCCTATGTGAGTAATCCAAGTATACTTATTCTGGATGAAGCGACATCTTCAATCGATACCTATTCTGAGGAATTGATTCAGCGAGCCACCGAAACTATTACTGAAGGAAGAACTTCTATAGTTATTGCTCACCGTCTCGCAACTATCGTAAACGCTGACAAAATTGTGGTTATGGATAAAGGATTGATCGTAGAACAAGGAACGCATCAGGAATTAATCAACCGCGAAAGTGGGTATTACAAGAACTTGTATGATTCCCAGTTTTCAGTAGCGAATTAACTTTTGATTCGGTTATTTGTTTATGCGAAAATAGCACAAAGTTTTAATTGATAAGGTTTCATAGCCGTTAGTTCAAGTAATTACATTTAAAATAATAGTGAATTTCTGAAAATTTGTTACTTTATTACTTTATTACTTTGAAACTTTCTCAAAACAGAATAAATCCTTAAATTCGCCCAATCAATTAAATAAGAAAACACAAAATGAAATAAGTTTTTACGAATTCATTTTACCAATAAAAAACAAATAAAAAACTTTGAAATGAAATACGATATTATAGTTTTAGGAAGTGGTCCTGGAGGATATGTTACCGCCATAAGAGCATCACAATTAGGCTTTAAAGTGGCCGTAATTGAAAAAGAAAACTTAGGTGGAGTTTGTCTAAACTGGGGTTGTATCCCAACAAAAGCATTGCTGAAATCAGCTCAGGTTTTTGATTATCTAAAACACGCTTCTGATTACGGATTGACTGTTTCATCATTTGACAAAGATTTTCCTGCGGTAGTACAACGCAGCAGAACTGTTGCAGACGGAATGAGCAAAGGAGTTCAATTCCTGATGAAAAAAAATAAAATTGACGTCATCGATGGTTTTGGAAAGCTAAAACCAGGAAAAAAAATTGATGTTACTGATAAAGATTCAAAAGTTACTGAATATGAAGCAGACCATATCATCATTGCCACTGGAGCACGCTCTCGTGAGTTGCCTAACTTGCCACAAGATGGCGTAAAAGTAATAGGATACCGTCAAGCAATGACTTTAGCAACACAACCAAAATCGATGATAATCGTAGGTTCTGGAGCAATTGGAGTAGAATTTGCACATTTCTATAATTCCATGGGAACTGATGTTACCATAGTTGAATTCATGCCAAATGTAGTTCCTGTTGAAGACGAAGACATTTCGAAACAAATGGAACGTTCTTTGAAAAAAGCGGGAATCAAAATCATGACCAGCTCTTCTGTAGAAAGAATTGACACAACTGGAGCAGGTGTACAAGCATTTGTAAAAACAGCAAAAGGAGAATTAGTTCTGGAAGCAGAAATCTTGCTTTCGGCAGTTGGAATCAAAACCAATATTGAGAACATTGGTCTTGAAGAAGTGGGTATCGCTACTGACAAAGATAAAATTTTAGTAAACGATTATAGCCAAACTAACATTCCGGGTTATTACGCCATTGGTGATGTTACACCAGGACAAGCATTAGCTCACGTAGCTTCTGCCGAAGGAATCAACTGTGTGGAAAAAATTGCAGGATTACACGTAGAACCTATCGATTACGGAAACGTACCAGGTTGTACCTACGCAACTCCTGAAATAGCATCTGTTGGTTTAACTGAAAAACAAGCTAAAGAAAAAGGATATGAATTAAAGATTGGTAAATTCCCGTTCTCGGCTTCTGGAAAAGCGAAAGCTGCCGGAACACCAGATGGTTTTGTAAAAGTAATCTTTGATGCCAAATACGGCGAATGGTTGGGTTGTCACATGATTGGAGCCGGAGTTACGGATATGATTGCTGAGGCGGTTGTAGCACGTAAACTGGAAACTACAGGACACGAAATCCTAAAATCAATTCACCCGCACCCAACGATGAGTGAAGCCGTTATGGAAGCCGTGGCTGATGCCTATGGCGAAGTAATCCATTTATAGACATAAAACGCGTAGAGATGCACTGCAGTGCATCTCCACAAAACAATATAAATCCGATTTGCGAAAGCAAGTCGGATTTTTTTATGGATTCTTCTATTGGTAAAAATCTACCAGGAAATCTGATTACATCTATTAATCAATTAATTATGAAACTTTTCTAAATAATTTCGTAACAAAAAAAATTCGTCTAATCACGTACTTTGAATATATCAAAATAGTTAAAATAAACGGAGTCTATTTTCTTTTTCTAATTATTTAAAAGTATGCCTTATGAAAAATATTTATCTTAATGCCGGAACCATTAACAAAGTTTTTAATGAACTGGAAACTTCCTTCAAAGGAGTTTTAAATTCAAATAATAACGAATTTAAATTAGCCTTAGATTCCAATTTAATTAAGGGAAATATTGATGGAGTAACTTTTATAAATGGCATCACCTCTATTCAGGCCAGCATTACTTTTTCTGATGAAACCTTGCTAAGTATTGAACCATTAAGTAAATCTTCCATTTTATTTGCGTACTGCACTGAGGGATCCGTCAAACATAGCTTTGGTATATCTGGACACAAATCAATCCTTAGAAAACACCATTCGGCAGTAGTAACCAGTACCCGAAGTATAAATACTATTTTACATTTCCAAAAAAATATACCTGTTAAACTTTCTCTTATAAAAGTGGAAACTGAAGAAGCAGCACACGCTAACAGTTCCTTAATTTCACAATTGAAGAAGACATTTTTGCATAGAGAGCCGAATTATAGTTACCAAGGTCTACAAAATCTAAAAATCGCAGAAAAATTCGAGCAATTAGATGACGTTACATCGCATGGCATGATTGGCCACACAATCAAAAAAGAAATCTTACAATCAATATTAGCCTTAGAAATCGAAGACAATACCGATAATTTGATTAAAATGTCACGCGCAATCAAACGCTCGACTCTAAACCAAATTAACGAATTAAAAAAGATACCTAATTTCATTAAAAACTATGCTGTTGAAACACTTTACAGTAAAGTTATCAATTCAAAAAACAGAATTATTTTCAAGTAATCAATAGGAAGGTTTGTCCCAATCCTATTTTTGGCTATCAGTTAAATATATCCTATCTATTAATCCGATTTGTGAAAAGCAAGTCGGATTTTTTATGAATTATAATTTTGAATAGCCTCAATAAAATTAAAATATTAAAAATCAACATATTACATCTTAATGCTATTTAATAAAGTCATTCTATTTAATATATTACTTGATATTTTTGTAAATTAGTTGTATCAAAAAAACTCATTTACGACTCTAGATATTTAAAAATATATTGTTACCTACAATTTTTTGATGCAGATAATCAAATCCATTGACTTAAACCTCAATGCTTGTATGATTTGATATTTTTTACTTATTTGGATTCAATGTTGATGTCTAACAAACAATCATTCATCAACTTAAACTACCATCTTAATATAATTACCGCGCTGAAAAAAATACAGACCGATTAAATGAATAAGGTCTGTTGATTATTAAAAAAATAAAGATGAGACACATATTCAATTTTTTAATGATTTCAGGAGTATTACTAGGAATTATTTTTATAATTGCCACTCAATTCTCCAAAAACGGAAAAGACAAATCTATTATATACCTCAATCTTGTGGTTGCCTTTTTGATGCTCAATAACCTTCAAGCTTGCTTATTGGAAACTCTATTTACAAATGCCCCTTTTTTTATTCAAAGATTACAAATTCCCTGGTATGTACTTATTTTTCCCTCTTTTTATATTTTTTTAATTCATTACTTGAAGATTGAAAAAAAAGTTTCTTCCTATGTTTACATATCCTTTGGCCTATTTATTTTGGAAGTAGGAATACGAATTGTACTTATTCCCTATTTCTACAATGAAAACAAAAGTCTCTTTATTGCAAAATATGCACAAATAGAAGAGATTGTTAATGCTTCTTACTCCATATATCTTTTTATAAACGCAATTTTAATACTTTTTAAATATTCAGAATTGTACCAGCAAGTGTTGGCTTTTGATAATTTGAAATGGCTGAAAAATTTCATGTTTATTGGAAGTATTGTCATCCTTATGTGGGTTTGTGCCATTTTATTAAATTTAGACAAAACAATGAATCCCCAAATTTTCATTTATTATCCTTTGCGCTTGAGCAGTACTTCGCTATTATATTGGATTAGTTATCAAGGCTTTTACAATTATTCTTTGATGACGGAACGCATTCAGTTAAGAAAAACAATTGCGGTTGATGAGAAAAATAAAAGTAGTATTCCAAACAGCAACCATGTAGAAGAAAATAAATTTCAACAGATAAGAACCTACATCGAAAAAAATAAAAGGTTTCGTGATCCAACATTTAGTTTAGAAAAATTGGCTTCCGAAATGAAAATAAGTACAAGCAAATTATCTCACTTAATTAATCAAGAAAGCGGATACAATTTTTCGGACTATATTAATTATTTGAGAGTCGAAAAAGCAAAAAAATACCTGATAAAATCAAATTACTCGACTTATACAGTAGTCGCTATTGGATTAGAATGCGGATTTAACTCTAAATCAACGTTTTATACCGCTTTCAAGAAATTTACCAATGTTACTCCTTCTGAGTTTAAGGAAAAACATACTTCCTTACTATCCTGATTTACAATAACTTGTCCTGATTTTTGTAAGTTGGATAATCTTGGACACTTCCTTTTCTCTCTTGTCATAATTTTGAGACTGAATTTAAAAGTCTAGAAATCATGAAAAATTCTATTATTTACTTCATTATTATTTCTTTCTTATTCCAAAGTTGCTATACCTATAAAGCCATCGATTTGAAAGAAACGCAATTAGTTGTCGGCGAAAATTATAAAATAAGACAAGACACAAAATTTACCAAGGCAGAATTAAAGTCTGCAAATGACAGCATAACCACTTTTGTGATTAAGAATCATCCAGTAAACATTCCTACCTCTCAACTTAAAGAAATCAAAGTGCAAAAATTTTCGACATTGAAAACCATAGGATTAATATTGTCTCTTGGCTTAGTGGCTGTTACTGTATATGGAGCTATAGAAATGAGTGATTTTGGCTTCGGAGATTTTACATTTCCCGGAAACTAATATTTAGAAATCATGATCCTTTTTATTATTTATACTTTATTAAAAAAGTACAAAGTCCAAAGGTGGATCAAGACCTATTCAAAAATAAGTAAATTTTTGAAAGTCAGCATCCATACTATTTATGACAGTCTTCTAATCAGACTTATGTTGCTTTTGCCTATAGTGTCAATCGCCCAAAACGTGCAGCTGAATTACAAAATAATGCAAGGGAGAAATGACATAGGCTGGTTGCGAATTGAAAAAAATAGTACCGGAAATAAATCAGAACTATTATTGGTTTCTGAAATAAAAACCAAAGTCATTTTACCAATCACACTGTTTACAAGAGAGTCTTCCACTTTTGAAAATGGAAAACTGATTTATTCCTCTCAGTTCAGAAAAACCAATGGCACTACAAAATTGGACAAACAAACAAAGCTCGTTGAAGATAAATATGAAGTATTGGAAAACGGAGAAAAGGTAAAACTTGCATTTCCTACTGTCTACACAAACTTGTTGAGTCTGTATTTTCAAGAGCCCATAACTTCAAATTCTGTGTATTGTGACAGGCAGCAGTGCTTTGTCAAAATAACAAAAACGGAGGATGGAGGATACAAAATGAAGTTCCCCAATGGCAACAGCAATTGCTTTTATTACAAAGAGGGCATTTGCACTAAAATTAAGATTGACCATTCCTTCTATTCAGCAGAAATAATTCTTAAACCATAAAACAACAGTCATGCAAGCAACAAAGAGTATAATCTATATCATCAGCTATGTTCTCTTTTTTGTCCTAAGTTGGATAGGCAAAACCAACAATAGTAGCAGATTAATCAATGATCATGGTGAATTGACGTCAAAACCCGGTAAACTAATTGGGTTCCATATCATAGGGATAATTGTGCTTGGACTTGTTCCTGGAATTTTGTTGAAACATTCCATTTTAAAAGTGTTGGCAGGCAATAAAACCCCTGATCCTATTTTAATCTTTCTATACCTTCTGATTTTTATCGCAATGGTAATCCTTGCATTCAAACAAAGTAAATCTGCCTATGAAAAAAAACGGGGATTACCTGAAAGTCTTACTCATTTATTCCCAGATTTCTTTATTTCCTATTTCATAATCCGGGCTTTATTTCTGCTTGCTTATGAATTATGGTTCCGGGGATTTCTACTTTTTGATAGTATAAGTTGGGTTGGAGCTCCATTAGCCGTTGTGGCAAATACGTTCCTTTATGTTTTAGTACACATTTTTAACAGCAAAAAAGAAATGTGCGCTTGCATTCCTTTTGGAATTTTGGTTTGTGTTTTAAGCATCATATTTGATGCGGTATGGCCAGCCATTATTCTTCACATTGGTTTTTCATTGGTTTATGAACTTAATATTTACCGATTGAATTTAAATAACTTTAAAATAGCAAAGTCATGAAAATTTTAATAACAGGCGCCACAGGATATGTTGGCAATAATCTGGCTCATACACTTGCAGATATGGGAAATGAGGTTCATGCAATTGTTCGTTCTGCTTCAGCAAAAAATATATTGCAACATCCAAATATTACTCTTTTTGAAGGTGATATTCTGCAAAAAGAAAGCTTGCTGGTTGCCATGAAGGGATGCCGTCAAGTTTATCATACAGCGGCCAGAGTGGGTTTATGTATAAAAGACCCCACTGTTTTTTATAATGTAAATGTTGAAGGCACCCGTAATGTAATGCAAGCAGCCTTAGAAACAGGTGTAGAAAAATCACTTTTCACCAGTACTTGCGGCGTCATTGGATCATCGCTTAATAAGCCTTTGAACGAAAAAAACACTCGCCTTACCAAGATTGAAAGTGTTTATGATTTATCTAAAAAAATGGGAGAAGAAATAATCTTTCAATATGCTAATGAGGGAATGAACGCCGTTGTAGTGAGTCCATCAAAAATTTACGGCCCTGGAAATAGTTCTCATTCCCTTACTGCTAATGCTGTAATAAAACTTTTCCTAAAAAAAAGAATCACCTTTATTCCATCACCGGGTACCTACAAGGTTTGTTTCGCTTTTATAGATGATATCGTAAACGGTCATTTATTGGCCATGGAAAAAGGAAAAAGTGGCGAAAAATATATTTTGGGAGGAATCAATATTTCATACCAGAAATTTTTTGAACAAATTCGAACCATTTCTTCCAGCAACGAACATATTATCCAACTTTCAAAAAATACCCTAAAAGGATTGGCTTTTTTACAACTATTGAATTACAAAATCACAGGAAATCATCCTCGTTTTACTACTAAGTCAATAGATTATCTTTTTAATAATTATACATTTTCCAGCGAGAAAGCAACCCAAGAGTTGGGCTACCAAATAACTCCATTGGAAGACGCATTAAAACAAACTATTCACTTTTTAAAAAATCAAAGTCATGTGTAACAATTTATATACCCTGATAACTGGTGCCAGTGAAGGATTTGGAAAAGCATTGGCAATTGAATGTGCATCGCGAAAAATGAACTTAATTCTTGTGGCATTGCCTAAATCCAAACTTAATTCTTTCGCTGAATCATTAAAACAAAAATACGAAATTGAAGTGCTTGCTATAGAAAAAGACCTTTCTATAGAAGAGAATTGTTTCTTGGTTTTCAAAGAAGTACATGAACTTCAGCTTTCTGTTAACATGCTTATCAACAATGTAGGGATAAGCAGTACCATGTTTTTTAGCGAAGGAAATGTCGATTTTTATCAAAAGCAAGTAAAATTAAATGTGATCGTCACTACACTACTCACCAGCTTGTTTCTTGACATGTTGAAAACGAATAAACCCTCCCATATTTTAAATGTAGGCAGTCTTAGCAGTTTCTTTTATTTGGCAAAAAAACAAGTGTATGGCGCCACTAAATCTTATATCTATTCTTTTTCGAAAAGCTTGCGCGGGGAATTGAGTTCAGATGGAATAAATGTAACTGTAATTTGTCCAGGCGGCATGAATACCAATGCAACAATAATAATGACCAATAAATCAAATAACTGGCTGGCACGTCAATCAATAATGAATCCTGAAGAAGTTGCACCAATAGCCATTAAAGGCTTATTAAACCGAAAAGAAATCATTATTCCCGGACGTATGAACAAACTGTTTTTAATAATTGATAAGCTGTTGCCCTCGTTCATTATTAAAATGATTGCCAATAATCATATAAATAAATTTAAGTCCTACAGCATTGGAAATCAAAATAATGTCCCGTTCATCGGTAGAGCGTATTGATAGTGTGTCTTAACGATAAGGCTAAGAAAAGTAATATCACTAAAAAATACCCTGTAATTTTAACAAATAAATCATTATTAATTCGTAAATTTAATAGGACTACTGGTTATTTATGTAAAATATATTAAAATTTAATCCTTTAATTTATTTGCTATGAAAACACTACGACAATTCAGTTTAAAGCCCGTATTAATCATTATTAAAATTAATGCAACTTGCCCACCACCAGCAAATGATTTTAATACAGGTAATTACTTAAAGGGTATAACACCAATAGCTAACCAAAATAATGTTACTATTATTGTTACCGAAGGAACTTTGAAAATAACTTTTTATTGGGATTCCAATCTCAATGAAACAATTAATTTCGATTCATTTAATTTTAGTTTTGGAGCAAATAACGAATTAATAGCCACTGAAGGAACAAATACATATAAAGGAACATGGTCAATTACAGATACAAATGGCTATATCGACACTTTATCTAATTTTAAATTCGACATTACTTTTACAACCCCAATTCATTTTGTGGAAATAATAGATGATTGGGAAATTATTAATGAATCTGCCAGTTATATCAAATTAAGGGAGGTTATAGAACGCAACGATCAAAAGGATTTTTTAGCATTTAGCAAAAATTAAAAATTGGTTTAAGCCCAAAAACAAACTGGTTTCAAAAAAGAATATTTGAAATTCAATATTACTATTAAGAACAAAAAAAAATCGTCCCGATATTTTACGAGGCGATTTTTTTTGACTAAACTTTTTAGCGATACTGTGAATACAAAACCCCCTTAAGCGAAGATTTAGCTATACAATACATTACTTATTTTTAATTATATTAGCAAAGTAGTTAAAATCCGATTAGCACAACCGAAGGTTTAGTTCGACAGGAGTTTGACATGATTTCCTTTTCGGCCCACTTAAAGTGGGTCTAGTATTTAAAAATTAGTATCAAACCGAAAAAAATATTAATTTAGTCCTAACCTTTTTTTAATAGTAGATCATTGCACATCAGCATCAAAAAAACAAACTGAAATTTCAAACCACAACTATAATCAGAAAAAATGACAGAATTAAATTCCGATAAGAAAAATACTTCTAACATTAGTAATGGAGTAATGCTAAATGCATATCCAGATAGCATGGGAACCAATTTGAGCGATATTGTTACCATGTTAAAAATGCCACAGTTTAAAAATACATTTTCGCTTTTTTATGTTTTACCTACCTTTTTTAATAGTGACTTAGATCGAGGCTTTTCGATTATAAATTATGACATTAATGAAGAATTGGTTTCAAAAAAAGATCTGCTGGCTTTACGTGAATTAAATATTATGTTGAAGTTTGACATTGTTTTAAATCATTTATCTGTTGCTTCACCGCAATTTAAAGATTTAATTAAAAATGGTGATCAATCTAAATTTAAAGACTTTTTTATCGACTGGAACGAATTCTGGCAAGGCAACGGGGACCTTAACGAAGATGGAGTAATTGTTCCTAAAAAAGATTTTTTGGACAAGCTTTTTATGCGCAAATCAGGCCTTCCTATTTTAAAAGTTTTATTTCCTGATGGAAAAGAAAAACCATATTGGAATACATTTTACCAAAAAGTCACCTATCAAAAAATTTCGACAGCAGATTTAAAATCTATAGCGAATTTAAGTACGGAAAACGCAGTTCAGATTTGCGAAAAAGCAAACAGGGCTATTGACGAAAACCAAGATTTACAGTCTTTAGATTTAGGCGATCAGTCTTCGTTTAAAGCAGATGTACTGCAGATACTGAATAGAAATCGCACCTATTTAGGTCAAATGGATGTCAATGCAAAATCGCCATTAGTCTGGGAATTTTATGAAGAAGTGTTAGCCAAGGTAGCAAGTTATGGCGGCCAGATTTTGAGATTGGATGCATTTGCCTATTTACACAAAGAAATAGGAGAAACCAACTTTTTTAACAAGCCGGGGACTTGGGATTATTTAGCAAAAATTAATGAAATCGCAAAAAAGAATAATTTAGTACTACTTCCTGAAATCCATGCGGAGTTCGGATTGCATCTTCATGATGAAGTTGCTGACGAAGGTTATGCTATTTATGATTTTTTTCTTCCCGGCCTCACTATTCATGCAATCGAAAAAGGCACCAATAAAGCGCTAATGACTTGGGCAAAAGAAATCATTACTAAAGGATTCAAAACTGTTAATATGCTTGGATGTCATGATGGTATTCCAGTATTGGATTTAAAAGGCAAAGAGGTAAACGGCGTTTATCATAAGGGACTTTTAGATGATGAGGAAATTTCAGAAATGATGGATCTTATTATAGAACGTGGTGGTAAAGTAAAAAATCTTTATGGAGCAGAAGGTAAAAAAATCTCTTACTATCAAGTCAATGCCACTTATTTTAGTGCTTTAGGTGAAAATGAGCAAAAACTACTCTTGGCCAGAGCTATTCAAATGTTTATGCCGGGGATTCCTCAAATATGGTATTTAGATATTTTTGCTGGAGCAAATGATTACGAAGCAGTTGAAAAAGCGGGAAAAGATGGGCATAAAGAAATTAATAGAACTACCTTAAGTTTAAAAGATATTGAAGACGGTCTAAAAAAAGAAGTAGTGACCAAACAGTTAGAAATTATTCGATTAAGAAATACTTCAAAGGCATTTTCAGGTACAGTAGCCTTTAAGGAAACTACTGATGAGGAAATTAATATAATTTGGACCAATGATGGCGAATTTGCGCAATTGCAATCAAATCTTAAAACACATGATTTTTCAATTCGATATTCCGAATTGGGTCACGAGAAAAGTATCAAATTATAAACAACGAACCGTCTATTAAAAAGGATCTAGCTAAAGATAACAAAATGCCATTTTATTTTTTTAAAATGGCTTTTTGTCTTATGAACCAAATAAATATCATGCTGACATTTAACAAAAACTACTTTGCTTTCGCTGGTTTAATTTTTTTTATTGAAATTTTGATTGCCCTATTTATCCACGATGATTTTATTAGGCCATATCTTGGAGATGTTTTGGTTGTTATTCTAATGTATTGTTTTTTAAAATCATTTCTCAAATTGCCCGTTTTAAACGTTGCACTATTCGTTTTAATTATCTGCTTTACTATTGAATTTCTTCAATTTTTAAATATTGTAGAAAAGCTAAGCTTAGAAAATTCACAAATTGTCAAAACGGTTATTGGAACTTCATTCTCATGGATCGATTTACTGACTTATATTGCCGGAATTACAATCATTATTATAACCGAAAAATATTTGTTAAAAAAAGAAATGAAATTTGCATCTAAGCCATAACTCACAAATATTCTATAAATAAACGCTACTTTAGTCGTGCATTGGTTGAAACGATTATTTGGGTTTTATTCTTTTTTTATAGGAAATCTTGATTATTACCGACGAATATGATTGTATCTTTTAAGAATTTCCCACACCAATGTTTCCAGTATTAATTCCTTCAAACAACGGGTCCATAACCCGTGCGGCACCGTCAACAATATCTAAAGGAGGTTGAAAGTCCTCTAATTCTTGTTTCTTTTTAGCTAATTCTGCTGGATCTTCATCGGTTACCCAACCCGTATCCACCGCATTCATAAATATACCGGCTTTTGCTAATTCTCCTGCAGCGGTATGAGTAAACATATTCAAAGCGGCTTTCGCCTCAAAATATTTTCACTGCCAACCTATAGGTATTTTCGTGGACCCTGTAATTTCTGGAAACAATTTCTAAAAAGCTGCTTTAGTGGAATCCCTATAAAATAACTATACTACTAAATATCAGTGTTTTATATTTTATTTATCACAAATAAAGTAGTACTTTAGTTCTTTCTTATCCGCCCTATGTAAATAATTGTAAAAAAGACATGGCAACGTTATACCCTAGTTGGACTGTTTTTCAAGCACATAATAATGACTTCTTTTACATCTTTTTTATTTGCATGACTAGAAGAAAAATTAGCCTGCAATACTCTGATAAATTTAATCTTTTTTTGCATCTGAAGTATTGGGCAAAGCAATCGATATAAGTAGCGCAAACGTCGCCTGCAATTTATCTGAGACATATTTCAAACTATAAAACTATCAAAAATGGATACAACAGTAATGACAAATAAAAAGATTGCCCAAGCCGTCTATGACTATTTCGGGCAAGGTAATGTTCCAGCTATTCTCGACCTTGTTACCGATGATATTATATGGACCTGTCCTGGACCCACAGAGATACTGCCTTATGCACAGGTTTACAACGGAAAAAAAGGAGTGGAAGAATTTTTTAGGCTTATTTATGCAAATAAGGATTTTCCCAAATTTGAGGTGAGGGAACTTATTGGAGAAGGCGATAAGGTAGTTGCCCTTGGACACTGGGATGCAAAATCCAAGAAAACAGGAACCCCTTATTCTGGCGATTGGGCTATGGCATTCTATTTCAGAGATGGTAAATTATATGAGCATAGAGAATATTACGACTCTTATGGTGAAGCAATGGCTTCCAAAGGATAAAATTGCTCGTGATTCAAAACTCGTTTTATTTATCCCACGTTATCAAGTCACTCTCGCCTTCTTAATTTAAAATGCGAAGGAATGCCCTCAGCTTGCAAAATTACCGTACACTGCAAAAAATTGCGCATATAAACCAATATTCCTAGCATTCGCATACTTCCGATGTCACTATGAAGGTGTGTGCCAATACATTAAAAGAACTGTTTAAAACCGCTTGCGAGGAACAAGCTATTTACTGAAAAATGGCTTTTGTAATCAAATGATTGCTGATGGTTCTCAATAAAAATCATTGTGCACTCCGTAGATAGCATAACGCTGTTAGTTGACTTTCTATCTGAAGTACTTTTAAATAGTCATATCAATTGCCAACCTACCATATTTCAACAAAAAAAAATTTCAAGATACTTGTAAAGGATATAAAAATGTATTCCTGCAAAATAATAAAAAGGGGGAGCCGAAAACCGAATAGAGTAGGCATAAACTAAATGCAAAATAAAATGAAAAATTTAATTACTAGATTCATTATGATTTTTGGTGTGGCTCTTATGCCATACACTATTTGCGCGCAGGCAAATCAGCAAACGGCTGATGAAATTATTAACATTGTTAAAGCCCAATGGGCAGCTGAAATGACTGATCCGGGAAATATTGCGGAGCAGTTTAAAAACATCGCAGATGATTACACCGAATTTAATGCGGATTATTCTACGCGTCTTGATGGCAAGTCCATGGCGATGAGATTATCTGAACCTGGTGGAAAAGATCCAAATCGTGTTGTAGCAGCAGAAATGTTGAACTCCAAAGTACAGGTTTACGGAGATACAGCCATTCTTACTTACAATTTTGCCGGTGTTTCAAAAAACAAAGACGGAGAAACCAAAACAAATCGTGCCAAATCAACGCGTGTGTATGTTAAGCAAGGAGGAAAATGGAAATTGGTGCATGCTAACTTTGCGCCTGACCCACAACCGAAAAATTAATACTTTTTTAAAAATTCATGTTTCGCCAACTCTAACAGAAACGTTTGAAAAATAAAATTAGATACACGCAAAACAACAAGATTAAAAGAAATAAAAAAGAAGGTTAATTGTTGGACAGACGCGGATGATGCTTTTACTGTACAGTTCTGCTTAATTACACTTTAACAACATTTAACCTTCTTTTTTTACTTCTAAAAGTATAAGCCGTGAAATGCCAAATGGAGGACTCAATAACCTTGCATAGCAAATTATTATTGTGACCGAATTCTCCTTCAAAAAAGGGTTTAACCTCGCGGGGATATCGGTGATCTTTATGAACTCATGAATATTACCAAGGAATAGGATTGTAATCTTTTAAGAATTTTCCGCTCCAGTGTTTTCCTGTATTAATTCCGTCAAACAACGGATCCATAACCCGCGCCGCGCCATCAACAATATCTAGTGGCGGTTGAAAATCTTCCAGTTCCTGTTTCTTCTTGGCTAATTCTGCTGGATCTTCATCTGTTACCCAACCGGTATCTACTGCATTCATGAAAATCCCGACTTTCGCCAGTTCTCCTGCTGCGGTATGGGTAAGCATATTGAGAGCTGCTTTGGCCATATTAGTATGAGGATGTCTAGCTTCTTTAAAGAAACGATGAAACTTCCCTTCCATTGCTGACACATTAATGATGTGTTTTTGTCCGGTATTGTCTTTTTTCATTACTTCAGAAAGTCGGTTACACAATACAAAAGGCGCTACCGAATTCACAAGCTGCACTTCAATCATTTCCGTCGTTTCTATTTGCCCCAGCTTTAAACGCCAGCTGTTGGTCTTTCTCAAATCTACTTGTTGCAAATCAGCATCCAACTCCCCTTTCGGGAAAACTTCATTCGCCACCAGTGTATTATCAAAACTATAAGGAATCTGAGATAATTTGGCAGAAGCTCTTAATCCTATTCCCGGTTCCGGTCCATGCCAGGTTACCGGCATATTTTGATTAGACGAAACTCCAGCAGTCAACACTTTTAATTCCTCCAAACAATCGGTATGATCCAGTAATAAATCCTGTGCGTATTTTGGCAAAGACGCTATTAGGCGCTCTTCGTTTTCCATTAAATGGGTATAGAATCCGGCTGGCCGTCGCACCGTTTGCGCCGCATTATTGATTAGAATATCTAAACGTTCGTATTTTTGCTCAATAAAATTGCAAAAAATCTCGACACTCGGAATATGACGTAAATCCAATCCATGTATCTTTAAACGATGCCCCCACTCAATGAAATCATCTTCCTTAGCAAAACGCAAAGCCGAATCCACCGGAAACCGAGTGGTTGCAATAACTGTTGCTCCTCCTCGCAAAAGCATTAATGTGATATGATATCCTATTTTTAATCGAGAACCTGTTATAACCGCAATTTGTCCTTTTACATCAGCAGTTTGAAAACGTTTTGCATAATTAAAATCGCCACAATCGGTACACATGGTATCATAAAAGTGATGCAATTTAGTAAACTCCGTTTTACAGACATAACAATTTCTGGGTGTCTCTAATTCTAGTTGTTCTTTATTAGCCAAATCATTCATGGCCAGCAATTTTGGTGCAACAAAAACACTCGCTTCACGCGCATGGCGTATTCCTGTTTCCTTACGGGCCGTTTTGTCCCTCTTTTCCATTTTGCGTTTGGTTGCAAGTTTACCATCCTTAACTCTGCGTGAAAACTCATCGCGATTCGGTCTGGAAAACTGACCTGCCGCTTTAATCAAAGCAATTCTTTGGTCTGCAGGAATATCAAATATTTGGTCTGTATTTGTATTCAATTGTGCCAAAATAGCGATGCACTTGTCAATTTCTTCTGAAGTAATTGCACTGTTATTATCTATTTCATTCATCCTCATTATAAAAAAAATCGTATCGATCTCAGCGTAAATACCAAGGCCGCAAATATAGTTCTAAAATTTTGGCTGTCATTCCTTTTTTTTTGTTCGTCGCTGCAAACTATTTGCCCTAAATTATTTAAATTTATTTTTATGTTACTCCTCTTACTTTATCGTTTTTGTATCAAAATTTAACAGTTTACAATAATAATTGTCATTTTATGAAAATCACTTTAAAAAAGCTAGAAAACAGCTGTCAGTTACCCGGATATGAGTGAGTTTCAAACTTAGAATCTCGATCTGTTCAATATCAACAACTGAAAGTTACTTGCAATTAGAGCATTCTAAAAAAGTCATGTTTGTTGGATTAATTGCTTTTTTTATATCTTTGTAAAGTAATAAAACACGGCCAATATTCCCCGAAATCATCACAGCCGCAAGAAGTTAGCATTAATCTACAAAAACTTTACGTCTATCTAAAAAACAACAAAATGAGAAGAATCATTTTTGCTTTAATTTTAATTGGAACATTATTATTGAGCTTAACAATTTCATCAAAAAGTTTGGGGAATACAACTTCTACAATTTCTGAGTCAGATAATTCAATAGAAGAAAAGCTTTTAAAACATGTTAATATTATAAAGGATTTAGTCCGCACAAATCCAAATTATAATAATGAAATTGCTTTTTTTATCGATATGGAAATCATGTCTGGAAAAAACAGATTTTTCATTTATGACTTAAAAAATGATAAAATAATTGATCAGGGTTTAGTTGCTCAAGGTTTTGGTTCAAGAATTGATCCGGAGGGGAAATTAAAATTCAGTAATGAAAATAATTCCCTTTGTACTTCATTAGGCAAATATTCTGTAGGGAATAGCTACTATGGACAATACGGTAAAGCCTACAAATTATATGGATTAGATGCTACAAACAACAATGCAGAAGTACGAAACATTGTGTTGCATAAAAATCAAAAATTGCCTTATGAAGAACAAGATAAACCAATAGGTTACAGTTTTGGTTGTCCTATGGTAAATGATATCTATTATTCCCGAATTGAAAAAATAATTGACAACTCTAAAGGAAATATTGTTTTAGATATTTACTATTAAACACATTAATATTACTGAGTATTTGTTAGAACTCGTGAACATCAAAACTCGCAACGTATGGGCAGATTTGATTATTATTTATCTCATCAACAATCGCTTAATCCTTACTATCAATTCGTTTGGACTAAATGGCTTGGTTATAAAATCATCTGTACCTAATTCAAAAGCTTTCAACACCGTTTTTTCTAAACCTACGGCAGACAAAATAATGATTGGAATATCCAGTTTCAATTCGATTTTTACTTTATTTACTATATCAAGACCTGAAGCAAACGGCATCTCTATGTCGGAAATAATTAAATCGGGATTTTCCGAGACTATTTTTTCTAATGCTTCTTTGCCATCACTACATGAAATGACTTTATATCCTTCGCGACTTAGTTTAAACTCCATGGTTTTTAACATCATCTCATCATCCTCAGCAATTAATATTTTCATTTTTTACTATTATTTTTTTAAAGCAAAATTAAACAGGTGTAACTTAAAATAATTGTTTTTTTTAAAGAAAACATGTTGATTAAAAACTCTTAAAATTGTATTTAAATATCAATTTATAACTCCTCTATTTATTGGCATAACCACATCGCATTTCCAATTCTGCAAAAACCTGCTGGCAGATGTCATTAAACTTTTCAACTTCTTCTTTTCGCTTCTCACCGAAAGGATTTACTTCGATTTCATTTTCAATGATTTCAATACTTTTAGATGCAGGTACAATTCCTAACAAAGTGATTGACGATTTCAATTTATGAATTTCAGCTTTTAAAATTTTAATATCATCCGTTTGGTTTGAATTCAATATTATTTCTAAAGCCAAAGGGAGATTTTGCATAAACAAATCTACCATCTTTTGAATAAAAGCCGCGTCACCCTCGGCAAATTCATTTAAATAGGTAAAATCTACAAGTTTTGGGGTATTTATTTCCTGATTTGGTTCGTCAATAAAACTGTTATTATTAGCATTCATTAAATTATGATATATTTTTTCAATTAATTCATTAAAATCAAATGGCTTAGATAGATAATCATTCATCCCATTATCTAGGCAACGTTTTTCTTCAATTGAAGTGGCATGCGCAGTTAATGCAATTATTGGTGTTTTTGATTTCGCTCCAAAGTGTGTTCGTATGTACTTGGTTAATTCAATACCGTCCATTTCCGGCATTTGAATATCCATCAAAATGATGTCATAGCTGTTTTTCTCTATTTTATCAATTGCAATTTTTCCATTATCGGCAATATCAATTGTTTTATCAAATTTCGCAAAAACTTTAACCGCTAAAAGTTGGTTGAGTTCATTATCTTCGACTAAAAGGATATTAGTATTTTTCAGGAAATCAGGATTTATCTTCTCTTTCTTTAATTTCACCGTTTTAACAATTCCTTTTTGCGCCTTTTTAAATTGAATTAAAAATGAAAATTTACTTCCTTTATCAATTTCACTTTCTACTGCAATTGAACCTCCCTGCAATTCAATAAGTCTGCGGGTTATGGTAAGCCCTAGACCTGTCCCTCCAAATTTTCTTGTTGTTTCATTTGACGCCTGATTAAAACTTTCAAAAATTGAATCGATTTTATCGTGAGGAATACCTACTCCGGTATCAATTATTGCAAATTCTAAAAAACTTTCCGTTTCTGATTCTTTCAACTGAGAAACAATTAATTCAACATACCCTTTATCCGTAAATTTCAAGGCATTTCCAATCAAATTGATTAAAATTTGGGACAATCTTGTAGGATCTCCAATCAAAAAATTATCTATTGTGTTGTCAATGTTAAAAATTAATTTTATTTTTTTATCGTTTGCAATTGGAGAAAGTAGCTCAATTACTGCTTTTATATTTTGAGACAAAGAAAAATCTACTTCTTCAAATATCATTTTATCAGCTTCAATTTTAGAGAAATCTAGGATATCATTAATGACAATCATTAAATTCTTACCTGCTCTCTTTATAGCATTGACACTTTGCTTTTGTTCGTCATCTAAATTAGTGCCATCCAGAATTTTTGCAAATCCCAGAATTCCATTCATTGGCGTACGAATTTCATGACTCATATTAGTCAGAAACTGCTCTTTTACGCGAGTTGATTGTTCTGCTAAATCTCTTGCTTTTATTAATTCTCTTTCTATTTCCTTTTGATCACTGACATCTTGAATAGTCCCTAAAATTTTGAGTGGTTCATTCTGTTCTCCATTCAAGCATTTTATATATTCGTTGATATATTTGATTGTACCGTTTTTACTGATTAAACTGTGGGTAAACTGTACTTCTGAATTATTTTCTTTAACGTAGTTAAGGTTCTTTTCAAAAAGTAGGACATCAGTCGCATTAATCAACCGTGATTTTAACAGGTCAATCGTCGGCCTATTATCATTCTCGATTTCAAAAATAGAATAGAATTGATCCGAAATAAATACTTCACCGTCCTTTAGATTAATTTCCCAGCTTCCTATTTTTGCTAGTTGTTGCGCTTCAAAAAGTCTTTTTGCATTTAGTTTTAAAGCTACCTCCGTCTTTTTACGAAGGATAAGACTTTCGTGTAGTTTAAGTGCGTTTCTAATACTTTGCGAAACACCGTCAGGAGTCAATAATGTTTTTGGGATATAATCTGACGCGCCTCCTAATATAGCCTGACTTGCAATTTTTTCATCCCCTTGCGAAGTCACAAAAATAACTGGAGTTTCTATATCTAAATCTCTTAGTTTTTTCAGAAATGAAATTCCGTCACTATCCGGCATCATATAATCTAAAAAGATCAAATCATAATTAACTGACTTAATCTTTTCTATTCCATCTCGAGCCGAAAAAGCACTTTCAACATCAGCAATAATTCCCGAATGTGATATCGAACGAATTATGGTTACCGTATCGACTTTGTCGTCATCAATTATTAATATTTTTAAAGTAACAGCCATGTTTAAATTTATTTTAGCTTGAAAATTCTATACTATTCCAATAATCATTCAAAGTTGAAAAAAAATCGATCATTTCTCCTTTTTCAAATGGCTTATGCATATATCCTGCGATATTCAAGTTTAAAGCAGCACGTTTATTTTCACTGTTATTTACATCGCTGACCACGAATATTAAAATCGATTTTAGTTCAAAATCAAGTCTAATCTTATTTATTAAATCAATGCCGTTTAATCCTTCAGCATTAATATCAATCAACATAATTTTTGGTATTGGCAATAATTTATCATCTCCTTTAAGCATTGACCATGCTTCGATGTCGTTCTTTGCAAAACGTAAAGTAGCCTGGATACCGATTTCAGAAAATGCTTTTGCAGCATTTTCGAAATAAGTTTTACAAGTATCCACTAATAATATGTTTGCACCTACCATAGATTATATTGTTTAAAATTTTACATCTCACATAATGACCAAAAATTCTTTAGTGTAGCAACTGAAGTAATAAATTTTTCAAAAGACAATGGTTTCAAAATGTATCCCGCAACATTAAGATTGTAAGCATTAATCTTATCACTATCTTCATTAGAAGTAGTCATGACAAAGACAGATATGTTTTTAAGATTTTCATCATCTCTTAAATTTTTAAGAAATTCAATCCCATTCATTTTTGGCATATTAATGTCCAAAATAATAATTCTTGGCAAAGGAACAATTGATGTACGCAGCATATCTAGGGCTTCGACTCCGTTACCGGCAACAAAAAGTTCATTTTTTATATTATTTTTTGAAAAGGCTCTTTTCACATTCATTACATCAACCTCATCGTCTTCTACTAATAAGATATTCACCAATTTTTGTATCATAATTTAATTTTTTAAGCTTATTATTTTTGGCCAATTAATCTGAAAAATTGAACCATTATTTATTCCTGGCGTGTAGTAAATTTTTCCACCAACCATTTCTACTATTTTGCTGCTAATTGTTAACCCTGCTCCTGTCGAATCTAAAACGTCTTTTGAATTGACGGTATAAAAAATAGCGAAAATCTTATTTCTCACTTCTTCCGCTATACCGGGACCATCATCACTTATTTTTATTTCATAATCGCTTTCATTTTCACGGACATCCACAAACACATTTTTGATTTCTTTATCGTGAAATCGAACCGCATTGTCTAGCAAATTAAAAACAACCTTATTCAATTTTTTCCCCAAGGTAATGCAGTTTTCATTGGACAAATTATAATTTACGTGAAACTTAACATTTACTCCATTATCCAGACTAGCGATACATTCCTCCACCATCTTAGGAAAATTAACTTCGTACAGTTCCATTTCGGTTCTGTTGACTCTTGATAGTTCCAGTAAAGCATTCAACATATTTTCAAGACGTCCTACCCTATTTTTTAATAATGTGAAATTATTTAAAATATCTGCACCAGCATCAGGACCTAGATCATCTTCAATCCATGTTGTTATGTTAGAGATAGCTCTCATGGGTGTTTTTATGTCATGAGAAACAATATAGACAAAGTCTTCATACTCTTTTTTTAGTGCTGATAACTCTTCCTGACAACTTTTAGCTGACTCTTCCATCTAAATTTCTTTAGGAATTGTAAAAATAAAACTTGCCCCTTTACCCTCTTCCGATTCTATGCGAATGGTTCCTCCCGCTTCGTCAATTATCTTTTGAACAATTGACAATCCAATACCGGTACTTTCTTTTTTGTCACGTGCTTCAATGGTTTGAAAAACTTTAAATACCTTTTTATGGTATTCTTCCGCAATTCCGGGTCCATTATCTTTTACGGTGAACTGGTGGAAATCAGGCAAAGATTCATAGAAACATTCTATTTTTCCTATTGGCTTGTCATTATACTTTACGCTATTACTTATTAGATTACTGAACAACTGTTGAAACAATATTCTTGCAATTTTTATTTCAGGAATGTTGTCAGCAATGTAAATTTCAAATCCTTCGGTTGGAACAATTGAATCAACAATCTGATGTAACATAATTTTCAAGTCAGTATCTTGTTTTTCAATTTTTGTCCTACCAATACGGGAATATTCTAATACGCCATTAATTAAATTCTCCATACGCATAATTCGACCGCGTAACAATCCAAAATTAGAATTTACAGCCTCAGGCATTTCAGGCATATCCTCGACAATCCATTCTGAAAGATTGTTTATGGCACGCAAGGGTGCCTTAAGATCATGTGAAACAATATAAGCAAATTGATCTAATTCTTTATTCGTTTTTTCAAGGTCTACCAGGGCATTATCTAAATTTTCTTTGGCTAATTTCTGTTCCGTAACATCTGAGCTTATAGCTATATATTGATACGGTTTCCCCTCATTATCCAAAAATGGAACAATAGTTGAATTTACCCAATAATGGGATCCGTCTTTTGCTCTATTTTTTATATCTCCCTTCCATACTTTGCCATTGGCAATTGTTTTCCAAATGTTCTTTATAAATTGATTTAATTGGTACTCTGGGTTGTCAACGTAGTGATATTGCCCAATAAGTTCTTCTTTTGAATATTTAGAAATAGAGCAAAACTTGTCGTTTACAAAAGTGATTACTCCTTTTTGATCTGTAATTGTTACAATTGTAGACTCATCTAATGCGGATCTGATATCATTTATTTCTTTTGCTTTTTCAGCAATCTTTTGCTCTGCAAGGGTTTTTTCAGTAACATCTAATATAGATCCCTGAAGTCCAATCACTTCCCCTTTTCCATTTTT
Source organism: Flavobacterium xinjiangense (assembly GCF_900142885.1). GTDB lineage: Bacteria > Bacteroidota > Bacteroidia > Flavobacteriales > Flavobacteriaceae > Flavobacterium > Flavobacterium xinjiangense. Next base: position 122,034 of record NZ_FRCL01000005.1, on the reverse strand, counting down.
AAACGGTTGACCTATTTCGGATATGTATTTTATCCTATTATCAGGAAATAAAATTCGATAATTCGTTTTATAATCTTCCCCTGTTTTTATAACATTTTCATCAAACTCATCCAGTGTCGTTAAATCGTCATAATGTATTCTATTGCGATACGATTTATACAATTGGTCTGCAGGAACACCATCTAATTCAAAGATGCTGTAGTGCCCTTTAGACAGCATAAGATCTTTTGTAATTAAATTAAATTTCCAACTTCCAATTTTAGCAATACTTTGCGATTCATCTAATAATTTATTACTCTTTATTAAATTTTGTTCAGCGATCATTTTTTCAGTAATATCCTGAGTACTTCCCTGGGCACCAATTACCTGTCCAAATTCATTTTTAATAACTTGGCCTAGTGTCAAAATATGTTTAACTCTGTTATCACTAAAATCAATACTGTTCATAAACTCAAAATCCTGCCCAGTAGTTATGCTTTTTTCTATCGCCTTGTCCAAACGTACCAAGACTTCTGGACGAAGTATCTTTCGATAGGCGTCGTATAATTTATTCGCAGGTAACTCTTCAAATTCAAAAATTTTATAATTTCCTTTTGACCAAACTAAATCCTTCGTGACTAAATCAAATTTCCAACTCCCCGTTTTAGCAATACTTTGCGATTCGTCTAATAATTTATTGCTGTTTAATAAATTCAGCTCTATTTCTTTTTCTTTAGTAATATCCTTAGATATACCTAAATAACCTGTCAGTTCACCTTCACTATTCTTTATTCCTGTAACTGATAAAACTATTGGGACCAGACTACCGTCTTTCCTCACATAAGTCCACTCATTAGAGTCTGCAACTCCTAATTCTCTCGCTTTGAATACAAATGTATCGTATCCAGGTGCTAGATCTTTTCCAAACTCTATTGATAAATCTTCTGTTCGTTTAACAACTTCATCCCATAAGTGAAAAATAGATGGACTGGTCTTTCCTATTACTTCTTCTGATTTATATCCAAGTAATATCTCCGCACCTCTATTGAATTCTTTAATCGTTCCATCTAGATCAGAGGATATTATTGAAAAATCAGTAGAATTAAGAATTGCCGATAATTCGCTACTAGTTTTAACCAATTTCTCTTTTTGCTGATATTCTATAGTCATGTCCCTGGCAATACAATATAAATTTCCAGAAACAGGATCTGGAGAGGTGTTCCAGCTTAACACTATATATTCGCCATTTTTACAGCGGTACCGATTTTCAAAACTGATTGTTTTGTGTCCTTCTGCTAATTTAGCAACTTCTTTATAAGTTTTATCTAAATCATCCGGATGAACAAAATCAACAAAAGGCGTCCCTTCTAATTCTTCTTTTGAATATCCTAATACATTCGAAAAAGCAGGATTTACTTTAAAAAACATTCCATTCACATTTGCAATGCAAACCAAATCCTTTGACAAATCTATAAAATTCTGAAATTCCTTTTGGGTAGTATTTAAATCCGCATTCTTTTTTCGCAATTGCAATAATAAAACGACTTGGTTTGCTAGTAGTTTTAAAGCATTTTTTTGTTCTGCATTCAAGGTCCTAGGTACTGTATCAATAACGCACAGCGATCCTAAATTAAAACCATCTGAATCTTTTAGAGGTGCTCCCGCATAGAATCGAATGTCAGGATTGCCAGTTACCAGAGGATTATCAGCAAATAATTTATTCTCTGAAGCATTTGTAACTTCATAGACTTCCTCTCCCATGATGGCATATTGGCAAAACGAAATCTCTCTCGGAGTTTCGGACGCTCCTAATCCAACACTTGATTTAAACCACTGTCTTTCTTTATCCAATAAACTGACTAAAGCTATTGGTGTTCCGCAAATGTAGGAGGCCAGTTGTGTTATTGCGTCATACTCTTTTTCAGGCAAAGTATCCATAATTGAATAACTTTCAAGGGCAGTTAATCTGTCAGATTCATTTGTAGGTAACGGGATTTTTTTCATTAATTTGGGTGGTTATTCTTTTAAATTTCATTAAATATGAATTCAAATCCGTTTAAATACCTTTTGATTATTAGCTAACAAATTTATAGCACTTCCCGCTTTAAGAAGGTGTACGTACAAAAATAATTTTTTTTTTGAATAATTGGAGTCTTAATCCCATTTTATATGATAAAAACTAAAATCAAACTTAAATTTGTGGATTCTTGACTCTAAAATTAACATTAGATAAAAGAATAAACTTTCACACAAAAATCTCATTCTTGTTTTTTTCTTCAATGCAATAACTCTTTAAAGCGAAACACTTTTTTTTAAACAGTTATCTTTTGTACTACAATTCTACCTTTTTTGTGCTTTTCAAAAGTTAAAAAAATTTGTGAATAGGAAAAATAAATCTATTTTTGATTCAATAACTATTTGTTCAAAACGGATGAGCTACCTCAAAAAAGAATTATACGAACTTATCAAAATAGACAATTCTATTTTTGATTTCATTCAGGAATCCGCATTAGATGGACTATGGTATTGGGATTTAGAAAAACCTGAAGAAGAATGGATGAATCCTAAATTTTGGACAACACTAGGCTATGATCCTCTAGAAATGCCTCATAAGTCTGCATCTTGGCAGGACATTATTCACACCGATGATTTAAAAAAAGCAACCGAAAATTTTATCAAACATTGCGAAAACCCCAGTCATTTATACGAGCAAATAGCCCGATACAAACATAAAAATGGGACTACGGTTTGGATAAAATGTAGCGGGAAAGCCATACGGGATCAAAACGGGAAAGCAATCAGAATGCTTGGTGCCCATACCGATATAACACACCTAAAAAAGCAAGAAGAATTCTTAAAAAACTGTAATTCCGCAGCCCGTATAGGATACTGGGAAGTGGATTTAATCTCTCAAACGTTACATTGGAGTCCAGTAACCAAAGAAATTCACGAAGTTGGCGCTGATTACGAGCCCAATTTAGATACTGCAATAAATTTTTACAAAGAAGGCGATAGTAGAGCTCAAATAATAGCTTCTGTGGGATTAGCTATTAGTGAAGGCGCCCCATTTGACCATAAGTTGCAAATAGTAACTGCTGAAAATAATACGCGATGGATAAGATCTATAGGTCAAACAGAGTTTTCTAATGGTGTATGCACCAGAATATATGGTACATTTCAAGATATTCATACTGAAAAAGAAGCCAAATTGGCCTTGATTCAGGAAAAAGAGAAACTGCAAAGTGTACTCGAAGGCACAAATTCCGGTACTTGGGAATGGAATGTACAAACGGGAGAAGCCCATTTTAATAAACGTTGGGCAGAAATTATAGGATACACGCTCGAAGAACTGGAACCCATAAGCATTCAAACCTGGATCGATCTGGCTCATCCTGATGATTTGATTACTTCCGGTGAAAAGCTAAATAACTGTTTCGAAAAAAAATCAGAGTTCTACAATTGTGAATGTAGAATGAAACATAAAAATGGCGAATGGATATGGGTTTTAGACCGTGGAAAAGTTATCAGTTGGACTGAAGAAGGTTTACCGTTAATGATGTACGGCACTCATTCAGACATCACTGAATACAAGAAAACCTTTGAACGAAACAAGCTTTTTATCGAACAAACCCCTACGGCAATAGCTATGTTTGATACGAACTTATGCTACTTAGCTTCATCGGAAAAATGGAGAGATGATTACGGACTACAAGACAAAACCATAATAGGCAAATCACATTATGAAATATTCCCGGAAATCGGGGAAGAATGGAAGCAAATTCATCGTGAATGTCTAAGCGGAATAACGAAAAAAAGAGATGAAGATAAATTTGTTCGAAGCGACGGTACATTCCATTGGTTAAAATGGGAAGTTAAACCCTGGTATACCGATAATGGAACAGTAGGAGGATTAATAATGTACACCACCGATATCACAGCCAGAAAAAAGACCGAAGAACAACTCCGCATCAGCGAAGAAGCTTTTAGAGGAAACTTTGAAAGTGCAGCTATAGGAATGGCTTTACTTAATGAATCTGGACAATGGCTCAAAGTAAATAAAAGTCTATGTGAGATAGTTGGATATAATGAAGAGGAATTGATGCTACTTACTTTTCAGGATATTACCCATCCAGATGACTTAGATACGGACCTCAACTTGCTCCAGGAACTTATTGATGGGAAAAGAAGTTTCTATCATATGGAAAAAAGATACCTCTGTAAAGATGGAAGTATTGTTTCTATCATTTTGGCCGCTTCTCTTGTAAGAGACGAAGACAATAAACCTATATATTTTATTTCACAGATAATAGATATAACTGCCCAAAAAAGAGCAGAAAAAGAACTGGAACACGCATTATCTAAGATTCAGGGTATTTTTGATGCCAGCACTCAGGTTTCAATTATTGAGACTGATGTTAATGGAATTATTACCACTTTCAATGTTGGCGCAGAAAATCTATTGGGGTACCTAAAGGAGGAAATTATTTTTTTAAAAACACCGGAAGCCATTCATCTGAAAGAAGAAATTATAGCCAGAGGAATAGAGCTAAGTTCTGAAAATAACTGTAAAATAGAAGGCTTTAATGTTTTTACCCACGCAGCAAATAATGGTGAATTTGAAACGCGAGAATGGACCTATGTAAAAAAAGACGGTAGTCAGTTCCCGGTGCAACTAACCGTTACAGCTGTAAAAAATAGAGACATTATAATTGGGTATTTAGGAATTGCGGTCGATATCAGCATAATTAAAAAAGCTGAAAATGAGATACAATCTCTGCTCCACGTAACTAAAGACCAAAATGAGCGGTTAAAAAATTTCGCTCATATTGTTTCACATAATCTTAGATCACATTCCGGAAATATAGCTATGATGCTCGATTTGCTGCTATATGAAAACCCAACATACGCAGAAAACGAAATTGTCCAATTATTAGATGGTGCTTCAAAAAATTTAAAAGAAACGATTGGACATCTTAACGAGGTAGTATTAATGAACACTACAATAAGTGAAAACCTAATAACTATCAATCTACAAAAATCTTTAAAAACGTCCATTAATAGTATTAATGCTCTTGCGAAAATTTCAAACGTAACCATTTATAACGAAGTAGATCCAAATCTGGAAATATTAGGTATTTCAGCTTATGTTGATAGTATTTTACTGAATTTCCTATCGAATGCTGTGAAATATAAATCCGATAAACGTTCCGCGTTTATAAAATTATATACTGAAATAGAGAATGATTTTGTAGTTTTACATATCGAGGATAATGGCCTGGGAATTGACCTGAAAAAACATAGTGGTAAACTATTTGGAATGTACAAAACATTTCATGGGAATTCAGACGCTCGTGGTATAGGTCTCTTTATTACCAAAAACCAAATTGAAGCCATCAGCGGCAAAATAAAAGTCACGAGTGACTTAGATAAAGGAACAACTTTTAAATTATATTTTAAATATGCCTAAAATTGACATTGCCTGTATTATTGATGACGACCCTATTTTTGTTTTTGGAACAAAAAGAATAATGGAAATTGCTAACTTTTGCGAAAGCTTCATGATTTTTAGAAATGGAAAAGAAGCATTTGATAAACTAAAAGCCATTATTATTGCTGATGAGAAACTTCCTGATTTGATCCTTTTGGATTTGAATATGCCAATATGGGATGGATGGCAATTTCTGGACGAGTTTATAAAAATTCCACATGCAAATCCTATCACGATTTACATAATGACCAGTTCTGTCGATCCAGCGGATATCGAAAAAGCCAAAACTTACGATGCCGTTAGTAATTATCTGGTAAAACCTATCACTATGGCTGAGTTAAAAAAGCTTATGGAATAAAGAGTAAATTATTTCTATTCAACAAGAGCTAAAATATATAAAACGTTGATTTTAGTTCTTGTTACATTTAAAATTCCATCTTTCCGTTTACTGTAACTTTATAAATATGTTTTTTTTTCGGGTGCAAAAATAGCTTTTCAGTTCCCTAAAACTGTCTCGAACGCAACAAAAACAAACTTACAAAAACCTAAAAATCAAATACATATTAAAAAAAATAATCATTTTTCTATTTTTTTAAGTAAATTTATGTAGTGGTTTTTATCCCAATAAATATTTGACCCAAACAAAAATTTAAATACCATAAACACGGTTAATAATAAAATTTAAACCAATTATTATGGATACTCATATTGTTAAAGTGATAAAAGCGGTTTACATTACCCACGATGTAAAATGCTTTACAGTTGAAAAACCTGCAGGCTTTGATTTTATACCAGGTCAGGCAACCGAAGTTTCCGTAAATCTCCCATTATGGAAGAATCAATTACGGCCTTTTACCTTTACCTGCCTGAGAGAACAGGACTATCTCGAATTTATGATCAAGATCTATAGAGATCATCAAGGCGTAACCAATATGTTAGGCCGAACGAATGCAGGTGCCGAATTGATTCTGCACGATGTTTTTGGGGCAATTCAATACAAAGGCCCAGGCGTTTTTATTGCTGGTGGTGCGGGAATCACCCCCTTTATTTCAATTTTCCGTGATTTGTATCATAAAAATCGGATTGAAGGCAACAGCCTAATATACAGCAACAAAACCTCCGAAGATGTCATTATGCAAGACGAGTTGCAGGAGATGCTTAAAGACAATTTTATCAAACTGTTCACCCGTGAAAACGTTTTGGGTTTTAGAGGACGAAGAATTGATCGTTCCTACCTAATTGATCATATATCCGACTTCGGGCAGCATTTTTATGTATGCGGACCAACTGAGTTCGTAAAAAGCATTACCAAAGACTTAATGGAGCTAGGTGCAAGTATTGATATTATTGTAATTGAAATGTAATGCACTCAAAGCACAGCAAGATATTCTCTACCAAGTAACACTAATTTTTTGTCCAAAAAAATATTTCGCGGAATTCCCATCTTAAAGTCAATTCAGAAAAAGTTGCATTGCCTTTTAAATTATAAGACTATCCACAACTAATTCCAAACAAAATTTTTGGCCACAGATTTAAAGGATTTCCACAGATTAGCGAAAAGTGAATTAGACTTATAAATCTGTGGCCTAAAGAAAAAAAAATCCGCAAAGCGGACAGTCCTATTAAATTATTATTTCTGATAAAAATAAAACCTCCAGAATCTGAATTTATTTTTTCATAAAATTCAAAAAAAATCGATGACTGAACCTAAAAATCCGACAACGGTCAAAAATTCCAATCAAATCATAATTGATTGTTTAACACATAGTTAATTTCAAAAAAACATCGTATTTTGTACCTGCAAAAACATTATTTGATTAAATTTACTAGAATAAGATACATCAAAAAGAGAAATCCTACTACTCTTTCATCTTAGCTCTAAAACCGGCTTTTAATACAAAAGTACGCTTGGACAACTTGTTTTTAATTTTTTAAAAACTAAAAAAAAGCCTGTCACAAAAATTTTTCTATTGTCTTATTTAGCCAAAATAATGGTTTACTATTATTTAATATCATCTGAATGGAAAAGTATAAATACATCTTGTTTTTCAACGAAATCAGCATTACCGCCATTGATAAAGTGGGCGGTAAAAATGCGTCTTTGGGTGAAATGTACAATCAACTCAATCCAAAAGGGATCAATATTCCTAACGGATTTGCTTTGACTGCTAAAGCCTATCGCCTATTTCGTAAACAAAATAAGTTAGAAAAACCGCTCAATGATTTACTATTTATATTAGATACAAAAGAATATTCAAATCTTTCGCCAATTGGTGAGAAAGCAAGAGCTCTTATTTTATCGGCACCCATTCCCAGCGAAATATACGATGAAATCCATAGGGCTTATCAATCACTAAGTAAACAATCCGGAATGAATAATCTTGGTGTTGCAGTGCGCAGTAGCGCTACTTCAGAAGATTTACCATCAGCGAGTTTCGCAGGACAAATGCAATCGTTCCTGAATATTAGCGGTGACAATCAAGTCATGGATGCGATACATCGTTGCTTTGCATCGCTGTTTACAGACCGGGCAATAAAATACCGCCATGATATGGGGTTTGCAAATTTGGATATTGCCATTTCTGTAGGAGTACAACAAATGGTGCGAAGTGACAAAGCGGCTTCTGGTGTGGCCTTTACCATCGATCCGGACACGGGATTTCAGAATGCAATTATAATAAACAGTATTTGGGGGCTTGGTGAAAATATTGTTCAGGGAACTGTTACTCCTGACGAATGGATGGTCTTTAAACCTATTTTAGAAAAGGCAAATTTGAATCCCATCATAAAAAGACACTGTGGAAGAAAAGAATTCACGATGATTTATGCCGAAAAATCAAATACTGAATCAGCAGAAAATACAATTATCAATACAGAAACCTCGTTGGAAAAGCAAAACCAATTTTCATTAACCGATAAAGAAGTAATTCAGCTAGGGCAATGGTGCTACCAAATAGAAAAACACTATGATAAAGCAATGGATATCGAATGGGCAAAAGACGCTTTGAATAACCAACTTTATATCGTTCAGGCACGTCCGGAAACTGTTCATGCTAAGGAGAATAAACAGGTAAGAGAAGTTTACCAACTCAAAGAAAAGGGTACGCTGTTGACCAAAGGAATTGCCCTTGGTGACAAAATTGCGACAGGCAAAGCCCGAATCCTGACTAATACCAACGAGGGGGATCAGTTACTTGATGGTGAAATTTTAGTGACTGACTTTACCAATCCGGATTGGGATCCAATAATGAAAAAAGCTTCGGCCATAATTACCAACAAAGGCGGACGTACCAGTCATGCGGCAATAGTAGCCCGCGAACTGGGAACTGTTGCTGTTTTGGGATCCGGAAATGCAACTTCAGTGATAAAAAATGGTCAGCAAATAACCGTGTCTTGTGCAGAAGGAAAGGAAGGAAACGTGTACGATGGCGAATTAAAATGGGAAATAAAAGAACATGATTTCAGCCTGTTAGCAGTACCTGTTACGAACCCAATGCTGATTCTTGCCGACCCCGAACGGGCTTTTGAATTAAGTTATTATCCCACTAACGGTATTGGATTAATGCGTGTCGAATTTGCTATTTCTAATACCATAAAAATTCATCCCTTGGCACTTTGTGAACCTGAAAAAATAAGTGACGCATCCGTTCAGTCAGAAATAGCAGCATTAACGAAAGACTATGACGATGGTAAAAATTATTTTGTTGATAAACTCGCCGAAGCCGTTTCTATTGTCGCAGCGGCTTTTTATCCTAAGGAGGTCATTGTGCGGATGAGCGATTTTAAAAGCAATGAATATGCGAATCTAATAGGCGGAAAATACTTTGAACCAGTTGAGGAAAACCCCATGATTGGCTTTCGGGGTGCATCCCGATATTACAGCGATTTTTATCGAAAAGGTTTTGCCCTAGAATGTGAAGCAATGAAAAAAGTGCGGAATGAAATGGGACTTGATAATGTGAAATTGATGATTCCTTTTTGCAGAACCATTGAAGAAGGCAAAAAAGTATTAGACGAAATGAAAGCAAATGGTTTAGTTCAAGGAGAAAACGGATTAGAAGTATATGTAATGATTGAAATTCCAAGTAATGTGATATTAGCAAATGAATTCGCAAAACTATTTGATGGATTTTCAATTGGTTCTAATGACCTGACTCAACTTACGCTGGGACTCGACCGTGATTCCTCGTTGGTAAGTTATTTATTTAGCGAACAAAACCCAGCGGTCAAACATTTGATCTCAGAAACGATCCGCGCTGCCAAGAGAAACAAAATTGAAGTGGGATTGTGCGGTCAAGCTCCAAGTGACATTCCTGAATTTGCTCAATTTTTAGTAGAAAAAGGCATCAATAGTATATCCTTCACTCCTGATGCTTTGATAAGTGGCATAGAAAATATTTTGAAAGCGGAATCCAAACACGAAGAAAAACGCAACGAAATGCTAAACACATTAAGTCATGGAAACAATTTTTAAAGATAAAGTGGCGCTGGTTACGGGAGGTGCATCCGGGATTGGGAGAGCCACTGCACTTGCTTTCGCAAAAAAAGGGGCCAAAGTAGCGGTTGTGGACTGGAAAGAAAACGATGAAATAGTAGACCTCATCAAAGAATTGGGAAGTGAGGCAATTTTTATCAAATGCGATGTTTCAAAAGCGGAGGAAGTAAAAGCAATGGTTGCCGAAGCTATTGCGGCTTTTGGTAGATTGGACTATGCTTTCAATAATGCAGGAATCGAAGGAACCCAAGCCAATACATTAGAGTGCACAGAACAAAACTGGGACAAAACCATAGGTGTCAATCTAAAAGGAATTTGGCTTTGCATGAAACATGAAATTCCAGAACTACTGAAACAAGGAAAAGGAGCAATAGTAAACTGTGCTTCTGTAGCCGGGCTAATTGGTTTTGCAGGTTTACCGGCTTATGTGGCATCAAAGCATGGGGTCGTTGGGTTAACAAAAACCACCGCTTTAGAATACGCCAAACTTGGAATCCGCGTTAATGCGGTTTGTCCCGGTGTTATACAAACCCCAATGATTGATCGACTTACCGGAAAAACAAAAGAAGCTATAGAGCAATTTACAGGTTTAGAACCCATGGGACGTTTTGGCCTTCCGGAAGAAATAGCCAATGCAGTGGTATGGATGTGCTCTGACGAAGCCTCTTTCGTGACCGGTCATGCCATGACGGTTGATGGCGGATTTGTAGCTCAATAATTTTTATCTGTTTGAATTTTCATTAAAACTATCGCATCATGCATACTTACGAAGTAAATCTAAAATGGACAGGCAAAACAAAAGGAATTTTAAGTTCCACTATTTTGCCAAAGGAAATTGAAATGGTGACACCTCCAGAATATTCGAATGGAACGGAAGGTATGTGGACACCTGAGCACTTATTAATTGCAAAAATAAATAGCTGTCTAATGAGTACTTTTTTGACCATTGCCGAAAATTCTAATCTTGAATTTATAAGTTATGAAAGCAAATCGATATGCACTGTTGAAATTATTAGAGGAAAATACTTTATAATTGAAATTGTATTAAAACCAAAAGTAGTCATCCCCTATTCTCAAAAACCGGAAAGAGTCAAACAGATTCTGGAAATGAGTAAAAATGTGTGTTTGATCTCGAATGCCATTAAAACTCCAATACGACTTGATCCTGAAATTATAGTCTCCGAAATTCAACTGAGTTTTTGAGTTAAATTTAGGAAGAGTCGATTTTGCTGAAGCAAGAATATTAAAACCTATGAAACTGTTGAAAGCCTCTGTTTATAGTGGGAAGAAGAGCTAACGCAAATGACAATAATAAAACACCTATTGGTTTAACCTTCAAAATAAAGAATTATGGAAAATATCGTATTATGTCAAAGTTGCGGATTGCCGCTTGCAAATGAAGAAGTAAAAGGAAAAGAGAAAAACGGCTTGAAGAATGATTTGTATTGTAAATATTGTTACGATGATGGTACGTTCACAAAACCAAACATGACTTTAGAAGACATGAAAGATATCGTATCTACACAAATGAAGAAATTAAAGCTTCCGATATATACTATTCAGAAAGCCATAACTATTTTACCATCATTAAGTCGCTGGAAAAACAAATAGAACTTTGACAATCCTGAAAAAGTTGTAGTGCAGTCAACTAAATTTTTGAACCCGAAAAACGATGCAATGAAAACATTAATTTACAGTATATCTGGTTTTGATAAGCCATTTATTGAAAAAGCGTTGCATGGTAAACTAGATTTGGCTTATACCGAACTAACGCTAAATGAAAGTACGGTAAAAATGGCAAAAGGATTTGATGCCATTTCAATTTTCACTTCAGATGATGCATCAGCATCAGTACTGGAAAAATTACATGCTTTAGACGTAAAATATATTGCTTTGCGCTCCAAAAGTTCTGATTATATTGACATGCACAAAGCGCATGCCTTGGGAATTAAGGTTGCCAATGTCCCATATATACCTTCTGCAATTGCTGTTGCCGAACATGCCACAGCCCTATTATTGGCTTTGAACAGAAAACTGATATTAGGTCAAAAAATGATGCAGCTGGGTGATTATAGACTGGATCATTTAGTCGGTTTTAATTTGCATGGAAAAACAATAGGCATAATTGGTACCGGAAAAACGGGAAGTGCATTCGCAAAAATTATGCATGGTTTTGGCTGTAAAATTTTAGCTTTTGATCCAATAAAAGATGAGGAATTGAAACTTGAAACTAATATTTTCTACACTACATTTAATGATTTGTGTGCAAATTCAGATGTCATATCCATACATTGTTCACTAAACAGTAAAACAAATAACCTCTTTAACAAAACTACTTTTGCAATGATGCGCAAAGAAGTTATTTTGATTAATACCGCTAATGGCAGTATCGTAAATACCGCTGATTTACTAAAAGCTTTAAATAACGGAATTATTGCTGCGGCCGGTTTAGATGTGTATGAGCATGAAAAAGAAATATTTTTCAAAGATCATACCGGCACTCCCATAAATGATGAGTTGTTCCTAAAGCTCAATTCAAATCCAAACGTTTTAATCACAGGACATCAATCCTACTTGACTGCGGAAGTACTGCATGGCATTGCAAGCACAACAATCGCAAACTTAAATGAATGGGCCTACAATAGCGTTTGCAAAAATGAAATCAGATAAAAAAAATCCTATATTTTTTCGCTTTTCTCTATTAAATCTATGAATAATATCCTGTTTAATTTATATTTAAAAGTTGTTTTTTTTTCGTAACTTAGTATGTTATTTACTGATAATCAACACTATAAACTAAAAAATTAACTGTTGAAAAATAATTATACTCTCCTTGTTCAAATGTATTACAGAACAATTTCATAAAAAAAAAAAAAAAATGAAAGGATCATTAAAACTCGGAAAAATAGCGGGCATAGGATTGTATCTTCACTGGACATTCTCTCTGCTTATTCTATTCATTGTTTTTGTAAACTATAAAAATGGTCAAAATCCAACACAAATTCTATGGTCCGTTCTTTTTATTTTAAGTGTATTTGTTACTGTTTTTTTGCACGAATTAGGACATGCTTTAGCCGCTAAAAAATATAATATAGTTACAAAAGACATCACACTGCTTCCTATTGGCGGGTTAGCCAGGCTCGATAGAATTCCTGAAAAACCAGTCGAAGAATTAGTGGTTGCATTTGCAGGTCCACTTGTAAATATAACTTTGGCGTTCATCACCGGATTTTTTATTACCATCCCAAATGATTCAAATCAATTAATGACAGAACTATCAAAAGGGGTAAATGCAGATAATTTTTTTCTCAATTTCTTTATCGTCAATTTTTGGTTGGCACTTTTTAATTTGATACCGGCTTTCCCTATGGATGGAGGAAGAGTTTTACGTGCATTGCTGTCCTTCAAACTACAAAGAAATGTTGCTACCAAAATCGCTGCTCGAATAGGCCAATTCATAGCGGTTGGTTTTATTCTTCTAGGTTTTTTATACAATCCCTTTTTAGTGTTCATTGGGATTTTTGTCGTTATAGGAGCCCAAGTCGAGTCTGATTCTATAGAGTCAAAACACGTATTGACAGGCTATAAAGTTAGAGATGTCTTGATGCGCCAATATCCTGAAATTGACGCTCATGAAAAACTAAAAACAGCTATTGATTTGTTACTTGACAGTCAAAACAAGAATTTTTTAGTAACCGATAATACAATTCCCGTAGGTACACTAAACCGGGATCAAATTATTATGGCATTAGCTAAAAAAGGAGAAAATGAAACAATCGCTAATATAATGGACCCGAATTTGATTTTTCTTGATGCTGATTCGGCATTAGAAAATGTCTTTGAAGACATGTACAAAAACAAAGAAACCCTAATGCTCATCATGGAAAACAACAAACTCATAGGGACGTTGGACACAGAGAATATTTTAGAATTTATTTTGATAAAAGAAGTACATTTGAAAAAAGACCATGCCGCATAATAAAAATTCCAATGTTGTATCTGAAAACATTGCTCTTGTACGCAGCGGTGAAGATTATTTTTCCCGTTTGGAAAGTATTATCTACAATTCAGAATATGAAATCCATATCCAAGTTTATCTTTTTGAAAATGATGCAACAGGAAACAGGATAATAAATGCACTAAAAGAAGCCGCTTCCCGTCAAGTTAAAATATATCTTATATTAGATGGATTGGGTTCCTTATCGTTTCCTTCAAAAATTAGAAATGATTTGGAACAAAGCGGCATTAACGTTCGTTTTTTTGCCCCATTATTTTCCGCTTATACCTTTTATCTGGGTCGTAGATTACATCAAAAAATAGTAGTTGCAGATTCTAAGGTCGCTCTGATAGGTGGAATTAATATTGCTGATAAATATCATGGAACCCCAACCGAAGCGCCTTGGCTAGATTATGCAGTTCAATTAAACGGAGAAATTGCAAAACCCATCCAGGAACTGTGTAAAGCAATTTTTCTCAAAAAGAGACGGCTGTACAGTCAAAAAATAAAATCTGTTTTTCATCTTCAGGAAGACATCTTAGTTCGTATTCTTCAAAATGACTGGTTAAAAAGAAAAAACGAAATCAGTAATGCTTACATAAAATCAATTGGCAATGCCAAAGAAGAAATAACAATAATGGGAAGTTATTTTCTTCCTGGTAGAAGAATAACTCAAGCCTTGAAAAAAGCAGCCAAGAACAAGGTTAGAATTAGATTAATTCTATCCGGAATATCAGATCTTCCCATGACAAGAAGAGCAACTTGCTATCTTTATTCCAAACTTCTTAGTTACGATATAGAATTGTACGAGTGGAATAGTTCAATATTGCACGGAAAAACGGCTGTCATAGATAGTTATTGGACAACAATTGGATCCTTTAACTTAAATAATCTAAGCTCCTATGGCAGCATCGAAACGAACGTCGAAATAAATTCGCCCATATTTGCTCAAATGTATCAGGAGGACCTCAACCAAATAATAGCTCAATGTCAAAAAATAACTCCTCAAACACTTTCAATCAAGAATACAACATTCGCAAAATTCACCAATTGGATTTCCTATTATAGTACCCGATTTATAGAAATAATTGTCACTTTTACTCCATACAGAAGATTCTATAATTGACGCCAGTAAACAATAGCATAAAAAATTCATTTTTTAATGCAAAAGTGAAAAATTACGTTAAAATTTATGATTATTAATACTGTTAATAAATTATTATTTTGTAACTTTAAGAGTACAATTAAAACCTGTAAAATATTAATAACAAGATAATTAAAAAATTTAAAAATCTAAATCAGACATTCAATAAATGGAGCCTCCTAAAATAAAAAACAAGAAAAAAGAGGAATGGATTCGAAAGGATTTCGAGCATAAAATCCCGAAAATGGACAAAAGAATATTATTTGTTCCGCTTCAAAAGGAGTTGTTCTTTTAATCGAATTCTCAAAGAACTCACATAGCCTTGGCTAGTGACGGAACCGTGAGTCACTGTTCTGTATTTGAACGCTTTTTCAAGCACTAGGTTTAAAAGATCCTCCGCAGAGCTCCGAACTTTTAAACCGGTATTCTTAATTGGGGTTAGGGACAAAATAGTCCCTACTCCATTAACGATTTGTAATTATGGATTTTACACATTACAAAGAAGCCTTTATCCAGGAAGCCTCTAAAAATAGCTTCTCAGAACATAATATTGAGAGATGTTTAGAATATGCCGCAGTATTGTTTTCAAATAATGTCCCTGTAATTTACAACACTTCCCATCTATCTGCACTTGTAGGCTACAAAAAAGAATATCTCAAAAAAGCATCCCTTTACCCCAAATATTTTTATCGCGATTTTGAAATCACAAAAAAGAACGGGTCAAAAAGAGCCATTTCCGAACCGCTTCCCAGCTTGAAAGAAATACAAATCTGGGTGCTAAAAAATATACTTTACAAAATACCCATAAGCCCTTTTGCTAAAGCGTATAAACCTAATTCAGGTCTTATCGAAAACTTAAAATTTCATAAAAAGCAACCCAAAGTATTTACTTTGGATTTGGAAAATTTTTTCCCCTCTATTTCGATTAAATCAATTGAAAAAGTGTTTCTTACCGCAGGCTATTCACGAATGGTATCAAAACTGCTTTCTAAATTATGTACGCGTGATGGAACCTTACCACAAGGAGCGCCAACCAGCCCGTATTTATCAAATCTTATTTTTAAAGATGCCGATGCTGTCATTTCCAGTTATTGCATAGAAAGAAAAATAAGATACACTCGCTATGCTGATGATTTGAGCTTCTCCGGTGATTTTGACGAAAAAGAACTGTTGTCAAAAATCACCTCAATAGTTGAAAACTTAAATCTTCATCTCAATACTGCTAAAACAAAACTCATGACGCCCAATATGAGACAAACCGTAACTGGCATTGTAGTAAATGACAAACCGCAGGTCGCATTTCATAAACGAAATGAATTGAGGCAAGACATGCATTATATCAAAAAATTTGGTATAGATGAACATCGTGAATACAAGGAGATTAACCATAGTAATTATCTCGAACATCTGTTAGGAAAAGTAAATTTTGTACTGCAAATAAACGCGAAAGATTTAGAATTTATAGGCTATAAAGCAGTATTGATTGCTCTAAAAAAGAAACAGCAGAAAACACAAATGATCCAACCACTGCTCATGTAACGAGAAGTACTGCCAGTGTGAAACATTGACATCATAAATAGCTCCGTTTTTGCTTCCGTCTGGACACAAGTTTAAAATAGGAAGCAGATAGCACTGATTAAGCAGATTTACAGTGATTTTTAAGTTGATATTAAAAAGTTAAACACAAATTTCACGAATTTACACGAATTAATTTTTGCAAATTCGTGAAATTCGTGTTTAAGATCCTACCCAATTTTTGTGCCCGAATGATAGCTTTTGGGTATTTTTCTAATTTATATAGACGGAATCTGTTTGACTAAAAACTGAAATTAATGAAAGATAAACTGATACTTATTAAAATCGTACACACTATGATTTGGCTATTTTTCAATTTAGTGATTTTCTATATGCTATATGCCGTAATAGCTGATAAACTCGATAAATGGCTTTGGATAGGATACGGATTAATAATTATGGAAGGGATTATCTTAGTAGCATTTAAATTCTTTTGCCCCCTGACTATTTTGGCTCGTAAATATTCCAATTCTACAAAAGACAATTTTGATATTTACCTTCCCAATTGGTTAGCTAAGTATACTAAATTAATCTATTCCGGAATTGTGGCTATTATCCTTTTGATAACAATTTATCGACTTCTGGACTAAGGAAAATTATTGAAATCTATAAGAAACCTAAGCTCCATTTTTTTATTACATAACTATCTGAAATAAAATACTTTAATTTAATTTAAGCATTAAATAATTGATTAAATTTGATAGACGAATATCTAAAAATTACAATCATTTACACCATTTATTTTGTTGAATACAAAATTTCTAAAACCTTTATCGAAAAATTAAAAAAAGCAGTCCATGAAAAAGATTACATTCATTATTGCAACATTATTTTCTGCTACTTTGCTACTGGCACAAACCACATGGAAATCAGACCCGATGCATTCAAAGCTACAATTTAGCACCGTGCATCATGGCATTTCTGATATTGCCGGATTATTCAAAATATTTGAAATAACTACTACAGCCAAAAAAGATGATTTCAGCGATGCGTCCTTTGAACTTTCAACAGAAGTGGCCTCCATCAATACCGAAGTGGAGATGCGGGATAATCATTTACAGAGTGCTGAATTCTTTGATGTGGAAAAATATCCTAAAATGACTTTTAAAAGTACATCTATAAAAAAAATCGGAAAAGAAAAAGGCAAATACAAACTAACGGGGAATCTCACGCTACACGGAATAACAAAACCTGCAACCATCAATATGTGGTATAGAGGAACTATAACAAATCCGCAATCTAAAGCAATTATCGCCGGATTTCAGTTTAGTGGAATTATAAAACGTTCCGATTTTAACATTGGTTCAAAATTTCCTCCCCCAATGATTAGTGATGAAGTAAAAATTAAGGCAGACAGTGAATTTATAAAACAATAAATTTCTTCTAAGGGGAATTTAAAAATCTTTTCATTATGGGTTAAAACAGAAGTAGAAAGAACAAATTTATTCTCTTAAATTGCCATAAAAAAGCTTTATAATTCACTAAAATTCAAAAAATTAATACCTACTTTAACTATAAAAAAAGTGTTCAAAATTGACAATTCAAATAGACTGATAGCAGGATATTATATTTTACTTCCGAGCGCCGAAAAGATTCATATAACAGCAATTATAAAAATCAAAGGACATGGACAACATGAAAAAAATACTAATAGCAGTTGACAATGACCCCACTTCAGAAAAAATTGCTTTAAATGGGTTTCAACTTGCTAGTCAACTAAATGCCGAGATTGCATTACTAAGCGTCGTTGACCTAACAATGCTCATAACAGAAGGTGCCGTCACTCCAAAGGAATTTGCCGATATCACCATAAACGACTATAAAAAAAATCAGCAAATGCTTATTGATACCGTATTTAAGGATTATAAAGTTTGCACTTTTGTAGAAGAAGGGATACCGCATGAAGTAATTTTGAAGGTAGCCCAAGAATGGGATGCAAACATTATTGTTTTGGGCACGCATGGCAGGACCGGAATTTCGCATTTGATTATGGGTAGTGTAGCTGAAAAAATTGTCCGACATTCGGAAATACCCGTATTCATAATTCCTAGTAAGTCATGATAGAAAAACTACTTCCTAATAGAAACTATGCGGAAGAAACAATCCGCAGATCAATAGTCAAAACGGTTAATTACATAGTGGTTATTTGATTTAGGACTTTATTTTTATTTAAGTATTCACCGGACAAATAAAGATTTCAGTTGGTTTTATGATTGTAAGCAATAGCTAAAAAACACTTGCTTATTTTTTTCACGACAAAATTTGGGACGAAATAAAATGGAAAAAAACAAACCTAAAAGATTCAGATCAATAAAATCTCATAATTGCAATAATGCTAATTATTAAACTAATCTACGATGGCATTTATAGACTATTACAAAATCCTTGAAGTGGATAAAAAAGCAACGGAAGCCGAAATAAAAAAGGCGTACCGTAAAATGGCCAGAAAATACCATCCCGACTTAAACCCAAATGACAAGGAAGCCGAAAGAAAATTCAAGGAAATCAATGAAGCCAATGAGGTACTGAGCCATGTTGAAAATCGCAAAAAGTATGATGAATACGGCGAAAACTGGCAACACGCTGAACAATATGATAAAGCAAAACAGCAAGGGCAGTATTCGCGAGGCGGACAACAAGCAGGTTATGAAGGTGGCGGATTTTCAGGATTTGGCGGGGGTGGCGATTATTCAGATTTTTTTGAATCAATGTTTGGTGGTCGTCAATCAGGGAGACAAGGAGGACGAAGTGCCCAGTTTAAAGGACAGGATTTTAATGCTGAATTGCACCTTGATTTAAAAGATGTGTATACAACCCATAAGCGAACGTTAACCATCAATGGCAAAAACATCCGAATAACTATTCCTGCCGGAGTAGAGAATGGTCAGCAGATAAAAATTAGTGGTATGGGCGGTGAAGGTGCTGGTGGCGGACCAAAAGGAGATTTATACATCACTTTCACCGTAGAGAACCACACCAATTTTAAGCTAGACAAACACAATTTATACTCCACAGTGCCTCTTGATTTATATACCGCTATATTAGGTGGTGATGTGACTGCAGACACTTTTGACGGAAAAGCAAAACTTACAGTAAAACCCGGAACTCAAAACGGTACAACAGTAAAACTAAAAGGAAAAGGATTTCCGGTATATAAAAAAGAAGGAGAATTTGGAGATTTATATATTACCTATCAAATTCAAATACCTATCAATCTTTCTGAAAAAGAAAAAGAATTATTTATGGAACTTGCTAAGTTAAGAACGTCATGAACATAGAAAAACTCATCCCCTTGTCCTCGTTATACAACCATTATAATGTAGAAATGTCATTCATTTTTAATTTAAATGAAATTGGATTAATCGAGATTCTTACGATCAATGAAACAAAATATATAAAACCTGACGCAATTTATGAAATCGAAAAAATGATCCGCATGCATCAGGATCTAGCTGTTAATATAGAAGGAATTGATGTGGTATTTAATCTATTGCAAAAAATAGATAACTTACAAAACGAGTTGATTTCTGTCAAAAACAGATTGCGGTTGTATGAAAGTTGAGATTGATATATTAAAAAAAAATTGATGGCCCGTAAAAAGTAAAAAACTAAGTTATGAACTGGCATTTACTCCCTCTTTCAGAAATAGCGAGCTTATTAAACACAACCCCATTAGGTCTTGATCAAACAACTGCTTCACATCTTTTGACCAAACATGGGAAAAATCAAATTGAAGACTCGAAAAAGAAAACTATTTTACAGATGATTCTTTCTCAATTGTCTGATTTTATGATTCTGATTCTGATCACGGCAGCAATCATTTCGGGAATAATAGGTGATATAACGGATACGGTTATTATTCTCGCTATCGTAGTAATCAACGCTTTTGTAGGATTAATTCAGGAATACCGTGCAGAAAAAGCAATGGAAGCCTTAAAAAATATGGCCGCTAACCATGCGCTGATTTTACGTGAAGGAAAGAAGTTTAATATTCCTGCTTCTGATCTAGTGACTGGAGATGTCGTTATTCTAGAAGCCGGAAATATCATTCCTGCTGATGTCCGTTTTTTTGAAACGCACCAAATAAAAGCGGATGAATCAGCACTTACAGGGGAATCTAATAACGTGGAAAAAATCTCAGAAGAACTTTCAAGAGGGGACTATCAACTTGGCGACCGCAGCAATATGGGCTATAAAGGTACGTCTATAACTAGCGGAAGAGGACTTGCTTATGTGGTTGCAACGGGAATGAAAACTGAACTGGGGAAAATTGCAAAAATGCTTCAAACGGATGAAATCACTACCCCCTTACAAAAAAGATTAGGTGCTTTTGGCAAACGATTATCATTAGGTATTCTGATAATTTGCACCATAATTTTCTTTATTGGATGGTTGCGGGGAGAATCTGTGATGACCATGTTGATTACTTCTATTTCGCTTGCTGTTGCAGCAATTCCAGAAGCTTTACCAGCATTAGTAACCATTGCATTGGCTTTCGGTGCCAAGAAATTAGCCAAAAATAATGCACTTATACGCAAATTGCCAGCTGTGGAAACACTGGGTTCCGTAACCTACATCTGTTCTGATAAAACAGGAACGCTTACGCTAAATAAGATGACCGTACAAGAAATTTTTGAAACAGTAGATACTGAAATCAATTCCCTTTTTTTGGAAAATAATCCGTTGCTGCATGCAATAGCCTTAAATAATGATGTTTCAGAGGGGCAAAATGGTAAATGGATTGGAGATTCAACTGAAGTAGCCTTAGTTCAATATGCTTTTGAAAAAAACTCAAATCGAGCCGATCTAGAATCAAAATTTCCCCGAATTGCAGAACTACCTTTTGACTCCAAAAGAAAATGTATGACCACAATACATCAAACCCAAAATAGTGATGCTGAAATCCTAGTGATTACAAAAGGAGCCGTTGATGTGTTGTTTGATAAACTGAGTGCCAATCAAAAATCACATATTGCCGAATTTGAGCACAAAGTCAACGAAATGGCAGAGAAAGGCTATCGAGTGTTGGGATATGCCATAAAAACGATTCCTTTTTTGCCTGAAAATTTAGATGCTGACGCAATTGAAATGGATCTTACCCTTATTGGTTTTGCCGGGATGATTGACCCTCCGCGTGAAGAAGCCAGGCAGGCTGTCACTGAATGCAAAGAAGCAGGTATTATTCCCGTGATGATTACAGGCGATCATAAGCTCACTGCCAAAGCCATTGCAGAAAAACTTGGGATTATTTCTACTGACGAAGATCTTGTAATGACAGGTTCAGAACTTTCCCGATTAACACAGATTGAGTTTATAAATACCGTCGAAAAAGTAAAAGTATATGCCCGAGTAAATCCGGAACAGAAATTAAGGATTATTAATGCCTTGCAATCCAAAAAACATTTTGTAGCCATGACAGGTGATGGTGTGAATGATGCGCCTGCACTTAAAAATGCCGATATAGGTATTGCGATGGGAATCAACGGCACAGAAGTTTCCAAAGAAGCCTCACACATGATTTTGCTTGACGATAATTTTGCCACCATAGTAGTTGCGGTCAAACACGGCAGAAAAATATTTGATAACATCCTAAAATTCATAAAGTATATTATGACTGGAAATTCTGGCGAAATATGGGCAATATTTTTAGCCCCATTTTTCGCATTGCCCATTCCGTTGTTAGCCATACATATTCTTTGGATTAATTTAGTTACCGATGGTTTACCCGGATTAGCACTAGCTTCAGAACCATCCGAATCAAACATTATGAAACGACCACCCAGAAATCCGCAAGAAAATATTTTTTCAAATGGTATGGCGGTACATATTTTGTGGGTGGGATTTTTAATGGGAGTTGTCACCATTGCTATGCAAGCCTATGCAATACACGTTGCGAACTCACACTGGCAAACGATGGCTTTTACGGTACTTTGTCTCAGTCAGCTGGGTCACGTAATGGTCATTCGTTCCCAGCAATCCATTTTTAAGATTGGATTATTCACTAATAAACCCATGCTCAGTTCTTTATTAATTACTGTTGCATTACAGTTTATGATTATTTATACCCCTTTCTTTAATAAAATTTTTAAAACACAACCGCTAACTATATATGAGTTGCTATTAACCTTAGCCGTTTCAAGTATTGTATTTTGGGCCTGTGAAATGGAGAAATGGATAAAAAACAGGAATAAACAAACAACAATCGTCATTTAATTATTTATTCCATTTCAGCAAAAAAAAGCTATTGATGGATAATGTTTGCCCAAAGAATATTTTCCCCTCACGACAATGAACCATTGAAGTGAAATTTCTCTTATTGAAAAATAAAAAGAACCGTTCTATAAGTATCTCTTTTTTTCTAAAAGGCTTTTTTTTTGACAAAACCATCAAAAAAACAGATTAACAACATTCAAAAGCTCTGATATTCAGACAAATAATCGTATATTTGAGTAGCCATTTTCTATTAAAAATTAATTCATAGAGTAATGAATAGTATTTTTAAAATAATAGAATTATTCAAAAATTTTCTACTTGAAATAGGTGAACTCTCCTATTTTGCCGGTCGTTTTTTCAAGGAAGCATTTAAGCCTCCTTCAGAATTCAAAGAATTTCTTCGTCAATGTTTTAATATGGGAAATCGTTCCTTACTTCTTGTAGCTGTAACTGGATTTATCATAGGTTTAGTTTTTACCTTACAATCGCGGCCTACGCTTCAAGAATTTGGTGCTGTTTCTTGGATGCCCTCTATGGTGAGTATTTCGATTATTAGAGAAATTGGACCAATCATAACTGCTTTGATTTGTGCTGGCAGAATTGGTTCAGGAATTGGTGCCGAATTAGGTTCCATGAGAGTAACAGAACAGATTGATGCGATGGAAGTTTCGGGAACAAATCCCTTTAAATATTTAGTGGTCACCCGTATTTTGGCTACTACTTTTATGCTTCCAGTATTAGTTTTTTTTGGAGATGCTATCGCGATTTTTGGCTCCTACTTAGTAGAGAACATAAAAGGAAATGTCTCTTTTTTATTATATTTCAATCAGGTATTTAATGCTCTGGAATTTGGTGATCTAATACCCTCAACAATTAAAACCTTCTTTTTTGGCTTTGCCATAGGGTTAGTCGGCTGTTTTAAAGGGTACTATTGCAAAAAAGGAACGGCAGGTGTAGGTTTAGCTGCAAATTCAGCGGTGGTGTTCACTTCAATGCTTCTCTTTATTATTGATTTTATCGCAGTTTTTGTTACTGATATTTTTTATGATTTATAGATTAATATGGATACAACAGTTCCAAATTTAAAACCTATTATAGAAATCAAAGATCTGATGAAGAGCTATGGTGAAAATCACGTATTAAATGGTTTCAACATGGTCTTGTATGAAGGTGAAAACTTGGTTATCATGGGGAAATCCGGCTCTGGAAAATCCGTAATGATAAAATGTCTCATCGGATTGGAAGAACATGACAGAGGTTCTATTCAAGTAATGGGAAAGGATATCAGTGAGCTCGACCGGGAAGAATTAGACGAACTTCGAACAGAAGTTGGATTTCTTTTTCAGGGAAGTGCGCTCTATGATTCTATGACGGTTAGAGAAAATCTAGAATTTCCGTTGCGGCGTCATACCAAAAAATTTGGAGTGATCAAAGACACGACACCATTGGTGATGGAAGCCCTAGAAAGTGTAGGTTTAGCAAATACAATAAATTTAATGCCGGAAGAACTTTCGGGAGGAATGAAACGCAGAATTGCTTTGGCAAGAACACTAATCCTTCGACCCAAAATAATTCTTTATGATGAACCTACGACTGGATTAGATCCTATTACCGCAAAAGAAATACTGATGCTAATGAAATCCATTCAGGAAAAATACAATACATCATCAATCATAATTACTCATGATGTTGACTGTGCGAGAGTAATTTCAAATAGAATGATATTATTGGTAGAAGGCAAGAATTATATCGAAGGAACTTTTGAAGAACTATCCATCTCAACTGATCCTAAAGTACAAGCATTTTTTAAATAAGTATAGAAATGAAACAAACAGCATCACAAAAAATACGTCTTGGAATCTTTGTAATTATTGGGTTACTAATTTTTATTGTAGCCGTCTATTTTATTGGTGACAAGCAAAAAATGTTTGGAAAAACAAACCATTTAAAAGCTGTCTTCAATAACGTAAATGGTTTACAAATAGGCAATAACGTGCGGTATTCAGGAGTGAATTCAGGAACGGTGCGAGGAATCAATATGATCAATGATTCTGTTATAGAAGTAGATATGATCATTGACAAAACCCTTTTTAGTCATATAAAAAAAGATGCAGTTGCCATCATAGGCTCTGATGGTTTGGTGGGAAGTATGATCATCAATATTATACCCGGCAAAGGAATATCGCTTCCGGTTGAGCCCGGAGACGAAATAAAATCCCTAAATCGCGTTCGTACAGATGAAATGCTAAATACTCTTGGAATAACGAATAAAAATGCCGCGCATCTTACGGCTGATTTACTAGAAATTACGTCACAAATAAACGAGGGAAAAGGAACAATTGGCCTATTGATTAGAGACTCTACTTTAGCAAAGGATTTAAAGGAAACCATGCACTATTTAAAAATAACAGGAAAATTAACTACCGAGTCTGTAAAAAAATTGAATAATCTTATTGGCTCATTAGATAATAAAAATAATGTGATTGGTGTAATGAAAGACACTGCTGTGGCCAATAATATCAAAACAATCGTGCGCAATTTGGATAAATCCAGTACTGAAATAAATAAAGTAGTAAGCAATCTCAACGCAACAGTCATAAATGTTAAAGAAGGAAAAGGTGCCCTAAATTACTTGTCAAACGATCCGAAATTAGTTTTGAAAATAGATTCCACCATGACAAATATTAAAGAAGCCAGCTTCCGTTTAAATGAAAATATGGAAGCATTGAAACATAATTTTTTATTCCGGAGTTATTTTAAAAAACAGGAAAAAGCAAAATTGAAAGAGCAAAAAAAGTAAATTAGTCAAAGAAAAAATCGCATTATAACCATAGATTTACAAAAAAATCAAGACTAGATTTGAAAAAAAAATGACTTTCAATACGTTTATTATATGCTTTTCAATGCCTCAATTAGCAAATCAATATCCTTTTTTGTATTGTAGTGACTAAATGAAATACGTAAACTAGGCTTTTTCAAATCTTCGTTTGAAAGCATTTCGGCTAATACATGAGATGGTTTTATAGTACCAGACTGGCAGGCACTTCCTCGAGAAACCGCAATCCCTTTCATATCCAAATGAAACAAAATCATAGCCGTTTTATCTTCTGAAAAAGGCAATAGAACGTTCAAAATATTGTAAAACCCATCGGCAGTTCCGTTTATCACAAATGCTGGAAATTCAATTTCAAGTTGACTAATCAAATAGCTTTTTAATTCGGAGATATAAGTTCTATCTGTTTTTAAATTGGTATAGGAAAGTTCCAACGCTTTTGCCATACCGGCAATTTGATGTAATGCTTCAGTCCCGGCCCTTAATCCTTTTTCTTGTTCACCTCCAAAAAACAAAGGTTGTAAACCGGAGTTCTTGCGAACAAAAGCAAATCCAACACCTTTAGGCCCGTGAAATTTATGCGCACTAGCGACGATGAAATCAACAGGAATAGCTTGTAAATCTATTTCTGTTTTTCCTATAGACTGTACTGTATCGGAATGGAATAATGCATTGTGCTGCTTGCAAATGCGTACTACTCTTTCTAAATCCAAGATGTTTCCCGTTTCGTTGTTGACATGCATCAAACTAACCAATGTTTTTGTTTCCTGAGAAAGCAGCTCCACTAGATCCGTAATATCAACTTCACCATTTGGCTTAACAGCAACATAATCGACTTGAATATCATATTCATTTTGTAAAGCCAACAGCGTATACAAAACGGCATGATGCTCTATCTTACTGGTTATGATACGCTTTACTTTTAAATCTTTGACAGCCGAACGAAGAATCCAATTATTGGCTTCAGTTCCGCAGGATGTGAAAATAATTTCCTGTGCTGTACTATTCAATTGCTTTGCGATTGATTTTCTGGAAAGTTCTAAAATGTTTTTGGCATTTCTGCCAAAACTATGCGTTGATGATGGATTTCCGAAATCTTCAGCCATTACTTTGGTCATTTCCTGAATAACTTCAGGACGAATGGCAGTAGTAGAGGCACTATCGAGATATACTTTTTTCATTATTTGAAAATTATAAAATTATTTTAAACTTTCCAGTTTGGTTGCAACTACTTTCAATTTCTTGGCAAATAGAAGCTTTTCATTAAACACCACGATAGAAACCAAAATTAGGAAATAAGAAAACAGTTGGAGGGTAGTCACTTGCTCCTTGTAATAAAAAATAGCGATTAAAAAGCCAATTATTGGATTTATATAAATCATTATACCCACCGCCGAAGAATTAATTCCCTTAAGTGCATACAAGTTTAAAAATAAAGGAATAATTGTAAAACAAACCACAATTACTGACAAACAACCGTAGAATAAAGTTTCTGTAGGCAACGTTCCGCTATAAGTTGGATAAAAAGGGATCAAAATCAGGGCTGTAAAGACCAACTGAATCGTTAATACCAGAAATTTATCCATTTCACTATTTTTTCGCTGACTAATAATATATAAAGCGTAAGTCGCTGCTGTGATAAGGCTATAAAAGATATCTTCAAAATGATTCAATGATAATAAAACACAACCAAAAATACTTAGCAGCACAGCAAACCATTGCCATTTACTCAATTTTTCTTTCAATATAAAAAAAGCCAATATCGTAGTTAAAATGGGACATATCAAATAAGCTAACGACGCTGCTTTTACACTTATATGATTCATTACATATATAAAAACAAACCAATTAGAAGACAAAAATACACCACCTCCAAGCGTCAATAGAACAACGCTTCGTTTTTGTTTCGGAGTCATGCTTTTGAACTGATTCCAATCTTTTTTCAGCACTTTCTTTCTAAAACAAAGATTAATCAAAAGCATCGTGGTTACACTAAAAAAAACGCGGTAAAATAATATGTCCAAAGATGGGTAATTATGCAACGGTTTTAAAGCTAAACTAAAAAATCCCCAGATAAAAAAGGCAGAAAAAGCAGCTAAATAGTATTTATTAAGTCTCATATAAGCTATAAATTGCGACAAAGATACTGATTTGTTTTCGCTTTAAATTAACGTAATCTATCCATTTCAACTAAGCTCAAAACTTCATTTCACTCTATTTAAAAGCCCAATATGTTGTTAAATTCCATGTTTTTGAATAGGAATGTAATTGGAACAAATTAAAAATTCTATTTTTGTTTCAAATATTATAAAAATGAAAAGAGTTGTAAGCCTGTTGTTTGTTGCCTTGTTCCTGAATAGCTGTGATGACGGTAATTTAGTACAAGAAGATATTAGTTTTGAAGCTGTTGCCACACAAAGTTGCACTACCAATAATATCATTTACAAACTGAAAGATAAAGAATCATTAATTCTCGAAATACCTAAAAGTTCTTTTACAAATGAACCAAGTTTGATTGGCGCACCAACAATCATTAATATAAACAGCGCTAACAGATTAGTTTACCGTTTTTATAACGGAACCATCTCTACGGCAAATATTTGTGAAACTATACCTCCGGTAACTCCCACTGTAACAGATCAATGGACTGCTACCGCCGGTAAAATACAAATATTCACCACTGCTGTAAAAACCACAAGCACTACTGATAACAGCACGAGAATTACCGGTTACAATCACAATATCGTTTTCAAGAATGTCACATTTGCTAAAAATAGCGGAACTCAGGTTTATGAAACATTCCCTTTTGGGGATTACGTCACCTCAGCAAACGCATTACCTTTTGGATTTGACCAAACAGTAGAAAAATGCAGTTCATCTAACCAGATTTACAATTATAATAGTAGTGAAGCCCTTACTTTGGACATAGATCCTACACTTATTGCAAGAGCAGCAACGCCATTAAATACGCCAAGAACCGGACTTATTGGTGATTCTAACAACAAGCTTACTTACCGATTATTCTCCGGCTTACTTACTGGAAGCTATTTTTGTAACACAACCGTTCCTTCTACTCCTGTCATAAGTGAAGAATGGATTGCTGCATCGGGAGTTTCGAATATAAGCGGAATTGTCGAAGTAACTACCACTGCATTTGGCACTGGATTTAAACATACCATAGTGCTTAAAAATGTTACCATGAAGAAAGGAAGCAATGATTTTAAACTGGGGGACAGTTACATTTATGGTGATCTTTATACCACTAATTAACCCCAAATATTAGGCAAAATAAAACGCTAGTAAAGCCTATTTTAAGCATAAAAAAACGTCAGTTAAAGAGTCCATTTTCATTCGAAAATTTCTCTGACTGACGTTTTTTTTATTGCCAAAAAGAATCTAAAACAATATTATTTGGTGCTTTGTTTGATAAAAACTTCTGTTGCACCTTGTCCGTATTTTTGATAATTCCCTTCCTGAAAAGCGATACTGTCATAACGGCCTAATAAGAAATCAAGCTCCGCTTTTAAGATTCCTTCGCCAACACCATGGATAAAAACAATCTTCGGAATGCGATTTCGAATAGCAAATTCTATGTGTCGTTTTGCTGTTTCAGTTTGCAAAGTAAGAATATCATAATTAGACATTCCGCGTTTATTAGGGACCAATTTTTCGATGTGCAAATCAAACTCAGGGGCTGAAATTTCGTGTTTGTCTTTGCGTTCTTTGACAAAACTGCGTGGTTTTGGTATCTCTTTTTCCTTTGCAATCTCATCTACATTGATTCTTCTAATAGAATCCATTAAGTTACTGGAAGAGTTTACCTTAATCAACTCGTTGACAAAAAATGTCATCACGAATCCATCCTCTGTTTCTATCGAAACTTCCTTTTCTTTGACTGAAAGCACCACTCCGTTTATAGCCTCGTCAAGCACTGAAACCTTATCGCCTTTGTTAAACATTTTCGTCTTCTTTATCTTGATTTTTACTAGGTATCTTGGCACTCAAATGCATCATTCCCATCATAAAAACTACGATTGCAACTACCATTACATACACATTTTTCTGGGCAGTCACCTGCTCGTACAAAGCAATAATTATGGCCACAACCATTATTGGAATTATAAATTTTTTCATCTCTTTATCTATCAGATTCCAAAAGTACTAAATTTAAAATTGCATCAATTTATTATCTCATTCGTTTCTTATTTTTTTGTAAAATTGCAAAAACAAAATAATTGGATTTAGAAAAATACATGATTCCTTGCTTCAGTAAAACACTCTTTGGTGTGGAGTGTTTGGGATGCGGATTTCAGAGAGGATTAGTGTTACTTTTGAGAGGCAATTTCGCAGCTGCTTTTCAAATGTATCCAGCTATTTATACTACCCTATTATTTTTAGGAATTGTAGGTTTGCACTTTGTAGACAAACAAAGAAACTACAAAAATTTAATCATTGGAATGGCGATTATTAATGGCCTTTTTATGATTGCTGGTTACCTTTATAAACACTATTGAGTGACAACTTTATTCTTGCTTTTTCAAAACTTTCCACAAGTAAATCAAAATAAATTTACTCGCATTTATTTCCCTAAAAACAATTTTTAAATTAAAATAATTTAAAAGCTTTGAAAGCCATAAAAAATCTTATTTTTGAAGAAAGGAACCCCTTAGATTAATTGTAATACATAATTATTTTTTTTCCTAAATTAAAAACACGATATATTTTAGCATCTATGAAGAAAAAGAATCTGAAAAAAATATCGATAGAAAAAATAGTGTTTTTTACCATTCTAGCTTTGGGAATATTTTATCTGTATTTTACCTATGTCAGATTTAGCGAGGATCGAACTAAAAGAGTATTACAAATTGCAAAATCTATTGAAGTAACACTGCCTAAAGAATATTTAAAAAAGCTGGAAATAAAACCCAACGACATTAGTAAACCGGAATATCAGATTTTAAAAAACAATTTAAAAGAAGTCATCCGAGTCAATCCAGAAGCCAGATTTGCTTATTTGTTAACTCAAAAAAACGAAAAAGTATACTTCATTGTTGATTCGGAACCAGAAAGCTCTAAAGATTACTCGCCACCCGGTCAAGAGTACACAGAAGCTGATATAACTACGCATCAATCTTTCAAGAACGAAAAAGAGATTATTACAGAACCTTCTACTGACAGATGGGGAACCTGGGTAAGCGCATATATCCCTATAAAAGACAACATTACAGGCAAAACTATTGCTGTTTACGGAATGGATTTTGACGCAAAGTCATGGAATCGTACTTTACTATTCAACCTGATTGAATCCATTGTATTAATTACATTGTTTCTATTAACTGCATTATTTCTTTTTAAAATAATAGAAAAGAATAAAATACTGAATTACGATATAATCAACCGACGAACAGAAGAAGAAAAATTACGCAATGCCCTACTCATTTTAAAGAAAAAAAATGAGGAATTAGATCAATTTGCTTATGTTATTTCACACGACCTAAAAGCTCCATTAAGGGCAATCTACAGCCTTTCAGAATGGATTCAGGAAGATTTAGTTGGTGCGACGGATGACGTTCACAAAAATTTTAAATTACTGCAAGGAAGAATCGTGCGGCTGGAGAATTTAATTAATGGTGTCCTGGAATATTCCCGCATTGAAAACTCAAAAAAAGCCAGCGAAGCTTTAGATTTGAAGAAAATGCTGATAAAAATTGTCGAAACTACCGTTCCTTCTGAAGGATTTGAAGTTTATATTGCCGATGATTTCCCTGTTATTATTGCCGAAAAAAAAATTAATATTCAAGATTTTCAGTAACCTCATTACAAATGCGGTAAATCACAACGACAAAGCTATAGGGAAAATTGAATGCACTTATGCATCTTTACCTGATTTCCATCAATTTACCATAAAAGACAATGGACCAGGAATTGCTGAAGGTTATCACACAAAAGTGTTTGGGATATTTCAAACGATTTTAGCTCGTGATGTGCAGGAAAACACTGGTATTGGTTTATCAATCGTTAAAAAAATAATCGAAGGAAAATCAGGTAAAATTCACATTGAATCTGAAGAAAACAATGGAGCAAGTTTTATTTTTACATTACCCAAAAACACATAAGTAACCGTATAAAAAAATCTTATTTACTTATTCGAGTCAAAATATCATTCATCATTTCGATTTGAACTTTTTGAATTTCTATTAACTCTTCCTGTTGGTGCATAATCAAATGATCCAACTTTTCATGAAGCATTCTGATTTCGAGTTCTGATTTCAGATTAATCATATAGTCTTTTTTCGCCCTTTCTCTGTCTTTCTCTTCCTGACGATTTTGACTCATCATAATCACCGGAGCCTGAAGAGCTGCTAGACAGGATAAAATCAAATTCAACAAAATAAACGGATAAGGATCGAATCCTTTATTCATTAGAATATAAATATTGGCCAAAATCCACAAAACAATAAATACTCCAAAAAGAATTATAAATTTCCAGCTTCCGCCAAAAGCCGCAACTTTATCTGCTATTACTTGACCAAAAGTACGAATACCAATCTCCTCTTCCACTGTACTTACCAGAGATTTATCTTCCTCTAAAGAACCAATAACCTTAGCTTCCAGATTAGAAAGCTCCCCTATTTCAACCAGTAAGTAATTTGAAATGTACTTTTCCCGATACAGGTTTAACTCACCTATAGAAAGAAATTCATCACTGCTAAAATCAGGATAATCTTTTTGGATTAAGGCTAATATGGGATTCCTGATTGTTTTTCCGGAAACTTTATCCGCGACAGGGAATTCCTTTTTTGAGATATCGCTTATGAAAGTAGTATTCGTATCCATGCAAATTATTTTTCTTGCTAATTTACATATTAAAACCTTTTATTTTTCATTAAACAAAAATTCAAATCAACTCTTAAATTTAAAAATCGGCTAGAATTTCATTTCCTTGTATTTATGCCATATCTTCAAAATTTCTTTATCCATTTTTTGCTTTTTTTTCTAAAAAACGACTTACTTTTACGGTTTTCATCTAACAATTCAATTCTATAATCATGACAAAAGATCTGATTATCAAAAATATTAGTGCTTTAAAAAATGGTTTTACCATTAATTATAGCATCAAAACAAAAACAGAGGCTTTTACTGAGCTTTTATTTTTCACTTTATTCGACACCAATGCCCCACTAAATAAAAGCATTGAGGAACTTGAAAAGCAATTTAAAGAAATATCAGCCATCGCTTGCAAAAAACCGGATGCCCAATGCGATTCTATGTGGGATAAATTTTTTGAATCCTTGCCTTTAGTTCTTGAAAAACTGAATCAAGATGCCAATTATTTTTTAGAAAATGACCCTGCTTCAAACAGTATTGAAGAAGTGTATCTGACCTACCCTGGCTTTTATGCCATTGCAATCTACAGACTGAGTCATGAATTGTATCTCTTAGATCTTTTATTATTTTCAAGACTGATGAGTGAATACGCCCATCGAATCACCGGAACCGATATTCATGCTGGTGCAACTATTGCGTCACCCATTTTTATTGATCATGCCACCGGAATAGTAATTGGAGAAACCACCGTCATCGAAAAAAACGTGAAAATTTATCAAGGTGTAACTTTGGGTGCCTTAAGTGTAAGCAAAGACATGAAAAACACTAAAAGACATCCTACCGTGGAAAAAAATGTTTGCATTTATGCCAATGCAACTATTTTGGGAGGAGAAACGGTGATTGGTAAAAACAGTATAATCGGTGGAAATGCATGGGTGACAAAATCAATTCCTGCAAAATCAATCGTTATGAACACGACCACCACTGAAGTAAAAATAAAAGAGATAAAATAATATGAAACCAAGAAAATTATTAGACCTCATTGGTAATACCCCTTTAGTGGAAACGGTCAATTTGGTACAAAATAAGAATGTAAAACTTTTATTGAAGCTAGAGGGAAATAATCCCGGTGGAAGCGTAAAGGATAGGGCTGCCTATAATATGATTAAATCCGCACTGGATAGAGGAGATATCAAAAAAGGAGACAAACTCATCGAAGCTACCAGCGGAAATACAGGAATTGCTTTGGCAATGATAGCGCAATTATTCAATATAGAAATCGAGTTAGTACTTCCCGATGACTCAACTAAGGAACGCACACAAACCATGCGCGCTTACGGCGCGACTGTGATACAAACTCCTGCAAGTACAGGAATCATAGGTTCTCGAGATTATGCAGACAAAAAAGTGGCTGAAGGTGGTTATATCATGCTCAATCAATTTGCAAATGACGACAACTGGAAAGCACATTATAAAACCACAGGGCCAGAAATATGGAATGATACCGAGGGAACGGTAACACATTTTGTTTCTGCAATGGGAACAACTGGAACTATAATTGGGACTTCTACCTATTTGAAAGAGAAGAACCCAGCTATCCAAATAATAGGTGCACAACCAAGTGACGGCTCCCAAATTCCTGGAATCAGGAAATGGCCTCAAGAATACTTGCCAAAAATTTTTGATGCTTCCAAAGTAGATTCTATTATTGAGGTTTCAGAACAAGAAGCTCGTGACATGACCAAACGTTTGGCGCTCGAAGAAGGCGTTTTTGCAGGAATGAGCAGCGGTGGATCTGTAGCTACGGCGGTAAAAATTGCCAATACGTTAGAATCGGGAGTGATTGTTGCCATTATCTGTGACCGTGGCGATCGTTACTTGTCTTCGGATTTATTTGACTAATCCAATCATTTATATAAAATAGAAAAGGCTCGGTTTGTGTAAAACCGAGCCTTTTTTATATCAATCTTTATTTTTATACTAGAGTCGCAGTACTAGAAATAGCAGCGTTCAATACTTTAGAAACGGGACAGTTTTTCTCTGCTTTTGAAACTTCTTGTTGAAAAGCATCGTCAGAAATCCCTTTTACCTTTGCATTAACTGTTAAATGAGAACTTACAATCGTACCATCTACTAAATCAATATCACATTTGGTTTCGATACTTTCAATTTCAAAACCGGCTTCAGTAATATAAGCCGAAAGCTGCATCGTAAAACAGCCTGAGTGCGCCGCTGCTATTAACTCTTCAGGATTTGTTCCTACTCCTTCTTCAAATCGGGATTTGAATGAATATTGGGTATTTTCTAAGGTTTTACTTTGTGTCGATAATTTCCCGGCTCCCTCTTTTAGTGAACCATTCCAAACTGCGGTTGCATTTCTTTTCATAATTCTATTTTTTAATTTACTCAAATTTAGTTCATTTGTCAAAAAACACTTTCAGAAACTGGTTTTTTTAACGAAATTTTAAAAAATGTTTAAAATCATTAGATCAAGAACAGCGACATGGAGTTATGCTTAGGTTTCCAAATGCGAATTTGTTACGTTTGTTAGACCTAACGCATATTAATTTATAACTATGAAAACTAGGTACAAATGAGAAAAACAAAATTAATTTACTGTTTACTAGTATTATCAATCTTTATGGGAGGAAATGTAAAGGCTCAAGACTGGCCCAATTTAAATCGTTACCAAAATGAAAACATTGTTTTAAAACCTGCAGAAGTGGGACAAAAAAGGATTGTTTTTATGGGGGATTCCATAACCGAATTTTGGAGTACCGTTGATCCGGAATATTTCTCCGGCAAACCTTATGTTAATCGGGGGATAAGCGGACAAACTACGCCACAAATGCTACTGCGCTTTAGAGCCGATGTCATCGCCTTAAAACCCACCGCTGTTGTAATTCTTGCAGGAATCAATGATATTGCAGGAAACACAGGTCCTACGACCATTGAAATGATTCGGGATAATATTTTCTCTATGATTGAATTGGCGAAAGCAAACCACATCAAAGTAATTCTGTGTTCCGTTTTGCCGGCTTACGACTTTCCTTGGAAACCCAACCAAGAACCGATTGCTAAAATCAAAACATTGAACGAAATCCTGAAGAATTACGCTCTTGCAAATGACATTGTGTATGTCGATTATTATTCTGAAATGGTTGATAAAAATCAGGGTTTAAAAACTGATTATTCGAATGATGGTGTGCATCCCAATAAAACAGGTTATCAAGTAATGGCTCCACTAGCCGATAAAGCAATTACTTTGGCTTTGCAGGTCAAATAATTCAAAAAAACAATACTCACTTTAATCCTACAAATAATTCAATATTTATTTTTAAAATTTATTTTATTTATTAAGAAATTTACTAAGTTTGCGCCACCAAAATTAACCTTACAAAATAAATTACTTATGCGAATTTTAAAAATTATCTTTTTATCATCTTGCGCCTTACTGCTAAACAGTTGTGCATCTGGTTACAAATCCATTGATCCAAAAAACATTAACTACGTTTCAAAAAATGCAACGAATGATGTTTCTTTAGAATATAAATATGATTTATTAGATAATAAATACGCCAAAAAAGAAAAGAGTAAAACGGTAAAACTGATTGCCATTAAAGTTACCAATAACAGCGACAGAGATCTGGTTTTTGGCACAGACATTTCGCTTAGTTATGAAAATGACGCCACTCTGTATTTAATGGAAAAAGAAACGATTTACAAAACTTTAAAACAGAGTCCTGCCTCTTATTTATGGTTTTTACTTTTATCACCTATACAGATTTATAAAACTGAGACTAATTCCTATAATAATCCTGGAACGACTAGTTCTTTTCCTGTAGGTTTAATTCTTGGACCTGGAATTGCAGGTGGGAATATGATTGTTGCTAGTTCCGCTAACAAAAAATTCAATGCTGATTTGAATGATTACAATATCAATGGAAAAACAATTAAAAAAGGAGAAACTGTTTATGGTTTAGTTGGAATAAACTCTAATAACTTTGATGCTATAAAAATTAAAGTACAAACACCTTTAGCATTTTTAAAATAATATTGTTATTTCCCAAAACTCATACAAAAGCCCAAATCAATAGATTTGGGCTTTTGTGCTTCTAGGTAATAGAAGCTCTACCAATCATGATTACTGCTAAAAAACCAGTCTTTCTTCTAATTTTGCGCATAATTGATTATGTTTGTTAAAATCATATCTTACAATTAAAAAACAATACAAACTACAAGAATCGCACTGATTTCAATCCATACTCACAAACAATAACAACTAAAAATATTCCTTTTTTGGACTATCTTTTTTAATACAAAATTAATTACCACCAATGTTTAATAAATCGAATTTTAAAGAATGGTTTGACCGATACAAATATGCCGAATTAGCAGCCACAAGTTCGGCTTTGTTAAGTTCCCAATTCAGCAGAATTCTTAGCGGTTTGACTACGGCTTATTTGATTACGTTTGCAGAATATTTGGCATTTTACGGAATCATAATTGCGAAGTCTTATAAAAAGATGGCCAAAAAGAATCAAGAGCTAGGGCAAAAAACCACTTTAAGGGAAACCCTTTTATTGGTAAAGAATTTGTTATTGGAATTTGGCTATCCTGCCATTTTGGATTTCTTTTTCATTCGCCCGTTTTGTATGTATTGGATGCCAATACTAACCGAAAATTATTTTCTTGGAATTATTCTTGGGAAAATCACTGCCGATATATGTTTCTATCTGCCTACGATAATTAACTATGAATTGATCAAAAAAAAAGACAATCCAGTTTGATAATTGTTACTCTGGCGAATCCAATATTTTTAATCATTTAAATGAAAAAAGAGTATAAATTGACTTTTATAAGATCAATTTACACTCTTTTTTATAGTTCGTTATTTATTAAACCGAATACCAGTTATAATTACTTTTTACCTCTTAAAAGAGCTACTATTATTATGATAAATACTGCACCACCTACTACTAAAATCCATGGTTGCGCATACCAGTCATTTTCTCCTTTATTCACATTCAAATTTACATCCACTGTTTTATCTTGTGCCCATATAATACTTTGAGAAAATAAAAGTGCGATTAATAATAAAGACTTTTTAAAAGTTACGCTGATGTTGGATAATTGTTTCATGTTGAATCGATTTTAGATTAATTATATTTTTTAGTTTTGATATTACAAATATATTGACACTAAGTTAATGAAATATTACTAAATTAAACAAAAACATTACATAATTCACATAATTCAACCTTTAAGCCTACGAATAACACTAAAGACAAAAATGATTATAGTTAAAATAATCAAATTCTCATCACCAATCCCGCCCCCGATTACTTCACTTAACTTTATTTTTCAGATGTGTTCAGTGAACTTCGTTTATAGCAAAAAAACCGCAGCACCGAAAGCTTTGGAACTCTCGCCGGTAAAGAGCGACTGAAGGAAGCTCCTTTACGGGCTTAGTGTTCCAGCTTACGGAATTGCGGGTTTGCAGCGGAAAGCGGGAATGGGCCCAAATAAAAAAATGGAAAATTTGAAAATATTTCACAATTTGAATTTATAAAACCATTCAAACGCTTATTTTTGCGCTATGGCTAAGAAAAATACAGACAAAGTTGTCTTTCATCAAATAAAAGTCCTTGATGCTGGTGCAAAAGGCGTTTCGGTAGCAAAGGCTCCGGATGGTAAAGTTGTTTTTATCCCGAATGTCGTTCCCGGTGATGTGGTTGATGTGCAGACTTTCAAGAAGCGCAAGGCGTATTACGAGGGGAAAGCAATTCATTTTCACGAATATTCTGAGCATCGTTTAGAACCTATTTGCGAGCATTTTGGTGTTTGTGGAGGTTGTAAATGGCAGAATATGAAATACAGCCAACAGTTGTATTATAAGCAAAATGAGGTGAAAAACCATTTGCAACGCATAGGAAAAATTGAGCTTCCTGAATTTGAACCGATTTTAGGTTCGGAAAAACAGTTTTTTTACAGAAACAAAATGGAATTTTCCTTTTCGAACAGCCGTTGGTTGACCGAAAAAGAAATTGACAGCACCGAAGATTTAGGAAACAGAAACGCACTTGGTTTTCACATTCCGAAAATGTGGGATAAAATTCTGGACATCAATAAATGTCATTTGCAGGAAGATCCCTCGAATGCGATTAGAAACGAAGTTCGCGCTTTTGCTAACGAGCACGGTTTGACTTTCTTTAATCCAAGAGCGCACGAAGGTTTGCTTAGAACTTTGATGTTGCGTACGGCTTCAACTGGTGAAATAATGGTTTTGATTCAGTTTTTTGAAAACGACAAAGCCAACAGAGAATTGCTTTTGGATCATATTTACGAAAAATTCCCTCAGATTACTTCGCTGCAATACGTTATCAATAATAAAGCGAACGATACTTTATACGATACCGATATTAAATTATACAAAGGAAGAGATTACATCCTGGAAGAAATGGAAGGCTTGAAATTCAGCATTAATGCGAAATCTTTTTACCAAACCAATTCTGATCAAGCGTACGAATTATATAAAATAACGAGAGATTTTGCTGGTCTTACCGGAAATGAAG
Source organism: Flavobacterium xinjiangense (assembly GCF_900142885.1). Taxonomy (GTDB): domain Bacteria; phylum Bacteroidota; class Bacteroidia; order Flavobacteriales; family Flavobacteriaceae; genus Flavobacterium; species Flavobacterium xinjiangense. The sequence continues at coordinate 82,907 of NZ_FRCL01000005.1, read as the reverse complement.
TTGTTTATGATTTGTATACCGGAACAGGAACAATTGCTCAGTTTGTCTCTAAAAATGCCAAAAAAGTGATTGGTGTTGAAAGCGTTCCTGAAGCGATTAAAGATGCTAAATTGAATGCGGAACGCAATGAAATCACCAATTGTGAATTCTTTGTAGGAGATATGAAAGTCGTTTTTAACGATAGTTTCATCGCACAACACGGGCATCCAGATGTAATTATTACGGATCCACCAAGAGACGGAATGCATAAAGACGTAATTGAACAAATTATGAAAATCGCTCCTGAAAAAGTGGTGTATGTAAGTTGTAACTCGGCCACACAAGCTAGAGATTTAGCTTTAATGGATGAGAAATACAAAGTAACTCGCGTACGTCCTGTGGATATGTTCCCGCAAACGCATCACGTGGAAAATGTTGTACTTTTGGAAAGAAGATAATTGATTTGTGATTGATTAACGATTTATGATTGCAGATTTTAATAAAAATGCAATCATAAATCTTCATTAAAAAATATGAGAAAAATATATTTATTGGTATTGGCTCTAGCGTTATTTTTCTCCAGTTGTGAGAAAGATGATATTTGCGATGCAAATACGGCCACAACGCCAAGGCTGGTCATTCAGTTTTATGATTTTGCCAATCCTTCTGTTTTAAAAAATGTAACTAATCTTAAGGTCGTTGGCGCTGGAATGACAGATGGAATTATTTTTAATCCAACTGCAGCCGATGAATCAAAATACCTGGCCAATGGAAGTAAAATTTCGATTCCGTTAAAAACAAACGATGTTACCACGAGTTATACCTTTACCTTGAATTCGGGAAATTCGAATCCGGCATTAGTCAATGTCGACGACATAAAGTTTGATTACACCAAAAATGATATTTTTGTATCGAGAGCTTGCGGTTTTAAGACGATTTTCACCTTAAACCCAACAAATCCTTATACACATACAATTGCCGCCGATAAATGGATAAAATATATCTCGGTTGAAAAAAGTAATATAGAAAACGAAAATGAAACACACATTAAAATATTTTTTTAGTTTTTGCCTCGTTTTGTCCATTTCTTTGGCAAAAGCACAAGAAACGAGCCCAAAAGGCGAATTGACGAATCAACCAACACCAAAAACAGATGGTGTAATTCCTGAAAATACTGAACCTTTCAAGAAAGTTGATTTAATAGCAAAAAAGAAAGATTCTATTGCTCCTACTCCTGTCAAAACGGACCGTTATGGGGTGCGCGTGGGTGTTGATTTATATAAATTGACAAGGGCGTTATATGACAAGGATTATAAAGGAGTTGAATTTGTAGCGGATTATCGATTGACAAAAAAATACTTTTTGGCTGCCGAACTCGGAAATGAAAATAAAACTACCGATGATACCAGATTGAATTCAACTACAAAGGGGTCTTATCTAAAAGCGGGTTTTGATTACAATGCCTATCAAAACTGGCTGAATATGGAAAATATAATTTCCGTAGGTCTGCGCTATGGTTTTAGCACTTTTAGCCAACAATTGAATTCCTATAAAATTTACAATGCCAATCCTTATTTTGGAGAAGTGCCATCAATTCCTTCCGGACAAAAATTCAACGGATTAACAGCCAGTTGGATTGAAGTGGTAGCGGGAGTAAAAGCAAAGGTTTTTGACAATGTGTTTGTAGGCTTTAGTGTTCAATTGAAACGCTTGGTCAGTAATAAACAACCTGATAATTTCGAAAATTTATACATTCCCGGATTCAACAGAACCTACAATGGCGATTTTGGCGTTGGATTCAATTATACGGTTACGTATTTTGTTCCTATTTACAAGAAGAAGATTACTCCTAAAAAAGTAGAGAAAAAAAAGTAGAAAATGTGTCAATTAGAAAATGAGATAATTAAAATCATTTTCTAATTGACACATTTTTTAATTTTCTAATTAATCTCCTTAATTCCTTTTATAAAAATCCATTTCATAAATAATTTTTCTCCATCTTTGGTTTTTACGGCCTGGAATTTTGGAGCCAAAATTGTTCCAATTACAAAAGCGGTAAATGGAATCCAAAAACCGGTTAACATTGTATATCGATCCACTAAATATCTAAAGGATATAAAAAATATTGCAAAAGAACCCAATTGATATAAAAAGGCACGTACTTGTAATTTAGTCATTTTGATATTTTGATGTTTAAAGTTTAAAAAAGTTTAAAGTTGCAGCCATTTGATTACTACAAACTGCTATCTGAAATCTGATCACCACTTTCTGTATCTGTCACCTGAAATTTCGTTCTCTTACTTCCCTCGTACATCTCGTATTTCACTAATCTCGCTTCTAAACTCGCGTTAAAAAGTTTGATTTTTCTCGAAGGTTTTAATCCAACGTATTTCAGTGCTTCCAGATTTGCTGTGATAAACCAAGCAGTTGTACCAGGATAATTTTTCTTTAAAGTATCTCCAATGCTTTTATAGAATTCTTCCATATGGATATCCAAACGCTCATCATAAGGCGGATTGAAAACCATATGCAACTTGCCTTGCGATGTTTTTTCGGTATCAAAAAAGTTCTTTTCCTCGATAGTGATATACTCATCAAGATTAGCATTTTTGATATTGTCTTTGGCTTTTTGAACCGCACTTGGCGCTTTATCATAGCCTTTTATAGTGTAATGAAACTCTCTTACTCGTTTCAACAAACTATCCGAAATGCTATCAAATAAATCATTGTCCCAGTCGTTCCATTTTTCGAAAGCAAATTCTTTACGGTTAATGTTTGCTGGAATATTACACGCAATCATAGCTGCTTCAGCCAGAAAAGTTCCAGAACCACACATTGAATCCAAGAAATCGCCTTGACCATCCCAACCCGAAAGCAACAAGATTCCTGCCGCCAAAACTTCGTTTATAGGAGCAATATTCGTAGCCGTTCTATAACCACGTTGATGTAAAGAGTTTCCAGAAGTATCCAATGCAACTGAAACCTGGTCTTTGTCAATATGGATATTAATTCTCAAATCAGGAAAAACTTTATCAATACTGGGACGTTGCCCGGTTCTTTCTCTAAATTGATCAACAATCGCATCTTTACACTTTTGAGAAACAAATTCCGAGTGATTAAAATATTCCGAATGTACCGTAGCGTCAATCACAAAAGTCTGATTGGCATTAAGCAATTTAGACCAATTCACTCCCGAAATGCCTTTGTATAAAGCCTGTTCGTTATTAGCTTTGAAAAAATAAATAGGTTTTAAGATTTTCAAAGCCGTACGCAAAGATAAATTCGCTTTGTACATAAACCCCTTATCCCCTTTAAAACTTACCATTCTCACACCTTGTTCAACGTTTTGCGCGCCCAACATCTGCAATTCTTTCGCTAATATTTCTTCAAAACCAAAAAAGGTTTTGGCAACCATTTTAAAATTATTTTCCATTGTAAAATCAAGTATTCGTTGCAAAAATACACTAAATTTGCCTGAATCGAATTAATTGAAAAAGAATAAATGTCTGCAGCACAAAATCCACCAACTGAAAATCAATTGAAATCATCTGAAAACTGGTACACGTCTTGGTTTGACACTCCGTATTATCACATTCTTTATAAAGAAAGAAATTATAGAGAAGCGCAGGTTTTTATGGATAATATTACACATTACCTTAATCTTCCCGAAAACGCAAAAGTGCTGGATTTAGCTTGTGGCAAAGGACGCCATTCCATTTATTTAAACCAATTGGGATTTGACGTTCTGGGTGCTGATTTATCTGAAAACAGTATTGCTGAAGCTTCTAAAAATACCAATGAAACCTTACATTTCAAAGTTCACGATATGCGTGAACCATTTGAAGAAAAATACGATGCCATTTTCAATTTGTTTACCAGTTTCGGCTATTTCGAGAATGACGAAGACAATTTAACCACTTTAAAAGCCATCAAAGAAAGCCTTTCGGAATATGGATTTGCCGTGATTGACTTTATGAATGTCGCTCATGTGCTCGAAACCTTAGTTCCTGAAGAAACAAAAACAGTTGATGAAATTGAATTTCACATCAAGCGCTATCTAAAAGACGGCCATATTTATAAAGAAATTGACTTTGAAGACAAAGGACAAAAATTTCATTTTACTGAAAAAGTAAAAGCCTTGACACTTCAAGATTTTGAACAATTAATGGAAGAAGCCGGAATTTACCTGTTGGATATTTTTGGAGATTACAAATTAAAGAAATTCCACAAAACGGACAGTGAGCGATTAATCATGATTTTTAAATAATGAATTATCTTTTACCATTACTTTCAGTACTCATAGGGTACGGTATCGCTTTGGTTTTGAAACCGAACAACAAAACCAATCTGAAATTATTATTGGCATTTAGCGGTTCGTTTTTGCTTTCATTGACGGTGATGCACTTATTACCGGAAGTGTATGAAAGTAAAAATGGCAATATCGGGCTTTTTATTATGTTGGGAATTTTATTCCAAATCATATTAGAATTCTTTTCAAAAGGTGCAGAACATGGGCATGTTCACGGACATCCACACATGAACCACATTCCTTGGCTTTTGTTTATTAGCCTTTGCATTCATGCCTTTTTAGAAGGATTTCCTGTAAGCCGTCATAATGATTTAGCGTTAGGAATTGCCATTCATCATTTACCAATTGCTATTATTCTGACGACATTTTTCATTAATGCAAATCTGAACAATAAGGCAATTTTCATCTTCATGATCACCTTTGCAATTATGACACCGCTAGGAACCTTTTTATCGGGCTCTTTACCGGTTTTAAATGAATATTATGACGAAATAACGGCTGTCGTAATTGGAATATTATTCCATATTTCATCTACCATCATTTTCGAAAGCAGCGAAGGACATAAATTCAACATTGCCAAAGTTTCTATGATTGTGATAGGAATTGCGTTGGCATATTTTATATAATTAAATAATTTGGGCGTGACCGCAAGGGTCGGGCTATTCGCTGCAATCTTTTTTATTCCGCTGTCGCTGCATAAAAAAGGATTTCCACTTCTATCCCTCACGCAAAAAAAACAATAATATGGAATTCACAAGAACCACCGAACAATCCTCAAAATACGAACATTTAGAAAAAATGTCGGTTCAGGAATTACTTTCTAATATCAATCAGGAAGATAAAACCGTCCCACTTGCGGTAGAAAAAGCGTTACCACAAATAGAAAATTTAGTCACTGAAATAGTTTCGAAAATGAAATTAGGCGGCCGATTATTCTACATTGGCGCTGGAACTTCAGGACGTATTGGAATCCTTGATGCTTCGGAATGTCCGCCAACATTTGGCGTTCCATTCGATTTAGTAATCGGGATTATTGCCGGTGGCGACACCGCAATTCGCAAAGCCGTAGAAAATGCCGAAGATAACCCTACTCAAGCCTGGATTGATTTGAAAGCTTTTGATGTAAATGAAAATGATGTCGTGATAGGAATTGCTGCTTCGGGAACAACACCTTATGTTATTGGAGGATTGCAAGCTTGTAACGAAAATAATATTACCACAGGAAGTCTTTCTTGCAATGCAGGAAGTCCGCTTTCGCTAACCGCAAAATTTCCAATCGAAGTAATTGTAGGACCTGAATTTGTAACGGGAAGTTCACGAATGAAAGCCGGAACAGTACAAAAACTGGTACTAAATATGATTTCAACGGCGACTATGATTCAACTTGGGAAAGTGAAAGGAAATAAAATGGTAGATATGCAATTGAGTAATAGCAAACTGGTCGATCGCGGTGTGAAAATGATTATGGGAGAAATTCCTGTTTCCTACGAAAAAGCTTCCGAATTATTAAAAAAACACGGAAGCGTTAGAAAAGCAGTTGATAATTTCATTGGTCAGTAAACCACTTCTATTTAATTTTACAAAAAACCTTAACATTAAACAATTATATGAAATCAAAAATCCTGCTCCTTGCTTTTTTACTGTTCTCTGCAGTATCATTTTCTCAACAACTTACTTTGAAATCAGGAGGAAGAATATATGATTCCAACAACCAAAAACTTTCAAACACAGCTGTAAAAGAATTACTTGCTTCGCAACCCGAACTTCTTGAACAGTACAAACAAGGAAGAACAAAAGCATCTGTTGGAGGTTTTCTTTTGGGATTTGGAATAGGCATTATAGGATCTGATTTGGTAACAGGTTTAACACAGGATAAAGCCTATCCTACAACATTAACATACATTGGGTTGGCATCTACACTTATATCTATTCCAGTAATAATGGGCCATTCAAAAAAAATAAAGAAGGCAATTGATGGATACAATGAATCACTGTTAATCAATAAAACTAGTTTTAATTTCGAGAAAATTAATGTTATCACCAATCAAAACGGAATTGGTATGCGAATCTCTTTTTAAATCAATGGGAACTAACAAAGAACTATTATCCAAAGGAATCAAATATTTAGCGGGAGCTTTGCCTCTACTATTTATAGGTCCATCATTGATTTATAATGCGTTTATGAATCAACAAAATGCGTGGCATTATTTGGTTTTAGCAATCGGAATCATTGCTTGCCTTGCTGCTATGTTTCTGCTGTATTTGGGATTAAAAACAATTATGAAAAGCTTATTTAACGACTAATGGAAGATTTGATTCACATTCAAAAAACATTTGAAAAAATTGTTTATATCGGCAAAAAAATCAGCCATAGAGAATTTGAGGATTGTATTTTCAAGAATTGTGATTTCTCTAATAGTGATTTTTCAAATAACACTTTTATGGATTGTGAGTTCATCGATTGTAATTTGGCCATGACTAATTTAACCGGAACAAGTCTAAAAACGGTTAGTTTTAAAAATTGTAAATTACTTGGAATCCATTTTAACACTTGTACTGATTTCTTATTTAGCGTACATTTTCAAGATTGTGTTTTGGATTATTCTTCTTTTGCTAATAAAAAAATGCCAAAGACAAAATTCAATTCGTGTTCTATGAAAGAAGTCAATTTTGCGGGCGCTATTCTTTCGAATTCGGTATTTGAAAATTGTAATTTAGACAATGCTATTTTTAATGAAACCCAACTCAAGGAAGTCGATTTTACAACCGCATACAATTATAAAATTGATCCCGAATTCAATCCCATGAAGAAAGCCAAGTTTTCGACGCAGGGAATCATTGGACTGTTAGATAAATACGATATTAAAATCCTCTAATCATGGAAATCAATAATCAATATCTTCAAAGTGTAAATAAGCAATTTCTCTATTATAAAGCTGTAGGAGAAAAAGCTATGGAACAATTAGAACCGCCACAACTTTTTTTCACTGTAAATGAGGACACGAACAGCATTGCCACGATTGTGAAACATCTTTCAGGAAATATGCTTTCCAGATGGACAGATTTTTTGACTACAGATGGCGAAAAAGAATGGCGCAATCGAGATTCGGAATTCGAAAATGATTTGAAATCAAAAGAAGAAGTTTTAGCACTTTGGAATAAAGGCTGGAAATGTTTGTTTACTGCTTTAAATCAATTACGGCCCGAACAACTTTCGGAGATTATATATATTAGGAATGAAGGTCATTCTGTTATAGAAGCCATCAACAGACAATTGGCCCATTATCCGTACCATATTGGACAAATTGTTTTTTATGCCAAGCAATTAAAAAATAGCGATTGGGAAAGTTTATCGATTCCAAAAAACAAATCAAACAGTTATAATGCGGATAAATTTTCTCAAGAAAAAAGCATCAAAAATTTTACTGATGAAGAATTAAAACGATTGAAATAACTATTATAAACTAGCCCTGATAGCAGTGAAAATCCTTTTTTGAGGAACGAAAAAAAGATTGAAACGTATAGCAGGAAATAGCTCCAAAAAAAAAAATGAAAAAAATTATCCTTCTCCTCCCACTACTGCTACTAATGTCATGTTATAATGTGGAACGCAACTGCGCAGCATTTAAAACTGGGAAATTCAAATTTGAATATAACGTTAATGGTGTAAAAAAAACAACTTTTTTTGAACGCAATGACAGTATTGAAATCGAAACTTTTGACGGCAAAACAGATACTGCTTCGATACGATGGGTAAATGATTGCGAATATATTTTGCGTAAACTACATCCTAAAAATAAGGCAGAAGAAAAAGCAATCGACATGAAAATTTTGACAACATCAAAAAATTCCTATACCTTTGAATTTGGAATGGTCGGTTTAGACACAAAACAAAAAGGTACCGTTACCAAGATTTCAGATTAAACTTTTCAGATTCATAATTCATAACTAAATAAAATGGAAGTATTTTTAAATCCCGATGCGTGGGTCGCCTTGTTAACATTGACGTTTCTAGAGATCGTATTGGGAATCGACAACATTATTTTTATATCGATTGCCACCGGAAAATTACCAATTGAGCAACGGAAAAAAGCAACGAAAGTAGGTATGTTTCTTGCCATGTTTATGAGAATTGGACTTTTATTTGGTATTAATCTTTTAATTCAAATGAAAGAACCTTGGTTTCACATCGATTTCAGTTGGTTTTCGGCTGGGGTTACAGGTCAGAGTCTTATTTTACTTGGTGGAGGATTATTCTTAATTTACAAGAGTACTAATGAAATTCGGGAGAAAGTCGACGAAAAAGGACATGAAGAAAAAGAATTAGGTAAGGCAGCAACAAAATCATTTCAAAATGTATTACTACAAATTATTATGATTGATTTAGTTTTCTCTTTTGACAGTATTCTTACTGCGGTAGGGATGACAAACGGAGTTGAAGGTGCTATTTACATAATGATAACTGCAGTGGTTATTTCGGTGTTAATAATGATGCAATTTGCAGTACCTGTTGGGAATTTTGTAAATAAACATCCTTCTATTCAAATATTAGGTTTATCGTTTTTGATACTAATTGGTTTTATGTTGCTTACTGAAAGTGCTCATTTATCTGATGCCTTAATCTTTGGAAACCACGTTACACCGGTACCAAAAGGATATTTATATTTTGCCATTTCATTCTCTCTTTTAGTCGAAGTGCTGAATATGAAAATGACAAAAAAGAAAAAGTAAACAAAAAAAAACTTCCGCAATTGCGGAAGTTTTTTTTTATTCTAAAGTTAACGTTATCTGCCCATCATCTTCCAGTTGGATATCCAAATCATCACCGTCAGTTTCTCCTTTCACTTCCAATTCTTCAGCAATAATATCCTCTGGGATTTCGTAAGGCAAGGATTCCAAAAGATTTACTTGCTTCAATTTATCCGTTGTCAATTGATTCCCAAGCGCCTTAAATCCTTTTAAAGCGATAAAAGATTCGATATCTACAGTCATGTTTTCTTTTTGAACGCCTTTGACTTTTGCGAAGACCAATTCAGCCACAGGGCGATAATCTGTTGATACAATTTCCAGTCTTGAGTTTGAATGCTCTGTAATAAAACTTTCCTCTTTATTTTCAATTTCAACCAAGAAACGCTTTATATAATAGCGCTCTTTCTCACCGTCATAATAAATTGCCGAAATCGGTTTTTTAGGAACCCATTTCTCTAAAACTACCATATCTTCATCAAAATGGGTGGATAATTCGGGTGTAATCACTTTTATTTTTCCGGATTGCGACACGACCAGAATTTTATCGCTAGGTCTGAATTCACCTAACAAATCACCTCTTCCGTCTACGTTTAATCTTTGAACGGTATCATCAAACCATACTTTTCTCGGCAATAAAGTCGATATACCTTTTTCTTTTAACTCTATTTTTTTTATTGGATATTTAGTTACCAAATTTCCTTTGGAAGCTCTGCCTTTAATATTTAAACTGGCAAAATCAATATCGAATTTCAGTTTTTTGACACTTCCTACCTGACGCAACATAATCGTAATTACCTCTGCTTCTCCATTTGGATTACAAGAGAAATACAACACTTGTGAACCTGCAGTTTCATTGGTTAAATCATACGCTTTGTCACGCGTCACGCCCGAAACATTGAAACGTTTTATATACGATGGTCCAGATTTTCCATCACGGTAAATCATGTTATAAATCGTTCTTTTATCGCTTTTGTCAAAAATAGCAATATGAATAATGTCTTTACCCACGAAGGTTTTGGCATCTACTTTTGTAATCATCATTTTACCGTCACGAAGAAATACAATTACATCATCAATATCAGAACAATCCGTTACGTACTCGTCTTTTTTCAAACTTGTACCAACGAAACCTTCTTCCTTATTGACGTATAACTTGGTATTTCTTAACACTACTTTCGTGGCTTCAATATCGTCAAAAATACGGAGCTCAGTTTGACGTTCCCGACCTTTTCCGTACTTCTCTTTTAACTTGGCAAAGTAAGCAATTGCAAAATCTATAAGATGCTCTAAATTGTATTTTACCTGTTCGATATCGCCTTCTAGTGATTCTATTTTATCTTGCGCCTTGTTGCTGTCGAATTTAGAAATACGCATGATTCGAATATCCAATAAACGCAGAATATCCTCTTCAGTAACCGCTCGTTTCAAGTGTTTGATGTGTGGTTTCAAACCATCATCAACAGCCTTAATTACCGTTTCTCGAGTCGTCATTTCTTCAATATCACGATAGATTTTATTTTCAATAAAAATTCGTTCCAAAGAAAGAAAATGCCATTGTTCTTCTAATTCTGTCAACTGGATTTCCAGTTCGCTTTTTAAAAGTTGCACTGTTCTGTTTGTCGAAATCTTCAACATATCAGAAACTCCGATAAAGAGTGGTTTGTTATCTTCAATCACACAACCTAATGGCGCTACCGAAGTTTCGCAGGCTGTAAAAGCAAATAATGCATCAATGGTTTTATCAGGCGAAACACCTGGAAAAAGATGGATTAATATCTCGACATCGGCCGCGGTATTATCTTCTATTTTTTTGATTTTGATTTTCCCTTTTTCATTGGCTTTCAAAATACTGTCAATCAAAGTCGTAGTATTTGTAGAAAACGGAATTTGTGTAATCACCAAAGTATTTTTGTCTAATTGGGCAATTTTAGCACGAACTCTAACCCTACCGCCACGCAATCCATCATTATAATTGGACACGTCAGCAATACCTTGTGTCAAGAAATCAGGATATAAGGTAAATGGCTTACCCTTTAAAATTTTTATTGACGAATCAATTAACTCGTTGAAATTATGAGGTAACACTTTAGTCGAAAGACCAACCGCAATTCCTTCTGCACCAGAAGCTAACAATAATGGGAATTTTACTGGCAGGTTATTGGGTTCCGCACGGCGACCATCGTAAGAAACTCCCCAATCGGTAATCTTTGGAGAATATAAAACCTCCAAGGCAAATTTTGACAAACGCGCTTCAATGTAACGAGAAGCCGCGGCACCATCACCCGTGAGTATATTTCCCCAGTTCCCTTGACAATCAATCAGCAATTCTTTCTGGCCAATTTGCACCATCGCATCACCAATACTCTGATCTCCGTGAGGATGGTACTGCATGGTATGACCAACAACATTGGCTACTTTGTTATAACGACCGTCATCTAATTCCTTTAAAGAGTGCATAATTCTACGCTGAACGGGCTTGAAACCATCCTCAATCGCAGGAACTGCACGCTCCAGAATTACATAGGAAGCATAATCCAGAAACCAGTCTTTATACATTCCCGTAACTTTGGTAATGGTATCGTTTTCGTCTTCTTGATTATCGTAAAAATGCTGTCCTTCGGATTGTTTACTTCCCTCCTTCTCTTCTGGAATTATGTTTTCTTCTTCTTCGTCCATTTATTTTATATGAATTGTATATGGATTCCTCCTATCAACTTTAATCTTTTTTTAAACAGCCTCAATTACATCTAAATCTACCTTCAGATTTTTGATGATAAATTCTTGTCTGTCTGGCGTATTTTTACCCATATAGAAAGACAATAACTGCTCAATCGAGGTGTTTTTATCCATCATAATAGGATCTAAACGAATGGTTTCTCCAATAAAATTTTTGAACTCATCCGGTGAAATTTCTCCCAATCCCTTAAATCGGGTGATTTCCGGTTTTGGTTTTAATTTTTCAATAGCTGCTTTTCGTTCGTCGTCAGAATAGCAATAAATTGTTTCTTTCTTGTTTCGAACCCTGAAAAGTGGTGTTTGCAAAATGTACAAATGACCTTCTTTTATTAACTCTGGAAAAAACTGTAGGAAAAAAGTAATCAACAACAAGCGAATGTGCATTCCATCGACATCGGCATCAGTTGCAATTACGATATTGTTGTAACGCAATTTTTCTAATCCATCTTCAATGTCCAATGCCGCCTGCAATAAATTGAATTCTTCATTTTCATAAACAATTTTTTTACTCATTCCATACGAATTCAAAGGCTTTCCACGCAAACTAAAAACGGCTTGTGTATTTACGTCACGTGATTTGGTAATGGATCCAGAAGCCGAATCTCCCTCCGTAATAAAAAGGGTACTTTCAAGATTTTTAGGATTTTTAGTATCGGGCAGATGCGCACGACAATCCCTTAATTTCTTGTTGTGCAGATTTGCTTTTTTGGCACGATCTGTCGCTAATTTTCGAATACCCGATAATTCTTTTCGCTCTCTTTCGGCTTGAAGAATTTTGCGTAATAATGCATCTGCAGTTGGAGTATTTTTGTGTAAATAATTATCTAATTTCGTTTTCACAAAATCATTTACAAAAGTACGCACAGATGGCATTCCCAGATCAGAACCCATATCAGTCGAACCTAATTTGGTTTTGGTCTGGGACTCAAAAACCGGTTCCATTACTTTGATGCTAATCGCGGTAACAATCGATTTTCGAACATCTGAAGCTTCAAAACTTTTATTGTAAAACTCCCGAATAGTTTTCACAATCGCTTCCCGATAGGCCGCTAAATGCGTTCCTCCTTGCGTTGTATTTTGTCCGTTTACAAAGGAATGGTATTCTTCGCTGTATTGCGTTTTGCTGTGGGTTAAGGCAATTTCGATATCCTCACCTTTCAAGTGAATGATTGGATATTCCAAATCATCTGCGTGAATGGTTTCTTCCAATAAATCTTTTAGACCGTTTTCAGAAAAATATTTTTCACCATTAAATAAAATAGTCAAACCATTGTTTAAATAACAATAGTTTTTGAGCATTTTGATTACATACTCAAATCTGAATTTATAGTTTTTGAAAATCGCTTCGTCAGGAGTAAAAATTACTTTAGTTCCTTTGCGTTTCGTTGTGTCAATAATATCCTCTTCGAGAACTAAGTTTCCTGCCGAAAATTCAGCCGCTTTTTGTTTCTCATCGCGAACTGATTCCACACGGAAATAGTTCGACAAAGCATTTACCGCTTTTGTCCCTACTCCATTCAATCCGACGGATTTCTTGAATGCCAATGAATCGTATTTTCCACCCGTATTCATTTTAGAAACGACATCAATGACTTTTCCCAATGGGATTCCACGACCGTAATCTCTAACGGTGACCGTTTTATCCTTAATCGTTACCTCAATCGTTTTACCGGCACCCATGACAAATTCATCGATACAGTTGTCGAGGACTTCTTTCAGAAGAATATAAATACCATCATCTGGCGAAGAACCATCTCCCAATTTCCCGATGTACATTCCGGGACGCATGCGAATATGTTCTTTCCAGTCGAGTGACCGAATATTATCTTCGGTATATTGATTTTGATCGGACATTGTAAATTTTGTGGATTTGGTGCTAATGTAGTGTAATTCGATAAATTTTAAAACAGGAAGCCTTCAAAGTTATTAAGAATGATATTGACAATTCAAAAACCCTGGAGAATTATAAATTCATATTACTGGTTTAGGATTGAAACTGAATTCCTATATAATTTTATAAATCGCAATTATTTTCCCATTTACGAAAATAGAAACAAAAGAGTTTTTTTTATCCAATAAGGAGATAGTGAAGTCTGAATCATTTTTTTGATCAAAATAAATGATTTTATTATTAATGGAAGACGAATATTCAACAGTATCGTATTGCTCCAATCCTTGAATTGCAAAAATCAAATTTCCATTTTCCAAAGTTGAATAAATACCAGATTCAGACTTAATTAAATCGTAATTATTTTGAAAATAACTACCAAAAAACAAAGGTAATTGTGCGAAATCTTTTTTATTTTTTTTCGTCAAAAGCCAGTTTTCATCCAAAGGATAATGATTTAGAAAGAAACGCTCTGGGGTAGTAAAGAAATAGCTGTCATTAAAATAAAACTTAAACGAATTTGTTTTAAGAGAAATAAATCCAGCAGCTAATGTTGCGTCTACAAACCTCCAATGATTATCTATTTTGACTACATTCCAAGCATGATTTATTTTATTAGGCAGCGCTCCAATCTCCGACGCATCCGATTTGAGATTCCCTAATATAATCTTAGTTTCGATTCCTGATTTTTCACATAAATACTCAACCAAGGCAGCATAAGAATGACAAACGGCTTTTCGTGAAGCCATTGCATTCATTACCAAATCCAATTTAAACTTCTTTTCTTTAATCTCCTTTTCTTTTTCGGTTTTATAAGAAAATGCATTCATGGACTTTGAGTTCATTACTTTAGCTAAATCAACATCATAACTTATATTTGTCGTAACCCATTTAAAAACAGCCCTTGCTTTTTCCTCTTGTTTAGAAAAATCTTTATTAATTAATTCGACTAATTGATCTACATTACTTATTTCTTTTGAATAACTTTCGACTATAGAATCTACCAAAATATATTTTTGACAATAAGCTGCATTTACAAATGCGAAACTAAAAAAAATAAAAAATAAATATTTTAATTTCATTCTACGTATATATAAATTTAAAAATTCTTAATAAGGTCTTTCAACTGACTGTCCAATTCTGGATTTGAGATTTTCCCGTTTTCGACATCAAAATTAGCGTCAAAACTAGGCAGCGAGAAAGTAGCTTTTATATTTCCGCCGTAAAAAGGAAAAGCATTTTTAGCTATTCCCAAAACACTTGCTCCTCCTTTCGCTCCCGTAGATGTTGCCATAAGTAACATTGGTTTATCCTGAAAAACTTTGGAATTTATTCTGGTACACCAATCAAAAACATTCTTGAAAGCGGCAGAATAATTACCATTATTTTCCGCCATTGAAACTACTAATATATCTGCTGTAGCAATTTTTGACAGAAAAATTTTGGCTAATTCATGCTGACCAATTTCTTTTTCGATGTCAACTGTAAAAATCGGCATTTGGAAATTATTTAAATCCAAAACCTCCACTTCTCCATTTTCAAAAAGATTTGCAGCGTAAGTCGCTAATTTTTTATTGATGGAGTTTTTACTGGGGCTTGCGCCAAAAGCTATAATTTTCATGATGATTAGTTTTTCTTAAAAGTAGTAAAAATAAAATAGCTACAAAATAATTAGCCATTGATTCACAGATTACAAAAACAAATTAGAAAAAAGGAAATTTCATTTTTCCGAGATCGATTTTACCCCAGATTGAAACGAAAAGTATTTTTCAGGTCAATCTCATTTTTTCTTGACGGAAAAGAGTGACCGAAGGAAGCTCCTTTTTTGTCTTAGAAAAAAGAGATTGACCTGAAAAATATTACTTCACTAAACTTTTATTTTAAATGGAGTTCAGTGAACTTCGTTTGTAGTAGAAAGCTGGAAATAGGTACAAAAAAAGTCGAAAGTTATTACTAACTTTCGACTTTATGACTTTCGACTTTATGACTTTTTTTTTAGACGTTAAATCTAAAATGCATTACATCACCATCTTTTACAACGTATTCTTTTCCCTCTACCTTGAATTTTCCGGCTTCTTTACATTTTGCTTCTGAACCGTAATGAACGAAATCTTCGTAAGCGATAACTTCGGCGCGGATGAATCCTTTTTCGAAATCAGTATGAATCACTCCTGCCGCTTGTGGCGCAGTTGCTCCAATATTGATGGTCCAAGCACGAACTTCTTTAACTCCCGCAGTAAAATACGTTTGTTGTTTCAATAATTTGTATGCTGCACGAATCAAAACTGATGCACCTGGCTCGGTCAATCCCATATCTTCCAGAAAAACCTGACGTTCTTCATAGCTTTCTAATTCCGTAATATCAGCTTCAGCTCCAACCGAAAGAATAATTACTTCGGCATCTTCGTCTTTAACCAATTCGCGAACCTGATCAACATATTTGTTTCCGCTAACGGCTGAATTTTCATCAACATTACAAACATACAACACTGGTTTTGCCGTAATCAACTGGAAACCTTCCATCAAAACTTCTTCATCGTTGTTTTGAGGAACCACAATTCTAGCGGATTTTGCCTGAAGTAACGTTTCTCTGATTCGGTCTAAAAGTGCTTTCTCTGTTTGTGCTTCCTTATTTCCTGTTTTAGCGGCACGATTTACTTTTTCTAAACGTTTTTCTACATTTTCTAAATCTTTCAACTGCAACTCAATATCAATGGTTTCTTTGTCTCGAATTGGGTTTACATTTCCATCAACGTGAACAATGTTATCATTGTCAAAACAACGCAAAACATGAATGATTGCATTACATTCTCTAATATTTCCCAGAAACTGATTTCCTAATCCTTCTCCCTTACTTGCTCCTTTAACTAAACCTGCAATATCTACAATATCTACGGTTGCCATTTGCACACGTTCCGGTTTAACCAATTCCTCTAATTTTTCCATTCTGGAATCCGGCACATTTACTACACCTATATTAGGTTCGATGGTACAAAAAGGAAAGTTAGCACTTTGCGCCTTTGCATTTGATAAACAATTGAATAATGTTGATTTTCCAACATTAGGTAATCCTACAATTCCTGCTTTCATGTCTAGATAATATTTGTTTTTTTATGGAACATGGCATCTCCATTCTTCAAATATTTTGTTATTTGAATCTTGTCAGGTGCATGCTATTTTTGTTTCAGATAACAGTCGCCTGCTAAAAGTTTTAGTTTTTGCTTTAAAAGTTTGCAAATATAAGATTTAATATATGCCGCTTAACCAAAAAGCATGATTAATCCTTTTTTTAATAACTTTTTTATAAAAAAATAGCGCATTTGCTAAGGTTTTGTTAAAAAAAAATTATATTGCACCCGATTTCAAACCAAACAAAAACCAAAAAACAACTAATTATGAAAAAAATTGCATTATTATTATTTTTATTAAACGTCACGTTTCTTTTTGCACAAAAAGATATCTCTGGTGTTGTAAAGGATAATGCTGGCATGGCGCTGCCAGGCGTTAACATTATCGAAAAAGGAACAAACAACGGTGTCTCAACAGATATCGATGGAGCTTACAAAATTAAAGTTAAAGACGGAGCCACTTTGGTTTTCAGCTATGTTGGTTTTTCTAAATTGGAAAAAGCAGCAACAAGCTCAACAATTAATGTTGTTTTATCTGAAGAAGGTGGACAAGCTTTAGATGAAATTGTAGTTACAGGAACAAGAACTGCTCCTAGAAGTAACACTACAACGGCTCTTCCTATTGATGTAATATCCGCTAAGGATTTAGCTTCTACTGGACAAGCTTCATTTGACAAAGCATTACAGTACAAAATACCATCTTTTAATACGGTTCAAACACCTGTAAATGATGCGACTTCATTGCTTGATCCATATGAAATTAGAAATATGGGACCAAGTAGAACATTAATCCTTATCAACGGGAAACGTAAAAACTTAAGTTCTTTACTTTATGTACAAACTTCTCCGGGGCGTGGGGAAACTGGAGCAGATATATCTGCTATTCCTACTGACGCTATTGAAAGAGTAGAAATTCTTCGTGACGGTGCATCTGCACAATACGGGTCTGACGCGATCGCTGGGGTTATGAATATTATTTTGAAAAAGAGTTCAGCTAACGGTTCTGTTACTGTAAGAAGCGGAATTACATCTGAAGGTGATGGTGAAATGTTAGGAGTAAGTTTAAATAATGGTACTACTGTAGGTACTAAGGGTTTTTTAAATTATACTGTAGATTTCTCTAAAGTAAACTTGTCTAACAGACCAGGTAAAGTAGACGCTGCAGGAGATGCAGGAGATTTTGGTGCTTCACTATCTGATGTTCAAGCTTTCCTAGCTAAACATCCAGATGCTGGAAATATCAATGGTGCTCCTGAAACTACCGCTGCTAAATTCTTAATCAACGGTGGAACTGATTTATCAGAAAACACGCAATTATACTACAATGCAGCTTATGTTTACAAAAAAGTAAACTCATTTGCTAATTACAGAACTCCATATTGGAGAACATTATCTGACTATCCATTTTTAGCAGACTTCTTTGGCGACGGTACTCCTGCTTCATACCAAGGTTATGTTCCTACTTTTACAGGTGATTTGAATGACTACAATGCAACATTGGGTTACAAATCAAAAATAAATGGATGGAATACTGATGCTAGTATTACAACTGGTGGAAATAAACAAGACTACACAGTAGAAAATTCTTTTAACAGATCTAATATTAAAGATGCAAATGGACAAAATGTTTATTTGGAAAATAGTCCAATTGCATTCAAACCAGGAGGAACAGCTTTCAATCACATCGTTGGGAATTTAGATATTTCAAAAGTATTATCTGACAAAGTTAGTATCGGTTTTGGATCTGAGTTTAGAACTGAAAATTTCGAGGTAATCGAAGGAGACAAAGCTTCATGGGAAGGAATTGGTGCCGATTCATTTGCTGGAAACAGACCTGAAAATTCAGGAAAATGGAATCGTTATAACTTAGGAGCTTATTTTGATTTAGCTTATGATGTTACAGAAGACTTCTTAATAAATGGAACTGTTCGTCATGAAGAATACAGCGATTTTGGTGGAGCGACGGTATGGAAATTGAGTTCTAGATATAAATTTTTAGATGATAAAATTACCTTAAGAGGTTCTGTATCAACAGGATTTAGAGCACCAACTTTACACCAAATCTATACTCAAAAATCACAATATTCATTCGTTCCAGGTCAAGGTATTCAAGTGAGTGGTATTATTAATAATGTATCTCCTCAAGCACGTATCTTAGGAATTGACCCACTAGATGCTGAAAAATCAACTAATATAACGATTGGTCTTGGTGCAAAACCTTCTAAAAACTTTAATTTTACTCTTGACTACTACAACATCAAAGTAAAAGACAGAATTGTTTTAGGAGATAAAGTGAACACACAATTTGGATCAGTTGCTTGGTTTGAAAATTCATTCGATTCAAGAACTTCTGGTTTGGATGTTGTAGCGAATTACAACAACATCTTGTTAGGCGAAGGAAAATTAGGATTTAACTTATCTGGAAACGTAACTTTCCAAAACGAAAGAATATCTCCGGTAAAACGTAGCAATTTCAGTCAGACACTTGAATCTTTAATGTTTACTTCAAGACCAGAAACAAAATGGATTTTAGGTGCTAACTATGAAATTGGTAAGTTTGGATTTTCTTTTAACAACACCTATTTTGGCAAAACTACTTTTAACCAAGATGGTTTAGATGCAAATTTAAAAACAGAATTTATACCTAAAATTGTTACTGATTTAGGAGTTACTTTTTCTGCATCAGAAAAATTAACTTTATCTTTAAATGTAAACAATTTATTGAATGTATTACCTGAATGGAAATTTGTAGCTGAAAATGCTGCAGGAACTGCAATTTTAAATGACCCTGCGCAAGTTAAAAATCAATACAATTTGATTACTTTCAATGGTCGTTATGATAAAACGACTTATGATGGATCTCATTTTAGTCAATTAGGAACCATGTTCAATTTATCTTTGAACTATAAATTCTAATTCATTTACTGAATATTTTAAAAAAGGGCTGTCTTATGACAGCCCTTTTTTTGTATCCTATTTTTGCTTAATTTTATACTATATCTAAAGATCATGACAAATCTATATGACGGAAAAATGGCAGCAATTTTTGATGCAATGTATCAAACCTTCATCGATTATGATGAGGAATATAATTTCTATAATACTTTAATCCAAGAAAATAACGGAAAAACCATTCTGGAAATAGGTAGCGGAACAGGTAATCTGGCTAAAAGATTCCAAGAAAATAAGCAAGAATATATAGGGTTAGACTATAGTAAAAGTATGATTGCTATTGCCAAAGAAAGAAATGAAAACTGCCATTTTATTCATGGAGACATGCGAGATTTCCAACTTGAAACCTCTGTGGATTCCATACTAATTACAGGAAGGTCTACCAGCTATTTAATAAATAACGAAGATATCAACAATACTTTCGAATCAATTTATAAAAATTTGACCAGCAGCGGAATTGTTATTTTTGACTTTATAGATGCCAATCGATTTATCCCTTATACCAAAGAGAATCCTATTATTAAACATCAGGCAAAATATGAAGGAATAAATTACTATCGAAACAGCAACTGGAAAACAACTTCAGCAGAAAATTTCATGTTAGAGTGGACTGCCCAGTATTATACCGTTAAGGATGACGAACAAGAAATAATAGCAGATGACTTCTCTACTGTTCGTGTGTTTACTTTAAATGAAATGCAATTGTTTCTATATTTAAACGGTTTCGAAATAATTAAAACTATTGATCGAAAAACATATGCTTACGACACCTATGTTATTGTGGCCTGCAAAAAATAGTGAAGATCCTGAATTTCTACTCAGGATTCTTTGTGTGTGAATATTGTAAATTTTCATGTGAATTATACAACAAACTTAAAGTCAATACACTATATCTTTACAACTTATAAACTATTAAAATTAGATATTATGAAAACTATAATGTTAGGAGTTGCAGCTTTTTTATTTACCTTAAGTCTTCAAGCTCAAAATACAAATGTAAAATCAGAGGTAAAAACCAATATTACAACAACAAAAGATTCTCAAGGCGCTAAAAAAATAGTTCAAAGTCAGGAGATAAAAGAAATTCAAAATATTGAATTGAAAGACGCTGACTCTAATGTATTAAATAAAGATATAAAAGAAAGTCCTGTTCAGGTAACTGCTACGACGGCAGTCACTGCAAACGGTGTTACAAGAGTTATTGAAGTTGACAGATCAGCTTATTACAACTTAAACGGGAAAAAATATCAGGTAACAACTGACAAAAGTGGTTATACAATGTTTTTACCAGATGGTAAAAAAGCGGCAGTTTTAAGAAAAACATCAAATAACAATTACATTTACAGAACAAAAACTGCTACTTCATATGGTTATTTTGACGCCAACGGAAATCTAGTTTTAGAAACATACGATGATAAAACCGATAAAGTAACGGTAACTACTTATATTATTGTCAAATAATTAAAAAACAATATCCATCAATAAAAAAAATCCTGAGTGAATAACTCAGGATTTCCTTTTTTACAGATAATTCAAATTTATTCGTTGTGTAAAAATGCTTGTCTGTTAAGCAAAGTTTCTTCTGATTCCACATGATTATCATCTGGAATACAGCAGTCTACCGGACAAACAGCAGCGCATTGAGGTTCATCATGAAAACCTTTACACTCGGTACATTTTCCTGGAACGATGTAATAAACTTCATCTGAAATTGGCGTTTGAGCTTCGTCAGAATCAACTTCAGTACCATCAGGCAAAATTACTTTTCCCTTAAGCTTGGTCCCATCTTTATATCTCCAATCGTCCGCTCCTTCGTATATTGCTGTATTTGGGCACTCGGGTTCACAAGCACCACAATTTATACATTCATCAGTTATTATAATTGCCATCTTTTTATAGTTTTAAAGTCATAATGCCGAATGTCGAATGTCAAATATTCTTTTGACATTAGGACTTTTGACTTTCGACATAATTATGCTTATTTTTGTGCAAAATTACAATCAAAACTATTCATAAGCAAACATTATGACATTAGAAACAAAAAAAAGTGTTTTTGTTGAATTAGGAAAATTCTTAAGTCAATTTTCTGAAGATAATACCCTTAAAAAAAATAACGTTTTATTCAACGATTTATTCTTTGATAATTTTATTGATTTAATAAAACTATCGCAATCTCATAATGGCTGGTACACACCGGAACAAGTTTATTTTTCTATTCAATCGTGGTCAGAAGCGCTTACTGAAGAAAATTTGAACCAATGGCTATCTGACTATGATTTTAAAATCGAGAAATCTAAAAACATTGCTTTAATCCTTGCCGGAAATATTCCATTGGTTGGTTTTCATGATTTTTTGTCGGTATTAATTACCGGTCATAAAGTGTTGGTTAAAACTTCGTCAAATGACCAGCATTTATTGCCTTTTTTGGCTAAATATATTATTGCTATTGAACCTGAATTTGCTGACAGCATCCATTTTGTAGATGGAAAACTGGAAAATTTTGATGCCGTTATAGCAACCGGAAGTAATAATACAGCGCGTTATTTTGAATATTATTTTAAAGATAAACCATCTATAATCCGAAAAAGCAGAAACTCAGTTGCTGTCTTAACTGGTAACGAAACCAAAGAACAACTTACATCACTTGGTGAAGATATTTTTAGATATTTTGGTTTAGGATGTCGTAATGTGTCTAAACTTTTTGTTCCAAAAGACTATTCTTTCGTTGCTTTTTTTGAAGCTATTTTCGAATATCAAGATGTCATTCATTATGAAAAATATGCTAATAATTACGATTATAACAAAGCGGTCTTCCTGATGAGTAATTTTAAATTATTGGACAATGGTTTTTTGACTTTAAAAGAAGATAAAAGTCACGCCTCCCCTATTTCTAGTGTTTTCTATGAATACTATGAAAATATCAATGATTTACAAATACGATTACAATCAGAAAGTGAGCAAATTCAATGCATTGTAAGTGATTCTGTTATAGAAAACAGCATTGATTTTGGACAAACACAAAAACCTGCATTATGGGATTATGCAGATAACGTGGACACTATATCGTTTTTGTTAACAACATAGTCAAAAATTGTTTAATTATTGCGAATTATTTAACGATTTTTAAACTCCTATTGCCGAAATTTGCATCTTAATTTTTTGGACTTAAACTACACCATGAAAAAACACAACTACAGCGCAGGACCTTGTATTTTACCACAAGAAGTTTTTGAAAAATCAGCACAAGCGATTTTAAATTTTAATAACTCCGGTTTATCCATTTTAGAAATTTCGCATAGAAGTAAAGACTTCGTTGCCGTTATGGAAGAAGCCAGAGCACTTGCTATTGAACTTTTAGGCCTTGAAGGCAAAGGATACCAAGCATTATTTCTTGCTGGCGGCGCTAGTTTAGAATTTATTATGGCGCCTTATAACTTGATGAAAGAAGGTGGAAAAGCCGCTTATCTTGATTCAGGAACTTGGGCATCAGCAGCTATAAAAGAAGCAAAACTTTTTGGAGATACTGTTGTTGTCGCTTCATCAAAAGAAGAAAATTACAATCACATTCCAAAAGGATATGAAATTCCTAGTGATGCAGATTATTTTCATTGCACTAGTAACAACACTATTTTTGGTACACAAATGAAGGAATTTCCAACTACAGATATTCCTGTTGTTTGTGATATGAGTTCTGATATATTTTCCAGAGTATTAGACTTTTCAAAATTTGATATTATCTATGCTGGAGCTCAAAAAAATATGGGCCCTGCGGGAACCACATTGGTTGTTATAAAAGAAGAAATTTTAGGTAAAAACGGTAGAATAATCCCAAGCATGCTGGATTACACTAAACATATCAAAGCAGAAAGCATGTACAATACGCCACCCGTTTTTCCTGTTTATGCGTCTTTATTGACGTTGCAATGGTTGAAAAACCTTGGCGGTGTTGCTGCAATCGAAAAAATAAATAATGCTAAAGCAGCATTACTTTATGGAGAAATTGACAGAAACCCATTATTCAAAGGAGCCGCAGCTGTTGAAGATCGTTCTAACATGAATGCTACTTTCTTATTGAATGATTCTGCTCATGCAGAAACTTTTGATGCGATGTGGAAAGCAGCGGGAATTTCCGGATTACCTGGACACCGTTCAGTAGGTGGTTACAGAGCTTCTATGTACAATGCGCTTCCATTAGAAAGTGTTCAAGTATTGGTTGATGTAATGAAAGAATTAGAAGCTAAAGTTTAGTTTTCAGTTTCACAAAAAATACGAATTGAATTCTGGATACCTAGCCCCGATTGAAATGGAAATCCTTTTATGTTTTTTCTTTAAAAACATAAAAGATTGCAATGGAAAGCGGGAAATAGCTCCAGAAAAATAAAATAATAAATTAAATATGAGGATGGGATTGCTTCATTCCTCGCAATGACATAAAAAATGAAAGTATTAGCCAATGACGGAATTTCTAAAAGTGGAATTCTAGCTTTAGAAAAAGGTGGATTTGAAGTTATAACTACAAAAGTGGCACAAGAACAAGTAGCTAATTTTGTAAATGAGAACAACGTAAGCGTAGTTTTGGTGCGTAGTGCAACTAAAGTACGTAAAGATATTATTGACGCTTGCCCAGGATTGAAAATTATTGGTCGTGGTGGCGTAGGAATGGATAACATTGATGTGGATTATGCTAAAAGCAAAGGAATTCATGTAATCAATACTCCTGCATCTTCATCAGAATCAGTTGCAGAATTAGTGTTTGCACATTTATTTTCTGGTGTTCGTTTCTTGCATGATTCTAACAGAAATATGCCTCTTGAAGGAGATACAAACTTTGAAGGTTTGAAAAAAGCATATGCTAACGGAGTTGAATTAAGAGGAAAAACTCTTGGTGTTGTAGGAATTGGACGTATTGGTCAAGCTACTGCTAAAATGGCATTAGGACTAGGTATGAAAGTGATTGCTGCTGATATGTTTATCCCACAAGTTGAAGTTAAAGTTGAATTCTTTGACGGTCAATCTATCACAACAACTATCGTTTCTCAATCACTAGAATCTTTATTCAAAGAAGCTGACTTCATAACATTACACGTTCCTGCTCAAGATGGTTACATCATTGGAGAGAAAGAATTGGCTACTATGAAAGATGGCGTAGGTATTGTAAACTGTGCTCGTGGTGGTGTTATTGATGAAGTTGCATTAGTAAAAGCATTAGACAGCGGAAAAGTATTGTTCGCTGGATTAGATGTTTTTGAGAACGAACCAACTCCTGAAATGGCTATCTTGATGAATCACAAAATTTCTATGACTCCACATATTGGGGCTGCAACAGGAGAAGCACAAGATAGAATTGGTACTGAATTAGCTTCACAAATCATTAGTATATTAGGCTAATATTTTTGAATTAAAATACTAAAAAAGGGTTTTATTAACGTTGTTAATGAATCCCTTTTTTTATTATATTTGGAGGTAAATATAAATTTATCATTATGTTCGAGCAATTAACACAATTAGCACAGCAATATAGAAATGAAGCAGTTGTAAAAAACAATGCTATTCCTAATGAACAAAACGACGCTGTAATCAGTGAAGCAAGTAGTTCTATATTTGTGGGATTAAAAGAAATAGTTTCACAAGGCGGAGTTGATCAACTTGCCGGATTATTTCAGGGGAACAACGCGCAGAACAGTTCGAATCCGGTAGTCCAAAAACTAACTGAACAGTTAACTGGAAGTCTGGGAGAAAAATTTGGTCTCAATAATGAAATTGCCTCAGGTGTAGCTTCAAGTTTAATCCCTCAAATATTGGGTTCGTTAGTCAATAAGGCTAAAGATCCTAATGAATCCAGTTTTCAAATTACGGATATTATAGCTGCAGTTTCCGGTAATAGTGGACAAAATTCAGGAATTATGGATACCATATCTAAGTATGGAGGCCAATTTGGCTTAGACCAAAATACCGATGGCAAAGTAGATATTAATGACGCAATGGATGCAGTTAAAAAAAACAGCGATGGAATAGGCGGCTTGTTGGGTAAACTTTTTGGAAAGTAAACAAAACTTAGATAAAAAATAAAAGTCATTTATTGCTGGTAAATGACTTTTTTTTGTTAAAACACTCAAAAACAATCATTTAATTTTGTAATTTTAATACACAATCTTTTTATGATGAAAAGTAGCGTTTACATAGTATTAGTATTGATTGTTTTAGCTTCCTTATTTAGTTGCAAAACTTCAAAAACAACTTTACCTAACACCGCTAAAACAGTTGCTCAAGGTGATCCTGTCAGAATTGCCAATGACAAACTGGAATACGAGGTTATTATTATCGACCCAGGTTTTAGCACTTGGCTTGTTTCTACTGCTCTTCCTCGGAATTACTATTCGCAGAACTACTTAGAAAATAAAAATCGAATATGGGTTAGTGAATGGAACAGTCGCGTCCTTCAACCCATGCGCTATAATCCAAATTTATATGAAATGACCATAAATTATGATCCAAACGTTGATTATGGATATGAGGTGAATTACTTAATCTACAACTACATGGTTTATTTTCAAAACAGATATAAACAAAAACTTTTTGGTCATGTGCCCTTAAGATAATCTTCTTATATTTGTAATCATTATAAATAAAAATGGATAATTTAAAAAAAAGATGGGGAATTGAGACTAACTTTCAACTCGCCATTGTATTTATTGTTTTTGCTATCACAGGTTCTGCATCAGCATGGTTGTCAAAACCATTTTGTTTTTGGTTGGGAATAACTAAATCTGATTTAGGTTTTTGGTTTACTCCGGTTCGACTGCTTCTAATTTTTCCTTTATATCAAGTACTTTTAGTCTTAATAGGATTTGTTTTTGGACAATTTAAATTCTTTTGGGCATTTGAGAAAAAAATGCTAAAAAGAATGGGGTTTGGATTTCTATTTAAAGAATAAAAAAACGCCTCAATTACTGGGCGTTTTTGCTTTTTATTAAATAATTGTAAATCCAAGTCAATGTAAATGACGGAATAAAATCAGAAAATGGTAATATCTCTTCCAGAAAAGTAAATACTCCTCCCACCTTCCCTACGGTTCCTTTGTACATCATTGTCATCAGATAACCTGCGATAGGAGCCCAAACAACATCAGAGAATTCTCCGATGAAAGGAACAGTAAACGACAACATTCCTATTGCATCGAATAGTATTCCCAGAATAAGATTTCTTTTTTTATTATCCGTTCTATCTATTGGTATTGCTTCCATATTTTATTAAATTTCTTTTGATTAAAATACACAAATCTAATGCCAATTATTTTTTGAGTTTATCTTTATACACTTTTTGCAATTTTTCAATTTTTGGTGTAATAATATAACTGCAATACCCTTGCACTTTATTTTGGTTGTAATAATTTTGATGATAGTCTTCTGCTTCGTAGAATTTTGACGCCGCTGAAATCTTTGTTACTATTGGTTTCCCAAAAGTATTTTCTTTAATCATCAAAGCGATGTATTCTTCTGCTAATTGGTTCTGAGCTTCGTTATTATAAAAAATTTCACTTCTGTATTGTGTACCAATGTCATTTCCTTGACGATTTAATGTCGTTGGGTCATGTGTTGCAAAAAATATTTCCAGTAATTCTCCAAAGCTTATGATATTTGGATCAAAAGTGATTTGAATTGCTTCCGCATGACCAGTATCACCATTGCAAATGTCCTTATATGTTGGATTAATTGTTTTCCCTCCTATATATCCGGAAACTACTTTATTTACTCCATTTAATTCTAAAAAAACGGCTTCGGTACACCAAAAACAACCTCCGGCAAACGTAGCAACTTCTAATTCGTTTTGTAATTCCATATTTATAGTTTTTCCAATTTTTCACAAAAAGACTCTGTTGTCTCCCTTTGGATAAAAAAAAGTTTAAAAATCAAATTTAACCTAATAATTGAAACTGATTATTCCATATTAACTAAAGTTTATAATTTGTCGAAAGGAAATATCTATTGCATCCATTTAATAATCACTAAAATCTTTGTTTCTTTGTGAAAATAGTTTCAAAATGATACATGCCAAAAATTTGCATAAATATTACGATCAACTTCATGTCTTGAAAGGGGTTGACTTACACATAAAAAAAGGAGAAATTGTTTCTATCGTTGGTGCTTCGGGAGCCGGAAAAACGACGCTATTGCAAATTCTTGGAACGCTTGACAAACCTTCAGTTGAAAATGAAATAGAATTACGAATCAATGATGAAGATATTCTGACGATGAATGATAAAACTTTGTCCAAATTCAGAAACTTAAATTTAGGTTTCATCTTCCAATTTCATCAATTACTTCCTGAATTTACGGCACTGGAAAACGTTTGTATTCCTGCATTCATTGCCAATAAATCCAAACAAGAAACGGAGATTGAAGCTGAAAAGCTGTTAACCTATCTTGGTCTTTCTCATCGAATGAATCACAAACCTAACGAGCTTTCAGGAGGAGAACAACAACGCGTTGCTGTTGCAAGAGCACTGATTAACAAACCAGCAATCATTTTTGCCGATGAGCCTTCGGGAAATTTAGATACTGCATCTGCGGAGAATCTACATCAGCTATTTTTTAAATTAAGAGATGAATTAGGGCAAACTTTTGTGATCGTGACTCATAACGAGGAATTAGCAAATATGGCCGACCGGAAACTAATAATGGTAGACGGATTGATTAGTAATTAGAAAGTTTAAAATTTCAGGTTTAAAGTTTATTTGAAACAAGAACCGTTTTAAGCCTTATACTTGACACAAAAAAAATGAATCCTTCTGAACTAAAAGATTTTCTGGACGAAAAAGTCATTCAATACAATAATTTTGATTTCATAGAGAGTGATCCAGTACAAATTCCGCATTTGTTTTCTATAAAGGAAGACATTGAGATTGCCGGTTTTCTTAGCGCAACAATAGCTTGGGGAAATCGCAAAATGATTATCAAAAATTCACATCGGATGATGGATTTGATGGGAAATGCACCTTATGATTTTGTTATGTCACATACCGAAAATGATTTACAACGACTAGAAACTTTCGTTCATAGAACTTTTAACGGACAGGATTTTGCCAGTTTTATTAGAAGTTTACAACATATTTATAAAAATCATGGTGGTTTAGAAACTGTTTTCACCCAAGATCAATCTCAAGGAATTGAGACAACATCAACCCAAAGAAGTATTCATGAATTCAAAAAGATATTTTTTGAAATCCCACATCAGTACAGAACGCAAAAACATATTTCAGACCCTTTGAATAATTCGGCCGCTAAACGAATTAACATGTACTTAAGGTGGATGATTCGGCAAGACAATAAGGGCGTTGATTTAGGAATTTGGAAAAGCATCTCTCCTGCTGCTTTATCCTGTCCTTTGGATGTTCATTCCGGAAATGTTGCTCGAAAATTAGGCCTGCTGATCAGAAAACAAAATGATGGTAAAGCCCTAGCAGAATTGGACTTACAACTAAGAATATTAGATTCCGCTGACCCTGTTAAATACGATTTTGCTTTATTTGGATTAGGCGTATTTGAAGGGTTTTAACACATAATAATAGTTATTGTCTGTAATTATGTATACATTTGCCCCCCTACTAGTTGAGTGAAAATTTGTTGATTTTAAAGATCTTTAAGTTACTATTTGACTATCTAAATAAATGCCCCTAAAGAATGAGAACCTACTTAAGTATTTCTAATAGAAACAGTAATTGTTTTACAAATGAAATAACGTCTAAAATAAATAGTAATAATCGTTGGATTATTTTATTTAACAAGGCTCTTCGTGCCACAAATACAAGAACACTATTTTTTTATTTCACAGCACCCTTTCTTTTTATCTTAATTCTAAGTAGTCAGCTTCAATTGCTAATCCACAGCTACAAAACTGGAAAAGAAATTATCGCAGTCCCTACTAACACTGCAGAAAAAAAAACCAACCAATACATTCAAAATATTATTATACAAATTAGATCTTTAAAAAAAAGCATCTGTCAAGAAAATAATTTAAACAGCTATAATTTCATAAAAGGAATCTATTTTTCCGGATCAATAGCTCTCGAAAGTTTTGCACATCATACTTATTTAAAAAAAACATTTTTTGTAAAACCAATATAGATGCTATTACGTAGATAATCTGGATGGAGGAATTTAAAAAATTTAAAATCAAAATTTAGCCATGAGGCGAAACTAAAAAGTGCTCTTTTTTAAATTTTAATAATTAAAAAATATACATTCAATCAATGTCCTAAGCATTACAATTGGAAAAATTACGAAAAAAAAAGGTGTACAGTTTGCACCGTCTGACTCAATAATTACAATTTTTATGTTAGCAGCTATAGAAAGAATATCATCACACAATAAGTAAATATGAAAAAAATTGTACTCGCAGAAGATAATTCAATGCTTTCGATGTTACTTAAATTTAGATTAGAAAAAGAGGGATATACACTTCTAATAGCAGAAAATGGAAAAGAAACAATTGAATTAATTGAAGAACATAATCCAGAATTAATATTAACTGACATTATGATGCCTTATATAAGCGGACTAGAAGTCATAAGTCATGTTAGAAACAAATTAAACAATCAAACGCCTATCATTGTATTTTCAGCGTCTGGACAGGAAGAAATAGTACTTAAAGCGTTCAAATTAGGAGCCACAGATTTCATGAGCAAACCTTTTAGTCCCAATGAATTAGTCAATAGGGTAAAAAAGATTTTACGCTAATATTTAAAATATAAAAGTCCCCTTAAATAATATGTTAGACTATAACTATTTTATTGAAAATTTTGAAAAATCTCCTTTAATAATCCAAGTGGTTTGGGCCTTTATTATGACAATAATTTTTTTTATTATTATAATAACTATATACCTGAAATACCTAAGGAGCTTTTTAAGAGCAAATGAAAAGTTAAAAAATAAAATAGAAAAAGAATATGAAACTTTGGTAATAAATTATTTGTATGCTGGAGATGAAACAGATAAAATCAGTTCTGAGCAACAATCAATTATTGAACAATTAAAATCAAATATCTTTGAAACTTTCAGAAGAAATATTTTAATCTCAACATTATTAAAATTAAGCTATGAAATCTCTGGAGAAATGGCCGAATCTCTTCATAGATTATACATTCAAACCGGACTTTTAGATTATTCTCTATCTAAATTAAAAAGTAGAAAATGGAATATTATAGCAGACGGAATTAGAGAACTTACACTTTTTCATGTAAAAGAAGTTCAGGAGCAAGTAAAAATCCATATAAACCATCCCAAAACAGAAGTACGTAGTGCTATGCAATTGTACTTAGTCAATCTATTTCATTTTGAAGGCCTTGATTTTTTAAATAATATTACAACCCCAATATCTGAATGGGATCAGATTCAATTATTAGAAGTACTACAATTACACACTAATCAACGGGTTACAAGCATCAATTTATGGTTAAAATCATCTAATGAATCAGTTGTTTTTTTCGCATTAAAACTTGCAAAAATCTACAATCAATATGGCGTCAAAGATGAATTAATAGCACTTTTGGACCATAAAAATATAAAAATAAGAATTGAGGTCATTCATCTTTTAAGCTATTTAAATATTATAGATGTAAAAACAATTTTAAAAAATAAATTTAAAGAACTTACTTTAGAAGAACAAATTGCTTTTTTTGAGATGATGGAAAATCTATATGAAATGACAGATAAACCCTTTGTAATGGAACATATTCTCAATACAAATTTTGAAATCAAATTCTCAGCGCTAAAAATTTTAAGAAACTTAAATATTGAAGAGTTTAATCGCTTTAAGAATTTGACAGTAGAGCCTGAATTTGTTAGAATTGTAAAATATATAGAATCAAATTAACTCCTTTTTAAATACCGAACATGACGTTTATTATTCATTTTTTATTTTTTCTGTACAGTTTTATGATTATAAGTTCCTATATTATATTAGGTATTATATCTGTATTTGAAACTGTTGAGTATATGAAAAAAAATAAATTCGTTAACTACAATAAGATACTATCCTCTAATATATCTCCATCCATTTCAATTATTGCTCCTGCCTACAATGAAAGTTTAAATATTATTGAAAATGTAAGATCATTGCTTTCTTCACATTACGCAAATTATGATGTAATTATTGTAAATGACGGAAGTAAAGATGACAGTCTGGAAAAACTGATTTTAGCATATAGTTTAATTCCCGTAGATTTTCTTATTAATGAACAAATTCCAACACAGCCATTAAGAAATGGGATTTACAAGTCAACAAACCCTGCCTTCGAAAAATTAATTGTTGTTGATAAAGAAAACGGAGGAAAAGCAGATGCCTTGAATATGGGTCTTAATATAAGCACTAATAAATATGTTGCTTGTATTGATGTAGATTGTTTATTAATAGAAGATGCGCTGCTAAAATTAGTTAAACCATTTTTAGAGACAACTGACAGAGATGTTATTGCCGCAGGCGGTGTGATTCGAATTGCGAATTCCTGTGTCATTAAACAAGGTAAATTACTTGATGTTAACCTTCCCGAAAAAATGCTGGAAAAAGGGCAAATTCTAGAATACTTAAGGGCTTTTTTACTTGGTAGAATGGCATGGAGCAGGTTAAATGGATTACTAGTTATATCCGGTGCCTTTGGCTTATTTGATAAAAAAATAGCCATTGAAGTGGGAGGATATGACACAAATACCGTTGGAGAAGACATGGAAATCATTGTTCGCATGAGACGGTATATGGAGGAAAAGAAACTCAAATATAAAGTCGCTTATATTCCAGATCCACTTTGCTGGACAGAAGCTCCTGACAATTACAAAATATTTATTTCTCAAAGAAATCGATGGACACGAGGAACTATTGAAACACTCCGCAAACATAGAAAAATTGGATTCAATCGAAAATACAGTTCTATGGGGACACTGAGTTATCCTTATTGGTTTTTGTTTGAAAGAATGGCACCTATTGTAGAAGTTTTAGGTGTAATATATTTCTCCTATCTTATTTTTCACAATCAAGTAAGATGGGATTATACCATTGCGTTTATTCTTTTAGCCTATTTATTTACGGTATTATTTTCTATTGCAGCTATCATTTCGGAAGAGCTTACGTATCATCAATATAAGAAAAAAGGTACCGGTTTCAAAATGATAATGATTGCTTTCCTTGAACCTTTTGTAATCCATCCTTTTATATTGTATGCAGCTATAGTTGGAAATAAAGATTACTATTTCAACAAAAAAAAGAAATGGGGAGCTATGACTAGAAAAGGAATGGCTAAAGCTTAAAACCATATTATAAAACACATTTAAATGAAGAATAAATTTACTTACCAAAACAGTTTAGAATACATTTACGCGACTGTTTCCTTAATAATTATTTTTTGCTTATTAAGTTTAATTGAAGTATTCAAAAATTTCGACATACAATTATTTGCCTATAAAATCGTAAACGACGTCTTTACAGGAACATTAATTGGATTATTATTTTTCCCATTGTATTTACTATTAAAATACCTCAAAGATTCCTTAGGAATAATTGTTATTAAGGTGCTGTTCTCCATTATTGCAATCATTCAACTTGCTTTAATTGGATATAGCCTAACCACCCATATTAATCTTGGTGCGGATCTTTTAGGTTATTCGTTGAGCGATATGTACACAACTGTCACAGCCTCTTTATCACTATCATTTTTATTGTTTTTACCTTTCATAATCTTACCTATTGCTTATCTTGGATTGATTTGGTTGTTCCAATCCTTTGGACATAAAATCAACACTAAAATCTTACTTACTTTCATTTTAATTTTTGGTGGTGCTGATTTAATACTTGCTAGCAGTATTAAACCTGTTTCTCAAAATAAAATAAATTTCTTGTTGAGTGACATTATGAGGACTCAAAATGACAAAGCTTCCGCTTCTGAAGGTAATCTTAGTTTTAAGAAAGAATTTCCGTTAGAAAAATCAGCTGACGATACTAAAGATGTTTTAGGTCCTTTTTTCAATATTGAAAAAGAAAAACCAAATGTAGTTTTTATTATCATGGAAGGTCTGGGAAGCGATTTTACAGACGATGGGGAATATAAAGGATTTACTCCATACCTTGATTCATTAACATCAAAATCACTATATTGGGAAAACTTCGTCAGTAATGCCGGAAGAACATTTGGTGCTCTGCCTTCTTTGATGGGTTCATTACCGTTTGGAGAAAATGGATTTATGGAATTGAATCCTTTACCCAAACACAATTCACTAATTAGCATTCTAAAATCAAACGGATATACAACCACTTACTATTCCGGCGATGAATCTACATTTGATAGAAAAAGTAATTTTCTGGAATATAACGGTATCGACAAAATCATTGATATCAATAAATTTGGGCCTGGATACGTAAAAACAAAGGAGAATTCCGGAGGTTTCTCATGGGGTTTTCCAGATGCTGAGATATACCGTAAAACATTAGCCGAGCTAAAAGCAAAAAAAGAACCGCGATTGGATATCATAATGACTCTTACCAACCACGAACCTTTTGATTTCCCTTCTAAAAAGTCGTACTTAGAAAAAGTGGATCGTATTTTGAAAACAAAATCAGATTCGGACCAAAATAGAATGAGCGAATACAAAGACATTTTTTCCTGCTTACTGTACACTGATAACTCTCTTCAAAGTTTTATGGAAGCGTATTCTAAAAGACCGGATTATTCCAATACCATTTTTGTAATTACGGGAGATCACCGTTTAATCCCTATTCCGCAAAAAGATAATTTATCTCGTTTTCATGTGCCCTTATACATTTTTAGTCCAATGTTGAAGAAAACGGCCAAATTCAAATCTATTTCTTCGCATACTGATGTTACGCCCAGTTTAGTTTCTTTTTTAACGAATAATTATAAATTCAATAAAATAGAAAAAACCACCTGGTTAGGTCAAGGTCTGGACACAGTTAGACAATTTAGAAATATTCATACGATTCCATTAATGCGATACAAAGGCAGTATTAATGATTACATCTATAAGGACTTTTATTATTCCGATGGAAATCTATTCAAAATCGATGATGAGTTTAACATTACGGAGACAAATGACGACATGAGGGATGCGATAACCGGTTCTTTTAATGATTTCAAAAAATTAAATTCGTATTTAACCACAAAGAATAAAATCACTAAAGTCGCTTCCAGCTTTATTAAACCAGTTTATGAATTTACAGCTGAGCAACGTTCAACAATTAAAAAATTGACAAAAGGATTGGATCGTGATCAGATTTTCTTTTTGGCCAGAGATTTAGCATTCAAAAAAGAGCGCGAAAAAGCACGATTACTATGTAATTACGTTTTGAATGACCTACCTAATTATGGC
Organism: Flavobacterium xinjiangense; assembly: GCF_900142885.1. Lineage (GTDB taxonomy): Bacteria > Bacteroidota > Bacteroidia > Flavobacteriales > Flavobacteriaceae > Flavobacterium > Flavobacterium xinjiangense. The sequence goes on along the minus strand of NZ_FRCL01000005.1, from coordinate 47,795 downwards.
GACGTTAGAACTCTGAAAGCACGAACATTAGCGTGGGATGGAGATTACAAAAATGCCGAAAAAGAATTGCTCGAGGTTATTAATAGAACACCGTTTTATGGCGACTCTTATTTAGCTATAATGGATGTGTATTGGTGGTCAGGTCAAAATAAAAAAGCAGTAGAAATTGGCAAAAAAGCGTTAAGCAATCAAGTAAACGATCCTGAATTAGCTTATAAATTAGCTCAGGCTTACAAAAGAATGAATAATTATAAGGATACAAATAAGACAATTGACAGTCTCTTAAAAATATACCCTGACAACAATATTTACGTAACATTTAAAAAATCCTTGAAAAAATGATTTCAAAAATAGTGATAAAACTTATTTGTATTTTGACATTTGCAGGAGCTATTCAAATCTCAGCGCAGGAAAAAAAATACAATGGTGACCCTGACGCCTCTTTTGAAACCGCTCGAAATTTAGCTTTTAATAAACAGCGCAAACAAGCGCAGGATACCTTGCTCTCTATTCTAACTAAATATCCGGATTATAGTGAAATTCGTTCTTTTCTGGCGACGACTTATTCTTGGGATTCTGAGTATAAAAAAGCTAGAAAAGAGTTTGCTTATATTTTAGAGAAAGATTCAAAAAGCAAAAGTACCTGGATAGCTGCAATAAAAAACGAATTATGGGCAGATATGCCTTATGCAGCTTTAGAAATGAGTGCAGAAGCATTGAAAATTTTTCCGGATGATTTTGAAATTTTGTATTTAAAAGCCAGTGCTCAAGAAAGCACAAATAATCCAATTGAAGCTTTAAATACTCTCGACTATATATTGGATAAAAACCCAGAAGATCAACAAGCTAAAGACTATAAGATTAGTTTAAATATAAAAGCACGTCATAATGCGATTGGTATTAATTCAACTGTTGATCTATATTCCTCAGTATTTGATCCCATGCAGTATCATACATTCAAATATGGCCGCCAAACAAAATACGGGAGTATCATAGGTAAAGTAAATTTCAATAGAAGATTCCAGGAAAATGGTTTACAATACGAAGTAGATGTATATCCAAAAATTTCAAAAGGATTCTATGCTTATCTTAATATTGGATTGTCAAATTCATTTCTTTTTCCAGATGCCAGATATGGTGCTGAATTGTACAAATCCTTACCTAAAAGTTTTGAAGTTTCATTAGGATTCCGAACTTTGAAGTACAGCACAACAACTAACATATACACAGGTTCCGTTGGATGGTACACTGGTAATAGTTATTGGTCATTTCGTCCTTATGTAACACCTGGTGGAGCCGGAACCAGTACTTCTGGAACCTTATCGTACCGTAAATACCGCAGTGATGCTGATAATTATTTAGGTCTAGCGTTAGGAATTGGATTTTCACCAGAAATAAATCAGTTTAATTTCAGTGGTAACGAAGCTTCAATCCTAAATTTAAAGTCGCAAAAATTTAATGTTGGATATTATTTCACTACTTCAAATAAGCAAAATGCTTGGGGAACACAATTTGCGGTTACCCATCAAGAAATAATATTTGACCCAGGGAATTACTTTTGGATTTATTCGCTTAATTTATCTTGGGAATTAAAGTTCAAGTAAAAAATACGGTACAATGTGAATCAAGGGTTGAGCGTCTTTTTTTGTGCCGTTAGGCACTAAATATAGGTAGTAATTAGGTTTAAAATCCGTTAGCGTGCCGCAGGTACGCGACAAAACGATAAATGTTCCGTACCTACGGCACACTAAATTCGTCCCAATTCATGTTTTCTACCAAGATTTAGTACCTAAAGGCACATTTCAACCCTTGATTCGTATGAGCAATTAAATCATCAACTTAAATACAAAACATACATCGTAAATTACTATAAATCATTAGTTTAAAATCTTATTCTGTCATTACATTCAAAAAGACTACCTTTGCACAAAATTTACGTTTTATGACCACTTTCGAACAATTCAATCTTCCTAAATCCGTACAAAAAGCAATAGACGATTTAGGATTTACAACACCTACTCCTATTCAGGAAAAAACTTTTTCTGTGATAATGTCAGGAAGAGATATGATGGGTATTGCTCAGACGGGTACAGGTAAAACGTTTGCATATCTATTGCCTTTATTGAAATTATATAAATTTACTCCGGGTCATACTCCTAAAATTGTAATTCTGGTTCCAACGCGTGAACTTGTAGTACAGGTAGTGGAAGAGGTAGAAAAACTGACAAAATATATGTCGGTTCGTACCGTTGGTATTTTTGGAGGTGTCAATATTAACACCCAAAAAACAACCGTTTATCAAGGTTGCGACATACTAGTGGGAACTCCAGGGAGAATTATGGATTTAACGCTGGATAATGTGATTCGTTTTGAAGAAATGCAAAAATTGGTAATCGATGAGTTTGATGAGATGCTTAATTTAGGTTTCCGTACCCAACTAACATCTATTTTAGCTATGATGCCTAAAAAACGTCAAAACATCTTATTTTCGGCAACGATGACAGATGAAGTAGATGCTATTTTGAATGACTATTTCGATTATCCGGAAGAAGTTACCTTGTCAGCATCGGGAACTCCATTGGAAAACATTAAGCAAATCAGTTATCAAGTTCCTAACTTTAATACTAAAATAAACCTTCTAAAACATTTATTGCAAAACAATGAAGACATGAGTCGTGTTTTGGTATTTGTGAATAACAAGAAGATTTCAGATATGGTTCACGAAAGAATCGAGGAAGATTTTGAAGGAGAATTTGGAGTAATTCACTCAAATAAATCTCAAAATTATCGTTTGAGTACGATGGCTTCATTCCAAGAAGGAAATTTACGTGGTTTGATCACTACTGATATTATGGCGAGAGGTTTGGATATTTCCAATATCACCCATGTTGTCAATTTTGAAATGCCTGAAATGCCTGAATTGTATATGCACCGAATTGGTAGAACCGGTCGTGCCGATGCAAAAGGAACTGCAATCAGTCTTATCGCACCTCGCGAAGAAGAATCTAAAGTGGAGATTGAAGTGTTAATGAACATGGAGTTAGCAATCGAAACTTTCCCTGAAACCGTTGAAGTTTCCTCTAAATTAATCGAACCTGAAAAAGACAGACAACCGATTAAGTTCATGATGAAAAAACAAAAACTTGACGGAGACGGTGCTTTTCAAGAGAAAAGTAAAAAGAACAAGAAAGTCAATTTGGGTGGACCAGGTGTAACCAAGAAGAAAACACACGGCTCAGTTAATAGAAATATGCTAAAAACCAGAGACAAAAAGAGAAAAGACAAGAATAAATAATAAAAGAAAAAGGCTAAAAATGACAACCATTTTTAGCCTTTTTTATTGAGTTGTAAAGCTTTAATTTTTTGTAAAAACCAAACAAACCGGTGAACATAGATTAATTCTTTTTCCAGTATCTGCAAGTGCTCCAGTAGTTTTATTTCTTTTAAAAATAACCACATCATTCGTGTATTGATGCGCTACTAAAAGAAATTTTCCAGAAGGATCAATCGTGAAATTTCTAGGTCCTTTTCCTAAAGTACTTGTTTGTCCTTTCGACAGTAATTTTCCGTTTTTTAGAATTTTAAAAATTGAAATGTTATTTGCTTCCCCTCTATTTGTTGCGTATAAAAATTTTCCGTCAGGTGAAATATGAATATCTGCTGAGCTGAAAGTTCCTTTGAAATCTTTTGCTAAAATTGTCGTTTCATCAATTTTTTTCAGCACACCATTAGAGTAGCTAAAAACTGTTAACGCGCCGTCTAATTCCTGCAATAAGTAAACAAATCTTCCGTCTTTGCTAAAAGTCAAATGTCTTGGACCGCTACCCGAATTAACTGAAATACTATCTTTAATTTTCAATATCTCATCTGCAGAATTCGGATTGTATTCATACAAATACACTTTGTCATTCCCTAAATCATTGGATAAAATAAACTTTTTATCTGGAGAGAAATGAACCATGTGTACATGAGGTCCTTCTTGCCTTTTGGCGTTTGTTCCTTTTCCATAATGTTGTATTACCTGTTTCGCTTCTGTAATACTTCCGTTAGGATTTTTTTCGAAAACAGCAATATTCCCACCCGAATAATTAGCGACAATTACATTTTTTTCGTCATTGATAATATAACAAGGATCAGCTCCTTTTGAACTTTGCTTATTGATCAAGTTCAATTTTCCGCTGGACGGATTATAACCAAAAGAGCTCACTGTACTTTCGGCGCCGTTTTCATTTACGGAATAAACATAGTTATTATCCTTCGAAACGGTTAAATAACTTGGATTTACAACATTTGCAGTAGCATTCTTGAAATTTAAATTTCCTGTATTTGAATCAAAATCATAAACATATATTCCTTTACTTTCGCAACTTTTTGTGTAGGTTCCAATAAGTAAATTGTGTTTATTTTTTTGGGCTTGTATTGTTACTAAAGTGAAAATAGAAAGAAGAATCGTATATATTTTTTTCATAATTTAATTGTTTGTAGAGTTAATTTCGGTAAAAGTAATTATTCTTCCTTTTTATTATTTTCTAAAAGTGCTTTTGCAGAAATGCTAGTAACCACTTTCCTACCTGTTTTAGCTTCTAATTCTTTCAAGGCAACTTTGGCAACATTTCCGCCTTGTTGCGCTACTTTTTGGCTTTCCTTAAAATTCTTTGGATTTACGGCCTGCGAAATATCTTTGGTGGAAGCTTCGGCTAACATATTCAAGATTAATTCCGTATTGGTCATATTATCCCGAAGATTTTCTTTTTTCAACCCTTTCAAAACCTTATATTCCTTCGTTGTTTTTTCAGACCAAGCCTTGGTAATAATATCAGTTAATATGGCAAATTGAGCTCCTTCCTTTAATCCTTTGCTTTTCCATTCATCGGTAAGTTCTTTGCGAATTTCAATACTTTTTAAACGCTGATTAATCCAATTTTCAGAATAACCTAATTGTAAATAATGTTGCAAAGCCCTGTCAATTCCTATTTCTGGATCCTGTATTTCGTCTAATCGTTCGCTTCCTACTTGAGCTAACCAAAGTTTGAAAGGTTCTGCTTTTGGCGAAGGTATAGATTGGATGATTCTAAAAATATCTTTAGTGCTTCCAGCTAATGTTTTCCGTTTTTTGCCATTGGTTAACATAGTTATCTGGGGACAATTTGTCCCTATGTAGCTTCCTAACTCGACGTCCCTTTTTCTGATTTTCTTTAAATAATCAGTAGGATTTATAGAATCTGTCAATGCTGCCACAACATCAACAATTGAAAAATACCATTTTTCATCATCGTCATTCCACAAAGAACGAACTTGCTTTTGTTCAAATAGTTGTAATGCAGTTTCTTTAGTCATAATTTTTCAATATTCATTTTATTTCTGCTCCTCCGCTGGTCCTAGATCCTCAAAATTATCCTTATTGACTCAAATTAGAATAACCTGTTTAATAATTGTCAAATCTATTATGCTAATATAATCTAAATTCCATCAAAATCTGAAATCCAAAATCCGAAAATTGAATACAAAATACTATCTTTGATAAACTCAACATCAGAATGTATTTTAAAAATCCTGAAATTTTATACTTTCTATTGCTATTGATTGTACCAATTTTGGTTCATTTATTTCAATTACGTCGTTTCAAAAAAGAATATTTCACCAATGTTCGTTTCTTAAAAGAACTCTCCATACAAACCCGAAAAAGCTCCAAAATAAAAAAATGGTTGCTTCTAGCTACTCGTTTATTATTGATGACTTGTATTATAATTGCTTTTGCACAACCAACATTCAAAGCGATAGAAAAAGAAAATTCTACCAATGAAATGTATATTATTCTGGACAATTCCTTTAGCATGCAAGCCAAAGGAAAAAAAGGAGAATTGCTAAAACGGGCCGTTCAGGAACTACTGGAAGAAACACCTGAGAACTTACATTTTTCTTTACTTACCAATTCCGAAAATTACTGGAACAGTGATATAAAATCGATTCGAAATAGCTTACAGAATCTTAAATACAGTGCCATACCGTTCCAATTAGATAATATAATGGCACAGTTAAAAGCGCGTAAATCAGCTTTCAAAAAAGATGTTGTGATAATTACGGATGCTATTGGTTTAAATCAAAAACAACTTAAAAGTAGTGATGCAATAAACTCTCTGAAATTTATAATTCCGAAAGCGGAGCAAAAAAATAATGTTTCCATCGATAGTGTTTTCATCAAGGGAGCATCGGATGATTTTTATGAAATCAGCATTGAATTAAAGGCTTATGGCGAAAATATTAATGCTATTCCAATTGCATTATACAATCAAAATAAACTCGTTGCAAAAACCACAGTAAACTTTGAAACGAAGAAAAAAACTATCCTTTTCACAATACCCAAACAAATTTTTCATGGTTATGTTTCCATAGTTGACAACGGTTTAGCGTATGACAACACCTATTATTTTAGCATTTCTAAAACAGAAAAAATTAACGTGATAAGTATTGGCGAAGCCGAAAAAAGTAATTTTTTATCCAGAATATATACCAATAATGAATTCGTTTATAACAATTTTACTATTGGCTCATTGGATTACAATAAACTGCAAGATCAAGATGCCATTGTTTTAAATGAACTCGATGAAATTCCTCAAGCATTGCAAACAACATTAAAATCATTTGTAGAAAAAGGAGGCAGTCTAATTGTAATTCCTTCGGCTGTATCTACAAGTGCAAATATGAATGCATTTTTGATGAATTTTGGTAACGTAAAATTCAATTCATTAGAAAACAAAGAAAAATTGATTACTAAAATTAATTTCAGCCATCCATTATTCAACTCCGTTTTTGAGAATAAGATAAACAATTTTCAATATCCAAAAACAAAAAATTCGTTTGTACTATCCACTTCGAGTCCTGCCGCATTATCTTATGAAGACCAAAGTATTTTCTTGACAGCAATACAGAATCCTGTTTCATCCGTTTATGTGTTTTCGGCACCAATTAATACTACAAATTCAAATTTCCAGCAATCGCCACTAATTGTGCCTACTTTTTACAAAATGGCAGTAAACAATCAAAACAACAGCATAAATGCTTTAACTATAGGAAATAACAATCCTCATTTAACAGCCGCTTCATTAAACAAAGACGATATTTTAACCGTAAAAGGTGCCGAAGAACAATTTATTCCTGTTCAACAAATTCTCAATAATAAGATCAAAATGAATTTCAATGATTATCCAGAACAAGCTGGAAACTTTGAAATATATAACAAAAAAGAGTGGGTGGAAAACATCAGTTTCAACTACAATAGAACCGAAAGCAATTTGGCTGCGGCCAATGAAAACCTACTTTCTAACTATAAAATAATAGATTCGACTTCAACATTTTTTGACACTTTACAAACTAACAAAACCGATAATCAAATTTGGAAATGGTTTGTTATCTTTGCGCTGTTATTTCTACTGACTGAAATGGCAATTATAAGATTCGTGAAATAAAAACGAAGTTCAAATAATTAAAAAATACCTATGAAAATAATCATCAGAGGCGCCAAAATTATTGATTCAAAAAGTCCTTTTCATAACCAGACTTTAGATATTTTAATTGTTGATGGTTTTATAAAAAAAATTGGAAAATCTCTTCCAAATTCAGAAAATGCCGACGAGATAAAACTCGATAATTTGCATGTTTCACAAGGTTGGTTTGACAGCAGCGTTTCATTTGGGGAACCAGGTTACGAAGACCGAGAAACAATTGAAAACGGACTTAACACCGCTTCAAAAAGTGGTTTTACCGCAATTGCATTACAACCGAACTCCTTCCCTATTATTGACAATCAATCGCAAGTCAATTTTGTATTGAACAAAGCGCATGGATTTGCTACACAACTTTTCCCTATTGGCGCTTTGACAAAAGAAAGTGAAGGAAAAGATATGGCGGAATTGTATGATATGAAGAAAGCGGGCGCTATAGCTTTTGGAGATTACAACAGAAGCCTGGATAATGCAAACTTGCTTAAAATAGCGTTGCAATATGTGCAGGATTTTGATGGACTGGTGATTGCATTTGCTCAGGATGAAAAAATAAAAGGAAATGGTGTCGCTAACGAAGGTATTGTTTCTACCCAATTAGGGCTAAAAGGAATTCCGAATCTTGCCGAAGAATTACAAATCGCAAGAAATCTGTTTCTACTGGAATATACCGGAGGAAAATTACATATCCCAACCATTTCAACTGCAAAATCAATGCAATTAATCAAAGAAGCTAAAGCCAAAGGATTGAATGTAACCTGTAGTGTTGCTGTGCATCATTTGGTTTTAACCGATTCAACATTAGAAGGATTCGATACCAGATACAAGGTTTCGCCACCTTTACGAACAGAAACGGATAGAAAGGCATTACTAAAAGGAATAAAAGACGGAACGATTGACATGATCACTTCAGACCATAATCCGATAGATATTGAGCATAAAAAAATGGAATTTGACACCGCCAAAAATGGAACAATTGGTTTAGAAAGCGCATTTGGTGCTTTGATGACGGTTATTCCATTAGAAACTATAATCGAAAAATTGACTGCAGGAAAAGCTGTTTTCAGTATAGATAGTAACTCCATCGACGAAGGGTTAAAAGCGAATCTAACTTTATTCAATCCGGAAACGAAAAGTATTTTTACCAAATCAAACATCTTATCAAAATCTAAAAATTCTGCTTTTCTTGGAATGGAAATCAAAGGAAAAGTCTACGGAATTGTGAATCAAAGAAAAATAATTTTAGCATAAAAAAATGAACAACACTATCGAGGCAGGAAAAACCGCAGCCATAACAAGTTATATTTTAGGCATTGGTGTTTTCATAGCAATGTCAATGAACTCAGACGATAAAAACACTTTTGCTTCTTTTCATATTCGTCAAGGATTAGGAATTACACTAACATTTATCTCATTAGGATTGATTATCAGCAATTTTGACAGTTTACTGATTTCTGCTCCTATGTGGATTTTCGTTTCTGTTTTATGGTCATATGGAATTTTTAGTGCTATAAAAGGAGAAACAAAACCTATGCCATTATTAGGCACTTATTTTCAAAAATGGTTTTCAAACATATCATAATCTAATGAAGTTATCACTTGAATATTTGGTTAGGGAACCAAAAATAAAATTAGACAAAAACCCTCTTTTGCTTTTACTTCACGGTTACGGCAGCAATGAAGAAGATTTATTTTCATTTGTAACTGAACTTCCAGATGAATATTATATCGTTTCAGCGAGAGCTCCGTATAACATGCAATATGGCGCTTATGCTTGGTACGCCATCAATTTTGATGCTGATGAAAATAAATTTTCAGATCATGAACAGGCAAAAATTTCAAGAGATTTAATCGCTCAATTTATTGATGAATTAATTCAAACCTATCCAATAGATTCTAAAAACGTTACTTTGGTTGGCTTCAGCCAAGGTTCGATTTTAAGTTATGCAATAGCTTTATCACATCCTGATAAAGTACAAAGAGTAGTTGCTTTAAGCGGTTATGTAAGTGAACCTATCTTAGAAGAAAATTACTTGCGAAATGATCTTTCAAAACTAAAAATATTTCATTCACATGGAACGGCTGATCAGGTTATTCCAGTAGAATGGGCTCGAAAAACAAAACCCTTTTTGGAAAAACTAGGTATAAATTCTACCTATAAGGAATATCCTGTAGGTCATGGCGTAGCACCACAAAATTTTTATGACTTTAAAAATTGGTTGCTCGAAAATTAGCATTCAGTATTGAATTGCAGTTTTCGGAATTTTTGAATACTGAAAACTGCAACGGAATACTAGATTTACTTTTGATACAACAACGACTGGTTTACTTCAAAAGCAATACTTTCATCATCATTGACAAAGTATTTCAATAAAACTTCTCCCCAGATGTCTCCATCACTAAAATCAGCAATAATCCATCGGTGATTTAGAATTCTAACTTTATTGATAATAAATTTATTAGCCCCAATTTGATCTTGACCGGTATAAGGATTCCCTTTTGGATTTGAATTATAGTCCAGTAATTTCTCCGTTACAACTGGAATTAATTTTTCATATTGAATCGTTTTTTCACCGCTTCCCGAATCAAAATAATTTTGAGCATTTTCATTTTTTGCCAAAGAGAAATAGTTCGCATCAACCAATTTATTGGTAACTGATTTCAAACTGTCTTTTAACTTTGTAGTGACTTTTGTAAATCTATCCTGTTCGAAAGCTACTTCCTTACTGAGAAACATATACGTATAGATATTCATGAGGATAATAAGAATTATAAGATAGAGCATTAATGATCTTTTCATTTTGATTGGTATTAAATTGTAATTTGTAAATTATCGTACGCCAAAAAAACGTTTTCAGGCAGTTTTTTTTGCACATCTTCATGAAACCCAAGAATATGGCTAATATGAGTGATATACGTTTTTTGTGGTTGAACCAAAGCAATAAAATCTAAGGCTTCCTGCAAATTGAAATGTGTATTATGTGGTTCTTCCCGTAAAGCATTTACAACCAAAACTTTTAAACCTTTTAGTTTTTGGATTTCACTTTCTTCAACTGTTTTCACATCTGTCAAATAAGCAAAATCATCAATTCGATATCCAAAAACCTGAAGATCTCCATGCATCACATTGACAGGAATTGCTTTTTTATCGCCAATAGAAAATGGATGGTTGTTGACTACTTCAATCGTTTTCACGGAAGGTGCACCGGGATATCTATTTTTGGTTTCAAAAATATAATCAAACCTTTTTTTTAGGTTTTCAATTACTCTCTGATGTGCATAAATAGGTATCTCGCCTTGCTTAAAATTAAATGGGCGAATATCATCTAAACCTGCAGTATGGTCTGCATGTTCATGAGTAAATAGGATTCCGTCTACTTTCTGGCAGTTTGACGAAAGCATTTGTTGTCTGAAATCAGGTCCGCAATCGATTACGAAAGAATGATCGCCCCAAGAGATCCAAACGGAAACCCTTAACCTTTTATCCTTAATATCAGTACTTTTACATACCGAATGATTGCTCCCAATAACAGGTATTCCTTGTGATGTTCCTGTGCCTAAAAAATATATCTTCAACGGTATCATAATTTTTTACAAAAATAGGTTTATTTCTCCTTCATTAGAAACCATTTTAACTAACTTTGTAACATATTAGCCATATTTAAAACAAAATGGGTACTGAAATAAAACTAAAAGGTGACAAAGTCATCGAGCAAATTCCTTCTACAAAAGACAAGGCACTTCGTATTAACCTGAATGAAAACATCTACGGAACTTTTGCCGAAATTGGTGCCGGACAAGAAACTGTCAGACATTTTTTTAGAGCTGGAGGTTCATCAGGTACAATCGCAAAAGCAATGTCAGCGTATGACAAGGATTTTAGTGATGCCGTTTACGGAATAGAGAAAGATGGCCGTTATGTTACGGAAAGCCGACTAAAAAAAATGCTAACCTTCGAAGGTCAATTAATTGAAGAACGATTAAGTAGAGAGAAACATCCCAATAAAATGTTTTTCAGCTATGCTAACACTGTAGCAACTATCGATTTTGCAAAACAATTTAAAGGACATGGATGGGTTGGTATTAGATATCAAATTGAACCGGATGAAGATTATAATGAAATTATAATTCATATCCGTTTTAAGGAGACTGATGTGCGATTACAACAGGAAACCCTTGGTATTCTTGGTGTAAATCTTATTTACGGCGCCTACTACAAATACAATGACCCAAAACGATTGTTGCGTTATTTATACGACCATCTAGATAAGGATCAGTTAGAAATAGATACCATCAATTTCTCGGGGCCACGCTTTGCAGATGTTGATAATCGTTTGATGAGTTTACAACTAGTCAAAAATGGAATGACTGACGCGGTGATGTTTAATCCAGATGGGAAAAATATCCTTCCTGCTGCCATTTTATACAAAAAAAATATTCTTGCCTTTAGAGGTAGCTTTCGTCCTGTTACGAAAGTGAACATGGACATGTATGAGAAATCATTAAAAATGTTTCTAAACGAGAATAAAGTAGATGAAGAAAATACACTTGTAATTTTCGAAATCACCTTATCAAACTTACGTTCCGATGGTGAAATCGATGAGAGAGATTTTATGGATAGAGCTGAATTACTCTGTTCGTTAGGACAAACAGTAATGATTTCTAATTTCCAGGAATATTATAAAGTAGTCGAATACTTTGCCAATTATACCAAAGCACGAATGGGATTAGCGATGGGTGTAAATAACTTGGTTGATATTTTTGACGAAAAATACTATCGTCATTTAAGCGGTGGAATTCTGGAAGCTTTTGGGAAATTATTTTACCGTGATATGAAAGTTTTCTTATATCCTATGATTGGTGAAAACGGCGAAATTATTACCTCAGACAATTTGAAAGTGCATCCTAGAATGAAAGAACTATACAAATTCTTCAAGTTCAATGGAAAAGTTGTTGATATTGTTGATTATGATCCAGACATTCTGGAAGTATTCTCTCGAGAAGTGCTAAACATGATTAACCATGGAAAACCAGGTTGGGAAACTATGCTTCCTTCAGGAATTGCAGAAATCATTAAGGAACATCAACTTTTTGGGTATGACCCAAATAAACTCTTAAAAATCAGCAATTAATGTATAGCATTCAGTGTTCAGTCGCAGTGATCAGATAGACTAAAGAGACAAAGAAGAAAATTAAATTCATGTAATAGAAAGCCAAGAAAGATAAAATATATCGTTCTAGGCTTTTTTTCTGAAACATGAAAACTTACTTGAGTATTTGAGCAGCATGTGCTTTAGTTTTTACATCAGAAATTACCTCATCAATAATTCCGTTTTCATCTATTACAAAAGTAGTTCTATGAATTCCGTCATATTCTTTTCCCATGAATTTTTTGGGACCCCAGACGCCAAAAGCCTCAATAACAGATTTATCCTCGTCAGCTAATAATGGAAACGGAAAGTCATATTTTTCTTTGAACTTAGCCTGAGCCTTTTGTGCATCAGCACTTACACCCAGAAGTTCATAATTATTGGCTTTAAAACGTTCAAAATTATCTCTAAGATCACAAGCCTCGGCGGTACAACCTGGTGTATTTGCCTTTGGATAAAAGAAAACCACTAATTTTTTTCCTTTATAATCTGTTAATTGATGTGATTTTCCGTCTTGGTCCAGACCAGAAAAGTCGGGTGCTTTATCTCCTTTTTTTAATGTTGTCATTTTTTTTTGATTTATTTGAATTGAACAATTTCGAATTTTGCAAATGAGACTGAAATTGATTTTCTTTACAGCTCAAATTTAATGAATAATGAATAAACAAGAGCGCGTAACGTTTGTTATAAATACGTTAAATGAATTATACCCAACGATTCCTATTCCGCTGAATCATAAAGACCCTTATACTTTACTGATTGCGGTTTTACTTTCGGCACAATGCACGGATGTTCGCGTGAATCAAATTACGCCTTTGCTTTTTGCTAAAGCGGATAATCCCTATGATATGGTTAAACTTTCCGTGGAACAGATTAAGGAAATCATACGTCCTTGTGGCTTATCGCCAATGAAATCAAAAGGAATTCACGGTTTGTCTCATATTTTAATTGATAAACACTGCGGAAAAGTACCTCAGAGTTTTGAATTTTTAGAAGAATTACCGGCTGTGGGTCATAAAACCGCAAGTGTGGTGATGTCTCAGGCTTTTGGAGTTCCTGCTTTTCCAGTTGATACGCACATCCATCGCTTGATGTATCGATGGAATTTGACGAATGGAAAAAATGTGGTTCAAACAGAAAAAGATGCAAAACGTATTTTTCCGGAGGAAATATGGAATGATTTACACTTACAAATTATTTGGTACGGACGGCAATATTCACCAGCGCGTGGTTGGGATTTAGAAAAGGACATTATTACCAAAACAATTGGGAGGAAGACCGTTTTAGATGAATATTCCAAAAAATACAGCTTATTAAAATAGGAGATTCCACTAATTTTAAAAATAAAAGTAGTGGAATCTGGTTATTCAAGTCCTAAAAAATAGAACCTTGAATTTTTCTGATAAATAACATCCGACAGCATTTGTGGGATGTTTTAGTTAGCTATAATTTCGAAACTTTTATCATCGATTTTTATAATACTTAACGCTTTTGAATAACTCAATAAAAAAGAAACGATTTCTTTGCTAGGTTTCATTGTCTTAGCAACTAATGATTTTTTAGAGTAAATTTTTGCCATATTGTAATAAATTTGTTTTTATATTACAACGGAGCAAGTTTCGATTTATTGTTAATTCGTCAAAACAATTTGATGTTTATCGATAACTTTTCTCATATTCATTAATGCATAACGCATTCTTCCTAAAGCAGTATTTATGCTTACACCAGTTACCTCGGAAATTTCTTTAAAACTCATATCCTGGTACATCCTCATCACTAAAACTTCTTTTTGATCTACAGGCAATTCTTCAATCAATCGCTTTATATCCATCTCGACTTGTTCTGAAATTATTTTATTTTCTATCGAAAGTGAATCATCAGACATTATTGAAAAAATAGAAAATTCCTCTGTTTCTCTAAACATTGGCATTTTTTTAGTTTTTCTATAATGATCAACTATCAGATTATGTGAAATACGCATTACCCAAGGTAGAAATTTCCCTTCTTCATTATAAGAATTTGATTTTAAAGTTCTAATTACTTTAATAAAAGTATCTTGAAAAATATCATTCGAAATATCTCTATCAGAGATTTTAGAATATATAAAACCATAAATTTTTGATTCGTGTCTTTTGATTAATGCAGCCAAGGCATTTTCATTACCGGAAACATAATCCTGAACCAACGAAGCGTCGGGAAGTTGTGTATTAGCCATAGTTATACCTTTTAGTTGTTAATTAAAATTGGAGAAATTTTCTCTAAAAAGTAATGTTATAGTATAGGCTAATAATGTTAGTGTTATTTAATGCTCAAATTTAGCAAATATTTTTTTTAGGAAGCAAATAAAATTAAGAAAAATTAACATTTAAAGGTAAAATTTGTTAAAATTTAAAGTATTACTTTAAGTTAAATGACTGTCTTAAGAGCAATTACAAATTGAAATGTATTTATTTTTTAAATCCTTATTTCAAAGTTGTAAAAAAATACAACCTAAAATTCTATTTAACAAGAAATATAGTGACAATATAAATAATGCTCGATTATTAAAAAATCAGGCATTATAATATCAAATATCTTATTGATAAACTCTTACATAATCCACAATAAAATCTTGCGGAAAAATGCCATCATCGACTTTAGGGCCTCCAAAATTTCCTCCAATAGCCATATTAATAATAAAATAGAATGGTTGATTGAAAGGCCAGGTATTTTCGTTTTTATCCATTGGATTAAAAGTATAAACTAATACATCATCTACAAAAAAATCCATTTTGTCTTTTGACCAATCCAAAGCGTAGATATGAAACCCTTTTTCAATATCTGGAAAGTTTGTTTTCTTGGTATTAACGCTATTACCATGACTGTCTTGCGTATGCAAGGTTGTAAATACCATATGAGGCTCTCTGCCAATATATTCCAGAATATCAATTTCGCCAGATTTAGGCCAACCAACTTCACTAATATTTGACCCTAACATCCAGAAAGCTGGCCAAATACCATGACCAACAGGTAATTTAGCTCGTGCTTCAAAACGACCGTACTGAAACTCTTTTTTACTTTTTGTCGTTATTCTTGTCGAAGTGTATTTCGCTCCTTCTTTCTTAGCTGTGATAACAAGCTTTCCTTTCGATAATTTATGGTTTTCATCCGTATATAGTTGCCTTTCATTATTTCCCCAACCACAATTAGGGCAACCATCACCAATCTCAATATTCCAGTTTTCTTTGTTTAAAGTCTTTCCGTTGAAATTCTCCTCCCAAACTAATTTTCTTTTTGTTTGTTGTGCCAAACAAAAATGTCCAATAAACAATAGTATTAAAATTTTCTTCATTTAGTTTTAGTTAGAATATTGAAAATTACCCTGAATAGTCTTTGCAGAGCTTCCGCCTATAAAAACTTTAAAATCTCCTGGTTCCGCTTCCCACTTTAATTTAGCTGTAAAGAACTCAATTGTTTTTTCATCAATTGTAAAAGTAACTGTTTTGGTTTCATTAGGTTGCAATTCGATCATTTCAAAACCTTTAAGTTCCTGAACGGGTCTGGTTATACTTCCTATTAAATCTCTAATGTACAGTTGAACCACTTCTTTTCCGGCAACTTTTCCAGAGTTTTTTACTTTAATTGAAACTTCAATTTTTCCGTTTTTAGAAAAAGAACTGTTGCTTAATTGCAAATCAGAATATTCAAATTTTGAGTAACTCAATCCATAACCAAAAGGATATAGAGGCGTATTTTTTTCGTCTATATAGTGTGACCAAAAAACACTTTCTGGCTCATTCATAACCGGTCTTCCGGTATTTTTATAATTATAATAAATAGGCACTTGTCCCACATTTCTCGGAAAAGTCATTGGTAGTTTTCCACTTGGGTTGTAATCTCCATATAAAACTTGCGCAATGGCATTACCGCTTTGCGTTCCCAATTGCCAAGCTTCTACAATAGACGGAATATGCTCCTCCGCCCACGGAATTGCTAATGGACGGCCATTATTTAAAACCAAAACAATATTAGGATTGACTTTAAAAATAGCTTCTAATAATTCTTGTTGCACACCTGGCAAACCTAAATCAGCTCTGCTTCTTCCTTCTCCGGATTGCAATCCGTGTTCTCCAAGTACCATCACAACTACATCAGCTTGTTTTGCAACTGCAATTGCTTCTGCAAACCCGCTCTTATCCTTCATGTTGATTTTAGTCTCCCAAATAAACTGTGTTCTACCTGCAGCTACATCTGCCCCCTTTGCATAAGTGAGTTGGTTTCCTTTATAATTTTGCAGTCCTTCAAGTACTGAAACGGCAGAATTATCATCAGCAGCGATTCTCCAACTCCCTAAAGGACTCGTTTTATCGTTAGCCAATGCACCAATCAAAGCGATCTTTTGTCCTGATTTTTTCAAGGGAAGCAACTCTTTTTCGTTTTTTAGCAAGACAATCGATTTTTTTGCCATATCTAAAACACCTTGTTGGAATTCAGCTTTTCCAACTGTTTCTTTTTCGCGGGTTTCATCACAGTATTTATAAGGATCATCAAATAAACCCAACTCGAATTTCACTTTCAGAATTCTTTTTGCGGCATCATCAATTAGACTTTCTTTTACTTTGCCTTCTTTAACCAATGTTACCAAGTGCTCCACATAAGCACTGGATTCCATATCCATATCAGAACCAGCGTTGATTGCTATTTCAGCTGCTTGTTTACTGTCTTTAGCGTAACCGTGTGAAATCATTTCGTTTATAGAACCCCAATCCGAAACAACAAAACCGTCAAATTTCCAGTCGCCTTTTAATATTTGTCTTTGCAAATAAGGGTTTCCAGTTGCAGGAATTCCGTTCAATTCATTAAAGGAATTCATAAATGTTCTTACACCTGCATCAACTGCTGCCTTAAAAGGAGGAAAAATAGTATTCTGCAACGTAGTTTCACTCACATCAACTGTGTTATAATCTCTTCCCGCTTCCGCAAAAGCATAACCTGCGAAATGTTTGGCGCAAGCCAAAATAGTATTTGTAGCGGCTAAATCATCCCCTTGAAAACCTTTGACACGGGCTACTGCAATCTTGCTTCCTAAATAAGGATCTTCACCTGCACCCTCCATAACTCTCCCCCAACGGGCATCACGTGCAATATCAACCATAGGTGCGAAAGTCCAATTTAGCCCCACTGCGGCGGCTTCCTCGGCTGCAATTGCCGCTGATTTTCTAATCGCTTCCATATCCCAACTGGCAGATTCTGCTAATGGAATTGGACTAATCGTTTTATATCCATGAATGACATCAAACCCAAAAATTAGAGGAATGCCCAAGCGCGTTTCTTCAATAGCAATTTTTTGCAAGGCCTTCACGTCCTTGACTCCTTTTACGTTAAGCATAGAACCCACCAATCCCTTTTTGAGGTCATCGTATTTTTTTGCTGCTTGACCTTCTTTGGGAGTCGGACCTGTTATATCCCAGAATCCATTGTATTGGTTAAGCTGTCCCACTCTTTCGGCTAATGTCATCAGTTTAAGAACAGAGTCCACTTTTCGTTCTAGTATATTTTCTTTTGAAAAAGCAGTAGAAGATTGTGTGATTTTTTTACTGCAACCAGATAATATTAAAGTTGCAATAGCGAATGATGTTAACAGCGAATTATTTCTCATTTGTCTCCTTTTTGAATAAATTATAAAGGCCGGCTAAAGAACCGGCCTCCTTAGATTTAAAACATTATGTATTCTTTCTATTGATACACTCTCACATAATCAATCTCCATAGAAGATTGCGTAAAGGCGGCGTCAATGGCTCCTCCAAAAGTTCCTCCCATTGCAACATTTAAAATTAAGAAGAAATCTTTATTAAAAGGCAAAGAACTACTGTTTACTACAGTATGGAACAGTTTGTCATCGACAAATAGTTGAACCGCTGCTGGACTCCAAATGGCTTTGTACACATGAAACTCAGTAGAAGCGTTCGTAATTGTTGTTGTCTTTCCATCACCACTTCCTCCAGAATGTCCGGGATAATGAAGCGTTCCATAAATAACATTAGGCTGATTTCCTTTATGTTCCATAATATCTATTTCCCCACATCCTGGCCATGTATTTGTTGCATAATCCTGACCCAACATCCATATAGCTGGCCATGTACCTCCTCCAGTAGGTAATTTAGCACGAACCTCAATTTTACCATAGGTGAATTCAAATTTATTTTCCGATTTCAATCTCGTAGAAGTATAACCTGAACCCGCTTTTTTAGCAGTTATTTTCAAATTTCCACCTTGGACAATTACATTTTCTGCTGCACTAGTATAGGTTTGTGCTTCTTCATTACCCCAGCCACCAGCACCTAGGTCATATGCCCACTTTGTAGGATCGGGAGCGCCAGCTGTATCAAAATTATCTTCAAAAACTAGTTTTGTATAATTTGTTGCAGGTACTTGATTTGGAGGAGTAGTTGTAAATATATGGTACCACGCTAAGAACGTATTTCCAGGCATAACTGCTCTTACGACCATTCGATTCTCCGTAATCGATAATATTTCATACGAACTTGCTCCTATAAAATAGCCCATAAAACCACCATCAGTAATATTGATCATTGTACCTCTTGTTTGGGTCAGATGATCTGGATTCATAGTTACAAAAGACTCAGAAGGACTTAATGTAACAATTTTATCTCCTGCAGTATTTAAGGCATAACAAGCGTCATCGCCACCTTTAATAGAGCCATTATAAAATGTAGAGCCTTGATTGTCTAAATTAAATTTAATTTGGTCACCTGCCAAAGAAAAAGTCATTACGCTGTTATATAAACAAGTAGCCGATTTTTCGTTAGCGGCAGCTCCATAAAAATCTGGGTAATAATTTTTTGTTCCAAAAACAGGATCAGACCAAGGTACATTTGGACCAACTCCTAAATGTCCTTTTTCCGTTTGTGCCCAATACCATTTTTTAGAAGTTCCTCCAGTTAAAAATTTCACCGCTTCTTCATCTTTGAAACTACTAAAAACTGTAACTTCAAGAGTCGTATTAGAAGTCACACCCCCTTTACCAGAGGCCAAAACAGTAACGGTATAGGTGTTTACGCCAGGTTTAGTAAATGTTTTCAAAAAAATTCCGCTTGGAGCACTTGCAGAAGTTCCATCACTAAAAACATATTTATACGAAATAGCATTATCCGCAACCGTAGTGAATTTTATTTTTCCAGATCCATCTCCGTTTGGAGCAAGGGCTGTTTTTCCTAAAATTTCAGCCGTCACTTTAAGATTTGACGGTGTATCTATTGCACCGAAGGAAAAATCATCTTCCTGACAATTTACCATCAAAAGAAGGGCAAAAATGGATACTATATTTATTATTATTTTTTTCATTTTCAGTTTTTTTAATTGAATTGTTTAATGTCATCAAAGTAATAGGTATCACCAGTTCCGTTAACTCCAAAATCAGGAAAAAGGATTACTCTGTCGTAAGGAATACTTGTTCTGAATGCACCATATGTGGTTAGGTCGAATGTCAAGGTTTGCCAAGCATTAGAAACCGTTGTAAGAGCCTGAACTTCGACAAAAACAGTTGGATTTCCGTTACCGTCTTTTGGTGATTTAGAATTTTCGATTTTCAATAATATTTTTGAACCCACTTTAGGTGACCAGACATTTATAGACACTTTTGTACCCTTTGAAAAGTCAATCGCGCTATCTAAATTTAAACTGGCACCTGCCCAAACCTGAGCACCTGCTGTTTTTGTAATTTCAACTACTTTATTAGATAAATTTATTCCCGTTTTTTTAGGATTATTAACCACAGCTGCTGGAATTCCTGAATAATTTGCATCGCCAAAACCAATCCAAGGATAGGTCAATAAAGTAGATTCAAAATCAAGTGGCAATACAGTTGACTGCGTTGGATCTTTATAAAAATAAATATTATCAATAAATACGGTACCTGCCGCCCAAGGAGTACCTACAAATTTTAATTGGATGATATCAGCTACTGTTAATCCTTGACTTGTATATGCCGAAATTGGGATATCGATACTAGTCCACTGGTTAGCAGTAAGGTCTTTAGTAACTGGTTTTTCACCATTTAATTTACTGATTAAAGAAGTTTCAATTTTTGTTACATCTGCAGTCCAAACATCCATATGAAGATATTTCATACCAGAAACATTTATAGTAACGCCATCTGCCAACTGAATTCCTTGGTAGCTCAATTTAATGTATTGCAGCATTTTATCTCCATTTACATCAGCTTCAGCCCAGCTACTGCCTTGACCTCCTTGACCCCAATCAGGGAAATAATTTGTTCCGGCAACACTGGTGTACTTGGCACCATATATCGAAATCACATCTGATGCAATTCTATTTGCTGGTTCTGGTGCAGATGTAGTGGGTTTATTAATAGCAGTAACTTTAAAATCAACTGTATATTGAGTCGCTTTGATTGCAGCACTTTTCGATACAATTCGTATAGTGTAAGTCCCTGCCTCTTTATAAACATAAGATATCGATTCCCCATTATTTACGGAGATTGGGTCTGTTTTACCAGGTTCTCCAAAATACACATCATAAAACAATGCAAAATCAGCGGTAGCTTTAACATTTACTTTTTTTGATGTTATTAAGTCGTTTTCAATTAGAACAACTAAATTCTCCGGCGCTCTGAAGGAAACTACAACCTCTTGGACAACTTCAGTTCTCTTGCCATTGATTGTGGTTCCCACTATTTTTGCCTGATACACTCCTTCTGCATATTTATGCGTGGTTGTTTCCCCCGGATTTACGTATGACGGGGTAGCAGTAGCGTCTCCAAAATAAATTTCGTAACGAGTAACGCCTTCTCCACGTGGTACAAAAGTTACTTTACCTGAATTATCTTGTGTTACGGTTGTCAGAGCAGAAATATTTGTGGGAGCATTTACGGCATCTACATTAGTATCACCACTATCGTTAGAGCATCCTAAAAGGAATGTTAAAACAAAAAGACTAATTATTAATTTTAATTTTTTCATAATACTGTTTTTTTAATATCCAGGGTTTTGTTGCCAATTTCCGTTTGCAAATTGAATTTCTTCGATTGGAATAGGGAATAATTCATTTTTCCCAGCTTTAAATCCTTCAATTTCTTGAGCCGCTTTTCCTGTTCTTACTAAATCGAAAAAACGATGACCTTCACCAACTAATTCTATTCTTCTTTCTGCCAAAATAAAATCAGTTAAAGCAGGACCAGAAGCCGTAATATCATGGTTTAAATCTCCAAAAGCACGTCGGCGTACTTGATTCAGATAGTTTTTTGCTTTGCTATCGTCAATTCCTCCTCTACTGTAGGCTTCTGCGGCCATCAATAAAACATCGGCATAACGTATTGCTCTGTAATTATTAGGATTTGTCAGGTTTAAATCTCCTTGTGCATTGGCGCTTCTTTTTCTTGGAATGTATTTTCTATTAAAAAACCCGGTATGTTCATTGCCTTTGCTAAATGTTGCTCCAGTGCTTGCTGCCCAAGCTTCGATATCTAAAATTGCTACTGCTTTTCTTCTATCACCTGCTTCAAAAGCATTCACGATTTTTTGCGTTGGAACATTAAAACTAAAACCAGATGTAAATAAAGACCCTGTATAATCTCTTGGTCCATTAAATCCTACTGCAATATTACCTTCGCTGCATTGGAAACATCCAAAACCGGCTCCTTCAACATCCGTGTATTGTACTTCAAAAACAGATTCAGCTCCATTTTCTCCTGCATCTTCAAATATTGAATTATAATCTGTTACTAAGGAATAAGAAGAAGTTGAAATCAAACTTTCGAGAGTAGTCGCTGCCTGTGAAAATTTATTTTGGTATAAATATGCTTTCCCTAGTAATGCCAAAGCTGCCCCTTTAGTCGCTCTTCCTTTTTGCGATGCTGTAGGCGATAAATTATCTTTAGCAAAAATTAAATCTGCTTCGATTGAGGCATAGACATCACTAACGGAAGAACGTGGAATTGATTTTTCGTCTCCAACAGCGAATCTCTTATCACCATTCATAGGAATACCTCCAAACCATTTTACCAATTCAAAATGGTAGTAGGCTCTTAGAAAACGAGCTTCGGCAATCACTTGATTTTTACCTACAAAATCCGTTTTGTCTTTAAATTCAAGGATGTAATTGCATCGTTGAACTCCTGCAAACATATAATCCCACAAACTTTTAAGTTGCGCGTTTACCGGTGTATGAATCATATCGTCAATTTGCTGATAACCTGGAACATCAGTGGCGTTACCTCCCCCAGCAAGGGTATTATCGGATGCAATTTCTCCCATCAAAACATTTACAAAAGTCGATTGCAGCAAATCATAGGCTCCAATTAATGCATTATCATAATCCGTTTTTGAATTAAAATAATTTTCAGAACCCACAGAATAAACGGGGTCACGATTCACAAATTCATCAGAACAAGAAATAATCGTTGTCGAGAAAATGGCTATCGTTGCTATAGTTATAAGTATATACTTTTTCATTGTAATATAAATTAAAAATTAATATTTAAACCCACCATGTAGGTTCTCGGAATAGGATAGAAACCATAATCGATTCCGCCACCGATAGGGGCTCCGTTTGATGCTCCCGGATCATATCCTTTATATTTTGTGAAGGTGTATAGGTTGTTTACTCCAGCATATAATCTCAGTTTAGTTAATCCTGCTTTTTCAGCATATTTTGGATTCAATGAATATCCTAATTGTATATTTTGGATTCTTAAATAAGATGCATCTTCCACAAAGTAATCAGAAAAAACAGTGTTAGCAGTTGAGCTTGTTGTTACTCTAGGAACTGAATTACTTGTCCCCTCACCTGTCCATCTGTCCAAAACATATCTAAAATGGTTAGCATCTGTAACATCTCGTTCATAATTTCGTACCATGTCATTTCCAACAGATGCAAAAGTATAAGCAGAGAAATCAAGGTTTTTATAATTCAATTGCAAGTTGAAACCCATCGTTGCATTTGGAATTGGATCACCAATATTTGTTCTGTCCTTAACATCAATTACATTATCTCCATTTACATCTACATAACGAATATCACCAGGAGCGGCATTAGCTCCTAATGCAAGTTGTGAAGGATGTGCATCGATCTCTGCTTGATTTTGAAAAATTCCATCTGTTTTATAGCCGTAGAAATAACCTATTGGTTGCCCTACTTCCATTCTTGAGGGAGCTGGTTGGCCCACGCCAAAAGAACCTCCTTCAATAAATCCTGTTCCATTGTTAACTTCTAAAACTTTATTTTCAAGGAAAGTCACATTATAAGCCGCACTCATTGAAAAATTATCAGAGAATTTATTTTTGTAATCTATAGAAAATTCAAATCCTGAATTTCTAACCGTTCCTGCATTAACCGTAGGTGCACTTGCACCAGGAGCACTAATTCCAATGATTCCAGAAACCGGAATATTTGGAATTAACAGGTCAGCTCTGGTATCAATAAAATAATCCGATACAATTGATACCTTATCGTTAAATAATTTCAAATCTAAACCTACATCAAACTTTCTCGCCTCTTCCCATTTTAAATCTGGATTAGGAATTTGCCCTGACGCTGAGCCATTAACTAAAGCGCCATCAAAAACATAAGTTGCTTCTCCTGTAAGTTGAGAAATGTAACCATTATTAGGGATTTGGTCATTTCCTAAAGTCCCGTAACTTCCTCTCAATTTCATGAAATTAATAAACTTAGATTCTCCATAAAATCCTTCATCAGAAATCACCCAACCTGCAGTAAATGAGGGGAAATAACCTATTTTATTTCCTGGTCCAAATTTTGTAGATGCATCACGTCTAATCATCGCAGACAAAAGATATTTTCCTTTATAGTCGTATTGTGCTCTTCCAAAATAAGAAAGTCTTCTTTCGTCATAACTATAAGAACCATTGGTTTTAGCATTCAAAATTCCGGTTGTTAAAGAAATATCAGCAAAATCCCATGAGTTATTAGGAACATCGTAGCCTGTTGCAAACAAACCATTTCCCCATTGTTTATATATGGTATTTCCAATTGTTGCAGCAAAATTATGCCCTTCGCCTAATTTTTTGGTATATGTACCATAGATATCAAAAGAATAATCATTATCGTTTATTGCGCTTTGAGAAACAGAGCTTCTTGCGACATCAAATACTTTTCCTCCATAATTAACTTGCTTTGCAAAACTTCTAGATTTGCTATTAGAGGTGTTAAAACCCATAGAACTGGATAAAACAAAATCTTTGAAAAGCTTATAATCTAAACCAAAATTTCCGTTTAGTTTTTTGAAATTATAATCATTATAAGTATTAGCAATCTGAGCTAACGGATTTATAATTTCGATACCTAAACCAGTCGTGGGCGCCAATGTAAAATCGCCATTACTGTTATAAGGAGTTAAAGTTGAAGGGATATTAAGCGCATTAAAAAGCACGGAAGCTAATCCATTCTCATTTAATGACTTTCTATTAAAATAAGTATAAATAACATTGGTTTTTAATTTCAACTTTTCTGATAAATCAGCTCCTAAAGATACTCTTGCTGTATTTCTTAAAAAACCAGATTTACCTCCGCCAATAATTCCTTCCTGATCCAAGTGAGAACCACTTACCGCATAAGTAACTTTATCCGATCCACCTGAAATGGACAAATCATGACTTATTATTGGAACACCAGTTTTAAAAACTTCGTTTTGCCAATTTGTTCCTTTCCCTAAACCACTAACATTTGGATAAGGAAGTGCTTTTCCGCCATTAGCATAGCTTTCATTTAATAACAACGCGTATTCTGTTGCATTTAATGTTGGCAGCGTTCTCGAAGTTTCTTGAAATCCCGTATATGTGTTTAAAGAAATTTTTGTTTTAGCATTCTTTTTACCGCTTTTAGTTGTCACCAAAATAATTCCGTTTGCACCTATAGTTCCATATATAGCAGCCTGGGCATCTTTCAAAACAGTAATAGATTCTACATCATTTGGGTTTAACAGCCCTAATTCACCAACATATCCATCTATAATTGTTGTAGGTCCATTTTGACCATTGGTAGCAATTCCGCGAATACGTATATCCAAAGCTGCACCAGGAGCACCTGATGTTGTTGTAACATTGACACCAGAAACAGTTCCTTGTAAGGCTTGTTCAATTTTCACCGGTTTTAGAATTTCTAATGTTTTGCTATCCACAACCGAAACCGCACCGGTAACTTGTCTTTTTTTCTGACTACCGTAACCAATTACAACAACTTCATCTAAAGTTTTAGAATCCTGTTGTAATGAAATACTAAGATTCATAGTAGTAGAAGTAACTTTATATTCAAAATTTTTAAATCCTAAATAAGAGAAAACAAGTGTTGATCCTGATGAAACTCCTTTTATGGTGAACCTACCATCAAAGTCAGATGTTGTTCCTTTATTTGTGTTTTTGATTTGTATGTTTACGCTAGGTATTGGTAAACCAGAACCCGTCTCTTTTACAACTCCTCCAATATCATACCCTTGGGCATACCCAAAAGCAGAGAGAAATAGAAAAATAATTAATAGATAGTTTGACTTCATAATTTATGTTTTTTGTGAATTATAAATTTAGAAGTAAGTCCTAATAATAAATGAAAAAGAACCACAACAAAAAACATACAATTCAAAAAAAACTACAATTAATTCAGGATACTTTAAAAAAATGAAGAAATTAAGAAGAAATTAAGATTGACAAAATTTTGCAGAACAAAAAAAAACCACAACATTAACGTTAATGTTGTGGTGATGTATAGTTTTTATAGCAGAATAAATCGAAAACTATACAGCCAAAATGTACTCAACAAGGCCTTGTTCGTGTGATAAATCCATTTTTTTGCGTAAACGGTATCTTTTTATTTCTACGCTACGTACTGAAATATTTAATAAAGGAGCAACTTCTTTAGAAGAAAGATTCAATCTAAGGTACGCGCATAATCTCAAGTCATTTGGTGTTAACAACGGATGTGCTAATTTAATTTTTTTCAAAAAGTCTTTATCCGCATTGTCAAAAGCTTCTTTAAAAACGCTCCAAGTATCGTCCTCAGTGATGTTTTTATTGATAGTAGATATTACAGATTTTATACTTCTGTTTCCATCATCAGTAGTTTTTTTCAAATCCTCTTTTATAAAAGCCAACAATTCATTTTTACTATTCAGACTCATCGTAGAAACAGCCAATTCTCTGCTTTTAGCGTCAACATCCTGCGAGAGCTGTTCGTTCCTCACTCTCATTATCTCCTGTTCATTTTCAAGCTCCTTAATTTCCAATAAAAGATTATTTTCTTCTATCAGTTTTTCTTTTTGCTTCTGGTAATAACTTTTATATGTTTTATGAATGAATCGTATTACAATGAGACTCAAAATCAGATAAATAAAAATAGCCAAAGTAGTCGCGTACCACGGTTTACGTATGCTAAACGAATATATTGCCGTATTATCCAGACTTGAATTGGCAAATTTTGCCCTTACTTTAAACGCATAGTCGCCAGAAGGCAAATTTTTGAAATTCACTGTGGGTTTTGCACTCCATTCACTCCATTCGTCTTGAAATCCTTCTAAAAGAAACTGATATTCAGCATTGATATACTTATTATATTCAGGCACTGTATAACTGAATGTGATATTATTATCATCGTATTTAAAACTTCCATTCTCTTGAATAGATCTATTTTCTAAGGCTTCATTCAACTTATTAGTGGCAATATTAGATATTGAAACATTGTAATTTTTAAAACTCAAGTCATTAATATTCATTGTATAATACCCATCTGTTGTACCAATCAGGTAATCAGAATTTGAAATTTGAGAAATATTTTCAAATCCCAACATAGAATTCGTTAGTGACGCAGGAATTGGAATCACATTTTGCTTAAGCTGATTACTCAATTTACTCAAGGAGAAATAATGAATATAATTTTTTGAGAATAACCAGATTTTATTGGAATTATCAACTATTAATTTCCCTGATGTATATTCATCTTTTTCAAAAACGGAACTCAACAATTTATCTTTTTCAAATTGTTTCGTTTTTGCATTCAATTTAAAAATACCTTCTTTATAAGCATAATAAATTGCATTATTAAACTTTGTTAAGCTCGCATTTTTCCCTTTTTGTGGGGTTACATAAGTTGTAAAACCACCCGTCTTTAGCAACTTATTATCTAGTTGCAATCTAAAAACTCCTTTGTATTCATGGCTTACATATACTTCAAGCGAATTCGTAATTTCCAGATATCTGGCGGAATAATCAAATCCTTTTATTTTATTTCTAAAACGCCACTGGTTATCCACTTTTTCCAATACTGAAATTCCGTAGTAATTTCCTTGAAGCAACAAGCCTTTTTGATTAGGGACAGTTTCAAATTTCCAGGTCCCTGATTTCGGAAATATATTTCTTGCAGCCCCATCATCAACAATAAATGTTCCAGAGTCATGGCCACAAAACAAAGTTCCGTCATATTCAAATAAAGACCAAACTTGGCCCTTTGTGCCATTGACAAATTTAAATTCATTATCCGTCTGATACTCTTTACAAAACAATCCTTGATTGGTTCCTATATATAATTTCCCATTGTACAACTTTGAGGTGTATATAGTACCTAAATTTCCTGTGTTATCTACAAAATTTTGAATAGGAGACTGAAGATTAAGGCAGTTAATACCGTTGTCCAAACCAACCCACAGATTTTTATCAACATCCTCAAACAAGGACAATGCGGTATTGTTGCTCAATCCTTTACTCTGGTAAATATGATATTTAATTTTTCCTTCCTTCGTCAAAATAAAAATTCCGTTAGAAATTGTACCCAGCGCGTAACTCCCATCAGACAGCAACTGACTACTATAAACACTGCTGTCATTTAATTGAGAATCCGCCTCCGTTGAAAATTTAGACAAATCATTTCCTACCAATTTGTAGAAACCGTTTAACTGAGTTTGAATCAGCAGCCCTTCATCAATAGAAAAAACATTGACTATCCTGTTGTTTTTTAACACAGGATTATTCGAAACTAATCTTCCTTTTCCGCTTTCAATTTCAAAAAGGCCTTCATTAATCGTTTGAAAATAAATGGAGTTCTTAGTCCTAAACGACTTGGTAATACTATTGCTAGCTGCAATTATTTTGAAATTTCCTGTTTTTGAATCATAAATGTAAATTCTGTTTAATGATTGAAAAATAACCCATTGATCGTAATTTAATATGTTCCAGAACTGCTCATCATCAAGAATTTTACTTTTTATGGTATTACTCAAGGAAGTATATTTCAATTTCCCATTGGCTTGTCTTTTCCAAAAACCAAATTCCATGTAACTTCCAGTATAAACGTTGTTACCTATGACTTTCACAGAACGAACAATAGTTTCGTTTGGCGAAGCATACAATTCCCAAGTAGAACCATTGAATTCTAAAAGACCATCATTATTAGCAAAATAAACATAGTGCTGCTGATCTTGTGAAATCATCCAGTTTTGATTACCTGCACCGTAATTGGTTGGAGAATATTTTACAATGGGTGGTAACTCCTGAGAAAAAAGAGAAGTAGTCAGTAAAATGAATAAAATATATAATTTCGTTTTCAATTGAATAGAGATATTAATTTATTTCAAAAATAATCTTAAAAATACTGTTTTTATGTTTAAAGCGAATATTTAAACCATACAATTTAAAAAATCATCATTTTGATGCTATTTATATTCATAAAAATGCTTTTATTAGATAAAATTTGTGATTCGTTCAATCCCTTTTCTCAGTTGAAAATTGATTACTTTTGTGAAAATTATTGATTTTATGCAAGTTGACCTTTCTACCTTAGATCCAAAGAAAAATATCATCATAAAAGGCGCACAAGTACATAACTTAAAGAATGTAGATGTTGCGATTCCCAGAAATAAATTAGTGGTTATAACTGGGCTTTCGGGTTCTGGAAAATCAAGTTTAGCTTTTGATACTTTGTATGCAGAAGGGCAACGCCGTTATGTAGAAAGTTTATCATCCTATGCACGACAATTCCTTGGAAGATTAGACAAACCAAAAGTTGAATATATCAAAGGAATTGCTCCAGCAATTGCAATCGAACAAAAAGTAAACACCACTAATGCCCGCTCTACAGTAGGAACTTCGACTGAAATTTACGATTATATAAAACTGTTGTTTGCCAGAATTGGTAGAACGTATTCACCTGTTTCTGGGAGGGAAGTCAAAAAAAACACAGTTACTGATGTTGTCACTGAAGTACAAAGCTTCGAAATAGACAGCAAATGGCTACTCCTCGCTCCTATTCACCTGGAAGAAGGAAGAAAAGTGGAAGACAAACTAAAAGTACTTTTGCAGCAGGGGTTTGCCCGAATCTTAGTTAATAATGAAATGGTTCGTCTAGACGATTTACCGGACTCATTAGGCAAAAAAGAAATCTTTTTAATTATTGACCGAATTGTAGTCAATCATGAAACTTCGGGAGAAGAAGAGTTCTACAATCGTCTTGCCGATGCGGTACAGACTGCCTTTTTTGAAGGAAAGGGAATTTGTCATTTGCAGGAATTAAATTCGGATAAAAGATATTCTTATTCCAATAATTTTGAACTAGATGGCATTACCTTCTTGGAACCAAATGTTCATCTATTTAGTTTCAATAATCCTTATGGTGCCTGCCCAGTTTGTGAAGGTTACGGAAATATAATAGGAATTGACGCTGAATTAGTTGTCCCAAACACGACTTTATCAGTATTCGAAAACGCTATTTTTCCTTGGCGTGGCGAGAGTATGAGTTGGTTTCGAGATGAATTAGTTAACAACGCTTACAAGTTTGATTTCCCTATTCACAAGCCATTCTACCAATTATCAGAAGATCAAAAAGAATTGATTTGGAATGGAAATGAATATTTCCAAGGCCTAAATGGTTTCTTTAAAGAACTGGAAGAAAAAAATTATAAAATCCAAAACCGAGTGATGCTTTCTCGCTATAGAGGGAAGACAAAATGCTACTCCTGCAAGGGAAAACGCCTTCGAATTGAGGCTTCCTACGTGAAAATTAATTCTAAAACGGTTTCTGATTTAGTTGATTTACCTATTAAACACCTAGTTCGTTTCTTTGACAGCATTGATTTAGATGTTTACGAAAAGCAAATTGCTAAGCGTTTATTGGTGGAAATTAATAATCGCTTATCCTTTTTAACAGAAGTAGGATTGGATTATCTTACTTTAAATAGAAATTCAGCTACACTTTCCGGAGGAGAATCACAACGCATCAATTTAGCCACTTCACTGGGAAGCAGTTTAGTGGGATCCATGTATATCCTGGACGAACCAAGTATTGGTTTACACCCAAAAGACACGGAACGTTTGATAAAAGTATTGTTATCACTTCGTGATTTAGGCAATACTGTTATTGTGGTAGAACACGATGAAGATATCATGACAGCAGCAGATATGATTATCGATATTGGCCCGGAAGCGGGAACTTTAGGCGGTCATTTAGTTGCTCAGGGAACCTATGAGGAAATCCTAAAATCGACTTCACTTACAGCAAAATATTTAAATGGTGATCTAGAAATTACCGTTCCAAAAAAACGAAGACCTTTCAAGAATTTTATCGAGATAAAAGGTGCCAGAGAGAACAATCTTCAAAATATAGATGTTACTTTTCCGCTGGATGTATTAACGGTAATCACAGGAGTTTCAGGAAGCGGAAAAAGTACGCTTGTCAAGAAAATTTTGTTTCCTGCGATGCAAAAAAAGCTAGAGAATGTGGGTGAAAAAGCAGGTCAATTTACTGAAATGACAGGTTCATTTTCGCAAATTAAGCATATTGAATATGTAGATCAAAATCCTATAGGGAGAAGTTCTCGTTCAAATCCAGTTACTTATATCAAGGCCTATGATGACATCAGGGAATTATATGCCAAAGAAAAATTGTCTAAAGTAAGAGGTTATCAGGCTAAACATTTTTCTTTTAATGTTGATGGTGGAAGATGTGAAACCTGTAAAGGAGAAGGTTCTATAAATGTAGAAATGGTTTTTATGGCTGATGTACAATTGCCTTGTGAAACTTGCAATGGAAAACGATTTAAGAAAGAAGTTTTAGAAGTTGCTTTTGAAGGCAAGAACATTCACGATATTCTAACCATGACTGTTGATGATTCTATTGCGTTTTTTACAGCTCATAAACAAAATAAAATCATTCAAAAATTGCAACCGCTTCAGGATGTTGGCTTGGGATATGTGCAACTAGGACAATCCTCTTCTACTCTTTCCGGTGGAGAAGCACAGCGTATAAAACTAGCTTCTTTCTTGGTGAAAGGAGCGACAAAGGATAAAGCACTTTTTGTTTTTGACGAACCTACAACTGGATTGCATTTTCACGATATCAAGAAACTATTAGCTTCATTTGACGCTTTGATAGAAAAAGGTCATTCAATAATTGTAATTGAACACAACCTTGATCTGATAAAATGTGCAGATTGGATTATCGATTTAGGCCCAGAAGGTGGGGAAAATGGAGGGAAATTATTGGCAGTAGGAACTCCTGAACAAATTGTAAAAATAAAGGAATCAGTAACCGCAAAATATCTTAAAGAAAAAATATAAAAACCTTATCCAAAATAACAATTTTCTTCAAAGGTATTTCCATCCTCATCGATCGCAACTAAAATCTTTTGTTCTCTGGAAGAAACATAAGTCTGATATATCCACGGTATAGTCCACAATCCTAAGGTAACGCAGCATATTAGAAAATTGAAACTATGATCTACTGCTTTAGCATCTTTTGATAAAACGGCAAATGGTAATTTATCATTCCTTTCTTCAATTACAAACCCATTGTTAATTTTATTAGCAATAATATTTGAATATTTTTTTAGATTATCTTCGTTCGAAATTTGTGAAATGACCATAATTATTATTTTTATTGTGGCTAATTAATTTTACTTTTTAACTAGTTTAGACAAATAATTAATTACAAAATTAAGGGTTACATATAATTTATACAATACCCACTTTTAGTGATTTTTCAATTATGTCTAAATAATCTAATATCCTGATATTAAATTAGGTTACAAATATATTTTTAAAATCATTCTTAAATATTACATAATAGTTTTAGAGATTTATATAATTCACACTTTTTGAAATAAAAAAGATGAAAAATGGGTGTCTATTTTTCGCTTTTAAGAAAAACAAACACCCATTTTTATGCTGCCAGTAATTTTATTTTAATTATTTTATTTTTAATCTCTTCAAAATAGAATCTAAGACTTGGTTTATTTCTATAGAGATAGCAAATCTATAATTGATGTACACATATAAAACGGTCACTAATATAGATTTCATTCCAATCGCAATAATAGGATGAAACGGGAACTCCCAGAAATAAAACAGTAGAAATAATATAAAAGTAATCACAATGGAATATAAAGTTTGATTTGTAAAAGGATACAAATGCAACCGCTTAACAACGAAAAGTAATTTAGCAAGACTATATAATGTAATCGATAATAAAGTTGCAAAAGCAGAGCCCATAATACCATATATTGGGATAAAGATCATGTTCAATCCGACGGTTAACACTACTAAGCCCACTCCCAAAAACAAAACCGTTCGATAATACTTTGTATTGAAAATGATTGCATTATTATTACCTAAAATTAAATCAAAATACTTAGAGATTCCAATCATAAAAACCACCATAATACCACCACTATATTCTTTGGGCACCATTTCATACAATTGATTGATATTAACAAAAATACCCAACATTACTAAACCGCCTACCACTTGCAAATTGATAGAGGTTTTTTTGTACAGATCATTTAGCTCTTCCTGCTTATTTTCGTGCATTAATCGTGCAGTTATAGGATAAACTATTTGATGCATAGCGCGGCTGGGAACCGATATTACTAATGCAATGTAAGTCGCAACAGAATAAAAGGCAATATTTTCGATATGCATGTACTGATTAAGAATCATTTTATCTCCATCCAAAAGTAAATTAGCAACACTTCCTGATAAAATAATATAAAAAGTATAGGTCAATATTTCTTTCGTATTTGCAGGTATCGTGAACTGAAAACTCGGTTTCTGGATACTAAATGCATAGAACATAGTGACCAAAAATGCTAAAAAATACAATCCTGCTGTTGCATATACAAATCCTTCCACAGAAAGCCAATTGTAATAAACTCCGATTAATAAAAACAAAGAAAACAACCGCAAACCTACTTCCTTAATAAAATTACCAAAAACGGAATGCATGTGTACTCGCAACCAAGCATAAAAAATTTCAAAATACGCCATACATAGTCCTATAAATGGTATCAGCCAAATATAACTTTTGACAATGGCATTCTTTTTTGATAAAAAGAATAAAATTTCATCATAAAAGAAAAGTCCAATGAACAACATTGGAATTATTAATAATAGAGGGAATAAAACCGTAAAGGATAAAAAACGAGATTTTTCGTCTTCAGTTTGATATTGAGAATAAAACTTTACCAACGTGTTTTGCATTCCAATAGCAAATAATGGCATAATCACATTCGCGCAAGAAGTTACGTAATTAGTTAAACCATAAAAAGTTGCCCCAAGAAAAACAGGATACAAATAAATAGTGTTTATCCCGCCAATTCCAAATCCAATATAGGTTATTACGGTATTCTTTAAGGACTGATTTAATACTATTCCCATTATTTTATCATTGCGAGATACTAAGTAATCTCACTTTTAATTTACATTTTGTTAAGCAATCCAACCAATTCTCCTGTTAAGCTTTTTCTGGAATATTTCTGTAAGCCAACTCCGTATGATTGAAGTTTGCCCTGCAAAAACTGATTGTAAAAATCCAAAATTACACTTTTTAATCTCATTTTTTCAGAATAATCTAGGAACACGCCAGTATTGGTCGTCGTTATGATTTCGGCAAAATCAGAATCTTTTGGACCAATAGCAATAATGGGTCTGTTAGAAACCATATATTCGAATAGTTTTCCTGGAATTATGCTTTTGGTGTCTTCAGAATCGATTTCAATAAGCAACAAAACTTGCGATTTTCTTTGATGCGCAATCGCTTCCGAATGTGAAACGTAGCCCAGATTATTCAAAAAGGAATTTAGTTTAAATTGCGAAATGGTTTCTAAAACTTCCTGGCTTACAGCTCCAATCAATTTGATTTCCAAATGCGATTTAAATTCAGGAATTTCATTAAGTAATTCGACTAAACTTTCCCATAATATACTAGGATTTCTTTCAGAAAGAAAAGATCCAATGTGCGCCAAACTAAATTTCGTATCCAAAATTTGTTTTTCGACTTTCTCATCATCGTAACCATTGGTGATTACCGTAATGGGCTTGCGTGTAATCGCTTCAAACTCTGTTTTAGTAGTTTTACTCGTCACGATAATTGTGTCAGCAGTATTTAAAACTTGATGCTCTAACGTTTTGTGTTTTTTGGCCGCATAATTAGACAATCGCAATGATTTATGATAACCAATCGTTGTCCAAGGATCACGGAAATCAGCAAACCATTTTACATTTAATTTTTGTTTTAATACTAATCCAATGAGATGCAAACTGTGTGGCGGCCCCGAAGTGATAATAGTATCAATATTGTTTTCAACTACGTATTTTTCTAAATAAGAAACCGATGGTTTCACCCAGAAAACACGCGCATCTGGAATAAACAAATTTCCTCTTATCCAAAGGAATGTTTTATCCAGCAAAGATTGCTTTTTTTGATTTGGAATAATCCCAGAACTAATTTTCTTGGTTTTATTCTTCGAAAAAAAAGAAGCCAGTTGATAGGGTTCAAAAATCTTCTGTTTCAAAATAATTGCCTTATCCGAAACTTCTTTAACCAAATTTTCATCAACAATGGGATATGTAGGATTCTCCGGAATGTACACAACAGGCTGAATTCCAAAATCAGGCAAATATTTCACAAATTTGAGCCAACGCTGTACACCGGGACCTCCTGCCGGTGGCCAATAATAGGTAATTATGAGGATTTTCTTTGGTTCCAAGTTTAAGGTTTAAGGTTTAAGGTTTAAGGTTTCGAAACCTCAGAATTCAACATTAATTATTCAACATTCAAAAAACTTTAAACTTTAAGCTTTAAACCTTTTTTCCTTTCAAAATAAATTCCTCCAACTAAAAGCAATAACATTCCAACCACACTAATTAAAGTAATCGTACTTCCTGTTTTGATAACTAGCGGCTCGAACTTGAATTCTATAGCATGTTTTCCTGCTGGAATTTGCAACCCTCTTAAAACATAATCCACACGAATGTGATCTACCTTTTTTCCATCGATAAAAGCATTCCATCCTTTTCCATAATACATTTCAGAGAAAACAGCAAAGCCTTCATTAGCATTATTTGAAGTGTACTTTAAATGATTGGGTTTGTATGAATCCAAAGTTATTGTAGCCGAACTGTCTTTGGCGAAAGCCTTATTTTTAATTTCAAAGTCTTTGCTATTTACGATCGCCAAATTTTTAGAATCTAAACTATCCAAAGCTTTCATTTCTTCATCAGCAGAATTCACTAATTTTACTTGGCTCACAAACCATGCGTTACCATTGGCATTAGGATTCGACGTTGGAAATTCTTTTCCTTCTTTATCTGTTTGAATTACATACTTCACATCCAACATATTTAGGATTTCCATATTGTTTTTGGCAATTTGGTAATCGAATAATTGCTGCATTCTTCGAGGTCGCACCGCGCTATATCCTCCGATAGATTTATGAAAATACGAAGATCTGGCGTTTAATAAACCGTTTACTTCAAAAACGCGATAATTTGTAGTGTCTTTTAGAATTTGAGTATCCGAAGGGCTTTCCTGAAAAGGTACTTCAACTTGTTGTTTAGACACAAAATCCTTCCCCGAAACATATTTTTTATCGACAAAAAACAAGTCGAAAATCATTAAAATACCCACCAGAATAACAGCGGTATTTTTAGCTAATTTATTTTTTATATACATCCATAAAATACCCGCAGAAAGCAGAATAAAGAAACAAGAGCGAAGCAAATCTGCTGTATATAAACTTTTTCTATCTTCTTTTAATGCATCAATAAATCCAATCCCAAAAGCTTTATCTTGACCTTGACTGAACATTTGTAATAATTGTGCATCCATTTGTCCAACAAAATCAAACATATTTCTAAATAGAAACAAACCTATAAACAATCCAAAGACCGTTGCTGAAGCTTTCCATAAACTTGGCCATTGTTGTTCTTTATCTTGAGTAAAAAACGATTGCAATCCCATTACCGCCAAAACTGGAAAACATAATTCTAAAATTACCTGAATAGAAGAAACTGCCCTAAACTTATCATACATTGGAACAAAATCAATAAAAAAATCGGTTACAATAGAAAAGTTTTTACCCCAAGATAATATCAATGAAAACAATGCTCCTGTAAGAAAAACATATTTAATTTTTCTTTTATCATGATATAATCCAAGAATACTTAAAAAGAAAACGACAACTCCAATATAAGCTGGTGCTGCAACTATAGGCTGTTGCCCCCAATAAGTAGATCCGTAATTTTCTGTAAATTGTAACGCTTCTGCAGGCGATGTAATGTATTGTGATATATATTTGTAAACACTTGAATCTTCATTAAGTTTTTCACTATTCCCACCTCCAAAAAGTCTTGGAGCAATAAGGTTAAAACTTTCGGCAATTCCGTAACTGTATTCCGTGATGTACTCTTTGCTCATGGCACTGTTACCGAT
Organism: Flavobacterium xinjiangense; assembly: GCF_900142885.1. Lineage (GTDB taxonomy): Bacteria > Bacteroidota > Bacteroidia > Flavobacteriales > Flavobacteriaceae > Flavobacterium > Flavobacterium xinjiangense. The sequence continues at coordinate 10,426 of NZ_FRCL01000005.1, read as the reverse complement.
GATTTTTGATCCGTCAGGATTGAAGGTCAATTCGCTTTTTCCACGTATGCTAAAATTGGCATATTCAGTTGTTGCCAATAAATTCGTAGCATTGGCTCCAATAGCAAAAATTCCTGCAACTGCTAAAACTCCAAAAGAGTAAAGCATCGATTTATACTGCTTTTCTTTGACATCCTGATAAATAAAATAACCAGAAAGTATCAATAAGAAAATCAACAGGTAATAAGTCATTTGGAAATGATTGGCATTAACTTCTAATGCCACAGCAAACATGGTGATTAAACCACCTAAAACATATTTTTTTCGAAAAACCAATATAAAACCAGCAATAACGAGCGGCATGTAAGCAATCGCATGGGCTTTAGCATTATGACCAACACCCAGAATTACAATTAAATAAGTAGAAAAACCAAAAGCCAAAGCACCAAAAAAGGCTTTCAGAGGATCAATCTTCAAGACCAATAACAGTCCGTAAAAGCCTAAGAAGTATAAAAATAAATAATCGGCAGGACGCGGTAAAAAGCGCAATGCGTCATCAATCATTCCAATATAATCGTGCGGGTATTTGGCCCCTAATTGATACGTAGGCATTCCACCAAAAGCAGCGTTTGTCCAATAGGGTTCTATGTGATCTGAGGCTCTAAAATCGTTTTGCTCTTTGGCCATTCCGGTATATTGAACAATATCCGATTGGAAAATTTGTTTTCCTTGTAAAACAGGATAAAAATAAATAAGAGAAATGAGTACAAAACCAAGGATGGCTGCGGCGTGCGGATAGAACTTATTAAGAATTTTCATTAAAAAAGTTTAGAGTTTAAAGTTTACGATTGATTTCCAAAAACCCGCATAAAATTCAGATTTCTATCAACCAAGCAAACTATATGGTGCAAACTTAATCAATTTCTTCATAATCCACATAATCTCCTACTTTTTTGGTTTCGCGAGGATTTTTAGAATTAGCAGTATCATATATGACTTCATTCTTGCTTTGCGTTTTGTTCCAAGAATTATCTTGTGAGTATTGTTGCTGTTTCTGAAAATTCTCTCCTGCTTTCTGCACCACTTTTTTCACCAATAGAGGCAAAAATAATTTTGCCAAAAATTTAAAAATATAATAGAAAGCTATCATGTAGAAGATGGTTTCTATAAAACCTGTAAAAGAGGCTGTTTGCATAATCAAAATATTTTTTGCCAAAATTAAGAAATCAAACGTTCAAAATTAAAATATCATTCTTAAATAAATAATAAAATATAGTACATTTGAAATGCGTTATTACTTTTAATCTCAAAAAAATAATATGTTCAAAATCAAAATCATACTTGCTGCTGCTATTTTTATGATTCCATTTGTTCAATATGGCCAACACACTGATCAAATCAACTCCAACAGACCCGGTGAGACCATGTCTGCTTTTGCTGTTGGAAAAAAAGTAATTCAAGTTGAAACAGGGATCTATGGAATAAAAGAAAATCATCGTTTACTGAATTATGATGCGAATGGTTTTGGACTGGATCTAACGTTACGATATGGCTTCTTTCTTGAAAAATTAGAATTAGTAGCCGATTTACAATATCAAAACGAGACATTCACAACTCCTTTAAGCAGTGTCAAAAAATCAGCGCTAAAGCAAACCGTTTTGGGAGCAAAATATTTGATTTATGATCCATTCAAAAATTATGAAAAAAAAGTAAATGTATACAGCTGGAAAGCAAATCAGGCTTTCAACTGGCACCAATTAATTCCTGCTGTTTCTGTATTTGCTGGTGCCAATTTTACCATGGCGGATAATCCTTACTATTTTTCTCCAGATGCTAATATTTCTCCAAAAATCATGTTGATTACCCAAAATCATTTGGGTGACGGAACATGGGTTTTTGTAACCAATATCATTGCTGATTACGTAACAACTGACTATCCAAGTTACGGTTACGTACTAACTTTAACAAAAGGATTTAACGATAAATGGTCTGGATTTATAGAAAATCAAGGCTTCAAGAGTGATTTTTACAGCGATGCTATTGTTAGAGGTGGAGCCGCTTATTTATTGAATAAAGACATGCAAATCGATGCGTCCATAAGTACCAATTTTAAGGATACCCCAACAGTACTTTATGGAGGCGTTGGCTTTTCGTGGCGCTACGATACCAATTATGAAGAAGTAAGAATGGACCTTGACAAAGGCGGAAACAAAAAATCTAAGTCTGTAAAAAAAGCAGAAAAGAAAAATAAAAAACGCAAAGACGAAATAGAAAATACACTATAAAATTCTACAATGATTACAATAAAAGAAGCTAAAACAAAAACTGAATTAACGAATTTCATCAAATTCCCTTTTTCTTTATATAAAAACAATAAAAACTGGGTTCCTCCATTAATCGCAGATGAACTCGAAAGTTTTGACAAAACAAAAAACCCTGCTTTCGAAAATGCCGAAGCCTACTTTTATATTGCTTACAAAGACAATAAAATTGTTGGACGGATTGCTGCTATCATTAATTGGAAGGAAGTAAATGACCAACAAAAAAAGAAAGTCCGTTTCGGTTGGTTTGATGTTATCGATGATATTGAAGTGACAAAAGCATTGCTTGACAAAGTCTATGAATTAGGTCGAAAAAATAATTTAGAACACGTTGAAGGGCCAATGGGATTTTCTAACTTGGATAAAGTTGGTATCTTAACCGAAGGTTTTGACGAAATAGGCACCATGATTACGTGGTACAATCATCCCTATTATGCTAATCATTTTGAACAGTTGGGTTTTGTTAAAGAGAAAGAATACATTGAAAGTAAATTCCCTTTTTCAAATGTAAAACCGGAATTTTTTGAAAAAGCGAATGAATTGGTAAAAAGAAGATACCAATTATCTCCATTAAATTTCAAAACAACCAAAGAAGTAATGCCTCATGTGGATAAAATGTTTGATTTATTCAATGAATCTTATGCATCTCTTTCTTCTTTTGTAGCCATCTCCGATACAGAAAAAGAATATTTCAAGAAAAAATATATTAGTTTTATCAATCCTGAATTCATCAAATTTGTCGAAGATAAAGACCATAATATTGTTGCTTTCAGTATTGTGATGCCCTCTTTTTCTGAGGCGATACAAAAGGCAAAAGGTAAATTATTCCCTTTTGGATTTCTTCATTTGCTAAAAGCAAAAAAACAAAGTAAGGATGTGCTTTTCTACCTTATTGGCGTTCTTCCAGAATATCAAAACAAAGCTGTAACGGCAATCATTTTTAAAGAATATTACGAAACTTTCAAAGAAAAAGGAATTATCAATTGCTTCAGAACACCCGAATTAGCAGATAATGCCGCCAGTATTAACTTGTGGAAACATTTTAATACGGTTGTACATAAAAGAAGGTGTACGTTTCGTAAAGAATTATAGTTTTAAAGTTGTCTTTACAAAAATTGATATTTAATATAATAACTAAAAAAATCCATCAGACGCAGCGAGGCCAATGAAAAAGTCTTTTTTACGAATAAATTACAAATACAAAAGGAGCAGAAATAAATTTTTCTGCTCCTTTTTTTTCCTTTTGAGTGTAATCATAAGCCCTTTTTATTGTTGAAAATCGACCCCAAACCTTGTAATTCAAAATTTTTATTTATTTGGAATTATTTACTTTCTAAAATTATTCGCTCTTCGGAAAGACAATTCTTTATTGTATGAATCCGAATTAATTATCGCAGAAAGTAAAACCGTATAAAAAACCCGATAAGAGTCGAAACCTATCGGGTGTAAAATTTAAGAGATTTAAATATTATTTTGTAAACAACAATTCTCTGTATTTCGTTAATGTCCAAAGCTCATTATCAACTAATAACTCAAGTTTATCGCAGTGCTCGCGAATTACTTCAAAATAAGGTTTCACAGCATTACAGTAAGCTTCAGCCATTTCTTGAGCATCAGTAAGAATGTTTGCTTTCTTTCTTTCATTGGTCATCTCTTCCACTTTAGAATTGATTCCTTCAATATGTCCGGAAATTTCTTTGATTAAAACAATTTGCTCTTTTGCAATTGATTCAAATTCAGCTCCAAAAATATCTTTCAATCCTTTAACGTTTTCAATTAAAGTATTTTGGTAACGAATTGCCGTAGGAATTACGTGATTTTTAGAAATATCACCTAAAACTCTACCTTCAATTTGGATTTTCTTTGTGTACTCTTCCAATTCAATTTCGTAACGTGCTTCAACTTCAATGTGGTTCATGATACCCATTTCAGAAAACAAATCTAATGCCTGTTTAGAAGCTCTGGCTTTTAATGCTTCAGGAGTTGTTTTGAAGTTACTTAAACCTCTTTTACCCGCTTCAATCTCCCAAGCGTCGCTGTAACCGTCTCCTTCGAAAAGGATATTTTTAGAAACTTTGATATATTCTCTCAATACATTGAAGATCGCGTCATCTTTCTTCATGTCTTTAGATTCAATTAATGCATCTACTTCAATTTTGAAATCTTTCAATTGTTTCGCAACAATCGTATTCAAAGTGGTCATTGAATTGGAACAGTTAGCCGAAGAACCCACCGCTCTGAATTCAAATTTATTTCCTGTAAAAGCAAATGGCGAAGTTCTGTTTCTGTCTGTATTATCTAAAAGAACATCTGGAATTTTTCCGACTACGTTCAATTTTAAATCGGTTTTTTCCTCAGGTGATAATTTTCCGGCAGTTACACCTTCTAATTCAGCCAATACTTTAGTCAATTGCTCTCCAATAAATACAGATATAATTGCCGGTGGTGCTTCATTAGCCCCTAATCTGTGGTCATTACTTGCCGTTGCAATTGCACCTCTAAGTAAAGCTTCGTAATCGTTAACCGCTTTAATAGTGTTAATAAAGAATGTTAAAAATTGTAAGTTGCTCATTGGCGTTTTACTTGGACTCAACAAGTTAACTCCAGTATCAGTTGCTAATGACCAGTTGTTGTGTTTTCCTGAACCGTTTACTCCTTTGAAAGGTTTTTCATGAAATAATACTTTCAAATCATGACGTTCCGCCACTTTTTGCATTACATCCATCAACAAACAGTTATGATCCACCGCTAAATTTGTTTCTTCAAAAATAGGTGCCAACTCAAATTGATTTGGAGCTACTTCATTGTGACGCGTTTTTACTGGTATTCCAAGCAACATACATTCTTGCTCTAAATCTCTCATGTACGTTAAAGCACGAGTTGGAATAGAACCAAAATAATGGTCATCTAATTGTTGCCCTTTTGCAGAGGTGTGTCCCAGTAAAGTTCTTCCAGTCATGATAAGATCCGGACGAGAGTCAGCTAATGATTTATCGATTAAGAAATATTCTTGCTCCCACCCTAAAGTTGCTGTTACTTTCTTAACATTTTTGTCAAAATATTTACAGACTTCAGTTGCAGCAGTATCCATTGCAGATAATGCTCTCAATAATGGAATTTTATTATCTAATGCTTCTCCTGTGTAAGAAATAAAAACGGTTGGAATACATAATGTAGTTCCATATATGAATGCTGGAGATGTTGGATCCCAAGCGGTATACCCTCTTGCTTCAAATGTGTTTCTGATTCCACCATTTGGAAAACTGGAAGCATCTGGTTCTTGCTGTACTAATTGCGCACCTCCAAATTTTTCTACCGGATCACTACCGTCATACGATGTTTCAAAGAACGCATCATGTTTTTCAGCTGTTGTTCCTGTAAGCGGCTGAAACCAGTGCGTATAATGAGTAACTCCTTTAGACAAGGCCCACTCCTTCATACCCATTGCAATATAATCAGCTAATTTTCTGTCTATTTTAGTTCCATATTGAACAGCTCCTTGCACTCCTTTGAAAGCGTCAGAAGTTAGAAATTGCTTCATTGCTTTATCATTAAAAACATTTGAACCAAAAAGAGTTGATTTTCTATCAGTTTCTTCAAAATGAACAGGTTTTCTGTTCGATGCTTCTCTCAAAGCTTGAAAACGTAATGTTGACATGTTTACAATTTTTAAGTTATTATAATAGATTTAATAAAACAGACAAATATAATCAATATTAAACAAAAATCCTGCTTATTGCAATTGTGAAATTAGTTTTTATTCCTATTTAAAATTATCATTTTGAATTTTTACCCCCCGCTAAAATACACTTATGTGAAAAATAACATATACCATAACGAAAAACACCCCCTAATTTTCCCTCCTAAATAATTTATTTTATATTTGCCAACAAATAAGAAAAACGAAATAATTTATACTATTATGGCTAAGATAAAATTAGAGTACATTTGGTTAGACGGATATGAACCAACTCAAAACTTAAGAAGTAAAACCAAAGTTGAAGAACACGAAAATTTTAAAGGTACTATAGAAGAAATAGGAAAGTGGTCTTTTGACGGTTCATCTACAAAACAAGCAGAAGGTGGTTCATCTGATTGCCTATTAGTTCCTGTTGCTATATATCCTGATCCAACGCGTATCAATGGATATTTAGTTATGACTGAAGTTATGAATGCTGATGGTACTGCTCACCCTTCTAATGGTAGAGCTACTATTGATGATGATGGTGATTTCTGGTTTGGTTTCGAACAAGAATATTTTATTATGGATACTAAAACTTTATTGCCTTTAGGATTTCCAATAGGTGGCTACCCTGCCCCACAAGGTATGTACTACTGTTCAGTAGGTGGTAAAAACACACACGGAAGAAGTTTAGTAGAAGAACATGCTGATTTATGTATCGCTGCAGGAATTAACTTTGAAGGAATTAACCAAGAAGTAGCTTGTGGACAATGGGAATTTCAATTATTCGCACAAGGAGCTAAAAAAGCAGGTGACGAAATATGGATTGCCAGATATTTATTAGATCGTTTGACTGAAAAATACGGTTACTATATTGATTACCACCCAAAACCATTAGGCGATACCGATTGGAACGGATCAGGAATGCATGCTAACTTCTCTAATGAAGTATTAAGAACATGTGGTTCTCAAGAAATTTACGAAAAAATATGTGAGGCATTTAGACCAGTAACTGCAGAACACATTGCGGTATACGGAGCATATAATGACCAACGTTTAACAGGTAAGCACGAAACTGCTTCTATCCATGATTTCTCTTATGGAATTTCTGATAGAGGAGCTTCAATCAGAATCCCGTTAATTACCGTTCAAAAAGGATGGAAAGGATGGTTAGAAGACAGAAGACCTGCATCTAACGGCGATCCATACAAAATTGCTGCAAGAATTGTAAAAACTGTAAAATCTGTTTTAATTGAAGATTCTGTTTTAGCATAAGTTTTCTTTTTCAAAACTTAATTTGTTTATATTTTAAAAGTGTCTTCGCAAATGAAGGCACTTTTTTTTTAGAAATAGTCAATAACGAATTTCCAACTCCAACTTTGTTTAAAATAAAGTTCGAACTTAAAAATCAAAAAGTATCTTTGTTCAACCATTAATAAATAACTTAATTTATGATTGTCTGGATATTATTCTTAATTGCTATTCTGTTATTTCTTGCGCTCGACTTAGGCGTTTTCAATAAAACGCCACATATTATTAGTTCTAAAGAAGCAGGAAAATGGACTGCTGTTTGGGTAGCTTTATCTTTTATGTTTTCTGGAGTTATTTACTGGCTTTACGGTACAAATTATATTGCAAATCCAGATCATTTGAAACCGGCAACGGCAGCTATAAAATTCATCACTGGCTATCTTATTGAATTATCGCTGAGTGTAGATAATATATTTGTTATCGCTGTTATATTCTCCGCTTTTAAAATACCAAAAAAATACCAACACCGGGTTTTGTTTTGGGGAATATTGGGAGCAATCATTTTTAGAGGAGCCATGATTTATTTTGGCGTTTTGTTGATCAATAAATTTGCATGGACAACTTACCTTTTTGGTGCATTTTTAATTTATACGGCAATGAGAATGCTGTTTGACAATGAAGATGAAAAATTTGAACCTAAAAAATCATTCGTTTATAAAAGTTTAAAGAAAATTGTTCCAGTTTCCAATCATATAGACAAAGAACATTTTTTTGTAAAAAGACGACATATTACTGCTGCGACCCCACTTTTTGTAGCATTGGTGGTTATCGAAGTAATGGATGTGGTATTTGCACTCGATAGTGTTCCAGCAATTTTAGCAATAACCAGTGATCCTTTTTTAGTTTTTAGTTCTAATATTTTTGCGATATTAGGTTTGCGCTCCATGTATTTCTTTTTAGCTAATATGTTGGAAAGATTCAGCTATTTAGAATATAGCCTTATTGCTATTTTAAGTTTTGTAGGTCTAAAAATGTTACTACATGATTTTATCGAATTGCCGGAATGGGTATCACTTGCTTTTATTGCGGTTTCGCTAGTAGCAGGAATCATAGTATCCTTGAAAATCAACAAAGAGGAAATTAATGAGGAAGATAATGAGTTCTAAACTTTTTTAATTTCACTAACTAAGAAGCATAAAAAAAGGGAATCTTTCGATTCCCTTTTTTTATTAAAAATGTAAACTACAAATCTATTTTTTTAATTTGGCTTTTATCAACATTCAAAGCCGACATTACTGCGTTTATGTTATTTTTATCTATCGCTGTAGAAAAACCAGCTGGAGTAATTACTATCCTTAAAACCTGATTCAATCTATAATCCGTAGAAACCGTTTGCAAATTATTACCTATCATAAAAATACTTACATCAGTAGTGGTATAATCATAGTCAAAACCAAAGTCTAATGTTCCATCAGCAAAATAATGAGTTTCCGGTAACAATTTCCAAATGTCACTTCCTTGTGGTGTTATACCTGTCAAGCGGTACACTAAAACCACATCCGAAGAATATATGCGCGGATTTAAAGTTACCAATCGACTATAATTATTAGTTGAATTAAATGAAGCGTTTACTTCAAATACTTCGCTTGTCGCAACTGGAAGAGGATCAATTTCAAAACTGCCAGAAGTAGTACAAGATTGCAAGGTGAATAATCCTGCAATGGCCAAAAAGGTAATTATCTTTTTCATGATTTAAATATTTTAATGGTTTATTTTTTTTATACATTCATGAACTGTGCCAAAGTTTATTTTCAAAAAAAATGTAGCTTTGAAAGATGCAAGAAAAACTAAAATTATACATGGTAATGCTAGGCTGCACGCCGAAAGGCCGACTTACAGAACAGCACGATATTTTTTTTGGAATTGGAACTTCCTTGAAAAATTTGATCCCGCAGATGAAAGCTTTTTGGCCTGAAGCCAAAGGAAAAATTCATATTGATGCCTGGCGAGAAGTTTGCGCAGTAGAAAATTTTTCAATTGAAATTATTGCAAAAGATGAGATTGAAAATACTTCATCAGAAAAATTGTTTTTCATCAATTTGGGCGGGTATAAAGAAAATGAATTTGAAGAATACCATTATAAAATCCTGACTGTTGCCGAAAGTATGGCTTTGGCTTCCAAAAAAGCTAGAAGATCCACTTTTTACAAACATTGCGGTTTCAAGGGAGCCCCTTCCCACATCGACGACAAATACGGGATTGATGTGGATGATATTTATAAGGTATCTGATATATTGCCTGCGCTAATTAAAGAACAGTATTCCTTAAAAATCACCAAATCTGAAATTGATTTAAAAGAAGATGAATTGCATATTGGGTATTTGAAACTAAATAAAATAACCGATTGATGATAATACATCAAATTGGCAACAACTTCCTTCACTTCGCGTGATTTCACTTTATTAAAACGCTAGCTTTAATAATGTGAAATTGTATCGAGAAGCATCAGGCACAAAACCGTTCTCGATACTTCACAATGATTTTCTATCGCAAATCATTGCTTAACTCGAACTGACGACTTTGAAACATAACAACAGCCGCCGTCACTTCGAGTGATTATGTGTTATTCAAACGATAGTTTTAATAACGCATAATTGTATCGAGAAGCATTTAACTGCACGACCGTTCTCGATACTTCGCAAAGACTTTCTATCGCAAGCCTTTGCTTAACTCGAACTGACGGGAGGAACTGACGAAACGAACTGGCGAAAAATTATTATATTCGTTACATGAAACAATCTTACGTCTATATAATCAAATGCTCCGATAAAACCTATTATACCGGTGTAACTAGTAATCTGGAACAAAGGGTATTTCAACATCAAATAGGATTTTATCCCGATTGTTATACTTTTAAAAGAAGACCTATTGAATTGGTCTTTTATTGTGAGTTTACCGACATAACTTTAGCAATAGAAAAAGAAAAACAAATTAAAAAATGGTCTCAAGCTAAAAAAGAAGCGTTAATAAATGATGAATATGATGCAATACCAAATTTAGCAAAGAAAAAGTTTAAATGATAATCACCACCGTCGTCACTTCGAGTGATTTTACAAAATTCAAACGCTAGTTTTAAAATTGTAAAATTGTATCGAGAAGCATCAGGCACACTACCCTTCTCGATACTTCGCAA
>NZ_FRCL01000010.1 GCF_900142885.1 Flavobacterium xinjiangense | reverse complement strand
CAAACTACGGTTGCTTCCAACAAAGCGGCAACTGATACAGCACTAAATCTAAAAGCTGATCTGGAATCGCCAACTTTAACTGGAACACCATTAGCTCCTACCGCCGTATCAGGAACTAACACAACACAAATAGCTACAACTGAATTTGTAACTACCGCTACTGTTGCCTTGTCTGCAAATTTTGTGGATTTAACCAACACTCAAACCATTTCCGGAACAAAAAATTACACATCAGATGCTATTATTAATGGAGTTACGGTAGGAAGAGGTAAGTTTAATGAAAATTCAAATACAGCAGTTGGATTAGGAGCTTTAGAAAGTAATGCTGGTTATGCTAATACGGCAATTGGTAGAGGAGCCCTGGCATTAAATGATAATGGAAATGGAAATACTGCACTAGGTTATACTGCGCTTTCAAATAATATTTCGGGTGTTGATAATGTTTCAATAGGAAGTTCCACTTTATCTAATAATACTTCAGGTTCAGGAAATACAGCTATTGGTAATCGTGCAGATGTTGCTACTGATGGAATTACAAACTCTGTTGCCATTGGTGCCAATGCAATTGTCACAGCATCGAATACAATACAATTGGGTTCTGATGGAACGGGTTCGCACAGCGCGATTACCGATGTTAAAACAAGTGGTAGTTTAACTGCTGCAGGATATAAAATTCCAACTGGTACTTCTGCTCAATTTTTAATGGCTGATGGAACTATTTCAACAGGGACTGCTGAAGTTAGAGAAGTGGCGGATGAATTTAGTGCTACGATTTCACAAACGGAATTTACTTTAAACCAAGCTCCATCGGCTAACAGTAAAGTAAAAATGTATGTAAATGGGATTCGAATCAGCAACACGGCTTATAGTTTAAGTGGAACTACATTAACATATATTCCTGCAAATAACGGTTCGTATTCATTATCTGTAAGTGATAGAATTCAGTTTGATTATTTTTATTAATAGATAGCTTCCAAAACGTTATAACATGAATTTTTATAAAAAAATAGTTTTCTTTATTTTGATTTTTGCTGCTTTTCAAGGGTATGCTCAAAATACTTTGGATGTTTTAGGCCTCGACAACACTACACCAGCTGCTGTTGTCTATAGTTTGCGAAAATTAAGTACCTCTTATGTTGGCAATGCTATACAAGTGCGTCGAAGTAGTGATGAGGTCGCTCAGGATATTGGTTTTGATGGTAATGGAGATTTAGATACAACTGCATTACTGGCATTTGTCGGTTTAAATGATGCTTATGTAAGTATTTGGTATGACCAAAGTGGTAATGGAAGAAATCTGATTAAAACCGATAATAATCTTCAACCCAAAATAGTATTTAATGGTGCTTTTAAATATATTGGAACAAGATTAGCTATTGATTTTTCGGGAAACAAAGGGCTGGTTTATTCGGGAGCACTGAGTGTAGCAAGTATCACTTCAGTAATAAGATCAGAAAGGACTAATTGGCCAAGTTATCACACTATTCTTGAGGGAACTCCAAGAATAGGAGGAATATTAGAAAATGGAGGAACTACATTTCATTCGAATGTGTATCCACTTGAAATATGGAGAAATGGGATTTCGAAAACAACATCCGAATCCCTTGCTCCTGTTAATGAAGGTATGGTTTTATATATTAGTCCTCGAACTGATAACTTAAATCAAATATTCATTGGTAATTATGATGGAGGTGGAGGTGGAGGTTCCATTTTAGAAAGTGAAGCAATAGCATTTTCCACTATAAACACATCTGATGTTCGCCAATCAATGGAATGTAATCAGGGAGTTTATTATGGAGTTAACATGACATTATGTTCTACTGCAATAAGTACTAATCCTTCATCCTCAAATCATTTTGAATGTTTGGGAACAGTTGCAACGCCATTAACCGTTCATGCTTCAGGACTCAATCTTTTATATCAATGGTATAGTAATTCTACTTCGAGCACAACTGATGGAACTTTAATTGACGGTGCCAATACTAGTACTTTTATTCCACCAACTACATCAATAGGAACGACTTATTATTATGTTGTTGTTTCGGGTTCTAAAGAGCCTGATGTTACCAGTGCTGTTTCTGGTGCTATAATAGTCGAAAGCTTATCTGCAGTTACTATAACTCCATCAACAGCTACTATAAATGCGGGGGATTCTATTACACTTACAGCTTCAGGAGCTAGTACTTATTTTTGGGGTTTTAATAATGCAACACCTTTAGATAATGTGTCGCATTATAAATTAGCAGTGGGATTGCGACTTTTAAGATCTGCTTATTCTGGTTCAGCAATTCGCTTGAGAAGGTCTAGCGATGATGTAGAAGCTGATTTTGGATTTTCAGGTACAAATTTAAATACTGAAGCTATAAATACTTGGTTGAATGGATCAGCTGGCTATTGTGTCAAACTGTATGATCAATCCGGTAATGGAAATGATATGATTCCATCCTATTCTGGTGCACAGCCATTATATGTATACAATGGTCTGAATAACAAGCCTATTTTAAGATTTAATACAAGTCAAAACCTGAAAAATAGCATGAATTTTTCTCCTCCTTACACTGTGATTTATGCAGGAAAACAAACGGGTCCATGCAGAGGGAGAGTTTTAAATGCGAATAATAACTGGTTACTTGGATGGTGGAATGGTAGTAGAAGTCAGGCCCATTTTGATGGTTGGGTTTCTCAACCTGGTGGAATACCTGCTGATAGTAATGCATATGTGTATACAGGAACAGGAACTGGGAGTGAATCAAGATTTTTTGAAAATGGGGTTTCTAAAACCGTAAATCCAAGCGGAGGAACTACTGGCCCTAATGGTATAAGAATTAATGATAGTGAATCTTCAGATGCGGATGTTGCAGAGGTTTTTGTTTTTGATTCCGTATTAGCAACTAACGATAGGCTAGCTGTTGAGAAAAGTTCCGCTTCTTATTACGGGATTTATGGGGATGAACCTCTAGGAAATTCTGCATCAATTACAGTATCTCCGGCTGAAACAACGACATATAATTTAATAGGATATTCTTCTAATGGTGCTTGTTCGGTATTCAATAATGTGACTGTAACAGTTCTAAAAAATCCTGATTTAAGTAACTTTAATCCACAAATAAAAACCTATTTTGATGGTTCTTATACGATTACACCACCAAGCAGTTTAAGTGCCAGTACTATTACTTATAGTAGCAGTAATACTTCTGTAGCAACAATCAGCGGTACAACTGTCACCATAAAAGGAACAGGAACAACTACGATAACAGCAGTTCAGGAGGAGAATGCCACTCATTATGGTGGTTCTACAAGTGCTACTTTAACTGTAAATGCGGTTTCTGTTTTAACAAAAAACGGGCAGATTTCAAGTTCTGATTTTAATTATGTCAATAAAAATGGAGCATTGTCTTCAAGTAATTCATTGACAATTAACGGTCAAACAATAGCGACTAAATCTAATGACGGATTATCAGCGGCATCAGCAGGAGCGAGCGCATTACAAATAAAAGCTGATTTTCCCGGAGCTACAGATGGATTGTATTGGATAGCAAACCCAAGTATTAACGGAGGAACTCCCTTTCAGATTTATGCTGATATGACCACTGATGGCGGTGGTTGGACGTTAATATTGTGTAATAAAAATAGTTCAGGTTGGGATGGAAACAATGCTATTTTAAGGAATGAAGCAACTCCAACTATTAACGGACAATATTCTATTATATCTTATGCAGATTATCTAAAGAAGAGTCCAAGTGGATTTCAATATATGATTGAAGCAACGACGAGAGGACATTGGGGAGGAATTTGGACTGCAAATCAAGCCTATAGTTTTGTAAATAGAAATAACACTCAAACTGATATTACGATAAATACAATGTTTGATTCTTGGTCTTACCAAGGAAATGGAGTAGAACAAATAATGCCTTGGTATGCACCTGGATCCTGCGGAGCAATTACAACAAGTAGTGATCCAAATGGTGATTGGTGGGGAACTTTAGTTTCAGCTTGTGGCTGGAGTCCCGTGCCTTGGATGGCCTCTTGGAATCAACAACCTGGAATTATTTGGTATTGGGTACGATAATACTTTTATTGATTTTTTCAAAACAATTAAAAAACAAGAATAAAAAAAGGTTCAACCGTAAAGTTGAACCTTTTTTATTGGTACATAGAAGAAGTACTATTTACACTTTTCCTAGGGTATATAATTGTTCCATTGTAGGAGTTAAACTTCCGCCTTTAGGTTCTAGTGTAATACCAAAAGCTTCCGCATCCGTTGCATTATCTACAGCAAACATTTTTTGATCATTAACCTTGAAATTGTCTAGTAATCCTATGCTAGTCGGAGTTAATGGATTCAGTTTTATTGCCCAAACTTGGTATACCATTCCTTCTGGAGGTTCTGGTAATCCTGCAGCATCAACATAAACCACTTTGGTTTCTTTATTCCAATATACTTTAGCCGAAGATTGTGGCGCAACTGCCTGTCCACCTAAAGGTACCACAGTATTATTAACATCTCTTATAACTGCTAAACTAGTTTCACTTGCTTTGCTTTTTAATTGTAAAGAATTCAAATCCTTTTCCATTTTTGCTTTTGTTGCTTCAACAGTTACAATCTGAGTATTGGTTTGCTCTAACTGATTGTATTGGTAACCAATACCAACCAATAAAATAATTGCAGCTGCCCAACCAACATATTGAGACCAGTTTCGACTTGGTTCCAGCTGAACTACTTTAGCGTGTTTAAGCTCTAATTTCTCTTTTATTTTTTCGAAATTTTCAGCAGAAATAAATGGTGAAAAGCTAGAAGACAAAGCTATGATGGCTTTTTCTATAGCGATAATTTCGTCGTTTATTTCAGGATTATTTTTTGCCATAGCGGCTACTTCTTCATTTTCGGTTTCAGCAAGTAAACCATAAACGTAGAGTTCTAAAATACCTGATTCTATATATTCTTTTGTTTCCATTATACTTTCAAATAATTTCTTAAATCATTAATACAGTTTCGATTATGAGTCTTAACGGTTCCCAAAGGAATTTCCAATTCCTCAGAAGCTTCTTGTTGGGTATATCCTTTAAAAAACAGTAAATCTATTATTTGAATACATTTGGGTTTTAGCTTTTTTACAAACTCTTGAATCCCAATAGTATCAATTTTATTGACCAGTTTGTTACTGTCGTCAAATAGATGTACGAAATTATCTGAAGAAAGGTTTTTTTGACTGTTATTAAAATTTTTAGAACGCAGTTTGTCTATTGACGTATTACGGGCAATATTTAGAATCCAAGTATAGAAACGCCCTTTGCTTTCATGATAGGAATCTATATTTTTCCAGATTTTGACAAATACATCTTGAAGCACATCTTCGGCTTCTTCTCTGTTTTTTACAAGAACATTGATCACTGCAAACAAGCTTTTTGAATACATATCATATAGATGTGTAAAAGCCTTGTCATCTTTCTTATATATTAATACTAACAATTCATCTTGGGTCATATACTTTATATTTTGCTTTTACAAACTTATACATTCTTATTCACAATTGACAAATTTTATCAATAGCTACCTCAAAATAATTTTAAAAATAAAATAATTGGAATTTATTTAAGTATTTAAATAATTGAAAATCAATGTTTTATAAAATAAATTGATTTTTTTTATGATTTTTAAAACCAAACTGAAAACAATCCCGTAAATGCTTCTATAACCTTTTAAATTATAACAAAATGAAAAAAACAAAAATGATATTAGGCCTATCGCTAGTGGCGGTTTCGGGCTTAATTTTAGTAGCTGCTGATCACGTTGATGCTCCAGCAGTAACAGGTAATGCAGCAGATATTACTGATGTGTACACTTTTCAAGGACAAGACACAAACAATCTTGCTTTTGCAGTCAACACACAAGGATTGTTAAGTCCTAATGCTACAGCCGCAGCAACATTTAATGAAAATGTTATGATTGAAATCAATATTGATAACACAGGCGACAATGTTGAAGATTTAGTTCTTCAAGCCATCAAAAGAGATGACAAAATGTATTTCTTTGGACCTTATGCTCCAACAACTACAGGAACTTCAAGTACCATTAAAACTAGTGCAGCTTCAGGAAGTGTAACAATTTCTTCCTACGGTGCTACTCCTATAATAGCGGAGAAAAGCGGAATGAAATTTTTTGCAGGACCAAGGGATGATCCTTTCTTTTTTGACTTAGGTCAATTCAAAGCAATCCTTGGAGGAACAGCTTCTGGATTTAACAATCCTGGTACAGATACTTTTGCAGGTACAAATGTACTTTCATTAGTGGTTGAAGTTCCAAAAGCAATGTTAGGTACTTCCAGCAAAATTAATGTATGGGCTGAAACAAAGAAAAAACAATAACTAATTTTATTTAAAACATATAAACATGAAAACAAATAATTTCAAATTAATAGCTTTAGCACTAGTATGTGCGGTTGTTTCAGTAAATTGTGATAATAATGATTCAGATAATAATGCTGCGGTAAGTGCTGATTTTTCAGGAACTTTTGTTCAGCAAGATCAAATGGCAAGACCAGCTATAAACACTGTCTTTATTGCAGCCGGTCAACCTAAAGATGATTTTAATGCTGCAATTCCATCCATGATGGGTGCTAAATACCAATCTATTTTTCAATCTAGGTTATTAGCTTTAAATGCTGGATATACTACAAATGCATTAGGTCAAACTGCACCGCAATTAACTGGCCTTTTGGCTACTGATGTATTAAATGTTGATAAAACTAAAAAAACAACATTCTTTGACGGAACAAATGTTCTTACCGGTAGAGCTTTAGCAGATGATGTTATTGATGTAGAATTATTGTTGATTTTTGGAGGACCAATGGGAACTTCAAACGCTGCACTTACTTCAGATCACGTAAATGCAAACGATAAAGCATTCGGAGTTTCTTTCCCTTATTTGGCAACAGCCTGGTAATATTTTTAAAAAAAGACAGGGTACTTTCATCTTAATAGTGCTCTGTTTTTTTTTTTTTTTCAAAACAAACAAACAAACAAACAAACAACATCAGATTATGAAAACTTTAAAAATAATTCCATTATTGGTTTTTACAATCCTATCTCTTTTTAGTTGCGATAATAAACCAAAACAAATTACAAAAACATCAGATTATAATAAATATTTAGATGTGAAAGATAATAAATCAATGACTTTTGCGAATAACGAAATTGATTTTTGGCAAAAAAAATTCGATGCTGCTCCCAACCAAATCAGCTACTTAAGCATGATAGCGTCTAATTATGCTACACTTTTTGAATATTCAGGAAATATAAAATATTTATATAAAACAGAGGCATTATTAACTCAATCAAATAGCACTTATAAGTATTCTAAAGTTTCTACAATTCGATCTTTGGCAAGAAATTATATTGCACAGCATCGATTTAAAGAAGCTTTGCGTCTTGCCAATAAAGCATTGGCAATAGGCGAAGGAAAGAAAGAAACTCAAAAATTATTATTTGATGTTCAAATGGAATTGGGGAATTATCCTGAAGCCGTAAGGAATTTGAACGCTATGCGCGATATGAAAGATTATGATTATCTCATTCGATTAGCAAAATGGAATGATCATAAAGGCGATTTGAAAACTGCTATTACTTTTATGGAAAAAGCTAGAGATATAGCAGAGAAAGAAGATAATAAAGTGCTTAAAATTTGGTCTTACTCTAATCTTGGTGATTTTTATGGTCATGCAGGAAGAATACAAGAATCGTATGATAGTTATTTAAAAACGTTGGCAATAGATCCTAATTATTCTTATGCTTTAAAAGGAATTGCCTGGATTGTTTTTTCACACGAAAGAAATACTACAGAAGCAAAAAGAATTGTAGAAGCTATTGAAGTGACACACAACACGCCTGATTTTTATTTACTGAAATCGCAAATTGCACAATTTGAAGGAAATAAAGCCAAGGAACTAGAAAATAGAAATGCTTATTTCGCAATGTTAAAAGATAATAACTACGGCGCAATGTATAACAAATACAATATTTTGATATATGCTGACGCAAAAGAAACAGCAGCGAAAGCATTGGAAATTGCAAAAGTTGAAGTGGATCACCGTCCAACTCCTGATTCTTATGATTTGCTTGCCTGGTCTTATTTAAATACTGGTCAAAATAAAAAAGCATTAGAAATTGCTAAAAAATATGTGGTTGGAAAATCATTCGAACCAAAAGTACAATACCATTTGGCTATGATTTATAAGTCTAATAAAGAAATCGAAAAAGTTCAGCCAATTAAGGAAGACTTACTTTCCAGCATTTATGAACTTGGACCTAACTTGGATAAAAAGGTAAATCAATTATAGACATTTTGATGAAAAATATTTTTGTAATCCTTGTAGCTTTCTTTGGAATGACATCGTACAGTCAAATTCAAAAAGGGAAAGTGATAGATATGGACGGAAATCCTATAGAGAATGCTTACCTGATTAATACAACCACCGAAACTCATGCGCATACCGATGAATTTGGAATGTTCAGTATTGATAAAACCGGTTTGGAAAGTGTGTTAAGAGTAACTGCTTTAGGGTATAAAAAAACAAGTTTTACCGTTACTTCATCGGAAGTTGTAATTAGCGTGGAAAGTGATAGTTTTAGATTGAATGAAGTAGTTATTCAGGCAAAACTTTCAGCTATGAATGTGATTTCAAAAATAGATTTGCAAACTACACCTGTAAATTCATCACAGGAAATTTTACGAAAAGTACCCGGATTATTCATCGGTCAACATGCCGGTGGGGGTAAAGCGGAACAAATTTTCTTGAGAGGTTTTGATATCGATCATGGAACTGATATTGCGATTTCAGTGGACGGAATGCCGGTAAATATGGTTTCTCATGCACATGGACAAGGTTACGCCGATTTACATTTTGTGATTCCGGAAACCGTGGAAAAAATAGATTTTGGAAAAGGAACGTATTATGCTAACAAAGGGGATTTTGCTACTGCAGGATACGTTGCTTTCCAAACTAAAGATAAATTAGAGAATAGCAGTATTGGACTTGAAATAGGACAATTTAATACCTTGAGAACGGTAGGAATGTTTAATCTTTTAGGTAACCAAAAAAAGCAGAGCGCTTACATTGCGACCGAATATATTTTAACTGATGGACCTTTTGATTCGCCTCAAAATTTTAATAGAATAAATTTGTTAGGGAAATACTCAGCCATCTTGCAAGACAACAGTAAGTTTTCCATTTCAGCCTCTCGTTTTTCCAGTAAGTGGGATGCTTCTGGACAAATACCACACCGATTGGTTGATAATGGAACCATTTCAAGATTTGGTTCTGTTGATGATACCGAAGGCGGAAATACGTCCAGAACTAATTTTAATATTTCCTTGAGTAAACCAATAAACGAAAATACATTTATAAAAGCCAATGCATTTTACTCTAAATATGAGTTTGAATTGTATTCTAATTTTACTTTTTTCCTTGAAGATCCTATCAATGGAGATCAAATTAGACAAAAGGAAAACAGAAATATATATGGAATGAACGCTGAACTGAATAAGAAAACGAAGCTAAATGATGTGAATTTATCATTGCAATACGGAGTTGGTTTTCGAGCAGACGCTACAACTGATACGGAGCTTTCGCATACATTAAATAGGAGTACTACTTTGCAACAAATTAAATTGGGAGATATTGATGAGTCCAATTTATTCTCGTATTTGAATTCAGAATTCAATTTTGGAAAATTGATAATTAATCCAGCCATTCGTGTGGATTATTTCAAATTCAATTACCAGGATAAATTGACTACTGATTACAAAACACAATCTGAATCTAAAGTGAAATTTTCTCCAAAACTGAATTTTATATACACCGAAAATAACAATTTACAATTCTTCGTTAAATCAGGAATGGGATTTCATTCGAATGATACTCGGGTTGTGGTTCAAAACAGTGGAAAACAAATTTTACCAACCGCTATAGGAACGGATGTTGGAACCATTTGGAAACCATTTCCCAAACTAATCGTTAATTCGGCTTTGTGGTATTTGTATTTGGAACAAGAATTTGTATACGTTGGAGACGCCGGTATCATTGAGCCGAGCGGGAAATCAAAACGAATGGGATTTGATTTAGCATTGCGTTATCAACTGAATGATTGGTTGTATTTTGATGCCGATGCTAATTATACGTATGCAAGAAGTATTGATGAGCCAAGAGGACAAAACTATATTCCGTTAGCGCCAGATTTTACCACAACAGGAGGATTAAGTTTCCAGAAATTGAATGGTTTTTCAGGAGGAGTTAGGTATCGTTATCTAAAAAGTCGCCCTGCAAATGAAGATAATTCAATTGTTGCGAAAGGTTATTTTGTTTCGGATTTTAATATTAATTATAAAGTTAAAAATATTTCTTTCGGAATAGTAATCGATAATTTATTTAATACCAAATGGAACGAAACGCAGTTTGCCACTGAATCAAGATTACAAAATGAATCAGCAAGCGTAGAAGAAATTCATTTTACACCAGGCACCCCGTTTTATGCAAAAGGTAAGATCACGTATACCTTTTAATATAATAATTAAGTTTTGTTGTTTATTTGTTTGGAAGCCTGGTGTTTTGTTTGATATCAGGCTTCTTTGTTTTTAACTTTTGTTTAGCGAAAATAAATTGTCAAGGAACAATTAATTGTTTTAATTTTATAAAAAATATTACTATGAAAAATCTATTATTATTAACATGTTCTATCATGTTTCTTTTTAGTTGTCAAAATCAGGCACAAACAAAAAAAACGAAATTAAATAAAAGTAATACTGTTATGGCCAAGGAAACTATTTATCAATTTAAAGTTGAAGATTTATCTGGAAAGATTTTTGATTTTGCATCTCTTAAAGGTAAAAAGGTAATGATTGTTAATACCGCTTCTAAATGCGGATTGACTCCTCAATACAAAGATCTTGAAGCCATCTACAAAGAATATAAAGACAAAGGATTTGTGATTGTAGGTTTTCCAGCTAATAATTTTGCATCTCAAGAGCCAGGCACGAATGAAGAAATTGCTACTTTTTGTCAATTGAATTATGGCGTTACATTTCCTATGATGGACAAAGTTTCTGTAAAGGGAGACGATATGTGTGCAGTATATCAGTTTTTGACTCAAAAATCTAAAAACGGATTGCAAGATTCTCAAGTAGAATGGAATTTTCAAAAATACCTAATCAACGAAAAAGGAGAATTAGAAAAAGTGATTGCTCCAAGAACATTAGTAACGGATCCAGAAGTATTGAATTGGATCAAAGCATAATTTTCTACCGCTAATTTGCTACTTTTTATTAAGTAAATAATCAAAAGAGATTGTCAGTCAAATGGAAATCTCTTTTTTTTTGCGGTTTGAGTAAGTGCCGAATATTTTCTAAAATTTGAACCATTAACAAATTAAGTTACATTAAGAATCAGCGCTTAATTTTTCTTAATTTCTTAATGGTTATTTTTTCCTTTAGAATTTTTCGTTTTTGAAAATTTCAGCTACTGCAGCTTCGTAATTCCGGATGCTTTGCGCTTTTTTTATTTTCTTTAATACTTTATGTGGATTTGAAAACGTAGCCGAAAAATATTCCCACAAATGATACATCTTCAGTAAAATATGCGTTGATCCTGACAATGACTCACTATAAATAGCATACAAAGTATCATGAAACGCACAGAATAATTCAATTTTATTTTCTGGATATTCTAAAGTATTGTTTCTAATCATACTCGGTAAGAAAGGATCTGAAATTAATCCTCTTCCAATCATCCAGTGGTCTATAGAAGGAAAGCGTTCTTGCATTTCACGAAATTTAGCCACGGAGGTTATATCTCCATTGTAATACAGTTTATGTTTCGTGTTGTCAACACAAAGCTGGAACGCATCTAAGTTTACACCACCTTTATACAATTGCTTCCCAATGCGCGCATGAATTGCAATATTCTTAATAGGGTAGGTGTCTAAAATAGGTAAAACATCAAGGATTTCCTCGCTGTTTTCATAACCCAATCGCATTTTCATAGAGACAAGAATATCCGATTCAGAATGTGCTCTGTGAAGAATAGTATTGATTTTATCGGGATTGCTTATTAAACCGGAACCCATACCAGACTTGGTCACCATTGGATAAGGACAGCCTAAATTCCAGTTTAATTCCTTGTAACCCAATTCTCGAACATATTTGGCCACAAATAAAAATTCATCGGCATCGTTCGTTATTACTTGCGGAATAACTTCTAATTCAAGATTGTTTTCAGGAAGAAGGTCGCGTTCATAAGATGGTTTAATAACCATTTTTCCGTTTAGACGAATATAAGGGGAATAAAAGGTGTCAATTCCTCCAAAAATTTTGTTTTGGGCATTTCTAAAGCGAAAGTCAGTAAATCCTTGTAAAGGAGAAGAAAGCAATGTGTAATCCATAATATTTGTAAAGGTGCAAATATACTATAAAGTCTCAAGTCTTAAAGTCATAAAGTTTTTAAAGTCGAACATAGTAGAAAATGAACCAAAATATCATATAAGTCGCACAAATTAATTTACTCTAGAATCAATTGCATGAAAACGGAACTGAGCCAACGGTCAAATTTATATCCCGATTCTTTAATAATGCCTACAGTTTCGAATCCATATTTTTCGTGAAAAGCGATACTACCTTTGTTTTCAGCATCAATAACGCCAATCATAGTATGATAACCTTGTCCTTTTGCCAATTTGATCAGTTCGCCCAATAATAATTTTCCGATACCTTTTCCCAAAAATTCTTCTGCAACATACACAGAATGTTCGACTGTAAAACGGTAGCCTGTTTTATGACGAAAAGAACCATAAGTAGCATATCCAATGGTTCCGTTTTCAAATTCAGCGACAATTACCGGTTGATTGGATTTTTGTTTCTCTTCAAACCATGCTTTCTGGGTTTCAAAATCATGCGGCTCGTAATCATAATTAGAAGTGCTATTAAGTATTTGATGATTCACGATTTCCAATATTGTATCAATATCAGCAAAAACAGCCGGTCTTACCTTGATTTCCATTATAAATAATTTTACTCCAAAATTAAGAAAAATCAACTGAAACTAAAGGAAAAAGGATTACAACTTTGTAACTTTGTAACATAGAAAATTTATCAAATGATTTACCCCAAAATACCTTTAGCACAAAGCATTATTCAGATTTGTTTAGCCAAAGGAGTTACCACCATCATAATTTCTCCGGGTTCTCGAAATGCCCCTTTAACAATAGGTTTTGTAAACAATCCAGCTTTTCAGTGTTATAGTATCGCCGATGAGCGATGTGCCGCTTTTTTTGCACTGGGAATTGCTCAGCAAACAAAACAACCTGTGGCTTTAGTTTGTACATCAGGTTCTGCATTACTTAATTATTATCCTGCTTTCGCGGAAGCTTTTTACAGCCAGATTCCTTTGATCGTGATTTCTGCTGATCGACCACAAAGCAAAATTGATATTGGTGATGGGCAAACGATTCGTCAGGAAAATGTATTTGCCAATCATTCTTTGTATAATGCCAATTTAAACGAAGTTGTTTCAAAAGAAAAGGATTATAAAATAAACGAGGCAATTGATATTGCTTTGAATGAAAAAGGACCGGTTCATATTAATGCACCTTTTGAGGAGCCTTTGTATGAAACAGTTTCAGAGCTATCCATTGATATAATGGTGAATGCTTTTGCTAATTTGAATCCATTGCCTGCAATCGAAAATTTATCTGAATTCGCTTCTATTTGGAACACTTCAACTCGGAAAATGATTCTTGTTGGGGTAAATGACCCCGATATGATTTCTGATAAAACAATCCATTTTCTGGCAGACGATCAGTCGGTTGTCGTGATGACAGAGACCACGTCAAATTTGCATCATCCCAATTTTATAAATAACATTGACACGATAATTACGCCTTTCAAGTCAGATGATTTTGAGACTTTTAGTCCGGAAATTTTGGTGACTTTTGGTGGAATGATTGTTTCTAAGCGTATCAAAGCTTTTTTACGAAAGTATAAGCCTAAACACCATTGGCACATAGATACTTTGAGAGCGTATGATACTTTTGGAGCATTGACAAAGCATTTTAATGTTAATCCGAATTCGTTCTTTGAAGCTTTTTTGCCTTTGACTACTGCAATCAAAAGTGACTATTTTATCAAAATGGATGCAGTTCAAACGTCGCGAAAAGAGAAACACAGAGCTTATTTATCTAAAATTCCTTTTTCTGATTTCGTAGTTTTCGAGAAAGTGATTAAAGGATTGCCAATAAATAGTCAATTGCAAATCAGCAACAGTTCGGCCATTCGATATGCGCAATTAATAGACATCCATCCGTCGATTGATGTATATTGCAATCGCGGCACTAGTGGTATTGACGGAAGTACATCAACAGCTATTGGTGCGGCTGTCTCGTCATTTGGACGAGATGAAAAACAGACTGTTTTTATAACAGGGGATATCGGTTTTTTATATGACAGTAATGCTCTTTGGAACCAATATATACCGAAAAATTTCAAAATCATTTTGATTAATAACGGCGGCGGTGGTATTTTTAGAATTTTGCCGGGCCATGAAGAAACGCCTGTTTTTAATACTTTTTTTGAAACGTCACATTGTTTAACTGCAGAACATCTAGCTAAAATGTATGGTTTTGATTATAGTATCGCAAGTGATGAAGGGAGTTTAGAAACCAGTTTGACTGCTTTGTACAATCAAAGTGACAGACCAAGTATTCTGGAAATTTTTACGCCAACATTAGATAACGACCGAATTTTATTACAATATTTTGAAGAATTAATATAATCTGCAAGTGTATATTTTTATCAAAAAAACATTGCTGTTATAAATAAATGTTTAAATTTGAGTGAGTTAAAAAAAATAACGAACTATTAAACCTTTATTTATGAGTGCAAGAGAAGAATTAATTGTAAAGTATGCCGCTGATTTGAAAGACAAATGTGGCGTTACTCCTGATATGGATTTGTTGACAAAAGTTACTATTGGCTGCGGACCTTCTATTTATAACAAGGATTCAGCGACAGTGGCCGGAAGTCAGCAATCAGAATTAGATACGGTAAAAAACAATTTCCTAATCAAGAAATTAGGTCTTGCAGACGGACCAAATTTAGATGCAGGAATAGATGCAGTTATTGAAAAGTATGGTCGTTCAAACGCTAATAAATATAGAGCAGTGATTTATTATTTATTGACTGTTCACTTCAAAAAAGAGAGTGTTTACAATTAACGATTAATTTGTAAATAGTGCCCATAAAAAAAGCGTTTGCCTAGGCAAACGCTTTTTTGTTAATGGTAAATTGAATCATTAAGAAATTAAGATTCATTTAGAAACACTTAATCTTATAAATGTCTTAATGCTTCAAAATCTTCTGGTGTCTTAACGAATTGGAATCGGGAAAACAGGTAAGCTGGAATGACCTAATTCATCAACTGCTTGTACAGCGAAGAAATAATTATCTTTAGAATAGGGAATTTCGGATTTTAGATCTTTAATAAAAATTGCTTTTTCCCAGTGTGGCGTTGCCGTTTCTCTAATCAGTATGTTGTAACCATAAACAGGCTTTCCTTCCGGAGCATTCCAAACCAAAGTGGAAAAATTAGTCAGGTCTTTTACTTCGATTCCTACGTTTGTTGGAGCTTTTGGAGACCAAGCTAGATTGCTGAAAGTTGCCAAGTTGGAACACGTTATTTTTCTCAAATATTCAAAATCCATAAATTCGGGAAGATCGCCGTATTTTATGTTATTTTCTGTTCTTAGATTTTGATGTTGTTGATTGTAGTTTTCATTTCTTTCGCAAAAACGAATTGCAGTGAATCCATTTTGGCTAAACGGAGTATGATCTCCTCCACGTAAAAATCGGTCATTTCTGTATACTAAATTAATGTCTAATTGCTCCACGTATTGATTGGTAACTGTTTTGATGTAACGGGCTAATTGTCTCGATGGACTGTCGTTATCGCGATTGGTAGCTTTGCGCATTTTGGCTTCAGCTTCCGTTTCTAGATAGGGAATCGTTTCGCTAAAAACCCTAACTTTAGTATTGTCTCTTAAATTAGTACCGCTCGACAGACTGTTTCCAATCATATCGTTATTGATCATCGCAATTACATTCCATTTTGATTCTTTGGCAACATCGGCCAAGTGTTTTGCTCCATATAATCCTTGTTCTTCACCGGTTACTGCCACAAAAATCAAAGTGAAAGGAAATTCTCTTTTGCTCATTATCCTTGATAGTTCCATCATTGCGGCTACTCCTGAAGCATCGTCATTAGCACCCGGCGCATCAGATTTAGTATCCATAACATCAGTGGCGCGGGAGTCTAAATGGCCGCTAATAATTAAAACGCGATCATCAGTTGGATCTGTACCTTTTAATGTTGCCATTACATTACCGAGTTGACTGTCAGTTGCAATACGTTTTCCATCGGCTTTAATCATGAAGTAATCAATAGTTGCCGAAAGTCGTCCACCAGATTCTAACACATATTTATCAAATTCAGACTTTACCCAGCGTTGCGCCGCGCCGATACCTCGTGTATTGCTTTTGGTGTCGCTTAAAGTATGTCGGGTTCCAAAAGAAGCTAATTTGCGTACTGTTGATTCCAGATTTTCAGCTTTTACTTCGGCAACCATTTTTTTAATTTCTGGATCGTCGATTGTGGTTTGTGCGTAATTGTTATGAGAAATTAATAAGAGTAGGAAAAGATTAAGAATTGCGGTAGGTTTCATTAATAGGAATTATTTTAGTTTTCTCAAAGTTAGGTAAAAAGAAAACGAAATTATGTATGAAATTAAATTTTAGGATCTGTTCATCTGAAAAACAAAACGTCCTAATCTAGCCCCGATGGAAGCAAGTATCCCAAGCTTTTGGGCGTGGATACTGTGGACAGCGGGACAACTCGTGATGAAAAAAGCGGTAAGTTATGCTCCAAAAAAAGAAAATAATCGTCGGATTTAGGCTTTATTTTTTTGTGGACGGTTTCTTAATTTACTATTTTCAAACTTCGTACCTTTGCGCTTTAGAAATTGAAAGAAAATGATTGAAATAGGAAAATACAATACGCTTACCATTTTACGCGATACCAAAGTGGGTTTGTTTCTGGGGAATCCAGAAAAAGATCCGGAGGGAATACATGATATTCTTTTGCCAAACAAATACGTACCAAACGAATTTGAAATAGGTGAGGAGTTAATAGTTTTCGTATACTTAGACCATGAAGAAAGACCCGTTGCTACCACATTAGAACCTTATATATTATTGAATGAATTTGCACTTTTGCGTGTGAATTATACCAACCAGATTGGTGCTTTTATGGATTGGGGAATGGAAAAAGATATTTTGGTTCCCTTTAAAGAGCAGGCGCGTCCTATGGAAAAAGGAAAACGCTACTTGGTTTATCTTTATATGGATGAACAAACCAAGCGCTTGGTGGCTTCCAATAAATTGAATCAGTTTTTAAAAAATGACCACCTAACAGTTGAAAAAGGAGAAGAGGTAGATTTAATCGTTTCTCATATCACTGAGTTAGGGATTAACGTTATTATCAACGAGAGGCACAAAGGCTTGTTGTATAAGGATGAGGTGTACGATGATGCAATTCGTACGGGAGACCGTATGCGAGGATATATCAAAACGATTCGTCCTGACAATAAAATTGATGTGGCATTACAGGTTCAGGGGTATCAAAGCATCGAACCGAATGCGGAGAAAATTCTAGATGAATTAAGAGCCAGCAGGGGGTTCTTGCGTTTGACTGATAATTCACATCCGGAAGACATTAAAACGGTTTTGAAGATGAGTAAGAAAACCTTCAAGAAAGCGATTGGTGCTTTGTACCGAGAGAAATTAATAGAAATCAAGGAAGACGGAATTTACTTGGTTAAGGAATAAAAAAAAGAAAGACTAATCGTAACGGTTAGTCTTTCTCTTTTTACTACTGTTTCATAAATTTAAAATAGTAGTAAAATAATCTAAATTTCATTATTAAAGTATATTTATTCACTTGAAAATTTAATAGTATAAACTATTGGCATGTTGAATAAAGTTCCATTTGCTTTAATAAATGTGGTTTGCCTTTAAATGTCCAAACATTTACTTTTTAGCTTACATTCAATTTTACATAAAAGCCGTTGGTTTTGTATTTTTCAGAAGATTTGTTCTCTCATTAATTTTTGTTGTGCTCAACCTTTGCAATGAGCGAGGACGATAATCTATTTTTTAACCGTAGGTGTAAATTTTATTTTTCTGCTATTGGGACAAATGCTCTTTTAAATTGCTCATTATTCGAGGTTTTAAAAATATTTTTATAATTTATTACCAAAGAAAAAGGAGCGACAAAATTTTTAATTGTGTTCAAACAGTCATTTTTTAAGTTAATAATTCAGTGAAAATAAAATGCTAAATCAGATTAAAATAATACGTACAACATTGATTAGCAATGATTAAAATTAATAAATATTTTGATTTACGGCAAATATTTCCTGGTTTTATTTTGGTTTTTTAACATTTTTTGCTTATTATATCAGAGAATGATTACCGAGACCTTATATGAAATGGAGTAGATATTATGGGAAAAATAATTTAATTTTACAGTAAATAATTTAAACGGATTGACATGGATTGGATTACTGCCAAAGAATACGAAGATATCACTTATAAGAAATGCAATGGCGTTGCCAGAATCGCTTTCAACAGACCGGATGTGCGCAACGCTTTCCGTCCAAAAACGACTGCTGAATTGTACAATGCTTTTTATGATGCGCAAGAAGATACTTCGATTGGAGTAGTTCTATTGTCTGCCGAAGGACCATCGTCAAAGGATGGTGTGTATTCTTTCTGTAGCGGTGGCGATCAAAACGCACGCGGTCATCAAGGATATGTGGGCGAGGACGGACAACATCGTTTGAATATTTTAGAAGTACAACGATTAATTCGATTCATGCCAAAAGTGGTCATTGCTGTAGTCCCTGGTTGGGCTGTAGGCGGTGGACACAGTTTGCATGTAGTGTGCGACTTGACTTTGGCCAGCAAAGAACACGCGATTTTCAAACAAACGGATGCAGATGTAACTAGTTTTGATGGAGGTTACGGATCTGCCTATTTAGCTAAAATGGTGGGACAAAAAAAAGCTAGAGAGATTTTCTTCCTAGGACGCAATTATTCCGCTCAAGAGGCTATGGATATGGGGATGGTAAATGCCGTGATTCCGCATGAAGAATTAGAAGATACGGCTTTCGAATGGGCACAGGAAATTTTGCAAAAATCACCGATGGCGATTAAAATGCTAAAATTCGCTATGAATCTTACGGATGATGGAATGGTGGGACAACAGGTTTTTGCCGGAGAAGCAACACGCCTTGCGTATATGACCGAAGAAGCAAAAGAAGGCAGAAATGCATTCCTTGAGAAAAGAAAACCAAATTTTGAAAAAAAATGGTTGCCATAAAAAGTTTGATGTTTAAAGTTTAAAGTTGTTCTGACAAGGAACTTTAAACTTTTTGAACCATAAACTTTAAATTAAACTTTATAAATGGAAAATTTCACAAATGAAACAATAGATACGAGTCAGCTTCCAAAATTTGAGGAAGTGCAGTTTACAGTTTTGCATCCTAATTATTGGAAAGTAACTTTGATAAGTTGTTTTATTTTAATCGTATTTATATGTTCTGGAATGCTGTTGGGATTGATTTTTATAAAAGAGTTCTCCGAGTTTCAATCAGAATTAATGAGCTTAACGATTGTGTTGATAGTTTTGATTTTATTGTTTTCCCGTATTGCTTTCCGCAAAAAAAGATTTGCTTTCAGGAACCACGATGTTCTTTTTAGACATGGAATTATTGCGACAAATACAATTGTAATTCCTTATAACAGAATACAGCACGTTGCTTTGCATGAAGGATTAGTTTCCCGTTATTTTGGATTGGCTAAAATTGAAATCTTTACGGCTGGAGGAAGTGCCAGTAATATTGAAATTCCAGGAATTGAAAAAGAACAAGCCGAAAATATCAAGCAGCTGTTGATGGGTAAAATACAAAAGCAACTTTAATGAGTACTGATTTTAGCCAGCCGCAACGGCAGTCTGTGGTTGGGATTTTAGTGCTGTTTTTTTATTCGCTGCAGCAGTATGGTAGAGCCTTATGGCCCATTATTGTAATTTGGATTTTCAAGTTTGATGAAGTTAATAAAATGTATCTTTTACTTGGAGGAATTCTAGTATTCGTTGCTATAGCAGTAGTTTCGTATTTGAAATATTTGAATTTCACTTTCTTTTTAGATACGATAAATGAAGAATTTATAATTACCGAAGGAGTCTTTAATAAAACTAAAACGGCGATTCAACTCGATAAAATCCAACAAGTAAATATAAACCAGTCTTTTGTTCAAAGGTTGATTGGTGTATACGAACTTGATGTAGATACAGCCGGAACCAATAAAAAAGAAGGCGCAATTAAAGCAATTTCACATGAACTGGCATTGGAATTAAAATCTCGTTTGTTGCAAAATGAAGTTAAAAAAAGTACCAGTGAAGCCGAAGAATCTCATTTTGGAAAATCAATAGAAAAACAACTTGAAGAAGAACATCCTTTTATAAAAATAAGTTTTTTAAGCTTGTTAAAAATTGGAATTACCTCTAATTACGGAAGAAGCATTTCGCTATTGTTGCTGTTTTTAATCACAGTTTCAGATTACATAAAAAAAATCACTGGCAGAGATGTTTTTCATGACGAAAATATTGAAAATTATGTTGATAAGAATTTAGTAATTCAAACCTTTTTCATCTTTATTATACTGTTGCTGTCGACTGTTTTGGTAATCAATTTGGTTCGAATTGTTTTCAAATATTACGATTATAACATCACAAGACAGAAGGGTTCTTTGTTGCTTTCTTTCGGTTTGTTAAATACAAAAAGCACGATTATAAAGCCAGAAAAAGTTCAAATTACAACCGTTACCAGTAATTATTTTCAAAAGAAAATGAATATTCTGGAACTAAAAATCAGGCAAGCCACCAGTGGTGAAAAAGAAGAGCGCAAATCAGCAATCGAAATTCCGGGTTGCAGTGTGTCAGAAAGTGATGCAATATTGCAGTTGTTGTTTCGAAAAATACCAAAAAAAGGGGTGATGTTAAAACCTAATTTTCGTAAGCTTGGCTTTTCTCTTTTCTTATCGATAGGATTACCTTTGTCAGGATTCGGAGCATTTGGATATTGGGTTATGCCTGTCGTTTTTGAATATGGTTATTTAGTGCCGATTTACATTATTTTAGTAGGATTTGTTCAGTTTTTTAGATTCAAAAATAGCAGGCTCTTTATCGATGATCATTTTATTATCAAACAAAGTGGCGCTTGGGATATTAGTAATGAAATTATTGAACCGACTAAAATTCAAGCGATTACGACTTCACAGCTTTTTTGGCATAAAAATTTGAATATAGGTTCGATAACTTTGCATACTGCTGGTGGCGAAATCTCTTTCCAATTGGGTAATTTTACAACAATAAAAAAATATGTCAACCTTTGGTTGTACGAAATAGAAACCTCCAATAGCAATTGGATGTAAATAAATTAGTTTAATCGTTGATTATTTAATCATTTAACCGAATAATCGAATCAACAATTAACCGAATAAACAGTTAAACAAAAAGATATGAAACACTGGATTCAAGCCGCACGATTAAGAACATTACCATTATCTGTATCCGGAATTATTGTCGGTAGCATGTATGCATTAGCAAACCCGACCGATAACGTGCTTACGCCAACAGAGGTTTTCAATTGGAGAATATTTGGTTTTGCCATCTTGACGACTCTTGGATTACAAATACTATCCAACTTTGCTAATGATTACGGCGATGGGATGAAAGGAACGGATAATGAAGATCGAGTAGGGCCAAAACGCGCCATACAAAGCGGTGTAATCTCTCCTGCAGCTATGAAACGCGCTATAATTATAACTTCATTGCTGACATTACTCTCTGCGATACTATTGATTTATTATGCGTTTGCGGATACGAATATTTGGTATTCTTTATTCTTTCTAGCATTGGGACTTTTATCTATTGTTTCGGCAATTCGTTATACAGTGGGGAATACTGCCTATGGATACCGTGGATATGGCGATTTGTTTGTCTTCGTATTTTTTGGGTTGGTAAGTACTTTAGGGGTGAATTTTCTTTATTCAAAACAACTGGATTTTGTATTGTTTTTACCTGCAAGCGCCATCGGATTATTGAGCGTGGGAGTTTTGAATTTGAATAATATGCGCGATGAAGCTTCGGACAGGAAGTCTAATAAAAATACAATCGTTGTAAAAATTGGTGCGACTAAAGCAAAAAGATATCATTATTTTTTGGTGATTACGGCAATGGTTTTGGTTCTTATTTTTGCATTGTTAAGTAATTTCCACTTTGATCAATATTTGTTTTTGTTGGCTTATATACCTTTAACTAAACATTTAAATAATGTTTATAAGAATCAAGAGCCTAGATTATTAGATCCTGAATTAAAAAAACTGGCATTGAGTACTTTTGCGCTTTCTATATTGTTAGCCTTATGTATGATCTACTTTTTTTCGGATTTAATAGTAAATAATTCTTAGCAGAAAAATAAACAATAATAGATTTTTAAGATTGAATCTTTCAACTTTTAAATCTGTCAATTTTTAAATTTAAAAAAAATGAAAATAACATTTTACGGTCATGCCTCTTTGGGAATCGAAGTGAGCGGCAAGCATATTATAGTAGATCCCTATATTTCCGCAAATCCTAAAGCTTCACATATTGACATTAATACCTTGAAAGCAGATTATATTTTAGTGACGCATGCGCACGGTGATCATATTCTTGACGTGGAAGCTATTGCTAAAAGAACTAATGCGGTAATCGTTTCTAATGCTGAGATTGCAGGATATTATTCTCAAAAAGGGTTTCAATCGCATCCAGTGAATCATGGTGGAAGCTGGAATTTCGATTTTGGGAAACTGAAATATGTAAATGCGATTCATTCCAGTTCATTTCCTGACGGCAGCTACGGCGGGAATCCCGGTGGTTTCGTAATTGAAGGCGAACACAAAAATGTCTATATTGCTGGAGATACCGCGCTGACTATGGATATGAAACTCATTTCGATGCGTACCAAACTCGATTTGGCAATTCTGCCGATAGGAGATAATTTTACGATGGATGTCGAAGATGCCATTATTGCTTCTGATTTTGTCGACTGCGATAAAATTCTGGGCTACCACTACGATACTTTTGGTTATATCGAAATCGATCATGAAGCTGCTATTCGTAAATTCTTCGACAAAGGAAAAGATTTGATGCTATTGGAAATAGGAAGTTCTATAGACTTGTAATGTCATTGCGAGTTTTTCGAAGCAATCTCCTGCCATCCGCTTGTATCTTTACTTGCTAAAGAGCACAAGTAAAGGATGCCGCTTCTATCAGGGCTAGGTTTTCTTTGGTTCGATACCTTGTGAACTTTGCGAATATCGACGCTTCGGGATTGTGCGCTTAGTGTTTAAATTTTATATCAATCATGCAAAATAAATATTTCATTTTTTTTATACTGTTTCTGGTTTCAATGAATACCGTTTTTTCTCAAAAAGACGGCTATTGGGATAAAGCTCGCGCTACAACTGAAGAAATTACAGTTTCCGCAAGAGGCAGGATAATTATAAAAACCCAAGATTTCCCTGAAGGAACCACCGAACTCGTTTACAGAATAACGCTTTTAGATAAAAATCAACAAATGGCGGGCAGTTTGGTTTCGGTTTTGAAAGCTATTCCAGATCCTACGGGAATAAGCCAAGGCTCGGCAGGTGCTGTTTTTATATTGTCTAAAATCTTTGGAGATGACAAATGCAAGTACGCAATTTTTTCTAGTGCCGACTTAGCTACAAAATACAAAGCAGATGGGAAAACAGATGACGCTTGTTTGGTTCAGGATACGCCCGTTAGCAAAGATGCCAAACGGCTTTCTGCAGAGAAATCGGCTTGTATGAAATCGAATTCAGGAAATTTATGGTTTGGTTTCGAAAGTAAGAACTGGATCATGAACCAGAAAATTATACTTGAAGTCGTACCGTGGGTCGATAACAAACTCAGCCGAGGATGGACTGTAGTAAACAGAAAATCCATAATTGATCAATGTAAAACATCTAATATGGCTCAAAAAATGACAAATTCAGATGATTTTTGCGTTTGTATTCTTGATAAAATACAGTTCAAATACAAGTTCAAGGAATTTCAAAAATTATTACCGATGGAGCGTTCTAAAGCTTTTAAGGATTTTGGGAATAGTTGCTTTGGAGAAACAAGTCTTTCTAAAGGAGTTTATGATGATTTGCGTAAACAAGCCACTTTGTTTACAAAACTAGGGAAGCAAGGGGATGCAATCATGAAATGGAGTACTATAATCAATGACGGAAAAGCAACAGCATTAGATTACAATGCGATAGGAAACAGTTATATTTTGACTAAACAGTACGGTAAAGCTATTAAATTCTTAAAAGAAGGCGAGAAGCTGGATGATTCGGAATTATTGATAAAGCTGAATTTGGCACATGCGTATTTATTGAATGATAATTATTCTTCAGCCAAAGCTATTTACAAGCAATACCAATCTCAAAACGTTACCGATAGTTTGAGTTGGACTGAAAAAGTAAAACTGGATTTTGAAACTTTCAAAAAAATGGGCATTAAAAATGATGATTTTGAAAGAATTGTAAAAGTTCTTAATTAATATGAATTCTATTTTGAAAGCAACGTATCATAAATATATTCTTAATTTCAAACGCCCATCAGGAACTTCCCGTGGTGTTATGAATGAAAAAGAAACTTGGTTTATCATCTTGGAGCAAGACGGTAAAAAAGCAATTGGTGAATGCGGAATTCTTCGCGGATTGAGTATTGATGATCGACCAGATTATGAAGAAAAATTGCGATGGACTTGCGACAATATCCACTTAGGAAAAGACCAACTTTGGGAAGCGTTAATGGAGTTTCCTTCGATACAGTTTGGAGTCGAAATGGCGTTCCAGTCTTTGGAGAGTGAAACCCCTTTTTTACTCTTTCCTTCGGACTTCACAAATGGTACAAAATCCATCTTGATAAATGGTTTGGTTTGGATGGGAGAGGAGTCGTTTATGAAGGAGCAAATTGAGGAAAAACTGGCTCAGGGTTTTAAATGTATAAAACTTAAAATAGGCGCGATAGATTTCGATAAAGAGCTGCAGTTATTGCGGTTTATTCGGGAACATTTTACTCCGGAACAAGTCGAAATACGGGTAGATGCTAACGGTGCGTTTGATGAAAATACAGCTTTAGATAAATTAAATCAACTATCTGAATTTAAATTACATAGCATAGAGCAGCCAATACGAAAAAATCATACTGACAGGATGGCAGAGTTGTGTAAAATCACTCCTTTTCCTATTGCATTAGACGAAGAGCTGATTGGCGTGTTTACGGTAGAAGAAAAAGAACAATTATTGGAGAAAATCAAACCGCAATACATTATTCTGAAGCCTAGTTTCGTAGGTGGTTTTAGAGGTACAGAAGAATGGATTTCTTTGGCTGAAAAGCATAAAATTGGCTGGTGGATTACCTCAGCTTTAGAGAGTAATATTGGTCTAAACGCCATTGCCCAATGGACGTTTTTACAGCACAATTCGATGCCTCAAGGTTTGGGAACGGGAGCTCTTTATACCAATAATTTTGACTGTCCGTTAGCAGTTTCGCAAGGACAATTATGGTATAAAAAGGAGTTGGATTGGGCGTTTGATTTTGACCTTTTGTAGTAGATTATTTTCCTGGTTTTTCGTGTTCGCTATCACCCAATAAAACGGATAATGATTTTAAACTGGGCGTACGGTCTGCAATTAATTTCACAATACTTATAAACGGAATAAATAGAATCATTCCGGCAGCGCCCCATAAAATGCCTCCCACAAGTACCATTATAATAATGACAAGTGTGTTTATTTTTAGACGGCTTCCAACGGCAAAAGGAAATATAACATAAGCTTCCAGTACTTGTACAATAGAAAATACAAGAATGACACCTAATGGATACCAGATAGAGTTATAGGTCACCCAGGAAACTGTTATCGGCAGTAGTGATGATATCATTATTCCTACATAGGGTATAAATGTCAGAATAGAAGCGATAAAACCAAACAGAAAAGGATGTGGGACACCAATAATTGCTAGTCCAACACTATTTAAAATCCCAACAATCAGATATACGACTAACATGCCTTTGATGAAATTATAATAAGCATGGATGGTTTCAATAAGAATTTCATGGATGGTATTTTTTCTTTCAGCTGGAAAAATATCATATAATGCGTTTGACAAAAGTTGGCGATTGTATAATATGAGAGCTGAAAAAACAGGTATTATTAAAAAGATAAAAAATGATTCTGATATCGAGTAAGCTGTGTTTCGCAACAATGAAAAAGCCTCAGAGCCAGAGTTATCAATGGTGTTTTTAATAAATTCTAATTGTTTTTCATTACTTATGTCAAAGCGTTCCGTGATAAAAACACTTATTTGAGTCGCTGTATCCATAAGTTTTGCTTGTAACAATTGCCATTCATGTAAGAATTTCATCACCTGTGCTAAGAGTAAATAAATAATTGCTCCTGCCAGTAGTGTGACAAAAAAAAGGGAAATAATAATTGCAGTTCCTTTATTTGTTCCTTTTTTCTCCATCCATTTGCATATTGGATACAGAATAAAACTAATGAGCAGTGAAAAACTTAAAGGAATAAAAAGTGTTTTTCCAAAGTAAAGTATCAACGAAGTAAATACGATTAGTTGAAGGATTTCCAGAGCTGAAAAGGTTCTTTTGGAAGTAATTGGGTTGGGTATATTTGGAAATGGTAGCATACTTTTATCGTATTATAACTTCAATTTCTTCCCTAACTTTAGTATCAGTGTTAAAGAATATTAGTAATAAATTTACAAATTTTAAATCTATTAGCTGTTTTTAACGATGATAATATGTGTAAATTATTTATTATAAGGTCAATAGTCGTCTGTGGTAATTGATTTGGCCTAAATGATAGGCTAGGTGAGTACTTAAATGAATCAAAAAGAATTCAGTTGAAGTTTTTGATTCGAAAACTAAAATAGGAAATTCCATTTTTAATTCTTCTTCCGATATATTATTTAATGCATAATTGACTACAACAATAGTTTCATCGATTTTTGATAGTAATTCTGTCTTCGGAATATCTTTCAGTGAAAATTCAAGTGCTCTGTTTCTTATATAACCGGTCTTTCCAAATTCAGCTCCTACGTAGGTGTTGAGATTACCTATTAAATGCAGACAAAGATTCCCGGCAGAATTAGTTATGCCTTCTTGGATTTTCCAAATATCACTTTCATTTCTATATAATTCAATTTCTGATTTAAGTTTATTTAAATCTCTAGTGAATAAGGATTTTAAAGTTTCAGTTAGCATGTTTATTTTCTTTATGTTTTCTCAACAAAAATACTGCTTGTTCATTAATTTTTTTGTGAAAGAAACCAGTCCATCCAAATAAATAACCTTTTATTCCAAAGGCCTGCTTAGACCATTTCCAAATGTCAAAATCATCGGTATGCTTAATGATTAATCCATCCTTAAATTGAAACTGAGCATTAATTATATTAACTACTTTTCTGTTAGTTTTACTAAAGTTATAGGTTGCAATCCATTGAGCTGAACCAATGTATTCAGTCGCTTTTATTTCATTAAACTCGATTTTAAGTTTTCCGTTACTTTTTTCGACCAACATTTTCCACATCTCGCAAACATCGTTTCCTTTTAGTAAGCCAAAGGCAGGATCACGAAACTGTATATCGGCATGATAGCATTTGCACATTGTTTCGGCATCAGCATTTGCGAAAGCAGTATAAAATTTGACTAAGGTTTTCTCGTTATCGTTCATATTAACATAAAAATGAGTAGTAAAAATAGTAATTTTTTTGTTAAAGTGCTCCTGTTTTAAATTTTATACAAGTAATACTTTACCTATTTTTAGGTAGTAATCGATTATATGGGTTTTAAATTATTCATTATAAATTAATTAAAATTTAAATTTTGGGCAAAAAAAAAGGATAGACTTTTAAGTTTCTATCCTTTCTTGTATTCAATAAAAATATGTAAAATGATTAACTAATTACTTTGCAGGGATTATTTCAATTATCACTGTACGGTTATAAAAACGCTCTTCTGGAGTTTTGTTTTCAAAAGGAGATTTGTTTTCATCTTCTCCAAATCCGTTTACTTCAAATTTCACGTCATTTCTACCGGCTTTAGATAAAGCGCTTGCAAGAATTCCTTTAACATCATTAGCACGGGCTAAAGATAAATCAAGATTATGCGCTTCTTCACCAATAATATCAGTGTGACCATGAATTATTACAGTTGCTCCTGCAGGAATTTTTGGTGTTACAATATCAGTTAGGTACTTTTCATAGATTGCAATCGCTTTTGATTTATTAAATTCATAAATGATGCTATATCTAATACCTTCTTCAATTTTTGCAGGTGTCCAAAGTACAACATGCATAGTGGTTTCCTTTTCTATAATCTTACCACTTTTAGTTTGACCTACCATTTTAACTTTAAAGTCTCCTTCTGGTCTGTCTCCTAAAATTGATTTTCCAGGAATGCTAGCCACATCTTCGCTGTACGGCCCAAAAGATTGTACTTTTCCTTGTTCGTCAGTCATTTGTACTGACCATGAAGATAAAGCTTCTTTAGCTCCTTCGTTATTTATAGTAACGTAACTTTCAGCAGGCGCTTCTTGTAGAGCATTGATTACAACAGGCTTCATCTGTGCATCTGGTCCACTTTGAAATTCCATTAATAAATCTGGAGAGTTACTTTCAATTGAAACTCTACGATCTCCCTCACGAAGTAATTCAAGTTCTAATGTTGCACCAGGTTGTTCTGATGGGATATTTGGTTTGTTTTGACCTTTAGTAGTAATTCTAGAAGGATTAATAGCGAATACATTTACCAAATAAGTTTTGATTGATTCTGCCATTGCAGCTCCATCTTCAGGACCTTTTTCTGATGAACCCACTAAAGTAATTGTTGCTGAAGGATTTTTTTGCATACGGTCACCAAGGATGTTTAGAACGTTGTAATAAACAATCATCTGACGTTTTGAACGGTCTGATAACGTTTTTGGAGCAAATACTTCCAATTGGTCTTCTTTGAAATCTTTAACCTGATCTTTGTTTAATAAAACATAACGATTTGGTATTTCTGTAGATCCGGTATTGAAGAATACATAGTTTCTAAGTGGGAAAATTTCAGTCATTCTTCTTTCTCCCGGAACATTACTAGGAGAGTTTACAGAGAATTGAACTTCACCGTCTTTTACCATATCAGTAGACTGTTGGATATTTTGTCCTTGTCCAAATTTTAACGCAACACCAGCTCTTACAGTAGTATTATTCCATGTTTCAGTTGAACGTGGGTTTTGACCAAAATAAGGTTGGAAAGATACGAAAGGAGATAATACAAATTGTGTCTTGTTACTGTCTGACGAAAGTGGAATATCATATCCTGCTCCAATTTGCATTGAAATAATTGTTTTTTCGATATTGTCAAAATCACCTTTCACCGCAGCATTAGCAGTTTGATCAGGAAACGCCGGATTAACACCTAATTGGTATGTAAAAGATTTATCCATGTTGAAAGCCAAACGTGGACCTCCATATAAATAAAAATCAGATTTAAATGGTGCAAAACGCAAACTAGGTTCTACAGTAATATAACTCACGTTTGCTTTTAAATCAGCTGGGCAGTCACAGTCTGTAATCACTTGGTCAAATTTCCCTCTACGGTTATCATAGCCCGCTTGTAACATAACACCCCATCTGGAATCAGCAGGACGGTATTCTAAAAGTGGTGCAATGAATAGTCCAGCGCCAAATCCATCATGAAACGCAACTGGAGATGTAAAACTAGCATTCAATTGTTGCGTAGAACCACGATAGAAATTGAAATTTGCTCCACCTGCTACTCCAAAAAACCAAGATGGTTTTGTGTATTTAACTGGTAGCGTTTCTTGTGCTTGAACTGCTGTTTGAAAGCTTAAAAAAGACAAAGCAATTAGTGCAATGCTTTTGATGGTTAGCTTATTAGGAGACAATGATATACAAGCTGTCTCTTTATAAATATTGTTTGATTTCATTTTTATATATTTTATTATTAGATTTTATTTAAATGAATCCCGCCCTAAGACGGGATATTTAAACCTTAAATTAATTGCTTAGTTAGCAGGAACATTGATAATTGTATTTACCATAGTTACAGAAGCAATTAATGAAATTGCTCTTCCGTTTAATACCGTTTCTTGACCTGGTAAAGTTGTGCTACTACCTGGAGAAGACAATGTAACTCCGTCTTCTGCTAGTATGATTCCTGTCATTACACCACCACCTGCGTAGTTGATAACTGCCGTACTACCTACGTACCAAAACACATTTTTAGCCAAAGCTCCACCTAACAATTTAACATTTCTAACAGCTGCTGGAGATCCTACTGTTAATGAAGACTCTGCTTGGAAAATCCAAACATCAGTTGCACTTCCATTTAAAGTTAAATCTCCATTTGTGATTTTATAAGTACCACTTGCTGATTTATAAACTCCTGCGGCTAAAGTTAATCCACCCAGCTCACCTGATCCTTGGTCACTTCCTCCTGGTTTTGAAGCTGGAGAAATGCTATTGTAAAGGTCTCTTGCTGCATTCAATCCTTCAAGCGCGGTTTGTGCTTTTGTAGCATTCCCGGGTGCTGGTGCTGCTGCAAAAACTCCACCATAAACAAGTCCGTTATTAAGAGGTGTAACTGTGTAAACCTCATTAGGAGAAGCTAATTTATCTGTGAATCCAGTTACTAAAGTAGAAGCAGCTGTTGTTCCGATACTTCC
The DNA here is from genome assembly GCF_900142885.1 of Flavobacterium xinjiangense. GTDB lineage: Bacteria > Bacteroidota > Bacteroidia > Flavobacteriales > Flavobacteriaceae > Flavobacterium > Flavobacterium xinjiangense. Next base: position 116,969 of record NZ_FRCL01000010.1, on the reverse strand, counting down.
ATTATTAATCCTAGTATTCAGACCTTGATTCGTTATTCCTGCATTTCCACCAAATACTCCAAAGAATAACCCTGCAGTTGGAGAAGGAGCATTTGCAACTAATGTTGTAAAATTCCATACGAAGTCATTTGCTAAAGGCACTCCGGTAGCACTTTTTGCACCAGTTGTAATTGTAGCAGTATAAATTTTACCTTCTAATAAAGGATTTGTTGGTTTAAAAGAGGCTTTAGACCCTGAATAAGTTACAGCTCCTGAAATTGTTGTTGTACCTTGTTTTAAGGTAAAAGTTGTTGCTGTAAAAGTTGACGGATCCATAATCATACTAAAGTCTGCAGTAATCGTTTTATTAAGACTGATTCCAGTTGAATTGTTGATAGGGTCTGTAGAAGTTACGGTTGGAGCTACTAAAGCACCTGTTGTGAATTTCCATACATAGTCAGCTATTAAAGTTGTGTTGTCTAAGTTTGTTACTGCCTTTGAAACCGTAGCTGTATAAAGTGTATTTGGAGCCAAAGGTAGTGTAGGAATAAAAACAGCAGTAGTTCCGCTATACGATACTGTTCCTGAAACTGATGTAGTTCCTTGTTCTAAAGTATATGTAGTTGCATTAATAGTTGAAGCCTTCATTGGCATATTAAAGTTAACACTTACTACTTTATTTAAAAATACGTTATTGGCGTTGTTGTCTGGATCAGTTGACGTAACCATTGGGGTAACGGTTAAACCTGTACTGAAAGTCCAATTAGTTTCTGTTTGTATCGCATTACCGGTAAGATCCATAACCGTTCTTGTTAATCTTGCACTATACGTTGTGTTAGGAGTAAGTAAAGCTGATGGCTTAAAGGTTGCTGTTTTATTTATGTATGTAATTACACCAGCTATTTGTGAAGTGCCATTTTTCAATGTAAATGAAGTCTGATTAATTGTTGCAGGATTCATTTCTTCATTAAAAGTCACACTAATTAATTGATCAAGAGGTACGTTTGTAGCTCCGTTTACTGGAACGGTAGACACAACAACTGGACAAACTCCGTCGATTTCTACGAAATCATCTTCGGCGCAGCCAGAAAAGAATGCAATAAACATTATTGCGAGGGTTAAAAGTAAATTTTTTGTTTTCATTTTTATTGTATTTAGGTTAAGAAATTATCTATGACAAAGATTGGCTAGTTATAGACTAAATCTATTATACAATTAAAAAATTAGCTTGTAAAATTCACTTATTTTATATTCACTAGTTTTTTTTAAGTCATTGTCTTACAGTTTCTTATATTTGTTCATTGTTTTTATCTATAGTTAGGTACTAAAAAAAATTAAAAAAAAACCTAAAAAAAACTTAAATTTCATTCAAAAACCAGCGTAGTTTTTTTCTACATAAATGCAATACGAATGGTATGGAAAGTAAATTTGAGATTATTTTTAATCAAACAATTTGAGGATGTCAAGCAATACTAATTTTCACAAAAAATTATATGCGGAATCATCAGATAAAAGATTTGTATTTCTTTTTACAAATCTTAAGATGAGTACTTTGAAAAATGAGGATATACTAATTTGAAATTTTTCTTTTTACCTTTTTGTAAATTTATAATTTCAGGATAGAACGAGTAAAATAGTGCAAGTAAAAAGAGTGGAGTATGTCTTGAATTACAACTTATGATTCAAAATTTTTATTTCAAAATTGGAAAGGTATAAATAGGTAATTTAGATTTTCTATGAATTGATTTCCCCTTTTTTTCCTAGTTCTGAAATAAATGAGGTAAGGTCTTTAGTAAAGCTGTCTAATGCCAAAGCGGATTGTTTGATATAATCTAAGTAAACTTTTAGTTCTTCTGGAGAATTTATGTTTTGATCCAAAAGTGCTGAAAGTCCTAAAATATTGGTAATGGGTTGTCTAACTCTATGGGAGGTCATAAACATCATTTTCTCGAGCCCTTTTATATATTCTTTTTGATATGCTTGCGCTTTCTTGAGTTCTTTATTTGCCAATAGGTATTCTTTTGCTCTCTTTTCTTTTTCTTGGTTTTGATAGGCAAGTTCTTTATTAGCAATAATTAACTCAGCTGCTCTTTTTTCTTTTTCTTCGTTTTGAAAAACAAGTTCTTTATTGGCAATAATTAATTCAGCGGCTCGTTTTTCTTTTTCGTCATTTTGAAAAATAAGTTCTTTATTCGCAATAATTAATTCAGCGGCCCGTTTTTCTTTTTCTTCATTTTGAAAAGCAAGTTCTTCATTGGCGATAATTAATTCAGAAGCTCTTTTTTCTTTTTCTTCGTTTTGAAAAACAAGTTCTTTATTTGCAATAATTAATTCTGCTGCTCGTTTTTCTTTTTCGTCATTTTGAAAAATAAGTTTTCTATTAGCAATGTTTAACTCTGCGGTTTTAAATACATGTTCCTTGTTTTTAAAAGCAATTTTTTTATTTGCAATTTTTAGTTCAACTGCCCTTTTTTCTTTTTCGATGTTTTGATATGCCAGTTCTTCATTTGCAACAATAAATTCGGCCGTTCTTTTTTCTTTTTCTTGGTTTTGAGCAAGTAGCGTTCTTTTAGCGATATTCAACTCTGCAGTTTGAATAGCAATTTCACAATTTTTGAAGGTGATTTTTTTATTAAGAAATACAAGTTCTGAAACTCTTTTCTCGTTCTCTTCATCTTGAATGGCAAGTTCTTTTCTAGTACTCACTAATTCAGCTGCTTGCTTCGCTATTTTTAGTTTATGATGCTCCAATTCCGGAATAGGCAGATTTAATTGTGTTGCAGGTTTTTCTTCTTCTTTATTTTTAAAAGAATTTTTTTTTATAACATGCATTAAATCATTTTTCTTGGGAGGTATCATTACTTTTTTATTCAAAAAAATTAAATTAGCAGAAAGTATATGCGTAAAAGTAACCTATACCGTAGCAAATGTGATCCATTTTATAGAATATATTTCAATATAACTATATAAAAAAAACAAAAAAGTAGGAATATTTTTTAATCTTAGTACTATGATGTACTATTCCAATAATTCAGCAGGTTTCCCAGCGTCGGTATGTTTAGTAACGACATTTGTAATTACAAATTGTAATACGTTACCTAATATTCTTTTGAATGGATTATGACTTGAGCCTAATAAAAGTTTTTTAGTCAGATAACCGGTAGACATACCAATAACATTATTAATTAGATTGCCTTTTAATTCTGACGAAGTGGTCATATCATTAAAGGCTTTTTTTATAATATTTAGAGGTTTTAAGCTATCATAGGTCACTTCAAATTGTTCTTTGAGTATCCTTAATTCTTGCTTTTGTCTGTATTCTAATAAAGCGATAGTCTCATTTAAATCGTCCGTTTCATTACTCTTTTTCATACTATCTTTTTTTAAGCATTTTTGTGATTATAAAATTACTAACGGGTAATTTAATCCATTGATCTTTAAAGCTATTTATGACGATAGCTAGAATAAAGTATGCACTGGCAACCAGAAAATAACCGTAATAGGTTTTACCAAGTAATTCACCTATCCAAATTGAAAGTCCAATATTAATCAATAGGGCAAACATAGCAACAACAATAATAACGGTTAATCTTGAAAGGAGCGAGGATAAAACATCGGCAGATTTATCAATAACATTTAGTTTTGCTAATTCTACAGTTGTTCGAGTGTAATCCTCTGCTTTTTCAAAAAGCATTTCTATTGGTGTTGCTTGGTTGTCCATGATTTAAAATTTAATCTTATTTGTATTATGAAATTTTGGTACTCAAATAGTTTTAAATATTTGAATTTTTTATTTCGCTTTTTAAATTATCAAATTTTGTTTGCCCTTCAGCTTTAGCATCATCAAATTTTGATTTTCCTTCCGATTTAATGTCTTCAAATTTTGATTTTCCTTGAGAAATTAAATTTTCCCCTTCTTTCCAAATTTTTTCATATTTATTAGTCATGGTTCCTAATAATGTGTCTAATTTGTCTTTTAACTCATCAGCATAATCATTGCTTTTATCCAAAATTTTTCTTCTTGTTTTGTCTCCTTTTTGAGGGGCAAACAATATTCCTAATAATGCTCCGGCAGCCACACCACCTAATATACCTAATACTACTTTATCTGCTTTCATAACTTTTTTTTTAATATTTACATTCTATTTTTTTATAATCTTCTCCCTTGGATAAGTCTCAATATTACTGCAATTACTGCAATAACAAGTAGGATATGTATTAGTCCACCTGCACTGTATGCAAAGAATCCGATTGCCCAAAAAATGATTAAAATTACTGCGATTGTGTAAAGAAGATTGCTCATGATTTCTATTTTTTAATTGTTAATTATTAATTATTACTTAAATTTAAAAAAATTAATTAACTGTATTGCAGTTATTTATGTATTTTTTTAAAATATTAATTTTTTTATTACCGCTTTGGGTACTAGTTAAATGAAAAAGCTCCATAAAAACTCAAAACACTATTTTTTGCGTCAGGATAAGTCTGCTTTGTTGTAGGATTTTCTTTTCCTACTTTAGTAAGACCGTAATTGTATCGTACACCAAAACTAACTGTTTCTAAATCGATCCCAAGACCAGCAGCGACACCAGCATCAATTTTATTGAAATCATCTGTGTTTATATTGTCTTGGAAATTGTAAGTTCCAGATTCGTTTGTAGTTTTACCGCTAATTAAATAACCTGCATAAGGTCCTACTTGTACATTGAAATTTTTGGTAACGTTTGCAACTAACATAACTGGTACTTCAATATAATTCAGTTTGAATTTTGCCGTTCCGGAAGCAAAAGCATTGTTATAAACTACTTCAGCACCTTTTCCTGTGTAATAAATTTCAGGTTGAATAGAAATAGAATTGGTTACGGGAACCTTTGCATACAAACCAACATTAAAACCAGTTAAGACATTTTCGTCATCTGCATTGTCTGTGTATAAATTTGAGAAATTAACTCCCCCTTTTACACCAAATTTTGTAACATTACTACTTTGAGCATTACTATTTGTAAAACCCATAACAGTTAGTACTAATGACGCTAAAATAATTTTTGAATTTTTCATTTTAATATATTTTTAATGTGTTTTTGTTATAATACAAAGGTGGCCATGAATGCGGAGAAAAGTGTTACAAAACTTTTTATAAAACTTACATTATTCACACCTGAGCGCATTTTTTAGGTTTAAAAGAATCAACATTTAATTTTTATAAAATTTTAAACCATAAAAAAAGACGAGTTAATTAGCTCGCCTTTTGCATATTGATTATTTCTTATTGTAAACCGTGACTTCTTTTATTGCTCGATTAAGTTCGTTGATATCGTGAATGTATTCTCGTTTAAATAATTCCCAATCATCAGTGGTATCATTTTTATAACTATCAACTTTAATCTTGATATTTTTATTTTTTTGTTCCAGTTCTTCAATTTTTTTAGCGTACAAAGTATCAATTGAGTATCCGGATTTTGTCATTTTAATTTTTAATTGAGCAATTCGAATTTTATTTTCTGTAATTCTGGTATTAGTCTCTTTTTTAATTTTTTTCCACTCGTTGGCATTTGCTTCTTTTTTTGACAGCATTAATTCTTCTTTGGCATCTTCCGTATTTTCTCGAGCATCGGCTACATCATCTATCGCATCTTCTTGTTTTTTAGTAGAAGTATTGCATCCCAGTAATAAGGTTGCTGCCATTACCGTTATTGCAGCCAGTGTGTAAATTGTTTTCTTCATTGTCTAAACTTTAGCATTTATTTTTTGAAGTAAAAAACGGATTTAGTAATAGGGTATTTCAATTTAAACTAAAACTTTTAAAGGAAGTTAATTTGGTTGCTGATAAAACTGGAGTAGTGATTGTAATAATTAAAAAAGTAAATATATAGAGGTAAATGTTAAAACCGATTATTTTGAAATTTATTTAAAGTCCTTCAATGATTTTGAGTAATTCTTCTTTAGTTTTTCCCAGTTTTTGTTGAAGTTTTGTAATCAGTTCGTCTTTTGTACCTTCCTTAAACAACATATCATTATCAGTCAATGCAGCGAACTTTTGTTTTAATTTATCTTTTTGTTCGTCCCAATTCCCTTTTGATTCTTCCGCTTTCATTTTGATTTATTTATACCATGAAAAAGTGTTCATGATTCTACAAAGTTCGATGATTGGTACATGATTTGGCTTATAGAATTTAACTCAAAACTTATATATTTCACACATTGCTAATGAACTGTTTTTTTTAGCATAAAAAATAAATTATTTAGCTTCAATTTCATCGTTAAGATCACTAATTTTTTCAGCAAGTTCGCTATACTCTTTAGAAAGTTCTGTTATTTCACGTTCTGTTTTCGCTTCAACATTCAGTACCGTATTACTAGCTGTATCGTGGGAGGAAACTAGCTCATTAATTTTCAAATGTAATGAGGCTGAAAATTTATTAAATGATTTTTGAATGATGAATAAACTTAAAAAAGTGGTTCCAAAAATAATATCTCCAATAATTTGATGTAAATCTCGTGTGGCAAAAAAACTGTTGGCCCACCAGAATAACACTAAAGCTAAAGCAATAATAAATGTAATTGAATTACCGAGAATACTTGTTGCTACAGAAGTGAGTTTTTCAAAAACACTTTCTAAATGACTATAAATTTTAATCATGAATTTTAAGTTTAATTTCAAAATTATAAAAACAAGAATAAGTAAATTTTAAATTCACTCTTACATTATACTTGGTTCTAAAAAAAATAAAAGTAATTATTTATGATTTATAATGGTATTATTTTAACGTATATTTTTTTAACAATGATTCCAAAGAATTATAGTAATCTTGTAAAATTTTAATATTTATTTCAGGATTTTTGACGTCGGGAATGGTGGTAGGCATTTCTTCCAAGTATTTAGATAATTCTGGATAGTCAGTTTTGATTTTCATTGTGATTTTAAGAATTGCATCTTCGATTTCAGTTTCAGTTTTCATAATAATTAGTTTTTGTTTTTTGAATGGACTGTTTTTATAATTTGAGGACGTTGTGTTTTTTAATTTAAAAAGTATCTCATTTTAGAATGTTTTATGATAAAAAAAAACACTCAATTTATAAAAAAAATTAAGTGTTTAATGTAACAGATCTATTTATGCTTTTTAAAATGCAGTTGTTCCTATGTCAGTTGTATTACCCGTGGTCACTACGATAGTACTTTTTGTTATAGGCAATAAAGGTAAAACAGGGGTAATAGTTACATTGTAAGTCCCTGAAGGAAGTCCCATAACTAAAAAATCACCGCTTGCATTTACGTTTGTTGAATAGGATAAACTTGTAAGAACATCAACAGCTGTAACTACAGCCAAAGAACCGACAGGTGTAATTTTACCTTTTATATTTCCACTTATAGCAGCTTCAATTGTTCTAATAACCGGTTTCAATTTATACGTTCCGTTTCCTGTATTCACAATTGATTTGTTAGCATCAAAATCAAGTAAGACACTATACAAAATACCTTGTTCAAGTGTTTGGTGTACTTGCAGTTTTAGTCCTGATTGATCAGCGCTTGGCGTACTCAAAGGATAACTTACATTATCAACAACTACCGTATTATTTGTTCCAAGTATAAGTCTAATTTGTGCAACTTTAGAAACTTGTAGTGTATCAGTAGCAATAAGTGTACTTGCACCGTTAGTAAAATCAAGTAGATTGTATATTCCTTTGCGAACATTCAATGTTACTGTTTCTCCAGCATCTCCAGTTATTTCTACCCCTTGTAAATCAATATTTACTTTTTGGTATGGTCCTGGAGCATCAGTCATTTTTACAGCGTAAGGATAACTTGAAGCTGTATCATCGTTGCTATTGCAAGAAATCATAATAATCCCTAATACGATGAAAGATAGAATAATTTTCATTTTTTTCATTTTCGATTGTTTTTATCGTTATAAAATACTTTATAGTATTTAGTAAAGGTAATGGCAACAGTAAAACGATGTGTTACATAACTATAGTATTAAGTTGTAGGATTCACACATTAAAATAGCAGGGATTTGACACTTTTCCCACATATCAAAATTTTTCCTTTATAATACGGTCTTCTTTGACATTTAGAACTAATAAATACTTTTCTATTGCTTCCATCATGGGTGGAGGTCCACAGATGTAAAATAATTCATTCGTCCCTTTTTGGTTGTTTTTAATGAATTTTTCATCAATCTGGCCATATTCATATCCAACACGTTTTTCCTGTGATAGAATATTAATGAAATTATTGCCCAACAATTCTTTAAATTCACCTTCTAGTATTATATCCTCTTTAGTTTTATTAGCAAAAATAAGTTTATTATTCCCAATTTTATTTATCGATTTAAGATGCCTAAAAATGGATATAAAGGGGGTAACACCTGCTCCTCCAGCGATAAAGATACCTTCGCCTTTGTATGAAATATAACCAAATACTTCATGTAAAATTAACTCATCGTCTTTTTTTAATTTTAAAAGTTCATTGGTGACTCCTTCGTGCGACGGGTATGTTTTTATGGTGAATTCCAGATCGCTATCCTGCGGCAGGCTAGTGAAAGTAAAAGGCCTTTTTTTACTTTTCCACCCAGCTTTATTAATTGATAACTCTGTGGCTTGTCCAGGTGAAAAGCTATAAATATCCGGCTTAGTGGTTACAATTTGTAACACATCATGAGTGACATTTTTTATATATTTTATTTTCACTATATATTTTTCCATAACAGCTTGATTTTTAATGTTGCTTTTTCTGGGAAATCTTATTTTACTAGATTACTTTTTAGAGATACTGTCTTCTGCCTTCTTCATAGCCTTTTTCAGTTCTGCTTCTTCTTGATTGTCTAACTCTTCCTGTTTTTTATCTTCGGCTTTTTCTTTTTTCTTAAAATAACCTCTCAATAAAAAATTATGTTTTGCAGCTTCCGTAATTTCGGTAAATCCTTTGGTGGTAACTTGAATATTATTCATGGTAGAATCTACCATTCTTCCCATTTTTTCATCAGTCACTAATTTGGATAACGCACCTTTTCCGGTATTCATTTTAGTGGTAAAGGAAGAAAAAGCATTGGAACTTGTTTCAAGATTCAGAAGTGATTTTTTTATACTGCCAGCCATCTCTTTATCCGTCATTAATTTTGATAAAGTTCCATTTCCATTGTTCATGTTGTAGGTAAATTGAGCAAGTTGTGCCGTAATTATACCGGCATTATCTACGCTTTTTTTAACGCTACCCATCACATCTTCCATGTCTATTGGTATTTTTGAAGCAATAACGTCATTGTCCTCAACAATTTTATTAGAGGCAACTCCAGGAGAGATAGTTAATACTTTATCTCCCATTAGTCCGTCTGAACCAATACTTGCCGTAGCATCAGTTTTAATAAACTTTCGTACCTCATCTTTAATTAAAAAGACAACCACCACTGAGGAATCTGTTTTTAGCTGAATATCACTCACTGTACCAATATTGATTCCGGCAAAACGCACATTGTTTCCTATCTCAAGACCGCTTACGCTTTTGAAATTAGACTTTAAATTAAATGTTGAACCGAAAAGATTTTGTTGCTTTCCAATAAAATAGATAGTACTAATAAACAGGACTAATCCAATTATTACAAACATTCCCAATTTCCATTGGAACCCAGATTCTTTATTCATAATTTATATTTTTTATTATTATTTTAATGTTTAAATAAAAAAAGAACGTACCCATTCGTCGTCGCTTTTCTCTAATTCTTCATAACTGCCTTCAGCATGAATTACCCCATCTTTTAGAATAATCAATCGGTCAGCTGTGTGTTTTGCACACGCCATATCATGAGTAATAATGATAGAAGACGTTTTGTTTTTTTTCTGTATGTCCAGTATTAATTCGCTTATTTCCCTTGATGTTATTGTGTCTAGTCCTGTTGTAGGTTCATCATAAAGCACTATTTCAGGTTTAAGGATAAGCGTACGTGCAAGTCCAATTCTTTTACGCATACCACCTGATAATTCTGACGGCATTTTATCAATTGCATCAGCCAAGCCAACACTTTCCAGGACTGCTAATATTTCAGCTTCCAGTTCTTCAGGTGATAAATCCGTTACATGTCTTTTCAATGTAAAACCAAGGTTCTCCCGAACGCTCATCGAGTCATACAAAGCAGCATTTTGAAAAAGAAACCCAATTCTGACCCTTATTTCATTCAGCTGATTATTATCCAGTTTAGTTATATCCGTGTCAAAAACTTTTATTTCTCCTTTATCCGCGACAACAAGCCCAACTAAACATTTAATAGTTATTGATTTCCCAGATCCGGATTTCCCTAAGATTACTAAGTTTTCTCCCTTATTTACAACTAAGTTGACTCCTTTGAGTACCTCGTTTTTTCCAAAGGTTTTATGTAGGTCTACAATTTCTATTATTGAAGCTTTATTATATGATAGGGCAGGAGCATCTATATTTTTTTTCTCTTGTATCATATTAGAAGAATAAATCAGTTATTTGAACTGCCATCATATCAATAATGAATATCGTTAATGAGGCGGTCACAACCGCGGAGTTTGCCGCCAGTCCAACACTTTCAGTCCCATTCGCTGCAGTAAATCCTTTATAACAGCCAATCATTCCGATAAAAAAACCAAAGAAAAATGTTTTAATGGTTGCTGGTACAATATCTAAAAATGCTAATGATTCAAACACTTGAGAAATATAACGGGTTAGGTTAATGTCACCATGCATATTCACACCAATAAATCCTCCCAACATTCCAATTGCATCTGCAAATATTACTAAAACAGGAATCATAAGTGTAGTGGCTAGAATTCTTGTCACTACCAGATATTTAAAAGGATTGATAGCAGCTACCTCCATAGCATCAATTTGTTCGGTAACTTTCATGGAACCTAATTCGGCACCAATCCCAGAGGAAACTTTCCCCGCGCAAATTAAGGCTGTGATTACAGGAGCAATCTCTCTAATTAGAGAAAGCGCAACCATTCCCGGCAACCAGGATTCTGCACCAAATTTTGCTAAAGTAGGTCTAGATTGAAGTGTAAGTACTAATCCCATAATAAAGCCTGTAATGGCCACTAATGGCAAAGATTTATAACCAATTACGTAACATTGCTTAATAAACTCTTTGAATTCATAGGGCGGTTTTAAAACTTCTTTGAAAAAGCGAATCGCAAAAAGCGAAACTTTACCAACATCGTCAAAAATATTTTTTAAATAAATAATCAAAATCTATATTTATTAGGTTAGTTTAATTTATTATTGATATTACACAATATAATAGTTTAAAATACGTTGCCAAAAACTGTAAAAACTACAGTGTTTAGTGCTCTTCAATGTATTTTTATATTTTGTACAGCTAAATAACAGCGTGCAAATATCCGTAAGATTTAATTTTAATTTTTTATATAACTTTTGTTAAATGTTGTATTATTCACAGATTCAATAGATAAATTCTAATAATAAAACATTTCTTAAGCAGTTTTTTTACTTGTTACAATAAGAACAATACCTCCCACAGCCAATATAATTCCAGCTATAGGGGACCAGTTTATAGGATGGTTTACCTCTTTGTTTACTTGAATAGGGCCAAAATCAACCACTTTTTCAGTAGTTACATAGTTGAACCCAGTATATGCCATCATAACTATTCCTATTATGACCATTCCTATTCCTAAATTTTTTAATTGCATGTTTTTATTTTTTATAGTGGTTATCAGTTATTTTTTAATCTAATTATGCTTCTGAAAAGTATTCTTTTACAAATGCATGCTGCTGGTTCTGCGTCATTTTATCGGTATTTTTTATTTCGAATTTTATTTTGAGAAAACGAATGTCCTCGCTTATAATATCAAAAAATTCAATTTTAGCATTAGTAGGACCAAAGAGTATTACCTGTTCATAATCCTTAATTGCCTCACTTAGTTTCTTATAATAGTCTAAAAGAAGGCGTTTCTTTTTATTGTGCATTAGACTTTCGCTTTTAGGCAAAGTTTCTTCTTTTACATCATGTAATTTTGATTCAATGGTTTTGATTTCAAAATGCTTATTGGTAAATTCCATTAAATGCGCAATAGAATGATCCATCCAAATGCCTAGTCTTTTTCTCGTTTTCATAACTTTATTTTAAAAATGTGATAAATATGAAATCATAAACAACCATTTACAATTTTTGAATTGCAACAGTTTAAAGTTCAGCTATTTGTGGATTAAAAATGTTATATAACTTTGCGATAGATTTATATAATTCACATATTTTTCAACTCAAAAAGAAAATAGAGAAGAATTTTTTGATTCTTTACAATAGTGATTGGAGCAAGTGTGTATAACAGTTGCAATTATTTTAACTATAAAAGGGCTGTTGATACCAACAGCCCTCTTAATCCAAACCAAAAAAAATCTCAACTTATTATTTATTATAGTCGCTAATAATTCGACTGACCATTTGTTTAATATCGAATTACTTCCTTCAATACAATATTACTTTCTATGTATGAATCATTAGGTGAAAAAGCTTTTTCAAGAAAATTCAACTGTGATAGTGTCATTTAAGATCTCCAAATCATCTTTTTCAAAGTCCATTTCAGTGATTAGTTTAGATTCATCAAGAACTCTTGAGGAGCTTATCTTACAAACTCTGCAATTACTTTTGGAAACGATTTGCAAAATGTTTTCTGATATTTCCATTTTAGGACAAAATTTATAAAAGCTAAATTTAGCTTAAATATCTCCTTAATACCCATGCCATTGTCTCATGTTGCTCCATTAATCCAGTCATGAAATCTGCAGTACCTGCATCTTTATTTTCCTCAGCACAGATATCAATATCTTTTCGCAATTGTACAATCAGGGTTTCATGATCGTCTAACAGTTCTTTTTTCATTTCTTTATTGGAAGGGTAATGATTTGGCGATTCTTTGAGGATGGTCAGTTCAGAGAACTCTTTCATTGTACCAATAGTTTTTCCTCCAAGTTTGCTGATTCGTTCCGCAACTTCGTCAATCGCTTCTTCCAATTGTTTGTATTGACCTTCAAATAATTTGTGCAGTTCCATAAAATTCTCACCAGAAACATTCCAATGAAATTTTCTTAATTTAACATATAATGTCATTTCATTAGCTAAAATAGACGAAAGAAATGCATTGCTTTTTTGTAAATGACTTTCTGTAATTCCAATTTGTGGTTTCATAATTCTTTGTTTTTATTTTGTTTTTTTTTATATTTATTTAAGCTTTAACAATCATTTTGCCTGTGTTCTCGCCTTTAAACAATCCCAGCAATGCTTTAGGCAAATTATCAAAGCCATTTTCGATTGTTTCAGTAAATTTTATTTTTCCATCTTTCACCCATTGGGCTAAATGCTTGATACCTTCTGGAAACTCGTTTTTAAAATTACCTATGATAAAACCTTGCATCAGCACACTTCTGGTTAATAACATTGGCTGTAAACGGGGTCCCATGGGAGTGTCAGTGCTATTGTACAAAGCAATTTGTCCGCACAATGCGATTCTTGCATTAAAATTTATATTTGCTATAACCGCATCAGAGATTTCGCCACCTACATTATCAAAATAAATATCTACACCATTTGGACACAACATTCCAATTGCTTTACTCATGTCTTTTGTAGTCTTGTAATTGATGGTTTCATCAAAGCCGAATTCGGTTTTTAATAATTTAGTTTTCTCATCAGAACCGGCTATTCCAATAACCCGACATCCTTGAATTTTTGCTATTTGTCCTACCACAACTCCCACAGCTCCGGCAGCGCCTGATATGACAACTGTTTCTCCTTTTTTTGGTTTACAAATATTCATTAAACCAAAATAAGCGGTAAGTCCTGTCATCCCTAAAACACCTAAATAATAGCTAGCTGGTGCAATAGAAGTATCAATTTTTTTTAAATCTTTTTCTGAAGCAGTACATGTTTCTTTCCAGGGTAACATTCCCAAAACGATATCACCCGCTTTTAGAATATCAGATTTACTTTCCAATACTTTTGCGATCACACCACCATTTATAGGCTGATCTAAATCAAAAGGAGGACTGTAAGATTTTGCATCATTCATTCGGCCTCGCATGTAAGGATCAACGGAATAATACATTCCTTCTAATAAAACTTCGCCATTTTTTAGTTCAGCCACATCCACAGTTTCTGACCTGAAATTGTTAAGAGTGGGGGATCCTTTTGGTCTTGATGCTAATACTATTTGTTTTGCTTTCATTTCTTTTTCATTAAAAGTCACATTCTAAAAAGGGTCCGAAAGACCGCTTACTCGAATGAGTTTCTTATTTACAAATTCTTGAATTCCCAATTCCGATAATTCTCTACCGTAACCCGAACCTTTAGTTCCTCCAAAAGGTAGATTTGCTTTAGTACCAGTTGGATGATTAATGAAAACCATACCGGCATCGATTTTGTCAGCAACACGTTTTCCTCTTTCTATATCTTGAGTAAAAACAGAACAACCTAAGCCAAAATTCGAATCATTTGCTAAGTCAATTGCTTCTTGCTCATTTTTTACCCGATAAAAAGAAGCGACCGGACCAAATAGCTCTTCGTAGTAAGCTGGTATTTTCGGATTTAAAGCCGTTAGAATTGTAGGTTGCATAAAAGCACCTTCACGATCAGATCGTGTACCGCCCAATAAAACTTTTGCACCAGCATCGACCGATCGTTTTACCTGATCAGCTATATGCACAGCTGCCGCTTCACTACTTAAAGGACCCAACTCTGTTTTAGAGTCCATTGGATCACCGATAACTAAAATTGATAATTTTTCTTTGAATTTTTTAATAAATTCATCAGCAACAGCTTCGACTGCTATAAATCTTTTGGAAGCTACGCAGGACTCACCATTGTTGTTAATTCTACCAACGACAGCCCATTCAACAGTTTTATCAATATCAGCATCATCTAATATTATAAAAGCATCGCTGCCTCCTAATTCCAAAACAGATTTTTTCAAATTTTTACCTGCTTCTGCGGCTATATTTGCGCCTGCTTCTTCACTGCCTGTTAATGCTACTCCTTTAATTCTTTTGTCAGAAACTAGAGCGGAAGCCCTTTTACCTGAAATTAAAAGGTTGGTATAAAGACCAACAGGGGCTCCTGCTTCATTAAACAATTCTTCAATAGCAATGGCACATTGTGGAACCGACGAGGCATGTTTTACTAAAACCGTATTTCCTACCATTAAATTTGGAGCTGCGAAACGTGCAACTTGATAAAATGGAAAATTCCAAGGTTCCACACCTAAAATTATTCCTATTGGGCTGAACCGTATTAAAGCGCTCCCAAACTCTGGCTCCAAATGTTTATCAGCTAAAAAATCAGCTGCATTATCTGCATAGTAATCAAAAATATCAGCACTTAGTAAGATTTCACCTTCAGCTTGAGCAATTAATTTTCCCATTTCTAAAGTAATTATTTTAGCAAGTGATTCTTTTTTATCACGCATTATTTTAGCCACTTTATGCAATATTTTAGCACGTTCTGCATAACTTGTTTCTTTCCATTCTTTAAATGTTTTTACAGATTTTTCTATTAATGTGTCAACAGTTTTGTCTGACATTTCTTCAAATGATTTGACAACTTTATTATTGTATGGATTAACGGTTTGAATAGACATAGTTTGTGATTTTTTGATAAGTATTATTCCTCTTCATCTTCTAAAGGTTTTATCGACCCATACATTGCTTCGTATTTTGTTATTATTTCCGATTCACCTATTGAACAAAAAATAGCTTCTAAGCGTTTGATATGTTCTTTTGTAAAATCATAATGTATGGTAAGCGCATCAACTAACTCTTTCGTTGCAGCCTTTTTAATCATTATGGGTATAGATATCATTAATGCTTTTTCAGCAAAATAAATCTCTTTAAGTTCATCAACAAAAATATTGCGACAACCTTCCTTTATCTCTGGTCTGGCAAACGTTGAATTTCCCTTTCCCTCTTTTGTAGTTCTTTTTTTATCAGCTTTAGTGGCGGTACTTTTCATAATTTTGTACTTAATTATTCTGAAATTTTAATATTGTAAATTTCAGGTTTAATGTGCTTTAATGCTTTATACAATTTTATATATGAGTTACAACTTTCACACATTTTCATTCGGAAATATGGGATAGTTCAAAAAAATGGTTTTGCATTGAATAAAATTACGGGGCTATTTTATATGATTTCTTATGCCATTTTTTTTACGAAGGGGCCTAAATAAACAGATTAAATATCAGTACGCAATGCCTACTGATTAAAAATCGTAAATGGAATAGTAATTTAAATTTAAGGATTTCAGTCCTGGTTTTAGTTAAAAAGGACATAAAAAAATATAATTAATTTTAAACCAATTGGTTATTGTATTTTTTATAAAAAGTAAAATCAATTAATATTTTATAATTTGACTTCGTTTTCTAAAAGTAATCCTTCTTCAAAATCCGTGAAGTTTTTTAAGGTAGTAATGGCAATTTGATCTAACGCTTCTTTTGTAAAAAATCCTTGATGAGGTGTAATCAAAACATTATGAAATGCCATTAATCGTTCTATTAAATCATCTTTGATAATACTTTCAGACAGATCGTTAAAGAATAAATTTTCTTCTTGTTCATAAACATCGATTCCTAAATACCCCAATTGACCATTTTTTAATGCATCAATAGCATCTGATGTTTTGATTAAAGCGCCTCGACTAGTATTAATCAGCATGACTCCTTTTTTTACTTTAGAAAAGGTTTTAATGTCAAAGAGATATTTTGTTTTCACATTTAGAGGGCAATGCAGTGAAATTATATCTGAGTTTTTATATAGGTCAACCAAGGTTGTGTATTCAATCCCTTTGTCTTTTAGCATTTCAGATTCAGTAATATCATAGGCAATAACTTTGCATCCAAAACCTAACATTATTTGGCAGAAAGCCACACCTATTTTTCCGGTTCCAATAACTCCAACCGTTTTTCCATGAAGATTAAATCCAATAAGGTTTTCCAATGAAAAATTGCTCTCACGCACTCTATTGTAAACTTTATGTGTTTTTCTATTTAGGGTCAAAATTAATGCTACTGCATGCTCAGCAACTGCTTCTGGAGAATAAGCAGGAACTCTCATTACTTTTATATTTTTCTTTTTTGCGGCTTCAATATCTACATTATTAAAACCTGCACTTCTTAAATCAATAAGTTTAACACCTATTTTGAAAAGTTTATCAATCGTTACTGCATCTATTTTATCATTGACAAATATGCAAACAGCCTCAAATCCTAGTGCTAAATTAGTTGTATCAGCATTTAGAGGTGCTTCAAAGTAAGTAAGCTCATGCCTGTCATTACTGTTGAATTTATCTAGATATTCCCGATCATGTGGTTTTGTACTAAATACCGCTATTTTCATTATTTAATTTTAAATTGATTAACCGTTATCTTCCTCTAAGTCATTATGATTGTCGCCGCCAGTACTGTAATAGTTGTTTTCCTCGTCTTCACTTCCTATATTTTCTTGTTGGTCATCTAATTCTGAACCTGGAATATCTAAATCATTTCCTGACATATCCTGATCAAAATTTTTTTCATTAGATGCGCCAATTTGATCTCTTTCAATTGCCTCTTTCATTTTGTCAAGGTCTTCAGGATCTATATCGCTTTCTTTGTGATTTTTGTTATAAATATCGTCACTGGAGGGATAGATTTGATGGTCCGGGAAATTATCCTCATTATCTTTATTTAATTCCTTTTTAAGCGGTTTCGAGATAATTGCTTTCTTTTTCATTTTTTTTAGTATTTAAAAATCCAAGTTAGGAATAGTATAATAAAACACTGTTATAAAATTAAAGGTAAGAGTTGTATTATTCACATTTTAACCATTAATTTAATAAAAACAAATAAAATTTAAGTATTTGACATATAGATGCTTATATCTATCGAAAAGGGACAAACAAAAAAAAATCGCTTTTGAATATTCGAAAATACCAAAGCGATTTTATTTTAACCAATATAGAATTAGTTATATTTAAAAAAGAAATACAACTGTTTAACCGATTTTAAATTATGCTTCGTCCTTTGTGGTGCGAACTAAGCTAATTCCTGATACAAAGAACACAATTCCAAGAACACCATAAATGATGAGTGATTTTATATCCTGTGTTTCACCTGAAGTGCTGCTAAATACTATTGCAGTATAGATTAGACCACCTATTCCGAGAGCTGTAAGTAATGCTCCAAAGATTCTTTTAAGATTCATAATTTTCTTTTTTTAGATTGTTAGTATATTTTTTTTATTAAACGTTTTTCAATGATTAATTGACTTTAAAATAAAGAGAAAAAATAAATTAAATCTCTTATGTTTAGTTTCATAATTATATCACAAATGTATTTTTATAGAGTTTATATATTGTTATATAATTGTCAATAAAACTTACATCATTCACAGTTGAAAAAAAAAATAAAAGAATAAATTCTAAGCTGGAGAAAGAATATAAAAAAAATATGCGGAGACAACGCATCGCAGTAACCGCATATTTTGATTAGAAATAAGTAGTGATTAAGCCATTAAATCGCGCAAGTTTTTGATTTTGTCGTGATTTGCTTTTATAGCTGAATGTTGTTCTTTTATCATCATTAATTGCTCTGGAGTTAAATCTTCGCTGTGACTTAATGCCTCGTTGTAAGTTTGAACCGCAACGTCTTCGCCATATTCACATGAATTAACAATGGTCTTTCTGTCGCTGCCTGTAATAGCTGATTTTATATCCATCCATACTCTAAATAATTTACCTGATGTAGTTGTTCCTTCGGTAGGTTTTCCACCTAATCTTTTTACTTCTGCAACAAGATCAGCTTTGCATTTTAAACTAGTTTCAGTAAAGTGAGAAAACAATGTTTTTAAGTCTGTTTCATCAGCTTCCTTTGAAGCAGTTTCGTATCCCTCAATTCGATCGTTATTAATTTGGATTAGGGAATTTAATATGGCAATTGATTTTTCAGTATCCATTTTTTTAATATTTATAGAGTGAATTAATTTTCACAATACAAAGTTCAATAAAATCTACAGTATTGTTTTTATACAATTATTAAAAATTTTTTCAATATTTACATGTATTTAAGTATTTGATATACAGTATTTAGTATTTATTTTATTCTTGTTTTTTTATATGATATAATAACCAGATTTAATGGATGCTAAGAGTTAAAAAACAGACCTGACCTGATTTATAAACATAACTTTCTATACTGCTTAAGTGTTTGAAGCAGTATCAAAATTGCGAAAAAAAAAGGCTGTCCGTTAGGACAGCCTTTTCTCGAGAATTGAATTGTTTTACTTTATTGTGGTTTCGTAACCGAATTCATTTGTAGCGTTACGGCAGTTTGTGCTAACATTCTTCCGTTGATTGTTGCTCCAGTTTGTAAATTAATACCGGTCATTCCTAATATGTTACCTTCAAAATGACTAGTCGTTCCACATGTAACAGCGTCAGAAGTTACCCAGAAAATATTTTTAGCTTGAACTCCTCCAGTTAAAGTCATTCTAACAGCTGAACTCAATTTAAGAGTACCAGCGACTTGGAAGATAAAAACATCTGTTGGGCTACCTGCAATAGTTATATCAGTTGGAATATTAAGCGCAGTTGTCCATTTGTACAAACCCGGAGTCAGTGTTTTTCCACCAATATTTCCAGCACCTAAATTTAGAAAATCAGGTTTAGTTCTTCCAGCTGCATCAGTGTATGCTGTTTGCATATCTCCAATTGCTGTCGTTAATCGCGTAGCGTTAGTAACACCACAAGGAAGTGGACCTGCTGCATCAACAGTATAAATTGTTCCTACTACTTCTGTACATCTAACTAAAATAGCAGCGCCTGTTATTGGGCTTGAACCAATATCACCTGTAATTGTTGATTTGTAAACATCGGTAATTCCAGTTTTTGATAAAATAGCAAAATCTCCTGCAATACCTAGATTTACAGGATTCAACGAACCCGTACTTGGCGTTATATTATAGGTTTCATTAACAGCATATATGTTTGAAGTTGAACCATCTGATTTTGCAACGGCAGCACTATTGGCAGTTGAATTCTCAGCAGTATCATTATTACAACTAGACAAAAATACTACCGAAAGCAATGCAAGGGTAGATAGTGTATTTTTTAATTTCATAACTCATTTATTTATTTTGTGACTTATTTATCACATCACAAAGGTGAACGGTTTGCTACCCAAAGAAGTTATAAGATATCAGTTTAATGTTGTAGTATTCAACTATTTTTAGAAAAAATGAATGAAAATTCTGAGTAATTATTAAAAATAATAATAATATATATTAAATTATAAAGCGGTTTCGTGCGGTTCTAAATTTTGTAGTTAAAATTAATCGTTTTTCATGGTGTCTAGTTCTGCTTGTATTTCTGTACAAGCCTGACTACAAATGCGCTCAAGTTGAGAAAATAAGTCAATTAATTCAGAAGTATATTCTTTTTTTTCTGCAAACTCCTGAATTTTTCTAGCCATATTTTCATATAAGGTATCAATTCCCATTATTGAAAAAGAGGGTATCATTTTATGTGCAGAAGTGGCTATTGTTTGCCAATTTTTTTCTGCTAAACCTTTTTTTAATGCGACAATTAAAGAAGGAGTTTGGTTTAAATAGATTGTTAACATTTCAGACATCAATACAGGATTCGATTTTGTTCGTTCTTTTAGATAGGTTAAATCAATACATTTTGTATTCTTATGTTTAGGGATTTTACTCTCGTGATCATCATTGAACTGATTACCCACTTGTATTACACCATTTATTTTCAAAACTTCGATTATTTTGCTGTATAATACTCTTTCATCGATAGGTTTAGCGATATACTCATTAATTCCCACCGCTTTACATTTTATAAGATCTACAGTTGTTACATCTGCTGTCAATGCTATGATAGGAATATTGGAATTCATTGTTTTACGAATATAGTCTGTAGCTTCAAAGCCATTCATTTCTGGCATTTGTAAATCCATTAGGATTATATCATAATGATTTTTTTGCAGCTTTTCGATGGCTATTT
This sequence comes from Flavobacterium xinjiangense, assembly GCF_900142885.1. Taxonomy (GTDB): domain Bacteria; phylum Bacteroidota; class Bacteroidia; order Flavobacteriales; family Flavobacteriaceae; genus Flavobacterium; species Flavobacterium xinjiangense. The sequence goes on along the minus strand of NZ_FRCL01000010.1, from coordinate 95,973 downwards.
TCCCATTTTCTGCTACTTCGTGATAAAAACCAAAATCATCTAACAGTGTTTTCATTAACAATTGATTAAGGGCAATATCTTCCACAACTAAAACTTTTATGTTTTTTATTTTTGTGTCAAATTCAATTAATGAAGATTCAGAAATATGTTTTTCATTTGATTTCTTAAAGCTTAATGTAAAACTAAATGTTGACCCTGAGTTAAATTTGCTTTTTACTCGTATTGTTCCACCCTGTGCTTCAACTAATTTTTTTACAATTGCAAGTCCTAGCCCGGTTCCGCCATACAATCTGGAAGTTCCGCTAGAAGCTTGTTGAAAATTTTCAAATATCCGAGGTATTTTTTCTTTAGAAATACCAATTCCGGTATCCGTAACTTCAAATTCAAGGATTACTTTTTCAGTGTCTTCATGCAAAAGATGGACGCCTACTGTAATTGAGCCCTTATTGGTGAATTTAACAGCATTACTTACTAAATTTAAGATAATCTGATGCAAACGAACCGGATCTCCCACTACAATATTAGGTATAGTTGTATCAAATAGCGTAATTAATTCTAGATTTTGCTCTTGAATTTTTGTCTCAAAGATATGCAACATTGCTTTTATTGCAGATTTTATTTTAAATGGCTTTTTCTCAAAGATCATTTTACCTGCGTCTACCTTTGCTAAATCGAGAATATCATCTATGAGTACAATTAAGGAGTCTCCACTAATTTTTATGGCATTTAAATATTCTTTTTGTTTTTCAGATAGCTCCGTTTTCAAAACAACTTTCGTAAAACCAATAATTGCATTCATTGGTGTTCGAATTTCATGGCTCATGTTAGACAGAAATTGCTGTTTCGCTTTCATAGCTTCTTCAGCGAATCGCGTGGCTTCTTCTGCTTTAATTTTTGCTTCTTCCGCTATTTCAGTCGCAAGTTCCGCAAAAACTCTTGCTTCAAGTGCTTCTTTTTCGATTCTTTTTTGTTCAGTAACATCCCTTGCAACTATTACCACTCCTAATACGGTTCCGCTATCATCTTTATAAACCGAACCATTGAATAATACATCAGTAAGTTTTCCATTTTTATTGCGAAGTATTAGCGGAGAGTCAGTTACAGAACCTTTTGAAAATACTTGTTGATAAACTTCACGAGCTTTTTGCGGTTCGGTGAAATGATCAAAGAAGTTTGAGTCTTTCAATTTAGCGCGTGACAACCCTGTTATCTTTACAGTTGCCTGATTCATGTCAGTAATCTTACCTTCCGTATTGATGGTTACTAAAGGATCAAGGCTGGCTTCGATTAGACTTAAAGAATATTTTTCTTTTAGATAATAGCGAGAACGATCCGTTATATCTTCAAAAGCGAGAAGAATTAGCTGTTCGCTATTCGTTTTCTGAACTATAAGATGGGCATTTAGCAGCATTATTTTTTCGCCGATTCCTGAAAAAGTATGCGTTACTTCAAAATTTTCGAAACCATTATTTTTTGAAATAACATCGTTAAGCATTAAACGTAATTTTTGAATATTCCACTGCTTATTCCCCAAATCAAATAATAGTTTTCCTTCTGTTGATGCTTTATCTACGAGAAACTTTTTATAAAAAGATTTATTTGCCGATGAAACAATAAAATCTTTATTCAGAATAAGCATTGGCTCATGAATCGTAGCAATAATAGCCTCCGAAAATTCATGCGATTCGATCAAAAGATCATGTCGCATCTGTAATTCCTGGTTCGTACTGATAAGCTCTTCATTAGTAGCTTCAATTTCCTCTTTTGAGGTCTCAAGTTCTTCATTCAACGTTTGAAATTCTTCATTTGACGAAACAATCTCTTCATTAGCTGCTTGTAATTCTTCATAAATCGTTTCCTGCGATTCAATGATAGAAACCATTTCTGAACGTGTTTTATTTAATTCCTCCGTGAGTTTTTTTATTTTTAAATCTTTTTGGGTTGAATTGTAACTACCGTCGGAATCATTTTCATTTAGTTTTGCAACAGCCTCTTGCGGTTTGAAAACGATTAGTAATAAAGGTTCATCCCATTCAAATTTTAGTGGTCTGACTTCAAAAGACATCATTCGTAAAACCGAATCAATTTTTATTTCTATTCCCGATTTGTGTACTGATTCCTTTGATTCAATAGCTTTATTGATTGCGTTGCGCAGTTCAAAAGCAAATTCAGGACGCGCCATCTTCAAAATATTAAGACTTGCTTTACCAGATGAATGTTCTAGGTAAGTGCTAACAGGTCCCCTAAATTGCAAAATTTCCATGTCTTTATTGACAACTGCGCATGCAGGCATATAATTTGCCAGAAGAACAGTATCGATAACATTCTCTATTCCTACGGGGGTTAAACTAATACTTTTTGAGGATGTGGTTACTTTTTTGCTAGACATATTTATACGCGTAAAGCGTGGTGTTAGTTCAAGTATTTTTCGAACTCCCATATTGTTTTTTCGGGAATAGATTTTATACTTATTATTCAGTAATGTAAAAAGAGGTGATGATGTACCGGTACTTTCAGCTTTACCAAGCATTAGATATCCATTATCATTCAAAGCAAAATGAAGGGAAGAAAAGACTTTTTTTTGCGCTGAAGAATCAAAATAGATAAGAAGATTACAACAACTGACAAAATCCATCCGCGAAAATGGAGGATCTCGTAAAATATTATGAGGTGCAAAAACACATATATCACGAAGTTCTTTGATAATGCGATAATTGTCGCCAATTTTTATAAAATAATGGTCTAAATATTTTTTTGAAATATTCTTCAAGTCATTTTGTGAATATTCGCCAATACGGGCTTGTCGAATGGCATCCTCGCTGAGATCTGTGGCAAAAATTTGAACGGGTATATTATTGGTTTTATTTTGTAATTCGGTTATTATCATTGCGATTGAATACGCTTCCTGACCTGTAGAACAAGCTGGAATCCATATCCGTAATGTTTCTTCAGCTTCCTTGCTTTTGAGAAGTTTGGGAAGAAGAGTCGTTTTTAAATATTGGAAAGTATCTTTTTCTCTAAAAAAACTAGTCACATTAATCAGTAGATCTTTGTACAATACCTCGATCTCGATATTGTTATTTAGTAAAAGTTTAGCGTATTCTTTAATGGTTTTTATGCCATATTGATGCATTTTATGGTTTATTCTTCTCTTAATGGTGGGCATTTTATAGTGACTGAAATCCACCCCTGTTGTCTTCAGTAAAAGCTCAAAAATCGTATTTATATCGTAATTGTTATTTTCAAGAGTTAATTCTTTTTCCTTTACTTGTTTTTCAGGAATGCTCTTATTAGAAATTCCCATTTTACTGAGGCGAACTAATTCCTCGGCAATCTCCGACGGCGATAAAATATAATCGACTACTCCCGAAGAAATAGCAGATTTAGGCATACTATCGGCTTGGGCCGTATCATCCTGAGCAAAGGTGATTCCTCCAGCATCTTTAATTGCTTTGAGCCCCATCATACCGTCACTGGCATAACCGGAAAGCACAACGCCAATTACATTTTCTTTATGTGTTTCAGCAAGTGAGGAAAAAAGAAGATCAATGGTAAGATTAGGTATATTTTTTTTAATGCGGGGTAGCAATCGAATATGTCCGTTAATTACTTCAATTACTTTATTGGGAGGGATAACATAGACATTATTAGGTTCCATTTTTTCCATGTTATCAATTTCCTGTACTTTCATTTCTGTAATCTTAGATAAAATGGAAGTGAGTAAACTTTTATGGTCTGGACTTAGGTGTTGGGCATAGATATATGCCATACCAGTATTAGCGGGTAATTTTTTTAATAAAAGGCTAAACGCTTCTAGTCCTCCGGCCGATGCACCAATAGCAACTACTGTAAAGGATTTTTTTTTAATCTCTTTATTAGCTACCGAAATATCAGATTTAGGAATAGATACCATTATTTACTATTTTTAAAAGATGTTTTTATTTGATTACTAGTACCTTTTATCCAATTGTAATCCCTAGAGTTTTTGAATTTTTAGAGGAAGGAAAAACAGCTTTTTTATTTCAACCTCTTGTACATTTTTTTCCAAAAATCATTCTAAAGTGTTCTGGTAATCTTTCGTAATTTAGTTAAAATATCTTTATTTACTTTTTATGTTGGCAAATTCTTCTTCTAATTCTTCACAAGCCTGAGCACAAATAGCTTCAAGTTGACTAATTAAATCGATTAATTCAGTTGTGTTTTCTTCTTTATCAGCAAGTTCCTGAATTTTTTTAGCCATACTTTCAAAATTTGCACTGATACCCATTATAGCAAAAGAAGGAATTATTTTATGTGCAGCAGCGGCTAATAAAGTCCAGTTTTTGTCTTCTAAACTCTGTTTTAAGGTAGTAATTAAAGGAGGGGTATGTGTTAAATATAACGTGATCATTTCCATCATTAATGCAGGATTTGACTTGGTACGGTTGTTCAAATACGTCAAATCAATACATTTTGTTTTTTTACGTTGACTATTTTCAATGGCAATAAACTCTTCGGTTTTTTCGAGATTAGGTTTCTTTACTAAGCCCACGATCTTGCTGTATAATATCTTTTCGTCGACTGGCTTCGAAATATAATCGTCCATCCCGACTGCTTTGCATTTAGCTAGATCAATTGTTGTTACATCAGCAGTCAATGCAATGATGGGAATTTTTGATTTCAGGGTATTACGGATATAATCCGTGGCTTCAAATCCATTCATTACTGGCATTTGCAAATCCATCAAAATAATATCATACGAATTCTCCTGAAACAATTCGATAGCTATTTTTCCGTTTTCGGCAATATCCCGTTCAAATCCAAAATCATCCAGTAGGGTTTTCATCAGTAACTGGTTAAGTGCAATATCTTCCACTACCAATACTTTTATATTTTTAATTTCCGAATTTAATTGTGTTGCAACTGTTTGTGATTTTGCTTTCGCTTTTGTTTTTCGGAAAGGGAGTGTGAAACTGAATGTTGAACCTTGGTCAATTTTACTTTCTACTTGTATGCTGCCTCCTTGTGTTTCTACTAATTGTTTTACTATGGCTAATCCTAAACCAGTTCCACCATACAATCTTGAGGTTCCACTGGTAGCCTGTTGGAAATTTTCAAAAACTGTGGGCATCTTTTCTGCAGCAATACCTATTCCGGTATCTGTAACTGCAAATCGGATAATGACTGTTTCATTATCTTCATGTACCAATTCAACACCAACAGTAATCTCTCCTTTTGTGGTAAACTTTAAAGCATTACTGACTAAATTTAAAATAATTTGGTGCAAACGAACTGGATCTCCAACCAAAACCTCAGGAATTTTACTGTCGTAATTTTTAATTAATTGCAGGTTTTTTTCGTGAATTTTTGTTTCAAACAAATGAAGCATAGCTGAAAGGGAGGTCGCTATTTTGAAAGGTGTTTGCTCATATGTCATCTTTCCTGAATCTACTTTTGCTAAATCAAGGATGTCGTCAATTAGTACTATTAAGGCATCTCCCGAGACTTTAATAGCATTAAAATATTCATTCTGTTTTTCCGTCAAATGGGTTTTAATCAGCACTTTTGTAAATCCGATAATCGCATTCATAGGGGTACGGATTTCGTGACTCATATTAGACAAAAATTGCTGTTTGGCTTTCATTGCGTCTTCTGCTTTACTTTTTGCTTCCTCTGCAATTAAGGTGGCCAACTCCGCAAATACTTTAGCTTCAATCAGCTCGGTTTCAATTCTTTTTTGATCAGTAACATCCCTGGCAACAATTACTACTCCAAGCACATTTCCTTTCTCATCTTTGTATACTGATCCGTTAAATAATACGTCTGTCAGCTTGCCATTTTTATGGCGAAGAATAAGTGGAGAGTCAGCAACAAATCCTTTTTTGAATACTTTCTGGTACACTTCTCTAGCCTTTTGAGGCTCAGTGAAATAATCAAAAAAATCGGTTCCGATCAATTTTTCCCTTTGTATTCCTGTTACTTGCACCGATGCATTATTCATATCGGTTATTTTTCCTTCAGGACTAATAGCAAACAAAGGATCATGACTTGCTTCAATAAGACTTAGTGAATATTCGGAAAGTAATTTTTGAGCTGTAAGTTCGTTGTTTAGTTTTTTTAGCTCTTCTGCCTGCGCTAGTAATTCCTGGTTTTTCTTATATAAATCGACAAAAACCGCCACTTTTGCCTTTAATATTTCAGGGGAAAGCGGTTTAATCATATAATCAACGGCACCTGCTTGGTAGCCTTTGAAAATTTGGACTGTATTGTCCATACTTGCCGTTAAAAAAATTATCGGAACATGTTTTAGTGTTTCGATTTGGCGAATTAGTTCTACAGTTTCAAATCCGTCCATCAACGGCATTTGGACATCTATTAATATGATGGCAAAATCTTGTTCGTGGAGAAGAATTTTTAAGGCATCATTACCGGAAGTTGCTTTTACGCATATATAATCCTCAGTAGAGAGAATTACTTCTAAGGCAAACAAATTTTCAGGTAGATCGTCTACCAATAAAATTTTAACAGGGCTATTTATTTTCATTTTCAATTGTAAAATAAAAGTTTAACTTAAGGAATAGGGGAGTTGCCAACTTTATCATGGCATTCCATTATTTACTTAACCATACGCGCATCAATGATAACAAACGTTCTACATCAATTGGCTTAGTAATGTAATCATTTGCACCAGCGTCTATACATTTTTGTTTATCATCTTTCATAGCTTTTGCAGTGAGGGCAATAACCGGTAAACTCCTGAATTTTATCTGGGCACGTATTCTTTTCATGGCTTCATAACCGTCCATTTCGGGCATCATTATATCCATTAGAACTAAATCAATATCAGGGTTTTTTTCCAGCATATCTAATGCTGTTTTTCCATTTTCGGCTTTTATAACGTCCATCCCGCGTTCTTGAAGTATTTTGGATAATGCAAAAACATTTCGCATATCATCATCTACTAAAAGTATTTTTTTAGAATGGAATATAGCTTCTTTATCGTACAAATTATTTATGATTATTTGTTTCGATTTTGGTAAATTACTAATTGTACGATGCAGAAATAGCGCGGTTTCGTCCAGTAATCGTTCTTCTGATTTTATTCCTTTAATAATAATGCTTTCTGCATATTTTTGAAGCAGATTGTTTTCTTCTTTTGTTAGTTCTTTTCCGGTGTAAATAATAATAGGAGGCATGTTATGTCCTTTGATCTCTTCCAATTTATGGATGAGCTCAAAGCCACTTATGTCTGGTAAACCAATGTCCAAAATGATGCAATCGATGTTATTTTGTTCATATAGTTCCAAAGCTTCTTTACCGCTTCCTGCTTCCAAACATTTCACATCGCCATTACCAATGAGTATTTTTATTGCTTTTCTGGAATTTTCATTGTCTTCAATAATCATCAGGTTTTTAATCTTTCTGTTTACAAAATTCTCAATTCGGTTGAAAGCTTCTTCTAGTTCATTTTTAGCGATTGGTTTCATCAAATACTCCACAGCACCTTCTCTGATTGGTTCTAGTGTGCGGTCATTTGCTGAAATGATATGTACTGGTATGTGTCTTATGGCGGGATTTGCTTTTAGTTCGTGTAATACTTGTCGCCCTTTGATGCCAGGTAGACCCATATCTAGAATAATGGCGTTTGGTTTGTATTTTGAAGTAAGTAATAGTCCATCTTCTCCTGTTGCTGCCGACAAGCATTTGAATCCTTTTTTGTGTGCTTGGTTTAAAAGTATAGCGGCAAAATTCCGATCATCCTCAATAATCAGTACTACTTTATCATCCTTACTTATCGTATCTCTATCATCTTTTATGGTGTCATAATTAAGATACATTGATTCCTTTATAACTTGAGGCGTATAGGAAACAGGTTGCACCGGAATAGGGTTGAAGGTCTCTTCTTGAGGATGAATTTGCAAAGGAATAATAAGCGAAAAAGTAGATCCATGGTTAGGTTTGCTTTTCAATTGAATTTCTGCTTCTAATAATTTTGCGAGTTCTCGAGAAATAGAAAGTCCTAGACCCGTTCCTCCATATTTTCTTGAAGTACCACCTTCGGCTTGTTGAAAAGCTTCAAAAATAGCCGTTTGTTTGTCTTCGGATATTCCAATTCCGGTATCGGTAATTGAAATGTTCAATGTAGTTGCCGTATTTGGGTCAATAGATAAAGTTACACTTCCTTTTTCGGTGAATTTTATGGCATTTGATATAAGATTTTTTAATATCTGATTCAATCGTTGTAAATCAGTATGTATATATTCTGGTAAATCAGTACTCAATTTACAAACTAGTTTTAATCCTTTCTGTTCTGCCTGATGTCTAAAATCACGAATTAAATCATCCGTGAAATTTTTTAAGGATACTTTTTCAATGTTGATAGACATTTTACCTGCTTCAATTTTAGAAAGGTCCAGTACTTCGTTTATTAATACCAGTAAGTCATGTCCACTTTTATAAATTATTTCTGCACTTTCAACCTGCACTTCGTCCAGATTTTTCTTTCTGTTTTCTGATAGATCTTTTGACAGTATCAACAAGCTGTTCAGCGGGGTTCTCAATTCATGTGACATGTTTGCAAGGAATTCAGATTTATACTTACTGCTTATCTCCAGTTGTTTTGTTTTTAATTCTATACTGTTTTTTGAAGCTTCGACTTCTTTATTTTTCTCTTCCAATGATTGGGTCTGCTCTTCCAATTCTTCATTGGTCATTTGCAGTTCCTCTTGTTGTTGTTTTAGATTTTGTGCTTGTTGTTCCAGTTCTTCATTCAATTGTCTGAGTTCTTCCTGTTGCATTTGAAGTTCTTCTGCTTGAATCGAAAGCTCTTTATTTGCAAAACTCAACTCTACTGCTCTTTTTTCTTTTTCATCGTTTTGAAAGGCAAGTTCCTTGTTTGCAATTCCTAATTCGGCAGCCCTTTTTTCTTTTTCTTCATTTTGAAAGGCAAGTTCCTTGTTTGCAATTCCTAATTCGGCAGCCCTTTTTTCTTTTTCATCATTTTGAAAGGCGAGTTCTTTGTTGGCAATTCCTAATTCGGCAGCTCTTTTTTCCTTTTCATCATTTTGATAGGCGAGTTCCTTGTTGGCAATTCCTAATTCGGCAGCTCTTTTTTCCTTTTCATCATTTTGATAGGCAAGTTCCTTGTTTGCAATTCCTAATTCGGCAGCTCTTTTTTCTTTCTCCTCATTTTGATAGGCAAGTTCTTTGTTGGCAATGCTTAATTCGGCGGCTCTTTTTTCTTTTTCTTCGACTTGTTGTACCGTATTGACACTTATGGCAATACTGTTCATTGAGACATTGATGAATTCCTTTTCGGTTTCGTTAAAATCAGTAAGTTTTCCTATTTCGATTACTCCTATCGTTTTTCCGTCAAGCAGAAAAGGGGTGATAAGTAAATTTTTAGGTTTTGCATCCAAAACGGTTGATGTGATGCGTATTTGATCTTCGGATACATCTGTTATAGCAATTTGTTTCTGTTCCCAGGCGGCTTGACCAATTAACCCCTCATTTATTTTAAATATTTCCTTACCTTCTTTTGAAGATGAAAAAGCAAATCTCCCATTTAGAATCAGCGTATTGTCATTTTCATCAAAGAGATACACAGCTCCTATATTAGCCTTCAGGTAAGTACATAAAAAACTAATCGTATTGTTTGCTAACTGGGCTATACTTTGGTTTCCTATTAATTTTTCGTTGAGTTCTGAGTTACCCGTTAGCAACCAGTTTTTATTGGCAGTTTCTGATTCGGAGCTTTTCAGTGCTTTCAAATTTTCAGTGACTATTGTGTAAACTACGAGAAGAATTAGAATAATGATTAACAATAAAAAAGCAAAAACAATATTAAACTTGCCGGCATCATTTTCGCTTGTTTGCATTCTTTCATTTAGTAAAGTATGTTCTGTTTCCTGCGTTTTAGTAATTGTTTTTCTTATTTCATCTTGCAACTGTTTCCCCTCGCCAGAAGCAATAAATTCTTGAGCTTTTTTAAAATCTTTTTTACGAAAGTCTAAAGCTTTATTTAGATTTTCAAAACGAATTTTGAGCTGTTCCGAAAGTTCTTCAATATTTTTTTGTTGATTGGGATTGTCTTTTGTCAATTCCTTTACTTTAGCAAGTTGCTCTATTATTTTTGTTTTGGAAGATAAAAATGGTTTCAGGTAATTTTCTTCGCCCGTAATTACATAACCACGTATACCAGTCTCTGCATCGATGGAAGATATTAGTATCTGATCAAATTGAGATAACACCTCGTTGGAATGATTAACCAAAGCATTTGAAGCGACAAATTTTTCACTATTTTTAAAAGAGAAAATTGCAACTGCTAAAAGGACAACGGCACAAGCACTAAATCCTATTACTATTTTTCTGCCAAGGGTCATTTTCATTTTTTTATATGTAAAATTTATATCTATTCTTTTTTTTTTACTATTTAAGTTTTATCAAAAATGCGATTATGTTCTCTATTGATAAAATATGATCAGGTTCAATAGCTGTAAGCACTGACATGGGCATATAAGGAGATTCAGCTGTTTTTGGGTCTTGAATAATCGTCAGACCGCCACATTCTTTTATTCGTTTTATACCTTTAGTCCCATCATTATTTGAGCCTGTAAGCACAATTCCTATTAATTTATTCCTGTAAGCTTCAGCAGCTGACTCAAACAATACATCAATTGCTGGCCTTGCAAAATTTACGCGCTCGTCTATTGTGAGTGAAAAAGTTTTATCTTTTTCAATTAGTAAATGATAATTAGGCGGGGCAAAGTAAATTTTTCCGTTTTCTATTTTTTCTTTTTCATCAGCTTCCTTAACATGAAGATTACTTTTTTCATTTAAAAGCTGTATCCATTGGCTATCGGAATGTGCCCCTACATGTTGAACTACAATAATTGGTATTTTGAAATCAGTCGGTAAGGCCGCGGATATTATTTTTAAAACATTCATGCCTCCAGACGAAACTCCTATAACAATTGCTTCATAACGCATTTAATATTTCTTTTTAAATATTCTTTGTTTATTATCCATCTCTTGATACTCCGAATATAAATCGGAATATCGCAAACTTTCTTTAGATCCTAAACATAAAACGCCTCCATTAATGAGGCTATTGTAAAAAAGAGTTTGCACGCTGTTTTGCAAATTTTTATCAAAATATATAAGTACATTTCGACATAATATCAAGTTAACTTCAGCAAATACACTATCTGTTACTAAATTATGATTGGCCCAAACAATATTTTTTTTCAAAGATTGGTTCATAATCACATTATCATAACTCGAAGTATAATAACTTGAAAAAGATTCTTTTCCTCCGGACAGTTGATAATTTACAGTGTATTCTTTTATCATTTTGTTCGAAAAAATACCTTCTTTTGCACGGTTCAATGCCAACTGGTTAAAGTCAGTGGCATAAATTGTAGTTCTGTCATACAAGCCTTCTTCCTGCAAAAGAATCGCCATTGAATACGCTTCTTCGCCTGTAGCACAGCCAGCATGCCATATTTTTATAAAGGGATACGTTTTTAAAATAGGGATGACCTTTTCTCTTAATGACTGATAAAAAGTTGGGTCACGAAACATTTCGGTTACCGTTATTGATAAATCCTGCAGGAGTTCTGAAGCAAATTCTTCGTCATTCAAAACTTTAGATTGCATTTGAGAAACATCGGCGAATCCTGAAATGGCCATTCTGTTCATTATTCTTCGGCGGATATGAGCTTGAGAATACTGTCTGAAATCATAACCATGTTTTCTATAAATCGCTTCTAATAGCAATGAAATTTCTAGATCTGATGTGTCTTTATACTGCATTTTATTGAAATAAATTTGGTTTTATTTTGACCAAATCAAGAGTGATTAAAATAGCTATCAACGAATCGTAAGGATAGTTATTGAGGAGTACGAATTACATTCGGTCCATATACCAGCTTAATTCTTTTTCCATTTTTTGATATTTAAAAATGGTAGTAATAATCTTTTGCAAACGTACAAAGGCAGTTTCACTTTTCACAACATAATCAAATGCCTTGTGGTGCATACAGTTTATGGCTACCTCAATTTTATCTTGAGATGATAACATGACAACTGGAATATTTGGATTAAAACCTTTTATTTTGTCCAAAGTTTCTAATCCGTTCATTGCATTTTCTACAATACCATCAAGTTGGTAGTCTAATATTACAACATCAGGAGTATTAGATAAATTAGCAACGCACAATTCTCCAGTAGGATAAGTTTCAATAGTAAAATCAGCATTTTCTAGAAATTCAATTTCCAAAGACTTCAAGAAAAGTGCATCATCATCAACTAAGAATATTTTTATTTTAGTATCGTTTTTCACGGTTAATTATTTTTTATAAGGTTAAATTCTTCTTGTAATTCATAACAGGCTTGCAAACATACATCTTCAATTTGATTGACTAGGTCGTGTATTCCGTCTTTCTGTTCTTGAGCTTTTGCATATTCCTGAATTTTTTTGGCCATATTTTCAAAATCAGGATGTATTCCCATCATTGAAAAAGAAGGAATCATTTTATGTACAGTTGAGCTTAATAAGAGCCAGTCTTCGTCAGCTAAACTTTGCTTTATAGTGTTTATTAGGGTAGGAGTTTGTTCTAAATAAAGTGAAATCATCTCCATCATTAATGCTGGATTTGATTTTGTTCGTTGATTTAAATAAACCAAGTCAATACATTTTATTTTTTTCTCCGAACTATTTTTAATCCCAATATTTTCATTCAGTTTTATACTAAGTTTCTCCAATTTTGGTTTTTTTAGTATTCCAACTATTTTACTGTACAACACTCTTTCGTCAACAGGTTTTGCAATATAATCATTCATTCCTACTGCTTTACATTTAGCTAAATCTACGGTAGTAACATCAGCTGTTAAAGCTATAATGGGAATTTTTGAATTCATTGTATTACGAATATATTCTGTTGCTTCAAATCCGTTCATAACCGGCATTTGTAAATCCATCAGTATAATATCGTACTTTTTAGTTTTTAGCTTTTCAATTGCTATTTGACCGTTTTCAGCAATATCTCTATCGAATCCAAAATCATCCAACAGCGTTTTCATTAATAATTGATTGAGTGCAATATCTTCAACTACCAATACTTTTATATCTTTTATTTCGGTATCCAATTCTAAAATTTCGTTTTCTAATACAGCATCAGCATTTGTTTTTTGAAAACTTAAAGTAAAACTAAACGTAGTTCCAACATCAACAATACTTTTTACTCGGATTTTACCTCCTTGTGGCTCAACTAATTGTTTCACGATAGCAAGCCCTAGTCCGGTTCCTCCGTATAATCTTGAAGTACCGCTAGTTGCTTGTTGAAAATTTTCGAATATGGTATCTATTTTTGCTTTGGGTATACCAATTCCGGTATCGGTGACTGCAAATTCAATAATTACTTTTTCATTATCTTCATGCAGCATATGAACTCCTACGGTAATATTTCCTTTATTCGTAAATTTTACAGCATTACTTACAAGATTTAGTATTATTTGGTGTAATCGAACTGGATCTCCCACCAAAACATTAGGTATTTTGTTATCATATTCCTGTATTAATTTTAAATTTCTTTCTTGGATTTTTGTTTCAAATAAATGAAGCATTGAAGATATGGAAGCCTTCATTTTAAAGGGAGTTTTTTCAAACACCATTTTACCTGCATCTACTTTTGCTAAATCAAGTATGTCATTTATGAGTACAATTAATGCATCGCCACTCATTTTTATAGCTGTTAAATATTCTTTTTGTTTGGCAGATAATTCTGTTTTTAATACCACTTTCGTAAATCCAATGATAGCATTCATTGGTGTACGAATTTCATGACTCATGTTTGACAAAAACTGTTGTTTTGCTCTCACGGCATCTTCCGCTATAATTGTAGCTTTTTCAGCATTAAGTTTTGCGTCTTCTGCAATTTCAGTTGCTAATTCTGCAAAAAGCCTAGCTTCTATCGATTCTTTTTCAATTCTTTTTTGATCCGTAATATCTCTTGCAACCACAACAACACCTAGTACTTCTCCTTCCTCATTTTTATAAACGGAACCATTCAACAAAACATCAGTTAATTTATGATCCTCCTTTATAATTAAGGGATAATCTGCGATAAAATCTTTATCAAAGACTTCCTGATACGCCTTTCTGGCCTCTTGTGGTTCAGTAAAATAATCAAAGAAATCAGAACCGATTAATTTTTCACGTAAAATTCCTGTAACTCTTACCGATGCCTCATTTGTGTCTGTTATTTTACCTTTTGGATTAATCGTAAATAAAGGATCACGGCTAGCTTCAATTAAACTTAAAGAATATTGAGAAGCTAATTTTAAAGAATTGCTAAAATCTTCCAATTCTTTGTTTTCAATTTTTCGTTTTTCTTTTTCTTTATTCTGAAATATAAGTTCTTTGTTAGCAATCAGTAATTCTGCTGCACGTTTTTCTTTTTCATCATTTTGAAAACGTAGTTCTTTGTTCGCAATTATTAATTCGTCTGCACGTTTTTCCTTTTCATTATTTTGAAATGCTAACTCTTTATTGGCAATTGCCAATTCGTCTGCACGTTTTTCTTTTTCGTCATTTTGAAATGCTAACTCTTTATTGGCAATAACCAATTCGTCTGCACGTTTTTCTTTTTCGTCATTTTGATACGCCAATTCTTTATTGGCAATAACTAATTCATCTGCACGTTTTTCTTTTTCATCATTTTGATACGCTAATTCTTTATTGGCAATAACTAATTCATCAGCACGTTTTTCTTTTTCATCATTTTGATACGCCAATTCTTTATTAGCAATAACTAACTCGTCTGCACGTTTTTCTTTTTCATCATTTTGATATGCCAATTCTTTATTAGCAATAACTAACTCATCTGCACGTTTTTCTTTTTCATCATTTTGGTATGCTAATTCTTTATTAGCAATTCCTAACTCTGCGGCTCTTTTTTCTTTCTCGTCATTCTGATATGCGAGCTCTTTATTAGCAATTCCTAACTCGTCTGCTCGTTTTTCTTTTTCATTATTTTGATATGCTAATTCTTCATTTGCGATAACCAATTCCTCAGCTCGTTTTTCTTTTTCATCATTTTGATACGCCAATTCTTTGTTGGCAGAACGTAATTCAGTGGCCCATTTTTGCTCTGCAATATCTCTGGCGACAATTACAACCCCTAAAACATTCCCTCTGTCATCTTTATAAACGGAACCATTGAATAATACATCAGTCAACTTACCGTCTTTATGACGAAGTGTAAGCGGAGAATCAGCAACTGAACCTTTAGCAAAAACTTCTTGATATACTTCACGAGCTTTTTGAGGTTCAGTAAAATAATCAAAGAAATCTGAACCAATTAACTTTTTGCGTTCTATTCCAGTAATATTGACTGTAGCTTGATTCATATCAGTGATTTTACCGCCAATATTTATAGTAACCAACGGATCTAAACTTGCTTCAATTAAACTTAGAGAATATTTAGATGATAATTTTTGAGCGGTTACATCTCTTGCTGCTGCAAAAACACCCAAAACACCACCATTTTCATCTTTATAAACAGAAGCATTATACAATACATCTGTTAATTTTCCATCACTATGTTTTATCGTCAATGGAAAATCTGCAACAAATCCTTTTTCAAAAACTTGTTCATATCCTTTTTTTGCTTTCTCTCTTTCCGTAAAATAATTTGAAAAGTCAGTACCGATCAATTTTGCCCGCGAAATCCCAGTAATTTTTATTGATGCCTCATTAACGTCAGTAATTTTCCCTTCTAAACTAATAGTTACAAAAGGGTCTAAACTGGCTTCAATTAAACTACGAGTATATAGAGGATCCTGCGTTCTTGAAGTTTCCATTTTAATTATTTGTTTCTTGTGAAGTTCCAATTTCTTCAATTGGATTTCGT
Source organism: Flavobacterium xinjiangense (assembly GCF_900142885.1). GTDB lineage: Bacteria > Bacteroidota > Bacteroidia > Flavobacteriales > Flavobacteriaceae > Flavobacterium > Flavobacterium xinjiangense. The sequence goes on along the minus strand of NZ_FRCL01000010.1, from coordinate 80,080 downwards.
CTTTTGTCTTTTAATTGTTTAAAATGGGAAGGGGAGAGACCAGTGACTTTTTTAAACTGACTCGATAAATGTGCTACACTACTGTAGTTCATTTTCCAGGCAATTTCGGTAATATTCAATTCACCGTAAATAATCAATTCTTTTATTCTTTCTGTTTTATGTGAAATTATAAATTGTTCAATAGTAGTTCCTTGAACTTCTGAAAATAAATTAGATAAATAAGTGTAATCATGATTCATTTTTTCACTTAAATAATCAGAAAAATTCACTTTGATATTTTCAGTAGAATGATGTACCATTTCGATAATCACATTTTTTATTTTTTCAATCAACATAGACTTTTTATCATCCATCAATTCAAGTCCTGAATCTAAAAGAACTTTTTTTAATTGCTCCCGTTGACTCATAGAAATATTTTCCATGATTTCAACTTCACCTAAATCAACAACAATGAAATGTAGCCCAAGTTTTTTCAATTCCTCTTTTACCGCCATTTTACAGCGATTACTAACCATGTATTTGATATATAGTTTCAAATTATTTTTTTTAATTGATTATGTAAAAATGATGTTATTATTCCTAATTTAACTTATAGAACTAAAAAAAAAAATTGTAAAATTCACAGATTTATATTTTTTCTAAATTTACAAATAAAGTATGATAATGAGAAGAGAATGCTGTTTCTATTAAATTTGAAGTGTTAAGAGCTGCAGTGATTTTAAAATAAATAAATAACAATCCTATAAATTCATCTATCAATACTATATTTTTTTATAAAAACAGAAGTCTGGAAGTCAATTAATTACTAGTTTGCAGGATTCATTTTGCCTTATAATTCTTGATGCTATAAAGAATTTGTGAATATGTTTTTTTATTAAAAACACTAAAATAAAAGAACCTTCTTATATTTTTATTCTTTGATGTAAAAGATAAAAAAAGAAGGTTTCTAATTTATAAATTTTTTAAAATAAAATGGGAGCAGTTGGCAATGCTAAATATTCTATTTCACTTGAAAATTATCGGTCCAATCTAGTGATTTAATAGCCGAAACTTTGTTTTCTTCATTCAGCGAAACACGAAGTTCTTTATTTGCTACTTTCTTTGTGTATAATGCTTTATAACGAAAAATCAGTGATTTGTCAAAGTAGTTTTTATAGATTTCGACTAATTGTAGGTCTTTGAAAGTTCCATAGTATTGGCGAAATTTAGTACAGGTTTTTGTCAATCTTTCTTCGGTTGTGTTTTGAATTACCGAAGCCGTAGCTTCACTTTCGTTAAAAGGTTTAAACTTGGAAGTGTTGCAGGTCATCAGCACTCTTTTACCGAGTTCATAAGCTTTGTCTTTTTGAAGTTCACTGACATTTGACAGCATCAGTTTTGCAAATGTAACTTCGGCAGGTTTTGGTGTCTCAACGACCTTTTTAGATTTACAACTAATAAACAAAACGATACCTAAAATGAGAATTATCTTTTTCATAATTTATGCGATTTTTAATAATATGTTTGGATCTGGACAGTTGTCTAAATAATAATCTAGATCATTTTTACTACAAACCCCGGGATAATCCCCAAAATTATCTCCAATGTTTTTTATAATTTGGAAATGCAAATGTGGCGCATAATCTCCATTAATGGCTGCATTACCCAGAGTCGCTAATTGTTGTCCTTTTTTGAAATTAGTGCCAACTTCAATTTCAGCAATGCTTTCTAATGAAAGGTGTCCATATAGTGTATAAAAAGTGTGACTTTCTATTTTGTGTTCTAAAATAATAGTTGGTCCATAATCCCCCAACCCTACATTGTGTTTAAAACTATGAATTGTTCCATCAAGTGCCGCCAGGACAGGAGTTCCGGCTTTTATCCATAAATCTAACCCAATGTGAATATTTCGTTCTTCTGTTTCAGCGTCATTGAATACCGTGCTTCGCTTGTATAAATTGCGTTCTTCGTTGTAACCACCAAAAGCTACTTTTGAATTTCCTTTGGCTAAATATTTTTCAATAAATTCTTTAAAATCAGTCGATGTGCTAATTTCTTGTTTTGAAAAAAAGGCATTTGACACGGATAAATCCAAAGGAGTATAGTATTTATTATCAACAGAATCTTCGATTACTTTGACGTTTTGAATACTTTTTAAGATAGTTTCTAATGTGCTCATTTTGCATTATTTGTAATAAACCTTAAAATAAAATAAAAAATGCCAACATAAAAAATTTACATTGGCATTATAACTTTTAATTAAGAGAATATCTGAATCTTATTTTTTTACTTCAATTTTTGCTGTACCACCTGAAACATTTACACTAGTTTTTGTAGTGCCACTTTTAGTAGTAACATTCACGCCATTTGTGCCAACTATTATTGACGAACTGTCTTTCACTTGTTTTGAAGGAGTTGGAGCGGCGGGAGTTGTCACGGTAGTTGTTTGAACCTGCGGGTTCATAGGTTTGCCGTCTTTTTTCTTGCAGGAAACAATTGTCATAATCGAAAGTATTCCTAAAAGCAGTGTTATTTTTTTCATATTATTTATTATTATGGTTATTGACTAATTAATTGATTACCAATTTAATATTTTATTCTTTTATAAACAAGTGATTAATTAGTAATCAAAAAAAATCCCAACCTGAATCAAGTTGGGAAATCAATTTATAAAAAATTATGTTTTTAATACAAACTTGGGAACTTCGAAGGATTTACTTCATTCATCATAGCATATACTTTTTCAAAAATATCTTCTGAAGATGGTTTAGAGAAATAATCGCCATCTGTTCCATAAGCAGGTCTATGTGCTTTTGCTGTTAAAGTTTGCGGTTTACTGTCTAAATAATTATAGGCATCTTGTTGCTCTATAATTTGTTGTAAGATATAAGCTGAAGCGCCACCTGGTACATCTTCGTCAATTACTAAAAGACGGTTCGTTTTGGCAATACTTTTTACTACATCTTGGTTGATATCAAATGGCAGTAAAGACTGTAAATCGATAATCTCACAATCAATACCTACTTCAAGCAATTCTTTGGCCGCTTGTTGTACCAATCTCAAAGTGGAACCATAAGAAACTAAGGTAATATCTGTTCCTTCTTTCAATGTTTCGACAACACCAATTGGGGTTTTGAATTCACCATAATTCAACGGCATTTTCTCTTTCAATCGGTAGCCATTCAAACATTCGATTACTAAAGCCGGTTCATCACATTCTAATAAACTGTTATAAAAACCAGCAGCTTGTGTCATGTTTCTTGGAACCAAAACGTGAATTCCTCGCACTGCATTTATAATCATTCCCATAGGAGATCCTGAATGCCAGATTCCTTCTAAACGATGGCCACGTGTGCGTATGATTAAAGGCGCTTTTTGTTTACCTACCGTACGATATCTTAATGTTGCTAAATCATCACTCATAATTTGGATGGCATACAATAAATAATCTAAATATTGAATTTCAGCAATTGGGCGTAAACCACGTAATGCCATCCCGATACCTTGACCAAGAATGGTTGCTTCACGAATTCCTACATCGGCTACACGAAGTTCTCCGTATTTCTCCTGCATTCCTTCTAAACCTTGGTTTACATCACCAATATTTCCTGCATCTTCGCCAAAGATCAATGTTTCTGGATATTTAGTAAAAATAGCATCAAAATTATCACGCAAAATCATGCGTCCATCCGTATCTTCTTTCGCATTTTCTGAATATTCAGGTAAAACTTTCTCTACTGAAAATACATTCAATTCCGTTTCAGAAAATAAGTTACTACTAAAGTTTTTCTGTGTTTTTTTAGTATATGAAGTTATCCATTGCGATAATTCCTCTTTTCCGGCTTCATTCATCACTAATCGCAATGTTTTTCTGGCCGCAACAAGAATTTCTTTTTTCAAAGGAGATTTATTACTACTTAATTCAGAAACGAATTTTAAAATTGTTTCTTTATTTTTACTGGTTTCCGCTACTTTTTGCAACAAAGAAATAAGTTCTTTCTGTTCTTCAATAATAGGGTTCAAAAAAGCACTCCAAGCCGCTTTTTTTCCTTCCAATACTTCTTTTCTGGCTTCCTGATCAATGGCTTCAATTTCTTCTGGAGAAGCAATATTAATGGCTATCATCCATAGTTTCATTTGGCGAATACAATCAAAATCTTTCTCCCAGGCTAATCTCGCTGCATCTTTGTATCTTTCATGGGATCCTGAACTAGAATGACCCTGTGGTTGTGTAAGTTCGTTTACATGTATTAAAACTGGAACATGATTTTCTCTTGATATCGCCGCTGCTTTTTCATAAGTTGCAACTAAGTCAACATAATCCCATCCTTTTACTCTCAGGATTTCAAATCCATTAGTATCTTCTTCTTTTTGATATCCTTTTAGGATTTCAGAAATGTTTTCCTTGGTAGTTTGATGTCTTGCATGTACTGAGATACCGTATTCATCATCCCACACACTCATTACCATCGGTACTTGTAAAACACCTGCAGCATTTATAGTTTCAAAAAATAAACCTTCTGAGGTGCTGGCATTTCCTATGGTTCCCCAAGCAATTTCATTTCCTTTATCAGAGAAATTACTTGCGTTTTTTATACCTGAAACTTCCCTGTAAATCTTTGAAGCTTGTGCTAGTCCTAACAACCTTGGCATTTGCCCGGCTGTTGGAGAAATATCTGCACTTGAATTTTTTTGTTTTGTTAAATCTTTCCAAGTTCCGTCTGCATTTAAACTGTGTGTCGCAAAGTGCCCACCCATTTGTCTTCCTGCTGACATTGGTTCTTGTTCAATATCAGTATGACCATACAATCCAGCAAAAAATTGTTGCACGGTTAATTGACCAATGGCCATCATAAAAGTTTGGTCACGATAATATCCCGAACGAAAATCACCATCTTTGAAAGCTTTGGCCATGGCTAACTGTGGAACTTCTTTTCCGTCTCCAAATATTCCAAATTTTGCTTTCCCGGTTAATACTTCTTTACGTCCTAATAGACTACATTCCCGACTTACTATGGCTGTTCTATAGTCATTTAATACTTCGGTTTTGAAATCTTCAAATGTCAATGTAGAATTGGTTTTTTCTTTTATCATAATTGAAAAGTATAACTTTGTGAGGCAAATTTAATTAAAAACTAGCTATTTTCATAATTCATTGAAAAAAATATAATTTAATTATTGCAATAAATTTGGTGTAAAATGGACCTCTTTTTTTATTATATTCATTAAAATAACTATTTTAATGATAATTACGTAAATAAAAATCATTTTAGCAATCGATTAGAACCATTTTCGATTAAAAAGATTGATTAATGTTTTTGGTGAAAAAGTAACTAAAAATCTTATTTTTTCATTGTAATTATTCTGTGCTATTTCCCATCCGTTATTGGAATATACTGGGAAATACAATTCGAAATAATCAGTAACCAAGTTCAGGCGAATACCACTATCATAAACAAATTTCGGATCCAGATCCTTGTTTTTTACTAAACCCAAGTCTCCATAAATTTCGACCCAATTCCAGATATTAAAACTTCCGTTTACCGTTGTAATCCATTGATTGGCATAAGGAGTTGCTAATTTAGATTTAAATCCGCCCTCCGATAATATAAATTGCTGGCTAAAAAGACCAGTACTTTCGGATCTTCCATAATAGCCATAATCAAACAAATAATCCGTAGGTCTGTCCAGAGCAAAACTAAAGAAATCAGAATCGGTTTTGTTGTATAAAAAACTTCCAGCGTACAATCTTAAATTGATTTGAAGGTTATTTTCAAAGAGTTTTCGGTATTCCAATTCACTCGCAATTTTTCCGAATTTGCTTGCGATTTGAATATCCGACGTGAAACTGAAATGATTGGTGACTTCTGTTCTTGAATTAAAGTATTTTGCATCAAAAACCGAGTAATTCTCCGTTGAATTATCAACAACAAAAGCGCTCTTTTCTCTGTTTACCACTACCTGACGCAACATAATTAATTGTTTTCTGTTGTCTCTAAAATTTTCTTGTCTAATTCGCATTTGAACCATTGGATTTATCTTCTGATAATAGGCATCCGGCGCATAGTGGAAATAAGAGCCTGATAGCGAATATCTCATGTTATAAAGTCGGCTATCTCTATAATTTTGGCTGATTGCAAACCAGCCAGAACCGGAAAAATTATTAGTTTTAGTAGAATATGATGGGTTTATATCAAAAATAAATGGTTTATCTAATATCGTTTTGTTATGTAAGCGTAATCCTGGAGATAAACCATCATATAAATTATAAGTTAATGACGGAACGTACAAAATTTGATTATAGTAAGGATCTTCTAAATCCTTCATGAAATTAAATTTCACAGGACGATTGTTTGGATAAAAACTCCTTAATGATTTCCAATTATTTCTTAAATTGTACTCTGGAACTTCATTTTTATAGTTTAAGACGATTTTATCGACATTTTGTCTTTCTATTGTAAAACTGCTATCTATTTCTGGTATATCGAGCCATTTCTTAAAAACAACTTCTCCTTTTTTAATACCATAAACAGGAATAGGAACTAAAGCTCCTGTTTTACTTTTTACGGAAAAAGTAATACTGTCTTGAGTTCTTGAAACATGCGAAAATTTGTAATCAATGATATCTCTGGAACTGATAATAGTTTTAAAAAACCAGTTAATATCTTTGTTTGTATTTGATTTTAAAAGGATTTCAAAATCATTTCTTGATGTTTGTTTTTCCTTATTTTGAAGGTAAAATTGACGAATACTATTGTTTACTGTATTCTGGTTTAAATAATCATCCAAGTATAAAAGACTTAAACCCGCACGATATTTACTCGCAATTTGCTCATTGAATTTTATTAAGGTGTTTTTTGGATCTCCTAACGGTTGGTCAAGATTTTTACGAGCCATAAGCATGTAAAAATAGCTGTACTGCTCGTTAAAATCTAAGTTGGTCAGATTATAACTTTTTAATAATTTAAATTTGGAAATACTACCAAACATCTTCGTATTTGGATGGTTTTCGTCAATGTATTTCATCATGGCATACACTTGAATTCCATCATAAATCCAGTTGTCATTTCTTGGATTTAATCGTAAACTATTTTTCAGATAAGTATTCAGATAGGTTTTCAAAAATTTAATTTCAAAAATAAACTCATCCGGAAACAGACTCAAGAATGAGGGCAATTGATTCAAACCATAAAATGGGTTTCTCTCGTAATCGGTTTGTGAAACAATTATTTTTTCATGTGGATATTGACCAATTTGCTTAGTGACATAAATCATCACACGATCCATAATAATTGCTTTTTGAACCGCACTTAGTTTATTTTCTTTAAGATTGGTCAGCACCTCGTTAGTACTGTTTTTAAAACTGATAAAACTGGATTTAGATTCTATAAAAAGACTAAAATCGGTTCTGTTTTTCCCAAATAATTTATAGATAGAAAAACCTTCCCTTTTGATTGGGGAATTATTATTTAAATCGGAAGTAGCTTCTAAAGTAGCAGGAATCTTCAAATCAATGTCAAAGTCAGAAACAGCATTCGAGATATCATCTAAATTGTTGTTGCTGTATCTTATAAAATCATGATTTTCATAGCGGGCAGGAGTAAGGAACCAGTTTTTTAGGTTCATTTCGCCTTTATCGTTATAACCGTATTTAGTGAATTTATCACTTGGGATTTTAGTAATATAGGAGAGATGTAACGAGATTTTTTGGTTTGGAAATATTGGATGGTCCAATTTAACAACTATAAAATCTGGGTTTTTCTCTGTCCGTTCCCAAGTAAGTACGAATTGACTTTTATCCGTAATAGTCAAATTTTTGGTACTTCCTCGTTCTGCCTCTTTCGCTAAATGAAAACCTCTGTAAAACTCATCAGAAAATCGCTTGGCCAGTGGTGTGTTTTTATTGGAATAGGCATTGTTCCAATCATTCAAAACAATCGATGTCAAAGTATCATTCGACTGATTGAAAAAAGTCATTTCTTGTACTATAGTCAACGTTTTATTCTCTGAATTCAATTCTACAGTCATTGTAGAATGATGTTGTCCATATTGTTTTATTGACGTCAATAAAACAAGAATTAAAACTATGATTTTATAGAATGATTTCAAGTAAATAATTTAGAATTTAAAAAAAATAAATGTACTTATTATTAAACATTAAATGAAGAAATATTGGTTCAAAATAAAATAAAAAAAGCTGCTTTTAGGCAGCTTATTCTTAAAAATTGGGAGATAAATCATATTTTTTATAAAATTTATCTAAAACTTCAACGACCTCATCTTCGGTATCAACAATTTTAAATAAATTCAAATCTTCCGCGTGAACTGTACCTTCTCTTTCGACTAATACTGTTTTAATCCAATCAATCAATCCCGACCAGAAACTGGTTCCAACCAAAATAATAGGGAATTTGGCTATTTTTTTGGTTTGAATCAAAGTCATGGCTTCAAACATTTCGTCCAAAGTACCAAAACCTCCTGGCATCACCACAAACCCCTGTGAATATTTGACAAACATCACTTTTCGAACAAAGAAATAATCAAAATTCAAATTTTTATCACTGTCAATATAAGGATTGTAATGTTGCTCAAATGGTAATACAATATTCAGTCCAACAGATGTTCCACCACCTAAATGCGCGCCTTTATTACCTGCTTCCATAATTCCTGGTCCGCCGCCAGTAATCACGCCATAACCAGCTTTACTGATTTTATAGGCAATTTTTTCGGCAAGCAAATAATATTCATGTTCTGGTTTTGTTCTGGCAGAACCAAAAATAGTTACGCACGGACCTATGCGTCCCATACTCTCATAACCGTTTACAAATTCGGCCATGATTTTAAAAATCGCCCAACTGTCATTGGTTCTTATTTCGTTCCAGGTCTTTCTTTTTAATCTGTCTTGGATAACTTTATCCTCATCATTATCAAAATCTTCTAATCTCATCTTCTATATTTTATAATCTTATTTTTTTGGAGATACTTCCAGCTATTCGTTTCAATCTTATAAGCCGAACCCCGGCTCATAAGGATTTCCTCTTCTATCTGGGCTAGTACTCTTGAATACTAAAGTAATTCTTTTTTCAAGAATTGCGCAGTATAGCTTTTTTTATTTTTTATAATTTCTTCAGGCGTTCCTTTGGCTAAAATTATTCTGTCTGCTTTTCCCCTCATTTGGAGGGGTGCCCGGAGGGCGGGGTGGCTTTTTTGTCTGAATTTCAGATAAAAGTTTCTTTATTTCCAAATTCGTCAACAATATATCTCTCCAGTTCCTTCATCACATTACTTAAATCATGTTTTACCCTTAAATCTGAGATTCTATAAACCTTTAATCCTAGAGCAATGAGATAGTCTTCTCTTTTTTGGTCGTAATCCTCTTTGTTATGATGGCTTGAACCGTCTATTTCGATCACTAATCCTAGAGTTTTTACATAAAAATCTACGATATAATTGCCTATAATTCTTTGCCTGTCAAAATCTATTTTCCAAAATATTCCCTTATGAACTTGCAACCAAAATATGACTTCTGATAGCACACCTGCTTTACGCAATACTCGGGATCTTGCTTTTAGTTTTATGTTATACGGTAAGTTTTCAATAAAATTTCTATAAATTGGCTAAGTGTTTATATAAGCGGTTATTTCGCCATTTTTTTCCATCTATTTGCTTTTTTATTCCTCTCCTTTGAAAATGATGTCATTTATGACAGTATGATTCTAAGAAATGAATTTACAAAAAAATGTTGATTGTAGCGAAAATAGGAGTAAATTTAAACCACCTCGCCCTTCGGACACCCCTCCAGCAGAGGGGAATTAAGACAACTCTTTTTTCAAGAATTGAGCTGTATAGCTTTTCTTAATTTTTATAATTTCTTCTGGTGTTCCTTTGGCGATAAGCTGTCCGCCGCCTTTTCCACCTTCAGGACCTATGTCTATAATATAATCGGCTAGTTTAATTACGTCCATATTGTGTTCGATAATCAAAATCGTATTTCCTTTGTCAACGAGTTTATTAATTACTTCCATCAACACTCTGATGTCTTCAAAATGTAACCCTGTTGTAGGTTCGTCCAAAATATAAAACGTATTTCCGGTATCTTTCTTAGACAATTCACCCGCCAGTTTGATGCGTTGCGCCTCACCACCGGAAAGCGTGGTGCTTTGTTGTCCCAAAGTAATGTAACCCAAACCAACATCCTGTATGGTTTTTACTTTTCTGTAAATCTTCGGAATCATTTCAAAAAAAGGAACCGCTTCATCCACGGTCATATTCAACACATCCGAAATGGATTTCCCTTTGTATCGAATCTCCAATGTTTCTCTGTTAAAACGTTTCCCTTGACAGGTTTCACATTCTACATAAACATCGGGTAAAAAGTTCATTTCAATTGTTCGGACGCCTGAACCTTCGCAGGTTTCGCAACGTCCTCCTTTCACATTAAAACTAAAACGACCCGCTTTGTATCCCCGAATCATACTTTCGGAAGTCATTGTAAACAGGTTTCTGATTTCGGTAAAGACTTCCGTATAAGTTGCCGGATTACTTCTAGGTGTTCTACCAATTGGGCTTTGGTCAATATCAATCACTTTATCGATATGTTCCAAGCCTTCAATTTTTTTATACGGTTGCGGTTTTTTGACACCGTTGAAATAATACGTGTTCAAAATAGGGTAGAGCGTTTCATTAATCAAAGTTGATTTTCCGCTTCCTGAAACACCAGTAACACAAATCATTTTACCCAAAGGCAATTCTATCGAAACATTTTTTAAGTTATTTCCTGTTGCTCCAGTCAGTTTTAGGAATTTTCCATTTCCTTCTCTACGTTTTTTTGGAACTTCAATTTTCATTTCGCCATTCATGTACATCGCTGTAATAGTGTGATGTTTTAAGATTTCGGCTGGTGTTCCTTTACTGATAATTTCGCCTCCGTATTTCCCTGCTTTAGGGCCAATATCAATCACATAATCGGCACGTTCAATCATGTCTTTATCGTGTTCCACTACAATCACCGAATTTCCAATATCGCGTAATTGTTCGAGAGAATGAATCAGTTTATCATTGTCTCTTTGGTGTAAACCGATACTTGGCTCATCCAAAATGTACAAAACACCAACCAACTGCGAACCAATTTGTGTTGCCAATCGGATACGTTGTGCCTCACCTCCCGAAAGTGATTTTGAACTTCGGCTTAAAGCCAAATAATCCAAACCTACATTCATCAAAAAGTTCAATCGATCCTTAATCTCTTTGATTACTTCAGTAGCGATACGCTTTTGTTTATCAGATAAATGGTTGTCTAAATCAAGAAACCAAGCGGTCAAATCCGAAATGTCCATATCGCACAATTCGGCAATATTTTTTTTATTAATTTTAAAGAATAACGCTTCTTTTTTCAAACGCGAACCTTCACAAACCGGACATTTTATTTCGTCCATGAATTCCTTTGCCCAACGTTTTATGCTTGTGGAACCGCTTTCGTCATGTTGATTTTTGATGAAATGTGAAATCCCTTCAAAATCAATTTTGTATTCTCTGGCAACGCCTAAATCTTTAGAATTGATGGTGAATTTTTCTTTTCCACCATTCAAAATCATTTCCATCGCTTCCTCTGGAATGGTGTTAACTGCATCCGTTAATTTGAAACCATATTTCTCTCCAATTATTTCCAATTGCTTGAAAATCCAGGACGATTTGTATTCGCCTAAAGGAGCAAAACCACCTGCTTTTATCGATAATTTTGGATTCGGAATAATCTTCTTCGGGTTAATTTCATTTACCGTTCCTAATCCGTTGCAATGGTCACAAGCGCCTTTCGGTGAATTGAAAGAAAATAAATTGGGTTCCGGATTCTGATACGAAATTCCAGTAGAGGGACACATCAAATTCCTGCTAAAAAACCTCACTTCATTAGAATCTTGATCCAAAACCATCAACACATTCTCCCCATGATGCATCGCCGTGTTAATACTTTCGGTTAAACGTTTTTCATTTTCAGGCGTATCATCAATAACCATTCTATCCACAACAATTTCTATATCGTGTGTTTTGTAACGGTCTAATTTCATTCCCAAAGTAATATCCAATATATCGCCGTTTACACGAACTTTAAGGAAACCTTGTTTGGCAATTTGTTGAAAAAGTTCGGCATAATGTCCTTTTCGAGCGCGAATAACCGGAGCCAGAATATTGATTCGTTTTCCTGTAAAATCCTGAATAATCAAATCCTTGATTTGCTCATCAGAGTAGGAAACCATTTTTTCGCCTGTATTGTAGCTGTACGCATCAGCGCCACGGGCATACAATAAACGCAGGAAATCGTATATTTCAGTGATAGTTCCTACGGTTGAACGCGGGCTTTTACTGGTAGTTTTTTGTTCGATAGCAATTACTGGAGAAAGTCCGTCAATTTTATCTACATCGGGACGTTCTAAACCACCCAAAAACTGACGTGCATAAGCAGAAAAAGTTTCTACATAACGGCGTTGCCCTTCGGCATAAATCGTATCAAAAGCTAAGGAGGATTTCCCGGAACCTGAAAGACCAGTAATTACGACCAGTTTTTCACGAGGAATCGAAACATCTATATTTTTTAAGTTGTGAACGCGAGCGCCTTGAACTTCAATGGTATTGTCTTTGTCTAACATAATTTTTGCAAAAAAGCAAAGTTACCATTTTGATTTATTCTTTCGATACAACAGTTTAGAAGTTTATGTTAAAAGAAAAATTAAAATTTATTCAATCGTCATAGATTTTAGTTTGGTTCTATAGGCTTCGAGGGCTACCGATTTCGAGATAAAACCATAGTATTTCCCGTCTTTTAGTACTGGAAGAAATACCACTTTTGCATTTTCAAATTTATTCATGACAGTTTCCATACTGTCATTAGGCGTAATGATTTCTATGGGTTGAATCATAACTTCTTTTACCAAGGTATATTTTACGCGATATTGATTAAAGATAATTTCTCTTATTGTATTAAAATGGACTATACCGACCATTTTTTGGTCTTTATCGACAACAGCAAAAATAACCTGATTAGAGTGCGAAATTAAATCAACTAAACGTTCTAAATTTTCATCAGGGGAAACTGTCAAATAATCTGTTTGAATGATTGAGTTGGTGTCTAATGTCGTTAGAATGTTGGAGTCTTTGTTACTCGTAAACGCATGCCCTTTTGCCGCTAAGCTCTTGACGTCCATGGAATGTTTTTCAAAACGTTTTGAAATGGCAAAACTGATTGAAGCAACAATCATAAGCGGAATCATTAAATTATAACCTCCCGTAATTTCTGCAATTAAGAAGATGGCTGTTAATGGCGCATGAAATAAACCGCTTAGAATTCCTGCCATTCCAACCATTGTAAAATTACTGATAGGCAATTTCGTCAATCCCGTCAGATTTAGAAATTTGGAAAAGAAAAAACCAACATAAGAACCCAGAAATAGGGAAGGAGCGAAGTTTCCACCATTTCCGCCACAACCTAAAGTAATTCCTGTAGCAAAAACTTTTAACATCATCGTTAAACCAATAAAGATCAAAAGTGCCCAACTATTATTTCTAAAACTACCGAAAAGCGTGTTTTCGAGTAACTGGCCTGGATCACTTTCAGATAATGTTTTAATACTTTCATAACCTTCACCAAAAAGCGTGGGAAAAACAAAGATTATGATTGCCAATATTGAAGCGCCAAATAAGGCTTTTTTATAAGGAGATAATTTAAGTCGAGCGAAAAAATGTTCTACCCTAGCAAAGTTTCTGGAGTAATAAACCGAAATAAATCCTGTAAATAAACCGAGAAGGATATAAAAAGGAATGTTATGAAAATCAAATGTTTGTTGCTGTTTGAAAGACAATAAAATTGTTTCATCTAAAACAATTACAGATACTAAAGCTCCGGTTGCTGCAGCAATCATAATTGGAGTAAATGCTGAAATACTCACATCTACCAGCAGCACTTCAATGGCAAATAATACACCGGCAATTGGAGCATTAAACGCTGCAGCGACTCCCGCCGCAACACCGCAACCAATAAGTAGGGTTCTGTCCTTATAACTTAATTTGTATCGCTGGGCATAATTAGATCCAAAAGCTGCTCCTGTAATTACAATTGGACTCTCTAAACCGGCAGAACCACCTAAACCAACGGTAAGCGAGCTGGTAATGATTTGAGCATACATTTGCTTTTTTGGTATGATACTCGCTTTTTTTGCGACAGTATATAAAATTTGTGAAGTTCCTTTTTCAATTGTACCTCCCAGAACTTTTTTGACAACAAAAACAGTTAATAGTATTCCAATTATTGGTAAAATACTATTAATGAAGCTTAGTTTTAAAATACCATTAATATAAGTCGCAAACGAAAATACCCAGTGGGCAAAGGATTTTAATACAATTACCGCAAATGCCGAAGAAATACCAACCAAAACCGCAGATAAAAATATAAATTGCTTTGGTGTTAAAATAGATTGTGCAAAAGCGATTATGGTTTCTAGTTTCGAGAGATATTTTTTGAACATTCTATTTTTTTAAAGAGTGCTAAATTACAATTATTATTAGCTTACTTGATGTTTTTCAATGCTTCTTTTGTACTCAAAGGCATTAAATTATTGTTAGCAACAAAAATTTTCACCGCTTCGGGATTTGTCTTTGCATATTCTCTCAATGCCCATCCAATTGCTTTTTGAATGAAAAATTCTTTGGACATTTTATGTTTATTACATTCAACTTTCAATAGTTCAAAGTTTGTTTTTTGTTTATAATTTAACTGAAATAAAATGGCGCTTCGATTCAGCCACATATTTTCTGATTTAGAAAATCGTGCAATTATATTTTTGGTTTCCAATGGGAATTCTAATAAATATTCTCCCAATATGTATTTTGCAATTGTATCAACACTGTCCCACCAGGTATTTGTAACAATTAATTTTTCAATGTTTTGAATATCATCTTTCTTATAATTTCCTTTGAGTTCTTTTATCAAAATTTCAATGGCGCAATAATGGAATTCCCGTTGTGGTTTCGAATATAGTTCTAGAGCAATCTCTCTTGCATTTTCAGTAACTTCTTTTTTGTTTTGTTTCCAAATTTCCTTGAAAATGCGTCTTCGGTTCTCGGTTTTTATTCCAAAGAAAGAAAAATTATTTCGCATATATTTGGCCATTGCAAAAGCATTTTCCGAATTTTGGTTTGCTACGAAAGCGTGCTCTAAGGCAGGTATAAATTTCATAAATTGCTCCTTCTTAAAATCCAACCGCTTTATCATCTCCTCTAAAATCGGCTCCACCTTCTAAAGTTTTATTTGGCAAAGCCAAAATAGCATCTACTTTTCCTATTACTGGAGTCGTTTTTTCATTGATAAGATATCCTTTTGATTTCAAGGTTTCAAAGGTTTTAGTATCGAATGTATTGGGTTCAAAAGTGATTAAATCCGGTAACCATTGATGATGAAAACGGGGTGCATTTACAGCTTGCTGCATGCTCAAACTATATTCGTAAACATTTAATATCGTCTGCAATACCGAAGTGATAATCGTAGAACCTCCAGGCGAACCCACAGCCATAAATAATTTACCATTTTTCTCAACAATTGTTGGAGTCATAGAACTCAACATTCTTTTTTGTGGCGCAATACTGTTGGCTTCATTTCCTACCAAACCGAACATATTTGGTTCACCTGGCTTCGCACTGAAATCATCCATTTCATTGTTTAAGAAAAAGCCCAATTCGTCACAATAATATTTGGAACCGTAACCGTCATTTAGGGTTGTAGTTGCTGAAACCGCATTGCCAAAAGGGTCCACAATCGAATAATGAGTAGTTTCCATACTCTCATTATAATTTACTTTTCCTTGTTTTATATCTGATGATAAAGTGGCTTTATCAAAACTAAAGTTTGACATTCTCTGTTTCAAATAGTCATTTGACATTAATTCCTTTAATGGTATTTTTACAAAATCAGGATCGCCCAGAAAATAACTTCTGTCAGCATAAGCTCTTCTTTCGGCTTCAACTATAACCTGAATGGCTTCTGATGAATTATGTCCCATTTTTGCCAAATTGTAAGGTTCAATCATTTTGAATATTTCGGCTAGGCAAATTCCGCCACTGCTCGGCGGAGACATAGAGATTATCTTTAAATCTTTGTAATCAAAAGTAAGAGGAGTGCGCCATTTAGCTTCATATTTGGCCAAATCTTCCAAAGTGATTATCGCCCCTTTTTCCTGAAGGTATTTAACTAATATTTTAGCAGTTTCTCCTTTGTAAAATTCATCTCGTCCATTTTTGGAAATTCTTTTCAATGTAGTTGCCAGCGCAGGATATTTTATAAAGTCGTTTTCTTTGAAAACAGTAGAAAACAGAGAATTTGGTCCATTTTTTTTCAATATTTCCACTTTATAATCATTAAAACGAAGTTCTTGTTTTTTAGTAACTATCACACCTCTTTCTGCTAATGCAATTACCGGTTTTAATATTTCTTCGATAGGCAAGGACCCTAATTTTTTGTGTACTTCAAAAACTCCGGCAATCGTTCCAGGCACGCCAATGGCCAAAGCTGTCCCTGTACTTTTTCCTTTTATAACATTTCCTTTTTCGTCAAGAAACATATTTTTTGTGGCTGCTAATGGTGCTTTTTCTCGGTAATCTAAAGAACCAACTTCGCCGTTTGCTTTTCGATACACCATAAAACCGCCACCGCCAAGATTTCCTGCAAACGGATAAGCAACTGCAAGAGCCAATTCGGTTCCAACCATCGCATCAAAAGCATTACCGCCTTTCTTCATGATTTCGACACCTATTTTTGATGCCTCTTCACGTGCCGAAACTACCATTGCTTTATCAGCAACCAGTCCTGTGGGCTTTACTATAACATTTTGGGTTTTACAACCAATAGAAAAAACACTCAATAGAATAATAATTTTTTTCAATCTGATATTCTGAATTTATAAGAATATAATTTTTAAAAACCAACCGCTTTATTATCACCTCTTTTATCTGCGCCACCTTCAAGTTTTCCATTTGGTAATACCAAAACAGCATCTACTTCCCCAATGATTTCTTTATTTTTTTCATTGATGTTGTATCCTTTTTTCTTCAAATTGTTCAATAATTCTTTATCGAAAGAATTGGGTTCAAATGTAATTTCATCGGGTAACCACTGATGGTGAAAACGAGGTGCGTTTACTGCTTCCTGCATGCTCATGCCAAATTCATAGACATTCAATATTGTTTGTAAAACAGATGTAATGATCGTTGAACCACCCGGCGTTCCCACAACCATAAAAAGTTTACCGTCTTTCTCTACAATTGTTGGCGACATAGAGCTCAACATTCTTTTTTGGGGAGCAATGCTGTTTGCTTCCGTTCCCGTAAGTCCATATAAATTTGGAACCCCTGGCTTTGCGCTGAAATCGTCCATTTGATTATTTAAAAAGAAGCCCAATTCATCGCAATATATTTTAGAACCATAATTGTCATTTAATGTAGTCGTTACCGATACAGCATTCCCTTTTGAATCGACAATCGAATAATGAGTCGTTTGTTTGCTCTCATATCCTTTGATTTTCCCATTAGCGATATCTGAGGATTTTGAAGCTTGATCGAATGAAAAATCACTCATTCTTTTTTCTAAATAGGCTGGATCGACTAATTCTTTCAAAGGAAGCTTTACAAAATCAGGATCTCCCAAGAAATAATTCCGGTCAGCATACGCTCTTCGTTCCGCTTCCGTAATTACCTGAATTGTTTTTTGACTGTTGTGCCCCATTTGTGAAAGGTTATAAGGCTCAATCATTTTCATGATTTGATTCAAACAAATTCCGCCACTGCTTGGTGGAGACATTGAGGTAATCTTTAATTCTTTATATTGAAATGTAATAGGTGTTCTCCATTTTGCTTGGTATTTTTTCAAATCTTCCATAGTTACATTTCCGCCTTTTTTAGACAGAAAAGCAACTAACTTTTCAGCGGTTTCTCCATTGTAAAATTCATCACGACCGTTTATGGCAATTCGTTTTAATGTGGCTGCCAATGCTGGATATTTGATAGTGTCATTTTCTTTATATTCTTTCGAAAACAAACTGTTTCGCCCGTTAGCCTTGATGAAAGAAGCTCTGTAATCAGCTAGACTTTGCGCTTGAAATTTAGTGACAACAACACCTCTTTCTGCCAAAGCAATTACAGGTTTAAGAATTTCACTTATGGGTAAGGAACCATATTTTTTATGTACTTCAAATATTCCTGCAATGGTACCCGGAATTCCCAATGCCAGAGCGGTTTCTCTACTTTTACCCTCAATTACATTTCCGTTTTTATCCAAATACATATCTTTAGTTGCTGCCAAAGGTGCTTTTTCTCTGTAATCTATAGCTCCGGTTTCACCGTTGGCTTTCCTGAAAACCATGAAACCACCGCCGCCAATATTTCCAGCTTGTGGATGTGAAACCGCCAAAGCCAGTTCAGTTGCTACCATCGCATCAAAAGCATTTCCGCCCTTTTTCATGATTTCAACTCCTATTTGCGAAGCTTCCTCGCGAGCAGAAACCACCATCGCTTTTGAAGTTACTAAACCTGTAGGTTCAACAGTTTTTTCATTTGATTTACAGCCTAAAACAGCAAAGGCAAGGAGAAAAAGTATTTTTTTCATAAGGTCATTATTTTTTCATTCGAAAATAGTATTAATTCTTTAAAAAACTCGCTAAACTCGGTTTCAAATTCCGAATAAAATTCTGAAAGTTCAGTTGTAGCAAAACGCATTTTTGATTCATTTTTGGTACGATGATCCATTTGGGTCAAAATTCGATTGATTCCTTCAACTGTTTGATAACTCACCAGCCAATTATATTCAATCATGTAGGGCATCATTCCTTTGGTTCTATCGGATAAAATATCAGGATTATTATGCAAAGATTGATAAAATCGATCTACAAATTCTTCTAGTTTTTCATCAGAATAGGTATTCCAGTTTTTAGCCAAAAAATGATCATAAAAAACATCTACAATCACACCAGCATAATGATGGTAATTTTCATGCAGTTTCTTGGTGCTTTTTCTAAAAATGGGATGGGCATCTGTAAAAGTGTCTATGGCACGGTGTAGAATGATTCCTTTTTGAACATCAATGGGATAACTTTCAAAATGTTTCCCCCGAATGCCATCTGCCATGAAATTGCCAATTTTTATTAAATCATTATCTCCGGAAAGGTATATGTGCGCTAGAAAATTCATTCGCCTAATTTAGGAATTTAAATGATGAATTTTGAATTCTAAATGACTTTTATAAACCGTCAATTATTATATTTGTGAGCAATTTAAAATTTATAATTCAAAAATTAAAATAATAATCAATGACTTTAATAAAATCAATATCAGGAATTCGTGGAACAATAGGAGGTAAAGTGGGTGATAACCTGACACCTGTTGATGCAGTTAAATTTGCTTCGGCTTATGGGACTTGGTTGAAAAAATATATAGGAAAAGAGAAAATAACGGTTGTTGTAGGTCGTGATGCTCGTATTTCTGGACCAATGATTCACAATTTGGTGGTAAACACTTTAATTGGTTTAGGAATTGACGTGATTGATTTGGGACTTTCTACAACGCCAACTGTTGAAGTTGCTGTTCCGTTAGAAAAAGCC
This sequence comes from Flavobacterium xinjiangense, assembly GCF_900142885.1. Taxonomy (GTDB): domain Bacteria; phylum Bacteroidota; class Bacteroidia; order Flavobacteriales; family Flavobacteriaceae; genus Flavobacterium; species Flavobacterium xinjiangense. The sequence continues at coordinate 60,467 of NZ_FRCL01000010.1, read as the reverse complement.
GAAGGTGGAATTATCCTTACGGCTTCGCACAATCCAAAACAATGGAATGCCTTGAAATTATTGAATGAAAAAGGCGAGTTCTTAAACGGTGAAGAAGGGCTGAAAATTCTTGAAATTGCCGAGGCTGAAGCTTTCGATTTTTCGGATGTAGATGATTTAGGTGTTATTATGATTAACGATGCTTATATGGATATTCATATTGATGAAGTATTAAATTTGCCTCTGGTAGATGTTGATGCGGTTAAAGCGGCTAAATTCAAAGTGGTTGTTGATGGTGTGAATTCTTCAGGTGGAATTATTATTCCAAGATTGTTAGAATTAATGGGCGTTGAAGTGGTGGAATTATACTGCGAACCGAACGGACATTTTCCTCACAATCCGGAACCGTTGAAAGAGCATTTGACTGATATTTCGGAACTGGTAGTGAAAGAAAAAGCTGATTTAGGAATCGTAGTGGATCCTGATGTGGATCGTTTGGCTTTCATTTGTGAAGACGGTGAAATGTTTGGAGAAGAATACACTTTGGTAGCTTGCGCTGATTATGTATTGAGTAAAACACCGGGAAATACCGTTTCGAATATGTCTTCCTCTCGTGCGTTGCGTGATGTGACCAACTTGCATAACGGGAGCTATGAAGCAAGCGCTGTAGGTGAGGTGAATGTAGTGGAGCTAATGAAAAAGAATAATGCCGTAATTGGTGGTGAAGGAAATGGTGGAATCATTTATCCGGAACTTCATTACGGACGTGATAGTTTGGTGGGAGTGGCCCTATTCTTAACACATTTGGCCAACAAAAAGATGAAAGTTTCTGCTTTGCGTGCTTCCTATCCTGAATATTACATGAGCAAAAATAAAATCGAATTGACGCCACAAATTGATGTGGATGCGATTCTTGTTGCCATGACTGAGAAATATAAAAATGAAGATATTACCACTATTGACGGCGTGAAAATTGATTTTGCTGAAAATTGGGTTCACTTAAGAAAATCAAATACAGAGCCAATTATTCGTATTTACACGGAAGCGTCTTCACAAGAAAAAGCAGATGCGTTAGCACTTCGAATTATTGAAGAAATAAAAGCAGTAGCAGGAATTTAAACGCAACTGCTTTCAAATAAATAACCCTTTCAGAGTCCTTAGCTTTGAAAGGGTTTTGTCTTTTTAGAGGTGTATTTCGCTGTTATTTATGCTTATATGATTTTAAATATATATATAATTACGAATATTAAAAAATTTTATATTCGTAATGTAGCGGTAAAATTTCCGGGTTGGGTTCTTTTACGCCATGCTTATTAAGAATTGGCATTAATGCTTGTCCAAATTCATTGAACTTATCTGCATTTTCCCAAACGTCTACTACTTTCACCCCTTTATTAGTAGGAGCACCTGCGTGGTGAATTAAACCTTTTGGATTTTCATAACCCGCCGCACGAAGATCTTGCCATATTTGATCATATTCCTTTACTGTCATTCCGGGAAAGTCAAATTGGACCATTACTTTTTTCATGTTTTCCATTTGTGGTGATATTATTCTTCTACTCATTTGGCTTTTCGATTGCGCCCCGTTTTTAATGTGGCTTCTGGTCTCCACTTATAATTAATACAAAAATACAATTATATTATTTTTAATTAATTGATAAACAGTATTTTGTATGTTTTGTATGTTGATTTTGTACTTTAAATAATAATTATAGTAATAAAAGAGTGTTAACGATTTACAAGCAATATTTAAAAGGTTATTGAGACTGGGAATAAGATTTATTACAGTAGTTGCTTGATTTTTCTAATGTATTTTTTGTATTAAAAATTACATAGTACACTAGCGCAATTCTTTCAATGTATATATCAAATGGGAAACCCTTTTAAACTTTAAGTTGAAAGGGTTGTGTTTTTATTAATCTGAAAAGAGTATGGTTGTTGATGCTTTTAAAAATTCACTCTGAAACTTACATTTGGAGTAAGACCAAGTGATTTGTTATCCACTTTTATAGCGTTATCAGTGTTGTTTGAATCCAACTTATAATACCTATTGATTATATTATCTTCATTTGTTATATTTATTATACCTGCGCGTAAGGTTGCCTTTATGGCATTGGTAAAATTAAAGTTATAACTAAAGGATGCGTCCAAACGCATAAAATTATTTAGGTTGCTGCCGTTAGGGCTATCATAATTGACCATTGTTGTATTGCCATTTGTGACAGTTTCATCACCATCAACTGGTTTTGTATACGGTTGTCCATTTCTCCAAATTCCGCCAATAGAGGCTTTTAAATTTTTATTAATGTCATAATTCAGACCAAAAGAAACCGAATGTCTAATATCTGCATTATTTGGGAATGTCGATGGATTAAAAGTTTCAAATTCATAATTATTGACACTAAAAGTATAACTGATCCAAGTACTATATTTTGCTGCAGTTTTATTTGCTAAAAACTCGATACCTTTTGCAGTATAGCTGCCATGCGCATTTTTATATTGAAAATTGTTATAAAATCCCTGATTAGAGGCAGTGATTCCATTTACTTTTTTTATGAAACCAGTAAGATCAATCGTTAGTTTATTTTTGTTGAATTCCACACCTAAAGAACCCTGTTTGCTCATGGCAATAGGGATATCTTTATTGTCTACCAAAACCCAACGTCTTTTCTCCACACCTAGAAAATCATCTTCAAAATCTACAATTTGAGTAGTAGATTGGTTTTTAAATTCTCCTTCTAGTTTTAAAGCAAATTCGTTTGATAATTTTTGTCTAAAGTTTATTCTGGGCTCCACCAAAAACTTTGCGAATTTTTGAAAATAATTCAAGCGTACCCCAACTCTCAAATAGGTGTTTTTTTTGTTGAATTCGGCTTCAGAAAATACTGCATGATTTCGCAATACCTCTTTTATGGTGCTTGAGTACGAAGGATTACTAACAACGGTTTGATTGAGCATACCCGTTTCATTAAATTGGTAACCAACTAAGAAATTTAAGTTCTCATTAGTTTTGTAATAAGTATTCAATTTTACTCCAGTTTCAAGCACTTCATTGGCTTCAGTCAAGCGCTGATCCGTTTCAATTCTGTAATCAATTGCGTCAATATTGTATCTGGAAAAGTAAGTGATGAAGTGTGAGCTTAATTTTGGATTCCATTGTGCTTTCCAATTTCCTCCGTAACCAATATTTTTCTGAGATAAATTACTAGTTTTAGATTGGGATGTATTTGAGTTTGCTGTTAAACGTTCTGAATAATCTAAGGCATTATTAATCCCAATAATGTTGGCTCTGAATTGATGTTTTTCATTTAAATCAAAAAGTAATTTAGCAGTATAATCATAGAAGTAAAAGTCAGATGAAGTATCATTTTTATCACTGTCAGCATTGATTTCACTGTCTTGAAAACTGCGTTCAAAATAGCTGGTATAGGTAGGGGATTTAAATAATTCGGTAATAGAACGTCGTCCGGATATATGTAGTGCCAGGTTTCTGGCAATAGGGATTTCTAAAAACGCATCGGCACTGATTAGATTTATTCCTCCGCCTCCTGAAAACTTATTGGATATAACATCCTTAGTGTACATGTTTATCGTACTCGAAACGCCATCGCTATATTCCGCACTTGTTCCGTTTTTGCTCACCACTACTTTTTCAGTAAGGTTGGGATTGTAAGCAGAAATTAAACCGAAAAAATGACCGGAATGGTACATTTTGATATTATCCCACAGGATTAAATTTTGATCATTTGTACCGCCACGAACGTTGATATTAGCAATGCTTTCATTGGAGCTTTCAACACCGGGAAGCGCTTGTATAGATTGCAAAATGTCAGGTTCTATTAATCCGGGAAGAATACCAAATTTTTTAGTATTTAAAACAGTGCTTCCATCTAAATATTTTTGTAATCCCGGGGTTAAAAAGACATTTATCAAAACCTGATTCAGTTCCTCATTTTTTGCAGGAAGAAGAATTTCTTTGCAATTGTTTTGTGCAGAAAACAATTCGTTTGCTTCAAATTGTTTGGATTCAAAACCCAAATAGGAAATGGTTAGTATTGCATTGATCGGAATGTTCTGTAATTTAAATTTTCCAGTTTCATCTGTTATGGTACTTCTTCCAATATCCTTTACAAGGATTGAAGCGCCAACTAAAAGAGATTTTTTTTCGTCGAAAACAACTCCACAAATGGATATTGTTTTGTTTAGCACTGAAACAGTAACATATCGACTGTCTAGTGCTTTAAAATTTAAAAGTGTTTTCGAGTTTAGATAATCAATAGTTTCTTGTAATGTAAAGGCAGTATTCGGTTTGACAATTTTAATTGCGGCTACATCTTCTACGGCATAAGAAAACTTAATATTAAATTGTTTTTCGATTGAAACAATAAGATCTGTTAAAGGGATCTTTTTAGTTGTATTTTGTCCGTAAGTGATACTTCCAATACAAAACAGGATGTAAACTAACCATTTATTTAGCTTCATAGTTGTAAAAAGTAATGGTTTTGCCTTCCGTTTTATAACTTAATTGAAGCGGTATCGTTACAGCTTGAAGCGCTATATCTTTATTCGTGTGGGTGAAACTTCCCGTGAATAATTTTGAGGTGTCGACTCCTTTTACTTTAATTTTGATATCATATTGACGCTCTAGTTCGGCAATAACCTGATCTAACGGAATTCCGCTAAAGGTTGATTCTTTTTGTATCCAAGACGGGTTTGTTGCCTCGTAATCTTCAACGTTTTGAATTTGATTATTGATTACACGAAATGTTTTACCATGGGGTAATTTTACGGTTTCATTTTTATACGTTACACTGACTAATCCTTCATAACAGTGAACCTCAAAATAGTTGTCCCGTTGTTTTACATTAAAATGCGTGCCCAAGACTTGAACGACTCCATCGGAAGTATTAACACTAAAAGTTTGTCCCTTTTGCACCTTAAAATAAGCTTCGCCTTGCAGTGATAAATTTCTTTTTTCTTTCCATTTTTTTTCATTGAATGTTATTTTTGAAGCGGCATTTAATGTTACTTCTGAATTATCGGGAAGATTGAAGGTTTTGGTTTGTGCTATTTGAGTTTCAAATGAGGTAGTATTAGTAAAGAAGAAGAAATACGATGAAGTTAATAAAATAGCCAAAACAGCTGCAACTTTATAGAATGTCTTAAAGTTTAGTGTTCTAACTTTTATTTCTTTTTTAGTTTTGTTTCTGAGCTTAAAAGCCTCAAACGCAGCAGCTGCATCCACTTTTGGAGTTTGCAATTGTGCTGTGTAATGAGCAATTTTTTCCAGCGTTTCAAAACCTTCAGATTGTTTTAAATCCTCAATTTCTTTGCTTGAAAGCTCATCATTCAACCATTTTAATATCTCTTTTTCGTTTTTCATTTTATATCTCTATGTTTATAAGACAACTAACTTTGTATTTACCCTATAGCTAAATGACTAATTATATATTTTCTATTTGGGATTTTAATATTTGTAATGCTCCAGACATTCTTTTCTCTACGGTTTTTTGAGAGATATCGAGTAACTCCGCTATTTCTCTGTACTTTTTTCCATCTATACGATTCAGTAAAAATACTTCCCTTTGCAGTTCGCTCAATGATGCGATTGCACTGGCAAGTTTTTGTTTAAATTCTTCTTCTTCGAATAAATATTCAGGACTTTGATTATTGGTATCTAAATTTGGAGATTCTTTAGCATAAGCCAGTACGACTTTTTGATGCTTGATGTTGTTTAGAAATAAATTATTGATGCTGGTAAACAAATAGGTTTTTACTTTACTAAAATCAATTTTGGAACAATTCTCCCAAATTTTAGTAAATGCATCCTGTACCAAGTCTAATGCAGCTTCGCTATCTCCACATTTATAATAAGCAAAATTATTTGCCGATTGCACATGTTTTAAGTAAAAGTCTCTAAAATGATTTTCTTCGCAAAGTTTAGTGTTATCGTCGCTCATATAATACTATTTCATTTTGGTAGGAGGTAAAAGTAAATTATTTTTTCAAAATTAATACTGTAAATTATTGCTTGCCTATATTTTTAATATAATTTAAATATTTAAAATATTGTAAGTTAATGTGTTATATTTTATTTGGTTAATTTTTTTATTTTTTTTAGAATTTAGGGTAGGGTAAAAGCTAAGAGAGTTGTCTTACTAACAGAAAGGCGTAAAAAAGACCGCTTGTAAATATAAAAAAACATTAAATTTGAAAATTATGAAAAAATTAAAAACGATTACAGGGATTGCACTAATGGCTATTTTAGGTTTTACTTCTTGTCAAAGTGAAGTAAACGATGTTCAAGGACAAAATCCAAATACAAATTCTGCCAATTCTACGACTGCAAACAATTTAAAACGTACATCTATGTACGATGGCTCATTTGATGATTTTATTGATGGAGCTTCTTGCTCTTCAATTGTATTACCAGCTATTGCAAAAGTTAATGGTGTTCAGGTTTCAATTTTAAGTCAACTGGATTACCAACAGGTAATTTCTATTTTGGGTCAGTTCAACAACGATCAAGACACTGTTGTTTTGCAATTCCCTTTAAAAGTTAAATTAAGTAACTATACAGAGGCTACTGTTACTAATCAAACAGAGTATAATGCTATTCTTAATGCTTGTACATCAGCGGAGGCTTCAGGACAAGATGCCATTTCTTCGGTAAATATTAACTTCCCAATTACAATTTTAACGTATAATGTTAGTTTAGTACAAACAGGAAGTGTTGTCATCACATCCGAGCAACAATTATATACGTATATGTCTAATGTAAGCAGCACGGAATTATTTTCAGTAAAATACCCAATGACAGTTACGCTTATTGATGGTACAAAAACAACAATTTCAAGTGACGCTGAATTTCAATCGACTATTAATGCATCTCTTAAAACAGAAGCAACAATGGCAACGGCAGTTGAAAATTCAAAAAAACTAGAGACAATTTTGGTAAATGGAAAGTTTAAAGTGGAATCATTTTTAACTTCAGGAGTCAATACTGCAACTAACTATAAAGACTACACGGTTGATTTTGCAAATAATTTGTCTGTAACCGCTGTTAGTACTTTAAGCTCAACTGTAAATGGAACCTATGCTGTAAGTTCACAATTAGAAGTTTTTCTTAAATTGAATTTTTCTGGTAATGCGACATTCAATTTGTTAAACAATAATTGGAAAGTAACTAGTTTTACTGCTACATCAATTTCATTACAAAGTACTACTAACGCAGCAGTAACAGTAATTTTGAAACAAATATAAAGCAGGGTTTAATTTGAATGCTATATAATAAATAACAGTTGCGGTAAATACTGTAGCTGTTATTTATAAATTAACTAATAACTTAAAAAGATAATAATGAAAAAAAGAATTGCAGTACTAACGATATGTTTTGGCTTATTGCTATCCTGTTCAAAAGAGGATGATTTAAGTAACAGTTCCGGAACAGTAAGTTCCATTGCTAACAATAAAAAGCCTACCGGTAGTTCGGCAAATGATTTATTATCTGACAATACGTTTAAAAGTACAGTTGTTGAATTGGTTTATGTCGTAGGATTTGAACCCACAACTACCGCAATAAACAACTTCGTAGCTTTTCTAGAAGCAAGAACCTATAAACCTGGGGGAATAACTGTAATTAAAAGAGCAATTGTCTCACCTGGGAATGCTCCTTATACAAATGAAGAAATCGCAGCAATTGAGGATGCTAACAGAACAAAATACAATACGGCAAATCAAGTAGCGATATGGGCATTCTTTGCCGATGGACAATCAACTAGTGATACTAGTACAAGTGTTATTTTAGGAACCGCGTATAGAAATACTTCATTTGTTATTTATGAAAAAACCGTTCAAGGTTTAAGCGACAGTCCATTTGAGCCAAACAGGACTTTGCTTGAAACGACGGTAATTACACACGAGTTTGGACATATTCTTGGACTGACAAACCTTGGTACAGCTTTGCAAAGTAATCATGAAGATACGGCACATGCTAAGCATTGTAATGTAAATAGTTGCTTAATGTTTTGGTCTTCAGAAACAGGAAATGGTATTGGAAATATGGTTTCAGGCGGATCAGCACCGCAGTTAGACGCACAATGTATTGCAGATCTGCGTGCCAATGGAGGAAAATAAAATAGTAGATATATAATAATTCAAAAACAGAAATTTTATGAAAAAGCAGAATTTAATAATTGCCTTATTTTTTGGGATGGTAGCTTCGATCAGTGCCCAAAATAAAACGTATCACAAATCAAACGCAGGTATAAAAGGCGGGTATAATTTAGCCGCAGTAAATTATGATGGTCAAGGAGAAACGGGACAACGTCATGGATTTCATGTTGGTGTTTACGGCGAGGAATTTATTAGCCCAAATTTTTCAATTCAACCGGAATTAATGTATTCTCAACAAGGATACGAGATCAAAGACAGTAATGGGACATTTACACAAAAATTAAATTATATCAATTTACCGGTAATGCTTAAAGCGTATCCTTCTAAAAATTTCTTTTTGGAAGCAGGCCCACAAATAGGATTGGCTATTTCTCATAAAGAAGAGTACAATGGTTTCATTAGTAGTTCACAAGAATACGATCCAAACAATTTTGATTGGGGATTGAACTTTGGAGGTGGTTTTAAAACTGATTCCGGTATAAGTTTAGGTGTTCGTTACCATTTGGGCTTAGGAGATTTGTATGATAGTGGTCAGGCACATAACAGAGTTTGGCAATTTTCAGTAGGGTTTGATTTATAAAACCTACCAAGTATACATTAGAAATGTCCAAGAATTCTTGGACATTTTTTTGTTTGTATTTCTATTTCTTTGCTGGAGGTCTAAAAAAAGTATTTATAAATGAGCCCTGCAGTAAATTTCCGCGTTAAGCCATCTGGTCTAATTTCTCTCACTACAAATGGAGTGGCAGCTGATAGCTCTATAGAATTTTTAGAATTAACTGCATAAGAAGCAATTAAATTCCCATTAATGGTCAATCCATCAGAGTTTTTAATGTTTTCTCTTATTCCAAAAGCATTTTCATAGGTATCTTCACCTAAATGATAGATAAATAAAATATTGGGCTTAAAAGTGAATTTATTATTTGCAGTTTGAATGGTATAGGTTGTTCTAAAAAGAGCGTCAGATTTTCTTTCGAATAAATTGGTAGAAGGAAAATCATCCGAGTTAGAAAACTCCTTAAAATAAGAATTTTTATTGTTATTGAATGCAGGAATTTGAATACCGGTATTAAAGTCCCATTTGTTATAATTTAAATTCAATCCCACAATCAAGTCAAAAGTTCCTAAGCTCGACTGATAGTCTAGTGGAAGTGAAAATCCATTAATTTTTTGATTCGAACTGGTAAAAGGTATTTTAAAACCTAGTAGAGCGCTCCATTGGGTTTTAGTTTTTATTTTCCAATTGTAATTCCCTATTAAATACCCGTCACCCAAACCTCCTCTTTTTCCAAAACTTCCACTAGCGACCGAATACGTTATTTTTGAACTTAACGACAAGCGTTCATTCACAGTTCTTGTATAGGTAACATAAGGTGAAAAATAAGAAACATCGGCTTCACCAGCGCCAAAAATACTTCCTATTTCTATTCCGTTCTTATATTCTCTATCTGAAGTATGAAAACTGTTGGCAATTGAACAAATTCCCGCGTCGCTGCATCCTTGTGCAAAGGAATTTGAAAGGAATCCTATAGCGAAAATTAATATTATTTTTTTCATGAGTTGTTTTTAATTTTTGGATAATTGTGCTATTGCAAAAAGATGATTGTATTGCTGGCAATGAATTAGTACATATTTATAGACGGAAACATCTACTTGCGACGGAATTTTGTAAATGGTTGCCGAAGTTAAATTTCCTAAAGTAACAAAGTCGGTTGGCTTATCTGTTTTAGAAAGATATACCTTTAAATCTGGACCATTAGAAATACTAAAATTTTCTAATCGCACTTCATTCTGATTTGCATTTAAATAAATTTTAGCTGAACCATTAACATTTATGCCTGAAGTTGGCATAAAATCACCTGTAAATGCAGGAAGTGTATTTTCAGGAATTGCAGCAGCTTGCTCTGGTTTCCTGGTCAATTCACCTTCAATCTCACAGGAAAGTAAGGTAAAGAAGAGGGGTAATAAAAATGCAATTTTTTTCATAATCAAAATGGATTTTAATTCATACTTAATCAAGTAATCAAATTTAAAAGTAATCAGGTTTATTCTTTGTCAGCTAGTTTACATTTAGCCAATTTTTTTAATTTAGTTTATTCATGGATTAACGATATTTGAAAAAGACTATTTAGTAAAAATCTATATCTTTGAACTCAAATTAAGTAACAATGACCACCACAGAAATGCCAACTCAATTAGAACAATACTTCCAACAGTTTCGCGATAACATTATTGGAATCAATCAAAAATTTGAAACTCCCTACGGGCAGCAACAAATTATTTATACGGATTGGACAGCCAGTGGTCGTTTATATCGCCCTATCGAAGAAAAATTGATGAATGAATTTGGTCCTTTTGTGGCCAATACCCATACAGAGACTACAGTTTCTGGTACAGCAATGACTAAAGCATATCATCAGGCGCGTCATATTATAAAACATCATGTTAATGCAAATACAGATGATGTTTTAATAACCGATGGAACAGGAATGACAGGTGTTGTCAATAAATTTCAACGTATTTTGGGATTAAAAGTACCAGAAAACCTAAAAGATTTCATCACTATTCCAGCCGAAAAAAAGCCAGTTGTTTTTATTTCTCACATGGAACATCATTCCAATCAAACCTCTTGGTTAGAAACTATTGCTGATGTTGAAGTAATCCCGTCCACTGAAGATGGTTTGTTCAGTATTGAAAATTTAGAAATACTGCTTGAAAAATATAAAGATAGAAGTTTCAAAATTGCTTCAATCACTTCTTGTTCCAATGTTACAGGAATTAAAACCCCATATCATGAAGCAGCAAAATTGATGCATCAGCATAATGGATTGTGTTTCGTAGATTTTGCATGTTCTGGGCCTTATGTAAAAATAGATATGCATCCTGTAGATCCGGAAAGTTATTTGGATGCTATTTTCTTTTCCCCGCATAAATTCCTTGGCGGACCCGGGACTTGTGGCGTTTTGGTATTCAATAAAAAATTGTATCAGAATTTGGTACCTGATTGTCCTGGAGGCGGAACTGTAAGTTGGACAAATCCTTGGGGAGAACACAAGTATATTGATAATATTGAAGATAGGGAAGACGGTGGAACACCTGGTTTTCTTCAAGTCATAAAAACGGCATTGGCAGTTCAGTTGAAAGAGAAAATGGGAATTGATAATATTCTAAAACGCGAGCACGAAATCGTGGATTATGTTTTCGAATCATTAGGGAATGTACCAAACATTAAAATTCTTGCCGGTCAACATCAGGATAGATTAGGGGTGATTTCTTTTTTTATTGAGGATTTACATTTCAATTTAGGAGTGAAATTGCTGAATGATAAATTCGGAATTCAAACTCGTGGCGGTTGCAGTTGTGCCGGAACTTATGGCCATTTTTTATTGCATGTAGACCAAGAAACCTCCCATAAATTAATTGACGAAATTACTTTAGGTGATTTAATCAGAAAGCCGGGTTGGATCAGAATGTCGATTCATCCCACCACTACAAATGCTGAAATAGAATTCGTCTGCAACGGGATAAAAGCATTGGCTGAAAACCACAAAATTTGGGCTTTGGACTATGATTACAATGCTGTCTCAAATGAATTTATAAATAAAGACGCAAAACCTTTAGAAGATCAATTGGTGAAAAGCTGGTTTTCATTGTAAAAAGTTGAGGTTTTAATAGAACTAAAAATATCACATATCATAAACGCTATTGCTTATAATATGTGATTTTTTTTTAACTGGAAACTGCGACTGAAAACTGTAACTGAATACTATAAACTGACTACTACCTTCTGTGTTTCCATCTTTTATGCGTCCAAAAATAATATTCAGGAGCTTCGTATATTTGTTTTTCTACTTCTTTTATAAAGATATGAGTAATCCCAAAGTCGGGAACTGAATTTGGATTGTCACTAATAGGAATTATGGTAAGTTCGTAATACCCTCTTTTTACCTTTTTTACTTTGGCAAAAACAACGGTCATATCATATTTTTTGGATAACATTTCAGGACCGGTATGAACAGGCACTTCGACACCCATAAAACTATCCCAATGAAATATCCGGTCTGCTTTCGGAGATTGATCACTGGCTAATCCATATACACAATGAATGCCATTTTTTTGATTATTAGAAATAAATGGAATTGTTTTATAGGTTGGAACTAATTCCGTGTTGTATTTTGATCGAATGTCTCTCACGAGTTTATCAAAATATTTATTGGCTAATTGTTTATATACACCTACACCTTGAAACGATAATTTTTGGTTCAGTGTAATCAGCCATTCCCAACTTGCATAATGAGAGGCTATTAGCATGATGCTTTTTCCTTTTTTCTCATAGTCCTTAATGACCTCCAAATTTGTTATTACGAATCTTTTGTTCATTTCTTCAGACGAAATGGTCATGGTTTTTATCATTTCCATGAACATATCGCATAAATGCTTATAGGATTTTTTCTCGATGACAAGACGTTCTTCATCATTAAGATGAGGTAATGCCAAGGCTAAGTTTGCTCTAACGGTTTTCTTTCGGTAACCAATGATGTAATAGACTATAAAATAGACGAAGTCAGATAACCAATAAAAAATGCGAAAAGGAAGAATAGAAATCATCCATAGAAATGGATAAGCTATTATAAATATAAGAAATTGCATTCAGTAATTTTTTATGCAAATATACGGCAAAAAGGAATATCGATATAAGTTTTGAACACTTACTAGTGAGATCTAGGAGAATCACTACATTTACAACTCAAAATAAATATACTTTATGAATGCCATTTTAATAGGAATAATAGTTGCTAATGTATTGATGAGTTACAAAGGGTTTAATGACCTTTCTTTTTTTAGAAAATATGAGTTTCATGTAGGCAGTATCCGAGCCGGAGAACAAATCCGAATGTTTTCGTCTGGATTTCTTCATGCTGATTTTCCACATTTGATTTTTAATATGTTAACGCTATATTTTTTTGCGCCTGTTGTTATTGAGTATTTGGGAGATTTCTCTTTTGCTTTGATTTATATCGGGAGTTTGATTTTTGGAAGCTTATTGACGATGCTGTTGCATAAAAACGATTACAGTTATAGAGCCGTAGGGGCATCAGGTGCTGTTACCGGTGTTTTATATTCGGCTATACTTTTGCAGCCAGATATGATGTTGGGTATATTTTTCGTTATTCCTATCCCGGCGTATCTTTTTGGAATTCTTTATTTAATGTATTCCATTTATGGGATGAAAGCTAAAAATGATAATATTGGTCACACAGCTCATTTTGGAGGTGCTATTGGAGGTTATGTGATTACTTTAATAAAAGACCCTCAATTGTTCGTAGATCATACCTTAATGGTGGTTTTATTAGCTATTCCTATCGTTATTCTTTTCGTTATGGAAAAAATGGGTAAACTATAAGGAATGGCACAACTTTTGAAAGAATATTACAACAAATAATTAAACTACATTAAGATGAAAAAAGCGTTACTAATTCTATCGATTCTATTTCTGACTGTATCCTATGGTCAAGAAATTAAACAAATTCCGCAAATAAATGTAAATGGGGAAGGTAAAGTAAAGGTTGTTCCAGATCAGGCGACTATACTTGCAACTATTGAAACCAAAGGGAATAACGCTAAAGACGTTAAAAAAGACAATGATCAAAAAATGGAAGCCGTTTTAAGATTTATTAAAAAAATGAATTTGGATCCTGCAGATTACAAGACCCAACGTGTTTCTTTGAATCCGCAATACGATTATGAAAAAAAGAAACATAGCTATAATGCAACTCAAACTGTGGAGATTTTGCTAAAAGATTTATCAAAATATGATGAATTAATGGATGGTTTAGTTGACCAGGGAATTAATAGAATTGATAATGTAACCTTTCAATCATCAAAGCTGGCCCAATACCAGTCTGAAGCTAGAAAATTAGCGATGAAAGAGGCAAAATTGAAAGCGGAGGATTATGTTTCTGTTCTGGGACAAAAAGTAGGGCGCGCTATGACGATATCTGACAATTCACAGACTTATTATCCACAACCGGTGTATATGGCCATGAAATCAATGGAAATGAGCGATACTAAAGCTCCAAGAGAAACGCTGGCAGTAGGAGAAATCAATATTACTGCTAATGTCAGTGTAAGTTTCATTTTGGAGTAATAAAAGGCATTTAGAAATATATAAATCCCATCTCTTTGAAAAAGGAGATGGGATTTTTTTGAATTTATTTTCACGAAATAAAACATTAAACATTTTAGTGGAGATAGCATTCCAATATCCCTTTACTTGGGGGTTGGAGAGCCCACAAATTTTTATATAAAAAAACGTTTCAATTGCTTGAAACGTTTTAGTGGGGAGAGCAGGATTCGAACCTGCGAAGTTTACACAGCAGATTTACAGTCTGCCCTCGTTGGCCGCTTGAGTATCTCCCCAAGACTCAACAAGCATTGCTTATTGTGCTAACCGGGTGCAAATATAGAAACTGTTTTGAAGTTTCCAAACTATATTTACACTTAATTTTAGTATTATTTTTAAAGCATTGGTATTGAATAAAATAAAAAAATCTCCACTAGGGAGATTTTTTAGTTTATTCTAATAATTGAGCTTATTTAGCTAAAAGCTCTATAATTTTCGCTCTTAATTCTTCACCTCTTAGATCTTTTGCAACTACATTTCCTGAAGCATCAAGAATAAAAGTGGCTGGAATAGATTCTACTTTATATTGTTTGGCAATAGGCTCGTCCCAAAATTTTAAATTTGAAACATGGTTCCAAGTCAATTTATCTTTTACGATTGCTTCTTTCCAAGCTTTAGCATCTTTATCTAAAGACACTCCAACCATATTAAGACCTTTTGAATGCAGGTCTTTATAAATTTCTACAACATTTGGATTTTCTGCTCTACATGGTCCACACCAAGAAGCCCAAAAATCAACGATTGTAACTTTTCCTAAACATTCTTTCAGAGAAATTATTTTCCCTTCAGGATTAGGACCAGAAAAATCTGCTCTTCATTTAGCTTCAGCTGCTGGAGCTGGAGCCGGCGCTGGAGGAGTAGTTCCAACAGAAGGTGATTTCATTTCAGCAAGTTTTGCTTTTACTGCTTTACCTGGCTTCGTGTTTTTTAGAGACTCCTCTAAGCCATTGTACATTTTTTCAGATTTTTTAGAATCAGCGCTTGGATCATTCAACATTCCTTGAATAATTAAAACAGAAATAAATGATTTTGGGTGAGTTTCAGCATAAGCAACATATTTAGCTTTTGAAGCTTCACCAACTTCTTGCTGGATTTTAGCAAAATCTTTCATCAAACCATTGATTACAACAGTATCTTTAGCTTGCTGTGCAGCATTCATTGCTTGCATGTTTTTCGTTTGGAAATCCATTAACTTCTTTTGAACTTGGGTGATTTCCTTGTTGAAAGTTACATATTCATCATTGTTGTATGTACCCGAAACTTTTGATTTTTGAAGAGTATCTTTATTTACTACAATTGTAATATCTCCATTTTCTAAAATGAAAGGAATTTTTTCTTGTGTTCCTTCAATTTGTAATGTATGAAAAGAAGGCTCTAAAGCTTTTCCTTTAATTTCAAATTTACCATTTTCAATTTTTACAGTATCAATAGCAATCATTCCCATACCATTTTCATTTTGGGTTTCCATGATCACTGTTTTTCCATTTTCAAATCCTGTTGCAGTACCTGAGATGGTATATTTATCTTTAGTACAAGAAGTCAAGATCACAACAGCAGAAAGTAATAAAATTATTTTTTTCATTATTTATTTAGTTAATTAAGTTAAGTCAGCAAAAGTATTTAAAAAAATAAATTATCTATAACTTTAGCACTTAAATTTTTGTTATAGTTTTTTATTCTTAATAAGCTTTTCGGGTTGCTAAAAGCGAAATAATTGGAGTTATTATACTAAATCAAATTTGTAAATTTTTTTGATTTCTATTTTTAAAAAAACGCGATACTGTAACTATTTGATTAGTAGTGGTTTTACTTAATTTCAATTAAAATAATTAGTAGTAACAACATAATCATACCTTCGAGTAATGGAAAAGGTTACAGACTGGATGTAATTTAGAAGTATAATTAGTTGTTCCTTATTGGAGTAGGATGATTAATTTCACATGTAGCATTGCTATTGTCGGCATGTTCTAATTCATTAACGGTAATCTTAATGTCTAAATTGATTTGTCTTAATTTTTTGTTTAGATCAGCAGATATAGGATTCAATTCAAGATCTAATTCTATTTGAGATTTTTGTAGCTGCAATATGTCCAACGTTTCTTGTGCTTTTTTGCGTTGGGACTTAAATATTTCGCAAGGATCTTTCATTATTTTATTTTGTAGGTTTATATTTACTTGGAGTTGCTAAATTATTAAATATAAGTTTATTACACAAGCTTGTTTTTTGAAAGATTTTTTGAAAACAAAAAATAAAACTGTATTAAAATAAAAAAGCACCCGTTTATAGGGTGCTTTGGATATTTTATCTTAAAAAATTAATCTTGGTTTATCGTTTTTCTCCAAGTAAAAGAATTAAGAATATGTCTTTTTGCAAATCTTCCAGGAGAATCTGCATTGACCATTTTCACATAAGTTGCTTTTGGTACACTAATATACTCGTAAACGCTACCATTTGAAAAATTGATGATCAATCGACCTTCAACAAACTTATAATCTGAAATTGTTGCAGTAGCAATAGTTTCAGTATATTCTGGTAAGTTTTGTTTAAGAGTTTCCGGATTGATACTTACTAAGAAATGATAAGCTTCAATAATTTTTTTACTATTTTCTTCAGCAACTTTTAATCCAGCTTCATCTCCTGAAAATTTGTCAGGATGTGCTTCTTTCATAGCATTACGATAAATCGTTTTCAAATCTTTAAGCTCAGCGGTTTTGTCTACATTTAGTAGTTTGCGGTATTCAACTATTTTTTTCATAAATATGGTAACTACTTGTCTTTTAATATAAAATCAATATAATTTGATTTCAAAATCGACAAATTTTTTGCAAAGGTACACTTTTTTTTAACTTTTTAGTTTATGACTAAAAAATTTTCAAAAAAAAGTGACCAATATTTAGGTATTTTATTTGAAAATAAGGTTCAACGATTTTTATTGCTGTGGCTTATTATTTGCTTTGTCAAAGTTTTTTGACTTTTTCTGATATTTATTATAACTAATATCACTTGGATTTTCGATTATGGATTTTATTGTAATCCAATCTCCAACAGTATGTTTAGCCTGAACCATTTTGTAATCTAAAAGATATACACCACAAAAAAAATTGTTGTTTTCATCTTTTTCAATTATTCCGGTATATACACCTTTTTGTAACATCTTTTCGTCTGCAGCTTTGGTCATGATCTATTTTATTTATTGAAATTCTAGTTTGCAAAGTTAATCAAATATTATTTGTCTTGCTCTATTTTAGACTTTCTGATTACCTTTGTTTTATGGAAAAAATATTTCGTCCAAATCCCAATTCATTCAAAAATACCTTTTGTGTGTTTCAGGAAGTGTCATTGAGTAGCCTCAAAGGATTGGTAGTTCAGTACCAAAGTAAAGCAGGGAGCAGTTATTATTATTCTAAATCAGGAATGTATCGGTTGTCAAATCATTGGGGCCGGTTAGCTAATAGCAAATGGCGATTGGAGCCACTGGAGCCAGAATCAGAATCTAAAATTAAATTAGGTTTTGCTCCTTGGGAGAATTTTTATCATGATAATCCAGTGGATGAGTTGTATTATTTAGAAGCAAATTATTTGAAACAGACTGTCAATTATCAGCATAAAAACAATCCGAATTATGATAATAAAGCCATTCTTCGCACAAGTTTTGAAACCACAAAAAGAATCAAACAAATTAGGAATCTCTTTGCGTTGACATCATGGGCAAAGTATTTTGAATATGATGATTTGAACATTTTGCGAAAAAAAATTATCGACGAATTAATATTTACCCGTAAAACTTTGGAAGAGATAAAAAGAGAAATCGTTTAGCTTTTAATCCTTAATGACAGATTTATGTCATTAAGGATTAAAATCAACAATTCCCAAAATTTATTAAGGTACTTTAATCGTTTGAGGCAATTAAAGTTAAATCGTTTATGTTTACAGGTTTAGATAAATATCCTAATATATCTGGATACATTTTCGATTTGTTTTTGTCTTCTATAGCAATGGAAGAACTTACGACATAAACAATCATTTTTTTGGTCATTGAAGGCTTCAAAATTGTCATTTCTTCCATAAATTCCCATCCATCCATTATGGGCATATTAATATCCAATAATATTATATCTGGTAGCAATTCATCCTGCTTTGCTAAATGAGTTAAAGCATCTATCGCTTCTTTACCGTTTTTAAAAGAAGTTGCGGTAGAGAACATTTCAGATTTTTGAATAATTTTATTGACTATAATTTGATATATAGTATCGTCGTCTATTACCCATATTGTTTTTTTTCTCATTGAATATAAATTTTAAATGTAGTCCCAATATTAGGTTCGCTTTCTACAGTTATATTGCCTCCCATGGCATCAATTTGATTTTTTGTAATAAATAGTCCAATTCCTTTTGAATCAGCATTATTACTGAATGTTTTGTACATTCCAAAAATTTTATCCGCATTTTTAACAAGATCTATTCCAACTCCATTATCTGAAATTTGTAATACATTTAACTCCTTTTCTAAAAACCATTTTATTGAAATTGCTGGTTTTCGTTCCGGATGCCTGTATCTAATTGAATTAGAGATAACATTATAAAGTATACTTTCCAGATACGCCGGATTATAATTTACCATGACGTCGTGCGGTATCACAGAGGTAATTGCAACATCATTTAGTGTTATTTGCTCGGTTAGGACCCTTTGCGCCGTATCTATATATTGTTTTAGATTTAAGGATTCTGATACTAAACCTATATTAGTTCTAATATTGATGACCTCGTTTAAGTGAAGCATGGTTTCATTCAAGGAATTAGAAATAGATTTCAATAACTGGATCATTTCATTCCTTTCTTCTTCTGATTCCGAGATTTCAATTATATCCATAATTGAAGAAATATTGCTCGTATGTGATCTTAAATTATGAGAAACGATATAAGAGAAATTAAGAAGTCTTTTATTTTGCTCAGTAACTAAATTGAAAGAATCATTTAATTCTTTTTCGGCTGTTTTAGTTTTTGTAATGTCAATCATAATACCTCGTAAACTTACTGCTTCTCCATTTTCGAAAACAATATTTACTATATCTCTCAGCCAAACGATCGAGCCGTTTTTAGCAACCATTCGGTACTCAAAATCGTGATGTAAATTTTGCATGGTCTTAGAAGCACAAAAATCTACTGTCCATTGCTTGTCTTCTTCATAAATATGATCTAGCCAAAACGTATCACTTGCCAACCATTCTTCGGGAGTATAACCTAATATTTTTTCGACTTTTTGACTAATAAAAGAGAAGGCAAGGTCTTTAATTTTACATTCCCAAACAATTCCGTCTATTGTATTGATTAAAGATTCAGTTCGAATTTGGGTATCCGAAATAAGTTTCTCACTTGCTTTTCGCTCTGTAATGTCTTCAGTAGAAACAATAATTCTCGCAAGTGTTTTTCGATAGCCTCGTATTATATTCCACCTTAAATTTATATCACGAAACTCACCATTTATATTTTTAATTTTGGTATCGTTAATAAATTGTTTTTCACCTTGACTGATTGCAACTAATTGCTTTATGAATTCATATTTGCAATTAAACTCAAATAATACACTGCTATTTTCAATCAATTCTGCTTTACTTTTAACGTTGAAAAGTTTTAAACAGGCATGATTCACATCTATAATTTTAATAAGTGAATTCAATTTGTTTAATACAGCGGGATTGTTAGATAAAAAATGTGTGATTTCATCTTCTTTCTTTCCCAGCAAATTTAATTCTTCCAGATATATTTTTACTTCCGAAAAATCTTCTTCTCGCAATGGTAAGGGTGAATCATCAAATAAGCTCTTGAATCGGATCTCACTTTTTTCAATTAATTCCTCTGCTTCTTTTTTTAATGAAATGTCTTCGATAATTGCAATGTGGGTTGTGGGTTTCTCACCAATATCCCAAAGTGGTGAAACAGTTAGTTTTGCCCAGATAACATCATTTTTTTTCGTGATGTATCGCTTTTCCATTGCATATTTTCGGATTTTCCCTTCTTTTAGTTTTTCCATATTCATCAAATCCTCTTCTAGATCATCAGGATGCGTTACGGATTGAAAATTTCGCTCTTTCATTTCCTGTTCAGAGTACCCAAGTAGGATACAATTTTGCTTGTTGACTTCGAGAAAATTACCGGTGTATGAATCGACATAAGCAATTCCTACTGCGGCCTGATCAAAAATCGACTTGTATTTTATTTCACTATTCAAAAGTTTCGTTGCCTGGTTATGAACTAAAAGCTGTAATTCTTTAGGCATTCTTAAAAGAGAAGTTATAGTGAAACCAAAAGCTGCTGCAAAAATAAGACCTAAAATTCCTGGAATTAAAATTTGGTAGTATAGGTAATTCTGATGTTTAGAAATTAGGTATAATTTCCATTCTCCATCAGGAATAGATGCAGAAATGTGATATTTTTTAGAAAAATTACTTGTATTGCGTAAATAAAAAACTTCTTGTAGGGTAACTGGATTTTTTTTGGATATCTGAAAATAATATTTTGATCCATCAACATTATTAATGCCTGAATATTCTAATAAATGATTCAATTTAATGACTACAGCAGAAAATCCCCAAAAAACGTTATTATGAAAAACAGGGAAACGTCCAACAATTCCAACACCTCCCTGTTTTAATTGTAAAGGACCAGCAAAATACATTTTTTGAGTTGCAATCGATTTTAGTGCTTCCTTAAGATAAGGAGGAGCTAAAATATTTAAGTTCATCGCAGCCTCATTCCCTTTCATTGGATAAACATATTTGATCACTCCTTTTGGCACTAGTTGAACGGCAGAAATACTATGATTGGATTCTAATAGTTTTTTTCCAATAGCATCAAAATTTTCTGGATCACCTTTGTCATTTATAGTTAATGCTAAAGTTAATGTAGTAGTATAGCAGTTTCTTAGGGATTGTTCTATATTTTGATGAACGCTTTGTAGCGTGTTATTCATTTCCGTGTGCTCATCTTCTTTAACTATTCGATATTGTTGATAAACAATATAGCCAACAACTAGGCTTAAAAAAAGGAACACAAGCAGACCTGTAGTTTTTGGTTTATTTAAAAACCACGAAATAAACTTTGTCCATTTTTTTTCTAATATCATAGGATAATTTGATCGGCTTTGAGACTTTTTTTTTACTAATGGCTAAATATAAAAAAAAAATAATTAATTAGCACAAGTCGCTAATTGATTGCAAAGAAATTTTCTGACACTACTGGAGTAGTCCATACTGTATTAATACATAATAGTTTATCAACGCTATTTAAATTTCGGATTTAATTTTCGCAATAAAGTTTGATTTTTCTATAAGTAATATCTTATTTTTATTATTTTTTTGCGTTTAGAAAGTTGCTAATTAGTCTGAGTGAATCTTGAATCCAATCGATAATCAAGACAAAAACAATCTAAATTTGAATAAATAACCCGAACTTTGCACAAGTTTTGAATCAAATAATTGATTTGTGATAATTAAGAGTAAAGGAAATGAGTAGAAATAATGAAGGGAATATCAAGAAACACAACGATAAACTGCATAAAGCGCAGGACAAAGCAAAGCAAGCTGAGCGAGATCGTAAAGAAAAATTAAAGCAAATTGTAAAGAAGTTTAACGAAACTAATTCTTCCGAGAGTAATCAATAAATACTAGTATGCAAAAAGATAAATTTGACGCAATAAAAAGTAATGTGCAGGAAATAATTGATTTTATCGCCGAAAAGAATGCGCGAGAAGCCAGCAATAAATTAGTTGAAGTGAGTGAGGAACTGGACGAATTGCTTGATTTTTCTGAAGACGATGAAGACCTAATGGAAATAAGTCGCTATCAAGTATTATTAAATCAATTGCATCAAAAAATTGTTGGGCTTGACGGACAAGTTACAGGTTCAAATTAAAAATTTTCATTGAAAAATGATTGAAAAAAAATGCTATTGCGGTTCCTCAAAAACTTTTGAGGAATGTTGTGAACTTTTTATATTAGGAGATCAAAAAGCCCCAACGGCTTTATCCTTAATGCAATCTCGTTATTCCGCTTATGCCACACTTCACGCTGAATATTTAGTGGCTACAACTCATTTTTCTAAAAGGAAATACCACTCTAAATCCGAAATTCTAAATTGGGCTAGCAGTAATCAATGGCTTAAATTAGAAATTATCAACGCTACAGCGAAAACGGTTGAATTCAAAGCCTATTTTTTGGATACAAACCTTCAAAAACAAATCCATCACGAATTTTCTGCTTTCATATTCGAAAACGGTAGTTGGTTTTATGTCGATGGGAAATTTTTTAATTAATTTTTATTTTATAAAAACCGGCTTAATATTGGCTTACTGTTTTTAACTAAAAATTAATAAACGTTTGTACAGAGTACATTTTTTATTAATGTAATTTTATTGTCTATGAAAAATGATAATAAAAAAGGTTTTTATTTCAAGCAATACGAAGCCCCATTTCAGTCTCCCTTTGATAAGCTCTTTGGTATTTTCAAAGAATTAATCACACATACTTCAGGAGATTTTGATGAAGCGATTGATTGGTTGCGAGAATTAGACAAGGAGTATAAACTGACTGATGAACATTATACCATTGATGATTTCATCGAAGATTTAAAGAAAAAAGGGTACATCCGTGATGAACTCAAAGAAGATGGTACTTCAGGAATTATAATCACTTCAAAAACCGAACGGGCCATTCGGCAACAAGCTTTAGATAACATTTTTGGGAACTTAAAGCGATCTGGAAGTGGCAATCACAAAACAAAACATTCTGGAAATGGAGATGAACATACGGGGGAATTTCGAGAGTTTCATTTTGGTGATGGACTAGAAAGGATTTCGTTAACCGAAAGTTTACGCAATGCCCAAATCAATAATGGAGTAGAAAGTTTTATGCTCACTGAAAACGATTTGGTCGTCGAAGAAACCCAATTCAAATCCCAAATGAGTACCGTTTTGATGATTGACATCAGTCACAGTATGATTTTATACGGTGAAGACCGAATCACACCTGCTAAAAAAGTGGCAATGGCTCTGGCTGAATTGATTACGACGCGTTATCCAAAAGACACTTTAGATATTCTGGTTTTTGGAAATGATGCTTGGACGATTGCAATCAAAGACTTGCCCTATTTGAAAGTAGGACCTTTTCACACCAATACGGTTGCGGGTTTACAACTGGCCATGGATATTCTCCGCAGGAAACGAAATACCAACAAGCAAATTTTCATGATTACAGATGGTAAACCAAGTTGTGTTCGTGAAAAAGACGGTTCGTATTATATGAACAGCAATGGACTTGACGAATATATTGTGGATAAATGCTACAGTCAGGCGCAGCAGGCCCGAAAATTGCACATTCCCATCACCACTTTCATGATTGCTAATGATCCGTATTTACAACAGTTTGTCAATCGATTTACGGAAGCTAACCAAGGAAAAGCATTCTATACCGGGTTGAAAGGTTTAGGAGAAATGATTTTTGAAGATTATGAAACAAATCGTAAAAAAAGAATAAAATAAAGGATTAAAGAAAAGAAACAAGACGAAAGACAATCACATGAAAATAGAAAATATAAAAACACTAGGAGAATTAAAAGAATCAGGTTATAAAGGCAAAAGTATCAAGGATGAGCTGCGTACCAACCTTAGAGAAAAAATTAAATTAGGAAAACCCACTTTTGAAGGAGTACACGGTTTTGAGAATACCGTAATTCCCGAATTAGAACGTGCAATCTTATCGCGTCACAATATTAATTTATTAGGTCTTCGTGGTCAAGCCAAAACGAGACTGGCACGCAAAATGATTGAATTATTAGATGAATACATTCCTTTTGTGACTGGTTCGGAAATTAATGATGATCCTTTGCAACCCATTTCACGTTTTGCCAAAGATATAATTGAAATCAAGGGAGATGAAACTCCAATTTCTTGGTTGCACCGAAACGATCGTTTTTTCGAAAAATTAGCCACGCCAGATGTTACAGTTGCAGATTTAATAGGTGATGTAGATCCAATAAAAGCAGCGAATTTAAAGCTTTCTTATGCTGATGATCGTGTAATACATTTTGGAATGATTCCGCGTGCTAATCGTTGTATTTTTGTAATCAATGAATTACCAGATTTACAGGCTCGAATTCAAGTAGCATTGTTCAATATATTGCAAGAAGGTGATATCCAGATTCGAGGTTTCAAATTAAGAATGCCACTAGATATGCAGTTTGTTTTTACTGCAAATCCGGAGGACTATACTAATCGTGGAAGTATTGTTACACCATTGAAAGACAGAATTGGCTCTCAAATCTTAACGCATTACCCTGATACTATAAAAATTGCCAGAACAATTACAGAGCAGGAAGCTAAACTGGATGTTAGCCAAAGTGATATGGTTTATGTTCCTTCATTAGCGAGAGATTTATTGGAACAAATTAGTTTTGAAGCCAGAGAAAGCGAGTACATTGATAATAAAAGCGGTGTGAGTGCAAGATTGAGTATCACTGCTCTAGAAAATTTATTAAGCACTGCAGAAAGAAGAGCGTTGAAATCAGGAGAGGATAAAACGACTTTACGATTATCTGATTTTATGGGAATTATTCCAGCAATTACAGGTAAAGTAGAATTAGTTTATGAAGGAGAGCAGGAGGGTGCAGCCTTAGTGGCTCAACATTTATTGGGTGATGCCATTCATACTTTTTTTCCTGCCTATTTTCCAAAAATTGAAAAACTGGAAAAACAAGACGAGAAAACACCTTATACGGATATCATCGAATGGTTTTTTGCAGAAAGCGGTTTTGAATTATTGGATGATTGTTCAGATGAAGAGTATCAAAGAATTTTAGGAAGTATTGTTCCCTTAGAAATTTTAATCAAGAAATACCAACCGGAATTAGAAAAAGAAGATAAGTTTTTCATGAAAGAATTCATACTTTGGGGATTGGTAGAATATAAAAAACTTAGTAAAGATCGCTTTGCTGATGGTTATCAATTTAAAGATATCTACGGAAGTTATATCAGTAAGTTGTAAATACCTAAAAGGTTTAAACCATGTAAGTCATTTAAGGAATTATAATTTAGTAGTTTCTTAAATGACTAATATGTTTATAATTGTCATTGTGTTTTACTTTATATGAACGATTTTGCACTTTAAATTTTTATTTATTTCATAATGAGCCAGTAACGATTTTATTTAGTCTACCTTGTCCCGTTGGCTGTATTTGCAGTTAACAAAAAAGACATGGAAAACAGCTTTGAGGATTTAATAGCCTCTTATATTGAAAATAGTGTGGGTATATCCGAACATTTTTTAAGTGACGCTTTGGCGAATAGCTTAAAGCAAAATTTACTTGCCTTAAACCAACAGAGTTTGTTGATAGAAGCAGGAACAGGTAACTCAGAATCTATTTCTTACGATAGTGCGGTGCGAAGTGATTCTATTTATTGGTTGGATAAAAAGCATAATAATGCCTTCGAAAACGAATTTTTTACTCAAATCGAAGCTTTTATAACCTATTTAAATTTAAGTTGTTATACTGGTATTACCGGATATGAGTTTCATTATTCCTTGTATGAAAAAGGCGATTTTTATCTAAAGCATTTGGATCAGTTCAAAAACAACCCAAGTCGAAAGTACTCCATGATTAGTTATTTGAATAGTGATTGGCAGGAAAGTGATGGCGGAGAGTTGTTAATTCATCAAATAAATAATAATCAAAAAATTTCACCTACTCAAGGTAAAACCGTTTTTTTCAAGAGTGACGAATTGGTGCATGAGGTTTTGGTAACCCAAAATACCCGAATGAGTATCACAGGGTGGTTGAAGTGTGATTGATTTCTTTATTGCTTACGAATACTACTTTTATTGCTCTCTAATATTAAGAAAACACTAATTAATTAAAATCACCAACTAATTTACGTCGGTAACTCCACTAACTTTTGGCTGTATTTTTTCCAGTTCTAAATATATTTGATCTTTTTCTTTTCTAAGTTTATCAATTTCAGTTATCCAATGTTCAATATCTCTTTGGATTAAGCTTATTTCTTCACTTTTTTCGTCGGTTGTTCTCAAAAATTCAAAATCGTTTGCTTCAACTAACTTATTTTTTGCCTCTTCCAGATTTCTAATATCATCAAGTAGCTGTTTTTGAATATCTAAAAGCCGACTACTTATTTGTTGCTTTCTTTCGGTTGTAAGCCTTTCTAATTCTTTGCGTTCTTGTTCTGCGATACGAATTTTTTGTTCCTCTATTTCTCTTTGTTGTATCAGAAATTGTTGATTGTTTCTTTCCGTAACCGTATTTTTTTGCTCTAATACATTTTTTCTATTTTCTTCAAAAAGATTAAAACTTACTGTTCCAATTATTAAAACTAAAACAATTAAAACCGGAAAAAAGACATCTTTCTTAATTCCTAAAATTTTGGGATTAAGTTCTTTGTCTATAGCTTTTGTCGTTTGGGTAGGCGTAGTGATAGGTTTTAAAGGCGGAGGAACTATCATTAAAATAGTTTTCAATTCCATCACCTCTTCTGCGTATTTCCAGTCTTCCATTCCTTGGCACCAGACAGGAGTAGTTTTAGTAATTTTTTTACTTCTTAGTTCGTCTAGCCCAAATGGACCTGTACTTTCATTTCCGTTATGTATGTAGTAGGTATTCATTTACTGACACTTATGTATTTGTAGATTTACTGCTTTAAATATTCAAAAGTACAAAACAAATCGCTTTTTTCTTTAAAAGTTTTTATTTGAATATTTATTTCGATTTACTCATTAGTAGTTTATGAAGTTTTCATTTTCCCGTAGACCCTGGCAATGTAATTTCCGTTTAAAAATGCTATTGGGTCAATGTGGCTTTGCAGAATAGCACCACTATGAGGATTTTCGAGCAATAGCTGAGCAGCTTGCGCTAAAGGAGCAGCCGTGGTGGTTTGTATGGCTCTTAATTGGTGCTTTCCTACTTTTTGAGGAAGTATGCATTGGGAGATTTCTCGCCGGCGTAAAATTCCATCCGCATCTTTTCCTTCTACCGCGGCATATAAAATAATTTGGTCGTCTTCGATATGAGGTATTATTGCTTCCATTTTTTGCTGTAAATCGATAATGGAATTATCTAAATTTACCAAATTTAAAAGTTGCTGCTGTACCCAATCGTAATGCCCAGGATGGCGGAGGGTTTTATAATCGAGCGAGCATACCTTTCCGGATAATGCATCAGCCAAATCTGCTGCGCCACCTGAAGTAAGGTCTTCTTCGTAAGTTATGCCGTCAATAATAATCGTTTTTCTTTCTGATAAGGATGGCAGGGTAGTTTTTATAAAGTTTCTTAGCACAATGGTATCTTCGAGATATTCGGTAGCAACACCCACTGGACTCCAGGTAAATCCATAATAATGCGGAGCAACAGCATGTTTGGTAAGCGCGCCAACTTTAAACTCAAGTTTATCCGCTTTGGCTACTTTAAAATCAGAACAAAACTGTTGAAAAAGCCCGTTTGCCAATAAGTCTATGTAGCCAGGAGCTAGACCTGTCTGAAGTAAAAAACCGGTTTTGGTATTTTTTGCCAAAGCTACTATTTCTTCTGTTTCGGAAACATATTCGGTAAGGTTAGCGTAATGCAGATTAAAATCTTTGGCAAATTGAGCAATTCTTGGTGCTTGGCTTCCCGGTAGACAGTCCAGAATGATATCTCCTTGGCGAAAAATTGCTGTCATTTCATCCGTAAGGCCTGTTTCATCAAGGTGAAAATCCTTAATGAAACAAGGTTTAGTTGTTCCTTCTTGAATCCAATTAGCTACTTTTTTAGCTTTCGAATGGGTCCTGTCACCAATAAAAAGCGAAGGGGTGACTTCGCTCCATTCCATCAATATCAAACCTACGGCTTCGGCAATTCCTCCGGCTCCTGCAATAATAATATTGAAATGCTTTTTCATATAATAAAGATACCGCTTTTTCTTTATTCAGTATTTAAGAAACTAAAGAAATCTGTTGGTTATAAAAATCTTGCACACCAATAATAAATTCATTTAAATAGAATTATAATGGATTTTTTTCGTACTCAAGTGACTCAGTTTAGACGAGAAGTTTTTAAAATGATTATGGTAAACAGATTTTATTTTTTTAATTAATTTAATTATTTTTGCACTTAATTTATAGCTCAATATTAATAATTTAGTCTCTATGGAGACTCTTCCACAAATGTCTAACGAAAATAAAAATAATAATTTAGCACCGCAGGATGATGATGTTATGCACAGTATTTTTTTTAATACTAGTGCAGATCTTTTTTCTATTATATCAAATGATGGTTTTTTTATCGAAGTAAATGCTGCCTGGAAATCGACTTTGGGTTATTCTAAAGAAGATTTAGTCGGAAAACCTTTTGAGAAATTTCTACATCCTGATGATATTGAGAAAACGTCTCTTGAATTTGTCAATATGGTCAAAGGTCAGGAAGTGATTAATTTCATTCGTCGGTATCGTGCCAGTGATGGTAGCTATAAATGGTTAGAGTGGAAAGGTAAAGTAAGCGAAAAAAACAATAGAATATATGCTGTTTCAAGGGATGTAACAATCGAAAAGCAATTAGAAACAGAATTGCTTTCAGGTAAAGAAATTTATAAAGAAATATTTTATTCTAACCCAAATCCTATGTGGATTTTTGATTTGGAAACCCTTGCCTTTCTTGAAGTAAATCAAACAACAATTGATCAATATGGATATACTAAGGAAGAGTTTCTTTCGCTGACATTGAAAGATATTACTCCTGAGGAAGATATGCCTGCATTGATGAGTAGTGCAATAAAAGCCATTTCGGAGTATAATGCTGACCATGAACTTTGGAGACATATTACAAAAAGTGGAGAGATTATTTTTGCGGAGTTATCAGCAAAATCTTTAATTTATGAAGGAAAAAAAGCGCGAAGTGTAATCATAAATAACATATCTAAACGAGTTGAAGCTGAAAAAGCGCTTTTAGAAAGCGAAAATAAATACCGCACATATTGACCGAAAGTTCTAATGATCTTATCATGCGCTTTGATAGGGAATATAGGCATTTGTATGCTAATCCGGCAACAATGCTTTACTTTGGAATGCAACCAGAAGTTTTTATTGGCAAAACTCACGAGGAACTTGGATTTCCTGAAGCAGATTATAACTATTGGGATGCAAAGATTGAAGAAGTTTATATTACCGGAAAACAACAAAAAGAAGTAGTTACAATTAATGATGGTGAAACACATACGGATTGGAGTTTGATTCCTGAATTTGACAAGGAAGGAAATGTTATTTCTGTTTTGAGTTACACCAGAGATATCACTGATGTTATCGCTGCACAACAGGCATTAAAAGAAAGTGAAAAAAACCTGAAATTAATCAATGCCGAAAAAGATAAGTTCTTTTCCATTATATCGCATGATTTACGCACTCCCTTTATTGGTTTTCTTGGATTGACTGATTTGTTAATGAACGATTTGTCATCCATGAAATCTGAAGAAATAGAAATTTTTGCCTCTAAAATGAATAAATCGGCCTATTCGCTCTTTTCATTATTGGAGAACTTGTTGGAATGGTCTCAAATGCAAAACGGCTTAATAAAATTCAATCCAGCAGCTATTAATCTTAATGATGAAATTTCGTTTATTCTAAATACAATGGAAGAATCATTCAAAGGAAAGGCAATTAAGGTTAGCAAAAATATTTTGTTTGAAACCACAATCTCAGGTGATAAACATATGCTTAATGCTGTTTTCCGAAATTTGATTTCTAATGCATTTAAATTTACTCCCTTTGGCGGAAGTATTGAAATTTTATCGCGAGTTGGGACAGAAAACAACATCGAGATTTCCATAAAAGACAATGGTATCGGAATGAGTGAAAAAATAATACAAAACTTGTTCTCACTGTCAGAGAAGATAAATAGAAAAGGAACGGATAATGAAGAAAGTTCCGGTTTGGGATTGCTACTGGTTAAAGAATATCTTGATAAACATAACGGTAAAACCAGCGTGATTAGTCAAGAAGGAGTAGGAAGTACATTTATAGTTACTCTGCCACTAGATAAAAATTAATAAGTATTTATAAATTTAACCACCACAAAAGCAAAGGAGCGACCTATAATAGAAATCCCGGAACAGCAACCAAAGGAAGCTAGTTTCGGGTTTATATTTTATAGGCAATTTTACATGAGGAATTTAAATGAATTGCAAGCTCCAATCGGAAAGTGATTATTTTCCGGTACAAAAAACACAAAAAAATTAAAAAGTTTGTGCAAAAAATAAACATATTAAAAAGACAAAGCCCTTGATTTACAAGGGTTTTGTTGTGTTTTAGTTTGCAGTTATTTGTTGGAATTTGTATGTTTATTTGCCGATGCAATATCTAATTTCTCTTTATTTATTAGGGTTTAGAAGGGTAGAGGTGTACAAAAGAAGTACGAATTTTGATTAAGTAACTATCTTTAGTGTTCGTTAAAACTATTTATATTTTTAATTCATTTAAAAACTGTTGCGTCCTAAACGTTATTTTTATGATAAAAAGCGTTCTTTATATGATTGAAAAAATATTGGAATGAGTCGCTTAGCTTTTGACAACTTTTCTTCAATTTTGTTATATACAAAGATAATTTGCTTTTCATTGAAGTCTAGCACAGATACAAATTTATCATTTATATTTTAATTAATTTTACCGCCTTAACAGTAAACAGTCCTTTTATCACTTTTAACATATGCTATGTTACATTCTATTAATTATTTTACTGTTATAACAGTAAAAAAGTAAAGTTTTCAATAATTTAAGCCGTTCGTGTTGTTAAATTGTATATTTTTACCGCTAAAACAGTATATAATGGATGATTTTGATTTAGGTGCTTTAATTAAAGACCATCGAAAAAAAGCAGGACTTACACAACTTGAACTAGCGGACTTGGCAGGAGTAGGCAAGACCACTGTTTTTGATATTGAAAAAAAAAAAAAAACAGTTCGTTTGAACAATCTTTTTGCAGTACTCCGAGTGCTAAATATTAAAGTGGAATTCAAAAGTCCTTTAAATAAATAATTATGAGAAGAGCAATTGTATTTGCACACGGAAAAAGAGCTGGAATTTTAACGGAAATTGCTGCAAATGACTATTATTTTGAGTATGATGAAAATTATAACGGCGAAGCGGTTTCATTGACTATGCCTACAACTCAGAAAAAATATAGCTATACATTCTTTCCACCGTTTTTTGAAGGGCTATTGCCTGAAGGTGTAATGTTAGAGGGATTACTACGTATTGTTAAAATTGACAAAAAAGATTATTTCTCTCAACTGATAGCAACGGGAAATGATTTAGTAGGAGCAGTAACGGTTAAATTGATGGAAGATGAATAGATGTCCTATTACGTATGAATTGTGTGGTATGGATAAGTACAGTGAAAAAGGACTTCGAATGATAGCTCCTAAGCTGACTTATTTAAATGATTTACCCTATACAGCTGTTGAACTTCGTCAGGAAGCCGCAAATAGAGCTAAAAAGCTATCCATTCAGGGTGTGCAACCAAAGCTTAGCGCTGCTATTTCAATAGTGGATCAAGAATTTAAAATTGTAGACCAATTTGGAACCTACATCATAAAGCCACAAAACGATTTATTTCCACAATTACCAGAAAATGAAGATGTAACTATGCGAATGGCTAAAGTATTTGGTTTAGAAGTACCATTTCACGGGATGCTATATG
The DNA here is from genome assembly GCF_900142885.1 of Flavobacterium xinjiangense. Lineage (GTDB taxonomy): Bacteria > Bacteroidota > Bacteroidia > Flavobacteriales > Flavobacteriaceae > Flavobacterium > Flavobacterium xinjiangense. The sequence continues at coordinate 28,405 of NZ_FRCL01000010.1, read as the reverse complement.
GTAAAGATGGTAGTTTGTCTTATTTCATTAAACGTTTTGACCGTTACGGTAAAGGAAGTAAGTTCGCAACAGAAGATTTTGCTCAATTAACAGGGAATGCAAGAGACACAAAATATCGTTTTACGATGGAAAAATTGATTCCTGTACTTGACGAGTACTGTTCGTTTCCTGCTATTGAAAAAGCTGATTTTTTCAAAAGAATTCTTTTTTGTTATTTTACCGGTAATGAGGATATGCATTTGAAAAACTTTTCTTTAATTACTAAAAATGGTAAAACAACGCTCACTCCTGTTTATGATTTCTTAAATTCTACTATAGCAATTAAAAATGCTGAAGAAGAAATAGCACTGACATTAAAAGGAAAAAAAAGCAATTTAAGCGCCGCTGATTTTATTGACTATTATGCTAAGGAAAGATTACAACTCAATGATAAAACAGTGTCGGTAATCTTAGAAAAAATGCAACAAGTATTTCCAAAATGGAAAGAACTAATTGAAATCTCTTTTCTGTCAACGGAAATGAAAGTAAAGTATTTGAATTTATTGGAAAGTAGGCTAGCCATGTTTAAGTAGTTTAGTAAAACTATAATATGACTAGGCTGTTCAAAGCTCTATTTATTTGTGAATATAAAAAGAGTGTAAATTATATGCTTTAGGATATAATATAGATTTGAGTTTATGTATGCTTTTGTCAGTTAAGGGAGATGCAGGTTTTTGAAAATTAAGATATTTTATTTTCCGATGCAGAAATTAGCAGCCCTGGTTTTACTGGGGTTTACAGATCTCGAGGTACAAATACGGTACAAATCTGAACAAAATATCACGAAATAACAACAAATAAACTTTTACCTATTTTTCAATTGAATTACCGTATTTTGTCAATTTGTAGTAATTTTTGTAAGAACACATTAATCCAGTGGTTGAAGCAAAGTTATAAAAATTTATTATAGTAATTTTTAATTTGCTCAATTATAATATTGATAGTAAGATGCCCTTTGATCCTCAAATGCGCGATTACAAATGAAGCTTTTTATGGAACAGAGAAAGAGGCTCCAAAAGCTTTATAATAGTCCCACTAAATGCTGGGCTTTCAATACATTTTTTAAAAACAGGGTCACCAATAGGGTCACTAGACTTTCAAAGTCTTTTTTTTAACTATACAAAGGTAAGGAATATGTATTTAATTCAATAACTATTCAATGCAGATTTTCGTTTCAAAGAAGAAACTACGTTAGTTAGATTTAACTAAACTTGAATTATTTAGAGCCAAAAAGTAAGATTTCAAAAACTATTATTATATATTAGGTGCCTAATCTTTTTCGCATGATTGCACAATATAAAGTTATAGAAAATAAAAATGCAGCTTTTACTGATAATATCACAACTGCAAATTTTCAACATCAGCAATTTATTGACTTTAGCTCTAATGGTAAAACTTTAACTAATTGTGACTTCTCCTACTGTGTTTTTCAACGTGTGTATTTTAAAAACGTAAAATTTATAAATTGTAATTTTACTGGTGCTAAGTTTTTTGATAGCAATTTAAGAGAAGCTGAGTTTGAGAATTGTAAATTTCATTATAGCTTATTTAAGTACACGATTGTGAACTTAAAAGAGGTCTTAAAAAATCTTCCTGAATGGCCAAACGCCAAGGTTCTACTTTTGCAAAATCACAAAGTAAATGCAAATTCATTAGGTGATGTAAAAGCCTCGAAAAGATTTTTACTCGAAGAAATTGATGCAAATAAAGAACATTGGAGGCGAGCCATAGCGAAGAAGGAAACGTACTATTCAAACAAATATGCCGGATTTGAAAATTGGTTTAGGAGCAGGTTTAATTACTACAAATTAATTCTTGATGAATTGATTTGGGGACATGGGGAAACCCCTTGGAAAATTGTTGTAAATCTTTTTCTTCTGCTTTTGATTATTTCATTTTTACTCAGTTTTTCAACAAATAGCAGTTTCATTACTTTTTTGAGTAGTATTTATAAGAATTATAAAGCAGCTGCAAAAGTTTTTTTAGCAATACCACAACACATAATCTCGGATAATATCTCAATTGCGATAATAATATTAGCAAGATATCTGTCATTAGGATTGTACATCCGAATAATGTTTAATAAATATTCATGGAGATAAAACACAATATTGAAAATGTAAATTCAATTAGAGTTTTTGGTTCTAATGCAAGAGGTGATAATACTTCTTACAGTGATTATGATGTACTTGTAGTTTTAAAGAAAAGCCAGATCATTACATCAGAACTGGAGAGAGAAATAAAAATACTATTTGAAAACGAAATTTCAATTTCTTGGTATAGTGAAAGCAGAATAAAAACACTGTTTGAAATGGGTCACCTATTTGCTTGGCATTTATATAAGGAGTCTGTACCTACCTCACAAAACGATTTTATAGAACAGTTAGGTAAACCAATGGACTATAAATTTGCGGAGCAAGATATTAGTTCTTTATTGGAGATACTCAAGCCAATTCAAAAATCCGTAAATGCATGTCCTAGAAACTTAATTTACGAAGCTGGATTACTATACGTGTGCATACGAAATATTGCCATATCAGCATTGCCTGTAATCTGCAATCAATACTTATTTGAAACTCATGTTCCTTATAAATTGAATTTATTAATGAGTGCTAAAAATTATGACCTTTTGCTTCACGCAAGATATACTAGCACTAGGGCCACCGTAAAACCAGATCTAAATATTGAGACATTTAATCTATTATTTAAAGAGGCGGAAACTTGGGCATTGGAACAACTGGCAGCAGTTAAAAAAATAATTTATGAAAATTGAAAATACACGCAAACGATTCGCTAAGAGGATTTTATTTGAACGCAAAATCCTATCTATTATTAACAATTATGATGTATCGCAATCTGAACCGCTTTATGGGCTCTCGAATGATGCTATATCTTATTGGACGAAAAATTCTGCGATAATCAATAAGGATGAAATAGTAAATAAACTTGAACTGATTTCCAAAAGTCTGCAAATTTTCTGTGACAATAGTAAAAATACTTTTGATATTGGCAAAAATATAAGTTCAACAGATATGAACTCTTTAATTCACGAACTTAAAAGAATACTAAACACGTAAGTTTAAGTATTTGTTTCGTTTAAATTATATGATTAATCATTTGAATTCTTAACGCTCTATGCTAGATCAATCAAATCCTACAGAAATAAGATTAGGAATTATATCACAGTCTGATAAAGGATATTTTACCAAATTAATGGACAACGTTTCCGAAAGTAATTACGAAATGCTTCTTTCCTCTATTTGGGAAGTCAATCATTTCGAGAATAGAAAAAGGTTATTTGAAATTGTTATTTACAATAGTAATGAATTTACAGAAACTGTTACGATTGCAATTAAGTACATGCTAAATAATTCCTTATCAATGACGGGAGACAAAGAGGAGTACTATAAACAGCATTTAAATTTCAATAGGCTATTTTTAAACTATTTAAGCTCATTTAGAACTTTCATCGATCATAGTGAAACAACAATAAAACGAAAATTTGGAAAAACATCTGATCAGGCTGACATGTTTAAAAAAATAACGAACGGTTTATTTGATGAGTTTTTCTCATACCGTTTTTTATGCAAGCTAAGAAATTATTCGCAGCATTGTGGATTGCCAATTGATGAAATTGAAATTTCAGCAACAAAACAGGCAGACGAAACCTTCATTGGCAAAGGTAAAATTGAATTTGATTGTCAAAAATTATTATCTGAATATAAAGAATGGGGGCCTGTAAAAAAAGACTTAATAGAAAAATCAAAAATCTCAATATTTCCAATTTTAGATGAATTGCATACAGCGTTAATGAAATTCTGGAACGCTATCAATCAACTCTACACAACTGATCTTTTAAAGGCTGTGGAATTTATAGAGTTAAAGGCTGGCCATCTAAAGGCTGATGATTGTAAAGTTTGCCTATTTACAGATATTAGAAACAATGAAAATGGGACGTTAGAATATTTCACATCTCATCAAATCCCTTTTGATGTTATCGCAACATTAGAATTCAAGTAATATGTGGGTTCAAAATCGACTAGTATTTTGACAAGTACAGAAAAATAAAAGAGACCTACATTTAAGTTGACTTCAGATAAATTGGCGTTTCAAAGGTTTATTCCCAGATACTGCTAATTTCTAACCGCTGTTATAAGTGGCAAATAAAAAGTACATAAGGTTTAAGATAACTAAAATTCAATATGATTAAAAAGGGCGTTACTATTGGCCCACAGGATACAGACATCAAAAGCACCGACAAAACGGATATTTTAGAATATAATATTGAAGAAATTCGGGGATGGATAATCTACGAGCTTAACGAAATCGAAGAAAAAATTAATACAATTATTACAAGGTATTTCGCACCCGAAAAGGAGTTGGAATTTAGGACTATTGTTCTTAATTCATCTATTGTGAGCACTGGTGCTAAAATGAAAATCCTCCGAAATATTGACACTTTCGATAACAAGTTTATTAGTAAAATCCAAACCTTAGTGAATACACGGAATGCATTTGCCCATTTGCCGTTGACAAAATCTGCAAAGGTAAATGTGAAAAACAACAACGGGAACCTCGTGTGGCTTTTAGAAAGTGTAACGAGTCAATTGGATATATAATGAATTCAAGAGGCGAAATCAAGAAGAAAAATGCTAAGGACTTGGTTTTAGAATACAAAGATTTAGTAGTTGAAATTAACCAGTATTTAGATGAGTATATTCCGCCAAGAACTAAAGATGAATTTATTAAATCAATAGTAGGAAGAAACAAGAAAAAATAATCTTCTCTTAACGTTTTTGGGATGTTCGAGTAGTTATTCTGTATAACAATTGCAAAATGAAATTTAAATATGAAATAATATGATTTGGTATGCTTGCTATGGCTCGAATATGGATTTACAGCGATTTCTAATATATCTTCAAGGTGGAGAATTGGAGGTTAATGGCGTAATAAAACCCTATCGCCGTTGCGATAATGATTTTGAAGGGCCCAGGGAAACAGAGCCTTACATAATCCATCGAAAGCTCTATTTTGCAAAAGAGTCAACTACATGGAATAATCACGGTGTTGGATTCATATCAACAAAGAAAGACGGGAGGAGTTTGACTTATGCAAGGTTGTACCTCATAAGCGAAATACAATTTAGGCATTTATTTGCGTCTGAAAATGGCCGGAAAACAACCAATATAGATTTTGAAGTTATTAATAATTTTAAATTTCAGGATTTCGATTATAACTTTTATAACCGAATAATTCAATTGGAAGATAATTATAAGGGTTATCCTGTATTGACATTTACAAATAAGGAAAATTTACCTCCAAATAATCCTATGGGCCGGTACTTACAATTAATAAGTAATGGTCTTGACAGAGTCCATCAGCTGAATGACAACGAAATTGTAGCTTATTTCAAAAAAAACAATGTCAAGATGCCAAAGTCTTCACTGCGCAAATTACTAACGGTGGAAAATAATCCTAAAAATGATTCTAAGTAAAAAAGAACAAAAGCTACGAGAATTTTGCATTGAGGAAAATCTTGAGCTATATAGAAATGAGTTAGAAATTATTTTCAATGAAATTGAAGTGGCTGGTTGTATTATTTCTGCCGGAACTGATGAACATTCATCGCAACATATTTTCGAAAAAGATGGATGCCGGATTAGGATTTCCTTGCAAAAGTAATACAAAAATCCATTAGATATAATTTGGACGATACTAAATGAATTCGGTCATCATTTATCAGGTAAATCTACCGTTCCAACATTTACAAGAGAACAAAAAATTGAAAGAGAAAATCAGGCGTGGGACTACGCTGAAATTGAATTACAAAAACATTCTGTACTTCTGGAAAAGATAAAAGATTTCCATAATTTTAAAAATGCTTGTTTAAATAGCTATATTCAAAATTATTAAACAGAATTAGAGTGTATAAACTATCTTAAGAAGACATTACTTAGATTTTGCATCAAAATCTTCAATCGATTTGACTCTTTTCTTGTTCCAGTCAATCGATTGCCCCTCAAGAAATTTCAGCCCCTGTAAAATTCTTTCCCCAATATTATCTACAGTATGTGCATTGACCTTGTAGGGTTTAATTGAAGTAAATGGCCCTTTCAGCTTATCATTGATGAATCCATTATAATCAAGATAAAAGGATAGCTCTGCAAGTCCAATTCCATAAACGGCCTGATACACCATAAAACTGAATCCAAACGATACCTTTCTGATGTCATCAGATCGAAAGAAAACTGATTTGCATAAGAGACTATTTGAACTCCAGTTAATGTAATTAAAATAACGATATTCCGGTTCATTTTTTCTTAACATTGCCTCTACAATACTACCGAGAGCCAATATCGGATCGGGCTTTACTATTTCACGCTCGGAAGAAAAAATGCCTTCTATCGAAACTACTTTTTCGCTTACACTTTTGTTTACTATGCTATCTTTTAATTTATCTTCGGCTTCTGACGGAAAAATCCCAAAATCATCCGATTCAGTTATTTCATAACCTTCAGAATTGAAAGACGAAAGCCATTGTAATATTGCATCTTCAAATCTTGGTTTTATTGAATCAAACATTTTTACTCTAATTTCCCGAGGGACTTCTGGAAAATATTGTTTTGTAATAGTATCATCCTTTTTAGGTTCTGAATTTCTAGATTCACTGGTATTTGGTGTGACAGCATCAGGAACTAAAGTTGACGCTTCAGAGTAATCACTGTTGAAAGCAAATGGATAATAACCAATGGTCCTGTTTTCAATAACCGGGGTTTGCCTAAAATTACTTTCTTTCAAAGTTCTCTTGGCAATATGATCCTGAATGCGGTTTGGTGTCAAAATACCCTCGTCATACAATCTATCATTATTGATAGCTTCCAAAAAATAATTAGTAAACAGTCCATGACCTAAAGCAGAGTATTCTTTAGCCGTTTCATTTTCGGAAGCGGCATACATAAATAAAGTTCCCGTGCTTTGGGCTATAAATTTTTTAACAAAATCATTTTCACTTTCTTCACCTCTTGTAAGCACCTTTCCTCCGGATTCGCAAGCATCTATAACGTAGCACTGGTATTTTGGTTGCATTTCATTAATGGTCTTAAAAATATCAGCGATTTGCATATAACTATCCTGAAACTTCAAGCCTGAATTATCAAATTGGTATTTACCGTGTCCTGCGAAAAAGAAAAATATCGAATCGGTTTGTAAAGTAATTTCACTTTGGATAGCTTTAATTGCCTGATCAAAATGCCCAGTAATGTCTTTTATAGGTTTAGAAGTTTCACTAGTAATTAAATGAATGTCGTTACTCTTAAATTTGCATCTGCTCTCTAAGATACCTGCAATGGCTTTAGCGTCATTCACGCAACAATCTAAAGGCTTTTCGTCGTAGTCGTTGATGCCAATAACTATTGCAAATCTTCTTTCAATGTTCATATATTTTTTTTTAGGTTTTGGAATTAATTAAACTGTAGTCGGGGAAATTAAACTCAAAAAAAGTGGTAATGGTCCAGTCAGGATTTCTTTCCTCTCTTTCATAAATGTCGTCTGGAATATCTTTGGGAACTTCAATACCAATTTTTGCTATGAGATCCTGAATTTCGTTTATTTTTAAGGTGTAAGCTTCAATGAACCTTTCATGTGCAGTACGTCCATTTATTAATTCGTTTTGACGCGTCTTCAGCCCGACAAAGTCGTTCGATTCTATTATATTGGCAATTTTGTTCCTGACAAGTATCGCTTCATCATTTTTCCCTATAAAATGCTGGATTTCATATTTGGTATTAAGACAAGAAACCATATTCTCATGGTGTTCGAGCATTTCATAAGTATAAAGAATTTTATCCAGTTTTTCGCAGCCTTCCGTAAGGCTGTCCAAATCTTCTTTATACAGCGGAGTACTAAGATCAAAAGATCTATCGTTCCAATGGCTAAGAAGGTGCTTATGGAAAATCTTTTTGTAGTTCCATTCAATTTTGGCTGATGCCAGGTTGCTCACTCCTAGAAAATATTTGTTTTTCAGGGCAAAATCAGTAAGCAAATCCATTCGCTTCAAGTAGGCTTTTTCTATATCCAGGAATTCACGGTATGCCTTACTTTCCTGTGGCTGTTTAGTATATCTAATAATATAAGTGAAGTTCAGTTCAAGGTCATGAAAAAGTAAAGGCACTTCGGCATCCAATATTTTAGCGTAAGCGGTAATTCGCATATGTGCATTTTGCCCGTCCTTTTTAACAATGCTGCGTATTGCTTTGTAGAAATTTTTGATGCCAATTTCCGGTTTGACCCTGTTGCTTGAAAGATCTTTATAGGCTCTTTCAATGGCAAAGAACGATCCCGAGTTTTGGTTCTCGTTAATTCTTGATATTTCGTCGTCGAAGTCTTGTTTATTTATAATTCCTAATAGGAACTTGGCGTTAAGCAATGTGTAGTTCAGCATCGCTTGGATCTCGGGCTCGAAACTTTCTAGCTTTTGCTGCGCTAGTTTCAACAGTTCCATTGCCTTATACAGATTTCCTCTTTGGAAATATGCAATCCCGCAGATAAGGTTAAATCGCGGCGGTACTTCGGCCCTCGGATGCGACCGCTGTTCAATTTCAATGATAAAATTAAAATGGTGCCCGTTGATGAGGTCAGGTCCGAATTGATCAATGTAGGCAATGTTCTCGGCAACGCTGTAAACCTCATTATTGGAATCAATAATTACACCGTCGGCTTTATCTTCGGCGACAGGAAATTTCAGGAACTGGTTAAGTTGCCGCAATAAAATCCCGTTATCAAATGTTTCATTGTAAATGGCTGCTATTGCGGCAGCGTCAAGCAACTTGCTGAATCTTAGTGAGTGCTTTTCCTGTTTGTTCCATTCAACATCCTTCTTCTGCAATTCTGCGAAAAAGCTGTTGACATTCTCGTAATAAAACGACTTGGTCGGAGCATGATAAAAGACATAAAAGGCGGGCATGCCATTATTAAGCAGATAATTGATATTTGACGAATAGATTTGTATGCTGAAGCTTCCGTTAGTATTCGCTTCAATTGATTCAGTTGCTTTTAACTGAACTGCGAACCTGAAATTGGTATATACCGCAGCACCATCAGGTTGTTCTTTTTTAAGTTCAATATGAAAATCAATTCCTTTGTCCCTTGCAGTTTCCGACCGTATTTCAAATTTTTCAATTGCGAACAGGGGTCTGAAAAAATTATTAGAAATAGTTTCAAGGTCTTCGTTAGGATTTACCTTCGGGAGATTTGTATTATCGAAGTTGTATCGTTTCATATGCTCCATTTAAAAAACTAAACTTCAACTTCAGCAGCTTTTAGGTCCGCCTTAATCAATTCATAAGCCTCAACTACTTTAACCGTCAGTTTTGTGCTGGTTTCCTTTTTTTCCGGATTTAAGTCAGGATGACATTCCTTTAATTTTTTCTTATAGGCCGCCTTGACTTCATTATCAGTGGCAAATCTTGAAATTCCTAATAACGCATACGCGTTATCAATCTCGCTTTTGAAAATAGATTGTTGTTTTTTTATGACATCCACATCGCTTTTCGCTTCAAGCACCTCCTTGAAAAACTTGAAAATGTTCATTCCAGTAGGCACTTCGCTAAGTCCGAGAAACATTTGAATTCCTGACGAGACATTTTTTAGTAATAATGCCGTAAGAACGCTCACGCCGGCAGCTATTTTCATTGTTGTGCTCACCATGTCAGCGTCCAGCCTGGACACATCAAAAGTCCCGGGATGATACGCCGCAAGCGTTCCTTTTTTGAAGAGGTAATACCCGGGTAACAGAGTATCGGAAGCAATAAGCCCAATAAGTTCCATCTGCTCGCCAATCAGTTTTTGTAGGAAAGGATCGGTATAATCCAATTGCCCAATATCAATGGACCCAAGTGAAAAAGGCCATTTCAAATAAGTCCTCAGGCTGCTATGTAGCGTAGGATTAAATTCTGTCTTACTGCCGATTGTAGCCTGTACTACACATGCTTTTTTTAATGAAGTAAACGCCGGAAAAGTTTCTAATTTTACTAGAATTGGTTTGGTTGTCATGGTTGTTTTTCTTAAAATTATGCTAAAATCGTTCCAGTAAAATATTGCCTAGTTGATCTGCCATTATAGCAGTTTTTTAAGTATCTAATTGTTTTTACCTGACTAATAAGTATTTACGGCGTTGTTGAAATGTCGTTCTGGTGGTTATAAAAACTGATTCAAGAAGTGAGTATTTTTATTTATTGGTGATGGGTGATTCCTCCGATACAGTTTTATGTCCAACAAAATACTTAGTATAGGCATCAGAATATTCTTGAACAAAATCTTCCCTTAATTTATGCTCTAAAGCAAGCCTTATAGGCTCAATGAAAGCCAGTTTTTTCATGAAGTTGGTATGGTGCATCACAGCCTTTACCCACACCGGTTCAAAAGCGTCATAGTTAAAAACTGCAGGCTCCAGTAACCATATATCAAATTCAGTGAGTCCGGTAAACAACTCCTTCTGTTCACTGGTAAGTGTAATGTCAAGATTGTGGCACATTAACGCAGCATTCAATAATGTGACATTGGAATATTCCACCTCATCATTTAAAAAAGTGACACCACCGCCCGAATATTTTGAAATTGATGTTGTATAATGGTTGAAATAGTCCTTATATCGGTATTCGTATATTCTGTGCCGGAGCAGGTCTTCATAAACTACAATATTGAGCTCTTTTTCCAAAGATTGGTCAATAGCTCTTATTAGTTGTTGCCTGCCTGGTTCGTCGAGTACATTGAGAAGAAAGATATAATATTTGAAATTTATGAACCCATTAGACATCGAATGGCAATTGGCAATGGATTTAGAAACCAGTCCCAAATTATCGATTTTCAGTTCTGGATAAAATTGGTGTAAGGCACGGCATAAACTTTCTACGAGTCTCTCATACTTATTATTATTAGGTTTGTCCCGCGCGATTACAACTTCTAATACTTCCTGCAGGATTTTGGACGAAAAGAGGTTTCCTTTCTTTTTAATGAAATTGGCCAGGGCCTCTATATTAAACCAATACAGAAAATTTTCCGTTCGGATGAAATTTAATAGCGGCTTTTCAACTGAAGATAAAATGTCGTCCGGCAATTCTGACCCGTTTAAAATTACGAAAAAATTGGTAAATATGCGCCGAAGCTTTTGTTTCAGGTTATCATTCAGCAGGAACTCAGTCATGAGGTCACACGGATGCGGGTCAAAAGCCATGGCGCCCTGCGTATAGAACGATTTAAGATAGGTCTCAAGCCCGAGTATCAGCTCGGAAAGCCCTTTTTCGTCTATTTTTAATGTTCTGCTATCACCCAATACAAGTTTCAAATCTTCTGAAGGTATATGGATTATAGCTTCCTTGATAAAAAAGGCATTAAATGACGGCAATCCTACTTTGGCCGTCCGGAAATTATTAACCAGCCCCTCAAACACTTCCTTAACCATTTCCTGGTAGTCAGAAAAGACGTCATGAATGATGAAATTTCGGTTATCGTGAAGATATAGTTCAAAATAATGCTCGGCGATTTCCTGGGCAAGGTTTAATCCCCCTGTTTGCTGCCCATGGTTATCATACAGTCGTCTCAGTTTTTCGATTGATTTGTTAGAGGTTTTGATTTTGTTCTTGATCCGGCCAATCAGTCGGTCTTCCTTGACCTGGATCAGGTACTGGCGCACATCATTGTCAATTTCGAAATCAAGCTCGTCATGTATAATAGCATCAATATCAATCGATTTTATTGCTTTTATAACGGTATCTCTGTCGCTAAGATGGTAATGATTTCTGATGAGGTTGTGCAGTGACTTTAAATTGAGTTTGGTCAGGAAATAGGCTATCCCTTTGTCTTCTTTATATTTATAGCGGTCGAGATACTTATATACGTTGAAAGCCTCTTTATAATTGGCTGCCAAATAATTGCCGTAGGCGATTTCATTGTCATAAGAATACTGATCTCCTCTGGCGGTTTTGAGTTTTTCAAAAGCCCTTCTGAAATTAAAGTTCCTGAAATTGCAGCTGATGCAGTCGCACGAATCAGGAGTCTTGAGTGCAATGCTTTTAGAAATCCCTTCCTCGTTCTCTTCAAAGTAAAAAGAATGGGTGAAGCTGAATCCGATGGTTGACGACCGTGCCTTCTTTACAGCCTGATAATCCTTGATGGCATCGATTTGAGAAATATTGGAATTATTTAAGAACTTAAAAATCCAGGTAATTTTGTCCTGATAGTTGTCTACCGAAGATTCCAATAGTTTAGAATATGCTGCTTTAACAATTACCTCACCGTCCACGATGTCTATTCCAGCCATCATATAGAATAGGTCAGGATTAATTGTAAATAAAGTACCGTGATCATAATGCCAGACATATTCGTCCAAAATATTAAACGGATACAATGATGCCAAGTAGTTTGGGTCCACAAAACCGAAACCATCGAATCGTTTTAAGGAATGGTAAACGGCATCGACTATGTGTTCTTGTTCCAAGCTGCTCGGTATTTTTTCGGTTACAAACTCGTAATACCTATCGGTTTTTGACTTTCGGCCTGATGCGATGAATCGGCTATGTTGAAAGAAAAATAGGAATTCACGTAGTGTATCAAAGTCTTCCAGATCCTCTAACTTATATTGTTGGTACCTTGATCGGTCCAACGACGGATAAATCCTGATTTCCTTGAAATTAGAGACAATGACCCATTTGCATTTACCGCCCATTTTAGACGCATACTCGAAAGCTTGGTCTATTGTCGTTTTTCCACCAGGCCTTTTCTGCTTATCTTCCAGTTCCGTATTGGCATCCTTTATTTCGATGATCGCCCTTACATCATCAAGTCGTTTATCCTTTGAAAAGTATCCTAATGCGGCATCTGGCTTTGTCAAGTCAACCCTGGTTTTCATTTCTTCCCTCAGGGACCAACTTCTCGAGTTTCCGCAGTTAAACTCAAGCACCTCGCCAAAAATGGCCGTCACAAATCTCGATTTTACTTCTTCTTCCTTAAGGCTGTTGAGTTTCCCTGAACGAAGTTCAGCAATCCATTCAGATATAATCTCGCGTTTTTCATTCAGTTGCGGAAAATACTGGCTTTGAAAAGTACTGTAGTGTTGGCCGAGGCTTTCTTTTGAAAAAATTTGTTCTGGCATGTCAAAATATTTAAGTATTGTGATTTTCTTGCTAATTAGTCCTCAGCATCCGGGTATTCTTTTTCCATATAATACAATGGCTCCATAGACCTGAACCACCCAATATCCAAAATGATTCGGTCATAGATTTTTGCCGTAGCATCCGGAATCGGCGGAAAGGCTTGGAACATCCCAAATTTGTACTGTTTCAGGCCATTCGTCGCGGCAATACATACGATTTCCTTTTCCTTATAACCAGTCTTGTAAGCATAAAGCACCATGGCAAGCTGTATCATGCTGTCGACTTCTTTTTCTGGCACATTTGGCGGATAATAAATCAACAAATGCCCGATGCCATTGTAGGCAGTGTACCGTCTTGCTAAGGTATCTGGATCATTTTCATATTTTTTGACAAGGTCGATAAGTGTTTTCGCTAAAAGCCGTCTTTCGGTCCGCCCTGAATTCATAAGCTCCCTTGCCAACGTCTCGCCGTCGGGCAACGATAAAACATCGGTCTTGACGATGTGGTCAATAAAATAGCTTATCTTATTGGCTTCCTTCTTCCGTCCCAATTGGGAACTTTTCTCATAATTATTCCAGGACCCCGAAAGGTTAAGCGCAGTCTCCTTAATGTGTTCTGATTTGTAGTCCACATTGAATTCACGTTTGTTCATCAGGAATTCGGCAAGCAAGTCTTTCTCAGTACAATTGACCGTAATTTTTTTTCCAGAACTCAATAAGCGTTCCCGCTCATCAAGGTACTCAACAAAATCCTTTATGGTATCCAGTTCTTCAATAATAGCTTCAAACGTTTCCTTATTCAGGATGGTGATGAATCCTTTGTTGGCTTCCTGATCACTAAATTCGTAATACTCAAATTGTTCACCTACATTGATCGTCAGCTTATAATTTTTTGTGTACCGACCCGGTTCAAAAAGTTCAGGCTCGCGGTCAGGATGTTTGATATACACCTCGCGTTGGGATTTGAAAAGCTTACGCTCAGCGCCGTTTAGTTGGCTTGTTGACTTTTCGATAACACGTTTTTTATACCGCTCATAGTTCCCGTCAAAGCTGTGATTTTTGACTGAAATTATGATGAGTATGTCGCGAAAGGAAATTAACAGGTCGCAGATTTCCTTATTGTCATCGGCAATGTCTTTAGGATTGGGATAGCACCAATATTTAAGATAAGATTGGTATGCAAGTTCATTTACATATTCTTCGCCTGCGTCTCCTTTTGATTCATGTTTCATTTGCATATGATTTGTATAGTATGCGAGTTGTAAGCGGGATTCGATGAAAAGTCGAAGAGATTATCCGTTTTCCTTGCAAAATTCTTGTGCATTTAAACAAAGATAGACAGTTTATTTTTTCTACGACAGTACATTATCATGAATACTCAAACTCAATGATGTATGAATTTTCAATAATATATATGTATTAAAACTTATTTACTAACTTTTAGCTTGGTACTGAATATATTATTTTCAGTAATTTGGACAGTATTTTTCTATTTTTTGATAGTATTTTCAGGGTTATGTACATATAATGCTCAGGAAAAAGTTATGAGGAATGAAAAAAACTAGCATATTCTATAAATCCTATATTATTTTGAATTTAAAAAGTCTAACATTTGATTGATCTCTGCCACCTGGTTAGCTTGTACTGCCTAGCTTAAGCGCTAATTGAACTGTTATTACTGTATTGTAGCAATAGAATGGTTATATCTACATCTGCCTGATAGCTTTAAAATATTTCAATTTCAATATATGTCAATTGGTATTGACAATATAAACAAGGTTTACAGTAATTTTTAACAGATTTTTTTACTGCCTTAAATTTTCTTGCCAAACCTATAGCTGAACTTTGCTTTAGATGAATTATGATATTACTTTATAAAAGCTTCAATGTCCTTTTTAGCAACATAAGTAAACTTTCCCTTTGAAAATTTACTTATGTTGTTACGTTTTATAAGATTGTATAAGGCTCCATTGGAAAGACTAAATTTCTTTTGTATTTCAGTGATAGTATAACAGTCTTTAATTTCAGCCTGTTTTCTTTGTTCTATTGGTCGTAATACTACTTCAAATCCAATTTGTGGCTTTTCAAATAAAGCATTAATATCGCACCGTCTAATTAAGGTTTTTCTTTCTGAAAAGTTATAGGCGTTTATTTTTTTAGTATTGATCAAACGATAGATAGTTTTAACTGAAAAACCTAGAAGCAATGCAGTTGTCTTACATTTAAAAATTCTTTGTCTTTAAGATCAATAAGCGGCTGATTTTTTATTTTGATTGTTTGAAGGTTTGAGCTTTCAATTTTCTGATTTTTCAACCTTCGCTTATACTCTTTACTTGCACATTTTAATGAGCAATATTTTGCTGTGGTTTTCTTTGCAAGGAACTCAAAACCACAAAATCCACATATTCTATATACTGAAATATTCGAGCTCATTTCCAATTTTATTAGTTGGAATTGTAGGATTGAAAAGTGGTTAATTAAGAATGTAATGAAGTAAATATAAGACTTTCAATTTCAATAATTTGCTTTTTGGTTCATTTAAAATAGTTTAAATTATGGAGACACTATAATACGTTGGATGAAAAAATAAAAAAATTAGATTATTATGGATTTAAAATGGCAAGAAATTGGGTTTGACTCAGATAATATTGAAAGAATTGCACACGACGGACAAAAATTGTATGTCGAATTTAAAAAAACTGGAAAAGGATATTATTATGAAGATGTTTCGTATGAAATTTTTGTGCGTATTATGAATAAGGAAGTTTATAGTAAAAGCGAAGGAAAACCATCATTTGGTGCAACATTTAATATGTTAGTTATAAAAAGTGGTTTCATAGGAGAACAGTATAGATAATTCCCACGCTACCGCACGAAATGAAATTCGATAAAGGCAATCCTATCGTGTGGTTTCTATAGGAAACGGTATTATGAAAATAGTTCGTTATTCCTAGCCCTGATGGTCGAATTATTTAACAATTACCTCGTAGCGTAGCGAAGAGATACAGCGGACAGCAGGTCTTTTTAGTACATAAACAGGCATAAAAAAAACGCTCCTTTATAAAGAAAGCGCTCTTGCATTATATTATTGAGCACACTTTATCCTTATACACTTGCTCATCAATATAGTATTAATCAGATTTTTAATGTTTTTTTTAAAAAGATGCGACTAATAAGTTATTTTTGTAAAAATTTTCTTAAGTATAACTTTTAGATATGAAAAAAAACAAACTCTTCGTAATACTATTTACAACCTTATTTTTTAGTATAACTACAATAGCTCAAGCTACAAAATCTTTACACAAAACAAATGCAGGATTCACAGCTATACCTAATCCTAACTTTGAGCAAGCCCTGATTAATTTGGGTTACGACTCAGGCACCATAGACGGGCAGGTACTAACTGCTAATATTGCGAACATAACTAGTTTGAATGTTTCCGCTAAATTTATCTCAAATTTAACAGGAATAGAGGGTTTTACCTCTTTGAAAACATTGAACTGTTCCTCCAATTCATTAAAAACTTTAAATTTAACACAAAATTTAGCTTTGACTACTCTGAACTGTTCTACGAATTCACTAACTGTTCTGGATTTAAGTCAAAATATAGCTTTAGAAGCTCTTAACTCTAATTCTAATCCATTGATAGCCTTAGATGTTTCTAAGAATTTGTCATTAACAGATTTAAATTGTGGTTTAGATCAACTTTCAACTCTTGATGTTTCTAAAAACATAGCCTTGAAGATATTACGCTGTGAATCTAATAGATTGACCGATGTAAATCTATCCACAAATTTAGCTTTGGTTAATTTGAATTTGAGCAACAATCAAATTACCAGCCTTAATTTATCTAAAAACATTGCATTAAAAAGCTTAGGTTGTTCAAACAACAGATTTGTAACTTTAGATTTATCCAAAAATGAAGTTTTATCAGATTTGGTATGTGACACAAACTCATTGTTAACAACTATAAACTTAAAAACCGGAAAGAACATTTCTACTTTTAGAATAGACTGCACTTATAGCTACAATTTGACTTGTATCTTGGTTAATAGCGTAGCCTATTCAGAGTCGAATTGGATTGACAAACTGGAATTTTCAGCAAAATATAATGAGGTAGCCTGTTATACCTACACATTAATTCCTGACGCTAATTTTGAAAAAAAGCTTATCGCATTAGGCATTGATAAAGATGGTGAAAATGGAAAAGTAATTACTACAAATATTTCTTCTTTAACTTCTTTAGATGTGTCCTATAGCAATATTCTCAATTTGACGGGAATTAAAGATTTTGCAGCGCTGACCAATCTTAATTCTTCAGGAAATGCCCTCAAAGGATTGGACTTGTCCAGCAATCTCTCTTTAGTCTCAATAAATTGCTCCATAAATCAATTGTATGCGCTGGATTTTTCTAAAAACATTAATTTGAACAGTATTCGTTGTGAAAAAAACAATCTTCATAGTTTAAATCTTAAAAATGGAAATAACACAATACTGACTAATCTCAACTTAAAAACAAATCCAAATTTATTGTGTGTTTTGGTTGACAATGCGGCTTATTCCAATGCTAATTGGGCATCTGCGAAAGACAATACAACTAGTTATAATGATACTGCTTGTGTTGCCGTTGCTGCATACACATTAATTCCAGACGTCTATTTCGAGAACAAGCTAATTGCTTTAGGATATGATACAGATGGAAAAAACGGAAAAATATTGACATCCAGAATTTCGTCTTTAACATCTTTGGATGTTTCTTCCTCTTCGATTTCAAATTTGACAGGGATAAAGGATTTTGTGGCCTTAAAAAATTTACAGTGTGATTCTAATAGATTGACAAATTTGGATCTATCAAATAATATAGCTTTAATTGATCTTAATGTTTCTTCAAATTCGTTAGGAAGCTTGGACGTTTCTAAAAATATTGCTTTGATTAGTTTGAATTGTAATTTCAATTTGATAAAAAACCTGGACTTCAGCAAAAATTTGTTATTAAAAAGCTTATCATGTATATCAAATGATTTATCCAGTTTGAATTTAAAGCAAAATTTTGCTTTGACTTATTTACAATGTGGCACAAATAAATTACCCACACTGGATGTTTCCCAAAATGTAATTTTATCCTTTTTGAGATGTGAGTCTAATTTATTAAAAAGTTTGAATGTAACTAACAATGCTTTTTTGTATGATTTCCATTGTTCTTCAAACCAACTCACAAGCCTAGATCTTTCTAAAAATCCAGTTTTAGCTTCTTTATATTGTGGGTCAAATAAATTAACATCTTTAGATGTTTCTAAAAACCCCTACTTAGCTTGGTTGCTTTGTGAGAAAAATCAGCTAACAAACCTGCATATTTCAAACAATTTAAAGATAAGCTATTTTGATTGCAGTGGAAATCAATTGACCAGTCTGGATCTTTCTAAGCATGGAAATTTGAAGGTTTTTTATTGTGGAAATAACAAACTCTTGAATTTGAATTTAAAAAATGGAAGAAACAATTTTATGACTGCTTATTTTGGTTGCTCCTATAACCCTAATCTGACTTGTATACTGGTAGATAATGCCGTTGATGCCACAAGCAGATGGAATAGCGATAAAGATGCTACAGCAACTTATGTCGATACTTCCTGTACACTTTACACCAGTATTCCTGATGTGAATTTTGAAAATAAATTAATTAGTCTTGACCTGGACTCAGGTACTATTGATGGAAAAGTATTAACGACAAATATTTCAAAGGTAACATCGCTAAATGTATCTTCCAGTTCTATTACAAATTTGACAGGAATACAGGATTTTGTCGCTTTAAAGGAGTTGATTTGCCACACAAATCAGTTAACCGGTTTGGATATTTCCAAAAATACCGCTTTAACCAGTTTAGATTGCAGTTTAAATCAATTAACAAACCTTGATATTTCTGAAAGATTGGAATTGACAAAACTGAATTGCAAGTCAAACAAATTGACAACTTTGGATGTTTCACAAAATGTATTATTGACAGGTCTGAATTGCAGTTCAAATCTAATATCAGACCTTAATCTTTCTGAAAACATTCATTTGTCTGCATTTAGTTGTACTGATAACAAACTATCAAATTTGAATTTAAAGAACGGAAAAAACACTTTATTTATCAATCCCAACTTTAATTTAAATCCTGATTTAACTTGTATTCTGGTAGATAATGCACTATACTCAAAAGCTAACTGGACCAATAACAAAGATCCTCAGGCAGAATATAATGACAAAGACTGTTTATTTCCTTATACATTAATTCCTGACACCAATTTTGAGAACAAACTGATTGCATTGGGAATAGATACTGATGGAAAAAATGGAAAAGTATTGACTGCTAGTATTGAGGGAATAATTTCCCTGGATGTTTCGTCTGGTTCCATTAACGATTTGACTGGTATTGAGAACTTCTCCTCTTTAGAAATACTAAACTGTCAAAATAATCAATTAAAAAGTTTGAATGTTTTTCAAAATAGTTCTTTGAAGTGGCTGAACTGTTATCAAAATCCGCTAATAAACCTGGATCTAGACCAAAATACTGCTTTAGTGAGTTTATTTTGTGGATCGAATCAGTTAACAAAACTGGATGTTTCTAGTAATTTTAATTTGATTACTTTAGATTGTTCTGTAAATAATTTGACCACTCTTGAGCTTTCTAAAAATATTGCTTTGACTGATTTAAATTGTAGCCAAAACAGATTAACTAGTTTGGATCTTTCCAAAAACACCAATCTGAAAACGTTTCGTGGGAACAATAACAATTTAGCCAATGTTGATATAAAAAATGGAAAAAATATCTTGTTAAGCATGGTCGATTTTAGAGCAAACCCATACCTTACTTGCATTAAGGTAGACAACGCTACTTACTCTAACAGCAATTGGTTTGACCAAAAAGATTCTCTGGCAGGATACAACGAAAGTTATTGCACGATTTACACACTTATTCCGGATTTCCAATTTGAACAAGCGTTACTCTCTTTAAACCTTGATGATAAACAAGACGGAAAAGTTGTTACAAATAATATTAAAGATGTTTCGATCTTGTCTATTAATTGCTATGCAAATGGTCATTTCACTAGAATAAACGATTTAACTGGAATTCAGGATTTCACAGGACTTAAAGTTTTAGAATGCAGCTCAAATGCTTTGACAACTTTAGATCTTTCCAAAAATATTGCTTTGACTAGACTGCAATGCAATTCAAATTATTTGATGAGCCTTGACATTTCCAAAAATATTGCTTTGACTGATTTAAATTGTAGCAACAATGGCGATTCCAACAATTACAATAAGGGATTAATGAAATTAGATGTTTCAAAAAACATTGCTTTGACTACTTTAGATTGCAGTTCAAATAGTCTAGCCTCACTTGATGTTTCCAAAAATCTTGCTTTGAAAAATTTGAATTGCACTACCAATTTGTTACCTAATTTAGATGTTTCAAATAATACAGTGTTGACTACTTTGGATTGTACTTCTAATTTTTTACCTAGTTTGGAGGTATCTAAAAATAGTGCATTGACTGGATTATATTGCACCACTAACCTTATTGCCAACTTGGATGTCATTAAAAACGTTGTATTAAAAGAATTAAGTTGTGGCTCAAATCAATTAAAAAATTTAGATGTTTCAAAAAATGCATCTTTGACATATTTGAAATGTTCTTCAAATCAATTGACAACATTAAATGTTAAAAACGGGTTTAATAGCAAAATAACCGGTTTTGATGCCACGGGGAACCCTAATCTTAAATGTATTGAAGCAGATAGTGCCACGCCCCCAAATACTGGATGGAAAAAAGATGCTACCGCAAATTATAGCATTACTTCTTGTACATTGTCTAATAATACTTTTGAGAAAAACAACAATTTAGTATTAATTTATCCAAATCCTACTAATGATATATTAAACATTGTAGTTCCAGCAGATATAGAATTGAAAAAAGTGGAAGTGTTCTCGCTAACGGGACAAAAAGTGGAAACGACAACACAATCTCAAATTTCATTGAAACATTTAGCAAAGGGAGAATATTTATTGATTATCGAAACCAATACAGGACATTCGACTAAAAAAGTAATTAAAAACTAAGACAACATACCTCCACTGGCGCTCGTTTGTCCACTATCTCTGGTGCTCGTTTTCAACGAGTACCTACTTTAAATTATATTTGCAAAACGTAACGTTTGTACCGCGGTTTACGAACCAATTATAAGCTTTTCCTCATGGCGCTGATTTGCCCGCTGCACGAAGTGTTCCGTAAAACCCGAGAATAAAATTAAAAGTAGGGATTGCTCTGCGAAGTCTCCTGACTTCGTAGCCGTTGCAATAGGCAACAAACACAAATCAGAAAAAAATTGTAATAAATTGGGTGCTCAATTTGACCGGTTTTTCCACTTTAAGGTTAGCCCAACGTTACTTTTCATGTTTGTAAATAATTATCAATGTTGTGTAAACAAAATTGTTTACTTTTGTGTTATGAAAAATATACTTGATATCATTAAGGGGATTCATCCCGGCTATGTTTTGGAACGCGAATTGGAAAAACGCCATCTGCGCAAGGGACAGTTTGCGCTTTCAATTGGTGAATTTCCACAAACATTGACGGCTATTACTAAGGGCAAACGCAGGATGAATACACCGCTGGCACTTAAGATTGAAAAATTATTGGCTATTGAAGAAGGTTATTTGATGGTATTGCAGGTGTATTATGATATTGAGCAGGAGAAGAAGAAAGAAAACAAGCAGCTAAACGCCCAGAAGCCTAATTTAAGTCAACTCAGAAAAGTCTTGTTTTGGGATACGGACATCAAAAAAATAGACTGGCAGAGACAAAAGAAAGCGGTAATCAAAAGAATTTTTGAGCGTGGCAATGAAGAAGAAAAAAAGGAGATTAGCCGTTTTTATGGTTTTGATACCGTTAATTCAATCCTAAACCTATAAATCAAGTTATGGCACTACATTTCAATACAGTTACTCCGCTTCTTAAAACTATTTTAGAGGATTTGATGCAGGCCAAAGAATTCGAATCTTTTCGACTTGTAGGAGGTACAGCATTAAGCCTATATTACGGGCACAGAATGTCTGTGGATATTGATCTTTTTAGTGATGCTGACTACGGAAGCTTGGATTTCAATGCCATCGATGCTTATCTAAGGGCTCACTACTTTTATGTTGATAGCATGGATATTGCCCCAATAGGTATGGGCAAGTCGTATTATGTAGGAAGTAGCAGTGATGAAAGTGTGAAATTGGATCTTTATTACACGGATGATTTTATAGACGAAGTACAAGTATTTGATATGCTCAGACTAGCGAGTAGAGCAGAGATCACAGCGATGAAACTCGATGTGGTGCAAAGGACAGGAAGAAAAAAAGACTTTTGGGATATCGATAGGCTAAAAGATGATTTTACCATTAGCGAGATGTTTGCCTTACACAAAAAAAGGTATCCCTATACCCATGATAGAGATTTGTTGAGAGAAAAATTCACTGACTTCACCCAGGCCGATGATGATTTTGAACCCTTGTGTCTAAGGGGAAGACATTGGGAATTTATAAAACTCAATATGATTGAGTTTATTGAACCCTTGGAGGCTTAGTACTTTTTTTAAATAGAGAGTGAAAGTATTTTTCATAACCATTTTATTGAAACTTTATTGACTAATGAAACTAGAATGCTAAATATCCGCTAAAAAAACTTTCCATTTTACTATACTGTAAATTATGTCAAATCGATAGGAACGCAATAAAGGATATCATTCTTTTGACAGGGTCTTGATGCGTTTTTTGAGTGGAGAAGACTCGACTTTCCGTGGTTAGCAATATTAGTGTCAATTAAGATGACAAATTAAGTGTCCAGCGCTGTATCTAGTAAAAATGATAATGACTATGGTCTATTAACAAATTAAGTAGTCTTTGTAAAAAACGGTAAAATTGACCACCTGATTTTTAGTGATACTAAAACGGGAGCTCTTTTAAGTCATTCGTGTACTTTGGATATCAAATACAGTAAATAAATTCGGGGTAAAACTATATTTTTTTAAGTCGTTATCACTGTATTCGAATTTTGGTTGTTCTTTCTACTTTAGTACGTCGATTAATAGGTTACAAACAGTTTTCTAAAAAAAATATGATTCAGTCAATAAGATCTGAATTGTAAGATGTTAATGTACAAAGTTACAAGTATAAGGAATCATTCGGTTCTGAACGCCCCGCCATTATTATTACGAAAGGAATAATAATGGCGGGGCGGCGCACATATTCACACCTTTTGGTTTACGTTTTACTTTATTTTTGCATATCAAACAACGCGAAAAATTAGTCTATGGTGTATGGCATTTGAAAGTGTCTATAATTTATTTGTTCTCGTTACTATTTTAAAAGTAGAAGGATAGTCGATTTTAAAAAGGACAGCTAGTACAACCTAACTGTCCTCATGAATTAATTCAGGAGTAGCGCATCCACTCCTACAGCTGCAAAATCAGTACACAGGTTAAAAGCCGACTGTGCTCGTAATTGTGCAGTACCACCCATTAAAAGCGAAGACACTTTGGCTTCATCATCCTTGTACGTGCGTACATTTTGAAAGTAGCCCGTTATGGCATTGTATGCTCCAAAAACGGTGCCTTTGGTAGTGTCCATTAGTTGGGTAGGGTCGGACATGGCATATGAAAAAGCACTATCCACCATATTGGTAAAGCAAGAAGATAGTTCGTCCTCATTGCCCCCTTGGAGGTTTTTGAGCACCTCTTTGCTAGGTGCAAGGGCAGACTGAATGAGTTTTTTTACTTCATTATCGGAGATACGAATTTTTGTCCAGTAATTGAAAATCGCTTCCATTTGTACCGATAGAACATCGGAAATACCCATGACCTTGTGTGCCTGTTCCAAACGTTGTTTGGCGTTGGAGGTATGGCGAATGCGTACCGTATTGCTTTGGTTACGCAGTGCGGCATTGAGGGTATTGGCGCATACAATACGAATAGGAGTAAAGGCTGCTGTTATGCTTCCGCTTCCGTCGTGGGAAGTCGTTAGGAAAAGGTATTTTTCGATAAGGTCATCTTTGCCCACGCGGATATAGTTGGGAAGTTTAGCGGTAATAAAAATGCGTTCCCCTTTGCCCAAAGCTCCTGCCGTCTCGTATAAGATACCATCACCGCCTACAATAGCATCAAAAAATGAAAAGGCATCTTTGTTTTGTACAATTTGATAATCTTTACCCACTACGCCTAAAACGGCATCATTATCGGTGCGTACAGTACTGAAATAATTTGGTACTTCGATGTTGCTGTCCTGTAGACTGGGAGTGAAAAGTTTTCTTTTTTCGACTTCGTAGTCTAATCCTGCATGGAGTATTGCTTCTGTACTTGTGGGATATTCCTGTATAACCTGCCCTAAATTGTGCCATGCTTTTTCTTTCACGCTGAAAAAGCTGTGTTTTGCTGTCTGAGTGTTGTAATTGAGATTGTGTGCCATGATGTTTCGATTTAGATTATTACTATTAATTTTTCAATTCCTTCCTCTGTACCCGTCATAAGGGGCTTATGGATGTGGAGAGCTATAAGTCCCGAAGGGTGGCTAGTGTAACTCAGCCATTATGCGCTTGCAGCATCCATTAGACACTATCTTAGCTGCTTTTTAGTCCGTTTGGAATGAAAACTGGATTTAAAATCATTTCAATTTTCACACAAAAAAAAACCGATATTAAAAATTTCAGATTAGGCAATTGATTGAGGAATATTACGATCCGTACCAATGGTATTTACTGGACTACTAGTTATTTTCTTTGAAGAATGTTTTTTTCAGAGGATAAAGCAGATGGTCAACTAGTTTTGGATTATAACTTGATCTTGTTTAGCAATTGTAGTGTATGTTGATCCGGTATGCTTTTAAAATATTTTTCCAATACCTTACTAAATACGGGATGGGCATTTTCTACCGTGGCAAATACTATCATGCAAGAGCGTAATTTTAAATCGTCCGGAGTACCAAATATTTATGTAGCTGTTTTTCCCTCAAGTTGAAGAACAACTAAAGAAATTTCTCAGGTGTTGTCCCAAAACAGGATCGCGGTGGAATTTGAACTAACTTATTATTTACGCTTTCAATCAAATAATATTCCGTAAACTACTCTTAATTTAGATGATTTTGCTTAGAATGTTGAGTTGCCGGGATCACAATCGAATACTTAATTCCTATATTGATGTTCTTAGATAAACTAGATAAATAACGTTTAGCCTCTTTTATTATAATGATTTTGATGGTGTCATTACTTTCCTTAATAAGATATGTTCCTTACAAACAATGCTTTCATCAGATTGCAGATTTCCTAATTCATTCGAAGATATAAGGGAGCATTTGGTTGTTAACAATGATTGGAGTTTAGATTATGCTTTTTTGCGACGTTTTCAGATTTTGGACGGGGATGTTCAATTTTATTTTATGAATACTTTTGGTCCATCATTAAAATATGAAGACTAAACATTACGTTAATTTTTGTTCCCTTTCCTTTAACTGATTCAATTTTAAAATGGCCCTTGAGGGATTTTACCCTTTCATTCAAATTAATTAAACCAATTCCATTTTTTTTATGATTCACATCGAAACCGTCACCGTCATCTATAATATTTAATTCTAAAAAATTATGGAGTATAATTTTAATAGTACAGTTTTTGGCATTTGCATATTTACTAACATTTAAAATAGCCTCTTGGATTATTCTATACATATTTATCTTGTAAATATTGGGTATTGATAACCATTCAATCTGTGGATCACTTTCGAGCTTAAAGTGAGTTTCTATAATGTTTTGGTGATTTTCAATTAAACTCCGTAACAGATAATTAAAGTCATTTCCGTCAAAAAAAGTAGTGTAACTTAAATCGTGTGAAATTGTTCTTATTTCGTTTTCAATATTTTGTAGTTCATCGATATATTCTCTCCTTTTTTTTATTATTTTATCATCAATTTTGGTATTCATGAAACCTAAATTCATTCGAACACCGTATATTTTATTCATAATGCCATCGTGTAATTCTTTTGCTATTTTGGCTTTTTCATTCTCCTTGACAATATTCATTTTTTCATGCTCTTGTGATAATAGCTGGTATATTTCCTCATTTGCTAAATGCTGCCTTTTTAAAAAAATTAGTTCTTTATTTTTATATTTTATATGCCTAAATAGCGAAATTATTATAAATAAAAATAGTAGTCCTACACAAATAGTCAAAAGATATAAATTATTCTTACTCAAAACTTTATTTTCATCCGTTACTAATGATGTTTCATATTCAATTCTAGCATATTTATGATGTGCATTTTTTTGAACTAAGTTTATGCTATCGCTTACATTAATATATGTATTAGCATAAAATAAGCTGTTTTTTATATCTACAGTGGAAAGTAATTTTAAAGAAGTCAAAACTTCATTACTACTTTTAATCTTTACCGCTAATTCATTTGCCTCCTTTAAAATTTCAATTGATTTTATTGTATCTTTTTGAGTTAAGAAAAACTCACCTAAATATATTTTTTTATACAAAACATCAGACTCAATTCCCGAACTCTCAACAATATTTAATGCCTCAAAAAACATGGATTGAACGTTATTATAATCCCCATTTTTCATCTTAGAATAAGCCAAATTACTTAGAACATTGGCATATAATCTGGGCCATCTATTTTTTAATTCTTCAGTCAATATACCTTGAAGTGCTGTTATAGATTTAGAATATTCTCCTTTTAAATCATATAAATTACTGATGTTAATAATAGACGTTACGTTGTAATTATTTATTTCATCTTTATCGATATTATTTATCCTCATCGTATCTAAACATTCCATTGCAATTTTATGATAGCGCAATGCTTCATCATAATTAGCTAATTTCTCTAAACAATTACCCATTAAATTATTACAAGAATATATTAATTGATAATTTTTTGATTTAGTTAAATAGCGTATTGCATTAGAAATCTCTACTTCACATTCGATATAATTTCCATCATAAAATAGAATATGAGCTTTATTAAATAACATTCGAGCAGTATTATCATAATCTTGAATTTTAATATATAATTTTTCAGCATGTAAATAATAAAAATAGGCACTGTCTTTTCGGGTGTTTCGATAACAATCACCAATATAAAATAATGCCTTAGGCTCTCTAATAATATCGTTAACCTCCTTTGATAGTTTTAATGCTTTTTCGCTATGAGATAAAGATTTATTTATATTATTGATATAATAATATTCGGTCGCTAATTCTAAATGTAGATTCCTAGTAAGTGTATCATTTTCTCTAGTTTTTATCAAAAGGTCACCTAATGAATCTAGATAATTTTCTTTTTTTAACTTTGTTAGATTATTATAATTTTTATCAAAAAAAATAACATCTTTTTTTTCATGGAATACAGTCTTATTTTTTGTGCAACATATAATAAATAGTGTCAGAAAACATGTAATTTTGCTTAGAGTACCCAAAATGTAATTGTTAAATTATATTGTTTCAAAGGTACTACAATTTAAAAAGAAGAATATGTAAAGGAGAACGGTTACATATTCTTCTTTAATCAATTTAGATTTTAATTTCTTGGAGGAATTGGATTACTAGGTTCACCATCAGTAATATCTACTTCTAAACTTGAAATTTTAATAGAATCAATTGTCATTTCATTTGTTAAATTTTTTACATCATATTGGCTGTTAATTTTTGCAACGGATTTTTCTCCCTGTAGGATTTCACCTTCATCAGTTGAACATGAGTAAGTTAAAAAAGAAATAAGGCCTAAAATAAATAATTTGCGTTTCATAATTAAATTTGTTAAATATTATTACTGCAAAAAGACATATTTACTTATCAGGTATTTTACGGTAAAACCGTAATATTTAGTTAGTTTTGTAATAAAAAAATGAAAAGAGCTCTTAATATTTTGATTGTAGACGATCACCCCATGACAGTTGATAGTTATATAAATTTATTATTAGAGGTTGAATTACAGGATTTTAAACCTAATTTTATTAAGTGTTACAATTGTAAAGGCGCTTATGATGCAATTCTTTTTCATTCAAAACAAAATATAAATATAGATCTAACGCTTATTGATCTTAACCTTCTGGATATTCCGCTGCAAAGGTCGCCACGATTCCGCTACAAAGTACGCCACCCATTCCGAAGCAAAGGTCGCCACGATTCCACTGCAAAGGTT
>NZ_FRCL01000018.1 GCF_900142885.1 Flavobacterium xinjiangense | reverse complement strand
GTTTGTAAAGCAGTATCCGCTGAGGTTCTTGCTGCAGTTTCTGAAGTCAGATCTGAAGTCAAAATACCTTCAGCTGTTGTAGCTCTTGAAATTTCAAATTGTAAAGCTGTATTACTATTTGAAATAGTAGTGTCAAAATAGGTTTTAACTGCTTTAACTGTAGGGTATTTTGTACTAGAATCACCGTCAACATTAACATCTGAACTTTTATTAGATGCAATTTCTTTACTGTCTAGTACTGTTTTAGTCGCCAAACTGACAGGTTTATTTAAATCACTTGTGTTATCGATATTTTGAAAACCTAGGTTCTTTTTTGCCTCAAGAAGCGTTGTTGCGTTAGTTCCTCCGTTTTCAATAGAAACAACTCCGGTAACATTAGCAGCATTTGTTGCAGAATAAGCAAAAGGAACATAAGTAAAAGGTTGATTACTGATTTCCGTAAATGCTGAGCAACTTCCTGAAGTACTAATACCTACTACCAGACTTTTTTTCATAGAATCCCATGAAATTGTTTCAAAAGAAGTAGCATAACCATCCGTTTGTGATCCGGTACCGATGATTAAATTAACCATGCCATATTGATCAGTTTTAGTTTGAATAACTTCCTGATATTCTAATTTTGAAAACTCATCATAGAATTTAAACAAGAGGCAAACATCTTTATCAACTAACGGAGAATTTGAATTATTAGAATTAGTTGTTTGTCCTACATTTGGATTTAAAATCACGGCTTGATAGGTAATACCATTTGTTTGAGCAAAAGTTTTAGAGGCTAAAAAAAATAGGAAGAGTAAAATTATTTTTTTCATAATTAAAATTAATTATTGTTAAAAGGAAGGTCGGGATAAAATTGAGTTTGGATAATAACTTTTGTTACATCTTTAAAAAATCAAAAAACATAAAAAAATGCGATACTACATCTATAATTTTATAAATATTAATGAAGTATACCTTGAAAAATTATTTCTGACTGGATTAATTTTATTTAGAGTAGTAATCAAAATAGAAAGTGGAAAGTAATTTTTTATCATAGTTTGATGATTTTAGTGTAATAATTAAAGCTAAGCGCATTTAACCGAACAAGATATTCTGAACTTGGAAGTGATGGTAAATCAATCGTCAAAATATTGTTGCTGGGTTTTATCTTTTGGTCAAAAATCAAATGTCCGCTTAAGTCAAAAACATTTACATTCATTAGTCCCGTAATTGGTTTTGATAATTCAAAATTAACAGTACTAATAAAAGGATTGGGATATGTCGTTATTTTGATATCCTCAGCTGCATTAGATGAAATATATTTTCCCCACATACTTTGTTGAAATCCCTGCATTATTACATAATTGCTACTGGAAGTTCCAATAAGGGATTGTTGTCCAATAGTCTGCGTTATCACTGAACCAGCAGGCATTACTTTTGATATGCCTTGTGAAGAAAGCATTTGGTGATGCAAAACTTGCCCATGAAAAGTTATAGTAAAAAATATAAGTAAATACCTCATAAAAATAAATTTTAAGCAATTTAACCTATAATTATTACCGTTTATCGATAAAATTTTAAACACATAAAAAAAAGCTTAATCAGTAACAACTTTTCAGTTTTTAGTAACAGAAAAGAGTGTCAAAAAGCAATAAAAGAAGATTAGTTTAAGAATATAATACATACTTAAATCTTTTTTTAAATAGGATTACAAAAAAATATATATTTCAAATTAATTAGATATTAAAAATTTAATTCTATATTTTTAATGCATCATATTAAAAAATTAAAATGCTGACAAATTTACTTTTCATCATTACTGGACTTATAGGTTTATTAACCCTTATTTTAATATTTACAAATTATAAATCAAATAGGATTATGAATTTTTATATAATTCTATTAATCTTTATAATGTCTTTACGTTTCTTTTTAAATGGGTTTACCTATTTTACAACTGATTTCTCTCTTAAAAACATCTATTTTACATATTCCAATTTTTCATCGGTTGTAATCCCACTGTGTTATTTGTACTTTAAAAATTTATTTGCAAGTGAAAAAGCATTTAAAACTAAAGAACTATATCATTTTATATTCCCTTTGTCACTTACTATATTAGGAATTGTTCTTAATTATTTGAATTTCACAATACCGAACTTAAAACTTTTTTTGTACGTCATTTTTGTTGCGTTCATTTTATACTATAATATATTATCCTTTAGGATTATAAATACTAATATTTGGTCAAAAAAGAGTTCGATAAAAACAATTATGAATGATAACAAAGCCATTAATAGTTGGGCTTCATTTTTATTTATTGCTCTAGTATTAATATCCATTAGACTTACTGCTGCTCTTTTTATAGAAATTTATTACAACCAGAATATGAAGGGGTATAATTACCAATGGATAGCTGCTTTTATCTGGTTACTGATTTTAATTAAAATATTAATTTCTCCAGAAATACTTTACGGTTATAATGCCTTGAACAAAAAATTAAATGAAAATAAAAATACTGATTTAATACTAAAAACAATCTGGATTACACCCAATACTACCAAAGTAAATAATATTCAACACGAGGCTTTAAAAGAAAAAATAGAGGAAAATCTAATAAATTACATCAAAAAAATTGAAAAAGTATCGCTTGAATACGAACTCTTCAGAAATTCAAAAATGACTCTTACTGATTTAGCGAGCAAGCTAAATATACCAAAAAGTCATATTTCTTATCTATTTAAATACCACTCGACTATTTCCTTTTCTGAATACAAAAAATTAATCCGAATCCATGATGCAATCAAGCATATCGAATCAAATTATCTGAAAAACAACACATTAGATTCGCTATCTAAAAAGGTTGGATTTACTTCCTATAATCCTTTTTTTACTAGTTTCAAAGAAATTTCGGGTGTTTCGCCTTTAGAATATTTAAAAATGGCAAAAGTTAAATTTGACGAAAAAAAAAAGGTTCAGCCGCAAAACTGAACCTTTTTTTATGGAAATAATTCAATCACTATTTCTTATAATATTTTCTATATTTTGGATAGGAAATAGCTCCAAATAATGCAATTGCTCCTAAAGAAATCCAAATCCAACTCAATGATTTAGCCTCACCACTTGCATAGGAATGTAAACCAACCAAGTGAAAATTTACACCATAATAAGTAAATAAAATAGATACGAAAGCAAACATACTCATCAGGTTAAAAAACCATTTCCCTCTTAAAGATGGCACAAAACGAGCGTGAATCACAAAAGCATAAACCATTATACTGATTAAAGCCCAAGTTTCTTTTGGATCCCAACCCCAATAACGTCCCCAACTTTCGTTAGCCCATTGTCCACCAAGGAAGTTTCCAATGGTTAGCATTATTAAACCTATGGTCAGTGCCATTTCATTGATATATGTAATTTCCTGAATATTCAAATCCATTTTGGCCTTGTTTTTTTCGTTGGTAAACAATATCAGTAATAGAGAAACAGCTCCCAAAATCATTCCTAACGCAAACGGTCCGTAACTTGCAACAATAACAGCGACGTGAATCATCAACCAATACGAATTAAGAACGGGCTGTAAATTAGCAATCTCAGGATCAATCCAGTTCATGAATGCCGCAAACAAAATCATTGAAGTAACAAATGCAGATGCAGCAACCGTAAGTTTTGATTTTCTGTCAAAAGCCAAACCAAAGAACATAGTTGCCCAAGCCACATAAATAATCGATTCATACGCATTACTCCAAGGTGCATGACCAGATATAAACCAACGCGCAATTAATCCAATGGTGTGTAAACCAAATAATATTCCAATAATTACATGGAAAGAGTTAATTGCGATACGTAATAATTTTTTCTCAAAAATAATATTAAGTATTGTAAAGATTAGCATTAAGCAACCTATAGTAAAATAAGCCATGAAAAGATTCTTGAAAATATCGGATTTATTATACAAGATTTCCAATGAAATTTTATCTTCACTCGGTCTTACTTTAGCTCCAAATTTTTTCTGAAAACCATTTATGCTTTCTAATAATTCGTTAGCTGTCTTATAATTTTTAGTATCAGCTGCATTAGTTAAAGTCCCAAAATACAATGGCAATACACTTTTAGTATAAGTCGAATCCATTCCTTTCATCCCCGATTCATTCAACTCTAAATAAGAAATCCATTTATTATTTGCATCGTTCGGAATAGGGAAAATCTTTAATATTCTTCCGCTTAGAGCCGATTCCATCAGATTTACTTTTTTATCAGTCTCGATAAAGTCCTTTTCGAATTGATTCGGATTAGCATTTTTGAACGCATCATCCAAGTAAGGAGATAGTTTATAATTCCCTTTTTCATCAAAAAAGGATATAAATGGAGCATATTGTGCCTCTTTATCAACCCCAATTATTTTTCGAATGCTATCATTTCCTGCTTTGATATAAATTAAAGGAACTTCAATCCATAGTTTGGCATATTGAGTCATCGACAATAATACCTGATCTGAATTCATTCCTTTATACGATTCCATATGGCTCACTTTTCTCAGCAATTCAGATGAAAAGGTATTAACCGGTTTCATTCTTCCTCCCGCATCTTGTATAATTAAACGCCCAAATTTTGCCGCATGATCTTCTGGAACTTTATATTTATTCAGTAATGAATCAATTTGTTTTTCGCTTGGAGTCTGATGTTGATGATTGTCATGACCTTGGGCAAAAGCATTAAAACTAAGCAGTAAGACTAAAATCGTAAGCAATTTAGCCTTCTTCGCTTTCACTACTTCGAGTTTTCGTTTCAAATCAGCAAAACGGGAATACTTGGTAAACATAATAGACATCATTGCAAAGAACAACATGAAGTAACCACTATAAGTAATTGCAGTTCCCCAAAAATCGTGATTGACTGATAACACTGTTCCTTTTTCATCAGGATCGAATGAAGATTGAAAAAATCGAAATTGTTTATAATCTAAAACATTATTCATAAAAATTTTGGCATCAAATGATTTGATTGAATCCTGAACAGTAACCTGGCTTTCAAAAGAAGAATAGCTTTTCTCCGTTCCTGGATATTTTTTGGCAATAAAATCATTCAGTTTTATCTTGAAAGGTAAGACATAAGCCTTACTTCCGTAAAATACAGTATACTCTATATTTCCAATTTTCACTGTTTTAGATTCTCCAATTTTACCTTTAGAACCTAATATCGTAACTTCTTTTTGCTGTCCATCCGCACTAACATTCAAGACTAAAGCGTCTTCATGATTCTTTTCCTTAAAATCATTTTTTGAATCATACCCAATCACTCCTTTTACTGCAGGATCTGGAAATACGAAGCGCATTTCGCCAATTGAATATAAAGAACGCATCATCAATGGTTGAGCAGCTCCAATCGTCACTTTACCCTGTAATTTATCAGCCATACGCATATAATTTCCTTCAAATGGTGTTTGTATGGTACTGGTATCACCGCTAATGTTTATATTTATTGCGCCGTCGGTATATTTATTCAATGAAAACAAGACATTATGAATATTTTGAATTTCACCTTCTTTTAGCAGGTGTTCATGACGTCCGCCATCGCCTGCCTCAACGATTTTAAAATACAATATACCCTTAGGATCTGGTTTGATAACTTCTTTTGCACCCAAAATAAAATTTTTATATTCGACTTTAAATTCAGTATCTGCAAATTTATCGGAAATAGAAAAATTATTATTGGTAACTGGCGAAAGCAATAATTGTTTTTCAAAAACTCTGCGTTTCATTTCGCCTTTGTACTCACCATCAACAAAAACGGTAAGAAACGTTTTATCTGAAAAAACTTGATTTTCCGCAGCGCCTTCACGAATAGGCATCATTCCTTCGTAACTAATATATCGAGTTACGAAAGCTCCCAAAAGAATAAAGACAAAAGCCAAATGGAGTAATAATGTGGCCCATTTTTCTTTCTTCAACAATTGATAACGCTTAATATTCCCTATGAAATTAATCATAAAAAACACCATTATGGCTTCAAACCACCAAGCGTTGTAAACCCAAATTTTAGCTGTATCAGTATTATATTTGCTTTCGATAAAAGTTCCGGCCCCCATTGCAATTGCAAATGATAAAAAAAGGATAGCCATTAATCGAGTTGAGAACAAAATAGAGAAGATTTTTTTAATCATTTGTAAGGTATTTCATTTCTTATAAAGTGCCACAAAAGTACTTAAAAATGTTGACTTCTATATTCGTACAATTGTTAATTTAATCCAAAATTAAGACTTTTTGTTTTCTGATAAAAAAATGACTCGACTACCTATTATACTTTGAAAACTAATGAAGAAACACTTAAAAAACACTTAATATTTTTTTCCTAATTTTGCCCTATGACTAAAGTAATAATTATTGGCTCTGGAAATGTCGCACAACATTTAATTGTTGCTTTTCAACATTCCCAAAACATGGGAACAGAAATCGACTTAATTCAAGTTTTTTCAAGACGAAAAGAAAGTGTCTCACATCTACTCGATTTAAATAAAATCACAGATAATTTAGAGACTTTGGAAGAAGCTGATTTGTATATCATTGCCGTTTCTGATGATGCAATTGCCGCTGTTTCATCGGAGCTTCCGTTCAAAAATCGCTTAGTGGTGCATACTTCCGGAAGTATATCACTAAATAATTTAGATGAAGATAACCGAAAAGGTGTTTTCTATCCCTTGCAGACATTTACCAAAAACAAAGAAGTTGATTTTAAAATCATCCCAATTTGCTTAGAAAGCGAAAATGCAACCGATTATCAACTATTAGAAAAAGTCGCAAAAATAATTTCTGATAAGGTTTTCGCTATTAATTCAGAGCAACGCAAAGCATTGCATGTTGCGGCTGTATTTGTCAATAATTTCACCAATCATTTGTATCAAATAGGGAATGAAATTTGTCAGGAAAATAAAGTTCCTTTCGAAATTCTGAAACCTTTAATTGCAGAAACCGCAGAAAAAATAATGGTACTTTCGCCAGAAGAAGCTCAAACCGGACCGGCAAAACGCAATGATAGCAGTACAATTGAAGCACATGAAGCTTTTATAACGGATCAAAACCATTTAAAAATTTATAAAACACTAACACAATCAATACAGCATAATGGCAAAAAGTTATAAAGAAATAATGAACGACATCACCACTTTTATTTTTGATGTCGATGGCGTACTAACCGATAGCTCGGTTTTTGTAACCAATGAAGGGGATATTCTGCGAACCATGAATATTCGCGATGGTTATGCTATGAAAGCAGCAGTCGAAAGCGGATATAACGTATGCATTATTTCAGGCGGAAGCAATGAAGGCGTTCGTATTAGACTAAGAAACCTTGGAATTACAGATATTCATTTAGGAACTCCAAATAAAGTAGAAACCTTTGATGAATATACAGACGTCTACAATATAAATCCAGAACACGTTTTGTATATGGGAGACGATATTCCTGATTATCATGTCATGAAATTAGTTGGCCTACCAACTTGTCCTCAAGACGCAAGTCCTGAAATTAAAGGGATTTGTAAATATATTTCGCATATAAACGGTGGAAAAGGAGCTGCTCGCGACGTAATCGAACAAGTCATGAAAGTGCAAGGAAAGTGGATGGAGCATTTTGACGGAAAACACGATTAGTAGCTGTTTTAAAATGTTGAATTATAAATTTTAAATGAAATAAATGTTTCCGTTTCTAAAACTAATACGTTACCAAAATTTACTGATGCTTGCATTTATGCAACTCGTTTTTAGATATGGTTTTTTTAAATTTCAAAATATCCCATTGTCGCTTGCTGATTGGCAATATGTGTTGCTAGTCGTATCTACCGTTTTACTTGCTGCAGGTGGCTATGTAATCAATAATATCGTTGACCAAAATACGGATAACGATAACAAACCGAAAGACGTCATTGTAGGCAAATTCATTTCGGAAGCAAAAGCGTACAATATATATGTTGCACTTAATTGTGTGGGTGTGGGAATTGGATTTTATTTATCAAATGTGATAATGAAACCTGGTTTTGCGTCTATTTTTATTTTGATAGCCGCAACACTTTATCTTTATGCTACAAGCTTGAAGCAAATGGTTCTTATTGGAAACATAATAGTTGCTTTAGTACTGGCTTTCAGCGTTGTTATAATAGGAATTTTTGATTTATATCCGGCCACCTATGAAGGAAATCAAGGACAAATGGCTGTGATTTTCTCCATTCTATTAGATTATGCTATTTTTACTTTCTTTCTCAATTTCATTAGAGAAATCGTTAAAGATTTAGAGGATGTAGATGGAGATTACAATCATGGAATAAATACTTTACCGGTAGCAATAGGAATTAGCCGAACCACTAAAATAGTTTTTGCTTTAAGTTTTATACCTGTAGTAGCAATCCTTTTTTATATATATAACTATTTGTTCCTGTTGATGTACACCACTATTTACTTCTTATTTTTTGTTGTGGGACCACTACTATATTTTACAATCAAAATTTGGAATGCAAAAACAAAAAAAGACTTTTCTCAATTGAGTTTGTTACTGAAATGGATATTGTTTTTCGGAATTTTATCTATTGTTGTAATCACTATTAATATGAAATACAATGCTTAAAAATAAATTAAAAAAATACAAGCTTATTCTTGCCTCCGGTTCTCCAAGACGTCAACAATTCTTTAAAGATCTGGATTTAGATTTTGAAATCAGATTAAAAGAAATCGAAGAAGTCTATCCTCCGGAATTAAAGGCAGCAGCAATTACAGATTATTTGGCTGAACTCAAAGCAAGCGCGTTTGAAAACGAATTGCAACCCCATGAAATCCTTATAACAAGCGATACGATAGTTTGGCACAACAATAAAGCTTTGGGCAAGCCAAAAGATGCAGCAGATGCATTTGCTATTCTAAAATCTTTGTCGAATGCCACTCACGATGTGATCACCTCTGTTTGTTTTAAAACTGTTTCAGCAACAACGGTACTAAATGAACTGACTAAAGTTACTTTTAACGAATTGAGTGATGAAGCCATTTCCTATTATATCGAAAATTATAAACCGTTTGATAAAGCGGGAGCTTATGGGATTCAAGAATGGATAGGTTTTATTGGTGTTTCAAAAATTGAAGGTTCTTACGCAAATGTGATGGGAATGCCTACTGATAAAGTTTACGAATATTTGAATAAATTAGCCTAATTAATCATGGATATGAATCTGCTTTTCGATTATACAAAAGAACTAATTGGTACCGGAATATTATTAGTCGTATTTATTTCATTAAGAATTATAACAACCAAATTAGTTAGGCGCTATGCTAAATCAAGTCATACTCTCGAACATCGAACTAATTTAGTCATCAAATACATTCATCTATTTATTAATATTTTAGCGTTCATCGCTTTAGTTTTAATTTGGGGAGTCCAGACCAAAGATATATTTATTGCTCTTTCCTCTATTACAACAGTTGTAGGCGTGGCCATGTTTGCGCAATGGTCTATTTTGAGTAATATTACCTCTGGTATTATTTTGTTCTTTTCATTTCCGTTTAAAATTGGTGATGTAATACGTATTCATGATAAAGATTTCCCTTTTGAAGGTGAGATTGAAGATATTGGGGCTTTTCATGTGTACTTAAAAACCCATGATGGAGAAAAGGTTATCTATCCAAACAATTTACTTTTACAAAAAGGAATTTCAATAATGAAAAACCATTTTGATGATAAGGAATTTATAGATTAATTGTAATTTTATATAAATATATTATTGTAGTTGCAGTTATAAATTTTTACCGTTTATGTGTAAATTATATAACAATTTAAAAAAAATCTATAAACTTAAAAGTTTTTATTACCTCATATTTGCTTGTTAAATTTTAAATTATATCTTGTTACAGTTTAATACGATATAAATACAACTAAAAATATGAATGACACTATAAAACTTCCATTCTACGCAAAAATCACTCTGATTTTATTGAGTCTGATTAGCTTTGGCTATATTTTTTATATCGGTCAGGAAATCTTAATTCCAATTCTGTTGTCTTTTATATTTGCCATATTATTACGACCAATTGCGCATTTTATAAGACACAAGCTTCGTTTTCCACATGTTATTGCAGTCATGATTACTGTTTTGCTATTTATTTTATTTTTCATTGGACTTTTTGCATTTCTATCAATTCAGATTAGTGAGATGGCTAATGATTTTAATAAAATCGAAAGAAATTTCACTATTCACATGCAAAATATGCAGCAATATATCAGGGACCATTTTAATATAAGTTCAAGAGAACAAAAAGAATATCTTGACACAGCTACTGAGGATTCAATGAAAAAAGGAAAAGAAATGATAGGAACGACTTTGATGTCTTTTACGGATACACTCCTAAACCTTATTTTGATTCCCATTTATACTTTTTTAATCCTTTTGTACAGAACACATTTCATGTTGTTTTTTTCTAAATTGATAAAAAAAGAATACCATCCCAAATTACAGGATATATTGTCTCAGATAAAAGTAGCTGTAAAAAGTTATATCGTTGGTTTAATAATAGAAATGATTTTGGTTTCTGTATTAACTACAGTTGGTTTCATGATAATAGGTGTTAAATATGCTGTTTTATTGGGAATTGTCACCGGACTTCTAAATTTAATACCTTACGTCGGAATATTGTTCGCAGGTGGTTTAAGTATTGTAGCGTCGCTAACTGGCACTCCTGATTTATCGATAATTATTGGTGTTATTGTAGTCAACATAATTGTACAGTTGATTGATAATAATGTTTTAGTGCCATTAGTTGTAAGTTCAAAAGTCCAAATAAATGCATTTGTTTCGATTGTTGGAATTATAATAGGCGGTGCAATCTGTGGGATTTCTGGAATGTTTTTGGCTATTCCGATTATAGCCATTCTTAAAGTAATTTTCGACAGAATAGAATCGTTAGAACCTTGGGGCTATTTAATGGGCGATGATTTACCAAAAACTTATACTTGGCGAAATATCAAATTACCACTTTTTGATTCAGAAACATCGGCAAAGAAAATCATAATCAAAACGGATATTATTGTTCCCATGTTTACGGAAACTACTACTGAAACGGAGATAAACCGAATTAATGATGATAATTTAGAAGCACAAAATCAAAATAATTAGACCTATTCAAAGTTTTTTTAGATGCTAAAAAGCCAAAAAATCATATTATTCCTTTTATTACTCTGCTACTCTCAAGTCTCTTTTTCGCAAGTCGATAAACAAAAAAAAGATTCTTCTGAAGTATATAAAAACATTCAAACCTATTCTAAAAAAAATAAATTCACCAAATTAGTTCATAAACTAGTTTTTAGACCTGTTAATTTAAAAACTGCAAAGAAGAAAGTCATACAGAAAAGATACCCCAATTTTGAAGGTAAAATAATTAGAAAAATCAACATTTTCACCCTTGATCCATTTGGATATTCAGAAATTGATTCTACCAAAAAACCAAAAAACTGGGCAGAAAGGGAAGGAAACAGAATACATATTAAAACCAACAGACTTGCTATTCTGAATCTATTACTTATTAAGAAGAATAGGCCATTAGATTCTCTACTAGTTAGGGAATCCGAGCGTTTAATCAGAACTCAAAGATATGTTAACAGAGTTAGCATTACCGCTGACAAAATCGAAAACAATCCTGATTCAGTCGATGTCTTCGTGCGGGTATTAGATTCGTGGAGCATGATTCCAAAAGGTTCTATTTCAAGTTCCAGGGCTACTTTCGATTTGAATGAACGCAATTTTCTTGGTTCAGGTCATGAATTTAATAATAAATTTAGAAATCGATTCAGTGATGGAAAAATTGCTTACAGTTTGGCATATAGTATTCCAAACATTAAAAACACTTTTATAAAAACGACCGTTAGATATTATATTGATCTAGATAATTATTACGGTAAAAGCGTAAATATTGAACGCCCTTTTTATTCCCCTTTGACAAAATGGGCCGGTGGAATTTATGTTGACCAACAATTTCGAAAAGATTCATTGCAAGATTCTAATTTGATTTATGCCAAGCAAAATTTCAAATACAACTCACAAGATCTTTGGATTGGTCGCGCATTTAAAATTTTTGCTGGAAATACTGAAAGCGACAGAACCACAAATCTTATTCTTTCAGGTCGGATTTTAAATGTGAAATATACTGAAAGTCCAACTATTGAATATGACCCAACAGATTTCTATTCAGGAGAAAAGTTTATTCTTTCTGGAATTGGTATCACATCACGAAAATTCGTAGAAGATAAATACATTTTTAAAAACGGAATTATAGAAGATGTTCCCATTGGAAAAATATTTGGAGTAACCGGTGGGTATCAATATAAAAATAGCCATGGCCGCTATTATTTGGGTGGTCAATTTTCTTTTGGGAATTTTTATAAGTGGGGATTTTTAAGTACTAATTTTGAATTAGGTACTTTCTTTGACAAAGCGACCACCTCCCAAACGGCATTTTCATTTCAGGCAAATTATTTTACTAATTTGATTGATCTGGGAAGATGGAAAATAAGACAGTTTATTAAACCGCAAGTCTTACTGGGCGTAAACCGTATAAATTCTTTGGGTGATCAACTAAGCATTAATGAAAATTACGGGATTAATGGTTTTAGCAGTGCATATTATGGTACAAAAAAACTAATATTGACTTTACAGACCCAAGCTTACTCACCATGGGATCTTTGGGGATTTAGATTGAATCCCTATTTTAATTATTCAATTGCAATGCTAGGAAATGCTGAAAAAGGGTTAAGTAATAGTAAAGCCTATTCAAAAATTAGTGTTGGATTTATTATAAATAATGACTTCTTAGTTTTCAGTTCGTTCCAATTATCACTTTCCTACTATCCTTCAATTCCAAATATTGGAGAAAATGTTTTTAAAACTAATTCTTTTGAAACTACTGATTTTGGCTTTCAAGACTTTGAACTAGCTAAGCCACGCACCGTAATTTTTAAATAGCCTTAAATTATCTACTATTAAAGCACTTCATTTTATAAAGTGTGAATTATGTAATTATATAATAAAATTTTGTAAATTTATCTTACATA
Source organism: Flavobacterium xinjiangense (assembly GCF_900142885.1). Classification (GTDB taxonomy): domain Bacteria; phylum Bacteroidota; class Bacteroidia; order Flavobacteriales; family Flavobacteriaceae; genus Flavobacterium; species Flavobacterium xinjiangense. The sequence continues at coordinate 40,948 of NZ_FRCL01000018.1, read as the reverse complement.
TTATTTTATATCTTTACATTATTAAAATAATTTTAACTAAAAACCTTAAAAAAAATGAAAAAAATCACTTTTTATTTAATGATGATGGTATTATCATTAAGTGCGTTCCCAACCACAATTTTGGCTGCTGAAAAAGCACCAGTTACAATAACTAATACTACAAAAGAAGTACCTGCAGAAGTAAAAGTTTTGCTAAATCGCCTAGATGAAATTAAAGCAATGGATAAGTCTTCATTGAATTCTTCTGAGAAAAAACAACTTCGTAAAGAAGTTCGCGCTATCAAATCTGAGTTAAGATCAACTGGAAATGGAGTATATTTTTCTGTTGGTGCAATTATCATTATCATCCTTTTATTGATTCTTTTATTATAACAGATCTTGAATATATAAATTTAAGAGAAGTTTCAAAGCTTCTCTTTTTTTTTTAAAAGAACATCCCAATTTTGTGTAAACTAAAGTTTTATGGCATAATTATTGGCTCTGTAAGAAATATTAGCTTTTAGCTGATAGAAAAATGAATATTAATCAAATATATTATCAATGAAAACATTAAAATTAATCGCTTTAGGAATTATACTTTTTGCCTCAAGCACAATACACGCCCAAGTTTCAGTAAATGTAAATATCGGAACTCCTCCATTATGGGGTCCTGTTGGATACTCTAACGTAGATTACTACTATTTACCTGATGTTGAAGCTTATTATGACATTAGAGCCACACAATTTATTTACTTAAATGGAGGAACATGGACTCGCTCTAGATATTTGCCAGGACCATATAGAAATTATAATTTGTATAATGGATATAAAGTAGTACTAAACGATTACCACGGATCTAGACCATACAGTAACTTTAAAAGTCATAAAGTAAAATATTACAAAGGATATCACGGTAAACCACAAAAATCAATAGGTTCATACCGTAAAAATGATAAGAAATACGAAAATCATGGTGACAATGGTAACTACAACAATGGTCATAAAGAAGGAAAAGGTGATAAAGGCCATGGAAATGGAAAACACTAATTTATAATGTAAAAAAGTGGCAAAACATAAAAAAACTCCGTAATGGAGTTTTTTTTATTTAAAAATGATTTCTTTTTTTGAATTTATTCTAACAACACAAAAAGGGTTTGTAAAAACTTGTGTAACCATACCTCCTGGTTCAGGTATAGTTTCTTTTACAGTTATAATTATATTTTTATCAGTTTCGACAACATTTTCAATTCCTATTTTATAGCCCCCAGTAGTTTTTTCTCCCATATTTAAAACTACAAAATTTGCGATCTGTACATCGCTTGAACTAATTTTATTTTTTAAATTCTCATCGCTTTGGAGCATTTTAATCTCATTAGGCTCCGAAAGAATCTCAAAAAAACGAATACTTGCGCCACCATCATTTTGCTGAGTTAAAATTTCAAACAAAGGCCTTTTACCTGAAATTTTAGTAGTGGACGAACAGGAGACTAATACCGATGCGGTAAAAAAAAGCAGAGCAATTTTTTTCATTTTTTTTTAAATATAATTAAGAAAGAACCTTATACGTATTGCATTATGGCTTTTTGATATAAATCCTCATACAATGGCAAAATGTTTTTGATATCAAATTTCTTCGCAATATCTAAAGCATTTTCTTTGAATTTTTTTAGAGTTTCATCATCTTTAAGAATTTTCAAAGCATTCTCTGCCATTTCATCTGTGTTACCCACATCACTTAAATAACCAGAAATTCCATCAAAATTCACTTCAGGTAAACCTCCAGAATTACTTGAAATTACAGGAACACTCCAAGCCATCGCTTCCAAGGCAGCTAAACCAAAACTTTCCGTCTCTGACGGCAACAAAAACAAATCCGTGTAACTTAGAATTTTATCAATTTCATTACTGTTCCCAAAAAAGATTACCTTGTCTGAAATACCTAATTCTTGGCATAAATATTCAGCTTTCTCCTTTTCTGGTCCATCCCCTACCATCATTAACTTAGCAGGAATTTCCTTTTGAATGTTGTAAAATATTTTTATAATATCGGGAATTCGTTTTACTTTTCTAAAATTACTAATATGGGTAATGATACGTTCATTTGCTTTTGCCATAACAGAACGATGACAGGCAATACTTGGGTCATTAACATTCTTATCCAATTCGATAAAATTTGGAATAACCTCAATTTCTTTTTTTATGTTAAATAACTTAAGAGTCTCGTCTTTCAAACTTTGGGAAACTGAAGTTACATAATCTGATTTATTGATACTAAAAGTTACTGCAGGCTTATAAAATGGGTGATTACCAACTAAAGTTATATCTGTTCCGTGTAGCGTTGTAACCATCGGAATGTTAATTCCTTCATCTTTTAGCATTTGTTTCGCCATATAACCTGCATATGCATGCGGGATGGCATAATGCACGTGAAGCAATTCGATTTTATATAACTTTACCATATCGACTAATTTGCTCGATAAAGCCAATTCATACGGTTGATAATGAAACAAAGGATATTCAGGCACATTAACTTCATGGTAATGCACATTAGGATTCAAAAGAGCCAGACGCACTGGTTGACTATATGTTATGAAATGAATTTCATGACCACGTCTAGCCAGTTCAAGACCTAGTTCTGTAGCGACAACTCCACTTCCTCCAAAGGTAGGATAACAAACTATTGCAATTTTCATGTATTTAATTTAATGAAACGAAATTAATAAAATTAGCTTGGAATTTTAGAGAAAGTTAAGTTAAAAACTCATTTTTTTAAAATTTCATTCGTTGAATTCTTACTGCATTCAAAATGGCCAATAAAGCGACACCAACATCTGCAAAAACGGCTTCCCACATCGTGGCTAATCCTCCTGCTCCCAAAATTAAAACTACGAGTTTAACAGAAAAAGCTAAAACAATATTTTGCCAAACTATTTGTTTTGTTTTTTTTCCAATATTTATTGCGGTAAAAATTTTCGTGGGCTGGTCGTTTTGAATCACTACATCTGCAGTTTCAATAGCTGCATCACTTCCTAAACCTCCCATTGCAATTCCAACATCTGCTAAAGCGATTACTGGTGCATCATTCACCCCATCACCAACAAATGCTATTTTTAAATGCTGTTCTTTTAGTTCTGACACTTTTTGAACTTTATCCTCAGGCAATAATTCCCCAAAAGCTTGGTCAATATTCAACTCCTTGGCGACAAGCGAAACTATCACTTGATTATCTCCTGAAAGCATAATAGTTTTAACATTTACGCTATGTAAATTCTGAATTGCTTCCTTTGCATCCTCTTTTGTTTCGTCAGCAATAATAAAATAGCCCATATATTTATTATTCAGAGCAACAACTATGATTGTAAATGGAATAGTATCAATTTCAGTGTCATAATCGATGTTGAATTTTTTCATCAATTTACTACTTCCTACTAAAATTTCTTTCCCGTCGACGAGTCCTTTTATTCCTAGACCTGCAATTTCTTCAACCTCAGTAGTTATAGTGTCTTTGGCAATATCCTTTGTATATTCAATTATGGCTGAACCAACGGGATGAGTTGATTTCGCTTCAATTGCGGCAGTATACTTTACTAAATCAACCTCCAAAATTCCAGTGGCGACCACTTTTTGAACTTTAAAAACCCCTTTGGTTAATGTTCCTGTTTTATCCATAACGACTACTTGAATAGAAGCTAAAATATCCAAAAAGGTAGAGCCTTTAATCAAAATCCCATTTTTGCTGGCGGCGCCAATTCCACCAAAATACCCTAACGGAATAGAAATTACTAATGCACAAGGACATGAAATTACTAGAAAAATTAAAGCGCGGTACAACCAATCTTTAAAAACATAGTTCTCCACAAATAAGAGCGGAATCAAACAAATTCCGATGGCCAGAAAAACAACTATTGGAGTATAATTTTTTGCGAATTTTCTAATAAATAATTCGGTTGTCGCTTTTTTAGCAGTGGCTTCCTGAACCATTTCCAGAATTCGGGATAACTTACTGTCCTTAAAATCAGTAGTAACTTGGACCTGGATAACTGCATTTAGATTAATCATTCCCGCAAGGACCATTTCTCCTTTTAATTTAGTGTCTGGTTTGCTTTCTCCAGTTAAGGCAGCTGTGTTAAAATTGGCAGACTCCGAAATTAGTTTTCCGTCCAAAGCCAATTTTTCACCTTGCTTTAATTGAATGATTTCTCCAATCTTAATATCTGAAGCTTTCTTTGAAATAGTGACTAATCCTTCAATTACGTTCGCAGAGTCCGGTCTTTGATCTAATAATGATTTGATGCTGGATTTGGCTCTTTTTACAGCTAACATTTGAAATAATTCCCCAATAGAATAAAATAACATTACAGCTACACCCTCAGCATATTGACCAATTCCAAAAGCACCAAGTGTTGCGATACACATTAGAAAAAATTCTGAAAAAACAGCGCCTTTGCGTATGCTTTCAAAAGCTTCTTTCAAGACAGGCAAACCTACCGGAATATAAGCAACACAAAACCATACAATCCTAACCCAACCGACAAACCAGGTTTGGGGAAAATAATTGTCTAATGCGATTGCCACTAATAGCAGTAGTAAGCTTATTATTGAAGGCAAGAACATTTTAAAAACAGTATCACTCCCATTTGAATGATCGTGGTCGTGATCATCATCAGCATGGTTTTCAGATTCATCGTGGGAACAACATCCCGCATCTTTGTTCATTTTAACAACTTTTTTTTCTTCTACTGCGCAACATTTGTCGTCAGGTAAAGTTTTATGTTGGAATGCCATTTTAGATTGTTTTGTATTTAATGAAAAACGAAAAATAAATAATAATAAGTAATGTAGTTATTCCAGTAATAAAAAATGTAGTATTCGCACCAAATTGATACCAAAGGAGTCCAGCAAAAGAACTAGCCAATAAGGCGCAAATACTTTGAAATCCAGAATAAGTTCCAATGGCAGTCGCCGTATCTTTTTTATCAGAAATATTACTGATCCATGCTTTTGAAATTCCTTCGGTTGAGGCCGCATACACACCGTAAATTAAAAATAATCCTCCAATAATATAACTATTTTTAGTAAATGCCATTCCAAAATAGACAATTGCAAATAGAAATAGTCCAAAAATAAACATTTTCTTCAATCCAATTTTATCAGCAAAAATTCCTAATGGAAATGCACAAAGAGCATAAACTAAATTATAAAAAATATAAATCTCTATTACCACAGTATCATTCAAGCCTGCTTGTTTTGCTTTTAAAAGTAAAAAAACATCGGAACTGTTGAATAAGGCAAATGCTAATAGTCCTATTACTAGTCTTCGATATTGTGCAGGACTTGTTTTCCAATAGCTAAGAAACGAGAAAAACGAAGTCTGTTTTACCTCCTTTGCTTGTATCTTAAATTTATCTTTAAGCAAAAAAGAAGCAAATACAGCTACTAAGCCTGGAATAAAAGCAACATAAAAAAGCGTTTTGTACTGTTGTGGATAAAAATGCAGATAAGCCAAAGCTATAACAGGTCCTAGAACGGCACCAAACGTATCCATTGATCTATGAAATCCAAATATCTTTCCTTTGGTTTCAACAGTTGCTTCATCAGATAAAATAGCATCTCTTGCCCCTGTGCGAATTCCTTTTCCGAAACGATCAATTGCTCTGGCAAAAAATATCCAAAGAGGAAAGACGAATACCGCCATCATGGGTTTTGAAATAGCACTTAAACCGTAGCCCAGACGCACAAACGGCACTCGTTTACCTGAATTATCAGATAACTTACCAAAATATCCTTTACTTAATCCAGCTAAAGCCTCGGCAAAGCCTTCTAAAACACCAATTAATACAATCGAGAACCCAATTGATTTAAGGTATATAGGCATTATTGGGTAAAGCATTTCGCTCGCTGTATCTGTAAACAGACTAACTAATGATAATATCCAGACCGTTTTTGAAATATAATTTAATCTTTTCATTTTGAATTATTTTTCGTTTTCATGGAACAGTACATGGTATAAATCGTTATTTTTCCCTTTTAGATCTTTTCTTATTAAGCCATTTATTAGCCTTATAGGTTAGGTACGCAGAGCCACTTCCTAAAACAGCACCTGCAATTACATCCGAAGGATAATGAACTCCTAAATGCAATCGTGAATATCCTACCGCACTTGCCCAAACAAAAGAAGGCGCAATTACATACCATTTAGGATATACCATACTTAGTGATGTTGCTGTCGAAAAAGCTGTCGATGTATGACCTGACGGAAATGAATAGCCAATTGCCGAAGTTGCCCTGTCAATATCAGAATACCTATTATATGGTCTTTCTCTTCGTACCGCTACTTTTAGAGCAGCTGTAATAAAACCATTCACTAAGAAAGTTTCTCCAATAAATATAGCGTGCTTTCTAACGGCGCTGTCTTTTTTTATAAATCCTACAGTATACATAATAATGGGAATCGCAGTGCTGACTTCCATAGTACTGTTACTAAGAACTTTGTAAGTGAAATCCAAGTTTTTATTCCTATTTACATTAATATCTCTTAAAATATCAATATCAATATTTTGAGCATTTACAATGCTTACACAAAAAATAAACAAGGTAAAAAAAACAGACTTTAGCAACTTACTCCTTTTTTTCATAGCAACTCCAAATATAACATTATACCAATTACAATTTTACTTTACTTAATAATTGCATCATAAATTATTTCCTGAATGTCTTCCCTGATATTTTCTTTAGAAAGTCTGTTTTCTGCCGCAATTGGAAAAGTTCTGTTCGATAAAAATATGTAAACTATTTCTGTATCAGGATCAGCCCAAGCCATCGTCCCGGTATAACCGGTATGTCCAAAACTTGTCATAGAAGCACATCCACAGGTAGGACCTTCAGCTCCTAATTGCGGTTTATCGAATCCAACTCCCCTTCTATTTCCCTCAGCACAAAAATAACAGGTATTAAAATCATTAAACGTTTTCTCAGAAAAATATTGGTGATTACCATAGCTCCCTTTTTGCAAGTACAATTGCATAATTTTAGCTACATCCATTGCATTTGAAAAAACACCGGCATGACCAGAAACTCCACCTTCTAATGCCGCCGATAAATCATTAACATAACCTTGCAAAAGTTGGCGACGGAAATAGGTATCTGTTTCTGTGGGCGGAATTCTGTTTTTATCAAATTTCGTTAAAGGATTGAAACTTGAATTATTCATACCTAGCGATCGGTAGAAATTCTCCTGAATTAAATCATCTAACTTTTTACCCGTTGTATTTTCTAAATAATCTTTAAGAATCATAAAAGTAAGATCACTGTATTTATATTCTTTTTTAACAGCTAATTTACTTTTAATAATCATTTTCATTATCGTGTCATGAAAATCATTTCTTATAAAAAGACTATCACCTAATTGTTTAGAAAACTGATCCTCTGAAACTTTTCTGAAATATTTTTCTGAAAAGTTTGATTTATCCATCGTTGACTTATAAAATGGAATTCCGGCTACAAGGCCTGCATAATGAGATAATAATTCTTTGAAGTGAATATTTTCTTTATTGGAATTTTTAAATATTGGAGACATCGTTCCTAATGTCGTTTCCATATTAATTTTTTCCTGATCATATTGTTGCATAACATTTGGCAAAGTAGCAAGAATCTTTGTTAATGAAGCTACATCATAAATATCTGAATCCAAAACCTTTAAATCTTTATTGTAGGTATGATATCCAAATGATTTTTGGTAAATTACTTTTCCTTTTCTAGCCACAAGTACTTGAATTCCAGGAGTCATTCTGGAATTTATAGCCTTTTGAGCTAAAGCATCAATTTTAGATAGTATTTCAGGGTTCATCCCCACATTTTCTGGAGCGGTAAATCCAAGACGGTTTAGTTTTTCGGTTGCTAAACCATCATTAACTTTAAAACTTGTGTTTATGGATACCGGTAATTTTCCTTTGGCTTCAATAGCTCCAAAAATCAATTCCGCAGAAACTTCTTGTGCGATAGTACTGTTTTGATAAGAAACAATTAAGCCTTCAATATCATCAAAATTTGCAATAGACAGTAAAGAATATGGTTTTGCAAAAATATCCAAAATAACATTATTATTTCGGGCTAAATAATTGATTTTAAATAGTTCGTCTGAATTTAAATCACCGTTTTTAAAAGCCACATCCGATTTATGATAACCAATAATTACGGTTGTAAATGGTTTCAATTTTACTTGTAAACTATCAAGATTTGTATCCGAAATAACTGTTATCTCTGCATACTTTTTTAATGTAGAAACAAAAGTATCGTTCTTGTCATCCCCCATTTTAACATAGGCTATTTTTTGACTTTCTAAGGTTTTAATTGGTAAAAGAGAAGCCTTATTTTTTAAAACAGTAAGCGCATTTTCATAAAGTTCATACTGTAAAGCATCATTTTTTGTTGAATTTAAATCTTTATATAAGTTAGCGATTGCAATAGGTTTATAGGAATTTAAACCGGCCTTGTACTTAAATTTTAGAATCTTCTTTACAGAAAAAGCTAATCTTTCCTCCGGAATTAAATTAGTAGAATAGGCCAATTTGAATTTATCAATAGCTGCAGGCACATTTTCTGGAAATAATAAAATATCATTCCCAGCCATAAAAGCTTCAAAATTTATTTCACTTGGAATATTAGAGTTACTTACTCCTTTCATATTTAAGGCATCCGTAAATATAAGCCCTTTGAAACCCAATTCTTTTTGAAGAATAGTAGTGACTACATTAAAGGAAATTGACGAAGGGTAATTTGGCCTTGGTTCTAAACTGGGAACATTTAAGTGCCCAACCATAACAGAAGAAAGTCCTTCGTGAAACATTTTTCTATATGGATAAAACTCCACCTCTTCCAATCTTTCTTTAGAGAAATTGATTGTTGGCAGTCCTTTATGGGAGTCCGTCTCCGTATCGCCATGTCCGGGAAAATGTTTCCCAGTGGAAAAAACACCTTGACTTTGGAAGCCTTTCATAAAAGCAATGGCATGTTCAGTAACCTTGTATTTATCTTCTCCAAAGGAACGAAAGCCAATTATAGGATTTCTTGGATTAGTGTTAATGTCAAGAACTGGTGCGAAATTAAATTGAATGCCTAGTCGCTTACTTTGTTCTCCCATTTGAACTCCCACTCTTTCTACCAATTTCATATCCTGGATGGCTCCAAGAGTCATATTCCAAGGATATCTGGAGGTAGAATCCAAACGCATATTTAAACCCCATTCCGCATCAGTACCAATAAATAATGGAAATTTTGACTTGGACTGAAAACGATTAGCCAAATTTGCTTGACGAACCGGACCACCTTGAAAGAAAATTAATCCTCCAATTTTGTTTTCAGTAATCAGTTTATCAATAGCATTAAAATGGACCGTATCTTTATTAGAATAAGCGGCAACCATAAATAACTGGCCTATTCTTTCGTCTAAATTCATTGCAGTGTAAACACTATCTACCCATTTAGTTCCTTTGGGAGATAACTCAAAAAGCGTAGGTGCATTTTTTAAATCATCATTTACAGAATTACCTGTTTTTGATGGAATATTGCTTAGAATTACTTTAGGCTTATTAATTTTTGTACCAACACAACTAGCGGCAACAAAAAGAAACAGGACATAAAATAAAACAATTCTGATGCCTATTTTTTTCATTGAACTATTTTGTTTAAAAAAAGCGACTGTGCCAGCTGTCAATAGCGGGAACTTCCCACGATTCATTGTATTCTTCGATGTTATTAACCAAATTATTAAAAACGATAGTGTTTTCAGTAACGGCTTTATCCTTAACCATTTTCTTAAAATCAATCAAAGGCTTATGTGCAATATGCTCCCCTAGTTTGAAAGTCACATTCATTTTATCCAATAAATCAACACCGTATTTTTGTTCTAAACTTTGAATAAACTCAACAGATGAATCAATTGAACATCCTGTTGCAGCCTGAACATCTTGATCAACGGCAATTATAATGAATCTATTGTATTTTAACTGATAAGACGACACTAGACTTGTTCCGTGTGCAGCCCAGCCTTCAAGAAAGGATTGCAAAGCAGTTTCGATTTCAGAAAACTCGGCATCCGAAAATTTTCTGTTTGATTGATAAATCCAGATTTTAGATTCTTCGGGTAAATTTTCAAAAGGAACGTACATAATTTTATTTTTATAATTAACGCTGTTATAATTATTAAAACGTTGAAACAAGTCCAAATCCCACTTGTTTACCGTCATAATAAGGAATAAATGCTGTTTTTTTATTTGTTTGTTTTTTAGAAGCTAGTAATCTATTAATGGAAGGATATAGCCAGTAAGCAGCCTTTGCGCTTAATATTCCAATTCCTGCTCCAGCAACTACATCCGTGAGCCAGTGTTTGTTATTATAAAGCCTAAATGCTCCTGTGCCTGTAGCAACTAAATATCCTGAAATACCATACCATATAGACACATCCTTGTATTCTTGGTAAACTAATTCTGCTCCCATAAAAGCAGTAGCAGTATGTCCCGAAGGAAAAGAATTAAAGCCAGAACCATCAGGCCGCTCTACTTTAAGAGTCCTTTTTAAACTATTTACTGCAATTCCCATAATTAAATATGAAGTTGCAACGATAATGGTTTTATCACGGAAATTATTTTTCCCCTTAATACCAATAGCACTCAAACCATAAACGGAAGCCAAAGGAAGATATTGCGAAAAATCATCAATAGTGAACTTTTTATCAATGTTCTCTTTTACCTCTTCTTTAATTTGATCATTAAATGATTCGAGCTGATCATTACCAATTCCTATTATTCCATAACCAATTAAAACTCCAGGAATAATTAATTGTTTTGCTCTAAAGTGGATTTGTAGCTTATTTTTAATTGCTAAACTATCTACTGGAGTGGCATCAACAGACTGGGCAGATGAGACCAAACTCAACAGCATTATTATGAAAAATAGAACATTTTTATAAATCATAATAGCCGATTAAGTAAATTAAAATAGAATACTTACAAATCTTGAGCATTAGCAATTAACTCAGCAATGTCCATAACTTTTACATCACCTTCTTTCTCTTTATTTTTTATTCCATCAGTCATCATTGTATTACAAAATGGACAACCAGCAGCAATAATATCGGGTTTTGTTTCTAATGCATCTTCGGTTCTTTCAACGTTGATTTCTTTGTTCCCAGGTTCAGCGTCTTTAAACATTTGTGCTCCACCGGCACCACAGCATAATCCATTTGCTTTAGAACGTTTCATCTCAACTAATTCGGCATCCAGTTTAAGTATCAGATCTCTAGGAGCTTCATAGACGTTATTAGCTCTTCCTAAATAACACGGATCATGAAAAGTGATTCTTTTTCCTTTGAATTGCCCTCCTTCAATTGTCAATCTTCCATCATCTAAAAGTGATTTCAAAAATTCCGTGTGATGGACTACTTCGTACTTTCCGCCTAATTCAGGATATTCATTTTTCAAAGTATTAAAACAATGCGGACAAGCAGTAACTATTTTTTTTGCCTCATATGCATTTAAAACCTCAATATTCATCATGGCTTGCATTTGAAACAAAAACTCATTTCCAGCTCTTTTTGCAGGATCTCCAGTACAACTTTCCTCAGTACCTAGTACCGCAAAAGAAACATTGCTACGATTTAAAATTCGAACAAATGCTTTTGTTATTTTTTTTGCTCTATCATCAAAACTTCCTGCACAACCTACCCAAAATAAAACTTCTGGTTGCTTCCCTTGAGCTAGCATTTCTGCCATTGTTGGCACTATTAAATTTTCTGACATGATTTTTTTATTGATTCGGTTAAACGTTTAAAGGAATAACCAATTAAACTTTAAAATATTAGTTTTCGTTTTTCCAATTTAAGCGGTCTTGTTGATTGTATTGCCAAGGCGCACCATTATTTTCTATATTGGTCATCATAGCATTTATTGGCATTGGCGCGGCACTTTGTTCCATAACTAAATAGCGTCGCATATCCATTATTATTGATAGCGGACTTATACTTACTGGACACTCCTCCACACATGCATTACAGGATGTACATGCCCAAAGCTCTTCTGGTGTAATATAATCGTTTAACAATGATTTATTATCCGGAATAAAAACTCCTTTATTAGCATCGATATTCCTGCCTACCTCTTCAATTCGATCTCTGGTGTCCATCATAATTTTACGAGGAGATAATTTTTTTCCCGTAATATTAGCTGGGCATGAGGAAGTACAACGACCACATTCAGTACAAGTATAAGCATTCAATAATTGAACCCAATTTAAATCTTGGACATCACTTGCTCCAAACTTACTTGGCACTTCATTTTCAGCAGCTGGTGGCGCTGCTGCAAATGGATCTGCATTTGGATCCATCATCATCTTTACTTCCTTTGTAACGGATTCTAAGTTATCAAATTGACCTTGAGGATTTAGATTTGCAAAATAAGTATTAGGGAAAGCCAAGAGAATATGCAAGTGTTTCGAAAAGTACAAGTAATTCATAAAAATCAAAATACCAGTGATGTGCAACCACCAAAATATTTCGGTAAAAAGCATCACCAATTCGTTTGACATCCCGTTAAATAACGGCTCAATAAATTGACTGATAGGAAATGACCCTGCTTTGATAAAATGAGAAAAACCTCCAGGAACATTTTGTAAATGCAAATCAGTTGCATTCATTAATAAAAACAAAGTCATTAAAACAACCTCAAAATATAAAATATAATTAGCGTCATTTTTAGGAGAGCCTTTCAAATCTGAACTTGCAAATCGTTTTAATCTTATAATATTTCTTCTGGTCCAAAAAGCAATAACAGCAACTAAAACTAATAATGCTAATATTTCAAAAGAAGCGATCAATACATTATATACTGGTCCTAAAAAAGAAAAAACTCTGTGCGTGCCAAATAAACCATCAATTATTATTTCTAATAATTCTATATTGATTATAACAAAACCAACATACACAATAATATGAAGTGCTCCTGCTATAGGTCGTTTCACCATTTTAGACTGACCAAGAGCAATCATGGCCATATTATTCCAACGTGCTTTTTTGTTATCTTTCCTGTCAACAGCCACACCAAGATTAATATTTCTAATAATTTTCCTAATATTATTATAAAAATATCCAAAACCTATAACCAATAATATGGCAAATAATATATTGTCTAAATAGCTCATCATTGCTAATTTTTTATTTTAATTATTGAATCATTTTTTGGAGCAATATATGGTTTATTTTTCTTTCCAAATACAGAAATATTAACATATCTTGTTGGTACTAGTCTTATATCTTGTAGTAACAATTCTAATTCTTTTGTAGTAGCTTTTAAATTTTCATAAAAGGCTTCATCGTGCAATAATTTCCCCATAGAACCCTTTCCAGCTTCTAAACCGCTCATTATACCGTCAACTCTTGCCAATGTTTTATTTAGATTTCTTACGGTTTTTCCTAAATCAGCTTTATTTATTGAATCCGATATTTTAGAAAAATCGTTAGAAATTTTGTTGAAGTTAGTGACAGCTCCTTTTATTTGCGCTTTGTTTTCGTCTAATAAAGTATTTACACTTGCAGATGCTCTATGAAACTGTTCAATAGTTTTAGACAACTCTGATAAACTTACTTTCAAATCTTCTTGACCTTTTTTATCTAAAACATTATTAACCCCTGTTATTAGTTGATCTGTATGAAGCATTATTTTTTCAAACTTTTCCTGAAGTGGAGCTAATTGATCACCTACTTTTTCAGTAAGTCCTATTTTTACGTCTCCACGCAGTTTTTGCCCATCTTCTGCAATGGTTTTATCTTGAAAATTATGATAAATCGCGATTTGCTTTCCTCCAATAAATCCTGGCTCATAAATTGTGGCTACACTGGATTTAGAAATTGGAAAATCCGTTTTTAATTGAAGTTCAACTAATAGATTTCCGTTTTCGTGATTTAAAGCAATACTATTTACTTTACCGATGATTAGACCATTTAAGGTCACAGGTGAAGATGTGGCCAATCCCTCAACATTTTTATATTCAACATAAAAAGTTTTGTAATTTGTAAAAAGGTCTCTTCCTTTTAGAAAACTGTAGCCCCAAATAAATAATAAAATAGATGCAATGACTAGTACGGCAGTTTTAATTTCTCTTGTTATTTTCAAAATTTAAGTATTTTGCACAAATTTAATATAAAAATTTAAACTTGTTATTATAATTTAACGGCTTCTTGTATACTAATTTTTTCACCGTTTTTAAAAGCTACCAGATATGCAGAGGGAAAACCTTTAGATTTTGCAATTTCTAAATTTTGTTTAGCTGTAGTATAGTCTGATGTTGAACTATAATTGTACTTAAAAAAAATTCCATTTTCTGTTGATAATGAAACGTTTTTCAATCCTTTAAAATTAACGGGGACTAATTTGATGCTTTTTTTTGAAGTTGCGATTTGAACTTTAAAAACTACTCCAGAGGATACTTTATCAACAGTCTTTTTTTGTGCAGATACCGTTTCCTTCGATGTTTTATTTTTTAAAATAGTTGCAGTGTCTTTTCTTTGATTTTTCGTTGATCTTTCCAATGCTGGTTCATCTGAATCAATTTCAAAATATTGTCTTTTGTAACTAATAATGGCGTCGGCAATAGTTTCTGCCATTTTATCTTGCCCTGATTCAGAATTTAGGTAAAGTCCCTCTTCTTTATTGGATAAAAAACCTAATTCAATCAAGACGCTTGGCATATATGCCGCATCCAAAACCCATAAAGGTGTTTGCTTAATTCCTCTTGATTTTCTATTCAATTTTGAAGTGAAATTCTTTTCTATTTTTGATGCCAGACTAATACTTCTATTCAGGTATTCTTCTTGCATAATCTTCAGACCAATCAGTGTTTCCGGTTTATTAGGATCAAAACCTTTGTACGATTTTTTATAATTTTTTTCCAATAATATTACCGAGTTTTCTTTTTTCGCTATTTCAAAATTAGTGTTGCTGCGGGCTAAACCCATTACAAAAGTTTCAGTACCGTATGGAGTTGCATTGGAAACAGAATTGCAATGTATAGAAATAAACAAGTTAGCATCAATATTATTTGCAACCTTCGGCCTTTCTCTTAATTCTATAAAAACATCTTTTTTCCTAGTGTAAACAACCTGAATATCTCGATCTCTTTGAAGATATTTTTCCACTTTTAAAGTAGTTTTAAGGGCAATATCTTTTTCCACAAAACCATTATAAGAGTTCCCTGGATCCTTGCCTCCGTGTCCTGCATCTAGTATAATAACAAAATTGCGACTGGACTGAGAAATAATATTTAAAGAAAAAAATAGGATTATAAACAAGAACTTGACATTAATTTCTTTTGATATTTTCAAAATTCAGGGAGTTTTTTTTATTGTAATTGGAAACCTATTCTAGTATGCTAATTTTTAATCGCATCTTCAACACTGATTTTTTCTCCATTTTTAAAGGCGATTAAAAATGCAGAATCATAGCCTTTTTTTTTAGCCTCTTGTAATTGTTTTTTTGCTTCTTCATAATCACGGGTTTCCCCATACATATATTTATAGACATTGTTATCATAGGCTACAGATATATTTTTCAGCCCCTTGAAATTTCTTGGTTGCAATTCAACTCTTTTAATACTTGCTGAAAGTTGTACTTTAAATAGTGCGGCTGAGTTATCAGTTCCTTTCAGCGTTTTTTTTTGTTCAGAAGAATTAAAATTCATTTTAGGTCTAACCGCCGTTACTGTATCTCTAATTGGTTTTTCAATGATTTTCTGTGATGGTTTAGTATCAAAGGTTTCCGGTTCGCCACTTCCATAATATTCATTTTTATAGCTAATAATCGCTGATGCAATAGCTTTTGCAATTTCATTCTGACCTTCTTCAGAGTCTAGGAGATTTCCTTCTTCAAAATTAGAAATAAAGCCCATTTCAATAAGAACTCGGGGCATGTACGCTTTATGAAGTACCATATAAGGTGCTTGTTTAACTCCTCCACCTCTAATTTTTTTACCAAGGGCTCCAAAAGCATCCTCAACTTTGCTGGCCAACGAAATACTGTTATCTAAGTATTCCTCTTGCATCAACGTCATTCCAATCATGGTCTCAGGAGAATTAGGGTCAAACCCTTCATATTTTTGTTTGTAATCTTTTTCCAAAGTAATAACGGAGTTCTCCTTTTTAGCTGCTTCTAAGTTTGAAGCCACTTTTGTCATACCCATAACATACGTTTCCGTACCAAATCCAGCAGTATTTCTATTTGCATTGCAGTGTATCGAAACAAAAATATTGGCATCAGCTCTGTTAGCAATATTAGCTCGCTCCACTAAATCAATAAAAACATCAGTTTTTCTAGTATAAATGACGTCTGTTTGCGGAGCGGCTTCCAAAATTCTTCCCACTTTAAGAACAACAGCCAAAGCTATGTTTTTCTCCACGTGGCCATTATATACGGCGCCAAAATCATGAGCACCATGTCCCGCATCTAATGTTACTTTAAATACATTTGATTGACTATAGGCAGAAAAAGTAACTACCATAAGAAAGAAAGTGACTAGCATTTTAATTTTAAATGTAATATTCATAATTCTTAAAATTAATTTAATTAAAACTCTAGGGTTATAAATTCTATAATTGATTATTTTTGACAAAAAATTATATGTAAGTTTGACGTGTCAAAAAACAGGCCATAATTTTACAAAAATAGCATTTAAACCTTTGCATACAAACTTATTTAATATCGTTTTATTATCAATTTTCCTAACCATAGGATCAGGAAAATTATATTCTCAAGGTACAACAAAAAAAACAACTGCTATACCTACTAGCAAACAAACAGATAGCTCTAAAACTGTTGTTCCTAATAGTAAAAAATCAGCAACCACAATAAAAAAGGAAAACGATTCAATAAAAATCGATACTATAAAGCAAAAGAAAGCATTTTTGGACGGTAAAGTAAAATACAAAGCCGAAGACTACGCTAAGATTGATCAAAAGAAAAAACTTATTACTTTATATAACAAGGCTGAGCTATATTATCAGGACATAGAACTAAAATCTGGTATTATTGTTATGGATTATGAAAAGAATGAAGTTTATGCGGGTCGAATAAAAGATTCTTCAGGAGTATACACGCAATATCCAAATTTTAAACAAGGAAGTAACGTTGTTGAACCTGATTCCATTCGTTTTAATTTTAAAACTAAAAAAGCACTAATTTGGAATTCAAGATCTGACCAAGGGGAATTTAAAATAAAAGCAGAAATCACAAAAAAAGAAAATGACTCTGTTTATTTCTTGAAAAATGCTCGATTTACCACATCAAAAGATGTAGATAATCCGGAATATTATTTCCAAACAAGAAAAGTAAAATTTATTCCGGGCAAAAAAGTAGTCACGGGACTGACTAATATGGTTATCGCTGATGTTCCAACACCAATAGCATTACCTTTTGCTTTTTTTCCTATGAGTAAAGAAACCAGCCTGTCAGGAATAATCTTACCTAGTTACAATGATTCTAACACCAGAGGTTTTTCGTTGCAAAATGCTGGATATTATTTTGCGCTAAGCGACAATTATGATTTGACTGTTTTAGGTGATTACTATACCAATGGTAGTTATGGGATGCGTTTTGAATCCAGTTATGCCAAACGGTATAAATTTAGAGGTAATTTCAATGTTCGATTTGAAAATTTAATTAACAGTGAAAGAGGATATCCTGATTACTCCAAGCAAAAAATTTACAACATACAGTGGTCACATGCGAAGGATTCAAAATCGAATCCGAATTCAAGTTTTTCGGCATCTGTGAATCTGGGGAGCAGCAAATATTTTAGGCAGTCGATCAATCAGGCAAATGTTGGATCAAACCTGAATAACACATTAAGTTCCTCGATTTCATACAGTAAAACATTCAACACAGTTCCTCAAGTTAGAATGTCATTGACTGCAACCCATTCGCAAAACACGCAAACCCAAGAAATTAACATGACGTTGCCTACTCTTCAGGTAAGTATGGATCGTATTTATCCTTTTGTTGGCAAAGACGGTGTCAAAAAAGGATTTTTCAAGAATATCAACCTACAATATAATTTAAGTGGAAAAAATAGTATTGTAACGACTGATTCTTTATTCTTTAAACCACAGATGTTTAGAGATGCTAAAACGGGTATTGAACACACGATCCCGCTGAGCACTAATTTCAAATTATTTAAATATTTCAGTGCTTCCAGCTCTTTCAATTACAGAGAAGTATGGTACACCAAAACGATTTCAAGAAATTATGATATAGATCAAAGCAAAGTAGTGGATAATACTATTAATGGTTTTGATGCTTTTAGAACGTATTCTTTCTCATCCAGTTTAGGGACTACAATTTACGGTACTTTTAATTTTGGTGATGATAAAAAAATAAAATCCATCAGACACGTCATGCGACCTTCCCTTTCTTATGGTTATACTCCAAGTTTTGAAAAATACTACGATAGTTACGCTTCTGATGCTACTGGAACTATGATTAAACAATACTCCCGCTTTGAAAGTGGGATCTTTGGAGCACCTGGAAACAGCAACTCTAACACGCTTGGTTTCGATTTGAGTAATACGTTTGAAGCAAAAGTCACTGATAAGGATTCGACAAAAATTGAACCTAAGAAAGTAATGCTTCTTAACAATTTGAATCTTTCTACAAGTTACAACCTAAATGCTGACGGAGTTACCTCTCTTGCTTTTGCACCAGTTAGAGTTAGTGGTGGTACACAACTATTGAAAAATAAGATGAATGTGAATTTTGGCGCCACATTAGATCCTTATGCCATCAATAATTCAGGAACCAGAATTAATGTTTTCAATATTGACAATGGCGGAAGTTTATTCCGAATGACAAGTGCAAATATGACCTTGAATTACGCCATTTCGAGCAAGGAAAAGGATAAACCTAAGAAAGAAAAGAACACTCAAAGTGAAAGAAACGGTGGTCGTGAAGATGATTTATTTGGAACAAATACAGATTTAGGCGATAGCAGAAAAAGTCAATTTGGTGAGGAAGAAGAAAATGAAGAGGACAAAATATCGGAGTTTTTTAGTGCCAAGTTACCTTGGGACATGACTTTTGCTTATTCACTGACTTATGGGAATAACAATAGAGAAAAGAAAATTATTGGGAATTCATTAATGATTTCAGCTAACGCAGACATTACACCTAAATGGAAAGCAGGTGTATCTACAGGTTATGATTTTGTTCAAAAGGGAGTAACATTTACACAGTTTCGTTTCGAAAGAGATTTACTGAGCTGGAGAATGGATTTCAATTGGACACCATTTGGCGATAATGCTAACTGGGGATTCTTTATTGGGATCAAAGCCGGTGTTTTAAGCGATATTAAATGGGATAAACGTAGTAGAACCAATCGATAGTTTCTTATTTTTTTTTAATTATGATTAATTTCAAGCAGAAAACAGACAAGGCTTTTACATCTTTACAAACAGAAACTAATAAATCATAATTGATTAATTTCCAAAAAAAAACTTTAAAAATCTAATACATTCATTTTATGAAAAACATAATTTTTACCGAAAATGCACCAGCTCCAATTGGTCCTTATAACCAAGCCGTACTTAAAGGAAATACACTTTATACTTCAGGACAAATTGCTATAAATCCAAAATCTGGAGAATTAGTTACGGATACTATTGAGTCCGAAACCGAACAAGTGATGCAAAATATGAAAGCAGTTCTAGAAGCTGCCGGAATGACATTTGAAAATGTTGTAAAAACAACTATTTTTATAATGGACATGAATGATTTCGGAAAAATAAATACCGTTTATGGCGCTTATTTTAACGAAAAAACTGCGCCAGCTCGGGAAACAGTTCAAGTGGCTTGTTTGCCAAAAAATGTAAATGTGGAAATTTCTATGATTGCTATTCTTTAGTAATCAAGTGATCAGTTCCAGTTCTTAATATAGCTAGCATTAATAAAATTGATTGCAAATAAAAAACACTACGGATTTACTTTTTTACAAGTAAATCCGTAGTGTTTTTTTATTAATGGAAAACGGAACACTCCTTCTTAAAACTATTTATTTGCTATATGATAAGCAATAAGTCCGTCAATTGGTCTTCTCAGAACATTTCCTAATTTCAATTCATATTTATCAAAAGTCTCTTGCAATTCATCCTTCAAATAAAAGGCAATGGAACCTACAAAATGAACAGGAACTTCTTTACAGTTTTCGTATTGTTTAATATAATTTTTCACAAAAGATTTCATCCCCTTGAAGATAATTTTTCTACAAAACTCACTGTCTTTATGTTGAATTAGGAACTTTGCAAATGTTGCTAGATAAGCGTTTGGATTTGCTTCTTTATACAATTTACTTTTAACTGCATCAGGCTCTAAATCGTACTCTTTTTCAAATTCAACAGCTAATTCCTTAGGCATTTTGTTGAAATAATACTTTCTGATTAATTCTTTTCCAAAAACATTACCGCTACAGTCATCCATAACTATATAGCCTAATGATTGCACTTTTTGATGTAATTCTTTACCATCAAAATAACTGCAGTTAGACCCAGTACCTAAAATACTAACAATAGCTTTTTCACCTTTAGGAGTAGTGGCATATACAGCAGCATAAGTATCCTCTTCAACAACTATAATTGCGTTTGGAAAATAGCTTTGAAAGATTTGAGAGAGAGAAATTTTCATTCTTTCAGTTCCGCACCCTGCTCCATAGAAAAACAAATGGGTAGCTTCCTTTTTATTTTGCAAAATATCAAAACGGTCATTTAAACGTTCAATTATTTCGTCTCCGTCTAAAATTTCAGGATTTAATCCTAAAGTTTGTGTTGTAAACAATACTTTTCCATCATCATCTATTGCAATCCAATCGGCTTTGGTAGAACCACTATCAACTAATAATCTCATTTTTTTTGGTTTTTTTTGGTTTTTGAATTTTGAGCAATTTAAATTAAAACACCTGCAGCATAAAATTTGGATTTTTAAAAGTGCGCAAAAAATAAAATCCCGTTAAATGTAATATAACGGGATTTGTAAATATAAAGAATTATTTTAAACCTGCAATATGTACAGATAAATCAATTAACTTGCTAGAATAACCATATTCATTATCATACCAAGAGATGATTTTGAAGAAAGTAGAGTTCAATCCAATTCCAGCATTAGCATCAATAATAGATGTTCTTGAATCAGAAACGAAATCTTGGGAAACAACTAAATCTTCAGTATATCCTAAGATACCTTTCATTGTAGTTTCAGACGCATTTTTCAATACTGCCATAATTTCTTCGTAAGAAGTTTCTTTTTCAACTTTTACAGTTAAATCAACTACAGAAACATCAGTGGTAGGAACACGCATTGACATACCTGTTAATTTTCCATTCAATGCAGGAATAACTTTCCCTACCGCTTTAGCAGCACCTGTAGAAGAAGGGATGATGTTACATGAAGCAGCACGTCCACCTCTCCAGTCTTTTCTAGAAGGACCATCCGTAGTCATTTGAGTTGAAGTCGTAGCATGAACAGTAGTCATTAAAGCTTCAACAATTCCGAAATTATCATTTATAACTTTAGCCAATGGAGCTAAACAGTTCGTTGTACAAGAAGCATTAGAAACGATTAAATCAGAAGCTTTTGCTGATTCATGATTAACACCCATTACAAACATAGGAGCATCAGCTGAAGGCGCAGAAATTATTACTTTTTTGGCTCCACCTTTTATATGCTCATTTGCAGTTTCAATAGTAGTAAAGAAACCGGTACATTCAGCAACTACATCAACATCAACTTCATTCCATTTTAAATCTGCAGGATTTCTTTCTGCTGTGATACGAATATTTCTTCCGTTTACAAAAAGTTTTCCTTCTTTTACTTCGACAGTTCCATTGAAACGACCGTGAACTGAATCATATTTTAATAAGTAAGCTAAATGATCTACATCTAACAAATCATTTATAGCTACAACTTCTACATTATCTCTATTGAAAGACTCTCTAAATACAATTCTTCCAATTCTTCCAAAACCGTTTATTCCTAATTTTACTTTTGACATTTTAATTGATTTTTTGTTTATTTTCTGTAACTTCATTTAAAGTCTAATTTCCTCACAATAAACTTCATTTTTTTATTTATGTAGACATGATGTCTGAAACTCTTAATAATTCTCTGTCTATTTCTGTTTTACCTTTAATAGCTTGCTCTAATGGTGTCAACGTTACCTTATCATTTTGTAGGCCAACCATGTAGCTTGATTTCCCTTCTATTAACGATTCAACCGCTTTTACTCCTAGTCTACTTGCAAGAACTCTGTCAAAACAAGATGGAGACCCACCTCGCTGCATGTGACCAAGAACTGAAACACGTACATCATATTCAGGTAAATTGGCATCAACATAATCTTTCAATTCAAATACGTTCTTACCTATTTTATCACCTTCAGCAATAACAACTATACTGGATGACTTACCAGAAGCCTTACTTTTTTGCAGGGATTCAAGTAATCTGTCTAATCCTAAATCTTCTTCAGGAATAAGGATTTCTTCTGCACCTGCACCTATACCGGCATTCAAAGCGATATGCCCTGCATCTCTACCCATTACTTCGACAAAAAATAAGCGGTTGTGAGAACTTGCTGTATCTCTAATTTTATCGATTACATCAACAACGGTATTTAACGCAGTATCATAACCTAATGTATGGCTTGTTCCAAAAATATCATTGTCAATAGTTCCAGGTATTCCCATTACTGGAAAATCAAATTCACTATTAAATAACAATCCTCCTGTAAAAGTTCCATCACCACCAATGACTACCAAAGCATCAATTCCGGCTTTTACAAGATTTTCATGCGCTTTCTTTCTACCTTCTGGTGTTCTGAATTCAGTAGAGCGAGCCGATTTTAAAATCGTCCCTCCTTTATTGACTATGTTATTTACACTTCGAGGCCCCATTTCTTTGAAGTCTCCTTCAATCATTCCTTGATATCCTCTATAAATTCCTATACATTCTATGTTGTGATAAGCGCAAGTTCTAACAACTGAACGTATCGCTGCATTCATTCCTGGCGAGTCTCCGCCTGAGGTTAGAACGCCAACCTTTTTTATTGTTTTTGGCATTATTTAAGTATTAAAGTGTAAAATTAACAAACATTCAGCACTTATAGAGCTGAGTTTTTAATAAATTAGGACAGCCCTTTAAATTCAAACGTTTTCGTTAATAAGTTTTTAAAAAAGCAAAAAAATATTGGTTTTATTTAACAAAATTTAAAAAAAATCAATTATTTTATAATTATTAACAGTTAAAGATAGTTAATAATTAAATATTTAAGAAATGAGTTATGAGAAATTAAGTATATAGTAAGCAAAATCTTTTACAACAAAGTACAACCGAATCAATCCAAAATCTTTTATCGAAATATGATAGTCAAGTTAATTAATCCTCTTCAGGTGATAGAGCTTCCTGATCGATGTCCGGTTTTTTAGTTTTTGATTTTTTGGGATTCGAAAAATTAATATAATCAGGAGCTAAATCAGAGTCCTGATCTTCTATAGCAGGATTCGGGCTGCTCTCAACTCCTAATTTATGGCTTTTGAATATTTTATTGACAAATTCTTTAAAGGTATCAAAATCCACTTCGTAAGAAACCCCTACACCTTGTGTATAACCAATTCCTTGTCCTATGTAGTTTATATCATTTTCTTTGTTAAAAAGACGCAAATTCATGCTTCCGTCTTCATTAACTCTATAAAGCACTTCTACATCGCCTACAATTGCTGATTCATTTATCCCTCCAAAAGGAACCCCTACTTTTCCGTTTATTGTAATCCTTTCATTAATTTTTGATGAAATTGTAGCTATAAATCTTCCATCAGTTTCTCTTCCAATTCTCCTATCAGCAGAAACAAAATTAAATCCAACTTTAAATTTCTCATTATCAGTACGTATTATACCACCTAACAAACTTGTAGCTGTCTCAAACAAACTTCCTGAAAAGTCCGATTGATTTACTCCTTCCGGACTTAAGAAACCACCAGACGATAATAGATACAAAGCTTGTGTCTGTCTAACATCCTTGTCATTTAATTTGTATTGAATTTCAGATTTTAATACATTACTAACCGTTGGAAATTCAATATTAAAATCCGGTTCCGGGCTCGTCAAATCGCCTCGAACACCAATTATAACTTCAACAGGCACTTTTGAGTTAAAGGACGAATTTTCTAAAAGCACAGCAGGGTTTGCAGTGGTTTTATATACTGCTTCTAAATTTAATTGTGCTTTCATAGGATTACCTTCCCATGTAATTGATCCGCCTTTTTTTACAGCAAATTTCTTATCGATAAGTCCGCCATATTTAAAATTATAGCTTCCTTCATACGCCTGGAAATCTCCCCACATATTAAATTTACCTAATGTGTTTATCTTAAACAACAAAGATCCAAAACCTTTTCCTTTCATTCCATGACCGGTATTTCGATCTAGAATCACTTCTACTTCGGCATCTGGAGTTATATCTAAATCAAATTCTAATTCGAGTCCTTTATAATTTCTAGTGTTTTCAAAAATTCCTTTTTCGATATTATATTTTTCTTTTGGAGTAACGAAATGAATAAAACTATTATCACTAACACTTTGCGCATTGTTAATAGGAATTTTAATCGTTGTTCCTTTCTCCGATTTTGCATCAACTTTTATAAAAAGTCCATTTGTAGGCCCTTTTATGGTTGCCGTACCATCTATAAATGCAGTACCGTAATAAGCCGCGTCATCACTGTCTTTAGTATCTAATGCTAAGAGTCTTTTTGAATTTATAGTTAAGTCTAATTTCCAGTCCGAAAAATTTTTGTGCTGAATACTTCCGTTTAAAGACCCCTTTGTACCATATTTTGTGTCTGTCAATGTGTTATCTCTAAACAAAAACCGCTCATCAGAAAGATCAATTATTGTTTTATCTTTCAATGCATAATCTACATTCAAATAAGGAATGGTCAATCCAGCATCATCAACATACAGACGACCATTAATATCTGGCTTTTTAAGATTTCCCTGAATTGTTGAATTTCCCGAAACAAAACCTCTTATATTTGACAACACTTCACCCCCTAGAGAGCTTAATGTACCCAAATTAAATTTATCGAATTTTAATTTTAGATCCAGTACTGTTTCTTTATTTACGATCTCAAAATTTCCATTCGCATTAAAAGACTCGATATTTTCATTTTCAATAGTGGAATTAATCGTGAACTTTTTAAAGTTTTCATCCCCTTCTATATCGAAAGTCAATAACCCTAGATCAGTTTTATTTACGTTTAAATGGTCGATCTCAATTGATGCTGTTGGCTGGTAAACATTCTTGTCTTGCTTGTAATGTACTTCCCCATTAATATTACCATTAAAAACAAATTTTTCATTCTCGGGCGTAATTTTATTTAAATCGACATCTTTGAAACTCAATTTTAAATCTTTGTAGGTCGGTCCGTTTATATCTCCCATCAATGAGATTGCCTGATCTTCATGTGACAGAATTATATTATCAATATTAAAATTTTTAAATGATTTATCAAAAACAATTTGGTTATCAGGTGCCTCCTGTTCATTTAAAAACCATAAATAATCTTTAAATTTAACTTCTGATTTACTAATTCCAACAACATTTTTGTTATTCTTATTAATCGTGTGGTATAAATTTAGATTGTAATAATCTTCCCCCTTATCGCCTCCTTTAAATTCTGAGCGAAAGAACAAGGTATCTTTCATAGTCACATTAATCAAACTAAAATCTCTGATTTTATAATACTTATTTTTTATACTATCTAATTCAATATAAGCATTATAAAGCGGGTTTTTATTATCTACGGAAATCCTGATGTTATCAAATGTATTATCTGATGCTTTTATCTGTGGGGAATTAAAATTTAATTTAAACTCTTGATTGTCTGAGTTAATATTTCCCTTTACAATAGTGTTAGGTCCAATAGAAATTTCAGGATAGAATATTTCAATAATTTTATTATAAATGGTAAAATCAAATTTAAGAAACTGTCCTTTTTTTACTTTATTGGGCTTGTAATTCGTATAAAGACTTCCCAACGAATTAGTTATCATATTTTTTAATTGACTAAACTCGTATTTACCAACAATTTCACCCTCCATAACATCTGGAGAATTTACAACTATAGTTCGTACTCGATTTTGATCAAAACTTGATTTTATAGCAAAATCATCAAAATTATAGGTTCCTTTTACATTTTGATATGAAGTTTTATTAACATACAAATCTCCCTGAAGATTCTCAATAGTATTACCGGAAGCTTGAACAACAACATCTCCTTTGAAAATAGATATAGAATCTTTTACAAAATTTAATTTATGCAAATCAGCGTTCTCAACATTAATATGAAAATCGTATCGACTGTCTTTTTTGCTTAAATCCAGTAAACCATCAAATGTCATACTTAAATTAGGGTCATTTACTGAAAGTTGTCCTTTATAATTAGGCATTTTAAAATTACCATTTACGACTACATTATTATAGGTGTAATTATTGTAATCAATTTGACTCACATCCCCTTTTATCGATGTATCTAAATATTTTTCTTTAAACCCTTTTCCATCCACATCTAAATCAAAACTTACTCTTCCTATATCTTTTCTATCAAATAAAGTACCTATGTCAAAATCTTCAATAACAACATTTCCTACATAAGACGCTTTGTCGATCACATCTATATTTTTCATCTGTAATTTAGAAGTCACTTTTCCCAATTCTGTTACCATTGAAAAATCAGCATCAATTGTCGTAGTAGTAATATGTGTAATACCCTTGGCAGAAAATTTTCCTAATTTTTTTAGCGTGGTTGGCAGCTTTTTTCCCAAAATATCAGGAAGTATAACTATGAGCTTGTCATAGCTGGAATAAAGTTTATCAAATTTACCATACATGTAAAACCCATGCTCTTTGTTTGCAAATAAATTCTTGAAATTTATATCACCTATTATCTGAGTGTTTTTGGAATCAATTAAATTTAAATTTGTTATCCTTAAATCATTCAGCGTTCCCTTAATATTTGCTTTTGTAAAAAAATGCTGGTTTTTGCCCAACTCTTTATAAAAAAACCGAATGTCATTTGACGCAATTGACGCCGTATCCAATTTTATATTAAATTGAACTTTATCCGTAAAATTGGAGAAATCTTCAATTTTATAATTCAAATAGACCGTCCCCTTTACCTTTGATCCCCTAGTTAATAAATCAAGATCTTCCAGTTTAATACTCTTCTTCGAATAACTAAATTTTGAACTTAAATTCTCAACATATAAACCACGATGATCCAGAAAGGACATTTTGTTGATTATGGTAGTAACTTCTGAGCCATACAATTGAAAATCATCGACAGAGGCATTCAATTTACTAAAATTAACTGATATAGGGGTCGCCCTATTCTCATCTGTTAAAATGAAATGACCATTATAAACATGAAGTTTAGAAGATTTTAATAGAAAATGTTTTTTTGACTTTTTTCCGGTTTCAAAGGCGGCAATAAACTTATCAATATTGGAGAATTTCTCGTTTTTATACGTTTTTAAATTAAAAATTAAACCATCTAAACGTAAATCTCCAAAAACCAAATCACCATCTAATAATTTTTTACCCTCTAAAATTGTCGTTTTAATTCGATTTGCATAAATCAAAGTGTCTTTATGATGATCCAGTATCAAAACTTTTTTAAACTTTACACCCCCAAAAATAGATACCGCAACTCCATCAATTGCAATATCAGTTTTAAAATCTTTATTAAGACTTCGGACAAAATATTGAGCTATTTTTGTTTGAACAAAAGGTGTTGTCAATGCAATACCAAGCACCAATAAAAGTAGGATAAGTCCAAGTATAGAACGAAATACTATTTTTCTAAATTTTTTGATACTTGTTTATTTTTTTAATTTTTATAATATTTTATTTTGCTTTTAGAAACAGCGGTCCTTTTAATAAAAATTCTTTAATTTTGGCTCCGCCGTAAAAATAAATATTTTAAAATCAGTTCGTCAAATATAATTCAAAATTTGTGCCTTTTTATGCAAAATCCAGAGGTTTTTATTCTTGCTATCGAAAGTTCATGTGATGATACAGCTGCTGCTATTTTACAAAACGATAAAGTCTTGTCAAATGTTGTTGCTAATCAGTTAATTCATACTCAATATGGCGGCGTAGTTCCTGAACTAGCTTCTCGCGCACATCAGCAAAATATAGTACCGGTAATTGATGCTGCACTCCGAAAAGCAAAGATACAAAAAGAACAGCTATCAGCAATCGCATTTACCCAAGGACCAGGATTGATGGGATCTCTTCTTGTTGGCAGCTCATTTGCAAAATCATTAGCATTAGCATTGAAAATTCCTTTGATTGCTGTAAATCACATGCATGCTCACATATTAGCTCATTTTATCGATGAAGAAGGATTTGAAAAACCTACTTTCCCGTTTTTGGCGTTAACAATTAGCGGAGGACATACCCAAATTGTGCGAGTTAATGATTTTTTTAACCTGACTATTATAGGAGAAACCACTGATGATGCGGTTGGCGAAGCTTTTGACAAGAGTGCAAAAATACTTGGTCTTCCCTACCCTGGCGGTCCTTTAATTGATAAACATGCGCAATTAGGAAATCCTAAGGCTTTTGTATTTACAAAACCAAAAGTTCCAGGATTAGATTTTAGTTTCTCCGGATTAAAAACAGCCATTTTATATTTTATTCAAAAGAAAAAGCTTGAAAACCCTAAATTTATTGAAGAAAATTTGGATGATATTTGTGCCTCTATTCAGTTTACAATAATTGAAATTTTAATGGATAAATTAAAATTAGCTGTAAAGGAAACAGGAATAAAACAAATCGCAATTGGAGGTGGTGTTTCTGCCAATTCAGGAATCCGAAAAACATTAAAAGAAACGGAGAATAAATATGGATGGAAAACATTTATTCCTAAATTTGAATACACTACGGATAACGCTGCAATGATTGGAATTGTAGGTTACCAAAAATTTTTAACTAAAAATTTCGAAACTTCATCTGTTGTTTCTAAAGCAAGAATACAATTCTAAATTATGCAATTATTTTATAATATAAATATTAATGAAACCACTGAAAACTTTTCTTTTGATAAAGAAGAAAGCAAACATATTATTAAAGTATTACGAAAAAAAGATACTGATATTCTCTATGTTACCAATGGCTTAGGTTTATTATTTAAGACCGAAATTACTTTAGCTTCTGACAGTAAATGCACAGTGAAAATTATTTCTTTCGAAAAATCAGCAACTCCTAAATTTCATTTGCATTTAGTCGTAGCTCCAACCAAAATGAATGATCGTTTTGAATGGTTTTTAGAAAAAGCTACTGAAATTGGTATTCATGAAATCACCCCTATTATTTGTGATCGATCCGAAAGAAAAGTAATCAATACCGAAAGATTTGAAAAAATTCTATTGACTGCCATGAAGCAATCTAATGTATTATTTCTTCCTAAATTAAATAATGCTATACCGTTCAAAGAATTTTTGAAACAAAAACAACAAGGATTAAATTTTATAGCTCATTGCGAAGAAACAGATAAAAAAACTCTAAAAACAGCCTTAAAACCGAATGAAAATGTTACAATACTCATTGGTCCTGAAGGAGATTTTACAGAAAAAGAAATCGAATTAGCACTTGATTCAAATTATATTCCGGTTTCTTTAGGAAATACCCGATTAAGAACAGAAACTGCCGCAATTGTTGCGTGTCATAGCGTAGTTTTTGTTAATGAAAATTAATAATTAATAACTTCTTGCGAGTCATGAAAAAAATATTTTACATAGTATTTCTAGTATCTATTTCTTCATTTTCGCAAGAAATAGCTTTATTAAAATATGGTGGTGGAGGAGATTGGTATGCTAACCCAACTTCATTGCCCAATTTAATAAAATATTGTAATGCGAATATAAACACTAAAATAAAATCGAAGCCAGGAACTGTTGAACCAAGCAGTCCCGATTTACTTTCCTATCCGTTCGTCCATATGACTGGACACGGAAATGTAGTGTTTAGTGATAGTGATGTAATTAATCTTAGAAATTATTTATCAGCTGGCGGTTTTCTTCACATTGATGATAATTATGGCATGGATCAATACATTAGAAAGGAAATTAAAAAAATATTCCCTGGTACTGATTTAGTAGAAATCCCTTCAAATCATGCCATTTTTCAGAAACCGTACCTTTTTTCTAGTGGATTACCTAAAATACATGAGCATGATGGCAAACGACCACAGGCTTTTGGAATATTTGTAGAAAACAAATTAGTACTGCTTTATACCTATGAATGTGACTTAGGCGACGGTTGGGAAGATCCCGAAGTACATAACGACCCAATAGAAGTTCGTGAAAAAGCACTAAAAATGGGGGCTAATATCATAAATTATATCTTTAATTAGTAGTTAAAAAGGACAATCATAACTTTCCTTAATTATTTTTCATAAAATAGTTCTTTTTTTATTCATTAGTTTGTCCAAACATTTCGTTTTTAACTTAGAATTATTGTAGTATTTATAAACAATTCTCCTCTCTCCTTTTTATAGCTTTTCGAAGCTACCATTGACGAAGTACTTCAAAAAATAGTGTTGTAGTACAAATTTACCTGATACGAAGGAATTAAATATGATTATTTAACAACTTTGAAAATAGGCGCTTCAACGTTACATATTCATTTTTATTATTTTTAGAAATATTTTTTTATTTAAAAAATTGTTATATAATTGCAGTAATATTAACCAAAACCAATATTTTATAACAAAAGCCCTTATTTATTATGAAAAAAATTCTTTTAACCGCAACTGCATTTTTAATGCTTTTCTCTTGTCAAAATGACACAACTGAATCAACAACGCAAAATGCTACTGCTCTTACCAAACGTAGTTGTGCATCTCAAGATGTATTAGCTGCTCAATTAAAAGCTGACCCTACTTTAGCTTTAAGAATGAACCAAATTGAAGCTTTTACCCAAAATGCTATGCTAACCAATCGTTTAGTAAACGGAAAAGTTGAGATTCCAGTTGTGGTAAATGTTTTATATCGAACAACTGCTGAAAATATCTCTTTAACACAGATTCAATCTCAAATTAATGTACTGAATCAAGATTTTAACGCAACAAACTCTGATTTTAATAAAGTTCCTTCTTTATTTTCAGGTGTAAAAGCAAATGTTGGAATCACATTTGTATTAGATCAAGTAATTAGAAAATCTACAACTAAAACTTCATGGGGAACTACTGACACCATGAAAAAAACAACTTATGGCGGAATTGCTCCTACTTCACCTACTACAAAACTTAACTTATGGGTTTGTACAATTGGTGGTGGGATCTTAGGCTATGCACAATTCCCAGGTGGAGCATCTTCAACTGATGGAGTAGCTATTGATTCTAAATATGTCGGATTATCTGGAACTGCTAGTGCTCCTTACAACTTAGGAAGAACTGCGACGCATGAAGTAGGACACTGGATGAATTTACGTCATATTTGGGGTGATGCTAATTGTGGAAGTGATTTAGTATCTGACACACCAACTCATAACGATGCAAATTATGGTGTTCCTGCATATCCACATTACAGTACATGTTCAGGAACTCCGGTAGAGATGACTATGAACTACATGGACTATACTGATGATAATGCAATGTATATGTTTTCAAATGGACAAAAATCAAGAATGTCTGCTATTTTTGTATCAGGTGGTGCAAGATCAGGATTCGGAATATAATTTTTAAATTTTAAGATTCTAAAACTCGCTACTTGTTAGCGAGTTTTTTATTTAAAAGTAAGTCAAAGGAAATAGTATTAATCCACTTGGCATAAAATACTACAATTTGCTTCCCATAATTCACAACGCTAATATGTAGTTCCTTAAATTAATCTCTTTGCCCTAAATTAGTTTTCAAATAATAATAAAAAAATTCATTTTTTATGACTAAAACAACCACGTAATTCCAATAGCTCCACTTTACAACTTTTTTGAAAGTATTCTTATAATAATTTAATTAATGAACTAAATACGATAATCATTGACAAGTATTCAGTTAAAAAGTCACATTAATTATTTAATTGTAAGGTAAAACCTCATAACAGACAAATTAACTTTACGAAAACGATATAGTCGGTAGATTTTTCTTTTAAATATATTTTTTTTATTCAAAAAATTGTTATAGAATTGCATTATTATTAACCAAAACCTATCTTTTATAACAAGTAACCCCAATTAATTATGAAAAAAATTCTTTTAACTGCAACGGCATTTTTAATGCTTTTCTCTTGTCAAAATGACCAAACAGAATCTACTGCTGCTGCAACAAATGCTACAGCTCGTCGTTCATGTGCATCACAAGATGTTTTGGCTGAACAATTAAAAGCTGATCCTACTTTAGCTTTAAGAATGAACGAAATTGAAGCCTTTACAAAAAAATCAATGTTAACTAACCGTTTGGTAAATGGTAAAGTAGTAATTCCAGTTGTCGTAAATGTATTATACAGAACTGCTGCTGAAAATATCTCTGATGCTCAAATTCAATCACAAATTGACGTATTAAACAAAGATTACACTGCAACAAACGCTGATTTTAGTAGTACTCCTGCTGAATTTGCTGGTGTAGCTGCAAATGTTGGGATCACTTTTGAATTAGTGAAGATTAATAGAAAATCAACAACTAAATCTTCATGGGGAACTAGAGATGCAATGAAAAAAACAAAACAAGGAGGTTTAGATCCTACAACACCTACAACAACATTAAACATGTGGGCTTGTACAATTGGCGGTGGTATCTTAGGATATGCTCAATTTCCTGGAGGTTCTTTAGCAACCGATGGAGTTGTTATCGACTCTTTCTACTTCGGTTTATCAAGCGCTGCAAGTGCTCCTTATAATTTAGGAAGAACTGCTTCACATGAAGTAGGTCACTGGATGAATCTTCGTCACATATGGGGAGATGCTTCTTGTGGAGATGATTTAGTTTCTGACACTCCGGTTCACAAAACTTCAAACTTTGGTGTGCCAACTTATCCTTATGTAAGTACATGTTTACCTGCTCACAACGAAATGACAATGAACTACATGGATTACACTGACGACAGAGGAATGTATATGTTTACTAACGGTCAAAAATCAAGAATGTCTGCTTTATTTGTTTCAGGTGGAGCAAGATCAGGTTTCGGAATATAATTTTTTAGATTTTAGAATTAAAACTCGCTACTTGTTAGCGAGTTTTTTTTTGACTTAACATTTAGTGATTAATCTTCCCAACATGATTGTAGTACAACATAATTTCAAGCTTATAAATCCAATTTTAACAAATAATAATCGTAAATTTATTGCTATTATTTTGACAAACAGTGATTTATAATCTTAAAAACTATTATTATGAAAAAAATTATTTTAACTACAACGGCATTTTTGATGTTATTTTCTTGTCAAAATGACCAAACAGATTTAAATTCCTCTACCACAAAAGCTATTGTACAACGAACATGTGCTTCACAAGACGTTTTAGCTGAACAATTAAAAGCTGACCCAACTTTGGCTTTAAGAATGAATGAAATAGAAGCTTTTACAAAAAAATCAATCTTAGCTAACCGTCTAGTCTATACAAAATTAGTAATTCCAGTAGTTGTTAATGTGTTATACAGAACACCCGCCGAAAATATCTCTGATGCACAAATACAATCGCAAATTGATGTCCTAAACAAAGACTTTACTGCAACAAACCCTGATTTCAGTAACACTCCTGCTGAGTTTGCTGGTGTAGCTGCAAATGTTGGTATCACTTTTGAATTAGTTAAGATTAATAGAAAATCAACTACTAAAACTTCGTGGGGGACCAGAGATGCCATGAAAAATTCAAAAAGAGGAGGATTAGATCCTACTTCTCCAACCACAACTTTAAACATGTGGGCGTGTACTATAGGAGGTGGGATTTTAGGATATGCACAATTTCCCGGAGGTTCTTTAGCAACTGATGGAGTTGTTATCGATTCTTTCTACTTTGGTTTATCAAGCGCGGCAAGTGCTCCGTATAATCTAGGTAGAACTGCATCTCACGAAATAGGCCACTGGATGAACCTTAGACATATTTGGGGTGATGCTTCATGTGGGAACGACTTAGTTTCTGACACTCCGGTTCACAAAACTGCAAATTTTGGTGCACCAACGTATCCATACGTAAGCGCCTGTTTACCAGCTCACAATGAAATGACAATGAATTATATGGATTACACTGACGACAGAGGAATGTACATGTTTACTACTGGTCAAAAAGCAAGAATGTCTGCTTTATTTGTTTCGGGTGGTGTAAGATCAGCTTTTGGAATATAATTTTTAAGATTTTACATTTTAAAACTCGCTACTTGTTAGCGAGTTTTTTTATCTTTATATCCTAAAAAGTATAAATGATCACATCAAAAATTATAGCCAATGGAATATTGAGAGCAGTAATCGTACTGGTTTCAGTTGCTCTGTTTCTTTATTTTCTATATCAAATTCAATCGGTGCTGATTTACCTTATCATTGCATTAATTCTTACATTAATAGGGAATCCCATTTTAGATTTTTTTAAAAGAAGACTTAAATTCAATCATACATTCGCAACAATTACAACTTTGCTCCTATTCATTCTTATCATAGCTGGGTTTGTTATGATGTTTATACCTTTGATATTATCTCAAGGTCAGAATTTATCTCTTTTAAATACTGCAGAGATTGAAAAAAGCATTATTCAATTAATCAATCAAATTTCCATTTTCCTAGAAAGCCACCAGATTGATTCCTCAAGAATTTTAAAAGAAGCGGATATTACCTCCAAAATAAATTTTAATCTTATCCCTAATTTTTTAAATGTAATCTTTGGCACAATCAGTAGTTTCGGAATGGGATTGGCCTCCGTTTTATTTATTACTTTTTTCTTTTTGAAAGATCGATTATTATTCATTTTAGGAGCAAAAAAAATAATACCAGATAGCCACGAGGACCAGATTTTGAATTCTTTAGAAAAAATAAATCACCTATTGTCACGCTATTTCATCGGTTTATTAATTCAATTATTTATCGTTTTCCTGTCGTATATTATTGTTTTACTCATTTTTGGGATTCCAAACTCGATTGTCATTGCATTTTTATGTGCCGTATTAAATATCATACCTTATATTGGACCATTAATAGCCTCTATTTTAGCAGCGATTCTTACTATGATTAGTAATTTAGGAAGTGATTTTCAATCTGAAATTCTACCCACTACATTGTATGTTCTGTTAGGTTTTTGGATAGTTCAAATTATTGACAATAATGTATCGCAGCCCATTATTTTTTCAAAAAGTGTAAGTTCTCATCCGCTAGAAATATTCCTTGTGATATTAATGGCAGGCTTTCTTTTTGGCATTTTAGGAATGATTGTAGCGGTTCCACTTTATACCATACTAAAAGTAATAGGCAAAGAATTTTTTCCAGAGAATAAAATAATTCAGCTGTTAACTAAAAATATTTAATTTTGAATGTAAATATTCTAAATTCTGAAATTCAAGAATTTATAAAAAAAAATATTGGAATCTCTATTTCAAAATTAGCATTGCAGAAGAATCCTTTTCCAGAAGTAGAATGGATTTCTATTTTGAATCAAATAGAAGCCAAAACAAAAAGTAAAGACAAACTCCCAACTTGGTTTTCGACAAAAAATATTATTTATCCAGCTAAAATTTCTATTGAACAAACTTCTTCCGAAAAAACAGCTTTGTACAAATCTACTATTGTTTCCGGGGCTAGTTTAATCGATTTGACTGGAGGTTTTGGTGTAGATGATTTTTATTTTTCAAAAAAAATAAAAGCAGTTGCCCATTGCGAAATTAATCCAGATTTATCAAATTTGGTAAAACACAATTTTGAACAATTGGAAGCAAAGAATATCACTTGTTATTCAGGAGACAGCTTAGCAACTTTAACATCATTAAACAAAAAATGGAATTGGATTTATATTGATCCTTCCAGAAGGAATGATGCCAAAGGCAAAGTTTTTATGCTAAAGGATTGCTTACCAAATGTTCCCGAAAATATAGACTTCTATTTTAAAAACTCGGATTCAATTTTAATAAAAACAGCGCCGTTACTCGATATTTCAGCAGGTTTATTAGAACTTAAAAATGTAAAAACTATTCATATTGTTGCTTTAGAAAACGAAGTAAAAGAACTGCTGTGGGAATTACACAAAGAATATAATGGAGCAATTACGATCAAAACGGTAAATATCGTTAGGGAAAAATTAGAAACATTTGATTTTGTATTAAACGAAGAATCAAAATTACCCCATTTTTGTTTACCTCAAAAATATCTGTATGAGCCCAATAGCGCCATTATGAAATCAGGAGGCTTTGACGAAGTAAGTACTTATTTTAAGCTTAACAAACTTCATAAGTTTTCTCACTTATATACCTCAGAAGAATTAATAGATTTCCCAGGAAGAATTTTTGAAATTGTAAATACAATACCATACAATAAAACAGAGATAAAAACACATTTAGAAAACAAACAAGCCAATATAACGATTAGAAATTTTCCTGATGCAGTGGAAAGTATTCGAAAAAAATGGAGAATAAAAGACGGAGGAAATGTTTTTTGTTTTTTTACAACTGATGAAAATAATCGCAAAATTGTTTTAATTTGCAACAAAATAAAATAAAAATGAAACAACTGATTGCACTTACTTTATTACTTATAAGCTTTACTTCATTTGCTCAAAAACCATGTGAGTTCAACATAGATGTTACCGATTCTCTAGGTACTTATAAATCGACAAAAGAATATATTATTTCGGAGCAAAATTTTGCCGGTAATACAAACTATATATTTTTTTCAATAGCTTTAACAGATGGTTTACCTACCTTGAATGTTCAAATGCTTCAAAAAAGCAAAGGATTCTTGAAAGCAAATTGTTTTGATAAAAATTCGAAATTATTTTTACAGTTAAACAATGGAAAAATAATCACTTTAATTCATATCGATGAAGAAAATTGTGGCTCTTTGATTCGGGATGACAAAAATTTTGACAATCGAGTAATTACAGGCAGTTTTATGTTTCTGAAAGATAGTTTTGAAGAATTAAAAAATTCACCTGTATCGTTGATGAGAATTAAATATTTAACCGATACTGAAGATTATGTGGTCAAAAAAGAATTTACTTCTGAGTTGAACAATCAGGTTTACCAACCTGAAAAATTCTTTATCAATACCATCCCGTGTATCGAATAATCAATCACAGTTCCATTTAACATTTGAAATTTTATCATTCAACCCTGATTTCAAGTTATAGTGCCACCATTCAGAATCGAATGAATTAAAATTGGCATTTGTCATTTCTTCCTTTAACAACATTCTATTTGCCTTCACTTCTTGGGATAAGTCAGTGAAATTGTGCCCTGCTTCTTTGCCGAAAAAATCAAAAGGAGTTCCCATATCTAGTTCTTTTCCATCAATAGAAACCAAAGTTATGTCGACTGCTCCTCCTCTATTATGAATGGAACCTTTGGCGGGATTTGCAACATATTCCGGGTTAGAAACAATCTTCCACATTTTTTTTTGAATATCCAAAGGGCGGTAACAATCAAAAATTTTGATTTTATAGCCCTTTTTCTTGAATGCAGTATTCACTTCAATCAATGCTTTCACCGTTTTTAAGCGAAGAAAACATTCTGCACAATTATATACTTTTGCTTTTAAGAAATTATCAGTTGTCGCGTATTTCATGTCATACACAAAATCTTGACTATAGTCTTTTAAATTCACTAAGGTAGTATCACTAATAGACGTATTTTCTTCTTTTATTTTAGTACTTGCAACTTGTGATTTACAGGAAACCATCCCCACAAGAAAACAAAAAAGAATACCAGATTTTAAGTAGGAAGTCATAAAATATTATTTTTTTATAAAAATAAGATAAATTAGGGCTTTACATCAGATATAAAAACAAAAAAACCGATACTAATTAAAGTATCGGTTTTTGTGAAGGCAGAAGGATTCGAACCTTCGACCGCCTGCTTAGAAGGCAGGTGCTCTATCCAGCTGAGCTATGCCTCCATTGCTCATGTAAAAAAAACTAGTCGGGGTGGCAGGATTCGAACCTGCGGCCTCCTGCTCCCAAAGCAGGCGCGATAACCGAGCTACGCTACACCCCGAAAAACAAAATATAAAGCGGAGGGACAGGGACTCGAACCCTGGCACCGATTACTCGATGACAGTTTAGCAAACTGCTCCATTACCACTCTGGCACCCCTCCAAACTCAAGGAAACGTGTCCTGTTTTGCGGTTGCAAATTTAAGACATCTTTACGTTACTCACAAGTATTTGAACCCTTTTTTTTAATATTTTTTGCCCTTTTTATAAAAACACTTCACAATCAAACATATACAGTTCAATAAATATTAAAAATATATTAAGATGCAATCAAAATATGAAATTCTATAAAAAAGATTAAATTTGCTACATAAACTAACATTATATATATCATGAACAAAAGAGTTGTTATTGTGTCTGCCGTTAGAACACCTATCGGAAGTTTTATGGGAGGATTATCTGCAGTCCCTGCACCAAGATTAGGGGCGGTTGCTATAAAAGGAGCTTTGGATAAAATTAATTTAGATCCAAATTTAGTTGATGAAGTGTTTATGGGTAATGTTGTTCAGGCTGGCGTAGGACAAGCTCCTGCTCGTCAAGCGGCTTTATTTGCTGGTTTACCAAATACTGTAGCTTGCACAACTATAAATAAAGTGTGTGCTTCAGGAATGAAATCAGTAATGTTAGGCGCACAAGCAATTATGTGCGGTGATGCCGAAATTGTTGTTGCCGGTGGTATGGAAAATATGAGTATAATTCCGCACTATATGCATTTGAGAAATGGAACAAAATTTGGTCCAACAACCATGATTGACGGAATGCAAAGAGATGGATTGTCTGATGCCTACGATAACAACGCTATGGGCGTATGTGCTGACTTATGTGCATCTGAATATAAATTTACTAGAGAAGAACAAGATAACTTCGCAATTCAATCGTACGAGCGTAGCGCAAGTGCATGGAAAGACGGGAAATTTGACAATGAGGTCGTTTCAGTTCAAGTTCCGCAAAGAAAAGGTGATCCAATAATTGTTTCTAAAGACGAAGAATTTACAAACGTAAAATTAGATAAAATCCCAACATTGAACCCCGCATTTACAAAAGATGGTACGGTAACTGCCGCTAATTCATCTACAATAAATGATGGTGCCGCTGCAATCGTTTTGATGAGCGAAGAAAAAGCAATTTCATTAGGATTAAAACCATTAGCTTACATAAGAAGTTATGCTGATGCTGCGCAAGAACCTAAATGGTTTACAACAAGTCCATCAAAAGCGATTCCTAAAGCTTTAGAGAAAGCAGGATTAGCCATAAGCGATGTAGATTATTTTGAATTTAACGAAGCATTTGCTGTAGTTGGATTGGCTAATGCCAAAATTCTAGGATTAGAAGACACTAAAGTAAATGTAAATGGTGGTGCTGTATCCCTAGGTCATCCATTAGGATGCTCTGGCGCCAGAATCATCGTAACATTATTGAATGTTTTGGAACAAAACAACGGTAAAATTGGTGCAGCTGCAATTTGCAACGGTGGCGGTGGAGCTTCAGCAATTGTTATCGAAAGAGCCTAAATAATTATGAATTGTGAGTTATGAGTTTTACAACTTATAACTCGCATTTCTTCACTCATAAATTAACCTAAATGTTTGGAATTTGTAACCTAGCAATGATACCTCTTCGGTTTGAAGCCAGTGATAAAAGCGAAATCGTTTCACAAGTTTTATTTGGTGAACATTTTGAAATTTTGGAACAACAAAAGCAGTGGTCCCTTATCAAAATGCAATATGATGGTTATGAAGGCTGGGTAGATTCTAAGCAGTTCCAAATAATTTCTGAATCAAGTTACAATCAGTTATCGACTGAAGCTATCATTCTAAATGCAGATTTAATAGAATATATAACTGGTCCATCCAATTTATTGATGCCAATTCCTTTGGGTTCTTCCTTGTCTTTTATAAATCATTATGAGATAAATACATCAGGTTTTGACTTTGAAGGAACAAAAACAAGTGGAGAAAAGAATAAAGAAAACTTAATCTCTACTGCTTTCATGTATTTGAATGCACCATACCTTTGGGGAGGAAAAACTCCTTTTGGTATTGATTGTTCTGGGCTTACTCAAATGGTTTATAAACTGAATGGTTACAAATTACTACGAGATGCTTCACAGCAATCAACACAAGGAGAAGCTTTAAGTTTTATCGAGGAAAGTGAACCTGGCGATTTGGCTTTTTTTGACAATGAGGAAGGCAACATAATCCATGTAGGGATAATTATGGATGACAATTATATTATTCATGCAAGCGGAAAAGTTCGAATTGACCGATTAGATCATCTGGGAATATTTAATTCTGAAACAAATAAGCATACCCACAAACTTAGAGTTATCAAAAAAATTATTTAAAAAAAAACCTATCAAGATATAGACTGAACCCAAAAGTTTGGACAAATTTATAATTAATTTTGATAATAATGAGCTCGATATTGTATCGGGCTCATTTTGTTTAAATTTGATTTAATTCTTATGCTATTGTAATAGTTTATATATTTTTTAATTTCCCGCTTTAGTTCTTCTAAACTTGCAAATTTTTGTATGTAAAACAGTTCTGATTTTAGTATTCCAAAGAAGTTTTCAATAATGGCATTATCTAAACAGTTCCCTTTTCTAGACATACTTTGTTTAATTCCTTTTTCTTTTAACAAGTATTGGTATTGTTTCATTTGATATTGCCAGCCTTGATCTGAGTGTAAGGTCAGATTAGTGTTGTTAGGT
>NZ_FRCL01000009.1:134509-160100 GCF_900142885.1 Flavobacterium xinjiangense | reverse complement strand
TTTTTCTAATACTAATTTGACGCATTCAAGCTTAAACGCATAATCATACTTGACTTTTCTTTCCATAAAAATACCCCCAAATAGTGTCTAACTTTTTGGGGGCAGTCTATATGCAAGATGGTTTTTTTAGTTTGTACAATAGAGCTCTTAAAATTTTAAATAAAATCTCACTCTATTTAGCAGTAAAGCATTCAAAGCTATCTATGCGTTATGAAACACTATCCCCCCCACTATCATCCCTACAAACATTAAAAGATAGAGAGAGAAAATAACTAATGTCATAATTCCAATGTATTTATAATGCGATTTTAGATATTGCAGAGAAGTAGTCAATGTTTCAGCATCGTTGTTTTTGATTGCCGCTTTAGCATTTGAGGCAAATTTATTTAAGTAATACACAGGAAAGAAATAAAGCAGTCCAATTAAAAAGTACACAAAAGCCATTACTATCCCAAAAGAAGACCCCATTGCTCCCATGGCAGGATTAATCTTTCCCATAGCTGAAAATAGTGTCCCGGCAAATAAAGCGGCAAAAATAATAAAACCAATTCCTAGGTAACCAAGGATTGATAAATAATAAGCCCACTTTGCTGTTTCTTTCAAAAAGTCTTTTGCAGACTCACTTAGTCTCATCTCGAAACTCTCAATAACTGAATGCTCTTCCATAATTTATTTATTTTAGTTAGAATTCAAATTTAACAAAAAAATTATTACAGCAGTGACCCAATTGTAAAAACAACATGCTTTATCAAATTCCAACAAAACAAAAAACCATCTAACAAAAGTTAGATGGTTTTATTAAGAGCCGGCGGAGGGACTCGAACCCACGACCTGCTGATTACAAATCAGCTGCTCTAGCCAACTGAGCTACGCTGGCGACTCATTACGGGTGCAAATATAAGCCTGAATTTCTATTTTCCAAAACAAATTCAAACTTTTTTTGCTTTTTTTTTGACTACAATTCGTTGATTTTAGCAATCAATTGATTAGCAGTTTGTTCCAATTCAACATTGATTTGTTTGAAGTGAGCTTTTTTATCTTCTACCTTTTTTGCGTTCACTTTTGTGATCAAAGCGTCAAAAGCAGCGATAGCTTCGTCAATTAAAGCGTTAGTTTCTGTTGTTGGTTTTCCAGTTGTAGAAATTTCGAACAAGTAAACTGCTTCAATAATATCTCCTAAAACGTAGTTGATGTCTTTTTTTAAATTTTTAACGTTTGCCATTTTTATCTTTTTTAATTTGGATTTTTAATTTGCGTCTGCAAAAGTACACATTATCTTTCTATTACCGACTATGAAATGTAAATTTCTAAAATTGAAGCTTTTCCACTGAGGACGAATGAATTCATTGTAGCAGGCAGTAAAACGGTATCTCCTTTTGCATATTGTAATTTTGAATTGTCGTACATAATTTCAAATGCCCCTTCCACACACATATAAACGGTAAAGGTTTCACCCGATTTAGAAGCACTAATTACACCATCCAAAGGAATAAAATTAGTGGTAAAATAAGGACAGTCCACTACTGTATTGGATTGGTTTGCATTTTGGGAATATTCTTTCTTGGTCTCTATCTT
Organism: Flavobacterium xinjiangense; assembly: GCF_900142885.1. Classification (GTDB taxonomy): domain Bacteria; phylum Bacteroidota; class Bacteroidia; order Flavobacteriales; family Flavobacteriaceae; genus Flavobacterium; species Flavobacterium xinjiangense. The sequence goes on along the minus strand of NZ_FRCL01000009.1, from coordinate 158,525 downwards.
ATTATAGTTAATCGCTTCCAAAGCTAAATCTACATGTAATTCCCTAGTTTTACCTTGAGCATCTACTCGGTCAAAATCATATAATCGGTATGTTATATCGGAGGTTTGCTGAATCTCGGCAACCACTAATCCGGCACCAATAGCGTGAACCGTTCCTGTTTCTAAAAAGAAAACATCTCCTGCATTTACTTTCACATCGTCAAGAAGAGAGAGTAGAGTTTTATTTTTAAGATTTTCTAAATATTCGGCAGGATTAGATTTCTCTTTAAAACCAACTATGATTCTCGCATCCACATCGGCTTGCATGACATACCACATTTCGGTTTTACCAAAGGAATTATGCCTCTTTCTTGCCAATTCATCGTTAGGATGAACTTGAATGGATAAATCTTCCCGAGCATCCAGGTATTTAAAGAGTAGCGGAAACTGCTTACCAAATCGAGCATGAACTTTCGTTCCCAAAATCTCGTTCGGAAAGCCATCAATCAAAGTAGTCAATGATTTTCCTTTCCATTCCCCATTAGCTACTACACTGACATCACCTTCAACTGTAGATAACTCCCAGCTTTCACCCGTTATTTTTGATGTGATTGGTTTATGAAGTACTGTTTTTATTTTTTCACCGCCCCAAATTCTTTCTTTTAGAATGGGTTCAAATTGTAAAGGATAATATTTCATGTTACTTTTTTTATGTACTGCAAATTTGCATAATCTAAACTCGTTTTTACAAATTCGTCATCCATTTACTTATTGAAAAAGACAAGCCGTTGTAAAGTGTCGACAAGTCGTAAAGTAAAATAAAAAAAGAAAATGTTTGTAATACAATTTTGTTAATCTATAATACTAATTTTTTAATGGTTTCCATTGCTTTTAACATGTGTTTTGCTGCCAATATACTATCAAAAACCATTTGAATAACTCCATTTTTATCTACCACATAAGTCACTCTTCCTGGAACTAACCCAAAGACACGAGAGGGAACACCAAAAAGCTTTTTTATTTTTTGATCACTGTCTGATAATAGAATAAAAGGCAATTTATATTGCCTCGTAAATTCCTGATGAGATGTAACACTGTCGCTACTGACACCTATTACTTCAGCACCTAAATCCTTAAAATCTTCGTATTGGTCTCTAAAACTGCAGGCTTGAGCGGTGCAGCCTGGCGTATTGTCTTTTGGATAAAAATATATAACAAACGGTTTGACACCAACAAGTATTTGACTGTCAAAATCAGTACCGTTACTGTCTTTTGCTTTAAAATTTGGAATTTTATCTCCTACTTTCAATTCCATTATTCGCCTTTATAGGTTACAAAATTTCGAGGCGTTTCATACAGAATTACTTCTAAGTCGAATTGCAACTCAATCTTTTTTCTAATTTTATTCCAAATTACCACTACAATATTTTCGGCTGTGGGATTTAAATTTTCAAATTCAGGAACGTCCAGATTGAGATTTTTATGATCAAACTGATCCTCCACTTCTTCTTTAATAATTTCGCTCAGGAATTTCACATCCATAACAAACCCCGTCTCCGTGTCAATTTCTCCCGTTACACCTACAATCAATTCGTAATTGTGTCCATGATAATTGGGATTGTTGCATTTGCCAAAAACAGCATCGTTTTGCTCGAAAGTCCAATCTTTTCTATATAATCTATGTGCCGCATTGAAATGGGCTTTTCGTGAAATGGTAACTTTCATTTTATAAAGTAGATATTAAATATTACGAATTAGATTTGCTGCAACCAGAAATCTCAGTTCTACAATCCCCTTTTAGAATTTATGGTCTTCAAGGAAATGATAAAACTCATCAAAAATTATTTTGAACCAAACCGTGTATAATTCAGGTTGGATGCCCATTTCGATTTTTACATCTTCTATTTTCATCCATTTCCAGTCTTCAACTTCTTCCCTATTTATTACTGGATCATCATTGTAATAACCAATCATAACATGATCGAGTTCATGTTCCGTCAAACCGTTGTCAAAAGGCGCTTTGTATATAAAATGAAAAAGTTCCTTGAGTTCCGTTTTAAATCCCATTTCTTCATATAGTCGTCGACTTCCAGCCTCAATATTAGTCTCTCCTTCGCGCTGATGACTGCAACAAGTATTAGTCCATAATAATGGCGAATGGTATTTTTGACTGGCTCGTTGCTGAAGCATGACTTCATTTTCACTATTTAAAATAAAAACAGAAAATGCCCGATGCAAAATGGCTTTTTCATGTGCTTCAAGCTTTGGCATCAATCCAATTTGCTCATCTTTGTCATTAACTAATATTACGTTTTCTTCTTTCATAGGAATTTTTAGCCTTACAAAAATACAAAAATATAATTATTGTAAGACGCTTTAACTTTCTCTTTCGAATTGTTGAAGCAGCATTGTTTTGGAATCTCCACTAAAAAGCAATACGATTCAATTGCCGATTCTTTTGTACTTTTGAGAACCAAGACAATTAATGCAATGCAAAAAATAATTATCCGAAAAGCACGTAGTACCGATTTAGAGAAACTCCTGTCATTTGAACAAGGAATTATTGCAGCTGAACGCCCCTTTGACCCTACTTTAAAAGAAGAAAAGATCCATTATTACGATATTGAGCAAATGATTTCAGCTCCTCATATTGAAGTATTGGTTGCCGAAATTGATTTGGAGATTGTCGGCTCCGGATACGCGCGAATAGCAGTACCAAAGCCCTATTTGAATCACGACACTTATGCCTATTTAGGATTTATGTATACCGATATGAATTACAGAGGAATAGGTGTTAATTCTAAAATCATAGAGTCGCTAAAAGAGTGGTGCCGTTCTCAAAATGTATTCGAACTTCGATTAGATGTCTACAACGATAACGCTTCGGCAATTAAAGCGTATGAAAAAGTGGGATTCAAAAAACACTTGATAAATATGCGAATCGGTTTGTAGCGAAACCTTATTATCAATTGCAAATCCAAAAGTGATTTTTTTTCGTAAATAAAAATAGTTAAAACTTACTTAAATCACTATCACTTTGTAAAGCAGATGACATATTGTAGATTAAAACCGCTTTACATTTGTAGTATAAAAACAAAATTATGAGAACAACAACCCGTTTTTTAAGTGTACTATTCTTACTCCCATTATTTATGTTTACCGCCTGTGGGCAAAATACAAACAAACAAAACAATGCTAAAAAAGCTATTAGTATGGAAACTCCCATAAAAAAAACCGGAAATCCGTATTACTCTAATACTGATACCACAAAACTCAATGTTTCGGATGCCGAATGGAAAAAGGTGCTACCCGAAGATGTTTACGAAGTAATGCGACATGCCGATACCGAAAGACCTTTTACGGGAAAATACTGGAATACCGATGAAAAGGGAACCTATTACTGTGCATCCTGCGGTAATAAACTATTTCGTTCCGGTGCCAAATTTTCAAGCAGTTGCGGTTGGCCAAGTTTTTTTGAACAAGACAATAAAAACAGCGTCGTTTACAAAACCGACAATTCCCTCGGAATGGAAAGAACGGAAGCGCTATGTGGCAGATGTGGTGGTCATTTAGGACATCTTTTCGACGATGGTCCTGCACCAACCGGAAAAAGATATTGCATGAATTCTATTGCGCTGGACTTTATACCTGATACCAAATAATATGAAATCGCCATGATTCAAAATCACAAACAATAGTCAAGAATGGCGATACCATATTCCATTAAAAAACAAATAATAGCTCCCTATGAAAAATTTATTTTTAATTTGTCTATTGACATCGATTAGTATGGTTGGACAAAACACAACAACAACTGCAAAACAATCCAAATTTGAAACTATAACCTTAGCCGGCGGTTGTTACTGGTGCGTGGAAGCCGTTTATGAAAACCTAAACGGAGTAAAATCGGCAGTATCAGGATTTGCTGGTGGTAAAAATGCAAATCCTTCCTACGAGGACGTTTCAACGGGAAGAACGGGCTATGCTGAAGTGGTACAAATTACCTATGATAAAACTACTACAAATTTAGACGAAATCTTCAAAGTTTTCTTTACTGTTCATGACCCAACGACTTTAAACCGTCAAGGTGCCGATGTGGGAACACAATATCGTTCCGCCATATTTTACAAAAACCAAGAACAGAAAATGGCTGCGCAAAAGATTATCAATGCCCTGACAAAAGCAAAAATTTATGATAGCCCTATAGTAACCACATTAGAACCACTTACTAAATTTTACAAAGCAGAAGATTACCACCAGAATTACTATGCTAACAATAAAAATCAACCGTATTGCCAAATGGTCATTCAACCGAAAATGGAAAAATTTGAAAAGCTATTTAAAGATCGATTGAAAAAGAAAAAATAATTTTTCACAACAAACCGTCTCGAAACGAAAATAGAGACGGTTTTTTTATGCGCTTTTTTTAAAGATAATTATTCAATTTACAATATACTTCAACCGTCCACTAAATTTGATATATTTGTTTGTAACGACCAAACCCATTTGCCTTTAACTAATTATTTCAATAACGTTCAAATGAAAAGAACTATACTTTCTGCAGCACTATTTTATTTTGTCTGCATAGCTTCGGCACAAAATACAACACTCAAAAACACGGTGAGTAAGAAAGCGGAATCTTTGGAGTCAAAAGTTATTGCATGGCGAAGGGACTTTCACCAAAACCCTGAATTAGGAAACAGGGAATTCAAAACAGCGGAGAAAATTGCCACACATTTGCGTTCTCTTGGAATTGAAGTACAAACCGGAGTGGCAAAAACTGGAGTTGTGGGTATTTTAAAAGGAGGAAAACCAGGTCCGGTAGTGGCGCTCCGCGCAGATATTGATGCACTGCCTATAAAAGAGCGGGTAAACATTGCTTTTGCTTCTAAAGCAGAAGGGGAATACAATGGACAAACGGTTCCTATTATGCATGCATGTGGACACGACACACATATTGCAATTTTAATGGGAACTGCCGAAATTCTAGCATCTATAAAAAATGACTTAAAAGGAACCGTTAAATTCATTTTCCAACCTGCCGAAGAAGGTCCGCCTGAAGGCGAAGAAGGAGGAGCAGAATTAATGATAAAAGAAGGCGTTCTAAATAATCCTAAAGTAGATGTTATTTTTGGATTGCACATTAATGCTCAAACAGAAGTGGGCAAAATAAAGTACCGTCCAAAAGGAACAATGGCAGCCTCAGACTGGTTTAAAATAAAAATAATGGGTAAACAAACGCATGGTGCATATCCTTGGCTGGGTGTTGACCCAATTGTTACCGCCTCTCAGATCGTAATGGGATTGCAGACAATTATTAGCCGAAATGTAAACTTAACGGAATCTCCGGTAGTTGTAAGTGTTGGACAGATAAACGCAGGGGTACGCAGCAACGTGATACCTGAGGAACTTATCATGAATGGCACAATTCGGTCATTAGATAGCAAAGTACAACAGCTGGTTCATTCCAGAGTAAAGCAAATAGCAACGGCAATAGCTGAAAGTGCCGGTGCAACTGCCGATGTGACGATTACCAACAAAACGGGCATTACCTATAACGACCCATCACTGACCGAAAAAATGCTTCCAACATTAGAAGCCGCTGCAGGTAAGGACAATGTTATATTGACTCCTGCTGTAACAGGTGCCGAAGATTTTTCATTTTATCAGGAAAAAATACCCGGTCTATATTTCTTTTTGGGAGGCGCTCCTAAAGGCAAACCAATATCAGAAACTGCTCCACATCATACTCCAGATTTTTATATTGATGAAAGCGGTTTTGTGTTAGGAATGAAAGCAATGTCAGACCTAACTATAGATTACATGGAAATGAATGCTAAAAAAAATAAGTAATTATATAAAAACTAATCCACTAACGAGGTATTGCAAATTGACAATCAATTCCACAATAGTAAAAACACAAAAAACGTCTCACTACAATGAGGCGTTTTTTTTAGCTATATACATGAAAAATCTAATGTACGAAATAGATTTACTGCGCTATAATTCCTATATTTATATTGATTTTCAATAACTTAAATACTGCGCCATGTATAACAGACATCATTTTGATGGAATGCATTTTTTCTGGTGTGTTTTTTGGATAATCATCCTCATTTGAGTATTTGCAACTCCTTATAACTTTCTTGGTCAGAGAACAAAAAAGGAAACTTCATTGGGCATTCTGAAAAAAAAATTTGCTAAAGGTGAAATTACAAAAGAAGAATTTGAAGAAAAAAAAAAGAAATTTCTGGAAGAAAATTAAAGCAAAAAAGAAACTTCTTTATGCCTTGTTAAGCGCATCTTTTGTTGCAAGTATCATTCTTTTTTTATTCAGAAATAACATTTTATAAAAGATGAAAGCACTTAAAACATATTTAGAAAAAAGAAAAAGTGCCATAAACCTTATTTTAGAAAAATCTCCAAAGTCATTTACTCCAGAAAACTTCCATGCACTTCGAGTAGAAATCAAGAGGATGAACGCTTTATTTGATTTGCTAAACTACTGTTCTAAAAAATTTAAGCGTAAAAAAAATTACACCTCTTTTAAACTTATTTTTAAACAAACCGGAAAAATAAGAGAACTTCAAATAGAAGAATCCTTGCTTGCTGAACAGCCTAATTCTCATTTGCTGCAAGCATACAGAATTCATTTAAAAAAACTCGAAACCAAAGAACTGAGACGTTTCTTCGCAATTGTGAATAAAAGCTTCCTTAAAAAATTAAAAAAAAGATATAACAAAATTATTCCTTTGGTTACTAAAGCTAGTGTAAAAAAGGTTAATCAGTATATAGATAAAAAGAGAGGAGCAATTACAAAATTAATGTGCAAAACCAAGTTTAAAAAAATGCAAATGCACAGTTTTCGCAAACGCTTAAAAACATATTTATACAACGAAAAAATCCTGATTTGTGAATCCCAAAACCAAACCTTGCAAGACAAAAACATTTTATCTGATTTGCTTGGAGAATGGCATGATTACGAAGTTGTCATCAATCATTTAAAAAAAGGCATTAAGTCCAATAAGACAAATCCAAGCGTAACGAAACAACTTCAAGTAACGAAAGCAATATTAACTTCAAAAAGAGAATTGTTATTCAACAAAATAAATGCAACTTTACCCTATCAGACTCTTTTGTAAATATTTGAGACAAATAAAAACCAAAAATTATACTAAATAACCGTAGGAATAGGGTGTTCCTTCTAAAACATTATGAACATTATGAAACAAACCATTACGCTATTAATCTTCTTAATGCTAGCGAGTTGCGGCAGTAATTCCACTTATAAATCCGAAACTAAAAGCAAAGATTGGGCGATGCTCAACTTTGTAAAAGTAGACAGTCTTAACCCGATTTTAGAACCTCAATTAAATCAGGTTTTTCAATCTCCAATAAGCAATAAACAAGTACACTGGGAAGAAAGAAATGTTCTTAATCCATCAGCGATTGTCAAAGACGGAAAAGTATATCTCATCTATAGAGCACAGGACAAAGACATGACCTCAAGATTAGGGCTGGCCATCAGCGAAGACGGACTGCACTTTAAAAAACAACCCGCACCAATATTTTATCCGGACAACGATACTATGAAACAGTACGAATGGAAAGGTGGCGTTGAAGATCCAAGAATCATAGAAAGCGAAAATGGAACGTATATCATGACTTATACTTCTTATGATGGCAAAACAGCCCGACTTTGTTTAGCCAGCTCAAAAGATTTACAAACATGGACAAAACACGGTTTAGTTTTAAAGGAAGAAAAATACAAAGATTTATGGTCAAAATCTGGAGCGATCGTTTGTAAATTAGATGGAGATAAAATCATCGCTACAAAAATAAAAGGCAAATACTGGATGTATTTTGGGGATACTGATTTGTATCTGGCAACTTCCGAAGATCTTATCCATTGGAAAGTGGCCGAAAACGAAGAAAGCAAAAAAATGATTACCGTTTTACATCCTCGAATGGGTTATTTTGATAGTCGTTTAGTTGAACCAGGTCCTTTTGCGTTACTCCAAAAAGAAGGTATTGTACTAATTTATAACGGAAGCAATGCAGCCAATTATAATGAGCCCGGTTTACCTAAATTCACGTATGCAGCAAGTCAAGCGCTATTTGATAAAGAAAAACCATATAAATTAATTGACCGAATGGAGGATCATTTCATTCACCCAGACAAGCCATATGAAAAAACAGGGGAAGTAAATGAAGTTTGTTTTGTCGAAGGATTGGTATATTTTAAAAAACAATGGTTTTTGTATTACGGAACTGCCGACTCAAAAATTGCGGTTGCCGTCAAAAAATAAAGTAAAACAAGCATTCCGCATTCAACAAAAAATACTTCAAAGTAAATTCCGATGCAACAGAACCGATTCTAAATTTATTTGTTTTTAAATGTTATTCTTGCTTCAGCTTTTTTCAATGCTGTAACTGCACAAGAAAAAAAGTGGCACCAACAACCACCGAATTATATCAGGAAATTAAACAAATGGACGAGATAATGTTCGAAGCGTTCAACAAAAAAGATTCCAAAAAATTCAAATCTTTATTTACCAAGTATTTAGAATGGTTTCAGGACAATGGCGGATTGCTTTCGTTCGACACCGTTTTTACTAATTTTTCGAATATGTTTACAAATGAAAATAAACAAACCCGAAAACTGGTCAACGGAACTCTCGAAGTTCATCCCATAAAAGACTACGGAGCAATTGAAATTGGCGTACACGAATTTCGAAATATGGAAAACGGAAAAGAAGAAATCGGAACATTTAAATTTCTAATGATTTGGAAGAAACAAGACACACAATGGAAAATAGCATAAGAACATTTACATTTAAAAGTCGACTATTATACTCCAGAATAAATGCAACTCTGTGGGCTTCTGTTTTTAAAAACACCTGAAATAACACAAGTTGCCACCCCGGATAAAACAGATGCTAATTTTAAACAGATATCATTAAATATTGATTATATTTCGTGTTTATTAGTCAAATTTTAATTAGAAACAATGCGGATTTTTTGATTTTGAATTCCTCAACTTTGCATGCTTTTTGAATCAAAGAATCCTCCAAGAAACATAATAGTTTTTTTGCGTTTTATTAAGATTTTGGTAATGATAATAACGATGTTTATAGCACAAAATAAAAAACAGACTATTTATGATTGATGATTATAAAGATTTGTTCAATCTCTCTCCAGCACTATTACTAGTTTTAGACACTAATTTTAATGTGGTTGCCGCTACTGATGCTTTCTTGAAAGTCACTATGACGGAAAGAAAAAAGATAGTAGGCTTAAATATTTTTGACGTTTTTCCCAGCAACCCTGACGACTTTAATGCCGATGGAGAAAAAAATATTCTTGCCTCTTTCAATACTGTGATTAAAAATAAAATAACCAATACTTTACCGATTCAAAAATACGATATTAAAAAACCGCAAGCCGACGGTGGTACGTTTGAAGTTAGATATTGGAAAGTAAGCCACTCTCCCATATTAGATGCTGCCGGTAACGTGAAATATATCATTCAGAATGGGGAAGATATTACAAAAAACCAATTACTTATTTCTAATAATGAGAAATTAAAAAAGAACAATCAACTCCTTAAGGAAACCTATAAATATTCTGAATCGATTATTAATAGTATACAAGAATCCATAATCATACTCAATAAAGACTTCTATGTAAAGTCAGCTAATAATTCCTTTTACAAAAAACACCAGCTTTCTAAAGAAGAAATCGAAGGAAAGCATTTGTTTGAATTGCAAGATGGTCAATGGGACATTCCAGAACTACGTGAATTATTAATTGCTACGTTTTCTGACAATATCCTTATTCAGGATTTAGAAGTAAAACGCACATTTCCTCGTATTGGTGAAAAAATAATGGTATTGAATGCAAATCGGGTTATAAAAAAGAAACGCGATAAAGAACTAATTCTCCTCACTATTAAAGATATTACAGAGGTCAGAAGATTAGCATTTGAGCTTCAGTCAAAAGAAGAAAAAGCATTATCAGAACAGCGCAAAGCAGAAAAAGAAGCACTGAAGCAGATTGAAGACAGTGAAAAACGCTATAACATGATGCTAATGAAATCTCCTTTCGCCATAGCAATATTGAAAGGCAAAGACATGGTGATCTCACTTGCAAATGACAGTATTAAAGAAATATGGGGAAAAGGGAATGATATTGAAGGAAAAAAATTTCTGGAGATATTACCGGAACTCCGGGAATTGCAATACCCTGCATTACTAAAGGAAGTATTCACTACTGGAATACCCTTCTATGGTTATGAATTTTTAGCGCCACTTTTCCGTAATGGTATATTGATGAATGAATATTTCAACTTTGTGTATCAACCGTATCACGAAGCTGATGAAACTATTTCGGGTGTTACGATAATAGCATATGAAGTAACCACACATGTAATAGCAAAGAATGAATTGATTGAAGCCAAAATAAAGGCAGACCAAAAAACACTGATTGCGGAAGAAGCTGTAAAATCAAAACAACAATTTTTATCCAACATGAGTCATGAAATAAGGACTCCAATGAACGCAATTATTGGATTTACTAATGTAGTTTTAAAAACCAACTTAGACAACTCACAAAAAGAATACATTAATGCCATTAAAGAATCAGGAGATGCTTTGATTGTGCTAATAAATGATATTCTGGACATTGCCAAAGTAGATGCAGGAAAGATGACTTTTGAGAAAACAGCATTTAATTTGTCTGATTCTATTGCTACAATGCTTCATTTGTTTGAACCAAAAATGAAGGAAAAAAATTTAGAATTACAAAATGACTATGATACTGCAATTCCTTTTAACTTAATAGGTGATCCCATGCGATTACGTCAGATCATACTAAATCTGATGAGTAATGCAGTAAAATTTACTTCGAAAGGAAAAATAACGATCCGTATAAAACTTTTGGAAGAAGATTCTAAAAAAGCAACGGTTGAATTCCTGATTACCGATACTGGTATAGGAATTCCTAAAAATAGATTAACTGATATTTTCAATAATTTCGAGCAGGCTGCAATAGGCACTAGCAGCTCATATGGTGGAACGGGTCTTGGACTTGCCATTGTCAAACAGCTGGTAGAACTTCAAGGAGGAAAAATAACTGTAAATAGCGAAGAGGGTAAAGGATCTTCATTTGGTTTTATTTTGACTTTCGATCAAATAAATGCAGCTCCGGAAATCACAGCTGAAGATACATCAGAACTTATTCAACTGGTTCCACTCGAAAAAAACAGTTCAGAAACCAGAAAAGTATTAGTGGTCGAAGACATTGCGCTAAACCAACTTTTGATAAAAATAATACTATTGGACTTTGGTTATGATGTGACAATTGCCAGTAATGGCAAAATTGCCATTGAGAATCTTCAGGAAAACAAGTATGACCTCATCCTGATGGATTTGCAAATGCCAGAAATGAATGGTTTTGAAGCTACAAAACACATTCGTAAGGTAATGAACTCTAACATTCCCATTATTGCCCTCACAGCGGATGTAACCTCTGTGGATGTCGAAAAATGCATAGCAGCGGGAATGAATGATTATGTATCTAAACCCATCGATGAGAAAATACTATACACTAAAATAATTAGCTGTTTAAAAGAATCAAATACAATTAAATAATGAAAGCATTAACTTTTTCAACCTTTGGGAGTTCAGCTGTTCTGGAATATATAGAGATACCAAATCCAATACTGAAAAGCGATGAAATTCTGGTCGAAATGCGGGCAATTGGTTTAAACTTTGCAGACGTATACCGCCGAAAAGGCAATTACCACCTAAAAGGAAATCCTCCTTTTATAGCCGGATATGAAGGAGCTGGAGTGGTAGTAAATGCGAATAACCAACCTGGTTTCAAGATTGGAGACCGCATTGCGTTTGCAGATGTTCCTTTTTCGAATGCAGAACTGGTAGCTGTTACTATTGCCAATGCTATTCCATTGCCGGATTCAATTCCTTTTGAAACTGCGGCAACAATTCTACTACAGGGATTAACCGCCCATTATTTAGCCACCGACAGTCACAAAACCAAAAAAGGAGAAACCGTATTGATTCACGCTTCGGCCGGTGGTGTGGGGCAATTTCTCACCCAAATAAGTAAATTACTCGGAGCAACAGTTATAGGATTAACTTCCTCTGCTGAAAAAGCCGAGATTTCGTTAAAAAACGGAGCTGACCAAGTTTATCTATATTCTAATGATTGGAAAACACAGGTTTTATCCTTTCGTCCAAACGGAGTTGATGCAGTCTATGACAGTATTGGCAGCACTTTAAACGATAGTTTCGAAGTAACCAAAATGTGCGGAAAAGTCATTTTCTTTGGGATGGCAGGCGGTGATCCGGATTTTGTAAATCCAAGAATGCTGATGGACACTTCAAAAACGTTAACAGGCGGTGACTTGTGGAGCTATCTGATTTCAAAAGAGGAACGGATCAAAAGAGCCTACCAATTATTTGATTGGATTAATAACAGAGACATTACTATCGCTCCGCCAACCATTTTTAAACTTTCAGAAGGCAAAAAAGCGCATGACTTTCTGGAAAGCAGAAAAAGCACAGGAAAGATTATTTTGATTCCTTAATAAGTGAAGTTCGATTCTTATAAAGGATGACGTAAACACTCTCGTCTATTTTTTACAAACGGACGAGAGTCAATTTACACTACAATTAAAATTCAATGAACTCTATTAAACTAAACCACTATGGACTTGAACCCCATAGATTTGGTTTCGTATTCTTAAAGTCTGCAAGTTTAAGCTTTTTACAGATTACAAAAATTCACACCCATTAATCTTTGATAATCCATTTAATCTGTGGCCAAACATTTTTTATAAGCTAAAGCGAATTTTTGGGACCAATAAAAACACTGTAAAGTAACCCTCACTCATATCCTGCTGTAAATTATACTTTAGACTTTAGCAATGCGTAGGAAGGGTGTTGATAGGCACTAAATCTTCGTAAAAAACAGGAATTGAAACAAATTTAACGTGCCCTAGATACACAGCATTTATCGTTTTGTAACACACTTACGACACGCTAACGAATTTTTAAAGATTTCCACAGATTAGAGAACAATGAATTAGATTTATTAAGGAAATCCGTGAAAATCTTTTAAATCTGTGGCCAAAAAAAAAGTAGTCCGTAAAATAGACAGTAATTTAATTTTAAATTTATTTCTAAAATTTATATTTTTGAAAAACATAAGTTATTATCATAAAACTATGAAATTCAGTGTTTTAAAAAATAATACAATTGACAAACATATTAATTTCATTATTTTTTTTGTAAATTAGTAGTCCCAAAAAACGCTGCTTTTTTAGTGTAAAAACTGCAGCTTACAAAATGAAACGAAGGTCTTGCGAGTACCTAAAAAAGGCGAAACCCCAAAAGCCACAATTCAAACCTACTCTTTAAGACAATACCTAATTGTTTCTTTTAATTAAAAAACAAAGGGTTTGAATGGCAATAAAACGGTATTTGCATCATGAAAATGAATACAAAATATACTTAAAAAAATGGACAGTAGAAAGTTGTCCATACTATGTTTAATCAATAAAAATCGCCAATAATGAAAACAATTAAAATGATTTCTATGACACTGCTTATTGGATTATTCCTGATAATGAGCACCGGTATTTATGCACAAGATCCTATGAAAGCGGGTCCGAAAGTGTATAAAAAAGTCCTTCTTAACAATGATAAAGTAAGAGTAATGTCAGTTGAATTTGCTCCAGGCCAAGTTATGCCGTGGCACAGTCATCCTCATCACACTATCTACGCTTTAACGGATGGAACTTTAGAAATTACTGATAAAGGTAAACCCGCATCAATAGCTAAATTTAAAGCGGGAGATGTTTTATATATCACTCCCGTTACCCATATGGGAAAAAACGTTGGGAAAAATACCATAAAACTGGTCGTGACAGAAATAAAACCTCCCATGAAAAAATAAAAGCTTATTCTTACTAAAATAATAATTGATAGTAATAATAATAGATCACAACGAATACCGTTCCTCATTCATTTGACCACCTTCCACAAATACCGAATATGGACTGAAAATAACTCGTAGAGGTTAAATATCGGTAGCAAATGCAATTAATTTTAGTAAAAATATCCCGTAGGGATTATATGTTTTTTGGCAGACAACAAAATAAATAATAATAATAATAATTGCTAAATAATAAAGCAGCCTATATTGGGCTGCTTTATTATTGTTAATATAGCGTATCTATAAAAAAATTATTTCCCAATACTCTCTTTTATCATCAAAGCACATTTCTCGCCATCTATTGCTGCCGAAATAATTCCTCCGGCATAACCTGCCCCTTCCCCACAAGGATACAAGCCTTTTATTTGAACGTGTTCATAGGTTAATGGATCTCTGGGAATCCGCACTGGCGAAGATGTTCGGCTTTCTGGTGCATGAAGGATAGCTTCATTAGTCAAATAACCCCGCATAGATTTTCCAAATTCGGTAAACCCTTCTCGTAAAATCTGCGTTAAAAATCCTGGGAAAACTTGCCCCATTTCTACAGAAGTAGTTCCGGGAACATAGGACGTTTTCGGAATATCCGATGAAACTTTATTTTGGGTAAAATCGATCATCCGTTGTGCAGGAACTTTTTGACTTTCGCCAGCCAAATGCCACGCTTTTTGCTCAATACTTTTTTGGAATTCCATTCCGGCTAGTGCGCCAAATTTGGCAAATGGTTCAAAATCCTCCAGTTTTAATTCGATTACAATGCCGGAATTTGCCGTGGCCTGATCTCTTTTTGATGGAGACCAACCGTTTGTCACCACTTCACCCGGACTCGTGGCACAAGGCGCAATTACGCCACCGGGACACATACAAAACGAATACATTCCGCGACCATTTACCTGCTTCACAATAGAATAAGGTGCTGGCGGCAAATGTTCACCACGGTAATCACAACTGTATTGAATACTGTCAATTAATGATTGTGGATGCTCGGCTCTCACGCCCAAGGCAAAAGGTTTGGCTTCGATAAAAATTTGCTTTTTATCCAATAATTCAAATATATCACGGGCAGAATGTCCCGTGGCCAGTATTATTTTATTGGCAAGAATCGTATCTCCTTTTTGAGTGATGATGCCTTGCACCTCATTATTTTTTAATAAAATATCGATAAGGCGGGTTTCAAACAAAACTTGCCCGCCGCATTCGATGATTTTCTCCCGAATATCCTGAATGATTTGCGGCAATTTGTTGGTCCCGATATGCGGATGTGCTTCAATTAAAATATCATCTGAAGCTCCAAAAGCCACTAATAATTCCAAAATCCGAGTCACATCGCCACGTTTTTTAGAACGGGTGTATAATTTTCCGTCGGAATACGTACCCGCACCACCTTCACCAAAACAATAATTAGAATCTTCGTTTACCAGATGATCTACATTAATAGCTTTCAAATCACGACGACGGCCGCGTACATCTTTCCCGCGCTCAATCACTATTGGCTTCAAACCCAACTCTATCAATTGCAAAGCAGCAAAAAGTCCTGCAGGCCCCGCACCAACAACGATTACTTCTTGAGCATTAGTAACACTTGGATACTCTGGAAGTTGAATTTTATGCTCCTGAAAAGGCTCTCCGTTCAGATAGATTACCACTTTCAAATTTATCTTTATGGCCTTTTGACGTGCATCAATGGAACGTTTCAAAATAGAAACATGTTGAATTTCTTTGGCAGCGACCTTAATTTGTTTAGCCAAATAATCCTTTAGCAACAATTCGTTTGTAGCTATTTCGGGCGATACTTGTAATAGAAGTTCTTGAGGCATTTTTTAGATTGTTCGATTTCTAGATTATTTGTTGTTTTGAAACACTCAAAAAATAATCACGTACAAAAGTAGTATTTTGAAGTGAATTCTAAAGGCGGAATAGAAAATGCCTTATCAAAATTTCAAATTAGCTAATTTTCAAATTAGACTTTGTAACTTTGGCACTTTGAATCTATGAATACTGATCACTGATCACTGAACACTGAACACTAAACAAATGTCTAGAAATATAAAATTAATATGGGATTTCCGTGGACCCGTTGCTGCAAAAACTGCCGAGCATCATGAAATCCATTTGAAAGAATACATCGCTATCGAAAAACTTGACGTAAATATCACGGGTTTTGAAATTCAAGGCGAAATGCAAGCCATCGCTTTTATGGTAGTGACTGACGAGAATATGATTCAGGTTCGCGATGCTTTGAAACCGCACCGCGGAGAATTGTTTGAGTAGTTCACAGTGTGCAGTCTCAGTTTACAGTATGAAGCATGAAAACTGCGACTGAAAACTGAAAACTTAATTTGATTAATGAAAACGATCATTCAACACAACAAACTGATCACTGATCACTAAAATCTGATCCCTGACCACTAAATACTAATCACTCAACGCTACAAACTGACCACTGATCACTGATCACTAAAATCTGATTACTCAACGCTACAAACTGATCACTGAATACTGATCACTGATCACTAAAATCTGATCACTCAATACTAAATTTGACCACTGAACACGATCATTCAACACAACAAACTGACCACTGACCACTGATCACTGATCACTAAAATCTGATCACTCAACACTAAATTTGACCACTGAGCTCGATCATTCAACAGTAAATTTGACCACTGAACACAATCAACCAACACAACAAACTGACCACTGAACACTGCAAACTGACCACTAGTTTGCAACTTCACTGATAAACTTTATCCGCATCAAGCGCAATTCATCAAGATCATAGTCGCCTTCAAATTCTTTAAGTGCTTCTTCTATATTATCGGACAGAGATTCCATAAAATAGTCATGAATTTCTTCCTGTTGATCATCGTCCAACATATCGTCGATCCAATATTTTATATTCAACTTGGTTCCCGAATAGACAATTTGTTCCATTTCTTTAATCAAATCGTCCATCTTCAGCCCTTTTGCGGAAGCGATATCATCAAGTGATAATTTTCGGTCTATATTTTGAATGATATAAAGTTTATTGACAGAATTGACTCCGGTAGATTTAACTACCAAATCATCCGGTCTGATAATCTCATTATCTTCTACGTAACGGCTTATTAATTCTAGAAATTCCTTACCATATTTCTTGGCTTTCCCTTCTCCAACTCCATGGATATTAATCAATTCATCCAGAGAAATTGGATATTTCAATGCCATATCCTCAAGTGAAGGATCTTGAAAAACGACAAAAGGCGGAACACTAAGTTTCTTAGCTACTTTTTTACGTAAGTCCCGCAACATACCCATCAGAGCTTCGTCAGCTACGCCCGTAGATTTCGCTGCAGTTACAATAGCTTCGTCTTCGATTTCATTGTATTCATGATCTTCAGACATCATGAAGGATTCGCGATTTTTAATAAAATTCAATCCCTTATCGGTGATTTTTACAATTCCGTACGTTTCAATATCTTTAGATAAATAGCCTGCCACAAGAACTTGTCTCAGCAAGGCCATCCAATATTTCTCGTCATGGTCTGAACCGCATCCAAAAAAAGATTGCGTATCGGTTCGATGTGCTTTTATAACGGCATTAACACGACCAATCAGCGTAAACACCACTTCTTTCGATTTATACAAGTGTTTTGTATCCCTCACCACTTCTAATAGTTTCACCACTTCATCAATGGCTTCCACTTTGGTTTTCGGGTTTCTGACATTGTCATCCATATCAGCTCCTTCTCCATTTACATCGTCAAATTCTTCTCCGAAATAATGAAGTAGAAATCTTCTTCTGGACATAGAAGTTTCGGCATAAGCCACCACTTCCTGCAATAAAGCAAATCCAATTTCCTGCTCAGCAACGGGTTTCCCCGACATGAATTTTTCTAATTTCTCTACGTCTTTATAGGAATAATAGGCCAGACAATGTCCCTCGCCCCCATCACGACCGGCGCGACCGGTTTCCTGATAATAACTTTCTAATGATTTAGGAATATCATGATGAATAACAAAACGAACATCCGGTTTGTCAATTCCCATTCCAAAAGCGATGGTGGCCACCACCACATCAACATCTTCCATAAGAAACATGTCTTGGTGTCTGGCACGGGTTTTCGCATCTAATCCGGCATGGTAAGGAACCGCACTTATGCCGTTTACCTGCAAAACTTCGGCAATAGCCTCCACTTTTTTACGGCTCAAACAGTAAATAATTCCTGATTTGCCTTTATGTTGTTTTATAAAGCGAATAATATCCGATTCAATATTTTTCGTTTTAGTACGTACTTCGTAATATAAATTGGGTCTGTTGAATGATGCTTTAAAAGTAGTTGCATCAGTCATATCTAAATTTTTCAGGATGTCTTCCTGCACTTTTGGGGTAGCTGTAGCAGTCAGTCCAATAATTGGCACATCACCTAATTGCTTAATAATGCTTTTCAGGTTCCGGTACTCTGGTCTGAAATCGTGCCCCCACTCCGAGATACAATGCGCTTCATCAATTGCCACAAAGGAAATAGTGACGGTTTGCAGAAAAGCGACATACTCTTCCTTCGTTAAGGATTCTGGTGCAACATATAACAATTTTGTCAACCCGGAAGTAATATCTTTCTTAACCTGAGCAATCTCGGTTTTAGTAAGGGAAGAGTTTAAAACGTGGGCAACACCATTTTCAGAAGATAAACTTCGAATGGCATCCACTTGATTTTTCATCAAAGCAATTAAAGGGGAAACCACAATAGCAGTCCCTTCTTGAATTAAAGCGGGTAATTGGTAACAAAGTGATTTTCCTCCTCCAGTCGGCATAATCACAAAGGTGTTCTGCTTATTAAGAAGACTATTTATAACTTGTTCTTGCAGTCCTTTAAATTGGCTAAAGCCAAAATATTTTTTTAATTCTTTGTGTATGTCAATTTCGTTTGAATTCATTCTTGATTATGTGGTATTTTGTATAAATTTGCATCACATAAAGATACAAATTTCTTTTAAACCTACAAATTTTAAACATTCTGTTTTGATAACTAAAGAAAATATCTTGGCAAGTGCCAAAAAAACCATTATATCTGAAAGTGAATCGATTGCGAAACTCACTGATTATCTTGATGAAAACTTCAGTAATGCCACACAAAGCATCTATAATTCCAAAGGAAGATTAGTGGTTACCGGAATAGGAAAAAGTGCCATTATTGCGCAAAAAATGGTCGCTACATTCAATTCTACAGGCACACCATCACTATTTCTTCATGCCTCTGAAGCCATTCACGGAGATTTAGGCATGGTGCAAAACGAAGATATCATTATCTGTATTTCAAAAAGCGGCAACAGTCCGGAGATAAAAGTGCTGGTACCACTTTTGAAGCGTTTTGGAAATACCTTAATTGCAATCACGGGCAATATGACTTCATTTCTGGCTAAAGGATCAGACTTCGTTTTAAATACCACAGTGGATGCGGAAGCGTGTCCGAACAACTTGGCGCCAACAAATAGCACCACCGCACAATTAGTGATGGGTGATGCCTTGGCGGTTTGCCTGATGGAAATGCGCGATTTCAAACCTGAAGATTTTGCGATATACCATCCGGGAGGTGCTTTAGGTAAAAAATTATTACTGCGTGTCAAAGACATGTTGGAACATACTTTGAAACCAATGGTCAGTCCGGAGGCACTCATCAAAAAAGTAATTTTCGAAATTTCAGAAAAACGTCTTGGTGTAACCGCTGTTGTCGAGGATAACAAAGTAATAGGAATTATCACCGATGGAGACATCCGAAGAATGCTGAATGACAGAGATTCTTTTGCCGATTTGACCGCCAAAGACATTATGACCAAAAACCCAAAATTGATCTCCTCAACTGCTATGGTCGTTGATGCCTTGAATATCCTGGAAGATTTTTCCATAACGCAATTGGTTGTTGTGGACAATGATGAGTACAAAGGAGTATTACACTTACATGACATTTTAAAAGAAGGAATAGTATAATGGCAAAAAATAAAGAGAAAAAAAACTTAAACGAAATGTCCTTTTTAGACCATCTGGAAGAATTAAGATGGTTACTGGTTCGAAGTACTATTGCAATATTAATTTTGGCAACGATTACTTTTTTTGTCAGCGATTATATTTTTGACGTTATCATTTTTGGACCTACGCACCCGGAATTCATCACCTATCGCTTTTTCTGTGATCTATCACACGCTTTGGGTTTTGCAGATAGCATCTGTGTTACCGAAATGCCTTTTATCATCCAGAATACGGATATGGAAGGGCAGGTAAATGTATTGGTTTGGACCTGTATATTAGCGGGTTTTATCTTAGGCTTCCCGTATATACTTTTTGAATTATGGAAATTCATCAGTCCTGCTTTATATGAAAAAGAACGAAAACATGCGAAACTTTTTATTTTTGTTTCCTCCTTGCTTTTTTTCCTGGGAGTCCTATTCGGCTATTTTGTGGTAGTCCCAATGTCGGTCAACTTTTTCGCCACTTTCAAAGTAAGTGATGTCGTAAAAAACCAGTTCAGTATCGATTCTTATATCGGTATGGTTAAAACAAGTGTTGTTGCCAGCGGTTTGTTTTTCGAATTACCAATAATTATCTATTTTCTGACAAAATTAGGTTTAGTTACCCCCGAATTTTTAAGAAAATACTGGAAATATGCCGTAATAATAATACTTATTGTTGCCGCAATCGTTACGCCGCCCGATGTGGTTAGCCAAACAATTGTTGCCATTCCTATGTTATTAATATATGAAGTAAGCATCTTAATTTCAAAACTTGTAGTACGTAATCAAAAAAAAGTAAATGGCTGATATTATAGAAGAATTCAATGAGTACCGTTCAAAAATGAACGAAAAATTATTGGCAGACAATAATAAAATTGTAAAACGCATTTTCAATCTGGATACCAATGCCTACGCAGCTGGTGCATTGGACGTAAAAACTAAAGAACTGCTTGGATTAGTGGCTTCGGCAGTTTTGCGTTGTGACGATTGTGTCAAATACCATTTGGAAACCAGCCATAAAGAAGGCGTAACCAAAGAAGAAATGATGGAAGCTATGGGAATCGCTACGCTTGTAGGAGGAACTATTGTAGTACCTCACTTGCGCAGAGCCTATGAATTCTGGGAAGCACTGGAAGAAACGGCAACAAAATAGTATTTTGCCTAAAATAAAAAGCGGTTCCTGACTACCTGGCAAATAACTGCATTGAGGAAGAAACTGTTGTGAAATAATTGTTAAATGGAACTTTGGTTAGACGTTTATTCGTTTATTTGTCTAAAAATCTAACCATCTAAAAATCGAAGAATCTGACGATGAAATTAAGAGCCGAAAATCTTGTAAAAACCTATAAAGGACGCAGTGTTGTAAAAGGCATTTCGGTGGAAGTGAACCAAGGAGAAATCGTGGGTCTTTTAGGACCTAACGGAGCCGGAAAAACAACTTCGTTCTATATGATTGTTGGATTGGTAAAACCAAATTCAGGCAACATATTCCTGGACGACCTGAACATCACTGATTATCCAATGTACAAGAGAGCCCAACAGGGAATTGGCTATCTGGCGCAGGAAGCATCTGTTTTTAGGAAACTAAGTATCGAAGATAATATTTTGAGCGTTTTACAATTGACCAAACTTTCAAAAGAAGAACAGGTTGCCAAAATGGAAAGCTTAATCGAAGAGTTTAGTTTAGAGCACATCCGAACCAACAGAGGTGATCTACTTTCGGGTGGAGAGCGTCGTCGTACTGAAATTGCCCGTTGTCTAGCCACCGACCCAAAATTCATCTTACTCGATGAACCTTTTGCAGGTGTCGACCCGGTCGCTGTAGAGGATATTCAACGGATTGTAGCGCAACTAAAAAATAAAAATATCGGTATCCTTATAACCGATCACAACGTACAGGAAACATTAGCGATTACAGATAAAACCTATTTGATGTTTGAAGGCGGAATCCTAAAAGCCGGTATCCCGGAAGAATTGGTAGAAGACGAAATGGTACGTCGTGTTTATCTTGGACAAAATTTCGAATTAAGAAAGAAGAAGTTAGAGTTTTAAAAAGTGATCAGTTTAAAAAAAGTGGTCAGTATTCAGTAATCAGTTTCTGAAAGAGTTTTCAGTGATCACTGATCAGTTGTTTTAGTTTGAATAAAAACGATGCTCGATATTCGATACTTGCTCTTCAATCGACCAAAAACGATGGACGAAAAACGATGTTAGTGCTCAAATGAGGATTTTGGGCATTACTAATTCTCCACCATCAAATAAATTACTTCGTTAAAAAAAGAATTTTGTTAAAAAATTTAACATTTCTTAGAATGATATGAGCTCAAAATGGCTAAATTGCACCTCTAATCAGAAACAGAAACATGTTAGCAGTAGGCAAAATGCACTTTGAAATATCAGAAAGGAAGATGATTCTTCGCCTGTTTGATATTTTATTTATTTTGATGGCTTTGTTTCTCGTAGGGCACTTTTTTGATTTTGATTATTTTACGATCATAATGGCTAATTTTTACTGGACTGTAGTATTGGTGCTTTATCTCAGCCTTTTCGGTACAATATTCGAAATGTATAATCTGCAAGTGGCCAGCAATCATTTTCAAGTGTCAAGAAGTGCTATACTCACAGCCACTACTACGGTTTCCATTTATTTATTGACTCCATTTTTCTCTCCTGAATTACCCTCCAAAAGAATACAGATCTTGCTGCTGTATCTGGTTGTCTTTATGTCTTTGTTTTTGTGGCGTATGTTTTATGTGAAGTTTTTAGCATCCAACCGCTTTCTTCAAAATGCTTTATTAATATGTGATCAGGAGCAGGTAGAAGAGTTAATTTTAGGGTTGGAGAACATAGATCCGCATTATAAAATCGTTGCTTTCGTTAGCGCCGATACTGTCGAGGAGGATACAACTGCCTATCACTATGTACAACAAATAAAAAGAGAGGCTTTATTTCCCTTTGTAAAAGAAAATTCCATTTCTGAAATTGTGATTGCCTCCCAAAAAACGGAAGGAATAACTCCTGAATTG
Source organism: Flavobacterium xinjiangense (assembly GCF_900142885.1). Lineage (GTDB taxonomy): Bacteria > Bacteroidota > Bacteroidia > Flavobacteriales > Flavobacteriaceae > Flavobacterium > Flavobacterium xinjiangense. The sequence goes on along the minus strand of NZ_FRCL01000009.1, from coordinate 135,513 downwards.
TACCAACAATTACTTCGCTTATTAGAGTCGGGCAGCATAATCAGAGAGTATACCCAGGTGTATGAAAGTAAAACACAGCGCATTCCGGTACATTATATGTCCAAAGATTTTTACCGCTATTTCCCTTTCAGCAGAAGCAATCACAATAAGCTGTATTTGTTATTAATTCGGTTTTTTGAAATCGGTGTTTCCGTTGTTGGATTGTCTCTTGGTCTGCTATTTTTTCCAATAATAGTAGTAGGTAATGCCATAGGGAACAGAGGGAAGTTATTTTATACCCAAGAACGGGTGGGTAAAGATGGAGTGGTATTTGAAATTTATAAATTTCGGACTATGATTTGTAATGCCGAAACTAATGGTGCCGTTTTTACCACAGTAAATGATTCCAGAATAACTCTTTTTGGAAAATTTTTAAGAAAATCCAGAATCGATGAATTTCCCCAATTTATCAATATTCTTAAAGGCGATATGGCCGTTATAGGTCCTCGTCCCGAGCGTCCCTTCTTTGTAAAGGAAATAGCTGAAGTAATGCCTTTTTATGAAACCAGACATATCATAAAACCAGGTTTAACGGGTTGGGCTCAGGTCAATTATTCTTATGGCGATACGATTGAGGACAGTTTAATAAAGCTGCAATACGATCTCTATTATATCAAGCACAGGAGTGTTTTCCTTGACTTGAGTATTGCGTTTAAGACGATTACTACCGTGTTGTTTTATAGGGGTCAGTAGTTATTCCATTCTTTATTTTCTATTCTTATTTGTTCGATATTCTCTATTATTATTATTATTAGTTGTTCTCTGCTTAAGGGGCAATTGACAGTGGAATTTTAGATATAAATAACCTTTATATTTTTATACTGATAATGATTTGTACTCATATAACTTAAAAATATCTGTATCGCAAAGTATAACTACGTTATAAGAAATGATGCGTTCTTTGCGTCCTAAAAACAGCATAAATTACGCGATCACATTCCCCTCTTCAGAGGGGTTAGGGGTGT
>NZ_FRCL01000009.1:131927-133008 GCF_900142885.1 Flavobacterium xinjiangense | reverse complement strand
TCCAAAATTAAATAATAATTGGAGTTATACGGGCTGAGGGTATGCTCCTTTGACTCCTAAAAACACCATTGATTCCTGGATCACATTCCCCTCTTAAGAGGGGTTAGGGGTGTGTCCTTTTGTTAAAAAAAAACAATTTCATTTTTAGGACATAACACTATAATTAAAAACCTTATTTTTAACATATCAAAAACGTTGACAGAGCCACTATGCCTAAAAGAAAAATCATACCCTATAACCCTAAACTCAAAGAATATGCCCGACAACTTCGTAATAATTCGACTGAAACAGAAATTTTTTTGTGGTTAAAATTAAAGGGTAAGCAGATGTACGGTTATGATTTTCATAGGCAGAAACCAATTGATAATTTTATTTTAGATTTTTTCTGTTATGAATTAATGTTAGGGATAGAAGTCGATGGCTATTCTCATGAGTTTTTAGAAGTGTACAGTAAAGATTGCATAAAAGAAAAGCGAATGAATGAGTTCGGGATTGCCATTTTACGATTTAGTGATGAACAGGTCCTGAAGGATATGGAGAATGTTTTAAGGGCTATCGAGTTTTATATTTATGAGTATAAAAAACACACCCCTAACCCCTCTCAAGAGGGGAATTAAGAAGTGGAATTACAGCTATATATAACTTGAATTTTTGATACTGATAATGATTTGTAATCATATAGACTGGAGATATCTTGATCTCAAAGCATACACTACGATATAGTAAACACTTTGTTTTTTTGAGTCCTAAAAATACCATTGATTACGGGATCATATTCCCCTCTTCAGAGGGGTTAGGGGTGTGTTCCTTTTTCAAAGCAAACAATTTCATTTTAAATTCAAAACCTCTAGAGATTACGGAATCGCATTCCCCTCTTCAGAGGGGTTAGGGGTGTGTCCTTTTTTCAAAGCAAACAATTTCATTTTAAATTCAAAACCTCTAGAGATTACGGAATCATACTCCCCTCTTAACAGCTGCTCGGGCTGTGTCTCTTTAAGTCCTAAAAACACCATTGATTCCAAGATCACATTCCCCTCTTCAGAGGGGTTAGGGGTGTGTTACTTTCACTCCTAAAATCACC
>NZ_FRCL01000009.1:56408-131177 GCF_900142885.1 Flavobacterium xinjiangense | reverse complement strand
CTTTTTTCAAAGCAAACAATTTCATTTTGAATTCAAAACCACTAAAGATTACGGAATCATACTCCCCTCTTAACAGCTGCTCGGGCTGTGTCTCTTTAAGTCCTAAAAACACCATTAATTCCATGGCCGCATTCCCCTCTTGAAATCGAAGATTCAACGACTCCAAAATTAAATAACAACCGGAGTTATGGAGACTAAAGGTGTGTTCCTTTGAATCAAATCACCATTGATTCCACAATCACATTCCCCTCTTCAGAGGGGTTAGGGGTGTGTTACTTTCACTCCTAAAAACACGCTTGATTCCATGGTCTTACCCCCCACTCTAGACGGGACTTAAGAACTTGAATCACAGCTATATGTATCTTGCCATTTTAATTAAATAATAATCGGAATACGTTTCGTATTTTGAATAGCAAGTCTCACTAATAATACGGCACTTGTAATGACAAGAGGCAATACAATCCATAAATGCGCTTTGTTAATCAGGATCACAAGATAAATAGCTAACGATACAAGGTTGAATAAAGCCAGATTGTAAAGACCTTTGGTGTTCTTGGTATAGTAAAAATACAGTAATAACAATAAGCTTGGATTAAACAGCAATATGTTATAATTGTATGCCAGTTCTTTATGAAACGAATAATAGCCTGCAAAGGCGAAGAAGAGACCCAATAAAGCCATGATAGTAAGGTAAAAAGCGGAGACAGGCTTCTTGTTTACCGCGATAATGCAACCAAGGAAAAAAATATAGGTATAAACATTGTTCCACCAGGATCCCGGAACTGCTGTGGGAAACTCCAATATCGTTTTATTTTCCCCAGTCAACGGATGGTTCTTGTAGAAAACCTTTTTTAGACTTTTTTGTAATTCAAATGGTAGAAAAATTTGTGTTCCCAGGCCATCTACTTTTTTTCCAAAAATGATGCTGGTGCCTAGTTTTTCATAAAAATGATTGTCGAAATAAGGAAAAAGAATCGTTCTGTAGGTAATATCAGTATCTGCGTTCTTTACAATTGCGGTGGTGTCCAATGTTTTATTGATTATATCGACTACCATGGAAGTACAGTTTTTATCGATAAATTTATAGGTATAGTGGCTTTCTCCCGAGGCTAAAGACGTATTCAAATTATCAAATAATTTTTGTTTTAGCGGGTACGGAATATTTAATTCTTGTTCGTAAACGGATCTTTTCTCATACTGATACTCATTGATGAAATCAGCGTAAGAATGAGCGACTGCAAAATATTGTAAATCTCCTTTTATAAATTTCAAAACAAAATTAGGGGTGTTAAAATCAAAAGCACCATAATTGTATACGACATCAATATTGTTGAAAGGATCGCTGATTCGGATGGCTGTATGTCCAAAAAGCGAATAGGATTCATTGCCAGTTCCGCAAGTCAAGACACTGACTTTTGCTTCTTTAGATAAAAGAAGGTTTTGAGCAAAACTTACAGGTATAGTTAAAAACAAGAATAGAATAAAGGAGATTTTCTTTAAAGAAGATGTATTCATTTAGGACACTATTAAAATATGGAACACGGATTGTACAGATTGAACAAATTTACACGGATTTTTCTGTTCAGCATATAAAATCAACACGAATTTCACGAATTGTCACTAATGGTTTTGTGTAAATTAGTTCAGTAGATAAAAGTTAACACGAATTTCACGAATGGTCACTAATGGTTTTGTCCAAATTAGTAAAGCAATGCCTGTGCTATTTTTTTTAGCAGATAAAAAAATAGATTTTTTTATTTCAAAGAAAATGTAGGCTTTTTTCTTTTCATAGAATCATTACTATTTAAGTAATGGATAAAATTTAATTTCGCATTTTAATAAAGCACTAAATTTCTTTACCGCAGATTTCACAGATTAGAACAGATTAATTCGTCATGTAATTTTAAAAATCTTTTTAATCCTTCTAATCTGTGCCAATTTTTTTTTTAATATTAAGTAATGGCTAAAATTTAATGTCGTATTTTAATAAAGTACTAAATTTCTTTACCGCTGATTTCACAGATTAGCACAGATTAATTCGTCATGTAACTTTAAAAATCTTTTTAATCCTTCTAATCTGTGGCAAAAACTCTTTTTAATAATTGCGACAATATATCTTTCTTGCTAGTTATGAAATGTTTTCACCGCTAATGCGCTAATTGTTTTTTTGTAGATTTTTTTTAATTAGCGAATTAGCGATAGATTTTGCTTTTATTTTAATCTGAATAGCGGTTTAATTCCTAAAAAGACTCAAATCCACTTTTATTGAAAAAATATTGGAGTATAAAGCGGCACTTTGATTGCCTAAATCAGTCAGGGCATAATCAACCTGGATGCCTTTGTATTTAAAACCTAATCCGATATTAGGTTGGAATCCTACTTTTTCGGTATTGTCTAACTGTTGAATATTTTGAAAATTTCCTACACCGGCACGCAAGAAAACCAAGTCTGTATAGCCAAATTCAAACCCTAAGGCGGGATCGATACTCACGAAATCAGTCGAGATTACATCATTGGTTTTAGTGAACCGCATGTTCATATTGGCAGCAGCCAAAATACTGTAGTCATAATGAATAATGATTTTTTTAGCTATTCCCAGCTGCGCTTTTGGTGCTGTAATCTCCGTACTTTCGGGTAATTCCTGATTTTGGTCAGAAATGGCATTTGCTATTTTTTTGTATTCTTCCTCATCAATATTCCATACATTATACGTGGTGGTAATATCACGAAGCATCAACCCGAATTGCCAGTTGTTTTTTTCGAATTGTATTCCTGCATCAAAACCAAATCCCCACGAGTTAGCAAACTTTCCTATAATTCTTCGAATTACCTTTGCGTTCACGCCGTATTGAAATCCAGGAACTGGCAATTTGCGGGCATAGGAAAAGGTAAAACCATAATCGGCGGTAGAAAAGAGACTGATTCTATTGTAGTCAATATTACCTTGGCTGTCTATTAATTCCGTTGTGTTTAAAATATCATCCACACCAAAACGGATTAAAGAAATCCCCCAGGCACTTCGGTCGTCTATTGGGCTTCCATAGGCCATATAATCGTATTGGGCAATATTCGCAAAGTAATTAGCATGCATTAACGAAACCTGATTGTCTTCCAGATGGATTAAGCCTGCAGGATTCCAATACCCTGAATTCACATCATTGGTAGAGGCCACCACTGTATTTGACATACCTAATGCCGCAGCATCAACGCCTATATTCATAAACTCATTGGAGTATTTTCGGACTGCCTGACTGTAATGAGCAGTGCAAACCAAAAGCAATAGAAATAAGAAAGCTTTTTTCAAATGGACTTTTTTTACAAACCGAAGGTCTGTTTAATTTTTATCAAAAATATAATTTTTTACTGAGCTTATTTCTTCCTCGGATTAAATAAATTTAGTAATGGAATAACACCTATGATAGTGAATACGATTTACTTTATTCTATTATTACTATTATTTCGACTTCTTTACTTAATAAACAATTAAAAGTTAAATGTTAAATGTTAACGGGGGGAGAATTCCCCTCTTAAAATCGAAGATTCAACGACTCCAAAATTAAATAACAACTGGAGCTATAGGCGCCAGGGGTGTGCTCCCTCGATTCCTAAAAACAACATCGATTCCACAATCACATTCCCCTCTTAAGAGGGGTTAGGGGTGTGTTTTTTTTTTTAAAATGCAAATGTTTCATTTTTTTAATGCTACTCTAAAGTATTCACTGTCCTTAAAAACTACAACAAACTTTGAGTTTATTAGACTTACTATTGGTATTTAAGTAAGTAACTCGATTATTATAAATTTAAACAACCTGTTCAGGGTTTAAAACCGGGAAAGGGTTATGCAAACCGTAGCTGTTAAAAATCTCTAGTAGAAAACGTACTTTTCCTTCACTTATTATGCTAAATTTGCCAACTTTAGATCCCTAAACGTTATACCTATGAATATTAAAAAACACATTCCGAATTTAATTACTCTACTCAATCTTTTTTGTGGCTGTATAGCGATTGTTTTTGCGGCTAAATTGGATTTTGAAATGGCTTTTTATTTTGTATGTCTTGGAATATTCTTAGATTTTTTCGATGGTTTTTTTGCCAGATTGTTTAAAGTGTCCAGTCCGTTGGGATTGCAATTGGATTCTTTGGCCGATATGGTTACCAGTGGCGTAGTACCAGGATTTGTTATGTTTTTTTTGTTATCAAGCAGTCAGCACGAGCTGTCCGTTAACCCTATGATTCCTTATCTGGGATTCATTATTACGCTGGGTTCTTGTTATCGTTTGGCTAATTTTAATATTGATACGCGTCAAACCGATTCTTTTATAGGATTGCCTACGCCTGCCAATGCACTGTTTATTTTGAGTTTGCCTTTGGTTTTAAAATATTCAGATTCCCTCTTTACGTTGGAAATTTTGACAAACCAGTTTGTTTTGCTTGCCATAACGGTATTAAGCGCTTATATCTTAAATGCCGAGATTCCGTTATTTTCATTGAAGCTTAAAAAGTTTAACTTTAAAGACAATGCACTTCAAATTGTCTTTTTATCTCTTTCTGTATTGTTATTGGTTTTCTTCCAATATTTAGGAATTCCTTTGCTGATAATTCTTTATGTTTTGCTATCGGTAGCGAATAATAAAAGGGCAATAAAGTAGTTTTTGAATGAGAAAAAAAGTGGTAAGAAGAAGAACGACGGTAGTTCGTAAACCCAAAAAGAAAGCGTCTGTTTTTTCAACTAAACTGCTGCGTTTTTCGCTTGTTGCTTTTTTTGTGGTACTTCTTATTGGCACTGTGTATCATTACCGTAATGGACTGGCCTATTATTTCAGTTTCAAATCAGATAAAGCTTTAAAAGAAAAAGCCGAAGCAAAACGTATTTCGGACGTTCGGAATTTCCAGGTTTTAGAAAATCATGAGGGGAAAAGTATCGGTTTGGACGTCTCTGAGTATCAGGGAATAATCCGCTGGTCTTATGTAGATACTTTAGAAAAAAAATACCCTTTAGACTATGTGTTTATTCGGGCAACCGTAGGAAAGGATAGGAAAGACCGTCAGTTTAAGCGGAATTGGCTTGGCGCCAAAGAAAATAAAATGATTCGGGGCGCTTATCATTATTACCGCCCTAACGAAAACTCCCTCGAGCAGGCAGAACTTTTCATTAAAACCGTTACGCTCCAGAAAGGAGATTTACCGCCAATTTTAGATATTGAAAAACTGCCTAAAAATCAGTCGCTGGACAGTTTGAAAGTCGGTTTGAAACGATGGTTGAAGGCTGTGGAATCCCATTATAAAGTGAAACCGATTATCTATACCGGCGAAAAATATTACGATGATTTTTTAAAGGACGAGTTTAGCGATTATCTCTTCTGGATAGCCAATTATAATTTTTATCGAGAAAAAATGGATTCCGACTGGCTGTTCTGGCAATTCACAGAAAAAGCTTCCGTTCCAGGGATAAAAGGAAATGTAGATATCAATATTTACAATGGTGATTTACAACAACTGCAGTTCATCACTGTAGAATAGTTTGCAGTGGTCAGTGAGCAGTGGTCAGTGTTCAGTGTTCAGTATGCATAGTGATGAATGTTCGGTGCTTAGTTTACTCTATTCAGGTTTATCTGGAATTGGTTGTTTTTAGAAATATACTTTAAATCTATTAGGTATTAACAGTAAATCGAGACTAATCACTGTGATTTTTTTGATATTGAACACTTCTTTTAAAACTAATCACTGTCAGCTTTTTTCGAAACTGAACACTGACCACTTCTTTTATATCTGAACACTGATCACTGAACACTAACCACTTCTTTTATATCTGATCACTGAACACTAAAAAAGACTGAACACTGATCACTGAACACTGACCACTAAAAAATCTGATCACTGAACACTGACCACTGATCACTGACCACTAAAAAGACTGACCACTAAAAAAGACTGACCACTAAAAAAGACTGACCACTAAAAAAGACTGACCACTAAAATCTGAACACTGATCACTGATCACTGCCTACTTCGCTACACCCCTACACCAAATTTCTGAGGATTTAAGATCATGTAATTAATTAGCTTTCCAACCTCATTACTTTCGTTTAATAATTCGTTGTAAACACTTTCGTTTATATAGTTGCATTTAAGTGAAAACTCAAGCCAAACTTGAGTCTCTGAATTTTCAGCATCTGAATCGGTTAATTTGCTATGAAAATTTTTGGGATAGACTCTTTTTCTATAGGATTCTGATATATTAGCCGATACACTTCTGGAAGAACGTCTAATTTGATCCGTTAATGAATACATTTCTTCTTTTGGAAACCGTTTAGTTATTTCAAAAATTTTCATAGCTAATGAAAATGATTTCTGATACGCTAATAAATCTTGGAATTTCATATTTACTTATTTAAAGCTGATTACTAAAAAACCTGAACACTGACCACTTTTTTTAGAACTGAACACTGACCACTGATCACTGATCACTGATCACTCTTTTAGAACTGATCACTAATCACTCTTTTAGAACTGAACACCGACCACTGAACACTGAACACTCTTTTAGAACTGAACACTGACCACTGAACAAGGACCACTTTTTTTAGAACTGAACACTGACCACTGATCACTGATCACTCTTTTAGAACTGAACACTGAATACTGAATACTGACCACCAAAAAAAACTGACCACTGACCACTTTTTTTAGAACTGAACACTGACCACTGATCACTGACCACCAAAAAAAACTGACCACTGATCACTGAATACTGATCACTGATCACTAAAAAAGACTGAACACTGATCACTGATCACTGAACACTAAAAAACCTGAACACTATTCCTCTTTCTTAACTCTATTCGGACTCCCCAGCTGCACATTCAACAAAGACAATGAATACACAAAGGCCGGTGCCGCCGTCCGCATCGCAGCATGGTTGATGGTTAAAAACCAGAAAGTGACAAAACACAGCATAAACATATTAAACTTATTTTCCAGATACAAAACTAATGGCGTAAAAAATAAGATCAGTAAGCCTAGTATACCTAGCGTTCCATGTTCTGCTAGCATCCGGGTAATTTCATCATGAGATTGTACATCACTACCTATTTCTAGCGCCCTAATTTCTACCCCTTTTCCAACTCCCACCCCAAATATAGGATTCTTAAAAAACATATCGATTTCACTACGCGCTATATCTTCCCTTCCGGTCAATTGACTTTCCTTAACTCTGCCCTTAGCATCCTTGTTAGCATAACGCTTATCAATAAGTCCTCCCGTCTGGAATGAGGTGTAACCCCAGGTTGCCATCATGGCTAAAGTGACAAATACAATAATATAATTGAGTTTTACTTTTCCTCTGTAATTGGATTTAAAATACAGAAACAACAATAACAAAACAATCATGATAAAACCGGTTATCATTCCTCCTCTGGAAAAGGTAAGCATCCCACGATAGCTAATGTTAAGTGCGATAATCAAATTCGTTAGTAACATAAATTTAGTTGGAGACTCTAATATTACCCTCGAAAAAAAAATAAACATCCCCAACCCTAGAAATGTAGCCACCTGATTCGGTCCATAGCCTCCGGATGTTTCAAAATTCGATTGCGTACTGGTGATCACATCCCGAACGTTAGGGGTATACAAGGTTAAATAAACCATACAGCTAATAATGGGCAGCCCCATGCTCAATAAAATACTGTTCATCTGCTCCAAAGCTATTTTTCGCCTGTACGTATATAAAGAAGCTAATGCCAAACAGACCGGCCCGGACATATAAAAGGCAATAGTCTTTCTGACATTGTTGTCAAAATCCAATACAAAAGTGGAAAGGACAATGCTGGGCACTAATAATAACAAAAAAATCCAATAAGGCGTTGCCCCTTTGGACAATCCGCTATAATACATTCCGATAAAAAGAAAAATCATCACTCCATATTTCGAAAATTCATAGGATATGTTTCCGCCTGTCATTCTCAGCAGCACTTCGCTCCCGGTTATATAGGCGGCCACCATCAAGGATTGGTGATTTCTATTTTGCGTTTTTACAACAAAATAAATACCAAATAGAAAAATGGAATAACCATACAATTTTGCTGTAAAAGGAAGTACATAAACCATAATACCTATTGCAACATGGAATAGAATTAAATACAGATACGATTGTTCTTCTTTTTTCATGTATTACAGTTTTTTGTGTGTTTAAAGTATCTTAGCATAGTGGGATAATAAAACGTCGATAACTTTATTTTTGGAATAATTATCGCAAACCACTTTCTGCAAATGTAATGCAAAGCAATTTCTTAGCTGTTTGTCAGTAATCATTTTGAGAAGTTGATTTTGTATTTGTAAATTATCTGAAGGATCAAATAATAAGCCACTGTTATTGTCTTTGATGATTTCGGAACAAAAGCCAACATTTGTGCAAACCACTGGCAATCTTGCTAAACCATATTCTAATAAGGTTAATGGAAAACCTTCGGCTGTAGAAGCTAAAATTCCTATTGAAGCCTGTGCTAAAATATGTTGTACATCATTTTTAGAACCATAAATAAAAATAGAATTTTCTAAATTATTTCCTCTGATAAAATCTTTTAAAACAATTGAATAATTGTCGTTATAATCTTTTCCTACTAGATGCAAACTCCACCCTAAATCACCTATTTTCATCTCATTAAAAGCAATCAGAATTGAGATATGGTTTTTAGGATCTTTTAAATTGGCCAAACAAACAATACGTTTTTCATCAGTCCCTCTCAAAAAAGTTGTATTTTCATGAACTTGTTCTGATGTTGCAAAATTGGGAATATAGTAAACCTTCGTAAGAAATAAATTTTTCTTCACCCAAGCCTCTAACTGATGGTTGACTACAAAAACAGAAGAAAAAAGAAATGAAGAAAGTAACAAAGCCAAATTATCCATTCTGGATTGGTGTACTCGTGCCCCATAATGCTCGTGCCATATAATTTTGATCGTAGGATATATCAATTTTAAAAAAAAGGCTAAAAAAAAGGAGGTTCCATGTGCGTGAACAATACTTATTTTATTTTTTTGAACAAATGATCTTAATCTAAAAATTGATTTTAAATCAAAGGTACTTTTTTTATTCAAAAACAGATAAGAAACCTTTTCAGCCAATTCGTTTTTCAAAATACCTTCTTGTCGGGTAGCCACCAAAGCAGAAAAATCAATTTGTTTAACTAAGCCATTCGCATAATTAACCGCCATACGTTCTGCACCACCTGCTTCTAAACTATCTATTATTTGAAGTATCCTCATTTTTTTAATATCCAACTTTTAAAATCCAAATAACTCATTTTAAGAGGCCCTCTAATATTCAGATGTTTAGTCGTACTCTTTAATCGATTCCCATCATAAACATAATAGTAATGATTGGCATCGATTCGTTGCACATCCAAATGATGCATTCCGGCATTAAATGCGGCTATATTTTTATTCGCCATTAAATAAAAAGGATTTTCTCTTTTTACATCATAACTTCCGCCATGAAAGGAAAAACGATACAACGATAACCCATATCCATAGCCTTTGGTACAATTTTGCACGGGTAAAACCAATCCTTTTTTATCGACAAAAAAACGACCACCCGCTCTCGCCTCAGTTCCTATCAAAGCAATTGTTTGTTTTTTATGCAATTTCCATTTCCCAAACAGCGAGTCAGCTTGATACAAGTACATGTTTTTTTCATAATCCGTCGCAACTAAAATATTTAAAGAGTCCGACAAATAGATGGAAGGATCCACGAGCGCAACATTGGCAATCAAAGTATCACAAATCCTCCAGTCGAAAGGAAAATGATATGCTTTATACAGCAACACCATATTAGCCTGTTTCGACTCCGGTACCATATAAAAAGTATTCTTATATTTAAAAACTTGCGGATAAGACAAGTGAAACTTCTGTGTTAGAACAGTGCCCCGATACTGATACTTTTTCCCGTCTGTTGAGGTCATTAAACCAACATCCGCATTAGATTTCATTTTCTTATGTTCAAAAAATAGGTAAAAAATGCCTTTTTCTTTAACAAAAAAGGGATCGGCAAGAAATACGGTACTGTCATTTTTAGCTTTCAATTTTTCGATAGAATAAATAGAGTTTTTACTGACATCGATACGTTCAGGATAGCCAACTGACTCGCCATAACCTATGGACCAACCTCCTCCTTCTTGTTGAAAAAAAGGAGTTCTATAGTTGATTATAGCTAGCAATGCAACTACAAAAAAAAGAAACCCAAATAGGTAGTGCTTTTTCATTTATTTTTTGAATTTGGAATCATGTTTTAATAAATCCCTAATTTCTCTTTCAAAAACATCTAAAGTATAGTTCCTGGACCAATCCGAGGCATTTCGACTTTTAGTATCAAAATCCATTTGAGTATGCAATAGCGTTTCAATCTGTGTAGTATCTTTTTCCAAATCCATTGCTAGCAAAATGCCTCTACTTCCTTGGTCAAGCATAAAGGGCACGCAAGAAACTGCCATTGCTAGTGGTATACAGCCCCAAAACATTCCCTCTGCAATGGCTTTTGGCCAGCCCTCACTATCGGAAGGCAAGATCACAAAATGACTCTTTTGATAGGCTTTTTGAACAGTCTCTTTAGATTGATTCCCTTGTAATTCAATTAACGCTTCTAATTGATGGGCTATAATATACTGTTCAATTGTAGCGCGTTCTATTCCTTCTCCATATAAACTAAGGCATACATCATATCCTTTTTTAAGCAAGTCTTCCACCAACTGAATAGCGTACAAAGGATTTTTTCCCTTCACTAAAGTTCCCACAAAAATAAAATTAACACGTCCTTTCACCTCTTTTTTAGTAATAGGTAATTTATCAATTTCTTGATAGGTGGCAGTAAAAAAAGGCTTAATGTTTTTGGAACTCCCATCCCAATCACCATAAACCAACACCTGCATATTTCGGGTCAGAAACGTATTGTTGAGTATCCACTGTTGCAATTTATACGTCCAGGGCTGTTTAGACTTAGGATCCCAATTACCGGCATATTTAGCTGTTTTTATTTTTTGTGGGAAAGCAATTTGTACTAGACAGGCAACTAAACCAGTATTACCAGGACAACGCAAATGGATGTGATCAGCAGATTTCATTGCTTTAAAAATTGTCCAAATAATTTTGGGCATTTTTAAAACGGTACTAAAGACACCTTTTAAATTCAAAACATCGAAGCCCTCAATAGGCGAAAATTGAATATTATGATGTTGATACGGTTTATCTACAAGAGTTTTTCCTGTCTTTATTATTGGCGCTACCACAATCAATTCCTCTACATACTTTGCCCAAACATTCATTTCGCTTACATAGGGCGCATAAGCAAAGTAAGTATTACGTTCAATGATATGAGGTACATGGGTAATGATTGCAAAAGTCATCGTTTGATATAAAGTTAAACAGTTATTTCTTCTGCATCAACATAGTTAAATGCATACAGCTAAACATCGCGCTATCAGATGCAGAAGATTCATGCCAATCTTGTTGATGCCATTTTTGTCCAATTAATTTTTTGTTGTTTTCTGAAATAGGTAAAATATTCAAAAATGCAACCCATTTTGATTTACCAAGAAGACCACGCCTCTCCTTAATTACAAAAGCTTTTTGAAATTGATAAAACGTTTTTTTAGTTAATGGCCATTCCCAAGCGGCATCCGATTGAAAGGGACGATAAAGTATTCTAATTATTTTTATAGGCAAACTAGTTTCCAAAGGATCGTAGCTTATTATTTCACCCTCAGGAGCTAATTTTTCATTTAATTTATCAATTAGAATGTTGATATTTTCAAAATGATGTAAGACACCATAAGCATAAATCAAATCATAATCTTTTTCAGCAAAATCATCAGACAGAAAATCTACCGCTTCAGCTTTAGCATTTGGGAAAGGTTTCAACCTTTCGTTTAATTTGTCGATAGCAACGTCACTCAAATCAATCCCCAAATAGTCTTTAGCATTTTCAGCAAGATACAATGACCAGTAATTCCCTGAATGACATCCCAAATCAAGGACTCTTTTACTGGACAAATCACCAAACCATTCTTTGTGCAAAAGATAGGCCTGGTCTTGAATACCAATGTTTTTCCTAATCGTATTAAGTAGTCCGTTTCTGAATTTCGCCCAAATTGTTGTAAATAAATTCTGCTTACTATTATTGTTGTAAAATTTTTTTTGTTTTTTATTAGTTTCTAAAATGGCTTCTGTTGTTTTCATTACGTTGCTTTTGGTTTATTAAAAATCAAACTCCACCATCCCGCCATTCTGCCTAAGGCTTCGGCAAAGGCTTCCTTTCTCATCACGGTTGTAAATGTATTGCTAAATCTAATTGCTGTCAACAATATAGTGATAGAATGCCATTTTAATTTTGCATTTAAGGAAGGCTTAGAATTTTTAACACGCCAAACATACCAACCATTACGCACCACCATTTTACCGTATTGATATTGATTAGGTCTTCCTGAGACATCATGATAATGCTTTAATTGGGCCGCAGTATTCAAATACAACTTTCCTACTTTAGCTACTCGTAGCGTAAAATCCGCATCTTCATACAGACCATAGCCCTCAAAATAAGTGGAGAATTGCAAGGTTTCGAAGACTCTTTTCCTAAAAGAAGAAACACCTCCCATCAACATTTCAACTTCATATATTTTACCGCTTGGAGGCAAAAAACCAACACTTCGACCATGTGAAAATAAAGACGAAAAACCAGGTGGGCAATCACTATCCAATCCCAATTTCTTTCTCAGTACAAATCGACTGCCATCCTTTCTCTTCCAGCCGTCGTAATAATACTCATCTATTTTAGGAGAATAATCTTCCCCTACAAACTCGCATTGAGATTCGTTTATGATATAACCTCCAGCACCTTCAGCTTCAGGATAAATTTGGTAAGTTTTTAATAATTGCTCAAAATAATTAGGTTCCAAAACCGTATCGTCATCCAAAAAACAAACTATTTCAATCTCTTCCCCTACAACCTCTATACCATAATTTCGTTGCTTGGTTAGCCCACGATGCTCAGGGGACACCAAAAAATATTTTAAATCCTCAAATCGATTTTCTTGTAAAACAATTTCTGTTTCTTCATTTGTCGAGCCATCTATGATTAAAATTTCATTAGGATATAGAGTTTGTCCCTTAACCGATTGCAACAATTGAATTAAAGGTTTTGGACGCATGTAAGTACAAATAATTAGAGAAAATTTCATCATGCCTTTTTTAATTGATTAGCCCAAAATAGGCTCTGATTCCATTGTTTTTGAAACATTTTAAAATAACTGTATGGGTTTTTAATATTCTGATGTTTATAAAACTTGAAAAACAAAGTAGTTTTATAACCCTTAAGTTGCTCTTGAGTATTATGCGAAATAATATATAGCATAACGGTTGGTGATGGCTTTGGCTGAATAGGATCATTTTGCCATAGCAATACCGGTTTTGTTCGAAAACCTCCAATTGGAGCCTTCAAATGAATTATTTCAGGTTTGGGTAAATACAACACATCATACCCTTTATTTCGCAATTGCATCCCAAAATCAGCATCTTCACCATAACCAAACTCCAGCGCACTATTAAATCTAACTTTATCTAAAAGATTTCTACGAACAAAACTATTTCCAGCACCAAAAGTAGGCCACTGTATTACTTTCCTATATTTTTTGTACTCATTTAGTTGAGGATAAGAGGTGGTTACCACCTCACTTCCAAATTGTTTTATATTTTGAAAAACTTCTTGAATTAAATCAGGCTCAAAACGATTATCATCATCTGCCAAAAATACCCATTCGCTATCTGTATTATTCAACGCTAAATTCCTTGCATTACAAACCCCCGCTTGATGTAAAAAAAAATGCTCGATTGCAAAAGGCCAGTTTTCGTCATGGATATAATCCAATTCTGTTTTACTTCCTTCTTGAGGATTTTGCTCTACAATAATAATTTTATTGGGTAGAAATGTTTGTTTAGAAAAATCTTTCAATACATCAAACAAATAGCCTTTCCTCCCAATAGTTGGTATAATGACATCAACAGTTGTCTCGCCAATGATGTTTAGCGATGATTGTACTTTTATAGTATCTAGATTTATATTGGTATTTAGTCTATAGTCGTAAAAAAGAGAAAGCAGAAACGGCCAAATTGGAAATTTCCTTTCATATAAACCTATATTTAATAACAACAAAAATACCCATCGGGTCTTATAATGCTGTTTTACAAATCGAAAAAGTTGATAAAGGCTAGCTTTAGTAGTATTTTCAAATTCTCCATTTTTTAATAGTCTCGGTGAGGAATAACAAAGCAAACCTAAAGGCATAGCTAATTTTGCAATAGAGTTCAAATAATATTCAAAATCAGAATCGCAAACTATTTTATCTTTTAGTGCATTTAAAACAGCAGCATGAATAACTCCAGCAACACTGCTCATTTGCCAGGTTGGATACGATACCTTTTTATTGACATTAATAAATAAAGACTCCTCAACATAGCCTATTGTACTGTCAAAAAAATTATGTTGTGAGGAGGAAAAAGACAACATCATTTTATCATGATGAAACAGCGTTTTTATACTTTCTAGATTCAATTGTTCTTTCACTGCTAAATGACACCAAACTAGTTTTTCATTTGGAAACTGTTTTGCAATCTCGTGTAAACCACTAGCAATAGTTTTTTTATAATCAAAGTCGATTTTTTGATTATCTGCAGTCAATACGTCTGTAATTTTAGCATTTATATGGTATACGATAATCAAAACTAGTTTATTAACGATTTATAAAATGACAAACTTTCTTGCGCAACGACTGTTGTACTAAATTTATCCATTGCCTTTATTCTCGCTTCTGTACCAAATTCTTTTTGTAATTGGACATTTTCCAATAACTGAATAATTTTATTGGCATATTCCAAATGATCAGTTGGATGTACCAAAAAACCATTTATTCCTTCATTTAGCACTTCAGTGGCCCAACCAATATTAGAAGCTACAATTGCTTTTTGCATCGCCATGGCTTCAATCCAAGAAACAGGCAAAGCTTCTGCAAATGAAGGAAATATACAAACACTTGCTTCATTTATGTACTTTTTTACATCCTGATAAGGTACGGCTCCTAAATAATCGACATTAATAAGTGCTTTCTCGGTAAAGAGTTTCTGCATCATCTGCCATGTCGAAGGATTCCCTGATACAATATCAGAAACATCTTTTCCCACTAGAACAAGTTTTGCCTGAGGGTATTTATTAATCACTTCATTAAAAATGAAGGGCAATTCTAACAATCCTTTTTTCCGGATTAAACTGCCAAAATACAAAATAACTTCATTAGCATTGTCATTATGGTTCTGACTAAACAAATCCATATCAATTGAATTCGGAATGATTGTGAATTCCTTATCTAAACCAAAAATTTCATTCGTTTTATCGGCCGTAAACTGACTTACAGACAACAATGCATCGGCTTTTTTTAAGGCTCGTTTTTCATGAAATTTATTGTTCCACTTTACAGGACGCTGATCCAAATGACAAAAATAAGTATCCGAACCATGCAGCCGAATAACAACGGGACATCTTTTTGGCGAAACAAAAGAGGTTATACCGGTCCAATCCGGTGCTTCAATCAAATCAATTTCATTATATTGGTATAGCGTATTAATTATTCTTTGGAGTTTTTTTCGGGTAAGATACCACGACAATCCTTTTAGTTTCACATTCCGTATTTGTTGGATACAAATACCATTATCATCAAAAACACCTTCTTCGTTCTGACCATATACTAAAACCCGGACCGAACAACCTTCCGCTAAAAGCCCTGCAGCTAGATTTTTGATACTAGTACCTATACCTCCAGAGCTGCCGGTTTTCGGGTGTGGATATTCAGGAGTCAGAAAGGCTATTTTCATTTTTATTTATTAAAAAATTCGTTGATAATTACGGTCGTAAACTTGCGCGCACCAGTATCGTTCATATGACCGCAAGACGAAAAATACTGATCACCTTCAATAGCATTTTCATAATTATGAATTTCAGGATAGATGGCATTTACCTTCAGAAAATAATCCAATCCTTTAACATTAGAACACATGGGGGTCATGACTGCAATCAGATTAATATTATTGGCTTTACAAATTTGCTTTATTTCTTCATAATATTCATTATGCAACGGTTTTAAATTCGTTAAATCATTTTTCATATTCGCATTCGGATTTTTTCCTAAAGGATAATACCCTAAATGATCCAATAACTTTGTTGGTTTCTCTCTAGCTGCATCATACATTTCCCTAAAACCAATTTGGGGGTCAAAAACAATATACCTATAAAAAGGAATATAATAATTATCCCAAAAATGAGGCTGTTGGGCAAAATGGGATTCAATCACTTTAGAACGGTGAATATAGGGTAAAAACTTAGAAGCGACACTCTCAGACTCCTTTTCATTAGCCAAATTCAAATCAGCTTCCAATATCACATTTTTTATCGTATAATGACGCTCTACCATTAATTTCAATAATAAAGAAGCTTCAAACAAATGCCCGCCACTCATTCCATAATTAAAGGTTTTCAATCCTTTTTCTTCAAACAAAGGGGCCACAAAATGATTATTCGCCCGGGAAGATCCTAAAATCACCACGTCATAATGCCGCGCTTTTGAGTTGTAAACATAATCTATTTTCCCTCTATGGGAAGATTGCAAATAAACTTGAGTATAGGCAATATCTAAAACTACTAACACCATAAAGGTCAGTAGAAGTATTTTGATTGTAAAAAATAAAAAACGTTTCATCATTAAATTCTAATAGTATTATTTACGTTATTGAAAACGCTCTACTTGGCAAAACCACCTCATTACAACTTCAATTGTCACGTCGAAAGTTTACACTGAACGGAGACGAAGTACAGTCGAGACGCTTTCTGTTCAAAATGAATCGCAACTTTAGCTTGTTCCGAGTGCAGAGGTAGGACTCGTTCAACAAATGCACTTTAACAAGACGCGGCTGTCACGTCGAGCGCAGTCGAGACGCTTTCTGTTACTCTTCAATATCACCTTCATCCGGCTTATATTTATGATGTGTGGCATTTCTACACTCCGATAAATCCTGCAACATTTCAAAGCCTCCATCAATTAACGCTTGCTTTTTAACTCTACTCCATTTTTTTAATTTCTTTTCGAACTCAATAGCCTGATTAGGATTTGTAAAATCCTGATAAAAAACTAAAGAAACCGATCTTCTGCTATGCGTATAGGCTTCTGGATATTTACCTGCATTATGTTCCATAACTCTCCTATTAATATCAGAAGTCACTCCTACATAAAGAGTATCATCATTACAAAGAAGAATATATACATAATAGAATTTCATAATGCTGTTTTTAATTCTACATATTATCTCGACTAAACTATGTCACGTCGAAAGTTTATACGGAGCGGAGACGAAACTCTATTATAACCGCGATGCCCTTTGTCACGTCGAGCGTCAGTCGAGACGATCAGTACAGTCGATTCCGCTACTTATATTAAAACTGAAAATAAATAAATTCTTTATAATCAGAATACGTCCCCAGCGCTACAATCGCAGCAATACACAACGTAACTTTCAACCAACTATAGCTGCCTGAAATAGGTTCAATTTTAGTTCTTGCATTCCATTCAACAAGAATAAAAATAAAAATCAATAATAGAATTTCATAACTGTAGCGTTCATTTTCCAGGTATTGTATTTTAAAATTTTGGTCAGTAAAAATACGACTGATATAATCAAAAGCATCTCCTATCGATTTTGCACGGAAAAACACCCAAGCCAAACACGTTAAAACAAATGTACTGAGAATACTAAAAAAAACTTTCAGAGAACTAAAATCCCATCCTAGTGCTACAGTTTCTATATTAGACCGATTGGTATCTCGAAGTAACAAGGGCAAAAAATACAACGCATTGATAAAGCCCCAGGCGATAAACGTCCAGTTAGCACCATGCCAAAAACCACTCAATAAAAAAATAACAAATACGTTTCTGACTTGTTTTAATTTGCTGCCTCTACTTCCTCCCAAAGGAATATAAACATAATCCCGAAACCAAGACGACAAAGAAATATGCCAACGGCGCCAGAACTCGGCTATATCTCTGGAGAAATACGGATAATTAAAATTTCGCAACAAGTCCAATCCAAATAATTTAGACATCCCCAATGCCATATCCGAATAACCCGAAAAATCGCCATAAATTTGAAAAGCAAAATAAAAAGCGCCCAATATTAACGATAGGGAATTCATTGATTGATAATGATCAAAAATGGCATTGGCATAAGTGGCACAAGTATCAGCAATAACTACTTTTTTAAACAATCCCCAAATGATTTGATACACCCCTTCTTTGGCTTTTTCAAAATCAAACGTTCGCTTTACTTTTACTTGCGGTAACAAATGCGTGGCTCTTTCAATAGGACCAGCTACTAACAACGGAAAATAACTGACAAATAAGGAATAATCAACAAAGTTATATTCGGCTTTGATTCTTTTTAGATAGATATCAATAACATAGGAAAGTCCATGAAACGTATAAAAAGAAATTCCAACAGGTAAAACTACATTCAATAATAAGGGGCTAGTTTGCAATCCAAAACCGTTCAACAATTCCGAAAAGGAAGCAGCAAAAAAATTATAATATTTAAAAATACCCAAGAATCCGAGATTAACACTTATACTCAACCAAAACCAAAATTTACGAGCAGTTTCTGTCTTAGCTTTTTCAATTCGAATACCGGTATAATAATCTAAAAAAGTGGAGAACACCAACAGGAATAAAAACCTCCAATCCCAACAGGAATAGAAATAGTAACTGGCTACAATAAGCAGTGCATTTTGAGTGCTTTTGGTTTTATTAAAAACAAACCAATACAACACAAATACGATGGGAAGAAAAAGAGCAAAAGATAAAGAATTAAAGAACATAGAAGGCTTTGAGATTTGAGAATGTAAAATTAAGATTTATTATCTAACACCAATGCAAAATGTTGCTCAACCATTTTTTGCAAAGAGAAACCATTTTCCACAATTACTCTTGTATTGGATTGTATCGTTGCATGACCTAAATAAACCTTTTCAAGAATTTCTTTCAATTCATGAATATCTTTAGCTTTAAAAATATAGCCGTTTTCTCCATCAACTAATACTTCCTCATTACCGCCAACATTTGTAGTTATTACAGGAACATTAGCAGCTAGACTTTCTAATATAGACAAACTAAAACACTCCATGTGGGTAGGTTGCAGCATATAATCATAATTCAAAAACACGGCTTTCAGGTTGGGACTGCTGCCCATAAAAGCAAAACAATGCTCTACATCATGCTGTTTCATCTTTTCAACCAAAACACTTTTGTAAGGTCCGTCCCCGTAAAGATCAATTTTAATTGTCTTCTGTATTGAGGAAGGAAGCAGTGCGACAGCAGTAATTAAATCTTGAATGCCTTTAGATTCCCTTAAGTGGGAAGCTACTAAAAAATTTGGCTTTACTATGTTGCGATGATTTCTTACTTGAATATCTTCTAGTATAACACCATTGTAAATAGTCTTTGATTTTTTTACTAAATGAGGACCGAAATCATTTATAATTTCATTTACTGTATAGTTTGATACCCCAACAAATAAATCAATATATCTGGAAAACAAAATTCCTTTGATTCTTTTCTCGATTCTCTTTTTTAAGGAATAGTGGTAAATTGGTCTCGGATTATGGTCTATGGCAATTATTTTACCAGTACTGTACTGCTTTATTTTATAAAAAAAAGGAGTACATAATTCGATAAAATGGGTTATAATATGCGTATACTCTGTTTTATTAGTTTTACAAAAACTTAGAAAATAATTTTCTACCGCTTTATCCTCACTGCCAAAAACAGTTAAAGTGTTATACTCCCCATGATCCGATTGATTCGGAAAAAACCAATCCACCTGTATACCATTTGCTGCACATTGTTTGTCAAACTGCCAAAAAAAGTAATCCATTCCTCCCACTCTATCCGGTAGCAGTTGATAATTACAGAGTACTGCTATTTTTTTAGATTCAGTCATTAAATTGTGATAAAGTACTGACAATTCGCTTACTGGTTCCAAATAAGTCTTTACTTATTTGGAAATTAATCATTACCTTTCGTTGTGTTGTTCTGCCCTTAGGGTTAGATAAAGCAACATTAATCTGAGCAATTAACTCGGCAGTGTTTTTGGATACTGTCACAGATTGACTATCAATTACTTTTTTATAATGAACGTAATTCAAAAATCGCTGATCATTGTACAAACCATTTTCGGGATTTCCAAAAACGGTATTAATGACAGGCTTATCAAATAACATAAAGTCTAAACTCATGGTGGAACACATATTAATATTCAAATCAACATATTCTAATATGGAGCGTAAATCCATAATATCTTCCTCACTTGGAATACGTTGTGACCAACTTTCGACATGGTTTTCACGGGTCAGAATCCATTTTGGATTATTCCAGATAATTTCTGGAAACTCCGCTTTAATGGAAGCAAATCGAAAAGACTCTTCTGCGGGTGAAGTTCGCACCAACAATTGGCAAGGAATTCCTATTTTATTTTCTCTAAGTGCTAAAGCAATAGCACGTATCACAACAGGATCATTTGCTCCGATACTGGCATCGGCACAACTGAAACAAATCAATTTGTGATTCAGTTCTAAATTAAACTTGGAATAAAAATCCTGCTTTTCCATTTTGTATTTATCCATTACGTAAGGCTCAAATTGAGGCGTACCAACCACTTTTACATTTTCCTCCTTTACATTCGGATAAAAATACAATAATTCGTTTTTCATCAAATCACTCCAAACCAAAAAATAATCAAATGTCCCAAGCATCCTTCCTTTTGATGCCAAATTATCCCAACTAAAAATAAAAGTACTTACAGGTATTTTTGATTGAATCGCAGCATATAAAAAGGGAGCTAAATATGGGGGCCGTTGATGAGTAAAAAAGACATGAGAAGGCTCATCTTCTTTAAGTAATTTAAAATATTCTTTAGTTATTATATTTTTAGATAAAGAAAGAAATTGCAATTTTTCAACAAATAAAATACTCTTTTGTGAATGAATAAAATGAGTGAAAAAGTAAATAATTTTAATCAATATAGATCGTAAAGAATTTGTTTTAGGATAACCAGAAACCAAATTATCATTCATCCCATAAAACGTCTTATGTTTTTTTAAATGTGCTAATTCTTTCCATTTTCTAAAAATCCATGTCAGCTTACCTTCAGTAAAAATAGAAAGTTCTTTAATAACGATACGCGATGATACCGGAATAGAATGATAAGCTGATATAGGCAAACCGGAATAAATGATAACCTGATCAAATTGTTGTGTAGCTTCAGCAATGAAATCACTCATTACAAAATTTCTGAAGCCTACTCCATCTGTTATTACTATTCCTAATTTTTTCATTTTTTTAAGTTAATTTTATATGTACAATTTTCCATGGCAACATCAAATGTCCTTTAAATTGTGATCCTTCAACAATTCGAGTGGCAATATTTTTTCCTGCTGCACTTTTATGATCTTCATAATGGCTCATTATTGCTTTAGCATCAAATATATCTTCGTAAATAAATAGCTCTCCTTTATTTCCAATTATATTTTTCAAATAATTTTCATCATAAATATTTACATACATAAATGACTCAGGTTCTCCATTTTCATCAAAAACATCTGATAGGGCCTTTTTTGTTATTAAAACTTCATCACTTATTAGCATCCGTATAAATATATCACCCTTTGTAACACGAATGAGCTCATTAATTGCTTTTCCAATGTGAGGAATATGAGGAATAGTATTCGAACATATTGATACTTCATAACTCTTATCCTCCACGACTAAACTTCTAATATCTCCTAATTGAAATTGATAATTTGTGTTTTCTTTGAAAATATCAATTGCATCAATTATATGTTGTTCTGTGATGTCAATACCTAAATATTGAAAACCATCTTTTAATTTTTTTTCAAGACTTAAAATAAAGTGTCCCGTACCACAACCTGCATCGAGTATGGAATTATAACTTTTTGCTTTTTCAAATATTAATTGCGAAATTTGCTTTGCCGCTTCCATTTCACTTTTGATTCCTTTTGCTCTATCTCTTAGTTCTTTGTGATAATAACTTCTTTCCGTCCAATAATTCCATTTTGCCATTTTATTTTCTATTTGCAAATATACTTATGCATTTTTAATTCGTTTCTTTTAAACAATACCTTTATTAACAATATATTTTATATTAATCCTTTCAAAAAAATTTCGACAATAAATTCCTCAGTCATTGCCATGGACTCTTTTGTTGCGCCAGCAATATGAGGAGTTATAATCACGTTATAATTTTGATTTGCCAAAAGGACTAACGGATTCACGGCAATTGAATCTGGATCCAATTCATTTTTCAAAACATCGGTTGCAACTCCAGTTAACACTCCATTTTCAATCAGAATGGCCACTTCTTTTTCATCCCATATACCACCTCTCGAGGTATTTATTAAAACCGAATGTCTTTTAAAGTGAGATAACAATTCTTTGTTTACAAAATTTTTATTTTCAACCGTATAAGGAATATGAATACTCACGATATCGGCCCACTTACACAGTTCTTCAGGAGTTTCAAATTTTTTAAATTGACTCTTTATCGAAACTGTATCAAAAAAACCGACTTCCATATCAAAAACCCTTGCAAATTTGGCCACTTGATTACCTACTCTTCCTAAACCTAAAATCCCTATCTTTTTTTCTTTTAAATTACTATTAATGAATAAATTTCTATCCCATTCTCCATTTTTAACATGATGAAATGAGGAAGGGATTTTCTTTATTAAAGACAATAACAAAGCCCAAGTATGTTCGGCTGTTGATGGGATTGTGCCAAGGAATGCTGTTTGATTTTTTAGTGAAATTACTTTTCCCCCAATACTTTCAAAATAAATCACATCAACATGATCTAATCCAGTTGTAGCGGTCAAAATATATTTTAGTTTTTTTGCTTTCTGAATAATTTCTATATCTATTGAAAAACCTAATCGCACAAAAAGGACTTCAAAATCGCTAATCATCGCAATTAATTCTTGTTTACTTTGTACATTGACTGTTTTTACTTCAAATTGATTTCGCAAAGCTAATAAAGCTTTAGGACTAAAATCATTAGACTCAGTGATTAGTATTTTCATTTTTCCAATCTTGGTATAAAAGTGTTGCCAATTTAAAATCTCTTTGAGTATCAATGTTTGCTAACCAATCAGGATTCATTATAAAAGCTAATTTATTTTCGACCATAAATGATTTTTGTTCAAAAAAAGCCTTTGTTCTAACTGCATAAAAACAGCCATTTCTATAATAAACTGGATTTAAATCTTGTCTTCTTAACGTTTCACCATTTTCTAAAAATGAAGTTAACATACTATTATCAGCTAAATTATACATTCTCGCTGGATGAATCTCATTCATCGGTACTACACTTATAACACCATCAGTTTGCGGATTTTCTTGCAACAATCTAATTATATCATCAAGGTCTTTAGGGGTTCGTAGGGGAGATGTAGGCTGCAGCAAAACTATTATATCAAACTCTTCATTAAGAAATTTGTAAGCATGCTCAACTGCTGTTACAACATTACTAGTATCATCAGCTAATTCCAAAGGTCTTTTAACTACTTCTATCTTATAATTACTTACCATAGCTGCTATTTCATCACTATCGGTAGAAACAACTATTTTTGAAACTAATTTAGAGCTATTAGCGCATTCTATTGCATGTGCTATTAAAGGTTTACCGCCAAGTAACTTGATGTTTTTTTTCGGCACTCCTTTGGAACCACCTCTAGCGGGAATAACAACTAAAATTCTCATTAGTAGGTAATAGTTTTATGAAATTGTAATGGTAATTCATTTAATAATTCAGCAATCTGAGTTCCAGCATTCCCGTCTCCGTAAATAGAGGAGGAAATTGATTTTCCTCTTTCTACAGAGTCTAAAATAGCTTCTTCAATCCTATCCTGACAATAATCAACATCTATACTATTACCCCCACGATCTCTTCTGTTTTGACGAGAACCTATATTAACAACAGGAACTCCTAAGAAAGCGCATTCCCTTATCCCAACACTAGAGTTTCCAATTAAACAATCGCTGTGTTGTAGCAATTGTAAAAAATCTTTCCCTTCCATATTCTTAAAAAAATGAACATTGGGTAACTGGTGCTGTTCTCTAAAAGCGCGAATGCCTGTTGAAGTTCCGTCCGCTCCGGCATCCACGTTGGGCCAAAACCAAAGTGTGGGTTTATTTAACTTATGAATGGCTTCCAGGGTAGCTTCAATATGTTTTCTCGAATCTTGATATTCGGTAGTTACGGGATGCTGCATAACGACTAAATAGCCTTCAGACAAATTGGGTTTTGCTCCTACTCCACCATATTTTTCATAGGGATCAAAATGAAGTGTTTTACTTAGCAGTACTTCGTCAGCCAAATCAATGGATGGGCATCCGGTATTAAAAACCATCTCAGGATCTTCTCCCAATTTGATCACTCTTTCTTTAGCATTTTCAGAGGCTACAAAATGATAATCCGCCAGTTTTGTGATGGCATGACGCACTTTTTCATCAATATTTCCGGTGACTTCACCACCCTGAATATGTGCCAAGGGGATATTCATATAAGAAGCCGCAATAGCTGTAGCCATAGTTTCAAATCGATCGGCAACGGTTACGACTATATCCGGTTTTAAATTATCAAAAACGGTAGATAATTCCAAAATTCCAATTCCAGTTGTTTTAGCTGCGGCAGTTAAATTCTCTCCTTCCAATACATTAAATACTTTTGCAGCAATAGTAAAACCGTCTTTCTCAATATAATTCACAGCAGAACCATAACGATCCAACAAAGCGGATGCGGCAACAACTAATTGCAATTCCAAATCAGAATGATTTTGAATCGCCGACAAAACTGTTTTTACACGACTATAAGAAGGACGTGCCGTTATTACTACAACTATTTTTCTTTTTGGCATTTTAAGTGTATTATTCTTGGGTTTAAAAGTAGACAAAAAACGGGAAAGGGGGAAAGGTAATTTGATGACATTTTAATAACATACGTCAGTTCGAGTGATTTTTAAGGCTAAAAAACGATTTATTAATTAACAACTAAAGGATTAGCTTTAAAAATCGTATCGAGAACCGTGGTGCAACAGAAGCTTCTCGATACATTTTTGGCTTACTATATCTTTGTTTTCACAGCCTTTTCTGTGAAGCCAAAAACACTCGAAGTGACGTCCTGATAATAGAAGTGACGAATTTAAACTTTTCGTTTACAACAAATCTCCTTCATTCAAAAAATCCCATTGATCCAAATCCCTAATCAAAACCTTCCCTATTACTTCTTGAAATCGCAGAGCGTCAATCCCAAACCCTTTTGGCTTTTTAGCCTCTAAGTCATCAAAAGTAATAATATGATTTTTAGGCAATTTTTTATTGACCGCCAATGATTTTTCGAAAATCTGTTTGAGCTCAGAAAAATTACTGTTGTTATTTTTATCAATAGGATTGGAAATTGCGGTTGCAACATTTTTGACGGCTAAAACTAAATCTTTGGTTTCCGCGATGGTTAAAGATGCTTTGGCATCCGGACCAAAAAGTTGCCGGTCAAAAACAACATGAAATTCGAGAATACTGGCTCCCAAAGCAGTTGCTGCGATACAAGTTTCTATTCGGGCAGAATGATCTGAAAAACCAACTGCTATTTTATATCTTTCTTTTAATTCATTAATCACATTCAAACCATAGTGTTCTGGCATAGTCGGATAAGCAGTCGTACATTGCAAAATAGAAAAATTAACTTGTCTTTCCTTCAGGAAATCGACGGTTTGATCTAATTCCGCATAGGAACTCATGCCCGAAGATAAAATTACTGGCTTTCCTGTTTGTGCAATTTTCTCTAAAATCAAGAAATTATTCACCTCACCGGAGCCTATTTTATAACATTTAATTCCTATCTCCTCTAGCCAATCCACAGCTAAATTGCTAAAAGGGGAGCATATAAAGTCAAGACCCAAACTATCGCAATGACGTTTGATACCTTTCCATTGTTCCAAAGAAAACCCCATCCGTTTCCAATAATCAAAGCGGGTGTTGTCTTCTAATGAGAACTGCACTCGAAAAGGCTCGTGTTCACTACTTTCCGCTTCAGCTATATGCAGTTGAAACTTCACGGCATCAACTCCCGTTTGGGCAATTGCATTAATATAGGAATATAGAATACCCAAACTACCTTCATGTGCCTGACCAATTTCAGCTATAATATATGGAGATGATTTTTTTAGTGACATTTTTTCTTTAAGGATTGAGCTTTCTTCTTTTCTAGAAACAAAATTATTTGTTTTTTAGATTTCCAATTTTAGTTTTACTTATTATATTTTTGTTGGTATTAGCTACAATTCAATTAAAATTCAGAATTAATTAATTTTAAAACTTTTATTAATAAATAATGCATCTGTTTTTGAGGCTAATCCATCATTCGTATACAAAACATCATAAAATCTAACCAGTTCAAATCTATTTTCCAGCAAGAAATTATAAATATCACCGAATGAAGATTGTCCAATATAATTTTCATTAAAAAATATCTCAACATATACAAATTGGATTCTATTTTGTTCCATCATTGAGGAAGCTCCCTTCAACACATTAAGTTCATAACCTTCAGTATCTGTTTTTAATAAATTTATATATGAAACATTGTTATCATTACAAAATTCATCAAGCGTGATGACCCTAACCAAATATGTTTCATTAATTTTTGCAGCCCCATAGGCTCTCTTCAAAAGAGAATTTAATGCACTCCACGAATACTCATTAAATTGAAGATTACCACAATTAGAACCTATTGCTAAATTATGAAGACTAACATTAGTATTACTAAAATTAGTTTTTAAATATTCAAAACAATATTTGCTTGGTTCAAAAGCAAATATTGTTGCGGTTGAATAGCTATGATTCATTTTTTTTAATGTTTGTCCTAAATTGGCTCCAACATCAAAAAAAACAATACCCTTATCTGGTAATTTATTTTTGATTGCCAGATACAGGTCTTCATTAAGTATCAAAATTTTATTTTTTTTATGAATTTTATACCCTAGCAAATCGAATATTTTTTTTAATCTATTTTTCATTTTTTTATGTCCTAAAATTTCAACTGACTTAATTGTCTCATTTTAATTATTAAATCTACTTTTACTGGTTTTCTATATTTCAATATTTTTGGCAAACTAAATATTACCTCTAACATAATCATAAAAAACACTTTAAAATATTTGATATCTTTTAACGCATACTTTTTGAAATTATGCCAATAGAGCTTAAAAACATTAAGCAGAGGATAAGGGTAATAAACTAAAAAATAATAAGTTGAATTTTTTAATTGTTTGCCAAATCTAAAATAATTATGACCTTTCATTTTTCTATCTTCCAAATCAATACGATGATTAATTTTAATTGTATTAGTATAAATAATATCATACCCCTTGGCAATAACTTCAATTGAAACACAAGATTCTTCTCCATAAATGTCAATCCACAATGGGAAACCGTTAATAGTTTCATAAACATCTTTGCGAATCGCAAAACCACATCCTTTAAATTCGTTACAATAATATTCCTCTTTATTACTTTCAATTTTATTTAACACTTTATTGTCTGAACTATAAACCCCTTTTATTTCTTGAAAAGCAATAATTCCTACTTTAGTATATTTTTGAAAAACAGCTTTAGTTTGGTCAATAAAATTAGAACTCAAAGGATGTGCATCATCGTCTAAACCAATTAATATTTGTCCTTGTGCTTTTGGATAAAGCATATGTCTAGCAGCAGAAGCACCTATACTTTTTTTTGTCGAATACCATTTTACCCAGTTGTGCTTATCTTTTAATAGATCCGAGTCATCTGAACAGCCATCTAAAAAAACTAGTACTTCATGTGATGATAAATCAAGTATCCTACTTAATACTTCAAGTGTTTGATTCAATTCATTTCTTCTGTTTTTTGACACAATAAGTACTGAAGCCTCCATAGAATAGTTCATTTTATAATACTTTTCAACAATTTAAATTTATTCTCGAATTTCACTGCTTTAATTAAGAATAGCCATATTTGGGGATCAATCCTGCTAACTTTAGAACGTTTCCAATAATCTAAAATTCTTCTCGATAACAAATAACTCAATTTCTTTCTGTCTGCAGTTACTAGTGAATTAGCATTATAAACATAAAAAGAATTAAAGACATCTACTAATAGCTTAATTTTAGTAATAAAATCAGACTTGGACAATTGGCTAATCTGATAATAGTATTCATAGACCTGCTCTGAAGAAAGAGTAATATGCGAATATGTCCAAAACCCGGAAATTATTGTTGATCGTTCTTCAAAATGCTTTTTTAAATTTAGAGGTGAACGATGATTACTATTTTCTAAAATTCTATATTTCATAAAAAAATCTGGTAAATTTGCAACTTGGCCCGTCTTTACAACACGAGTCCATAAATCCCAATCTTCACAAGTATTAATAGTTTCATTGTATCGCAAATTATTTTTCTGAAAATTATCACTTCTAAAAATTACTGATGAATGGCCAAAGGAAGCCGTAAAAAGCAAACAACAATTAATGTATTCATGATTCGTTGGATATTCCCAACCTGATACCGGATTTTGTCGCATATCTTGCAACCAGTAGCCTTGCGTTCCACATAGTATTATTTCTTTATTTTTATCCAAAAATTCCAATTGCTTTTCAAATCTATTAGGATATGACCAATCATCGGCATCCATTCGGGCAATGAACTCATAGTGAGGAAGTAATTCGTCTAATCCCTTATTCAACGATTTAGCAATACCCAAATTAGCTATATTCTTCCTATAAAAAATTCGTTGATCCTTGTATTGTGATATAATTTCTTCCGTGTTATCCGTTGAAAAATCATCATAGATGTACAAATCAAAATTGCCAAAACTTTGATTCAAAACAGAATCAATACTTTCTCTTATATATGGAGCCGCATTATAAGTAGGCAGTAAGACTGCAAGTTTTTTCATTGTTTTTTTCTCTTCTTAAAAAAATTAACCATAAATTAATTTTTTAGCAAATTGTTAATGGTTTTCTTTAAATAATCAGCCGAAAGATAATCTTCTAAATCACTTCGATTCAAAAATAAATTAGCTGGATTTTGTCTCCATAAATGATATAGTTTTTCTATTATCGAGGCGATTTTTGGAATATCGTCTACTTCTGACCAAAATTCGTAATCATTTCCTAACAATCTTTTCGTTTCACTATAGAAAGGGGCTAATGAAAAAATAGTTCTATTAGCTTCGACACAATGCGGGAACTTAGCGGGTAGAAACGGACTGATCTCAGATTTTGCTTCTAAAATAATATTTACTGCGGTATGTTTTTGAAGATGATATACTGCTTCAAAAGAAATGTTCCCGTCTAGAACATGGAGTTCCGGAATACTTTCTTGATATTCTCCAAGCATTTTACTATAACCGGAAGAAGGACCTACCAAAAGAAGACGAACATCCTTTTTAGCCCTTGGGTATTTATTTAAAAATAACTTTAATCCTTCAATTAATCCTTCCGGCGAACGCTGTTGCATCAGGTTTCCTGCATGAAGTAAATTGAATTTTGAAACGTCAAAATAATCTGGAAAAACCATGTTTTTCAGCATATATTTTGCGTTTTGATGTGGTATTACAATCCCTGTTTTTAGAAAATTAGGATAATAGCTACCCATCCATTCTAACAATAATTGACTAGGGAACCCGCTATATTGAGCTTTCTGAGAGACCTTTAAAAAAAAGGCTTCTCGAGCTTTATAACTCGATTCAACCCAATTGTATGGTCGGGGGAAAAAATGAAACGGATAAGGATCATGAACATAAGCTAACCATCTATCATGTAATTCTGGAATCTTTAAAAGAGCATAATGAGGTCTAAAACTTCCCCCTTTACTCAAGGTAAGAACTAAATCAGGTTGAAATTTGAGTTTTTTTAAAGCTCCCACAATACTATTGGTATCATTAAAAAAAGTAAAAGAAAACCCAAATAGCTGTTCTAAAAAAGGAGCAGCATTAATAGTTGAATTTCTGGAAAAAACGCGCTGCAGACGACTTAAAAGATACAACGGACTATATTTTATTTCTGGAATAGAAACGCAATTAACGTCAGAAAGCTGTATGTTTTTTAATGTATAATGGTATACCAAAACATCATAGCCAGATTCGACTAGATTTGTAATTAGGGCAACATTGGCCTTAGAGCCACTACTGTCTTCAATGTTTATAGAATCAACTACCACAAGTATTTTTTTCATAAAATATTACCAATTTATTCTCCAATCAATATTTCGTTTCACAACCTGTGAGAGATTACCCGCTATAATAGTCTGATTTTCATCAAAAATCCCCGTCACGACACTTCCTAAGCCAATTAAATTAATAGATTCGATTTTTACACCCGGAGCAATTAAGGACGAAGAACCAATGTAGACATCATCTTTAATAGTTATTGATAAATCTTTATCACTGTTCTTAGTGTGAATCGAACCATGAGTCCAAAATTGACTATTTCTACCTGCTATCCATGTATTATTTCCTATTTGAATGTTATTCCATAAATCAAAATAATGATTGTTAATAATCCTTGAGTTAGTCCCAATAGAAAAATTTGCACCACCTTGGATTATGTTTCCAGAATGAATTACAGTATTAGATCCAATAAGCAATTCGTTACAAAATATAGTGTTATTGTTAGCCAAATACACATTATCCCCAATGGTAACCTTATTACAATTGATATAACTTTTTCCGATTTTTACATTTTTACCGATCGCATAGCCTAATAATTCCCTTAACAGAAATACTCTTAAAGAAGAGAAAGGCAAATGTTTGATTATTTTTAACACAATTTGTTTTGTTGTCATTCGCAATTTCACAATTTGTTTTGTTTAAAAATATTTAAGTATTTAACAATTTTATCACAAGCATCTCCTTTTCCATAAGGATTTAATTGTAATTCAAAAATTTTAAAATGATCTAACTTATAATTGATACTTTCAACTATGTTATTTTTATCCGTTCCTACTAATTCAGAAAATCCTGCTTCTAGGCCTTCAGGTCTTTCCGAAACGGTTCTGGTGACTAAAACCGGTATTCCCAGGGAAGGTGCTTCTTCTTGAATTCCTCCTGAATCAGTAACAATCAAATAAGATTGTTGCATCAACCAGACAAATGCTGGATAGGAAACAGGTGCGATAAGATATATATTTTTTTTACCATCCAATTCCTCATAAATGACATCCGTTACATTTGGATTCATATGAACAGGATATACGATAGCTACATCATCTCTTTCCGAAATGGTTAGGAGAGCACTACACAAATTTCTAAAACCATCACCATAATTTTCTCTGCGGTGTCCAGTTACTAAAACTATTTTTTTATTCGTTGGGATAACATTTTTTAAAGACTCAATTTCCGGATACAAATATTCTGGTGATTCTATTTTATTAATCGTCCATAATAAGGAATCTATAACGGTGTTGCCCGTTTCTACAATATTACTGTTAGAAATCCCTTCGTTTAATAAATTTTTGGTAGCCTGATTTGTAGGTGTAAAATGAATATCGGCCAATCTGCTGGTGACTTGTCTATTCACTTCTTCGGGAAAAGGAGCTTGTTTATTATACGTTCGTAGTCCTGCTTCAATATGCCCTACCTTTATCCCTGAATTAAAAGCTGCCAAAGCTACTACAGATGAAGTTGTAGTGTCTCCATGCACTAAAACTAAATTAGGTTTTGCGTCTGCAAACACTTCATCAATTTTAAATAATATATTCGCACTCAAACCATTCAGGCTTTGATTGGGTTGCATTAAATTCAAATCATAATCTGGAATAATACCAAAAAAATCTAAAACCTGATCCAGCATTTCACGATGTTGCGCCGTAACACATACTTTTACTTCAAAATTATTATTTAGGAGTTCATGATACAATGGCGCCATTTTTATAGCTTCAGGCCTGGTACCAAAACAGAGTAGAATTTTCATTTATTAAATGTTATTGCTTTTTTTATTCTATACGCTGATAATCTTAAAGGGAAGGTGGCATAAAAAACTTGCCATTTAAATTTTTCAAAAAAGGTCAATGCTAGTAAATTCATGAATTTATTAAACAAATCATACTCTTTAAAACCATAAGATATTGTAACAAAATAACGAATTAAAGAATGGGTAAACAATCCTTTTTCTTTCAGATTTTTGAGAACCAATACAATAGCATCCACGTTTGAAGATGTTCTAATAGGATCAAGTCTATAATACTGTCCTGTCATTGAATTAGAATGTTTTCTTGCAAAAAATAAACTTTTTTCTATTGAAATTCCCTTAATGCCTGTTGACAATATCCTAGAATATAATTCCCATTCTTCCGCATGCAATAGATGTTCAACATAACGATTATTAGTAAAACACTCTTTCTTCCATAAAACAGCGCAAGAATTAAATGGCAAATCTTGATTTAATAATCTTTCAACATCATTTATACCAATAAAAAAAGTATCGTATTCTTTTGACATATCAAATTGATAATCAAAATCATCATAAAAAACATTTCGAATATACCTACAAAATGAAACGTCATTTCTAGATAATTCCAACACGCACAATTCTAAATTTAAAGGATGAACAATATCGTCATCGTCAAAAAAGATAACATAATCTCCTTTTGCCAAATCCAATCCGTAATTACGTGTCCCCGGTAATCCTTTTTTGTATTTTTCAGGACGTTTTAAATATTGAAATCGTTTATCCTCTTCCAGTAGTGGTGAAATAACTGCAACGGTATTATCAGTACCACCATCATCTATAATCAAACATTCCCAATTTGTAAAAGATTGATTTATTATAGATTTCAAAGTTTCTACAATATAAATCTCTCTATTATAGGTCGCCATGATAATCGTTATTTTCGGTTTCATTTACTTAATTTGAAAAATGAATATTTAATTATTATTTTAAAAGAATTCTTGTCAATTATATAAAAGTTATTTTTAATTAAAAATAATGATTGTAGAAAAATATTTTCAGGAGATTTGTTTAATATCCAGATTTCTAATTTCTTTTTAAAAAATACTCTTTTAAGTAATTTAATGTTAGAAAAGTTGATGTTTTTTAATAAGTGTTCTTCAAAATTTTTAATTTTTACATTATGTTTTATTAACCACTCATAGCTTACAACCTGACGAGTCAGAACATTTGTTAAAAAATCTGCAACTACTTCATAATCTTTTTCTAAAATTTTTTTACAAAAATTATTATAGGTTTTTTTTATATTATTCCTAAAAAGTTCACCAGCTTCAATATCATTATTTATTTTGCTTGTTAAACTATCTTCGTGTTTTCTATAATTATATAATATTTTCTTAACTTGAAAATAGCTACTATGAATAATTGCACGCAACCAAAAATCATAATCTTCTATTAGAAATAAATTTTCATCATATCCTTGATTTCTATCAAAAACTTCTTTTTTATAAAGGAAGCATGAGCCTATAAAATTTCCAAAAATAATATTTTCAAAACCTACAAAATGAAAATCTATTATCTTTTCACCGTCCTTATTTATCAAAGCAATATCGCTATAAACAATATCAACATTGTTTTCAAAAAGAGATTTATTAAGCTCTTCAAAAGCATCTAATTCATAAATATTATCATCGCTAGTCCAAGAAATAAGCCCCCCCCTTGCTTGATTATGACCTATATTTAAGCTCGCAGGAAGCTTTTTGTTTTCTTCATTATTTATGATTCTAACTCTATCATCTAACGCTGCATATTGATTGACAATATCCAAAGTACTATCGGTCGAACAATCATTAACGATTATTAACTCAATATTTTTGTATGTTTGATTCAAACAACTTTCTATAGATTGCGACAAATATTTTTCTCCATTGTGCACTGGAAGAATGATCGATATCAAGTTATTTTTTTCCATTGCATAAATTACTATATACCCCCCCCCATTTTTGATCTATTATTTTTTGGGCAAAATTTTTATTCGCAAAAATAATTGCTTTATTGCTCATTTTTGCATACATCTCTGTATCTTCTATTAATAATTTAACTTTATTAAACATACAATCAATATCATATTCATTACAAACAAAACCAGACACTCCATCTTCAATAGTATACTTTACACCTCCAGAATCAAACGCAATTACTGGTAATCCACAAGCTTGCGCTTCTAATGTTGCTAATCCTTGAGTTTCTCTTCTTCCGTCTGGCAATGCGACCGCAGGTAACAAGTACAGACCATGATCCCATAATTCTTGTCGCACTTCCATTTGGGACTTCCTTCCTTTCATAAAAACCTTATCTTGCAATTTATATTGTTTGATCAAATTTTCTAGATTTCCCCTCTCCGACCCTTCCCCAATAATGGTCAAACTAACATCCATTCCTTTATTAATAAGTTGAGCTACTGCCTCAATACAAAAATGATGTCCTTTTACTTTGTCCAAACGGCCAACAGTAATCAATTTCAATGTTTTATGCATTTTTATCTCTTTATTTGGATAAAAAAAGCCCGTATCAACACCGACAGGAATGATTGAAAGTAATTCTTTTGGGCATCCTAATTCAATGATTTTATCCGCCAAATAGGGAGTATTAGCCGTTATTAAATTTCCGTTAACAAATAGATTATTATAATAGCCATTATTAGGAATAAAGCCATTAATAGGGAAAAAAGCATCATGTCCATGAAAAGTTACTACTAATGCAGGTTTAAAACCAGTTTTTTTTAGAATATCTAAAGGTTTTGAATTGGTTCCGTATTGAACATGAAAAATAGCAACTTCATTAAATTGATTATAATAAAACCATTGAAATAACCAAGTTAAACTGAATTTCGTGTTTTCTTTATGAAAATTAATAATTGGTTTAATATTTTTAAAATTTGAAACTAAAATAAAGAACCATTTTAGCAATCTTATACCCTTATTTTTTGGGATCCTATAGTCTTCTATTATAATCTTTTCTTCAATTTCATATTTCTTTATTAAATCCAGTTGTTTACTAGTTTCAAAGTCCAATAATTCTCCAATTAACAATCGTACATCATAGCCGCATTTTATGGCGGTAATAATTTGTGCCAAAATAAACGTTTCAGACAAATGAGGAAATTGCTCTATTTTAAAAATAATTTTATTCATAAAATTTAGATTTCTAAGTAATTAGAACCTTTTATTTTATTTCTCATAACACTCTTTTTTATCGCAGAAACATCTACTTTCCTATATTTTTCAAATAAAGATTTTGCTTTTTCTATTTCAAAAGCAATTACTTTAAAAATTACTTTTTTCAACATATATACCTTAAAATTAAATAGTTGCTTGTGATTATCGGTATTTATGTTTGCATACTTTACATACACACTATTCAGAAATTGCCTAAAGTATTTTTCACTACCTGCTTCTCCTATCTGATAATTACTATTGTTACTATCATGATAAATAATTGCATTAGGTATTATACCAATTTTAAAACCATGGAACAATACTCTTTGACAATAATTATCGTCCTCCCCATATAAAAAAAACAAAGGATCAAATCCTCCAACTTTATAAAAAACATCTTTCGGAATAAACCAAGCTGCAGCATTAATAAAGTATATTTCATAAATATCCTTTGAGTAACAACCTACAATAAGATCTGAAACTAAACTCGACGCATTAAAAGGACTAACAATTTTTAGGAAACTATAATCAACAGCACTTCCATTTCCATTTAAATGAATTGGCGATATAATTCCATAATATGAATTTTGTTGATAGGCAGTAATTAATTTTTTTATACAATCTGTTTGTGCAAAAGCATCTTGATTCAATAAAAATACAGCATCAGCTTCATTTTGTAAAGCATAATTTATTCCTATATTATTAGCTATACCAAAACCGTAATTGGTTGTTTGTGATAACAACTTTACTGAAGGAAAATTTGTTTCAATATAAGTAACAGTATCATCAGAAGAATTGTTATCTACAACTACTACCTCACTTTGGCCGACAATACTTTTTAAGCATTTATCGATCCAATCCATTCCATTATAAGTCACTATAATTGTTAATACTTTCATACGTTTTAATCCAACTTGTTTAGTATGCTTTTTAATTTAACTGCTCCTCCCGCTAAATCAATCCACAGGCGGGTATTATCATCATTGAATGCATCTAATAAACTTCCAAAATCAAACAAATATACATTGAACCCTTTCTTTAAAATTCTTTTTTGCAGGATCCGGCCTGGGCAACCCATCGCTACTACTACTACTTGAAATACGTTCTTGTTTTTATCTAACTCCGCTACCAATTCCTTCTCTATTCTGTCAATTTCATTATAGGAATTAGCCTCCGGTGTCTTAATGTGCTTTTCTGAAAATAATTTCCTTAACACCTCCGGCTTGAGACTCTTATTACCCACAAAAATAGGGTTAGTATTTTTCAAAAAACGCAAAAATTCAATACAGGCTTCTTGATTGAATGTAGCTAGATAATGCAACGCAACAGGCGTATATATATTTTTAAAATCAATAAAAGACTCTGTTACTGCTAAATATTTGAGTGCGTCTACATCAGAAACCAAATGCATATTGGAAGTCATACCTTCTTCATAACCAAACAATTCAGAGTTTAATGGAAAAGCTTTATGAATATTATAACTTTTATACTTTATAGCTTGTCTCATTTCTTTAGCCATTTTTTTATGCGACTGGTGCAATATATCATCTTTTCCAAGCATTAAAAATATATCTCCATCACCAAATCGCATATAAGCTCCAATTTTTTTGTTGGAAATACTGTTTTGAATATCTATTAAGGTTTCTATTGACGATCTTATCTTTATATTTTGAGTAAGGAACAGTTTTTCTTTCTCTGAAATTTTTGGCCAAATTTCTTTAGTTTTATATATTCCGTAAAAATTCAATATTGCTTTAATTTTATTTTTGATTAACTCCATTCTGATTTTAAAAATGTTTTTGGTGACCAAATTGATGTATATTCAAAACCTGTATTATTTACATCATGACTAAGAATATTAAAATTAATAGCACTTTGCCAATCTTCAAAATTATCATCGCCTGGAACATGTAATACAAAACGTATTGAATAATCCCCGGGTAACAAACCGGCCGAGTCTATTTTACAATTTATTAAAGTCGTTTGTTTTGGATAATATATATTATTCATCTTACCGCTTGAACAAATAGCAAATTGTTCATCAAAACTGTTATAAATAAACCAAACTGCGGCATATTGACGAGTTTCTTCTAGATCCGGTTGTATAATTAAATCCAAGCTAATAATTTCGCCAGCAGAGAAAAAACTTTTATGTATGCCTTTTATATTTGTCAATTCACATTGCAAAATTTTTGGTCCTTTACTATATTCTTTAATTTTGTTAATGACCGGATTCAAATAAGTTAATTTATTTTGCTGATTAATATAAAAATCAATTGCGGCATTTGTGCTACCACTGAATACGGAACATCCATTATTTAAAACTATACATCTAGAGCATAATTTTCTTACTGCTGCCATATTGTGGCTTACGAATATTACTGTTCTGCCATTCGTTCGGGATATATCTTGCATCTTTCCGATGGCTTTTTTCTGGAATTCATCATCCCCTACTGCTAAAACCTCATCTATTACCAATATTTCTGGCTCAAGAAAAGCGGCAACTGCAAATGCCAATCGCACTGTCATTCCGCTACTATAACGCTTTACAGGGGTGTCAATATAACGTTCGCATCCTGAAAAATCAATAATTTCGTCCAGTTTTGAAGTAACTTCTTTTTTGGTCATGCCTAGGATAGCGCCATTAAGATAAACATTTTCTCTACCTGTCAGTTCTGGATTAAATCCTGTTCCTACTTCAAGTAAAGAGGCAATTCGTCCTCTGGACTTGATGCTTCCGGTTGTGGGAGCAGTGACTTTAGACAATATTTTTAACAAAGTAGATTTTCCTGCACCATTTTTCCCAATAATCCCCAAAACCTCCCCATGCATTAGATCAAAATTAATATCTTGTAAAGCCCATACATAATCACTCGTACCTTTAGTACTTCGGTTATTGCTATCTCCTATTTTTAAGTATGGGTTTTCTTTACCACGTATCTGATGCCACCACCGGTTCAAATCATGACTCAATGTACCAGTGCCTACCTGCCCCAAGCGGTACTGTTTGGATATATTTTCGGCTTTTAATATAATGTCTTTACTCATAATTATTGTACGTACTTAAAAAAATCTGTAGTTCAACAGCTCTTTCTCTTTTGATCCTTTTTTAGATCTTTGTATAAACGAACATATTTTTAAAAAATCTTATGATTTATAAAAAATTAGTGATTTTAGAGCTAATTTAATTTCACTTTTGATGTCTAATTTAAAATGAAGTGAATATTTAATTTTAAGATATTCAAAATATGTTTTAGGTACAAAATTATTTCTTTTTAAGAAATAACTATTAATTACTATTTTTTCCAAATTTAACATCTCTTTTTTAAAACCTATTGGTTCATATAAAGCTTTAGTATTTGATTTTAATAATTTTATTTGTACCTTTTTAAAAACATTAATATCATTATAATTAATATCCAGCCCGTTATTTAAAACCTTATTTAAAACAATACGCTCATCCGACAATAATTCCAGTTCTAATAAATTAAATAGGTTGCGTTTTGTTTCAAACACACTTTGTTTTTGTTTAGCACCATTTTTTTTAGAAACCTGACTATTGTGGATGCGATAATGCAGTAAAACTTCCTGTAAATTACGGAAAATTCCTTTCGATATCAACCTAACCCATAAATCATAATCTTCTGCAGGTTCTTTTAAAACATCATAAACAATATGCAACTCATCTAATGATCGCCTTCTCATCATTACAGAAGGGTGTGCCATACAATTTCCTTTTAAAAATGCTAATTTAATAGCGTCATGATCCTCTGGTAGTTTTATAATTCTATTCGACCCAATGATACTAAACCATGTCCCACATACTATGACATTCTGATTCGCTTCTAAAAAAGCAACTTGCTTTGCAAAACGTAGCGAAAGGCTAATATCGTCTCCATCCATTCTAGCTATATATTTACCTTTAGCTAATTGTAACCCCAAATTTAAACTATTCGAAAGCCCCGTATTTATCGGTTTTTGAATTAACTGAATACGAGAATCATTAAATTTTTTTATAATAGAAACGGTTTTGTCTGTTGATGCATCATCTATTATTATAAACTCAAAATCCTTTTCAGTTTGATTTAAAATACTATTAATAGCTTCATTTATATACAATTGACAGTTGTAAACTGGCATCAATACAGTTATTTTGGGCGGAGAATTTAAATAAGAATCCATTCGGGAGGTATTAAATCATTAGCCTTTTTTTCGACATTTGCAAACCAAAGCTTTGGTGCAATTACTACTTTGGTGGGGTTATCATTCAACCAAGCAGCCCACCAACTAAAAGTACTGTTAGCTATAATATTATGACTACAAAAACTCATTAAACACATATCCTTCCAACTATTTTCATTTTTATTATGATCTATAAATAATTTCGGATAAGGTAAATACTCAAATTGTTCCTTTACCCAATCACTATCATCCGAAAAGAATAGTAATGTAAATGTTTTGTATTGAGAAGCTAATAATGAAATCGCATCCAAATAATAACCTAAAGCACAATTACCATGAAATTGTTGCGTGATTTTATCATTCACATAATCTCCTCTCCTAATATGTACCGAAATTGTATTAGATTTTTCAATAATGGATAATATATTTTTATTTTGCAAGTCTAATTCTTCTATGGGAAATGAAAATATCTTTTTTATAAATTTTTCATTTCCAATAAAATATTTATAACTCTGAAAGTAACCATTTATATAGACTGGAGATCTTAAATCTAAAGCTTTTTTATAAAATCCAAAATAAGGTTCGATATATATTTTAGGATAATTTAGACTACATTTTCTTTTTAGCTTATTTAGATTCGTCAAATGATGAAATGAAATTATATTCGGGCTAGAAGCCTCATTATATGCGTTATTAAAAATAGCTAGCTCAAAATTTCTAGGAGTGCAAACATCTCTTGTTCCATTTAATTTAAAGAGCTTCTTATCTATTAAAACTAATGCTTTATTATTTTTTGCAAGAACACTTGCAAATGCAAATTGAAACATTTGGTTTCCAAGACCTCCTTGAAGTTGAATGATAATCATTTTTTTCTTGCTATAACATGATACCCAAAACATAACAGCTCTGATGAATTAGAATCAGTATCCGATAAATTCTGAAGTAATGCCTTTAACTTAATAATTCCATTAGTTTGGGTTTTATTAAACTTTTTATTACTATACTTTTTAGCCATATGCGGTAATCTATTTACCTCTTGAGCTAAATACTCAAAATAATTTCCGTTAGGAATTATTTCAATAGTCTTAAAACCATTTTTTTCTAACTCTTCTTCATAAAAAAATCTA
Organism: Flavobacterium xinjiangense; assembly: GCF_900142885.1. Taxonomy (GTDB): domain Bacteria; phylum Bacteroidota; class Bacteroidia; order Flavobacteriales; family Flavobacteriaceae; genus Flavobacterium; species Flavobacterium xinjiangense. Next base: position 90,520 of record NZ_FRCL01000009.1, on the reverse strand, counting down.
TTAAATCCAGAATAAAAATGATATGGTGCAAAATGAGTTAAACTACAAAATGGCGCTGTTATAATTAGATAACCATCACTTTTCAGAAGTCGTGAAAATTCTTTTATTGCCTCTCGTGGATTAACAATATGCTCAAAAACCTCAGTACACATTACGGCATCAAAAGACTCATCCTCTCTTGGAATAGAGGCAATATCAGAAATAATATCAAGGTGACCATAATCCCACTTTACCATTTGCAATCCTGAATTTAAATTTTCTGGCTTATATTGTGCAAAGTCTTGTGAAACATATTGAAGATGTTTACAAAATTCCTTAAATTGTTGTTCCCCTGCACCCGCATCTAATATTTTAAAACCTGCAGGAATTTTTTTTAAAGCTTCCTCAAGCCAGTTAATCCTTGTACTCTCATTTAAAGTCCCAACGATTATAGGTTGACTATTTTTTTTGAAAATATATTTTTTTATGGTCTGTTTTAAATTCATTTGAAAAATTTTTAGAGTTAAAATAATGAAAACATATCACCTTATTCCTTATTTTATATTTATTCTATTAACAATTAAATTTATCATTTCAAACTATTGGTCTATATAATAAGCTTTTCACAACTACCTGTCGAACAGCATAACACAGTTTGGATGTTAGTTTTTCTGCCAATTTTCCTTTCTTACAAATATTGTATTAATATGAGTATCCGCATATAACATATAACCTTTATTAACGATATAGTCTATTAGTTTTAAATTTTTTATTCCATTTCCACTGGTAGAAAAAGAAATTGTTTCAATACAAATAACAATAGGATAATTATTTTCAAAGTCTAATTCTCTAATAATAATCTCATCAACACCTTCAGCATCTAAACTTAAAAATTGCGGAAAAATACCATTTGAAAAATTTTTTAAAACATCCGCTAATGTCTCAACTTTAATTTTTTCAATACTTTTTATTACATAATTACCTTGTAAGGAATACTTATCTGCTTCTTCTTTTGAAAATGTATTCAAAGTAGGTGAAGAGATAATATAAAAATCTAATTCACAATTACAATCACTAATACCAATGTTCAGATTTATATCTTCTTTTCTATGTTTTAAAAATTCCTTAAATAGAGTTGGATCTGGTTCTATATTAATTCCTCTGCAACCATTCATATAAAATAAAGCTGTATTGCTAATAAAATAAGGATGATGAGCACCAATGTCAATGTAAGTTGGTTTCTGAATACCCAAATTATCAAAAATAAATTTGACAATTAAATCTTCTCCACTTTGTGAATATGAGATTTTCTTGTTATTGCCATCTTTAGAACTAAAAAATTTCGCAATGAATTTACGTTTTATTTTACTTAATAACATATTCCTCTATCTCAATTTAGTTCTTAATTATTATGTAATGCAGGAAACCTTATCAATTTCCTTTTTTAAAATGAAAATGTATCGACTTCGAAAAGATAGAAAATGTTTTAAAATAATTCTTATTCAAATAAAACTGATCGCCAACTTGACCTTCAATTTCTGATTTAACTAAATAGAACCCATTATAATTCATAAAATTCTCAATATCCACTCTTAAAGGCTGGCCATTATACAATTCAATATCTGCAACTTCAAGCCAAATAGCCTTTATCTTTTTCATACAGTCTTTTGCCCCCATTAAAACCTTTAATTCAGCGCCTTGAACATCCATGTGTACAAAATCAACTTCATCTATTTTGTTTTCTACAAAAAAGGAATGCAGTGTTAACGTATTTACGTTTATTTGTTTATCAAAAAACAACCATTTTTGATTATTCTCCTTTTCAGGGGAAAGTAGTGAGCTGGACTTATTACCAAAATTCCAATCTAATTCGTTTGATTCATGATCTGGATGCCCTGAAGACACGTGAAACTCTGAGATCCCTTTTTCATCCGAAACTGCTACAGGCATCAGTATTACGTTTTCGACTTTATATTTCTCTAAGTTCCCAGTAATAAGTTTCTGATTTTCAGGTAATGGCTCAAATATATAAATAGAAGAAAAAGGAAAAATTCTCGAGTATCTAATAGACTCCTCTCCTTCGCAGCCTCCAATATCTAAAATTGTTAATTTATCATCCGTTTTGAATAATTTTAAAAGATCTTTTTTTAGAGGTGAATCAGTAAGAATATAATTATTCCTATTATATAAAGTCATACTTGTCATTTTAGTGTTATTTATCTCCGTTTTCTAAAATTCTAAACCGTATCTATAAAACTCTTCTCCGTCTTATTAAAAATCAACACACCCACAAAGAATACAATAACTGTTACTAAAAACGTATAACCCAATCCCCAAATGGAAATTTGTCCTACATCCAATAACATATAACGGGCAGTTTCTATTATATAAGCCAATGGATTGTATTGCACTAACCAGCCATAGGAAGGCAATTTTTCTTTGATCAAAGCCATAGGATACATCACTGCCGACAAATACATCAACAATTGTACACCAAAACCAATCAAATTACTAAAATCCCTGTATTTAGTCACCAACGATGAGATAAACATTCCCAATCCTAATCCTAAAACACCCATCAGTACAATTAACAATGGGAAGAACACCACAGAACCATTAAGTCCAACAGTAGCTCCTTTTAGATAATAGAAAACATAAAACGCTATAAATATCAGAAACTGAATTCCAAATTTAATCAAATTAGAGATAACGATGGAAATAGGCACAATCAATCGCGGGAAATATACTTTACCAAAAATACCCGCATTAGCACCAAAAGTATTTGAGGTTCCCGTAAGACAAGCCGTAAAGTAATTCCAAACCGTGATTCCCGCCAAATTAAACAAAAACGGAGGTACTGTTCCAGTATCAATTCCCGCCAAATTGTTAAAAATAATGGTAAAGGTAATCGAGGTAAACAAAGGTTGTATCAGGTACCAAAGTGGTCCTAAAACGGTTTGTTTATAAACGGTAACTACATCTCTCTTTACAAAAAGCATTAGCAGATCACGATATTGCCAAACTTCTTTGAGGTTAAGTGAAAAGAATTTATTTTTTGGTGTTATTTCAAACAGCCACGTGGTATTGGTATGTTCGGGTTGGTTCATTGGTTTATGCTAAAATCCTAGTTTTGGTTTTGTCTTATCAAACATGTCGTTAAATGCTTTGATTTCGAAGCAAATATAAATAATTTGTACTTTTTATTTCCCAAAAAAAATGACGTCGTATTGTCTTTATTTTGAAGTAAAATCTTGTATTTAATTACTGCAAAGAATCATATCCACCATAAAAAACGAAACTTCCGGGCACGCTTCGCGACTCTAACTAACAGTAGTAAGGCGAAGCCCACTTGTCAATAAGAGTTGTTTTTCAGCGAATATACTATTCCTTTATAAATAATAGCAATAATTAACAATCAATCGACAATATTGATACATTCGAAGTGTATACCTCTGTTTTTACCTTAATTTAGTAATCCTCATATACAGCATATAGGTTCTGGATTTTCGACTCCGTTTAGTCCTGAAGCTTCGGGAGGGATAAAAATAAAATTCTTCGGTTAGTGCAATAAATAGCGAGTCCTTAAGTCAATATCATACTTGATTTTTCTACTAATAAAAAAGCCCCAAAAAAGTTAAATTCTTTTTGGGGGCATTTCATGCTCTGTATATTTTATCTCTTTTACGCCTCCACCTACTATTTTTATTATAATCCCTTCTAAACTCATAAATCTTCCTTCTCAGGCAAAGACCTAAAAACCAAAACAAATTAAATCCTATTATTTTATACCATTCCATACTTCAGATATAGAAAGGTACAAGAATTTAACTCTCATCATAAAGTAGCTTACTCCTTTATTGACAAGTAATAATCACGAATTGACATCTAGTTGAAAAGCCAAAAAAAAAAAACATGTTAGCATCTTTAAATTACTTTTACTAATTATTAAAACATTAATAACTAACAATATAATGTTTATTTTAGCTAATTTACTACTGAATCAGTCACTATTTATATGGAATCGCGATTTTTTGGATGTATTTTCAGTTCTATGATTTCTTTTTCCAGTTCTTCAATTTTTTCTTTTTGCAATATTAAAAGTTCTGTTTTTACATTAAAACTAGGGATATTATTTTTTTTAATTTCTATACTACCCTCTTCTAAAACCAACCAATTCAAAGATATCTCGGGGTATGTTTTTATGAAACTTCTAAGATTGTCAATAGAAACTTTCTGTTTTTCATTTTTTAAATCATTTAGCTCTGCCTTATCAATACCAAGTACTTCAGCGAGGTCAGCATATGTCCTAATATGTCCCTTTCCTTTTAGAAAATTATAGGCTGTAAAAAAGCGCTCATTATCTGTCATTTTAAAAAAGTATAAAAGTTTAGTACTTATCTTTTATTGTGTTCTACAAGACTTTATCTATTGTTAAATATATTTATTTTTTCTTACAAATCATCCAAGGAATTGCTATTTATTAGAAGCATTTCCAATTTACTTAGATGTAACTTCAAGTAGTTTAACACTAAATTCCTAATTGTAAGGCTATAAAAAAGACACCATCAAAGCATCTTTCATTTCTTTCTCTTGCAACTATCATTGAGATGCTTGGTTCTCATACATTCATAAAATCTCCCTCTCAAATAAAGACCTAAAAACCACACGACAACTCCCCCTATTATCTCATACCATTTCATATATCAAATATAGACAGTACAGCAACTTGGCTATTATCTCAACAACAGAAACTCCTTTATTGACAACTATTAATCCCGAATTGATAAGTATTTCGTATCGCTATAAAACAGAAAAGATACCTTAAGCAAGGTATCTTTTCTGTTTTATAGCGTGATTTGAATTAATTATAACACTTTAATGGAAAAATAAATCTGATTCATTTTTCCGTTTTTTTCTAAGTTACTTACATTAATTTCAACTTCTTCATTCTTAACTTTATGAAAAAATAAATTATGTCCTTTTTTAACGAAGCCTAGACAATTATTCCCTTTAAAAATTTTTACCGCATTTTTATCAAACTTATTTTCTGGATCAAGCTCAAATCTAAGTTTATCTCCTATTTCGACACAATCATTTTTTAAATTAAAATGAGTTAATGCTGCAATATTTGAAACAAAATTAATACCTATTCCATTATGTTTTTTAGGAAATTCTGCTAAAAATTCAAATGTATCGGTAGCTAATTCTCCCTGTGTAATTCCTAATTCATCAAACCAGTCAAGACCTTCTAAATTTGCATTCCAAAAAGAAAGATAATCATACCTGTCAGCTCTTGTTTTAGGCATAAGCCTTAAACTTAGTGCTGTTTTTAAATTAGTACTGTATTCTTTATCTAAATCCGGAAATTCCGGATAATTTAAAAACCCTTCTGTTGCTGCTTTTTTTACCTCCTCTTTCTGATATTTAAACACAATAGTATCCCCTGTAGGAGTTTCTCGTGTTAAAACTCCAACTAAAAAACGACTTTTCCCTTTACCTTGTCGCCAACTTAAATAAATTTTTTTTAGTATCATATATTAGAAGTCATTCAAAAGCTTCTCAATTCTTAATTTTAGTAACTTAACAACTAACTCTTTCCTTTTTGGAGTCAAGTTGTATATTTTATTTGCAAATATAACACCATTATCAATGTTATTTACAATGTCTGTAATTATGTTTTCATTATATTTTTCCCTGACCCGAGAAATTGCATTCCCTATTGGTATTGGATATTTTTCAACTATACGTTTTAATAACTCAATATGTGGCATTGATTCACCAAACCATTTAACATGAGATACTGCTTTCTCACCAAATAAATATTTTTCAAGTATTTTACCATCTTCTAAAAAATTATCAATCTTATCGTCTATTACATTATAGGCCAAACAATTCCCATTATCAAATAAAGGTGAAAAACGCCCAGTAACCTCTAAAGACAAATCTATTTTTTTGCTAAAACCAAGATACCTTTGCTTTGATTTTTTAAAACTAATTTCTCTTATAAGAGCCCAGTTTTGCTGATGACGATCTCGATTCCCAATGATACTGTCAAAAACAAGCATTTCAATAAAATCATCTAAAAGTAATGTATATGTACTATCTGATTTAAAATATTCTTCTACTAATTGAAAAGTATGATCTGTTCCTTTTTTGGTTTCAAATTCAGGTAAAATCCTTATCAAAAGTTGTTGGCCATGCATTAATTCTTCAGTGAACCCAGTGGTCATTGAGGGTGACAAACAACCTCCAAGCCCATCTAATATAGCAGGTTGATATTCGAGCACATTAAATCCAAATTCTTGACCGATCTTAAAAGCAATAATTTCATTCCAAAACTCCCATGGATATTTTTCCTTTGGTTCCTTGAAATAAAATAAATCAAAAGTTACAGGATGTAATACAACCTTTTTAATTCTCTTCCCAATAGGAACGAATCTTTGATTTCCTGAAGGCCATTTTGAAATATCAATTAGTTCCAAGTGTTTACAATTTAAGTGAAATTCCGTGAGTAAATTTATATGATTACATTATTCTTTTTTGCTTGTTTATAGAAAGTAAGTCCCATTTAACACCATTCCATAAGTCAATATTATTTAAGGGTATAGTTCAAATCTAGAATTATTAAATGAAATCAAATTAGCTACTATGCAGTGAGGGAATTGAATATTACGATTAGCATTTTTTCAATAAAAAAAGATGAGCATCTTTTTTTATATCTTTAACTACTATATTACTCAAATAGTATCTTAATATCTACTTTTAAAGCTTCCGCTATTTTGGTAAGAGTTTTAACTGTTGGATTACTTTGACCTCTTTCGATTCTTCTAATCTGATTTTCTGACATACCTATTTCAATAGCTAACTTGAATTGAGAAAAATCTGTTGTTTCTTCTCTAATTCTCCTTATGGTAGCTCCAAGTGTAATTAGCACTTTATTTTGTTCTTCTTTTATCACAGGATAAATTTGCGTTATAAAAAAATATTAATCCCACACATATATGTGTGGCGTCATATTTTTTTATTATATTTGCTTTTGAATACATATATTTGCGATTCTTCATATAATAATATTGAAGCATTCGCTTTGAATCTCGCTTTTGAAAACTGGTAATTTTTAATTAGGAACGAGTGGATAAGTAAGATGCTCACGCCCCATGGCGTGGGCTCACTTATTGTTCCTCGGTATACCAGTACCTCAAAGGCAGTAAGCTGAGTTCTGCGCCATTTTTTTATTCTCTAGGCACAACACACCGCTTATATTCTTAGCACCGCTTCTTCATTTTTCATAGTCTCGCAGCAGTTTAACACGCTAAAACCCGCATGCCTATGAATAAAATAAAACACATCTCTATAACAGCCTAAGCTAAACCTTAGCGGTGGTTCCAATCACTAAACCACAAAATCCCAGTTAGGAAAACGCCCTTTTCGTAACTGGCGCAAGATTCCTATGCTCAACTAAAAACTAAGACTGAAAACTTAAAAAAAAACGCCTATGACTAAATAAAGACACAACCCCAGACTTTATGACTTTCGACTTTAAGACTAAATAAAAGACACCTGCACCGAAAGGTCCTTTGAATAAAACACCTAGTTAATTTAATTTGAATTTGTTAATAAAAGGTGCAGGTTATTTAGCCGCAACAGCAACTCATAACCTTTAACCCTTAACCAGTAAATAAAAAAAATGCCTATGAAATACTACAAACAAATACAAATAGGAATAATTATACTTTTTATAGTAACGATGTGCCTGTGGCTTTATAGTTGCCATTGTTTCACCGAAATAGATCTTCCTAAGTAAAACAAAAAAAAGGCCCTCTAACTCTTCTTGGCGGACGAATAGAGGACCATCGCTAACAAAACTAACGTTTCATTTAACTAAACAAATATTATGAAAATTATTTCATTAAACAATGGCTTAGGAGCACTTTGGTATTCGCTTATTTTTGGCCTGTACTTCTTCTGTACCCCTGCTATAGCCAACAAGGTATTGAGGCAAAACCAGCCCCTAATACTACTAACGCAAATAAAAGGCACTATAACCGATGGAAATAACTCCTTACCAGGAGTAACCATTTCCGTAAAAGGGAAACTTACAACAACCATCTCGGATTACTACGGGCAATACACAATTGCAGCATCACCTGACGATACGTTAGTTTTCTCTTTTATGGGATTCAAAACAGTCCTGGTGCAAATAGACGGACGGGAAACAATCAACATCCAACTAAAAGAAGATGCAACAACCCTAAAAGAAGTACTGGTCAATACCGGTTACTATTCCGTAAAAGAAAGTGAACGCACGGGAAGTATTGCAAAAATAACAGCAGCAGCCATAGAAAAGCAACCCGTTACTAATGTGCTGGCGGTGATGCAGGGTCGCATGCCTGGTGTCAATATCACCCAGACCACAGGTGTTCCGGGTGGCGGTTTCGACATTCAAATTCGGGGAAAAAACAGCTTAAGAACAGATGGAAATAACCCATTATATATTATTGATGGTATGCCGTACGCATCAGAAAATTTAGGCAATACTCTCCTTTCCAGTACAATCCTTTCTGCTGCGGGTATTAACCCCCTCAATGGCATCAATCCTTCCGATATAGAAAACATAGAAATCCTAAAAGATGCCGATGCCACAGCCATATATGGTTCTCGTGGTGCAAATGGTGTCGTCCTCATTACCACCAAAAAAGGAAAATCAGGTAAAACAACGTTTACACTGAATGCCTACAGCGGAACAGGTAAAGTCACCCGAACGCTGAATTTAATGAATACACCTCAATATCTCGAAATGCGCAGGGAGGCATTTGCTAATGATGGCTTCACCCAATACCCTGATTGGGCTTATGATATCAACGGGACTTGGGATCAAAACCGATACACCAATTGGCAAAAAGAACTCATTGGCGGAACAGCATTGACCCAAAATATCGAGACCGCCGTTTCTGGTGGTACCAGCAATACACAGTTCCTCATACGCGGAACAAGGTTCAAAGAAACGACCGTATTCCCAGGTAATTTCGCCTATGGCAAAACTGCCCTCCATTTCAATATCAACCATATCGCCGACAATAATAAATTCAGCATCAGTCTTTCCGGTAACTATGTGGCTGATAAAAACAACCTGTTGGGTACAGATCTTACACGGGAAGCAAGTGTCCTGTCCCCCAATGCACCTGAATTATATGATCCAAATGGCAATCTGAATTGGGAGAACTCGACCTGGGATAACCCGCTGCGTCTTTTAGAGGAGAAATACCTCGCCAAAACCAACAATCTTACAGCAAGCAGTGCCATCGGCTATAAAATCATGCCTGGCTTAGAGGTAAAAACTACTTTAGGGTTTACAGACAACCGCTTAGAAGAGTCTAAAAAATCCCCTTCAACGGTCTACAATCCAGCTTGGGGTCTCAACAGTTCTGCATCCTATTTCCTATTGAACCAAGCCAAAAAACAGTCCTGGAGCATCGAACCCCAACTGACCTACCAACAAGAAGTGGGCTTGGGCACATTCAAAATACTGGCAGGAGCCACTTTTCAAGAGCAGACCAGAGAACAACAGGCCCTCTATGCTTCCGGTTTTTCCAGCAATAGTCTGCTAACCAACATTGCTTCGGCTGCCCATATAGCCATACTCAACAACGACAACAGCACCTATCGTTACAATGCTGTTTTTGGACGTGTAAATTACAACTTGCAGCAAAAATACATCCTTAACCTAACCGGACGTCGGGATGGTTCCAGTCGTTTTGGCGCGGATAAGCACTTTGCTAATTTTGGTGCTGTAGGCGCTGCTTGGTTGTTTGGCAAAGAAGACTTTATCGACGAAGCCCTCCCCTTCTTAAGTTTCGGGAAGTTAAGAGCCAGCTACGGAACCACGGGAAACGACCAAATAGGTGACTACCAGTTTTTAAATACCTACAGTTCTTCGGGGATAAGTTATCAAGGCATCACCGGCCTGCAGCCCACCCGTTTGTATAATCCTGATTTTAGCTGGGAAACCAATAAAAAACTGGAAGTAGCTTTAGAAACGGGCTTTTTAAAGGACCGTGTTCTTCTTAGCACGGCGTACTATAGCAATTGCTCTTCGAACCAGCTGGTAGGCATTCCGTTGCCCGGCACAACAGGATTCACTTCTATCCAAGCCAATCTAAACGCCACTGTGGAAAATACAGGCTGGGAACTGGAATTGAGAACCGTGAATTTCCAGAACAGGCAATTCAAATGGAGCACTATGGCTAACGCTACAATAGCCCGTAATAAATTAATCGCGTTTCCTGGATTAGCTGCCTCTACTTATGCTAATCAGTATGAAATAGGCCAGCCGCTGGACATCCGAAAAGTATACCATTTCACGGGTATAAATCCGCAAACAGGAATATATCAATTTGAAGATTACAATCATGACGGAGCCATAACAGCACCAGAGGACCGTCAGAATATAGTCCACACCAATCCTAATTTCTTTGGTGGGCTACAAAACAGCCTGACCTATAAAAATTGGCAGTTGGATTTTCTTTTTCAATTCGTGAAGCAGTTGGGAATCAACTTCAATTACACAGGGGTGCTTCCGGGTGTTGGAAATAACCAACCCGTTGCAGTACTGGATCGCTGGCAACAGCCAGGCGACACCAGTGCATTTCAGCAATATACTGCTGGCTTTAATAATGATGTCGTAAATGCATTTTACAATTACAGCAGCAGTGATGCGGTCTTCACTGACGCCTCTTTTATAAGGCTAAAAAACCTTTCGATAAGCTATACCCTTCCTGACTCCTGGTCAAAAATAGGCCGATGCCGTCTGTATTTGCAGGGTCAAAATTTGCTCACGATAACCAGTTTCAAAGGACCTGATCCGGAAAATCAATCGCAAGGCAGCCTGCCTCCTTTGCGTGTGTTGACTATGGGAATACAATTGAATTTTTAAACTTAAAAACAAAATAACATGAAATTCATACGAAATAATTTTATCAATATAGTTGAAATACTATGGCTTATAAGTTTCTTTATAACGTTGACCATATTCTTTTCCAGTTGTGAGAGTTTTGTCGATGTAGATGTGCCTGACTCACAGCTTACCGGCGAAAGCGTTTTTCAGGATAAGGCCACTGCTGAAGCGGCTTTAGTAAACATCTATGGGAGACTTCGGAACAATGTTCTGGTGACAGGAGATTTGAATGGACTTTCAATCCTACTGGGAAGTTACGGGGATGAACTGGCTTATTACAGTAACGGCAGTCTTCCCGAAGAAGCTTTTTTTAAAAACAACCTATTGCCTTCCAATACAACAGTTACGGGCACCTGGAACGACAGCTACAATTTAGTATTTGCTGCCAATGCAGTACTGGAAGGCGTTGACAGGTCGACGGGAATTTCACAGAACGATAAAAATCAATTAAAGGGAGAAGCTCTGTTTGTGCGATCGTACATCCACTTTTATCTACTGAACCTCTTTGGAGAAATCCCATATATCACCTCAACCGCCTATCAAGTCAACGCTAAAGCAAAAAAATTGAGCCAAGAAATACTGTACCCATTGCTAATTACTGATCTGAAAACAGCAGAAACACTGCTACCGGCAAATTACATCGGTGGAGAGCGGGTACGCCCCAATCGAACTGTAGCCGAAGCTTTCCTTGCAAGAGTACAGCTGTATGCTAGCAACTGGGAAGCAGCAGAAATAGCATCCAATTTAGTGATCAACAATACTGCAACATACGCATTACAAGATGACTTGGATAAGGTTTTTCTAAAAAACGGTACAAGCACACTCTGGCAACTAAAACCACAAGGAGATGGACAAAATACTTTAGAAGGGCAAAATTTCATCTTTGCATCCGGTCCCCCTCCCAACAGAGCCTTAACTGTGGATTTGAGTAATGCATTTGAAACAGGAGACCAGAGAAAAAACCATTGGATAGGTACTGTTTCTGATGGAACCCAAAACTGGTATTACCCTAATAAATACAAGCAAAATAATAATACAGGCTCCTCTGCCGAATATTCCATTTTGTTCCGCTTGGAAGAAGTGTATTTAATCCGGGCAGAAGCCCGAGCACAACAGGGAAACAGCATTGGGGCAAAAGAAGACCTCAACAAAATCAGGAATCGTGCGGGTCTGGCAAATACCACTGCCAACACAAAGCAAGAAATTCTGGAAGCAATATTGCAAGAGCGCCGTGTGGAACTGTTCACCGAACAAGGCCAACGCTGGTTTGACCTCAAAAGAAGCGGGCAATCTAATCCAGTATTATCAGCTATAAAACCAGGCTGGAATACAACAGACATATTATGGCCATTGCCAGAAACGGAACTTTTGTTGAACAGTAATCTGCTTCCGCAAAATCCCGGATACTAAAGCAATTCCTAAAGTATGGTTATTAAAAACGGTAAGCTCTTACAAGTCATCCCGAACGGAATCGAATACGAAATATTTTTTTGTTCCAACATCTCAGGTTTTTTAAAATGAAATGAACCAAAAAAGGCATTGAGCGTAAATTTTTAATACTAGACAATCTTGAATCCAATTCATTCTTCGCTCCCTCTTCTAGGAGAGGGCCGGGAAGAGGAAAAACAACAATTATGAAACTACTATACAGAATAAATACGATTACACTACTCTTTATTGTATTGCAAATATTGCCACTAAAGTGTCATTCACAACAAAAACGGAAATTGACCCCTGATGACTATAAATTATGGAATACGTTAGCATCCGGTAAATTAGCGGACGATGGCAGTTGGATATCCTACACCATCAGTCATGCGGATGATAAAGACACGCTCTATCTGAAGAATACGACAACCAACTTCAAGTACAGTTTTCCATCAGGACATGGTGAAACTTTTACGCCCAATAGCAATTGGTTTTCGTTTATAAAAAATGATAGTCTAAACCTTTTAAACCTACATACTGGAAAAATGCGTCGATTTGAAGGGCTTTCCCAAGGTACCTTTACACCAGATAGCCGATACGTGCTATTGTACAACGAAGCTTTGAAAACATTTACGTTTCATAATCTGAAAACCTTTATAACAACCACCATTGAAAACGTAAAGGAAAAAAACCTAAACCCAAACGGCAATATGTTGGCAATTATTACCGAGGAAAAAGGATTGAAAACAGTAAAAACAATTGATCTTTCCAACACACTTCGAGCAACAACAATCGCAGCGAACTCCCAAAACAGCTACTCGGGCTTAGCATGGAACAAATCCGGAAAGGCATTAGCTTTCTTTGAAGAATACAAAAATGAAAATCCAGAATTAAGCTGCAACAAAGTTCATTTCTGCTCCAAAATGGATAGCACACCGAAAAGTAAAATACTTGATCCATTGACAACAGCTTCCTTTCCAAAAGACTGTTGGATACCCCTATCAAAACTCTACCTCTCTGACGACAGCAAACAATTGTTCTTAAACATCCGTGCCGTAGCGAATGAAAAAGAAATAGTACAAACGGAGACCCAGAAAAAACTATCCGAAATTAGCATTTGGAACGCCAATGACAAACAAGTACCACCACCAAAAAAAGAAGAAAAACCGTGGGTAAGTATAGAAAAATGGTCCGTCTGGTGGCCAGAAAACAATAAAATTGTAGCTGTAGAAGATGACCAGCATCCGAATGCCGTGCTAACTGGTGACCAAAAAAATGCGCTAGTATATAACACTATCGAATACCTTCCCCAATTTGAATATGTGGGAGAGTACATCGATCTCTATCTGAAAGATTTAAAAACAGGGAATAAAAAATTGATTGTAAAAAAAATAATCAACGAATTTAAGCACACAGTGGTCTCCCCCTCTGGAAAATATGTAGCTTATTTTAAATTAAACAATTGGTGGGTATACAATATTGCCACGGGAAAAAGCAATTGTATTACTGCTAAAATGAACATTCCTTTTTATGATGTAGAGTGCGATCAGGCTGGTGCCATTCCTCCTTATGATCTTCCCGGTTGGACTTCAAATGATGAAAAAATCATTCTCTACGACCAGTTTGATATTTGGCTGATGACAAATGATGGCAGTAAAAAAGAGAAAATAACGGACGGCAGAAAAAGACAAATCACTTATCGTATTTATGACGGCCAAATTCAGCGCTTGGTTCGAAATAATTTTTATGGCTTCATGGCAAAATCATATACTGACAAAGAGGGATTATTACTTGAAACTATGGACAATACTACACTGCAACAAACCTACTCCATTTGGAATAAATCATCAGGAATAAAAGAATTGATTCGCAAGGACATGAAGTTGTTTGCGCTTCAAAAGGCAAAAAACAGTCCTGTGTTTCAGTTTATGGAAAGTCGATTTGATGTTTCTCCAAAACTAATACTGCTGACCGCTTCCGGAAAAGAAAAACAAATAGCACAAGCCAATGGGCAACAAAAAGACTTTTTTTGGGGAAAATCAGAATTGATTCATTACCTAAATGCCGATGGAAAGCCATTAAAAGGGGCACTATTTTATCCTGCAGATTATGTTCCGGGAAGGAAATATCCAATGATCGTAAACATTTACCAAAAAAAATCGGATGAGGTATATAATTACGTAGCACCCTCTTTGAAATTAATCAATGGTTTTAATCCAACCAACTTCACGACAGAAGAGTATTTTGTACTGATGCCAGACTTAGCATACAAGTTAAACGAGCCCGGAAATTCGGCACTTAATTGTGTGGAGGCAGCAGTAGCTAAAGTTATAGAAATGGGCTCGGTAGACAAAAACAATATAGGACTGATAGGACATTCTTATGGCGGCGTAGAAACAACTTATATTATCGGTCATACTAATATCTTTAAAACTGCTGTAGCGGGCGCTCCGGCAACGGACTTACTAAGCTTCTATTTGTCATCTGGTGGCTATGGGCAATCAAATATTTGGCGTTTTGAAAACCAGCAATTCCGAATACAAGCTCCATTTTACTCCGAGGAATTTTTAAAAAATTCTCCTATTGGGAGCGTTCAAAACATCAATACCCCTTTACTAATATGGACTGGGAATGAGGATAAGTCCGTAGACTGGTCAAATAGTACGAAACTGCAAACTGCGTTGTGGAGGTTGCATAAAAAAAGTACTCTTATTGTTTATCCCGGACAAGAACATGTCCTCACAGATCAGACCTATCAAGAAGATCTTTATTTCCGTGTCAAAAACTGGTTTGACTACTATTTAAAAGGAGTACCTCCAGCGGGCTGGATGGCTAATAATTAAAATAAAAAAGGTGTCCGATCTCCGGACACCTTTAATCATTAATTTAAAAGTTCTTAATTATTTCTGTAAAGAACCTTCGTACAGTTTGAATCCTGAGGATTAATCTTGCCGTAGGCCTGACGTTGAATCCCATTGACCAAAAGGGTGCACAGCGGTCCAACATTTGTATTACAGGTTACAGCTTCACTGCATGGTGATGGAGCATCAATATAACCCGTTTGTACTGCCAAAACTCCCTTACCTGAAGTTTGTGAGGCAAAAGCACCTGCAATGGCAAACATAATCGCTGCCACAGGTAGAACTGTTTTTAAAATTCTAGTTTTCATAATAATAAAATTTAAACATGAGGATCTACTCTATTTTACAGGTTTTCGATCTTCCCCTGATACTGGCCGGTATATCATATATATTTTTATTTGTTGAATCTGATTATAACCATTCGTGAGTCATCATTCCAAGCATGTACTCTAACAATTTACCCTTTCAAAAGAGATACATTCAAACTTACTCCGTGCTTTTTGCAGCGTGAAAAAACACAAAAATGGATAGAATTACGTGTCAGGGAAATCATTAATCCTGAAGGGTAAAATCAAAACTATTGGCTTTTAATTTATAAGTAACAATATAGTGTTCCGTCAGGGCTATGAGTAAATTCCCATAAACTTTAAAACTCTTTACTTTCTCGTTCTTGTAATTATATAAATAGAAACTGAACTCATAGGTTTGCTTTTGCAAATTATAAACATCAACTATAGACGCTTCTTTTAACATTGCTTCAGGCTCATAACGACCAAGACGATTCGATATGACGAAAAGATATTTCCCTGCAGAAGTACTAAACAATTGAATCATTGGTGGCTGTATCACAAGCTTTTTTTCCTTCTTGGTATGCAGATATGCGACTTTTATAGAAGCATGACTGACGGTATCAATAGTTTTACCACGATACACTGTCTGCAAATTCCGGTCGGCAACAACAAATGCATTGCGATAATAATACACATAAATCAGTTGCTGGAGCTGCTTATTATAAGTAAGCATACCATCAGTATCAAAGGTACCATCAACTTGTTTTTGAAGTAAATGAGGTGCCAATTTCAGATGAAAACTATCATTAGTAAAGAGTGTCCCCAGTACATACTCATTGGTAAACGGATTCATACTTCTTAAAGCAAAATGATTAGAATCCATAGGCTCCAATAGGGAAAAATATTTTTTCTCTTTAACTAAAGGTCTTCCAAACCACTCAGATATGGTGCCCTTAAAAATAATAGGTACCGTTCCATCAATAAGGTAAAAATAGGGGGCATTTATGCGTATCTGAACAGCCGAAAAAGTATAATTATGTCGTCTCTCCAATCGAAGACGTATTGGTTTCACATCATGGAGGCTGGTATCGATACTTAACAGGTGTAACGGTGCAGTGACATTTCCAAGATAAATACGATCATTTGCGACACCCGCGATATAATAAGAGTTATACGTAATAGGTAAGCCGTTTAACTGAGTTACGGGATGATGTGGATACCTGCGCAAAAAACTGTTATTACGATGTATGGAATGCTCCGATAAAGCATACAATAAAACGACTAGCGATACGCTGGATAAAAAACAAATGGACAGAATTAAAGCATTACGTTTCTTAAAAAAAAACAAGAAATTTACAGGTTCCTTTTGGACAGAATTAACCTCAAAATAAACCGGCTCTCTGCTTAAAACTAATCCAAAAATAGCTACAACTATAAAGCCAATATTAAAAAACAAGTGCTGTGTCCAGTTCATTTTTTCAAGAATACCACCGCAAGAACAAGGAATAAAAGCACTAAAATATAAAATGATAATGATATAAGTAGTAAACATCACCATGAGGCTAAAGGAAGCAAAAAGTCCCGCAAGACGAAATTTAGGAAAAATCAAAAGTAAGGAAATAAAAAGTTCAACTGTCGGCACACCCACTGCGGCCCAACCCGCAAAAACACTGACCAAAGGTGATTGTCCCAATTGCAAACGAAATTGCTCAAAATCCAGCAATTTACTCACTGCCGCATAAATAAACAATACAACATATAGCAGACAGATACTGTTAAGAAGAATGATTTGAGTTGTTGCACGTAGTTTCATATCGATAAACATTTAAATTTAATCCGATATAAAATTCCGATAAACAAAAGACTAAGGCTTTGCAAATCGGTAGTATTTAGTTGTCAAAAAGGTATTATTTACACACCCATTATAAAACAGCATCGTATTTAAGGCAGTAGAAAAGGCTGTCGCTATTGCTTTCTTGTAATTTTATTAGGTGCATAGCCATACGATTTCCTAAATGCTTTTGAAAAATTAGAGTAATCTATAAACCCGCTCATTGCGGCAATTTCTTTAAGTGGTATGCCAGTATTCTCAATTAACAAATGTGCTTTTTTTAAGCGTTCTACATTATAAAATTGATAAATAGTGGTTTTAAATAAATGTTTAAAACCATATTTTAACTTATACTCATTTGTACCAAAAATATGAGATAGCTCTTTTAAATTTGGTAAAGGACTATCAATATGAATTAAAATATAATCGTAAACCTGCTGAATTAATTGTACATCGGACAAACGATAAACGAACTCTTTTCTTGGAATCACAGGGACAGCAGAAGAATCATCGGCAATAACATTATCCCTAACTGCTGTAGTAACTATTGTAGTAACTAAGCTAATTAATATTTTAGTACTATCCATAAAACGGCAAATGTTACAAAAAGCAGGCACAAGCAATTGGTTTTGGCTTACAAAAACCAACTCCAAGTTTTCTGAATAACTACTATTCTTTGACAATTTCTCCTTGATGCTATTAAAAGACACAGCGGATTCTTCTGATAAAATAATTTCAAAAGCGGCTCCATAAAGCATTTTTGGACTGTATCCCAATAAAACAGATACATCTGTACTTATCTTTTTTACTATCCAACTGGAATCTACAATAAAACTGGCCTGAACATAGGAACTATAGCTGTTGTGTGGATTTACATAAGTCAGATGAGAAAAAGAGGACTTTAATTCTTCGGCTACCATATTCAACAGCAATATTAAAGATTCCACTTCATCATCAGCTGTACTCCGCTGAATACGATAGCTGAAATTCCCTACTGCCATTTCAAGCAACATTTGGCGAATAGGCCTAATACGTTGATGATTAATTTTATCTTCCATGAAATACCATAGCATTTAAAAAGAGTTTTTAGTACAACTAAATATAATTGGAAACAAATGCTATCGCGGCCAATTGATCTGTAAATAGTCGGGTAGGAACACTGGGTTTATTAATTTTAAGATAAAAATAACTTACCATCACAGAAACTTGTTCGTTGACCAGTAAACCAACTGCTTTAATAAGCAACGAACCCGATTGTGCTAAATAATCTCGTGCTGGTTTATCCATGGATACAATGCCTCGGGCATCACAAAAAATAGGATAAGCCACATCATTTTGAAACTGAATCCTATCAGCTACAATACATTCCGCAGCCTCTAAATTAATGCTGACATTATCTTTATATATAAAAAAAAGAATAGTCCCATCAATCCAAAAACGGGCAAATTCATTCTCAAAGCCGTCTAGATCCATTTGGTAATATTAAGTAAAACAGCACAAATAAATGAAATATTATTCATAAATAATTAACAAATACTAATAATTTTATACAAAAAGCAACAATTATTCATTATTGTTGTCAATTCGGGAGTATTACATGTCATATAGGGATTTTCGCATAAAAAAGCCAAAATATCTAATTTTTTATACTCACTTTTATAAAAATAATCAAAACCTTACACTATGGCAAAAATTAAACACAACAACTTTATTGATACCGTTGATGAAGTATTTTCAGGAGCGAAAAAAGAGGGCGTAATGCATCTTTATGCAGAGGATAAATCCTTAAATGGGAGAACAATTCAAATAAAAGGCAAAGAAATGTTCCATTTTGGAACTACAGGTTACCTTGGATTAGAGCAAGATAGCAGATTGAAAGAAGCAGCAATTGATGCCATAAAAAAATTTGGAACCCAATTTCCATTATCTAAATCCTACATATCAAATCCACTATATGCAGAACTAGAAGCTAAAATGGAGGCTATGTACGGTATTCCTACTATTATCACCAAGAACAGTACCCTCGGTCATATGGCGGTAATTCCAACAGCGGTGAGAGATGAAGACGGAGTCATTCTCGATCATCAGGTCCACTGGAGTGTTCAAACTGCTTGCCAATTACTCAAATTAAGAGGTATTCCAGTCGAAATGATTAAGCACAGCAATATGGTTTTGCTAGAAGATAAAATCAAACAATTGATGTCAAAATGCAAAAAAATTTGGTATATGGCTGACGGAGTCTATTCCATGTTTGGTGACTATGCTCCTATTGCAGCACTAATGGAACTTAGTAAAAAATATCCACAACTGCATCTGTATTTTGATGACGTCCACGGGATGAGTTGGAAGGGTAAAAACGGCACGGGCTACGTGTTAAGCGTACTCAAAGAAATACCGGACAACGTGATGATTATGGGGACATTAAGCAAAACATTTGGAGCCAGTGGCGCCGTTTTACTTTGTCCAAATGCAAAGCTTCGCGAAAAAATAAAAGTTTTTGGTGGCCCGCTAACTTTCTCCGCACAACTGGAGCCAGCTTCGGTAGCTGCTGCCATAGCTGCTGCAGATATCCACCTGTCTGTAGAGATCACCATTTTACAATCGGAACTAGCCGAAAAAATAGCCTATTTTAATGAATTAATTTCTAAAACGGCTTTACCAATAATAGTCAAAAACGATTCACCGGTGTTTTTTCTTGGTACGGCAATACCAATAACTTCTTATAAATTAGTTCAAAACCTATTCGAAGAAGGATTCTTTGTCAATCCTGCAATATATCCAGCGGTTCCTGTTCAAAACACAGGGATTCGCATCACACTTTCGAGACACAACCAAAAAGAAGAAATAAAAGCATTAGTCGAAGCAATAGAAAAGTATTTACCCATCGTGCTCAAAGAAACAGGAAATAGCTTAAGCAAAATACAAAGTGCATTTGGTTCGGTCGAGACCCATACTACTATAGACATAATAGTTGACAAATCCTCGTTACAACTGAAATATGAAACATCGATATCAAAAATGGACAAACCTACTTGGAATGAGTTACTAGGACAACAAAGCACATTTGATTGGGAGGGCCTTCATTTTTTAGAAGTTGCTTTTGCCAATTCTGATGAACCTGCAAACAAATGGGACTTCCACTACTACATAATCAAGGACAAAAATGAAATTCCTTTAATAGCCACTTTTTTTACTTATGGACTTTGGAAAGACGACATGATGGCAACAGAATCAATATCAAAGCATTTAGAAGAGGAAAGAATAAAAAATCCTTTATATCTAACCTCTAAAGTGTTAGGAATGGGGTCTTTATTCACCGAAGGAAATCATTGCTATCTTAATACATCACATCCATTAATAGAAGAAGCTATTCTAATGCTATTGCAAGAGATAGAAACTCTTTACAATCATTTAAATGCTGATATGTTAGTATTAAGGGACTTTGAAGAAAATGAACAATTAAATCGCATATTCCATAATCAAGGTTACTTAAAAGTTACTATGCCCGACTCCTGTGTGGTTGAAAATCTGGAATGGGACACTCCACAAGCCTTTACCAACAAACTTTCCCCACGTTCTAAACGCCATTTTATCGAAGAAGTGCTTCCCTTTGAAAAGGCTTTTGATGTAGTAATAAAAAATGAACTAACTATAATAGAAACGGAACAGATCTATCAACTCTATAAAAACGTAAAAAACAATAATCTCGCCTTTAACACTTTTACCTATCCTCCTAACGTATTTATAGCCATGGTCACCGACCCAAATTGGGAATTTATAATGCTATATTTAAAAGATGAAGACAATGAGCAACAACAGGGGCAATTAGTGGGCACGCTTTTTTGTTATAAAAACAGCAACTATACCTATTCTCCCTCTTTGATAGGAATGGATTATAACTATGTTAGAGAATTTCAGATTTACAGACAACTTTTGTATCAAGGAATTAAACGCGCCAAGGAACTAAATTTTAAAAAAATAGATTTTGGTTTTTCAGCCACTTTTGAAAAGAAAAAACTGGGTGCCACAGTAATTCCGAAAGTAGCCTACGTTCAAGCAAGAGATAATTTTTCAATGGAATTGATGGGAACGCTTCAAAACGATGATAAAACACACTAAAAAATAACAAACCAAAAATATATTATAATTCGTCAATATCCTCCATTTTGTAATTCCAACAAAGGAGGACACGACGCCTTGAGCCAACTGACCACTGAAAACTAATCACTGAACACTGATTAATGAACACTGATTACTGATCACTGATTACTGATTACTGATCACTGAAAACTGAACACTGATCACTGAATACTAATTACTGATCACTGAATACTGAACACTGACCACTGACCACTAAATACTGACCACTAAAAAACCAAATATTAAAAAACCGAACACTCCCAAATGAATTACATGAAACACCATCTCACTGGTTTCTTTGACCGCATAATACAAGACCAGAACCTCAACCCTACTCACATCAGTCTATACATTACATTATTCCAGTATTGGAATATAAACCATTTCCAAAACCCAATAAGCATAACTAGAGAAGAAGTGATGCGTATCAGTAAAATTTGTTCCACGGCAACCTATCACAAATGCATAAAAGAACTAAACGAAAAAGGGTATATAAAATACGAGCCCTCGTTCAATCCATTCAAAGGCAGCATGGTAATTCTATTTAATTTTTCAGAAGATCAAAACCAGTTGAAAAAAGGGTGAAGACGAAAAAAATAATCTTCGGATAAAAAATAGCAATCTCAACAAATCGCTCCACTCGCCCTTATATTTTTAAGGATTATATTCCTGATATTACTTAACTTTTAGGAATTCATAACCACAAAAACACACCCCTAACCCCTCTCAAGAGGGGAATACGCGAGTGGTTTCTCTTTGAGGGAACATTTATTTTTTTAAACTGAGCTTTCAAATTGTACCCTGCTCTTCGAGGTCTTCCGACCTCCCGTTCACACTCATGTGCACAATAATCAAGAAAAAAATTGTCTTCAAAGAAAAAATAGCAATCGCAACCAACTCGCTCCACTTGCCCATATATTTTTAGAGCAAAAAATCACAGTAAGAATTTTAGCCTTGGCCGCAGGGAGTGACCCCCGAGTCGAGTGCGGAGCATGAGCGGCTGGGGTCGCGATAGAGAAATTTGTCTGATGATTTTTGGGTTAAAAATATTCAGGCTTGATCTTTTGTTTCTTTTGCATCAAGGCAAATCGAAGATTCAGCAAACACCACTTAAAATAGAATTTTAGTGAGCTAAAAGAAAAAAAAATTACTTGCAAATAAAAAATAGCAATCGCAACCAACTCGCTCCATTCGCCCTTATATTTTTAGAGCAAAAAATGACAGTAAGAATTTTAGCCTTGGCCACAGGGAGTGACCCCCGAGCCGAGTGTGAAACACGAGCGGCTGGGGTCGCGATGGGGAAATACGTCCGATGATTTTTGGTGTAAAAATATTGAGGCTTGATCTTTTGTTTCTTTTGCATCAAGGCAAAAGAAAAAATTGTATTCAACGAAAAAATAGCAATCGCAACAACTCGCTAAACTCGCCTTTATAGCTTTAAGGATTATATTCCTGATTATTTACTTTTAGGAATTTATAACCACAAAAACACACCCCTACCCCCTCTCAAGAGGGGAATACGTGAGCTGTTTCTCTTTGAGGGAACATTTATTTTTTTATACTGATCTTTAAAATTGTGATTTTAGTGTAAGTTATTTAAAAGTCGTATCCCCCGTAAAACACCCATATTATCTACCGACCTCGAACTATTACTTTTTATTCCAAATCGAACATTAGATGGTCAAAACTGACAATTTAGCTACAAAACATAAGTATTGTATTCGTGCGAATGTATCATCTTCAACAAACAATTTAAAAAAGAATAAACGGTTAAATAGTAATCAACTTATACGAAGTACTCCTACCGCTTCCTTCTTGCTCAAGAATACCTTTACCCATTAAATCTTGAATATCTCTAAGGGAGGTATCGGTAGAAACTTTAGTTATTTTGGCATATTTAGAAACAGTAAGCTTGCCAAAAAAAGCATCAAACAGCAGTTGAAGTATTTTTTGTTGACGTGGATTAAAGTTGGTAGCACGGTGAGTTTCCCAAAATTGAGAACGCTTTAAGGTTGCAGCAACAGTTTCATCGGTCTGTGCCATAGAGCGTAACAAACAATCAAGAAACCATTCCAACCAGTCAGTAATATCCAAATTACCTTTTTGCGTACTTTCCAATATAGAATAATACGTATCACGCTCAGCTTGAATTTGAGCCGACATCGAATAAAACCGTTGTTTACTTTGGTCGGCACGAGCCAGTAGCATATCGGTTATAGCTCTTGTGATACGTCCGTTTCCATCGTCAAATGGATGTATGGTAACAAACCACAAATGGGCAAAAGCGGCCTTCAATACAGGATCAATATCTTTCTTTGAATTAAACCACTCTAAAAAAGTATTCATTTCTGTCGGTACTTTATCAGCACTTGGTGCCTCAAAATGTATAGTTTCTTTTCCCATTGGACCAGAAGTAACCTGCATGGCATCATCTCTCCAGGCTGCAATTTTTATTTTATACATTCCACTTCGTCCGGTCGGAAAAAGAGCAGCGTGCCATCCAAACAAACGTTCATCACTTAAAGGCTCATCATATCTTTGTGTAGCGTCCAATAGCATTTCTACAACACCTTCAACATCGCGTTCAGCAGGAACAGCACCGGCAATCTCAATCCCCAAACGCCTTGCAATGGAAGAACGAACCTGTTCTGGATTCAATTGCTCTCCTTCAATTTCACTTGACTTTAGTACGTCCAAAGTCAATGTTTGAAGCACTGTTTCCTCTTGCAATCGAAACCCAAGTCCTTGCATAACGCCAAGTATTTTGCCTTGCCTATGTCTAACGCTTCCTAGCAGCGGCGTAATCACATCTGCATTCCAAGTGAACTTTGGCCAATCATTTTTTTGATGAATATACATATCTACCGCATTTTTGCGGTAAATATAAAACTTATTTACCGCAAATAAAATAATATGCGGTGATTACATCTATCAATCACCGCATTTTTGCGGTATATACAAAACTTATTTACCGCATTAGTATAAAAAAGTATGCAATATGGGAATCAAACACCACACCAATTGCAACTCGAGCAGCCTTCAAATAGTTTTGTCTCCTGATTCAAGTACCGAATCAGTCAAATTGTGAATCTATTTTAGGATTAAGTATAAATATGTAAACTCTTTTCAGGACGAGACAGGTAGTGACCCCCGAGTCGAGTGTGAAACACGAGCGGCTGGGGTCGCTATAGAGAAATACGTCTTATGATTTTTGGGATAAAAATATGCAGGCTTGATCTTTTGTTTCTTTTGCATCAAGGCAAATCGAAGATTCAGCAAACACCACTTAAAATAAAATTTTAGTGAGCTAAAAGAAAAAAATTACTTGCAAATAAAAAATAGCAATCGCAACCAACTCGCTCCACTTGCCCTTATATTTTTAGAGCAAAAAATCACAGTAAGAATTTTAGCCTTGGCCGCAGGGAGTGACCCCCGAGTCGAGTGCGGAGCATGAGCGGCTGCGGTCGCGATAGGGAAATGCGTCCGATGATTTTTGGGATAAAAATATTGAGGCTTGAAATCGAAGATTCATGAATACAAAAAAAACAATATTAACCCATGAATATTTTTTGTTTCTTTCGAAATCGAAGATTCACGAAGTCCAATAAATTATTAAAGCGTGAGTAATCAAGACAAAAGAAAAAAATAACCCATGAATATTTTTTGTTTCTTTCGAAATCGAAAATTCACGAACTCCATTAAATTATCTAGAACCTTGAGCGATTACTTCTGCATCGCAATCACGAACTACGACCGTCTTTAAATAAAAAACATTAGAAAAATAAAGAAGAAGTAAAAGCAGAAGCGTTCTGCAAGTTTAAGTTAAATTTTATTTATCAGAATTTAAAACTTTTTCAATGTCATTGTAAGTAGTTACTATATAATCAATATTCGGATTATTATTATGATATAAAAATGAAGTGTACAGATTATAATTTATTCCTTCAGAATCAAAGGATATAATATTATCAATTTTAGTAACAAAATTATTAAATGAGCTATTCCTGTACCATCTGTCAAAAACACTAAACCGAATTTTTCCCTTTTCTTGATCGTCTGAACATATATATATTAGAGAATTGTTGACATTAGAAAAAAAAGCACAAATTATATTTTCAATAGTTTTGGACACTAAGTGGTCGAATGGCTCGAGTGCATCGCTAACCTTCTCTATAACAATTTGATAAACATTTTCAATTAACACATCGCTGGTTGAAATCGAATTTAGAGTTTCATCCACTAAAAAAGCAATCCTATATATAATATTATTTTTGGTGGTAAAACTATAAGTGCTTGTGAATTCGTCGAAGGTGTAATTATAAAGGTTTTGCAAACTTAATTCCTTTTTCTGTTAACGTATTAAGAGGAGTTTTACCTTTCAAATAGGAACGTACAATTTCTTTATCTGAAACCATTTTGGTTACAGACTTAATTATAGTTTCTTTATTTATTATTCTTGTTTTCATAATTACCACGCAAATATAAGAAAATTATTTTATTTGATTACTGCAATTTAATCAAAAATAACATCTAACAGTAGCTTATCTAAAACTTTAAGGGTCTTAATTTCAAGTAAATATAGTCAATTAAAATTATTCACCTCCAACTGTCATTCTCGTTATAATACCTTCTGCTCTCATAAATTTTTCCTCTTATATAAGTTCGCACGAGGGTAATTAGTATCACTATAATTATTTCATTACCATTCCATCCCTGAAATATAGAAAGGCATAGGAATTCAACTTTCATAATAAAGTAGCTTACTCCGTTATTGACAACTATTAATCCCGAATTGACAAGTATTCGGTATCGCTACAAACCAAAAAAAGATACCTAAGCATCCTTTTCGTTTTATTTTTAATTTACAAATCTAATAATTTAAAAAATTCCGAAAGCTTAATATTACTAGCCTCTCAAATTATATTTAAAGTATTTTGGGGTCGCGATAGAGAAATGCATCCTATGATTTTTGGGATAAAAATATTGAGGCTTGATCTTTTGTTTCTTTTGCATCAAGGCAAATCGAAGATTCAGAAACCCGAGCGAAGCGAACAGGCGAAGCAAACACTACTTAAAATAAAATTTTAGTGAGCTAAAAGAAAAAAAAATCTTCAATAAATAATAATAGTAGCAGTAAACATATTTCCTAACCTTCCTAAAAAACAAAAAAAAGCCCATTCCTTTCGGTTTGGGCTTTAATCTGCTTAATTCTTATTCACAAAAACTAAACTACTCCTTATACTTCTTAATTACAAATTTCAGCACCATCGATATCCCAAAACTGACTATCGCTCCAACAGCCGCCAATAAAACAGTTTTCAAAATATCCTCCGAATGTAAATTCGGCACAACACTCAAAAATGTACCACCAGCAGTACCCATCAGGGTAGGATTACTCGCCGTCATGCTGCACTAGATTAGGGTCTTCATCGTAGGGCGTAGTAAGCTGACTAACTGCCGACAGTACACCTCCGACAACCGCCAGATACCCACCAACCGAACCGATCACTACAGGCAGGGCAATGGGTGATGTCAATATAACACCTCCTACTGCAGCCATTGTCAATCCGATATTTCGCAGCATTTTAAAAAATTTAGGAACTGGAGCTTTAGCTCTTTTTACAATATTCATAAGTATAAATTTTAAGATTGAACAATTAATGAAACTATCGCAGATCGCTCCAAAGCTTCGTAAACTAATTTTTTTACTTTAGCAAAAGCTTTTCGCGACTGCAAACCTAAACCAACCCCGGAAAGTTGGGTTACAGGAGCAATACAACCTTTTAATTCCTTTGCGGCATTATTAGCAGGATGCAACAAAATAGAACTTCTGTTTTTTACGGCAACCACTTCAATATGCCATTGAAATTTCCGACTGTATCGCTTTCGCAATAAATAGTACCCTTCGGGAATACAGGAAACCCGCTTTTCATTTTCTCTCCAAGGAAGTTCAATGGTACAACAGATGAATTGACCATCACAAGCAAGTTTCCCGTTAGTTCCCCCAGGGAAATAAGTTCTGGTAAGTACTAAAACCATCTTACAGTCCGCTAACTTGTACCAATGCCAATGGATTATAAGAACCATTTTTCAATGGATACATTCGTCCATTTACTTCTTGATAAAATTCAACACCAAGAGCCAGAAACAAAGGTTTTGTGCTACCGGGCGTTACCGCATTCGCATGACTGATGGCGGAAGTTGGAGTCATATCCCACGGAAGAATCCCCGTTTCTGAAGTGGCAGTAACAAACACTTCTGCTTCAAAATCAATTTCAGCACCGGCTGATATAATTTTGAAATGGGTGGTTCCACCTGGAGCTGCAATCATATTTGCAGGTATAAAGGAATCAAAATCAACAGTAATAGAACCACTAACCCGATCAATTTCGCCAACGAATGGCACAAATAAAGTAGTGCCCAGCTTTCCACCGATATTGAATTCAAATCCCACAAGCAATTCTGCCTCGCCATCAATGACATTACGCAAACCACGCTCGTTAGTTAAATCCGCCTGAATAACCTTAATCATACTTTGAGTAAGGCGACTCACCATTCTGCTGTCCGCAGAATTCAGAAGTAAAGTTCGTAAAGCCGTTCGTAAAGTTTTACCTGCTTTTCCGGCTCGGCCAAATTCAGAGCCATTTTCACGTGTTCTCTGGAACGCTGGATCGCTTGCAATTCTGCTCGCATCAACACCTCCTTTTTCACGTGCCAAATGACCATCTTTGGTTTTGTAAAAAGTAATATCACCAATAGTACCTTTCAATTTAATTATTCCTTTCTGTCTTGCCATAATCACTAAAATTTAAGTTTGAAAATAATTTTACTACTCGTTCATCCTGAATATTCGTTGCAACTAAATCGGGAATGATTTCAACAAAGGTTCAATCAATTAAATCACTTTTCAAAAAGCCGATGTCAATCATGGTACTAAAAGGCCTACAATTACCCATTTTAGTCAATCCATAAGTGATTAATTTTCATAACTTTACACCCATATACAGAATAAAAACCCTTAGACGGGTTTTACAAGAACAAAGTCCACCGACTTTGGTAAGCTATTAAAAATTAAAAATGTGATTGCAAGTAACATCAGGGTGTGTATTTATCCAAAAGATGTACAACGTATTACCGGTAAAACATACAGACAAGCAAGGTTGTATCTGCATAAGATCAAAACCAACTTGAATAAAGAACCACATCAACTACTCTCAATAGAGGAGTTTTGTGACTTTTCAGGGCTTAAAATGGAACATGTTTTGCGTTGTATAATCGGCTAGGATTTAAAGCAGCAAAATTGGGCTGATGTACTTTTCTAAGATAGCAACACCTGTTCAATAAGCAGTTCAAATTTCAAATATTGATATAAGAACGAAAAACGAATCACGAAAAACGAACAACGAAAAAAAACATGGCAAAAGTAGTAGCACCCTTCTTAATCATAGGAACATTAGACGACATAAACTTTGTAGTGACAGCAGACGGTAACAATTATGCAAGAGCCAAAGGAAAAACAGGTGTAACGTCCACAGAATTTAAAAACAATCCTATTTACGACAGGATACGAAATCAAGGACAGGAATTTGGTCACTGCTCAAAAAAATCATTCCTTTTTCGTCAACTGGCAGTTCGTTTCAACAAACTGGCAAAAGACGGAAGTGTTGCTGGCAGGGCTAACAAACTACTTTTCGAAATTCTCCAAGAAGACAATACCCAACCGCAGGGACAACGAACACTGGCAGAAGGATTGAAAACAACTGATGGTAAGGAATTTTTATTATTTTTTGAAAGCAACAAACTAAGACCATTGGAAAAGGTTCTTAAAATAAAGCAGCATCACAGTCCTAAAAACCAAATAGTCACCTTCACTGATTTCATCGCTAAGGAACATTTAGACTGGCCTGAAGAAGCCACCCATGTACATTTAGCATCAGCGACAGCCAACTGGGATTACGAGAACGACAGTTACGATACCTGTTACAGCGCTGAAATAATACTGAATAAAGAGTCTGACAAACAAACCATAACACTAGCAACCACTAAGCCAATAGGAAACCACCTGCACCTGACATTCCTGTTCATCGGCTTTGCAATTCAAGTACGAAAAAACCACAAGTTCCTACACCGAAAACACAACACTAATACAATAATTGCCTGTTACAATCCCTAACTTCAAAACCAAATTCTGAACACTACGATTTGTAATCTGCATACAGTGATCAGATCACTGTATGCAGATTACATTTTTATAAAATTATCGACTTATTTATATAAAAAACAACTAAAAATTTAATGTTAGCAGAGTCGAATTCCCCTCTTGAAATCGAAGATTCAACGACTCCAAAATTAAATAATAACTGGAGCTATAGGGGTTAGGGGGTGCGTTTTTTGTCTTAAGGAAAAATATCCCTTTGATGATATTAGTCTAAAGTTATCACAGCATTTAAAAAAACAGACCAAGTACAAGTTCATTAGACTTTGCATTGGTATCTATATAAGTAACTAGATAAAATTATATAGATAATCCCTACTCTAAATCATATCGTATCAGTTCGCTTGATTTTATAAATTAGCGACAGCGTTTTTATAAAATCGTATAGAGAACCGTTGTACTTCCTATACTTCTCGATACATTTTGACTTAACAAATCCGCACCTTCAAACACATCCATTCAAGTCAAAACACTCGAAGTGACGGTCCAGAGGCACACCGCATTCATTAATTCGAGTGGGTTTATAAAAGTATAACTCCATTTTCGACTCCATTTAGGGTCAGGGTAAAACGAAAATTAAAGAGAAAGCCCCAAGTTTTCGGCTCCCTTTAGGGTTGGTGGAATACAGCAATTTTATGAAATGAAACAAAAATGGTATCGAGAACCAGGAATTTTTATACAATAAAAAACAATGTTACAAAAGAAATAAATACAAGGCAACATACGTTAAAAATCAGTAACTTTAATACGCTCCAAAACAACACATAAAATACTGATAATAAAACAAGTATCTCGTTAAAAATTACTCTAAAAAAGAACTATGAACAATCAAAACATCAGCCAAAAATTGATTAGCAGTCATCTTCTTTCAGGCGAAATGAAACCGGGAAGCGAAATTGGATTAAAGATAGATCATGTGTTGCAGCAAGACGCTACCGGAACCTTAATTATGCTTGAATTGGAAGCTTTTCAATTAGAAATAACCAAAGCGGAAGTCGCCGTTCAATATGTCGATCATAATCTACTCCAGACCGATTACAAAAATATGGATGATCATCTTTTTCTGCAATCGGCTGCTGCCCGCTTTGGGTATTGGTTTAGCAGACCGGGGAACGGAATCAGTCATGCCGTGCATATGGAACGATTTGGCAAACCCGGCAGTACGCTGCTAGGTTCTGACAGCCATACTTGCGCAGGTGGTGGGATAGGAATGCTGGCCATTGGTACCGGTGGATTGGATGTAGCTCTTGCAGCTGCCGGGGAGCCATATTTTGTGAAGATGCCAAAAATCATGGGCATTAAACTCACAGGCAAATTGCCCGACTGGGTCAGTGCAAAAGATGTAATTTTAGAAATGTTAAGACGTTACGATGTAAATGGTGGTCGAGGATATATTTTAGAATATTATGGTCCGGGACTGAAACACCTGAGTGCTTGGGACCGACACGTAATTGCCAACATGGGGGCCGAAATGGGGGCCACTTCTTCGGTATTCCCATCTGATGAAATCACAAAAGAGTTTCTTCGAAAAGAAGGACGGGAAGACCAATGGCTGGAATTGAAAGCAGACGAAGGAGCTACTTATGATCATAATGAAGAAATTAATTTATCAGAGCTAGAACCTTTAATTGCAATTCCCAGTAGCCCCGGGAATGTAGTTCCTGTTAGAGAAGTGAGTGGCAGACCAGTAGCACAAGTGGTATTGGGTTCATCAGCCAATCCGGGACTTCGTGATTTCTGGATTGTTTCCCAAATTGTAAAAGGACAATTCTCATCTCCGGAGGTTTCCTTTGATGTCAACCCTTCCACGCGTCAGATATTACAAAATCTGACCGAGATGGGCGCCCTTGCTGCCTTGATTGCTGCCGGTGCCCGCGTTCATCAATCAGGTTGTATGGGTTGCATTGGTATGGGGCAGGCGCCAGCGACCAATAGCATTAGTCTCCGAACAATGCCTCGCAATTTCACCGGACGCTCCGGAACACTTGATGATCAGGTATACCTGTGTAGCCCGGAAACCCTTGCGGCGGCGGCACTTACAGGGAAAATTACTGATCCCAGAGATCTGGAGAAACTATTCAATATTGGATATCCGCAATGGGAAGAACCGCATACTATTACAGTGAATCAGCAAATGCTAATTGCCCCGAATGGAAAATCGGTCGAATTGATCAAAGGGCCAAATATTAAAACCCTACCCGAATTTGGAGAACTTCCAGACGAATTGGAAATACCCATTCTTTTAAAAATGGGAGACGATATTTCTACCGATGAAATACTAAAAGCGGGTGCCGATGTATTGCCGCTGCGCTCCAATATTCCCGAAATCAGCAAATATTCCTATTATGTGATTGACCAGCACTTCTACAATCGGGCTATAGAAAACCAAAATAAGTACATAGGTTTTTGTGTGGTAGCGGGCGAAAATTATGCGCAGGGTTCAAGTAGAGAACATGCGGCCTTAGCCCCACGCTATTTAGGTCAGCTGTTTACAATTTCAAAATCGTATGCCCGAATCGGTTGGCAGAACCTGATTAACTTTGGCATTATTCCTTTCGAATTTCAAAATAAAGATGATTTTGACAAACTGGAACAGGGGGATTTGCTAAGAGTAGAAGGAATTAGGTCAGCAATAAAAAATAGAGAAGTTCTAAATGCGAAAGTACTTGGAAAGCAAATAGAAATTCCGCTCGTCTTAAACATAAGTGACCGCCAAATTGAACTAATCTTAAAAGGTGGCGCTATAAATTACGTAAAGGATAAGAAACACTTAACTAGGTGAAAAATTTGAAATTTTTATTATTAGTAGTAATAAGCAGGTTGTGGCAGTTAGTGATACACAAATCTAATTAAATTATAAATCCTCAATAAATAAAGTCCATACGAGACATTTATAATAATAATTACCTGAAAAAAAAAAAACTTAATAATTTTAAAACTTCAAAACTCCGACTACTAATTAACTTAAAACCATTTAAATTAAACAGAAATCACAATCTTGACAAACCGTTTATGATAGGTAGCTGAGACTGATTACTAAAAACTGATCACTAATTACTGAACACCGAACACAGATCACTGAACACTGATCACTGAACACTGATCACTGAATACTGATTACTGAACACTGACCACTGAACACTGAACACTGAACACTGAACACTGAATACTAAAAACTAAACACTGAACACTGAACACTGATCACTAAAAACTGATTACTGAAAACTGAACACTGATCACTGAATACTGATCACTGAATACTGATCACTGAACACTGATCCCTGATCACTGAACACTAAACATTTTTTTCTACCTTTGTGTAATGTTTACAATATTCAAATCAAAACCCGTACTCAAAGATTTAATTCCTGATGGTCATATCGACATTCATTCCCATCTTTTGCCGGGTATTGATGACGGTGCTCGAACTTTTGAGGATACGTTACGGCTTACACAAGCACTTCAGGGTTTTGGAGTTTCCCAGTTTATTACTACACCTCATATTATTCAGTATGTTTGGGACAACACACATGATCAAATCCTTTCCAATAAAGAAACCACTGTTTTAGAATTAGAAAAAAACAAAATCACTGTTCCCTTTAATGCTGCTGCTGAGTATTTGATGGATGATCAGTTTGTACAACTTTTTCAATCTCACGAATTATTAACATTGAAAGCTAATTATGTATTGGTCGAAATGTCCTACATCAATGCGCCAATCCAATTATATTCCATACTTTTTGATTTGCAGGTGGCAGGCTATATTCCTGTTTTAGCCCATCCAGAGCGTTATCTCTTTTACCATAATAATTTCAGCGAATACGAAAAACTAAAAAGAGCGGGTTGTTTATTTCAATTGAATTTATTGTCAGTAGTGGGTTATTATGGTGCTGAAATTACAAAAATAGCAGAACAATTGCTACAGAAAGGAATGTATACTTATGTAGGCTCCGATGTGCACCATGACAATCACATTGCTTCTTTTGAACAAAAAGTAAAAATAAAAGACTTGGTACCGCTAAAAGAAGCGATCGCCAACAATCAGTTTTTCAAGTTAGACTAAATTAAAGTTCAACCACTATTGCTTTTAATACAGGTTTCACAATACATCCCACTTGTAATTACTATTTTGAATCTCATAATAATAACTATGTAGCTTACAAATAGGAAGAAAGTTATTTCCAACTTACACAGTTTTAACCCTGAATATTTTTTTCTTATCACGTAAAAAAGTAAAGATTAACATCAGAAAAAAATAGCAATCGCTACAACTCGCTATAGTCGCCCTTATATTATTGAACTAAAAAAATCACGGTAAGAATTTCAGCGCTGGCAGAAGGGAGTGACCCCCGAGTCGAGTGTGAAACACGAGCGGCTGGGGTCGCGATAGGGAAATACGTCCGATGATTTTTGG
>NZ_FRCL01000009.1:23921-54970 GCF_900142885.1 Flavobacterium xinjiangense | reverse complement strand
TTTCAAATTTTGCACATATTCACGAACTCCATAAATTATTAACCCGTGAGTAATCAAGACAAATCGAAGATTCAGACACCCGAGCGAAGCAAACAGGCGAAGCAAACACCATTTATAATAAAGTTCAGTGAGCTAAAAGAAAAAATTCTTCAAAATAAAAACAGCAATAGCAACAACTTATCCTCTATTCGCCCTTATATTTTTAGATTAAAAAATCATGGTAAGAATTTCAGCGCTGGCAAAAGGGAGCGACCCCCGAGTCGAGTGTGAAACACGAGCGGCTGGGGTCGCGATAGGGAAATGCGTCCGATGATTTTTGGTTCAAAAATATTGAGGCTTGAAATCGAAGATTCATGAATACCAAAAAAACAATATTAACCCATGAATATTTTTTGTTTCTTTTGACATCATCGATTCACGAACTCCAATAAATTATTAACTGGTGAGTAATCAAGACAAAAAAAATGTCTTCAAATAAAAATAGCAATCGAAAGAACTCGCTCTACTCGCCCTTATATTTTTGAACTAAAAAAATCACGGTAAGAATTTCAGCGCTGGCAAAAGGGAGCGACACCCGAGTCGAGTGTGAAACACGAGCGGCTGGGGTCGCGAGAGGGAAATGCGTCCGATGATTTTTGGGAAAAAATATTGAGGCTTGATTTTTTGTTTCTTTTGTATCAAGACAAAAGAAAAAAATAACCCATGAAATCTTTTGTCCCTTTCGAAATCATAGATTCACTCCACTAAATTATTAAATCATGAGTAATCAATCCAAAAAAAAATCGTGAATAGCAAAAAGCAATAACAACAACACCCTTTAGGGATGGTGTAAACAAAAAAAGTCTGCAAAGAACAATTCTTTGCAGACTTTTTATCAAAACCGTTGTTTTATATTACTTATCCAATAACTGAAAAGTAGAATTCATACTTATAAATTCAGGCACAATTTTTTTCATTTGCATTACAATTTCGTCATTTCCAAAAGAGTTTGCTTTTTCTATCAGTTCTTCGATATCAGTATGTAACGTTTCAAACTCATCTTGAATCTCCTCAGCAATCATAATTTTTTCGTGATGCGTAGCTAATGTTTTTGAAGTGTCATTAAGCAATTCCTCAAATAATTTTTCCCCTGGTCTTAAACCAACAATTTGGATTTTAATATCCTTATCCGGTATAAATCCAGCCAACTTGATCATCTTTTTAGCCAAATCAATAATTTTAACCGGTTTCCCCATGTCAAAAATATAAATCTCCCCTCCGTTACCCATAGACCCAGCCTCCAAAACCAATTGACATGCTTCAGGTATAGTCATAAAATACCGAATAATATCAGGATGAGTGATCGTCACAGGACCTCCTGCAGCGATTTGTTTGGTAAACAAAGGCACTACAGATCCGTTAGAACCTAAAACATTTCCAAAACGGGTGGTGATAAATTTGGTAACATTTTTCTCTCCTTCATTTTGAACCTTCAACTGCAACGACTGCACGTATTTTTCAGCAATTCTTTTACTGGCCCCCATTACATTACTTGGGTTTACTGCTTTATCAGTAGAGACCATTACAAATTTCTTAACCTTATACAAACAGGACAAATCGGCAAGATTTTTAGTCCCTTCTATATTGGTAAGAATAGCTTGTGAGGGATTCTCTTCCATCAAAGGCACATGTTTATAGGCGGCAGCATGGTAAACCACCTGAGGAAGATGTTCTTTGAAAACCATATTCATGGCACTTTTATTCCTTACATCCGCAATTATAGTGTGTATTTTTGCATTAGAACCTGTATTTTGCATTTCTAAATACATATGATGCAACGGTGTTTCAGCCTGATCTAAAATAATGATTGTTTTAGGATTAAAACTCAATACCTGGCGCACAATCTCACTTCCGATAGACCCTGCAGCACCGGTAATCAGCACCGTCTTATCTTTCAACTGCTTCGATATCGATTTATTATCTAACACAATGGGTTTTCGCTCCAGTAAATCTTCAATTTGGATGCTCTTTACTTTTTGTGATATCTCTTTTTGATTTTGCCAATCTGAAATAAGAGGCACTGTAAACACACTGTAATTGAATTCTAAACACTGATCAACAATAGTTAACTGTTCCTCTTTGGACATGCTTTTATCGGCAATGATCACTGCCTGCGCATTTACGGAACGCATGAGTGGCGGCAATTTTTTCTTTTTAATTAATATCGGAAGATCCAACATTCGTTTTGTAGCGTTCTGATTATTTTTATCGACAAATCCAACAATTTTAAAACGAGAAGGGGTTTCAAATTTTAGGGCATTCGCTACCGATATGGCATTGGCATCCGTACCATAAATAATAGTCCGTATTAATTTTTCTTTTCCAATTTCAGAGAAATAAGCCTCAAAAGTTTGTTTAATTATGACCCGATACAAGAACAAGCCGCAGAAGGAAAGGACAATATTGATAAAAAAAGCAGTATTTAAAAATGCTTTTACACCGTATGAAAATTCGTATGCAAAGTTAAACAAAAGAAATAGCACCAGAACAGCCATTTGTGAAAACAAAAGCTTTACCGCATCAATATAAGAAGAATGTCTTATAATTCCGGAATAGGTTCTAAACAGCCAAAAAAAGAAAAGGTTAACACCAAAAAAAGCACCTATAAATCTCCCCGTATACGGTGTAATAACATAGTCTAATCCAGTTCCCCTAAATATCAGTATAGTAAAAAAAAAGGACAATACTAACACGGAGAAATCCATCAGAACAATTACCCACCTGGGCAGATAACTTAAGTTGTAAATGTTAAATTTCAAATTTGCTCTTGAAAAAAAATTTGACTTTACCGATGACGAACTAGTATTTTCAGTGGTACCCAAAATTTATTTTTTTAAAGATTAATGCCTTTATCGCAACAAAAATAAGACTAATTAAGTTACAAAAGGAAAATGACTCAATCCATTTCACTATTTTCGGCTAAATAATAAATAAGTAGAATGAATATCACCCCTTTATGAATTGTTAAAATTTATGTTTTATTTAAAAATAAAATTCTTGTTTATTGAATATCCATTGTGACACTAAATCTAGCAATCCAAATGAAATCAAATACTTCTTATATCGACTTTTGCTACCACCCATATGCGGAATCAAAAGCAAATTCTATTTTAGAATATTCAAAATCCACTTTCCCATAGCTTTTGAAAAATCTAACCCTAAGGAAACGGCGCCGAATAATCTATTTTATAAATGCATTACAAATTTTTAAGGACGATTTTAGAAAGCCAATTTTTATATCCAATAATAATTAAAAACTGACCACTGAGAGGGAACACTAAACCTACAACTTATTTTTCAAAAGCCCTAAAAGATACTCCCCATAACCTGATTTTTTCAAAGGCTCAGCTAAATCTTTCAGTTGTTGCTCTGAAATAAAACCCTGTCTCCAGGCAATTTCCTCAATGCAACCAACTTTTAATCCTTGACGTTCTTCAATAACCTGGACAAATTGTCCCGCTTGCATTAAGCTATTAAAAGTTCCGGTATCTAACCAGGCAGTACCCCTACTTAAAATACCTACTTTCAATGTTCCTTTTTCTAAATATACTTTATTGATATCTGTAATTTCGTATTCACCACGGGCACTTGGTTGAATGTTTTTTGCTATCTCAACTACTGAATTATCGTAAAAATACAAGCCCGGTACCGCATAATTAGATTTGGGCTTCACTGGTTTTTCTTCTATCGAAAGGGCCTTATGATTGGTGTCAAACTCCACTACACCATATCGCTCCGGATCAGAAACGTGATAAGCAAAAACTACCCCACCTTCAGGATTGGTGTTGGATTGCAGCAACTCATCCATATTGGAACCAAAGAAAATATTATCTCCCAAAACCAATGCTACGCTATCGTTTCCTATGAATTCTTCTCCTATGACAAAGGCTTGGGCCAATCCGTTAGGAATAGCCTGTTCCGCATAACTGAATTGACAACCAATAGCTGAACCATCTCCCAAGAGTTTTTTGAAATTGGGTAAATCATGTGGGGTCGAAATAATCAATATTTCATCAATTCCCGCCATCATCAGCGTAGATAATGGATAATAAATCATCGGTTTGTCATAAACCGGCATCATTTGCTTGCTCATCGCCAGCGTTAATGGATGTAATCGAGTGCCGGAACCTCCGGCTAATATAATTCCTTTCATATAGTTTTTAATAAACAATACTATTTACTACCGGTTTAAAAGAGACAAACATCTGGCTAAGCTTTCCTTATAATCAGGAACTACAACGCCAAACGTATTTTTAATTTTAGTTTTATCCAATAAAGAATATTGGGGTCTTTTTGCAGGAGTTGGATAATTCTCCGCAGGAATTCCTTTAATATCGCAGTTAAAGTTTCCCAATTCCTGAATCGCCAAAGCAAATTCATACCAACTAATTTCTCCTTCATTTGAATAATTGTAAATACCGGCTTGCCAGGTATCATGTGTCAGTATAGTCATAATGGCCTGAGCCAAATCAGCTGCGTAAGTGGGGCTTCCTATTTGGTCATTGACAACATTCAGCATATCTCTTTCCTGCATTAAACGAGACATCGTTTTGACAAAATTGTTTCCAAAACTAGAATATACCCAAGAGGTTCTAATGATAATAGCATCCGGATTGTACATCAAACATGCCTTTTCACCAGCCAGTTTCGTAAGGCCGTATACATTGATAGGATTCGTTGGGGCAGCTTCGGTCAATGCTGAGGCTGCTGTTCCATCAAAAACATAATCAGTTGAAATGTGGATTAGTCTGCACGCATTGGCATGGCTCCACTGTGCCATTACGGCAACAGATTGGTGATTCAGTATATCTGACAACTCTACTTCAGTCTGTGCTTTGTCTACCGCCGTATGAGCAGCACAATTGATAATGAATTGAGGATTAATAGTTGATAAAGAGGCTTCCAACGATTCTAAATCAGTTAGATTAAGTTCTTGCCAGTCGGTAAAAACCCATTCAAATTGTGGGTAGTTTGCGGACAATGCCGATAATTCAGAACCCAATTGCCCCTTGGCTCCGGTTATTAATATTTTATTCATTAGAATTGGCTGTTACAATTAGCGAATTTAGGCAAAACTAAATCCTTTTCAGAAACTATAGCCTCATCAATGTTCATTCCCCAGTCAATATTCAAAGCTGGGTCATCAAATCGAATACCGCCTTCACTTTGTTTGTCGTAATATTGATCACATTTATATAAGACGACAGCCGTTTCGCTGAGTACTGAAAAACCATGGGCAAACCCTTGTGGAACTAATAATTGTTTTTTGTTTTCATCAGATAAAAGGACTGAAAAGTATCTGCCAAAAGTTAGCGAATCCTTACGCAAATCAACAGCAACATCAATAATTTCACCTTGCAATACACGAACAAGTTTCGTTTGTGCAAAAGGTGGATTCTGATAATGAAGGCCACGCAAGGTTCCCTTTTTCGAAAAAGACTGATTATCTTGTACGAAATCAACATCAATTCCTAAATCACTTAACTTACTTTGGCTATAAGCTTCAAAAAAAGATCCTCTTTCATCTTCGAAAACCATTGGAGAAATAAGCACAAGATCTTTTATAAAAGTTGTTTCTAAATTCATAATATTAAAAAATAATATATAGGTACTTTAGTGTGTATATTATTAATACGATTTTATGCGCTGATAAAAAAATTTTGGACCACTATTGCAATTCTTTCCCTTTCTTCATCCGTAAGATTAGAGCCCGAAGGCAGGCACAAACCATTTTCAAATAAAGTTTCGGCTACATTAGAACCATAATAGGGATATTTCTCAAAAACAGGCTGCAAATGCATCGGTTTCCATAAGGGACGGCATTCAATATTTGCTGCCTCAAAAGCCAAACGCAAAGTTTCACGATTTGTAGTATCACTTGAATTAGGCGCAACAACAATGGCACTCAACCAATAATTAGCAAAATAGTCATCATTAGGAACAGTAAAAACACTGACCGAATCAATAGCTGCAAATAGATCAACGTAAAAAGTATTCATTTTTCTGCGCAAAGTAACATGTTCGTCTAAAACTTCCATCTGTCCGCGACCAATTCCTGCACAAATATTACTCATCCTATAGTTGTACCCTATTTCGCTATGCTGATAATGGGGTGCATCATCTCTGGATTGTGTAGCATAAAATACCGCTCTGTCTTTTAGTGCTTTTGTTTCAGTAACTATGGCTCCACCTCCTGAAGTTGTTATAATTTTGTTTCCATTAAAAGACAAAACACCAATTGCTCCAAAAGTCCCACATTTTTGGCCTTTATAGCTGCTTCCTAAAGCCTCTGCACTATCCTCTAGAATTGGAATACCATATTTATCGGCTACTTCTCTAACGGCATCGATTTGATAAGGCACACCGTATAAATGTACGGCTATGATCGCTTTAGGTTTTTTCCCTTTAGCAATTCGGTCTAATGTTGCTTCTTCTAAAGCAATTGGACATAAATTCCAGGTTTCATTTTCGCTATCTATAAAAACGGGAGTTGCGCCAAGATACAAAATAGGATTGGCTGATGCGGAAAAAGTCATACTCTGACAAATTACCTCATCTCCTGCTTGAACTCCTAACAAAATCAATCCTAGATGTATCGCTGCTGTACCAGAACTCAAGGCACCTACATGGGATTGATTCCCTAAATAATTTTCTAAGTCTTGTTCTAAACCATTAACATTTGGTCCTAATGGAGCCACCCAATTGGAATCAAATGCTTCTTTAACAAATTGTTGTTCGCTTCCTCCCATGTGTGGGGATGAAAGCCATATTTTATTATTCATTGTTAATATTGTATTTTATTGTAATGATTTCTCAATTACCAATTTTAATTGATAAAATAGTCTAATTATAAATCATTCATCAATCCTGAATTAGAAAGATAAATTAAGTTCATTATATAATTGCAGTCCTTCCACCATCAAGAACAATTACTTGACCAGTTATCCAACGACTGGCCTCGGATAATAAGAAAACAATTGGAAGCGCCACATCTTCCGGCTCTCCATAACCTAGTGGATATTTTTTTTTATCCTCATTTATTACTTCTTCAGACAAAAAATCATTTGCATCCAAAGTAATCTGCGTATTAACCATTCCTGGGGCAACTGCATTAACACGTATCTTTTTTCCAGCTAATTCGTTTGCATACGTTTTAGCCATAATATTTAGGGCTGATTTTGTAATACCATAAATCCCATTGCCTTTCATGCCATACATCCCTGAAATTGAACTGACAAAAACAACAGAAGCAGGTTTGTTGAATTTCTTTTTCTTTAGCAGTTGGGATAAAATAACTAAGGAAGAATCTAAATTAACGGTTCTAATTTGATCATATAAATCTTTATTAAAAAATTGAATAGGATTATTTTGTACTATCCCGGCAGAATGAACATAACCATCTATTTTTTCAACTTTTTCTAAACACAGTAATATGCTTTCTTCATTGGTTAAATCAGTATAAAAAACCTTTGATTTAACTAAACCCTTATCATCTATAAAATCTTGTAAAGCCGCAGTATTTCTTCCAAAACCTATAAAATCACCACCATTTTCTACAATTTGCTTACACAATTCTAATCCGATTCCAGAAGTAGCGCCAGAAACCAATATAATTTTATTTTTTAAACTAAATTTACTCATTTTACACTTCTAATAATACATTGATAAAATCCTCTTCTATTTGAGTTTGAACAATACCAATACTCAATCCTACTCCAAAACCACACATTAATATATTTCTATTTTTAACACTATCGTCCAAAGTTGAAATTGTTAATGGTATAGTTGCAGAACTTGTATTTCCAAATTTATGAAGTGAATAAGGCACTTGTTCTTTCGACAAACCTATTTTCTTACGAATCATTTCGTTCATAAATTTATTAGCTTGATGAAAGATTGCAAAATCAACATCTGCGACATTTATATCAAAATGGGTCATGAATTTTTTTATCTCTTTTGGCACTTCAGAAATCCCAAATGAAAAAACTTCAGTACCATTCATATAAGTATTAATCTTAGAACGAACATTACCACTGCTATCAGCTTCCT
Source organism: Flavobacterium xinjiangense (assembly GCF_900142885.1). Lineage (GTDB taxonomy): Bacteria > Bacteroidota > Bacteroidia > Flavobacteriales > Flavobacteriaceae > Flavobacterium > Flavobacterium xinjiangense. The sequence goes on along the minus strand of NZ_FRCL01000009.1, from coordinate 46,882 downwards.
GCAACAAAGACTTTTCAGCCAAGGGGTTTCTGTAGCCACCGTCAGGAACTATAATTGAATTATAACCTGATCCATCACTCCACAGATTAAAACGCATTTCACTTCCTCTATTAAATTCTAAAGCAGTTGCGCAACCGGCATCCCCAAAAAGAGGGTAAGTCGATTTATCTAATGATGAACATTGTTTACTTAAAGTGTCTCCTACTAATAAAATCCCTTTATTAAAAGACCCGTTTTGAAGAAACTGTGAAATAATTGAAAGACCATATACATATCCACTGCATCCTAACGGAACATCAAAGCATATACATGTTTTCGGTAAACCGAGTCTATCCTGCAATATTATGGAAGTATTAGGCACAACATAATCAGGAGTTTGCGTTACTAATATTAGAATATCAATTTCTTCTTTATTCCAATTTAGCTTGCTTATCAGTTCTTCTGCAGCATGGAAACACAAATCAGATGTACACACATCGATATTCGCATGTCTTTTCTCTTCAATTCCTGTTATCGAAATGAATTTTTCAGCTTCTTGCTGATTTGCAAATAGGTCCAAATCCATATTTTTAACAACCTTCTCAGGAACAGCCGATACAATTCCTGAAATCTTTACGTTGTCAACTTTTAAAAATCCCATTATTTCAAAGCGATTAGGTATAAATCATTTAAAGTGGTCGCCTCTTTGATATCATTACCTGTTATTTTTTTTTCATATTTTTCATCAAACATCGCAATAAGCATTAATGCAGTCATTGAATCCCATTCATCTAAATCTTTATAAATTGTTTCAGCTAACAAAATACTTCTATCTGTATCATCTAAAATCTCTACAAACGCGTCTAAAAAATCTTCCATTTTTTTTTAATTTTTAAATATATTCAACATTTCTTTTTACATTATCATGAAAACGTTCAATTCTAAACTCTTCGTCTCCAAATATCTGACTCAATCCTTCTACCATAGAAAGATTTTTCTGTATATTCTCCAATATTACCTTATCTTCATAAATTACTTTTGTTGAAGAATCTAATGAACTATTAAAGAACGCATTTGATAAAATCGCCTCTTTTGTTGTTAAATCATTCAATATTGGTTTTACAAAACTAACCAAAAGATCTGTGTTGTCAGGAGATTGTGGATTTAATTTTCCAATATAAAAGAGAATTCCATCTGTACTGGTTATAAATAAATTGGGAAAAACATAGATATGTCGTAAAGAGCTATGCTTAAATAATCTTTTATTCAAAAAGCTAAGTTTCTCATTTCTAATTTTTTGTTGTTTCCCTATTCTTATGGGATAATCAATCATATCGTGATTCCTGTCAGTTACATGATTTTCAGGTTTTTTAGTCCCAATACCTATCGGCACTAATGTTTCTTTGTGTACTGTACTGCAATGATAACATTCTAAAACATTCTCAACCAACAATTTCCAATTTGCATGATGTGGAATTATAGTATATTCATTACTAATTTGTTTATCGAAATAAGAAGATAAATTTGATAAAATCTGGTCAAAATCTCCAAGATGCTCTTTCAAACTCAACTTTGAATCCTGATTTACCTTTACAAAAACAAATTCTCCATTTATTCCCACTTCATACTGCTTCAAGCAATTTCTATTTTCAAGAATTAACTGATCCGTAAAACTTTGATTAACTAAAGCTTTGCCGTTTGAATCATAAGTCCAAGCATGATATTTACAAAAAAAAGGAGAATTCCCAATATAACCAGTTTGAATTTTATTAAACCTATGTTGACAAATATTTTCAAAACATTTTATATCACCTTCAAAATTTTGAATAACTAAAGATTTTTTACTTATTTCATATGTTACAAAATCATTTTCAGCTGATATTTGCTCTTTGAGACATACAAATACCCAACCTGAATTATGGATATTTTCCATTTCCAGATTAAAAATTTCTTGGTCTAAATAATTAATGTTTTTAATCATAAACTTATTTTTTTCGCTGGAACTCCAAAATATTTTCCACCATCTTTTAAATTTTTCACAATTGAGCTATTCATCCAAATCTGATTGTCAGATCCGATTTTTTTATTTTGCAAAACAGTAGAATTTACCCCAAAGTTATTCAAATCCTTCATTACTACATTCCCTGAAATTGCAACTCTCGGATTAAAAGTATTAAAATCTCCCATAATAGTATCATGTCCAACACCAGTATATGAATTAAAAATATTAAAATCCCCTAAAATCAAATTAGTCGATAATACTACAAAATGCATAATAATATTACCGTTTCCAATTTGTAAATATTTCTCATCTATAATGGATGTAGTGTCAATTATATTAGGAAAATATACATTCTTTTTATTTCTTAAAATTTTATTAACTATTTGCTTTCTGATTGATGTATCGTTGATAGTAACGACCACATCAATATCATCATCTAATGTTAACAAATAATCTACATCCCCTACTATTTCATATTCTCTTACTTTTTTCCCCTTCTCGATATTATCATCAATAACATAAATATTTCTCCATTCTTTTTTAATAATACTCATCCTCTCAATAACAAACAAAACTTCAGTAGCAAATCCACCACCACCAATTATATATAAACTTCTCATAATCTTCTGTCAATTTTAACAATACCACCTGCCCATGAAAGACCTACTCCAAAGCCAACAAGTGCTATACTTTGCATTTGGTTGTTTTTAATAGTTTCAGAATATTTTTTCAAAGCAATTGGAATTGTACACGATACTGTGTTTCCTCCTTCGGCTAAATCAATTAGAAATTTTTCTGTAGGTATTTTTAGTCTTTTACGCATAAAATTAAGCATAAAAGCATTGGCTTGATGAAATACAAATTGATTTATATCTTCAATGTTTAAATTGTTTTTTTGGAGTATTTCTTTTGTAAAACCAGGTATAACCTCATTAGTGAAATTAAAAACCTCCGGTCCATTCATATATAAATGATTATCAGTATAGGTATTGTCTGTTCCATAAACAATTTCTGGCGCTGCTTGATCAAATGAAAATTTACCTCCTCCATTTTTAACAATCAATTTATCATAACCAGAACCATCAGTGCCAAACATAAATTCACCAATCCCTTCTATATCAGATGAAGAGATTAAAGTGGCTGCTGCGGCATCCCCAAATATTGCTCTATTTGAACGATCTTTTGGGTGCAAATATTTAGAATAGGTCTCAGCAGTTATCAACAATACATTTTGTGCCTGTCCAGCGTTTATTAATCCCTTTGCAAGACTCACCCCATAAGTAAAACCTGAACATCCTAAATTAAAATCTAAAGCTCCAATATTTTTAGCCAGCTTTATCCTATCCTGAAGAATACATGCTGTAGTGGGAAGAAAATACTCTGGACTTTGTGTACAATATAGAACGTAGTCAATTGTATCTTTATCGATTCTCAAAAAAAGTTTTTCACAAGCTTTAATTGCTAAATCAAGGGCCGTTTCATTCTCTCTAACCCAATATCTATTTTTTATACCAACTTTTTCTTCAAACTTGGCAAAATCATAATCAGGAAATTGAAGTGACAAATCATCATTAGTAACTTTATTCTCTGGATATACGTATTCTATTGCTCTTAATATAGCTCCCATATTAATTCCCTTTAAATGCCTCAGTAGTAACCTGACCTTGCATATTAATACCTTCCCGAATGAACACTTTTTTTATTGTCAAAAAAAATATTTTTACATCTAATTTAACACTAATATGCTGTACATACCACACATCGTATTCAAATTTTTTATCCCAAGATATCGAATTGCGCCCATTAACTTGTGCCCAACCTGTAATACCTGGTCTAACTTCATGCCTTTTATTTTGAAACTCATCATACAATGGCAAATACTGAGGTAATAAAGGTCTCGGCCCAATTAAGCTCATATCCCCTTTTATAACATTTAACAATTGGGGTATTTCATCTAAAGATGTTTTACGAACAAAGGCACCAATTTTCGTAATTCGATCATAATCACCCAACAAAATACCTGAAACATCTTTTTTATCATTCATTGTTTTAAATTTAATAATCTTAAAGATTACTCCATTTAGTCCAGGACGTAATTGAAAGAAAAAAGGTTTTCCCTGATTTGCAAAATACAATCCAATTGTCACCGCTATAAACAAAGGACTTAATAAACATAAACCCAACAACGCTAAAACAAAATCAATTATTCTTTTGAAAAAAAACTTATACATTATTAATTTTGTTTTTGATAAGCGAATAAGAATAATCCACTTTATATTCTTTATTTAACAGGCGTAAGGCATCTTCACTCATTTGAATATATCTGTCTTCATTGCAACAAATTTCATCAATAACTTTGTTCATATTTAATATATCACCTGCCAAAACCCTAAAACCACATTTGTGCTTTTCTAAAACATCCCCTAAGTCGGTATTCGAATCGGTAGCGGCAATCACTGGCATTCCCATTTCTAAATAAGATAATAACCGGGATGGAAAATTGGGAATTGTAAAATTCTTATCCAAAAAAATCATTCCAACATCACAGGAATTCAAAAGTAAATCATAATCTAATTTTGGCAAACCAGACATTAACAACGCATTTTTGAGCTGCTTTTCAACAAACCACTTCTCAATTCTATTATATTCCGTGCCAGAACCTACAACCAAGAAAAATACATCTTGATTCCTATTGGACTCTATTGTTTCTAATAAAAAATCCAACCCCTGTGGTTTACCTAAATTCCCCCCGTATACAAAAATAGTTTTGTCTAATGGCAAACCGTACTTTTTCTTGATTTCTCTATTTTCTTCTACTGTCTGATTTGTATGTATTGGCTCAATAGAATTTGGATTAACCTCTACTTTTTTTTTGTTTACCGATGGATTATGAGTTAAAATATATTTTTTATTTGCCTCAGACATGCAGCCGATAGTATCTGACAAATCGTATAATTCTAATTCCTTTTTCAAAAAAAACTTATGAAGTACTCCCCCATTTTTAAACATTTTCATATCCACAGCATTTTGTGGAAAAATATCTTTTAATAATAAATAGGAATAGGCATTATCTCTTTTTTTAACAAAATCAATTACCTTAGAAAAAGTAATTGGTGGTGTTGAATACAAAATCAAATCAAATTTAGTTGTCGAAAAATGTTTTTTAATTGCATTTAAATATTGGTATTCTATAGCCAAAGTACCAATTCCTTTTTCTAAAACATTAGTTTTTTGTAAATTAAAAGTAAAAACATTCAATATACATACCCCGTCTTTGTTTACAAGGTGCGTCTTTTTTTTATCTCTGCGCTCCGAAGGACTTACCACAAAAACTCTATGCCCTTCTTGTTTAAATTTACGAAGCAGATCGGTGTAGATTCCTCGCTCCTCTAAAGTTTTAATTTTAACTAATGTCAAAAAAAGAATATTCATAATTTCAATTAATTGTATTCACTCCAAACGGTTCTTTTCACATAATCAGTATAACTTAAAATGATACGAACCATTTTATCGGAAACATTGGGCATGGAATAATCAGCTACAGATCTGAAGTTTCTTTCTTTTCCTCTTTTTTGTGTTTGTAATTGCACCAATCCCTGCATGATCCTTTCCGGATTCAATCCCACCATCATAACCGCTGCCTCTTCCATCGCCTCCGGGCGCTCATGGGCATCACGTATATTTAGGGCTGGAAAGTTTAACGTAGAGGATTCTTCCGAAATGGTCCCACTATCAGACAGTACAGCAAAAGACCTCATCTGCAGGGCATTATAATCATTAAATCCCATTGGTTTCAAGAATTGGACTTCTGGTCGCATTGCAATTTGTTTCAAATCAATCATATTGCGAGTTCGTGGATGCGTACTTACAATAATTGGATATCCATATTTTTCGGCAATAAAATTCAGGCTTTCCATCAACCCTTTGAAATTCTTATTACTATTGATGTTTTCTTCTCGATGTGCTGAAACAACAAAATATTTATTTTCTTCAAGCTTTAATTTATTCAAAACATCTGCGGCTTCGATTTCCGGCAAATAATGATGTAATACTTCAAACATTGGAGAACCTGTTTTAATAATGCGATCCGCCGGTAATCCTTCACGAAGCAAGTATTCTCTTGCAATATCACTATAGGTTAAATTAATATCCGATACGTGATCCACTATCTTACGGTTGGTTTCCTCTGGGACCCTTTGATCAAAACAACGATTTCCCGCTTCCATGTGAAAGATTGGAATATGACGTTTCTTTGCTGGAATGGCACACAAACAACTATTGGTATCGCCTAACACCAAAAAAGCATCTGGTTTTTCGCTTTCCAACAAAGGATCTATTTTAATCAATATTTGACCTACTGTCTCGGTAGCTGTTGCACCGGCTGCATTTAGGAAAAAATCAGGCTTACGAATTTTTAAATCGTCAAAAAAAATCTGATTCAACTCATAATCATAATTCTGACCAGTGTGCACTATAATATGCTCGATAGCTTCCGAAGCATCCAAAGCTGCCATTACTCTTGATAACCTTATAATCTCGGGACGAGTGCCCACTACCGTCATTACTTTTAGTTGTGCTTTCATTTTGTGTTTTATCTCAAAAAAATTATTTTTTATCGCTATTATACGTTTTCAAAAAATGTATCGGGATCATTTGGATCGTAAAACTCATTGATCCAAAAATTGGTGTACAATACCTCTTCTCCAATATTTTTAATATTATGGGTATACCAGATTGGCATATCAACATAAGCAGGTTCCTTTCCATCTAAATAAAAATTAAATACCTGGTCAGTGCCTATGCGGCGCAGTTGAATTAAAGCCTTCCCTTTAATGACTGCAAAACGTTCTACTTTTCGGGTATGAAAATGATTTCCTCTTGTAATACCGGGCACTGTGGTAGAGAATGACACCTGTCCTCCACTTCCTAAACGGATTATTTCAACAAAGGAGCCTCTCGGATCGGTGTGTTCTACAAATTTTACCGGAAAGTGAGTTGCAATGTCCATGTAGCAACGAAACGTATTGAATAAATTCAATTCAAATGTAGAGCCTATGGAAGGAATGATACCATTAACCTGATATTGTGACTTATACAACTCCAGTAAAGCTAATAATTTAGAAACTTTTGATTTTGAGGTAAAAGGAATTTCAACATCTGTGTTCCCTTTCCCTGCCCTAATTTCAGAAAGAATAGCATCAACTAATTCACCTATATAAATCAATTTTACATCGCCATCCACTTCAATAACTGGCGTTTCATTATGAGACAATTTATGACAAAAAGTAGCAACAACAGAATTATAATTTGCTTGCCCAAATGGCCCAAAGACATTAGGAATAAGCATTCCTGTGAATTTTCCATCTGTTTTTTTTGACCAATTTTTTATTAACTCACGGCCTTCCTTTTTAGATTTTCCGTATAAATTATCTCTTTCTTCTTGAGTAGAAGAGGAAAATAAAACATGTGCTTTACTGCTGGTTTGTTCTAATGACTGAATCAGTTTTTTAACCAATCCAATATTGGTATCATAAATCACTTGGGGATCCTCATGCCGATTCATGGCAGCCAAATGAACAATTACATCACATTGCTTAACAAAAGTATTTAATTGATCCTCGTCTGAAAAATATTCTTTTTTAAAATCGATTCTTTGAAATTCTAACGGAAACAATCCCAATGTATTAAATAAATGGGTCCCTACAAATCCCGCCTGTCCTGTAATTCCTATTTTTAACATAACCTCTTTTTATACTTTAAAATAATTGCCGTCAAATCGATATTCATCTTTAATTTCTCCTAAAAGATAATCCGTCATTACCAATAATTTAGAACCTTCCTCTATACATTCAATACTACTTACATATCCACGAGGTACATGAAGTATGTCCAGTTTTCCAGCACTTAAAATAAAAGTAAAAACAATCGAATCTTTAGATGGCAAATCCCAATTATCTATTTGAATCAACTGAATCCGCAAAGAACCGGAAACTGCTGAAAACCATCTTTGTTCTATTTTATGTCCCTGCCATGCCCTGGTATAATCGACGTTTTTATTTTCAATAATATAAATTCTTTTTATGACTGCTGCATTAAAATCATTGTTATAAAACAAAGAGCCTCTATGATCTTTATAACATTCTCCATCTATAATTTTTGGCCCCATGGTATCTTTTCGATTAGTGAATGGTAACGATATACGTATAACTGCTGAAAACTAAAAAACGAATTACCCAACCGTTCCTAACCTGGCATTTGAGCAACATCCTCTCCAAAAACTTCTTTCCGTATCAAAGGTAAAGTCGATAACAATTTTTTCATACCCACTACGTCTTGCTGTACGGTATTATGAGAATGATAGTCTTCAATAAGCGACACATCTTGTTCTCCTTCTGAGAAATATTGCGCATAATTCAAATCGCGATTATCTGCTGGTATGCGATAAAAATCCCCCATATCCTCGGCCTTCACCATTTCTTCACGGGTACACAGTGTTTCATATAACTTTTCGCCATGACGTGTTCCTATTATTTTTATTTCATTATCAGCATTACATAATTCTTTTAAAGCTTGAGCCAAATCTCCAATAGTTCCGGCTGGTGCTTTATTGACAAATAAATCTCCAGCATTGCCATGCTCAAACGCGAACAACACCAATTCGACAGCTTCATCCAAGGACATAAGGAAACGGGTCATATTTGGATCTGTAATAGTAATGTTTTTTCCATCCTGAATTTGTTTTAGAAACAAAGGAATTACGGAACCTCTGGATGCCATTACATTACCATATCGTGTTAGACAAACCACAGTATCAGTTAAATTTCTGGAAGCGGCAACCGCTACTTTTTCCATCAAAGCTTTGGAAATCCCCATAGCATTAATAGGATATGCGGCTTTGTCCGTACTTAAGCAAATTACTTTTTTTACTTTATTGGCTGCCGCGGCATCAATTACATTTTGGGTTCCAAAGACATTCGTTTTCGTTGCTTCAATTGGAAAAAACTCGCAAGAAGGCACCTGCTTCAATGCAGCAGCATGAAAAACGTAATCTACACCACGCATAGCGCGTTCCACACTATTGTAATCTCGTACATCACCAATATAAAACTTAAGCTTATCGTTTTTTAATTGATTCCGCATATCGTCTTGCTTTTTCTCGTCACGAGAAAAAATACGAATCTCTTTAAAATGATTGGAATGAAGGAAACGGTTCAAAACCGCATTACCAAATGAGCCTGTCCCTCCAGTGATCATTAATGTTTTATTTTTTAACATACAAAATTGAAGATTTATTTGAAAGTACTAGTGTCGCACAAATTAAAAATATAAATATTATGTTAGCTCTATTCGCTGTTATTACGGGACCTCCCATACTTGATAAAAAAACATAAACGATTAAAATTAAAAGAAATTTAGCTGGCTCTTTTGCATTTTTAATCAAAGCGATAATTAGTCCATAAGAAAGAAATAATAAATAGCCCAAAAGAGAAAAAACACCACCCTGATAAGCAAACTCTAAAAAACCATTATCTAATGGAAGATGAGTACCTAAACCAAAACCCATAAAAAAACCTTCGTTTAAGAACTTATTAAAAAGCAACTCAACATCCGTAATTCCGGAACCGCCAAATCTACCGGCAGTAATGGCACTTGCTAATCCATCGGATTCATATAGGCTTAAAAGAGAATTTAAATAACTGCCAAAATCAAAAATCAAAAATAAAAAAATAAAAGTTGTTACCCCCAAAAAAAACAAGATAATTGATAAATATTTTTTAAAGGACCATTTAGATAATTGACCATACAGAAAAAAAGACATAACCACACCCAGTAAATAAAAATTCTTTGATAATGATATAGACCCCGCAACAAAAATCACTATAAATGCCACATAAAAATACCAAGTCTTCATTGAGTATGTTGTTTTCAAAAATATTAAAGAGAAAAGTGACCCCGTAAAAAAAATTCCGGCTTCAAGTGGTTGGGAAAAAATTCCAGTATATCTTCCAAGAGAAAATACTTGTTTCCACAAACTCTCTTCTCCTTGCATATCAGCGATAAAAAATCTCAAAATGAATTCAAGATCTACAAAAATGGTCAGAATAGATATTATCCCTGCAAAAATGGAAATTGCAACTATTAAATTCAATAATATCTTAAAATCTTTTTCCGTAAATGACCTGTTCAAAAAGTAGGAAAAAATAAAAATTAACAATACAGGTTCTAAAAGATTATCTATATTAGAAAATATACTGGCCTCTCGAATTTTAGGACCTGTTATTAAATCAAAAAATAGGGTGATTAGCAGCGAAAATAATAAGGGCAGCAAAGAATATAATAGGGTCTTATTTAATGATGATTTTAAAAAAAACAGAACTAAAATCGGAACAAAAAAACCATATATAAACAGATGCTCCGCTCGCAACCCCAATCCAATATAAGGACCTAGTGAGGAAACAATAATCATACCTAATACTAATGTCGAACGCCTCATCTAGTTAACCTTGATTCCTTCTAAATTTAAACCTGCTATCAATTTTTAAAACATCCAAAATTCCTATAAAAAGAAAAGAAAGAAACAATCTTGCAAGTGCGGTTCTACTAATAAATCCCAATTCTTCACTGTTTTTCATTGCATTTATTTCATCAAATCCATTAATTGTGTTAGAAATATCGAATTTTTTCACACCTGCTTTACAAAGTGCTCCCACTCGTTCTCTTTCACTGTCACCACCCTGAAATAAATTATTTAATAGCGATTTAAATTCGAATGTTTTTTTATTCGGAACATATTCGTTGTAATCAAATCCGTCAATGTCAGAAACAAAGCCGTAAGAAACCGCCAATTCACATGATTCTATACCTGTTATTGATGGCACACCTATATTTGCCGCTTCCAAAACAGCAGTTCCATTGCCAATAAAAACATGTGCTTTAGAGACAATCTCATCAAATTTATTATAATCCAAAATGCCTTTTAAAATTACATAATTACTCAAATTTAGCGAGGTGATTAAATCTTTGATTTTGTTTAATTCCTCTCCAGCTCCGTAAATATGATATTGAATATCTGGATACATTTTTAGAATCTCTGGCAATATGCCTATAATATGTTTGTTATAAGTCTTAAATCCAACTAAATTACCAACAGAAATGATCAACTGAGGAGTGTACTCTTTTTGTGTCACTAATTCCTTTTTTAAAGGAATACCTATTGGAAGCAATGGAGCATCTAAAAAAACCTCATTAAAATAATCCCCGTAAGCTAACCTCATAGAATTATTAAAAAAAATTAAATAATTATAATTTAATTTAGAAATCTCATCAAATATCCACTTGTTAAAAAACCCTTTAATGGATTTATACATAAACTCATTTTGATGATAAACCCCTACTGTTATTTTCACTGCAGGTATTATTTTTTGAATTCGCTTAGCTAAAATAAATCCAAAAATACCCATAACATGGATAGTATTCTCATTACCTACAAGCTGTTTTATTTTTTCATTTTTTAAATTAATAATAAAAGGGAACAGCTGCGATTTTGAGAAGTACGAGAAAAAATTGGAAGTAAAATCTTTAATAAAAAAAACATCTGCATACTTAGTTAAATCATTCAGATGTTCCGCTGAAAAATTATCATACAAAACGATAATTTTTATTTTTTTGCTTCTTTGCTGATATTCTCTAGCCATTCTTACTAGAAAAGTAGTCCCTCCGTTTGGCACCAGTGTATTTGCAATTACTACCATAAATTAAACTTTCTTTCAAAAAAATTCGTTTTCAAAAAAATATATAAAATCACTAACGAAAAAATTAAGTATATAAAGTAAGTAAGCGCGTAGGCAAATGTCACTCCAATTGGTCCGTAACTATCAATAAAAAAATAAGAAAACAGTACTAAACAAAGTGATTGAAAAATTTCCGCAAAAATATAAACCAATGTCAATCCTTTAGCTGCAGCTACAAAAATAATTGTGTATGCCGCAACTTTGAATATATCCCCTATTAATTGAAAAGTAAAAAAATCATCAATCCCTAAGAAAGAATGGGAATACAAGATTAAAATTATGTACTTTTTAAAAGTAAAAATACAAATGCTTATTAAAATTGTAATTGGAACAATAAATGTAAGTGTTTTAAAAACCTCATTTTTTATTAGCGCTTTCGATTGTAATTCCGCCAACTTTGGAAAAAAATAATTAGCCAAAATTATTGTTATAAATTGTAAATAGGCATCCGAAATCTTCATTACTCCTTGCCATTTCCCTACGGAATCCCAACCAAACTTAGTTCCTATTAAATTCCTTATAAGGATTTGAGCGATGGGTAATGTAGATACAGTAACTAAAAGCATTAATGTATATTTAAAAAGTAATTTTGATTTATTTTTATAAAAAAAAGGTTTAAAACTTAAGGTCTTATAATAACTTTTATTGACAAGAAAAAAAATACAAAAAAAGCTGGAAAAGAAACCAAATAGCACTTGACCAATCATTAGCAATGAAATATCTTTGCTAATAGATAGAAAATAGACAAATACTAAACCAACAATAGAACCAAGAATTGAGCTTATTGCAAAACTTTTTACTTCTCTATAACCATTAATTACAGATTGAAAGAAATTATTAAATCCAATAAAAAACTGTACAATTGCAAGAATAATAATTATATGGGAATATTTACTGGATTGAAATAAATAAATAGATAAATTTTTTGAGAATACAATTAGTAAAGAGCCAATAACTAAGCCAAATATTAATATTATAAAAGTTGATGTTTTAAGAATTAAATTTAATTCTTTTATATCAGAATTTCTATGCTCAGATACGTATTTCATAACTCCATTAGATATCCCACCGCCAGCAAAAACTAGCAAAATATTCATTAAAGATTGAAATTGACTGATTACACCAAAACCATTTAAACCAACACTTAGCACAATTAGCTTTGCGATTACTAGTCCCGACAGTAATTTGATAAAAGTTGAAGTACCAAATATTAGTCCTGTTTTAACAATTTCGCTTTTGAATTGTTCTTTTATTACTTTAATCAAAACTCACTAAAATTTTAATTATTGAATCTAACTGATCTTGAGTCAATTCAAAATAAAGAGGTAGTCTTAATAGACAGTTTGTATAGCGATCTGAATTCGGAAGCTCTTCTCCATCGTACTTGTCCATATAATATGGGCTGGCATGCAAACTTAAATAATGAAATACGGATAAGATTTGCTTGTCTTTTAGCTTTGCTATAATAGCACTTCTTTGCTCTACAGAGCTACAGACGATATAAAACATATGTCCATTATTAGTGGCATAATCCGGAATAGTGGGCAATTTTATATTTTTTTCTACAGCCCAGTTTTTCAATCCGGTATAATATGTTTCCCAAATCTTCTTCCTTTGAATTTGTATTTTCTCTAATTTCTCCAATTGAGCCCATAAAAAAGCTGCAATAATTTCAGAAGGCAAAAAAGAGCTACCAGTATCGACCCACCCATATTTATTTACTTCGCCTCTAAAAAAAGAAGCTCTGTTGGTGCCTTTTTCCCAAATAACTTCTGCCCGTTCAACAAAACGTTTATCATTAATGGTTAACATCCCTCCCTCACCTGAGATAATGTTTTTAGTCTCATGAAATGAAAAGGCCGCCATATGTCCTATACTACCTAATGGCTTTCCTTTGTAAAAGGAATCAATAGCCTGAGCTGCGTCTTCAATTACTAACAAATTATATTTAGCAGCAAGATCCATTATAGCGTCCATATCGCAGGCAACTCCAGCATAATGCACAGGCACTATAGCTTTGGTTTTTCCTGTTATCAAAGCCTCTAATTTGGCTACGTCAATGTTTGGCGTTACCGTTTCACTATCAGCAAAAATTATTTTAGCACCTTGTCTTATAAAAGGAAGCGCAGTTGATACAAATGTGTAAGAAGGGACAATAACTTCATCTCCTTCTTTAATATCTGCCAGAATTGCTGCCATCTCAAGTGCATCGGTGCAAGAAGTCGTTAATAAACATTTTTTAAACTGATACATTTCTTCAAAGAAATTCTGGCATTTTTTAGTAAAAATTCCATTACCCGAAATCTTTCCTGAATTTACGGCTTCTAGTATATAAGTCGTTTCCTTTCCTGTTAAATAAGGCTTATTAAATGGTATTATGGATTCCATAAATGATATATATTAGTAATTTCTTTTATTTTAAAATTAGCCGACTGATACAACTTCATTGCGGCTACATTATTCATTTGGGTAACAACCTGAATTTCTGTAAATCCAGCTATTTTTGACCTTAAAATGCCCTCTTGAATTAATTGTTTACCAACACCTAACCCTCTTGAGTTCTTTGACACTGCAACAAGTCCAATATCAGCTAATAAACTATTTTTTTTATTTAATGTCGCAAATCCTATTATTGCATTATTTCTGATAGCAATAATTATATCGAAAGTTGCAGCATCGTTTACAGCGTTTTCAATCCATCGCGTATATAACTTCTCATACTCCTGATTTCTAAAATTTTTATCTATGTAAAATCTCGAATATATTCCGCTTTCAAGTGCTAGCTCCTTTAATTCGGCAAAACAATGCTTCTTAGAATTAAAAGATTGTATCAGTACATTATCTTCTGCTACAATTTCAGTACAAACTTGAGATAAGACTACTTTTGTGTCCACCAGAGTTATATTTGGTAAGCTAATACTCTGTTTTGAAAAAAGATATATCAGTTTAAACTCCTTTGTTCTCTCAATAAAATCATTCAAACCAAAAATAGCAGTATCATTTGCAACTATTTTTCCAACTTCATACCCAAAAAATGAGGAGTCCCATTCTAAACGTTCTATTCTAGACATTATTTCTTTATTAGATTTTGATTAAGAGTACACATTTGATAAAAATCATAATCCCTTCAAAATTTTTCTAAAAATCAATGCTATAACTGCGACAAAAAGAGCCAAGAACCCACCCAAAACAATGCCTTTGACTTTCCCAAATTTCTCTTTCTTCAAGGGCAAAATAGGCCGGTCAATCACCTGAATTAATGGCGTTTCTTTTCGCAAAGTCACTTTTGCCATTTCAGTCTGCTTTACTAATTCAGTTAATATTGCAGTATTCGCTTGCACATCTACTTGTCTTCTGGCCGAAGGGGCACGGCGAACATTGAGTGCAGGGTTTAGCATAAAGGTATTATCATTGGCAACAGCTACTCCTGTAATGGCTCCATTGAGTTCCCTTCGAATAGAATCAGTTTGACGTTCGAGTATATCCATATTCATACGTGCCTTTTTACTTTTAGAAGTAACATAAAAATTGGATACTTCCTTAACAAGTGCTTCTGTAAAATATTTAGCAAACAATTCATTGGTTGAAGACACATCAATAGTTATGATAGCTATTTTCTTGTCTTTTTGTCCAACGGACAATCCATTTTTTGACAAATCCTCATAAATCACACCCAAAATACTGTCATGCACCCTGCTAAGGTATTTGCGTTTCACATTAGGCAGAAATTGAATGTCTTTGAATTTAGGATTAGCGCTCCATTTATCCCTCCATCCTTTATTCTGGATATACATTTCGGCCAAAGAAATACTTTTGTCGTTAGAAGCAACAGGACTTAATAAAGTTTGTTCGACCATGCTACGGGACTTAAACAACTCCGTCAAATTAGAACCGGTAAAAATACTACCGCCACCACCTCCGAGATCAAGCCCAAACTGACTTGCTAAACCTAAAGCGCCTCCTAGTCCACCGCCGGATTTTTCATCTTCAAGAGCAAACGATAAGGTAGCTGTGTAAATTGGCTTCTTACTATAGGAATAGTATAATCCTAAGCTGGCTCCTACAATCCCTGCCAATAGTATAACTTTCCATTGCGAAACTAAATAGGAGAACCATTCTCTGGCTTTTTCAAGCAATTCTTTTAAAGAGATTTCGTCGTTAGGTATTTCTTTATTCATTGTATCAAGATTTTTCGCTTGTATTTTATTTAATTGTATTGAAATGTATATTATAAATGACGTCGACAAAAGGCTGTTATCTGTTTTCATTGGTCTCCCTTTAGGGTGGAGCTAAAACAAATTAAATCTGCTATCTGAGACTCTTCACTAAACACTGAAACTGATCACTGAATACTGACCACTGATCACTGAATACTGATCACTGAATACTTAACACTGACCACTGAATACTGACCACTGAATACTGATCACTGACCACTGAATACTGAATACTGACCACTGATCACTGAACACTGACCACTGAACACTACCTCAATATCGCAATAATAACTCCAGCCAAACTCGCCAATACTCCAGCTATACTCACAAATTCACCTGTACTCATCTTTTTGACTTCTGGTTTTTCAGGAACAATGATCTGAGATCCCGGAGTCACTTTAGGATAGGATCGTATAAATAAGAACGTGTGTGCTACTGCCGCTTTCCCGTTAGGATAAATAATATACGCCTTCTTTTTCCAGCCTTTATTATCTATACCTCCAACAGAACCTATATAATATCTAAACCCTTTCCCTTTTTGATAAGGTATCTCAGAAGTCAACAATACATTACCGGTAACTTTTACACCTTCATTAAAAGCCGCCACTTCAATTTCATCTCCGGGAAACAATGTTACATTGGTATTGCTTTTCGGGTTTTTAACAATCGATTTCCAATCTACGGGTATGGTGGCAAATTTTAAATCTTCTTTTAATTTTTTGGTCAGTTTTTTTTGTATACTATCCTTTTTACCCAAATTCAAATCAACACTTTCTACCGCTTCAATTTGTTTGCCTTGTATCGGTCTTTTGATTCTAACTCCCTCTATATTGGCTAATGATGTCAGACCACCGGCTCTTTCCACAATATCATAGACTCTGTCTTTTTTCGATGCCAAAACATATTTTCCGGCATAATTAACAGCACCGCTTATGGTTACCATCTCTGGCTTTTTATAAACTGCCATTTTACGAATATTCACTACATCAAAAGGCTTCAAATCAAAGTTTTTCAACTGTTCGTTGTTATCAGCCGTAATTTCGATATTAAACAATTCCGCTTTATTAGGATTGGCATCATCAATTGTTTCCGACTGAATCATTCTTGCTATCTCCACTCTTTTAGAAGCAGATCCTGTTAATCCGCCAGCTTGAACCAATAAGTCATTTAAGGTTAAGTTTTCATGATAGTCATAAATTCCCGGCTTTTTAATCTCGCCATCAATGGTTATTTTATATTCCTCAACAAAATCCAAAACAGAATATACCGTTACTATATCTTCCTTTTTCAAAGTAACATCGGCTTCAAGGTCTCCCTCCAATGCTTTAACCAAATTCACATTGACAATCTCCGTTGTCAAATCTGATTTTAATCGAATGATTCGAGCTCTGTTGCTATACGCATCTTCTTTTAACCCCTCCGCTTTTGCAATCAAATCGGAAACACGCATTCCTTCATAAAAAGAATAGGTATCAGGTCTGAAAACGGCACCGTCAATTTTGACACGATTTTCAAAACGGTTTAAAATTTTCGTTACTCTAAATACATCCCCGGAGGAAGGTCTATAAGTATTAAATTCTGCGAATTTGACATCACGGACTTTAAATTCTTTATCCGTTTTTTGCAACACGTTTACCGAAACTGTATAGGCAAATTCATTGAACCCTGAAGCAAAAGACAATAAATCTGCAAATGTCTCGCCTTTTTTCATTTCAAAAATACCAGGACGTTTAACCTGACCTTCAACGGTAACTCTTTGATTGTAGGCAGGAATTCGAATAACGTCATTATCCTTTAATCCCACATTATCCGCTTGGTCACCATTGACTAAAAAACGATAAATATCAACATTGCGATATACTTTATTATCCCTCAACAATTCAATATTTCTATAACTACCATTCTTTCCCGGTCCACCACCCAGAAATAAAGCATTATATACGGTTGCTAAGGAAGAAATCGAATAATTACCCGGTTGTTTACTGCCTATTATAGTAACTCGAATGGTTCTGATCCGACTCAGACTAATCCCCACTTGGGATTGTCCGGATGCAACAGTGCTGTACACTCTAGCAATGGCGCTTCTTATTTTCTGGGTTGCCGCTTCTATAGTCATTCCTGAAACGGGAATCTGGCCTACATACTGGATATTAACCTTACCTTCCATGGTTACCGGAATTGAGGCATTAAATTCCTGTACGCCATAAACACTAATTTGCAATTCATCACCTGGCCCCAATACATAATTTACCGGTGTGGCTAATTTCAAATTGGGTTCAAAATTTAAGGTAGGATTATCAAAAAGTTCCGAACCAAAAACCAAAGCATTAATTGAATCTTTTACTTTCGTATTGACAATCTTTTCTTGTTTTCGGGTAAGTTCTTCCGATTCCTCTTCCCCCTTCGAACCATCCTTTTCACCAACGACATCATTACTTTTTATTTGTCCCAAACGGATTTTTAATTTGGCAAATTCCGATGCTGGCATGCCTTTGGCCAAGACCATTGGTTCTGCTTGCTCAATAGTTAAATTATTAGTTTGCAATTGGCTTTTTATTTTCGCAATATCACTATCCGATAAATAATCTACTTTCAGCGTGCTCAAATCGGTACTTTTCAACAAATCTTGCGCCATAATTGTTGAGGAGTTAAAAAGCGCTATAAAAAACACAGCTAGAATAATTATTTTTCTCATATTTAATCAAAAATTTACAATTTACGTATCGTATTCTATTTCTATTTTCTAAAACAAACCTGAATAGTATGAACTTCACATAGCTTCGCTGCAGTAAGCCACATAATGGCTCACTGTTTTTTTTAAAACTGGTACAAAGCTAGAGTAAAATTATAGAAAAATCTATAGTTTCAGTAGGAAATATAAAACAAAAACGTCACTTATTTGGTTCCTAGTAGTGTACTATACAATTAACTTACTTTCCTGCTACAAAAGTAATCACAATTGCTTTTAAAATGACAAAAAAAACGTGAATTCTATAAGAAATAACAGCATTAAATAGAAAAAAGTTTACAAAATAAAAATATCCTGCAAACTTTTAAAATTATTTTATTTCAGGCAAGTAATCTTTTGAGTGTAATTTATAAATTTTAATCAAATCAAAAATTAAAACACGTAGACACGAAGATTTATACTACGAAGTAGCAAAAAAAAATAGTATCGCAATTATTAAAAAGAGTTTTTGCTACAGATTAGAAGGATTAAAAAAAATTAAAGCTACGTGACGGATTAATCTGCGCTAATCTGTGAAATCTGTGGCAAAGAAATTTATAGCTTTATTAAAATACAGCATTAAATTTTTGCCATACTTATCTAAAAAACAGATTAATTTAACGGACACAAACGCTTTGAAAAAATTAACATGAACACACTATTTAATAATAATAACCCGTTAGGTGCGATTATTTAAAAATTAAAAAGGTTGCTATTTTGTCATTCCGACATAGGAGGAATCACATTATAGATTCACAAAATGCGATTTCTCGTCCCTCAAAATGAACAAAATCAAGAAGTCTTAACTATACAATTTGTAACTTTTAATAATTAAATCCAATTGCAGCCAACGGGTTAATCAAAATAATTTGTGAAAATTCATAGCTAAAAGTATTAATTACGGATATTCAACACTGTTTTATACCACGGTTCTTTGACAATTTTTGCTCCATAGCCATAGCCATAACCATATCCTTTTGTGGAATCTGTATCATTTAGTAACAGACACATATTAGGCAGCTTTTGCTCTTTATACAGTGTATTTGGAATATTCAGCATACGCTTCTCTAAAAAATTAGCGCGTGCAACATAAATAAAACAATCGGCGTGCTTCGCAATCAATAAAGTATCCGTCACTAAACTTACCGGTGCAGTATCTACAATAATATAGTCGTACTGTGCTTTTAGGGTTGCAAAAAGTATATCAACTTTTTTGCTCATCAACAGCTCTGCAGGATTGGGTGGTATTATTCCTGCAGGAAGGATATGAAAATCCTCAAATCCATCATATTTAATAATCAGATCCTCCAGTTTTAAATCTTTGGAGGACAAATAATTGGTAACTCCTCTTTCCGGTAAAGTAAAATATTCGTCTAATCTTGGATTTCTGATATCCATACCTATTAACAATACTTTTTTTCCGGATAAGGCAAAAGTTGCGGCAAGATTAGCCGACACAAAGGTCTTTCCTTCTTTAGGGAAAGTAGATGTCAGAAATAGTGTTTTGGCTTGACCTTCTTCCGTTTTACTCAACATAAACTCCAGATTGGTTCTGATGATTCGCAAAGCTTCCGCAGAACTAGTCCTACTCTCCGATTTTATAATTTCCGAAGGATTCTCCGCGGTAGGTACATCCCCAATAAATGGGACAACCGTCTTTCCATCCAGGTCCATTCGACTCTTAATTTTAGTGTCTAATAAATCATCCGTGTAGATAATTCCAAAAGGAATAAGCAATCCTAGCAATAAGGCACCTAAATAGATGATATTTTTCTTAGGCGCAATCGGCATTTTTCCAGCCTTCGCAGAATCGATTACTCTGGCGTTAGGCTCGGTAGCCGACAAAGAAATAGCGGTTTCTTCTCTTTTTTGTAATAAATACAAATAGAGCTCTTCCTTCACTTTTTGCTGTCTGGCAATAACTCTAAACTGGCGCTCCTGAACTGGAATTTTTCCAATTTTAGCATTCAAAATCCCTTCATTACTATTTAAATCTCTTTTCTGAATGTTTAAACTGGATTGCAGGCGCAATAAACTTGTCGTCACGGTCGATTTCAAAGAAGCAATTTGCTGATCCATTTTAACCACGGAAGGATTGGCAGTAGTCGCCGATTTCAGGATTCGGTTTCGATCTAAAACCAGCTGATTGTACGAACTGATTAAACCCGAAGTATCTCCAGAACCTGCAATAATGTTACTGGGAAGTAAATCGGCATTGGTACTTTTTTTCATAAAGTCCAACATCGAGGATACAACATTTAACTGAATCTCAGTTTCTACGCCTTTTTTATCATATTCATTCGATCCCTCAATAAAAAGTTTCGCCTCTGATTCGATATCAGTCAGTTTATTCGCCTTCTTAAAACTTTCCACATCCTGCTCCACACCATCTAATTCCTGCGTTATTAAAGTCAATCGATTGGCAATAAATTTAGAAGTATTTTCAGATATAAAATTCTTGTCAGCTGCAGCATCTTCATTGTAAATTTGAATCAGATTATCTAAGAAAGCTTCTGATTTTTTTACTTTTGCATCCGTTATTGAAATGGTAACGACACTACTAGTTTTGCTTATCGGCTCTACTTTTAGTCGCTTTCTAAAACTATCTACCACATCTTCCAAGGGATTAATAACAATCCTAATTGTTTTCCCTTTATCTTTGAAATGACTTCTGTTAAACTTCGATTTATTAATTATTAAACGGCCGTACTGAGTAGGAATTTCCTCCCCATAGCGAAACATTTTTTTATCGCTAAGAATTACTTTAGTCGAACCATCCAGTATTTCATTATCTAATTCAAATGTATTGGCTGTCAATTCTGAAAAATTAAAGTCAATTGTATTTTGGTAAAATTCATTCGTTTTATCGACAAAATAGACTTCAATGGGTGTTTCCTCATAAATTTCTTTATCTACAATTTTACCGCTTACGGTAAAAAAGGTATTTAAATTTAGCTTTTTTACTGTACTTTCTACCAAAGTTCTGGATTTCAAAATTTCAATTTCATTATCCACATTGCTTTTCAGACCACCGCCCATACCCAAATCAGCAAAAGCAGACAATTCAGAAAGCATACCGCCTTTCTTTTCATCTTTTACCAATATCGTAGTGGAAGCTTCGTATTGCGGAATCGTATAACGTAAATACAAAAAAGCCAAAAGTAAGCAAACACTAACCCCTAAAGCAAACCATTTCCAGTGTATAGAGTATTTGTTTAAAAATTCTTTAAATTGAAAATCGTTCTCGAAATCTTCGTCAAAGTGGTTGTTATCCATGCAAATTTTATTTGGTAGTAGTAATTAGTAAGGTAATCAAAGTGATCAATAAAGAAGAAATAGAAATAATAACTCCGGTATTCGGACCTATTGCTGCACCATTTATTTTATTTTTATTCGGCTCTACATAAACCACATCATTTTGCGCCAAGTAATAAAAAGGGGAATTAATAAAATCTGCTGTAGTAATATCAACCCTGTTATAGGATTTTACTCCGTCAATTTCTCGAATAACCAATATATTATTTCTTTTGCCGTAAATCGTCAAATCCTTTGCCATCGTTAACGCTTCAATCAAAGTAATTCGATCGGAAGCTACTGGGTAGGTACCCGGTAAATTCACTTCCCCTTGTACCGAAACTTTAAAATTCATGACACGAAGGTTAATCATTGGGTTTTTAATATAAACCGCTATTTTTTGTTGCAACAGTTGAAGTACTTCAGAGCGTGACATACCACTTACTTTCAATCTCCCTAAAACAGGAAATTCAAGAAAGCCATTGGCATCTGTCAGATACAATTGCATCGTTTCTTGTCCTCGAATAATATCCTGTTTACCGGGATTCACCATGCTGACTGATTTCAAATTAAAGGGCATCGCAATTTCCGGATCTTCAGCAGAAACAATAATCATCAACAAATCATCGGGTTGTATTTTTATTTCATAGGAAGCAGACTTTTCTGCAGGAGCCATTCCATCAATACCCTGATAGTAGACGATATCCTTTCGGGAAGCACAAGAAAAAAGGAACAATATCAAAAACAACGGAATTGTTTTTTGTACTAAAGAAAAGTATTTCATATGCTTTTAATTTTTAAAAGTTGCAAATATAGGTATTAAAAAATGTATTAAGTTAAAAAAACAACACAACCAGTGAATTCACTTTTAAAAACCGAACCGTAAAAATTGCCGGTTTTAGAATTTGGAATTTGTCATAACTCTGAATAAATACAAAAGCACCGACAAA
>NZ_FRCL01000009.1:0-22601 GCF_900142885.1 Flavobacterium xinjiangense | reverse complement strand
TTTAATCAGCAGCAGAAAAGTACAAAAATATCCTATATGCAGTTCGCTTTTAAAAACCGAACTGAAAAAATTGCCGGTTTTAAAATTTGGAATTTTTTTTAACTCTGAATAAATACAAAAGCACCGACAAATTCCCCTCTTGAGAGGGGTTAGGGGTGTGTTTATTTTTAATCAGCAGTAGAAAAGTACAAAAATATCCAAAAATCGTCTCGATATACGGTGTCTTTTAGTACGTTTTTTTTAATGGGTTTGTTGCAACAACCCGTATTCAGTATTTAATTGAGCCTCTGTGAGTTTTTATAGACGGGTCCATTCGAGTGTTCCGATAGCTATCTGGAACATTACACAGAATAGTGACTTAAAACAAAAGAACACACCCCTAACCCCTCTCAAGAGGGGAATACGCCGCATTAATTACAACTTTAGTATTTCATATCAATATAACCGAATAACCCTCTTAATTAGTACGCCTATTACTCTCGTTTGAACACATTACACACAATTCCAACTCACATTCACTAACCACCGAAAACGGAAACTAAGAACGGAATACTAAAAACGGATCACAAACCCTTAACACTGATGACTAATCACTAAAACCTGAACACTGATCACTGAAAACTGATCACTGATCACTGAAAACTGTTCACTGAACACTGAACACTGAACACTGAATACTGAACACTGAAAACTGTTCACTGAACACTGAACACTGAACACTGAACACTGATCACTGATCAGTGTTCAGTGTTCACTGAAAACTGATCACTGAACACTGAAAACTGAAAACTGAAAACTGAACACTGATCACTGAAACCTGATCACTGAAACCTGATCACTGAAAACTGATCACTGAACACTGAAACTGATCACTGATCACTGATCACTGATCACTAAAACCTGAACACTGAACACTGAACACTGAAACTGAACACTAATAAGCCTTCTCCTCCCCCTTAAACACATTATAAACCGTAAGATAAATAATTTTCATATCTAATAAAAGACTCCAGTTTTCAATATACCAAATATCATAATCAACTCGGTCTTTCATTTCGATCAATTCTTTAGTTTCACCTCTAAAACCGTTTACTTGTGCCCAACCCGAAATACCCGGTTTGGCATAATGACGCACCAGATAATTATTAATTAACTCAGAGTATTGTTCGGTATGAATTAGCATATGGGGTCGCGGACCAATAACAGACATAGTACCCCAAAAAACATTAAAAAACTGCGGCAATTCATCGATATTGGTTTTACGCATAAATGCCCCTAGCCTAGTAACTCTTTTGTCACCAACTGTCGCCTGAACATGATCTGCAGCCGAATTCATCCGCATCGTGCGGAATTTCAAACACCAAAATTCTTTATTATCACGACCGGAGCGCTTTTGTCTAAAAAAAATCGGGCCAGGAGAATCCAATTTGATTAGAATAATTAGTATGGGGAACAACCAGGGGAAAATCAAAACAATTACCCCAAGAGAAAAACAAAGATCAACTGTTTTTTTCAACAGTCGATTAAGGGATCCTTCCAACGGCTCCTTACGCAACATCAATACCGGCGTATTTTCATAAAAAGTAATTTCAACCTTACGGGATCGGGTGTATTGCTGGAAATCAGGAATAAACTTGATACGCACCATATGCCGTTCGCACAAGGCCGTTAATTGATGAATGGTTTTAATACGATCAATGTGTAACGCAATGTACATTTCATCGATGTTGTTAGTACTGATATAATCTTGAATAGCATCAAATCCACCTAGTATAGGCGCTCCTATTGGCGCAAATGGATCTACTTTATCATCAAAAAACCCTAGTATTCTATACCCATAAGTCAAATCTTTTGACAGTATCTTGCGCATATTCTCCCCGGCATCATTGGCTCCTACTATAATTACGTTTTTGAAATTATAGCCTTCTGCCCGGATGTATTTTAAAAATTTCATGAACAGCACACGGGACACAAAAAGCAAAATAAAAAAAATCAAATAAAAATACAGGATGCGCAAACGTGAAATCTCCGAAAATTTCAAAACAGTCACAAATACAGCAACCAGCGATAGATGAATCGTTATATGCTTTATCATGCGTATCAATATGGACTCGATCCG
This sequence comes from Flavobacterium xinjiangense, assembly GCF_900142885.1. GTDB lineage: Bacteria > Bacteroidota > Bacteroidia > Flavobacteriales > Flavobacteriaceae > Flavobacterium > Flavobacterium xinjiangense. The sequence continues at coordinate 20,482 of NZ_FRCL01000009.1, read as the reverse complement.
CTCAATCCGAATGATTCTATAGGCATCTTTGTACACCAATAAAAAAACCCAAAGCAGGTTCGATAATAAAGAAATGGTTCTTACTTCCTTAAGATGCATCCGTTCTAAACTCTGATAACGAACCAGAAAGGATAGAATAATAGCGCCGTTCAATAAAACCAGATCCCAAAGTACAAAACATAGTTTGAAATAGCGGGAAAAACGGTAAGCAGATAACTCTTTTAATAATGACATAACTTATTGGAGATTTCTATTTTACTTTTAATTTTTGGGATTACGCTCGGCTATTTGTTTAATTGCTTAATCGATTGCAATCTTTTTTTTTGAGTAAGCGAAAAATAACCTTCCCTTTTCTTAAACGGTTAAACGATTAATTTTTTTGCTATATGATTAAATTTCTCCCTCACAATCAATTTGATAAAAACGGAACCAAATACAAATACCTTTCCACATTGTTTTCGGTTCTTGTACAGCACCGGAGTAAAAGCTAAAAAAAAACCACTAGAGCTTAGCATCCGGTTATATTTTATGGACACAACCTTCATATCTGTAGTTTGGGTGCAATAATGCCTATAAAAAACAAATTAGTTTACAACGTTGAAATGATGAGAATTATATTTTATGTAGTTAATCAAACACTATTCTAAATACCCGTTAGTATCTTTTTTATTTTAACGAGTCTGTATAGTGGCTAATTGAATTAGTTTTTAAGTAATATTTATAAAAAATTCATCGTAAAAAACTTGCCAGTTATTTGCAAGTGAGGTCCGCCATAGTTGAATTATCATTCTTTTATTCTGACGATCATAGGTTGGTACAAATCCACTTTTATAAGTTCCAATTGAATTACAAAGCGGTTTGTCATTAAAAGAGAAATTCAACCCATCCAATGAGTAACCTAAAAATAAACGGCTATTAGCGCCATACTGACCATTATCAGTTGTAGCAACAAGTATTAACCATATATTACCTATTTTTTGAACATCTGTATGCCAAGGTTCTTGCTTGTTACCCCAGGGTCTTCCTTCAATATTAATTAATTCATAACCCTTATTTCTGTCTATTGTAAATTTAAGTTCACTCTTACTAACAGTTCTACGTATACAATATTGAGTATAATAACTACCTTGAATAGCTTCGCCGTTGCAAACACCGTAACAATAATAATCATTCCCATTTTTTAGAACAGAAGGTGCTATAACATCAATACCACTAGTAGGCCAACTTGCTACCAATTCTTTAGGTGTCCAATTGACCCCATCAAAACTTTTTTTAACTAAAAGAGCTCTTCTTAATAGTCCGTTTACAGTAATATTATTATCTCTCCAATAACAATATAAACAACCATCCTTGAACATCAAATTCACATCCGAACTATAGGCCAAACCTGCAGGAGAGTATTCTATTGGATTAACAATGTTAATCGGTTCATTCCATGTAATTCCGTCATTTGAACAAAATATATGAGGATTTTCATATTGTGCATCACTGTTTGGATAGGGTGTAATGGCGCACCAATAATGATAACCATTCCAGGCAGTGTCAAAATATAAAACAGAGGGATGCGTCCACCCTGAATTTGTCAATGAAATTATATTACGGCTATTACCATTCCCAACTATATCACCAATGGCAATAGACGGAAAACTGAGAGGTTGATTTGACGGTTTAAAATCAATGCTTTTTAAATCAAGAGATTGAATAGAATCAAGCACTGGACCTACAGAAACTGTTACATTTACTATAGAATCGTTGGGTTTTACATTTAAAATATTTGTTTGCGAATTAGTTGGTTTAACTGTTTCTGTTTCGCAATTAGACAAGGTGAATGCTGTAAATAATAGTACGCTTGCTGTTAGCAGCTTATAAATGCTTTTCATTGAAATAGTAAAGTTTGACATTGTTATGTAAAGGATTTTATTTTTTGTAGAATAATTGATTTGACAAATAATGGGCCGTAATACAAATATCGTTTCCACATGCGTTTAGGTTCATTGCAAAGACGAATAAACCATTCCAATTGCAATTTGATCCAAAAAGGAGAGGGTCTATCTACAGTTCCTGCATAAAAATCAAAAACGGCACCAATAGAACAAATAATCTTAGCGTCTAATTTAGTTTTATGCTGATAGCTCCATTTTTCCTGTTTTGGTGCTGTCATACCAATGAACAAAACATCTGGTTGAAAGACATTTACTGCTTCCAACATTTGCAAATTATCGGTGTCTGAAAATTCGGGTTTGTAGGGTGGAGAAAAAGTACATACTTTAACATTCGGGAACTCTTTTGAAAGTCGTGCTACAATTTTTTTTAAGGTGTTATCAGTAGATCCCAAATAAAAACAACTTCCTCCTTTTCTATTCAGTTCCTCTAACAAATAATGATGGATATCTGCTCCAGCAATTTTTGTTATTTTCTGGCCGCTCAACAATTTAACTGCTGCAACAATGCCTATACCGTCAGGTAATAAAATATCCGATTGTTGTAAGGCCGTTTTAAAGACAGCATCCCGCTCCGCAATGCAATAGGAATATTGATTAATGGTATTTATTAACGTTTTATCTGAAATAAAGCATCTCTTTAAATCACCACTAAAAACAGCATAATCCTGTAAATAAACAGTAGGCATTGAATTAGTCATTATTAATTAAAAATATTAAACCTTTTTCTTAAAAAAAAATATTATTCTCTTATTAAAAGATTATTATAAATAGCATCAAAATATTCTTGTTGTAAATCTGGCGAATATTTTTCTGTGTAACTCTTAAAAGCATTATATCTCATTTCTTTTTTTATTGAATCAGAAAGCATATGGAACTTAGCAATAGTTTTTTTTAAATCATTCACGTTAGCTGATTCAAAATGAAAACCATTCTTTTCGTTTAAAATCATTGAGCTCATCGCACCTAAATTAGAAGCTATTACAGGAGTACCAACTGAGAAAGCTTCTATTATTGTCATTGGCATTCCTTCATAACACACCGAAGGAACTATTAAGGCTTCCGTTTTTTGTAATTCTGTTACAATTTTTTCACAACTTAGATTGCCTAAGTAACTAATATTAGAAAATTGTTTAGCTGTTTTTTCAACTAGCTCTTGCAAAGGTCCTTCCCCTGCAATTTTAATCAAAAATGGCAGTCCTTTGAAAGCATCTAATAAAACATCAATTCCTTTTTCTTCAGATAAGCGTCCAATAAACAGAAAATGTGATTCTTTTTTAATTGTACTATCAATAATTGGAGCAATTCTAAAATTTGGCTTTACTGTAAAATGCTCTTTTGAAACCATAAAATTAGATTGTTGGAATAGCTCAACAGCAAAAGGGGTTAAACATATGTAGCAATTAATTTTTTTCCAAGTCCCTATTGTCTTATGAAACCACACTACAAAAGCGAGCAAAAATGTTTGTACAATTGAAGAACGATACACTTTATTGCGCACTGCACTCCAGGCAAATGATTGTTGCAAACTGTCTGTAAATAATTTTCCTTTATTCAAAAGTATTGCCGAAGGACATAACAAACGATAATTATGAACGGTATGAACAATTGGGATATTTAAACGATGTATTTCTCTAAAAATAAAAGGTCCCAGTGCAAAATGCCAATTGTGTATATGCACGATATCTGGCTTAAATCCATGAATCTTCTGTACTGCTTTTTTTGCTGCGCTAATATTCCAAATTGAACCAATAAATTGTAAGGCTCCTTTCCAACCACCCTGATTTTGAAAAAACAATACTAAGACATCATGCTTCTTTTTCAACAATTCTATTTCTTGCTCTACTACAGAATCTTCACCACCATGTAATTGATAATGGGTATGAATGATAAGAATTTTCATTTTTTTTTAATTAACGATTTCATATTTTATTCTGTGACGTAAAGAAAAAATCTCTTGAGAATTAAAAACTTGACAATCCTCTTTTTTATTATCTAATAAAAGTAATAACCTTCCCAAAGGTTTTAACCATTTGATCAACGTTACTTTGGCTTCTTATTAAGGCATTCCCCTTTTCTCCCATTAGTTTTAAGTCATCTAGAGAGCTATTTAAGAACCGTAATATAGCCTCACTTAATGAAATTACATTATCATTATCAAATCTAAATCCTGTAACATCGTCTATTATCAAATCATCTTCTGTACCGTCAGCATGTGATACTATACATGGCTTTTCCCAATACATCGCTTGATTTAATGACAAACCGCCTGCTCCTGGTAATATTAAACAATCACTACACTGAAAATAATCATCTATACCATCAACAATTCTGCCTAAAAACTTTACCTCGTCATATAGCGTATTCTCAAAAACAAAATCATTAAGCCTTTTAGCCTCGGGACCATCTCCAATAATGAGTAAAATAAAAGATTGTGTCAGATTTTGTTTTTTTAATAATAAAATAGCCTTTAATAATAACAATACATTTTTATCTGCGCCCAAACCACCCACACATAAAAAAATATTTTTTCCTTCTTCAATATTTAATTTTCGTTTCAATTCTGAAAACTTTAACTGATCCATTCGTAAAGCTTCCAAACCATCTAATTCAATACCGTTAAAGGCAATCGCAACTTTTTCTTCCGGAAAACCATATTCTATTAATCTTTTTTTCGCATAAGAACTATAAGTAATTTGATAACTAGCACTATTAAAATATTTTTTGGAAATATTTTTTTTAAAACCATTTAGCCAACTACTCTTAACATCAGGATGCTCCCAAAGACAAGACCACATTACCAATTTAAAAGTTTTATTTCGTGCCAAATGTGCTAAATCTCTATAAGCTTTGGTTCCAACGATACCAGGCAAAAGAATCATTTCTGGTTTTTCAATTTTAATAAACTCTAATAATCCCGGATAATTTCGCAGTGAAAACGGCCCCACTTTTTTAATAGTTTCCACAAATCTCTTATGTGGAAAATCAAACTTCTTGTTATAATTAGGCCTACCATCATCCACTTTTTTTTCTCCATCAATGATCAACCATTCGTGTTCGGGATGCATAGAAATCAATTTTTGAAAAAATGTTTCTCTATAATGAGTTACTAAGGGTACCATGAAAAAAATCTTCATAAACTAATGTTTTTAAACTAATTAAATAATCTATTATTGGGCTGAAGTTGCCTTATAGTACAATTTTATATACTTACTTGCTACTGTTTGACCACTGAAATTATTTACAACGTATGAACGTATTTTTACTTTATTATAAAACCCATAGTTAAATATTACTTCGATTATACCTTTTGCTAGACTTTCTGAATTTCGTTCCACTATAATACCAGTTTCTTTAGTAACAATATCCTCAGGACCACCTGATGCCGTTGCAACAACCGGTAAACCCATAGCCATTGCTTCAATTACTACTACACCAAAGGTTTCGACATCACTTGGTAAAACAAATATATTGGCTTTTTTCATGTAGTCCTTAACCTGCTCTTTTGTTAGAAAACCGACAAAAGATACTTTCTCTTGAAGGTTTAATTCTTTTGTTTTGCCTTTTAAAATATTAGTTTCATCTCCATTACCACCAATAATTAATTTCCACTCAGGAAATTGTTCTGCAACAATTTTGAAAGCTTCCAAAAGTCTATCCAATCTTTTCTTATAACTGTGATGACAAACTGTAAATATTATTTTTGAATTTTCTAAACCATTTAAGGTGCTTGTAAAATTAGGATCAAAATAATCTGTATCAATAAAATTAGGAATGACATCAATTCTATTAATATTAAAACCCGTTTTTTCTGCTAACAATTTTCTGAAAGGTTGACTTACAACAACAACCTGCTCAGCATTATTATAAATATCATAAGCCTTTTTTTTTTGAGCAATAGAAATATTTGATAACGCAAAAAAAGTTGAATGTTCAGTAATTATGTATGGGATGTTATATTTTTCTTTTAAATATTTTGCAACGCGACCTGCATTAAAAACACAGTGAACATGAAACAAATCTGGCTTACCATATTCCTTTATATAGGATTCAACTAAATTTATGGAATTTTTTACCCAAAATTTACATCCAAAGTCAAATTTTGTTGGAACTATATTCCAATTCAGCCTTCTTAACACTGGTAGATTTTCTTCAATTTTAAATTGCTTCTGAAAATGGATATCCTTAAACTTTCTTAAACTAAAAGATTTCATAGATCGATCCTCATTAAAAATCACAGTAACATCCGCACCACTTTTTTTAATTAATCTCGTTTGTTCTTCAAAGAAACCTCCTCTGGTATAATGAAAATCCATTGGATAAAATGAAGGCAAAACAATTATTTTAGGATTTAATTTATTGTCCATTTTAATAATTCATTAAAAGTTTCAGTTTAAATTTAAATAAACTAAAATAATATCGCTTTAGATTAATATGTCCATAATTCTTTCTAATAAATAGAGATTCCATAGCTGCTTTTGGTGTGGAGGAAGCGCCACCTATTCTAAAATTTGAAATTATTGAATCCAATTTATAAAATGGAATATTTAATTTTGAAAAACGGATTAACAATTCTAAGTCAGCCGAAAAAGCAAATTTTAAATCAAAAACTCCAAATTCCTTATAAATATCACTACTAACAAAAGTGGAAGGATGGGGAATCATTTTTTCAGCCAAAAATTCATGACTTGCTCTTTCCAAATAAAATTCTTTCTCATCAATTATATTTCGCTGAATACCATAATAAATTCCAGATCCGGTGCCCACATAAGCATCCCACATCTTCTCTAGTGCATTAGTTTCATACCAATCATCGCTATTGATAATACCTATTAATTTACCATTAGCTAACTGGATACCCTTGTTCATGGCATCATAAATACCAGAATCTTTTTCTGAAATATATTTGATAAAAGGATATTTAAGCATGTATTCTTTAACAATAGCAATAGTTCCATCGGTAGAAAGTCCATCAACTATTATATATTCTGCTGGTAACAGCGATTGACAACAAACGCTATCCAGTGTATCCTTTATTGTCTTTTCTCCGTTATAAACTACTGTAATTATTGAAATCATTTTATTTGTTTATTTTTGAGTTAGCACTCCATTGTTAAATTTCATCTTCTCTATTATTAGTATAAGAATAAAGACTGGTATAAAAAAGATCGGATTTAAAAGCGTATTTGAAGCAAAAGATAAAAGTATAGGTAACAATACTAATATAAAAATGACTTTAGATATTTCAATACTTTTTATATTTTTCGAATACTTTCTGAATATATTTATAAAAATAGCCATGTAGAAAATAGCACCAACGTAGCCCATAGTTAGAATAAGCAAGGACCATACTAAATCAGGAGTATAAACCTTCACTATACCTCCGGTGATGGGATCAGGCAAACCTATTTTTAAAGGTAAAGATGCAACTTCCGGGCTTTTTTCATCCAATAAACCAATTCCGAAAAACCATCCCAACGATTGCGAATTGATATATGATAAACGTTCTAATAAGTGGGCGACCCTGTATGCAAAAGTACCGGTTTCCTCCACCTTTCCGCTAGTATAGACAGTAGTTAAGACTGCTATTTGATCAAGAGCATCTGAAAACCTATTCCTTATTAGTTCAAGAGTTGAAAGAATAAATGCAACCGTTGATATTGCCAAAAAATACAGAACTTTTTTAGAACTATTATTGTAAAAAAAGGAATAAAGCGCTAAGACAACGAACCACATTATTATATATGATCTATGCAATGGAGCGATGATCGTCAAAGCAAAAACTCCAATAAAAATAAACCTAATTAACTTTGATAATTTAAAAGGAAACCAAAACAAACATATAGCCATCGAAAAGTCAAGCAATTTTGGAAGATTATAGAAACGGGTATATTGAATATCATCCATGAACAACTCTTTAGGACCTTGCAATAATGTAACACCCGTGACAACTTGAAGAAGGAACAATAATGATTGAAAAAAAGTTATTATAATGAGAACCCTAAATACTCGTATAAAAACGGGTAAAGGGATTTCAGTAAACATAAGAAATCCTGGTAAAAAAAGGTATAATCTCGCTCCTTTAAACACATCACCAAATGAATATCCTTTGGCAAGACCATATAACATATTCAAAGACAAAATAAACAGAAATAGAAAAATGGTTTTAGAAAATAGCGTATTCTTTATACTATTGTTCATCCAATACTTACCTCTTATAATAAGAAGAATAAAAAAAATGAGCAAAGCTGCATCTCCTGAATAGCCTGAGAAAAATCCTAGCGTTATTATATCCATAGGAATAATCTGAAATCCTTCCAGAAATAAAAAAAAGAAAAACATCAAAGCATTGAAGTATCTTTTTTTTACAAACTCAATAATACAAAGAACTACAAATAGATAACAAATCATATAATATTATTTTTCCTAATAAACTTGGCAGGGTTACCAGCCCATATTTCATTCTTACATACAATCATAATAAAACGGTAAAAAATTATCACAATTCATGGATTTACTAACGTTTCTCTCATAAAAATACGTTTTACTAATTTGATGTAATTTGAATTTATTTTGCACCAAATTTATTCTAAGTAAATCACAACTAAGCTCTTTCTTCTATTATACTCTCAACATCAAAAAAATTAGGACATAGTTTTTTTAGATAATCATCCTCTTTATTCCACCATTGAAGTTGCAATAGTTTTTTTATGATATCATCGCTGAATCTATATTTAATAATTTTTATTGGACAACCAACAGCAACTGCGTAGGCAGGAATATCTATATTTACTACGGCCCCAGCTCCAATTACAGCACCATCGCCAATAGTTACTCCATCTAAAATTGTTACGTTAGCACCAATAAAAACGTCATTACCAATAGTTATTGGTTTTCTTTCATCAACTAAATTAGCCTCGGCATATGTATAACCTACCTGTTTTAAAGTAGAATAAAAGACAGGAGAAGTTGAGATACCTTGCAAGGGATGTATTCCCCAACCACAAACCATATTAGGACCAATAGAACAAAATTTGCCAATAGTTGCATATGAGATGCTTGAATTCATACTGATATAAGTACCCTTGCCCACTGATATATTTTTTATAGAACACGGTCCATAAATTTTAGCTTCTTTACTAATTTTTGAATCATTAATTTTTAACGACAAATAATCCCAACTAATCTCCTTTCTTAGAAAAACTATTTTCACAAGTTCAAAAACATTTTTAAAAAAAAAATATATATTTATTTTAACCATATTCCTGACGCTGAATTATTTAATATTTTTTTACATTGAATTGAGAAAATTATTCCCATTATAATAAAAAGTATTGCATTAGAAAAAGTTATACCTGCCAATCCAATTTTTTTTCCTAAAAAAATCGCAAGAGGAATATTAACAACAGCACTAATTACAACCAAGTAGAGCTGTAATCTAACTTTTCCAATTCCATTTAATAAAAAAACATGGATGGTCTGCCATGTATAAGCAATTACATAAATTGTCATAGCAACAGACAAAGTAAATGGTATTTTAACACTATCTCCAAGCCATAATTGGAATACTAAAGGCGATATTAATAACAAACATATTGTTAGTACAATTAATAAAAGCCAATATTTTTGCATTTTTGTGATAACTCCTTTTATCCAATCCATATCTTTTTTGGTATATGCATCACTAAATGCGCTCCAAAATGGAGTAATAATTATTGTGAATACCATTATTACAACGGAGAAAAGTTTATAGGCAATATTAAAAATAGTTACTTCCTTTGGCCCAAACAATTGCGTGATTACAATATTATCCGTTTGAAAAAGAACCAAAGCACCAATTTGAATGATAAAAAATACACTCCCAACACTTAAAAGTTCTTTTGCGTATTTAAAATCAATTAGTTTAAATTTAGGTGCAATACTTATAAGACTTGTCCTGAACAACCAAACGCTTGAAATTACCTGCACTATAAGAGGAACTCCTGCTAGGACTAAAACTAGTTTAATTAGAGAAGCGTCTGTATATTTAGTGAGGATAAAAATAAGGATTAAACTAAATAAAGATCCAATTAAACTAATAAGAGAAGATTTAGCAGGTTTATGATTTGCTGCAAGTATGGTATTAATTAGTTGTATTACAAAAGAAATACAAAAAAAACTAACAATCGTAAGGGCAACCAGATTTAATGATTCACCTTCATAATTTGAGGTATTAAGTATATCTTTCCAATTAAGAAATGGGTTAATACAAAGGAAAAGCAAAAACACAAAAAAAGAAATGAGGATCAAAATTGCATAAGTTGTACTTACATAAACTTGACCTTTTTCATTTTGCCCCAAAGCACTTGTCTCCGACAATTTATTTTTTAGTCCATTTCCCAAACCAATATCAAAAAAACTGAACCAACTAATGATCGAGCTTAAAGTTAACCATATACCGTATTGCGTCGGACTGATATAGTTTATAGTCAAAGGAACCAGTATTAATCCTATTAATATACTACCCCCTTTAATTAAGAATGAAATAGCAACATTTTTTTTGGCTAGTAGTGTTCTGCTGTGCCCTTCCGAAAAAAAGGATTTAAACTTTAACTTAATTTTTTTTAACATTTATGAAATTAAAATATCTACTCTAATTATTTTGCTAGACGCTTTTTTCTCATCTTTCTGATTTTACTAGATAACCAAGAAAAAATTATTTATTTGTCACACCACAAAAATCTAATACTATTTTTTCAACTGCGATATTCAAGGATTTAAATTCATTATGAGCTACTAGGAACACAATAATATCGGCTTTTTCTGCAGCTTCTTTATAATTCGATATTTTAAATACATGATGATCTAGAATATTGGGCTCAACAATATAATATTCTTCATCATGTGCGTCTTGCATCACTCTTTGAGCGATATATTTGGCAGGAGATTCCCTTAAATCATCAATATTAGGTTTGAATGCCAATCCCATAATCGCAACGCTGGCTTTTCGACCTTCTTTAATTTGGAATTCTAGCTTAGCTGTTTTTACCTGCTCAGCACACCAAAAAGATTTATAATTATTTATCTCTCGAGCTGATGCAATGATTTTAGATTCCATAGGATAATCAGCAACAATAAAATATGGATCAACCGCTATACAGTGTCCCCCAACCCCACAACCAGGTTGTAATATATTAACTCGTGGGTGCTTGTTTGCTAGTTTAATTAATTCCCAAACATTAATATCCGCTTTTGCACAAATCAGGGACAACTCATTCGCAAAGGCTATTTGTACATCTCTGGAGGAATTTTCCGTTAGTTTACACATTTCAGCGGTACGCGCATTGCTTTCGTGCAATTCCCCTTTTACAAATTGACTGTAGAAGGCAACCGCTTTTTTAGTGGCAGCTTCATTTACTCCACCAATTACGCGATCGTTATGCACTAATTCATACATTACGTTTCCTGGTAAAACTCGTTCTGGACAGTACGCTACATAAAGTTTATCTTTCAATTCTGGACGTTCTGAATAGATATAATGCATCATTTTTTCAGTAGTTCCAATAGGGGAAGTTGATTCAATGATATACAAATCTCCTTCTTTTAATAAAGGAAGTATGGATTTAGTTGCTGCCTGAACAAAAGAAATATCTGGTTCGTTTTTAGCCTTAAACGGTGTTGGGACAACAATTAAATACGTATCAGCCATAACTGGTCTTGTATCTGCTTTTAAAAAACCTGCTTTAACTGCCTTTTCAACCGCTTCTTCTAAAGAAGGCTCTACAATATGAATTTTCCCTTCATTGATAGTATCCACCACTTTTTGATTGATATCGACTCCGTGAACGGCAATGTTATTGTTAGCGATTAATGCTGATGTCGGTAATCCAATATATCCTAAACCGATAGTTACTACTTTTGGAGTATTCATTATATTTTGTATTATAATTGTTCAATAAATTTGACTATTCTTTCGCATGCTTTTCCATCCCCATAAGGATTATGTAAAGCACTCATCTGCTCATATCTTACTGTATTTGATAATAAATCATTGCATTCTGTTACAATTTTATTTTTATCAGTACCCACTAGTATAACTGTTCCAGCATCTACGGCTTCTGGCCTTTCTGTCGTGTCACGCATAACTAAAACGGGTTTCCCTAAACTTGGAGCTTCTTCCTGAACACCCCCTGAATCCGTAATGATTAAGTAGGATTGATTCATCAACCAAACAAAAGCAGGATAAGCCAAAGGGTCAATCAATTTGATGTTTGAAACATTGCCTAAAATTTCATAAACTGGTCCTTTTACATTTGGATTTAAATGAACAGGGTATACTATTTGTACGCCTGGGTTTGCGATTGCAATATCCTTTAAAGCAGCACAAATATTAATAAAACCATCTCCGTGGTTCTCCCTACGGTGGCCCGTTACTAAAATGATACGCTTTGTGAAATCCAATTCTTTTTTCAAGAATTCTATCTCATTATTTTGAATTTTATTTACGCGAACAGAACTGTCTAAAAGGGCATCAATAACTGTATTTCCTGTTACTATAATGGAATCGGTCATTACATTTTCTTTCAACAGATTCTCTTTTGAGGTAACTGTTGGTGCAAAATGAATATCAGCAATTCTACCCGTTATCTGTCTATTGAGTTCTTCTGGGAATGGAGACCATTTATTGTGGGTACGCAATCCAGCCTCAACATGACACACTTTAGCGCCCGAATAAAAGGCAGCTATACTGGTTGCCATAGTGGTAGTGGTATCTCCATGAACATAAACATAGTCAGGCTTAAACTCTTCCAAAACTGGTTTTAAACCTAATATAATATCAGAAGTCAAAGAATACAGATTCTGGTTAGGTTTCATTAAATCTAAATCAAAATCAGGTATAATCTCAAAAAAATCCAATACTTGGTCCAACATTTCACGATGCTGCGCTGTTACGCAAACTCGTGTATCAAATAATTCCTTATTCTTATTAAATTCTTTTACCAAAGGAGCCATTTTTATGGCTTCAGGACGAGTTCCAAATACTATTAAATTTTTTATCATGCTACTTTAGTATGTACAAGTATAGTTCAATTCCATTGGTTATATTACTGGAAAAGAAATATCTACTCAAAATAATTAAAATGGCATTCCAACCATCTTTGAAATACGGTTTTTAAACTAATACAATTTCAAATCACTCGCGACCATCTCTTTCACCAATGCAGCTAGATCATATTGCGGCTTCCACCCCAATTGTGTTTTAGATTTGGTAGGATCGCCTATTAATAAATCTACTTCCGTTGGACGGTAATACTCAGGATCTACACGTACAACCACAGTACCTATTTCCAACTGATACAAAGGGTTATTACAAGCGGCTACTGTAGCGATTTCGTTTTCATTCTCGCCTTGAAAGTTCAATTCTATACCAACCTCAGCAAAGGCCATTCGAACAAAATCTCTAATGTAGGTAGTCACCCCAGTAGCTATCACATAGTCTTCAGCTACATCTTGCTGTAAAATACGCCACATCGCTTCTACATAATCTTTAGCATGTCCCCAATCCCTTTGTGAATTTAAATTCCCTAAGTAAAGGCAATCTTGCTTTCCTTTTGCAATGGCAGCAGTTGCCATCGTAATCTTGCGGGTGACAAAAGTCTCACCGCGTCTTGGAGATTCATGATTAAAAAGAATTCCGTTACAGGCAAACATATCATACGCCTCACGGTAGTTTTTAGTAATCCAAAAACCATAAATCTTAGCCGCCCCATAAGGAGAACGTGGATAAAAGGGTGAGTTTTCGTCATAAAAACCTTGCGCATTTTTATTCTCAGCTAATCCACCATACAGTTCAGAAGTAGAAGCCTGATACACTCTGGTTTTTTTACATAAACCTAAAATCCGAACCGCTTCAAGTATTCTCAAGGTTCCCAATCCATCTACATTGGCAACATATTCCGGTGAATCAAAAGAAACCTTTACATGTGACATCGCTCCTAAATTATAGATTTCATCTGGCTGTACTTCCTGAATGATTCGTATGATGTTAGTGGAGTCAGTCAAATCTCCATAATGCAATTTAAAATTAACATGTGCTTCATGCTGATCTTGATAGATATGATCGATACGTTGTGTATTAAAAGAAGATGCGCGGCGTTTAACACCATGAACCATATATCCTTTTTCTAATAATAATTCTGCCAAATAAGACCCGTCTTGACCTGTAATTCCTGTTACTAGTGCTACTTTTTGTGTATTGTCCATATTTTTTTAATTCGTTGCTCGCTGTTCGTTGCTCGTTGTTCGTTCTTCGTTCTTCGTTGTTCTCCGGTGGACGAAAATCGATTGGCAATAAAAGTTAGACATCGTTCGTTATTCGTTGTTCGTAATTAGGGTTAAATTTAGGGATTCGTCAGTTCGAGTTGAGCGGGAATTTACGATAGGAAATTTCCGGGAAGTATCGAGAACCTTATGAATAATAAGACTTCTCGATACAATTTTAAACATTAAAGCTATCGCATTAATATTCAAAATTACTCGAAGAGACGATCGAATTTACTCAACTTAACAGCAATGGGCTACTAGAAAAAAGTAATTGAGACTGTATCAAAAAAGATATTGTGCAATTACAGTGTTATTTTTTTTACGTTTTGTATATTGGCTACAAACCAATCATACGTTTTCTGTATTCCTTCTTCCAATAGAACCTGATGTTTCCATCCTAAAGCGTGCATTTTGGATATATCCATTAATTTTCTTGGCGTACCATCCGGTTTGCTGGCATCCCAAATGATTTCTCCCTCGTGCCCAGTTATCTTTTGTATAGTCTCAGCCAAATCTTTGATGGTCAAATCTTCTCCGGTTCCCACATTATACAAATACTCCGGCAACTTATTTTCTAAAGCAAAAACAACGGCCTGAGCCATATCATCGACAAATAGAAATTCTCTCATAGGCGTTCCGCTTCCCCAAAGAGTTACGGGAGCGTTGTTGTTTTCCTTGGCCTCATGAAATTTTCGCATCATCGCTGGTAAAACATGCGAAGAAGTTAAATCGAAATTATCATGGGTGCCGTATAAGTTAGTTGGCATCAGACTCACATAATCTTTTCCAAATTGTTTTCGGATGGCTTCACAGGCTTTTACACCGGTGATTTTTGCAATAGCATACCATTCGTTAGTAGGTTCCAAAGGGCCCGTAAGCAAATATTCTTCTTTCAATGGTTGAGGAGCCAATTTTGGATAAATGCAGGAACTTCCCAGAAAAATAAACTTCTCCACACCAGACTGTAAAGCGGTATCGATTAGATTATTTTGGATTTGCATGTTTTCCATAATAAACTGGTACGGGAAATTATTATTGGCCAATATTCCGCCCACTTTCGCGGCAGCGTCAATAATCACTTCCGGTTTTTCCTTTGCCATAAAAGCAGCTACTGCTTGTTGATTCCTTAGATCCAATTCCTTGCTTGAAGCGCCAATCAGATTAGTATAGCCTTTAGCGGTCAGCGTACGCCAGATAGCGCTACCCACCATACCGTTATGTCCCGCAATATATATTTTTATGTCTTTATTCATATTTAGTTTCAATTATATTCAAGGCATTAAATGAAATTATCAATGCTTAATTTATATCTCTTCAACTGGAAAGGATATTCCTAAATTCACGACTTCTCGATACATTTCAAAATTAAAAAATTTTGAAACACTAAAAATGATGATCTGAAAACGAAGTGACATTAAAAATCAACACCTCAGTTCGAGCTATATTTTTTTTACCTTGGAATTCAATTATAAATAAAATTGTTGTTATTTACGAGATTCAAACGTCCTTAACTTCCGCAGTCGAGCGTCAAATGTTTGAAGAATACGTAAAAAGAAAAGCTGTTTGAGCGCAGCGAGTTCTTTTCTTTTAGTGTTCGAAAACTAATTTGACCGACGAGGGAGTGAAGACTTGATTTTTTTGTTACTTTTTTCATCAAGGAAATCGAAGATTCAGCGAACACCATTTCTAATAAAGTTAAGTGAGCTAAAAAAGTAAAAATCATCTTCAAATAAAAAATACGCTCTAGTAGAATTATCTATCTACTTGTGTGATCTCTCCTTTCGTCGAGATGACAAACTACAACGCCCTTATATTTTTTTACTAAAAAATCACGCTAATAATTTCACTTTAGAAACCACATAGATAATTTACACTTCTACAACCTCCCTTATAGTTGCCACTCTAAAAAATCCCGAAAAGAATTTCACCCTAACAGCCGCATATATAATTGATACTTCTACAACCGCCCTTATATTTTTTAGGCCAGAAAATCACGGTAAGAATTCAACCCAGATTCTTCATTAGACTTCGTTACGAAGCTGGATTATTCAAAAAAAGCAAGTGCTCACGGACTATTTTTAAATAAAGAATACTTTTGTATTTTGATTTTAAAAATAGGAGTACGTGCTTGGTTTTGAAGAAGAAATACATTCACTGAACTCCTATAAAAAATATTTTTTTTGTGAAGTAATTCAGATGCAGTAGATTTCTAATGCAGAACCTGGGTTTATGCGCTGGCAGCAGGGAGTGACCCCCGAGCTGACTGATAAAGTACTATCAATCTAAACGTCCACTTTTAACTCGCCCTTAAATAAAAAGCATAGAAAAACAACGACGAAGTAAAATGGCAGTGCTCCGCGAGTTGAGTCCGCAGGACGAACGGCTCGGGGCACGGAATGGAACTTCAAGGTAGTTTTTAAGCTTTTTATTTTCAGGCTTGATTTTTTTGTTACTTTTTTCATCAAGGAAATCGAAGATTCAGACACCCGAGCGAAGCGAACAGGCGAAGCAAACACCATTTCTAATAAAGTTAGGTGAGCTAAAAAAGTAAAGATTAACTTCTTAGCACAAAACCACATTTACTACGACTATCTTGCTACTTATGCGATCTCCCGTCGAGATGACAAAATACAGTAAAGGCTTTTTAATTCAATAAATCCGAATTCTCTCTTTCAAGCGCATTATACACACTTTTCACATCCTGTGAAAATTCCTTTTTCAAAATCAAATTCGCAGTTGGCGTATAAACGAAAATAGTGTCTTTAACCCCTATAAAAGCAGTATAATTGGTAGTACCAATCACCATATTCCCATTTTCATCAACAACATGACCAATCGTAACTAAATAATCATACACCGATTCGAAAGAACCCAAATCAGACCAAGCAAATTTAGAGGATACCACTTTTATTTTCTTACTTCGCTCCATCACCGCATAATCAATACTAATGGAAGGAATATCCATAGAAAGTGCTAAATCTAAATTCCCATTGGCACTACTTTCCCAAACCAATTTCGATTTCTCATATACTTCAGGGTGAAAAGCTTTCAATTCTTCCAACAAAACGCTTGCTTTAAAACAAAACATTCCGCTGTTCCAAAGAAAATTTCCTTTGGCTATAAAATCTCGCGCCGAAACCTTATTCGGTTTTTCTCTAAAAGAAATCACGTCATCTCCCTTGCGTTCAATATACCCATAACCCGTTTCCGGTTTTGTAGGTACAATACCAAAAGTAACAATGGATCCTTGAGTAGCTTTTTCTACTGCTTCTTGGATTGCCATTTCATATTCTCCCATATCGCCAATAATATGATCCGATGGTGTTACAATCAAAATATCGTCCGGATCAGCGGCAAAAGCAGCAAATGCTATGGCTGCAGCCGTATTTCTTGGCGTCGACTCTATGATATCAATATACTCCGTACTCGTTTTTTCCAGAATTTTTCTGCTCAAATGACAGTTATCAATATTCCCGACGACCATCACTTTATCAGCAATATTGCGATTGCGATCTACAGTCATTTCAAATAAAGACTTACCGTCAAAAATATCTAAATATTGTTTAGGTTGACTCTTACGTGACAACGGCCACAACCTGCTTCCTACTCCTCCGGTAAGAATCACGTGAATAATTGATTTTTTGTTTTCCATATTGTATTCGTTGCACGATCCCAGTTAATCGATGTTCCACATTAGTTATTTGAACGCTTTCCCCTCTTGAAACCTTTTAGGCTTCAGCGACTCCAAAATAAATATTTACTGGAGTTATAGGAGTTAAAGGTGTGTTTTTATTTTTTTATTACAACCTGCCATCCACATCATTAGTTATTTGAATGCTTTCCCCTCTTGAAACCTTTTAGGGTTCAGCGACTCCAAAATAAATATTAACTGGAGTTATAGGGGTTAGGGGTGTGTTTTTATTTTTTTATTACAACCTGCCATCCACATCATTAGTTATTTGAATGCTTTCCCCTCTTGAGAGAGCCTGTCCCGTTTTTAGGACGGGAGGTTAGGGGTGTGTTTTTATTTTTTTATTACAACCTGCCATCCACACCATTACCCAAAACTCCTTTTACGTCGTACAAAATACTATTTGAATTTTTAAATATTGAAAAATCCAAATCTAAAAAATCAGCATGAGCTACACCCAAAACAATGGCGTCAAACTTTGCATTAGGTATTGTATTTAGTGTAACTAAGTTATATTCTTTTTTTACAGCAGCTGTATCAGCCAACGGATCGTAAATAGTTACTGTAATCCCATAATCAGTTAATGCGGCAATAACATCCACAATCTTTGTATTGCGAACATCAGGACAATTTTCTTTGAAAGTAATTCCAAGCATTAAGAGCGTGGCTCCATTCACTGAAATTCCATTTTTTATCATCAGTTTCACAATCTGAGAGGCAACATATCCCCCATGCTGTCATTCAATCTTCGTCCTGCCAAAATAATTTCGGGATGATACCCAAATTCTTGCGCTCGCTGCGCCAAATAATAAGGATCAACCCCAATGCAATGTCCACCAACTAAACCAGGCTTAAAAGGCAGAAAATTCCATTTAGTACTCGCTGCTTCCAAAACGGCATGGGTGTCAATATTCATTAAATTAAATATCTTGGCCAATTCATTCACAAAAGCGATATTGATATCGCGTTGTGAGTTTTCAATTACTTTGGCCGCTTCAGCCACTTTTATTGATGGTGCCAAATGCGTTCCCGCAGTTATGACACTTTTATATAATTCATTGACTTTAATTCCAATCTCAGGGGTAGAACCCGACGTAACTTTCAAAATTTTCTCTACCGTATGTTCTTTGTCTCCGGGATTAATTCGCTCTGGGGAATAGCCAGCAAAGAAATCTACATTAAATCGTAGTGCCGAAACTCTTTCCAAAACAGGTACACATTCTTCCTCAGTGACCCCAGGATAAACGGTAGATTCATAAATGACAATATCGCCCTTTTTCAAAACGGATCCTATTGCTTCACTTGACTTATACAAAGGTGTTAAATCGGGACGATTGTTTTTATCAACCGGTGTTGGCACCGTTACGATGTAATAATTACAGTCGGCAATATCAGCCAAAACTGAAGTGCAATACAAACCAACAGCATCACTGGGTCTATCGAGCAGTACTTCTTGTAATGCAGCATCGCTCACTTCAAAAGTTGTATCAGTACCTGATTTCAAGGAAAAAACTCTAGATTCATTGATGTCAAATCCGACAACAGCATGTTTGGTTGCAAATAAACGTGCCAATGGTAAACCCACATAACCCAGACCTATTACCGCTATTTTTAGGATTGAACTCATTTTTTAAACCAATTTTGATAAATGATTGTTAATTACAGTGTACAGCTACGCGATTCAAACTCACAGGAATGAGTTGAAAATAAAAAATTTTTTTGTGCGCAAATATAGTTAGAATATGCCACTTCTTTTAGTACTATTTACGCCTCGAAGTACTAAAACACTGGTAAATAGAAAAATAAAACACGTAACAATCTAATATTCAGCATTTAATGTGGCTTATAATATTTAATATTCACAAAAAAATCACCCTAATAGCTGATTTTGATAGTTGAATAAAATAAGGCTCATGCAAATAAGTTTTCTCTTACTTTTCTGAAGTATTGAATGGTTTAACGAAAATCATTTCCTATAAATTTCATTTTTCAACGAAACGTAATTGCGTATAATTAAAAAAGCCATTGAATCATTCAATACTTCAGTCAGCGCAGTACCTATGGATTTTGGACAGCAAAGCTCAACAAAAAACGTATAGAAAACAAAGAAGAAGTGAAATAGCACCACTCCGCGAGTTGAATCCGCAGGACGAACAGTTGGGGGTGTGGAACATTCGAAATTAAAAGGAGGACTGCAAGTGGCAGTCAGGTAAATAATTACAATCGTTTTTAAGCTTTTTATTTTCAGCCTTGAAATCGAAGATTCATGAATACCAAAAAACAATATTAACCCATGAATATTTTTTTGTTACTTTTTTCATCAAGACAAAAAGAAAAATTGTCTTTAATTAAAAACAGCAATCACAACTACTCGCTTTGGTCGCCCTTATATTTTTAGACTAGAAAATCACGGTAAGAATTTCAGCGCTGGCAGAAGGGAGTGACCCAAGAGTCGAGTGTGAAACACGAGCGGCTGGGGTCACGATAGGGTAATACGACCGATGATTTTTGGGATAAAAATATTGAGGCTTGATCTTTTGTTTCTTTT
>NZ_FRCL01000023.1 GCF_900142885.1 Flavobacterium xinjiangense | reverse complement strand
ATTGTTACAGTAAATGTAGTAGTTGCCGTATTTCCAGAAGCATCTGTTACTTGAAAAGTATTAGTTGTAGTTCCTAACGGATATTCAGCGCCTGATGGTAATCCTGCAATTTGTAAAGTGGTCGCACCTGAACAATTATCGGTTCCTACTGGTGTAGTATATGTAACAATAGCACCACATTTACCTGCATCATTACTTTGAGTACTATTAGCTAATGTTGGAATTTTAGGTAATTCTGTATCAGTCACCGTTACAGTAAATGTAGTCGTTGCAGTATTTCCAGAAGCATCTGTTACTTGGAAAGTGTTAGTTGTAGTTCCTAATGGATATTCAGTTCCTGATGGTAATCCAATAATTTGAATTGTAGAAGCACCTGAGAAATTATCTGTTCCTGTTGGAGCTACAAAATTTACTATTGCACCACATAATCCATTGTCATTGTTTTGTGTAATATTTGCTAATGTTGAGATAACCGGTAAAATAGTATCAGTTATAATAATGGACTGAGTAGTATTAGCAGCGGCCGAATAATACTCATTTCCTGATTGAGTTGCCGTAATGGTAACGGTACCTGCTCCAATAATTTGAAATCTATTGTTACTTATTTTGGCAACAGTCTCGTCAGAACTGCCGTAAATAACATTTAAACCAGATGTTGCAGTTGCTGTTAAATGATAAGTAGTAACGGTTTCACTTACAGTAATTGATGGGAAATCGATGGTTTGTTCCTTCTTTTTAAGTTCAAAACGGGCAATTACCGGTCCATGGTCAGATGTTGTATTTACGTAATTAGCAATATCTAATCTTGGATCATAAACAGCAACTGAATTTGGTACATATTGATCTGTTAATTCATTTGATATAATAATATGATCTAAAAACCCACCAGAAGCTAAGTAGCTATATGCACCTGCTTTACTGATACCTAATGTTAATGCATTGTAGCGATTAGTGTCTTCGACCATTTTTTGATAGGAAGAAGGATTAGGACTAATAACAGATACATCCACATCATCATTATAATCTCCTAAAATCATAAAATTCGCATTTGGAAACTCTACATCTAAACTGTCTTTTAAAAATTCAGCATCGTATTTACGCATGTTGTATTTTGAAATATCGGTTCCGCTATTGGCACGACCGTGAAGATCAATAAGGTTTATTTCTTTTTTTACTCCATTAATGTTAGTTTCAACATTAACTAAATAAGGCAAACGTCCTGAAGCAAAAAAGCTTGAACTGCTGCTTGGATAATTAGGTAATGTTGTTTTTCCGGCGCGAATATTATCATATAAATCGCTAAACATAACACGTGTTTTGTTCACTTTGGTAGTTTGAGTATTATAAAGCACTACCAGTTTTTGATTTGGAAAAAGTGGATCTGCCGGAGCAAATGAATAGGACCACGCGGGAGAAACGCTTTTGTCAAATGTTTTTCCATTGATACTTATTTTTTGAATCAATAGGTCTAACGAAGGCTCGTCAGAAACTTCTTGAACTACATAAACATCCGCATTTAGTTTATTCATAACCTTTGCAACGTTTTCAATTTGCAAGGCATCATCGATTGGTCCAAATTCACTACCAGTAGAACCAACAACGTTACTTCCAAAAAATTCTAAATTGTAACTGACAATATCAAAAGTTTCTGTTTTTGGCAAAGAAGAACCAGTAAAGAAGCCTATTTCCTGCTTTAGTCCAGGTGCAGTTATTGTCAATGAACCTGAAAGGTTTAAGGCTTTAGTAGTAGGTGCAAAACGCGCATATATTGTTTTTCCCGCAAGTGCTTCAATTTGTGAAATAACTACGTTTGAAGCAAAATTTACATTGTCAACAGCTAATTGATAATCTAAAGGAGCTTGGATTGAAACATCTCCAAAACCTCCAGCCATGAAAATAAAAGATTGACTGTCAGAAATGGTATTTGGACTTACTTCTCCAAAATTTAAATTTGGGTTTGAAGCCAAAAATGTAGCTTCATTAGTAATGCTAACATCATCAATGGTCCATTCAGCCGAGTTGTCTCCGCCATTAGTTGGTGTTTCATACACCCATGCAACATAAGTATGGTTTGTTTTATAGGTTTCTAAATTGATGTATTTCGATTGTTTGAAGGCTCCAGTTGTAGTTGGGAAATCACCTTCCAGAGCGGTCCATGTTGCCAGTTCAGGATTACTTAAACCATCATAATCTGTAGATACCATTAATTTCAAATTGGTACCGGCATAGAATTTACGGGCGTAAAATGACAATAATGGAAATTTATCAAAGCTGTCTAAACGTAAACTTGGCGAAATCAACCAGTCTTTGCTTGCTCCGGTTTCTGCATATCCATTCATTAGTACTGCAGCTGGAGAACTGTTAAAACGAGTGCTTGTGCTAGCCCATTTAAGTTTGTCTCCACTTACGCTATAAGCTTTCCATCCACTATTGGTTAATACATTTACATCATTAAAATTTTGAATGTAAGGATTGATTCCTGTTCCTGATAAAAGTACTGTTTTGGTAGCGGCTCCGACAGATTGATGAATAATCGATCCCAAAAAAGCACCAAGTCCATTAGGCGTAAATCGTATATAAACCGTCATGGCGTTGTTAGCATTTAAGTCAGCAGATTCAAAAGTCAAAGAAGATTGAAAATTATCGTTCTGATTTTTAGAAATGCTAAAATTTCCTTGTGCAGTAAGCGTAACTACATCAGTAAGATTTGCATATTGCAATTGATAACTCAATGTTTTTGAATCAAAATTTTGTTCCGAAAAACCGAAATTAAGCGTATTGATAGTTGGCAATAATTTAGGAGTTAAAACACTGGAAGTTCTAACATTAATTTGATTCCCTTCTGTTTGGATGTTTCCAAAAGCATCTTTCGAAATAGAATAAACTTCATAGTCGGTACCTAAAGATAAGTCCGTGATATTTTTTGTATATACGCTATTTTCATTTGTAACTTCGAAAAAGTCAGCTTGAAGAGCTGTATTTCCATTTGAATCTAGCCCGGCAATTATTTGAGCAGGACTTGGTTTTAGACTTCCAGCCGCTAATACAACAAAATAGGTTTTACCAATTTCATTTATTTGCGAAGAGAAATCAAACCCATCCGAAAGGATATTGTCGATTTTAGGAAATCCGGCCACATTTATAGGTGGGGTAATATCATTTTGGATTCTGATATTATCAATGGCAAAAGAAGGACGTGAGCCACCTCCAGAATTTTGTTTAGATATCCATCTTAATTGCACTATTTCTTGATTGTTACATTCAGCGGGTAAAATTACTTTGATTGTAATTGGATTTAAAGGTGCAGTAACTCCTGAAGTTGTTTGCTTTACAGTGTTACTTAGGTAGGAAGTAGAAGGCAATGTGTTGAACACGGATGTATTTCCTACTCTATATTGCAAAACCATTTCGTTTATTCTTGTATTGGCAACAGCAGGCGGAATATCATAAGGATTACGAATAACCATGGCGTCAAATTGTACTTCGATAGCAGATTTACCAAGTGTATTGATGACTAATCCGAGGGTTAAATCTAAAGATCCGCTATTTAAGAAACCGATTTTTCCATTGTAATTATGAAAGCCACCAGTTGTCGTTGAAGCTGAACTACCAGCTAATAATGCTTTGTCAGCACCCAAAGTTGCGCTTGTATTGTAGGAACTTCCAGGAGCTGCACTTGCGATCCAACCTTGGAATCCCGCAGGATAAGTAGTTGAACTGGGGATCAAAGTAGAAAAATCTTGTGCATAAGGTATGTTTTGTGGTACTGCAGATGTCCCTTGGGCAACTAAGGATCCAGTAACGCAACAAAAAATACTTAAAAAGGCCAAAAAACGGCGAATTTGGTAAAATTGTTTCATTTGTTATTATGGTTTTGGTTTAAGCGCCAAATGTATAACCTCTAATGTTAAGATATTATTATTTATTTAAGGATTTGTTATATTTTTCTAAATTTAACGATTTATTTATCATTAAAATGGAGTTATATGTCCTGATAATTAGCAATTATTCGTCTGTAGAAGATACTTCAGATGAATTATACATAATATTTAATATTAGATTTTAGTCATTTTATCAGTTGACATTTTACATAATATAGAATTAATGTAAATTAGTCTTTTGCAACATAAAAAAAATACTATTTCTAAACTGTCAGGATATATTTTGCAATCTTTGAACTCTAAAAAAATAAAAGGCATTATGAGTAAGACAAAACTAACAATCAATCGCAACGGATCTATAAAAATAGAAGGCGATTTCGAAATAACAGACTGCGAAGGAAAAACATACGGATTAGAAGGAAGAACTGCTTTGGGTCTTTGTCGTTGTGGATTATCAACCAATAAGCCTTTTTGTGATGGTTCACACCGCGATGGTTTTGAGCACGAATCAGCCGCATTTGATTTACCACCAGTGAAAACGAAGTAATATCGTTTTCTAATTTAATTAAATAAGAAAAGCTAAATCGTAACGGATTTAGCTTTTTCTTTTTTTGGTCTGTATGTTACTGCATTAAAACTGCCTAATTATTCATAGAATACTGTTGTAAGTCCTCCAATAATTCTTCGGTTTGTTGTAGTGTTTTCTTGTAATATTTAGCCACCCACTTGGAGTAAAACAGCAAAAATAAATAACCAAAACTAAAGGAGTAAATCCAAAAATATTTGATCTCTGAAATAGCTCTCCCGTTGTAAAATTTGGACATCAAAATTAGAATTGATACCAGAAGCAAGTAGCTTAAAACGGCATTTATTTTCTGCAATTTGAAAAATTGCAATTTTTGAGTAGCAAATATTTTCAGCGTTGCTGCGTAAGGTCTGTTTACATCTACGGGAATGTTTAATTGTCGAAGACTTAAAAAACTAACTATTGAAAGTGTCACTAATAGTAAAATGGACATAATACCTGCGCCTTGCAAAAATGTGGTGTCTAATTTGTAGAAATAAATACCGATGAAGAATGCACTTATTAGACAAATGATTACGCCTATAATCTCGGGATATGCTATTTTTTTAATTTTCGAATGGTATTTTTTTTGTGTCATTTGGTCAATCATTTTAATTGTTATAAGCTGTTGTTGCTCAGGTGGATTATTTGAATTATCCCAAGTGTTTTTTAATTCGTCTAGTTCCATGATTACTGTTTTTTGAAGATTTGTGTCTTTAATTTTTCTTTAATTCGTGAAAGTTTTGTTCCAACATTGCTAGGTGAAATTCCAATAATTTCTGCAATTTCATCATAACTTTTATTATCTAGATAAAGCATTACGATTCCCTTGTCAAGTAAATTTAGGTTGTCAATTTGCTGTCTGAATACTTGCCATTTCTCTTCCGTTGTGCTATTGTCATTTTCGTGATAATCCAAAACTTGCCCGTCTATCGGAATGGTCAAAACTCTTTTTTTTGACACTTTGAGTTGATAAATGGCAACATTCAAAGCAATTCGGTACATCCAAGTACTTAAGCTTGATTTTTGATTAAAAGAGTCAAAGGATTTCCAAAGTTGGTAAATGATTTCCTGAACTAAATCATTCTTGTCATCTGTATTATTGGTATAAACAGACGCGATTTTGAAAATAAAGCCTTCATTCTCTTTTATGGCTGCTATAAATGTTTCTTTTTTATCCACTAGTAATTTACGATTATGTTTCCGATACTTGATTAGTGTACTATGTTATCAAAAAATCACACTTTGAAGAAAAAAAAATTACTGGTTCTATTTTTTTTTTAAAACTCCGCCCGTTAGGATGATTGCGGGCAAAGAGTTGTGCATTAACCGTTGAGGTGCTTAACGAAATTAAAAGATGCCAACAGCGAGCTCTGCCCAAATGACAAGGAGAATTACCAGTATAATCATGATAAAGGTAATTCGAACTGGCGTTTTCTTTACTTTCTTCATTACAAGATCAAGCATAAGACCCGTCCCGAGCAGCAAGACACCGGCGACAATAAAATCGGATAAAGTCCAATTCACTTCCCCTGTAAACTGCATCGCAATTAACGGGATAAGTAATAGGAATGCTACTATGAGTACAATAATGACAAGTCTTTTACTCTCCATAATCATAAATGTTTTTATTAATTCCAGGTTTAACGCTGAATTAACTATAATCAAATGTAGCATAAAAAAACGACCGCAAAACATTACTTTTTGTAGTCGTTTTTAGTGAGAGGTCATAACTTCTTAATATGGCTTCTTAAATTTAATATTTCATTTCAAAATCAAGTTGTTTACCAGTATTCATTGCCTTTTTATCCATGATAGTTCCTATTGCAACTCCAATTCCCATCCCTATAGGTAAACCTATCCCTAAAAATGCCAGATTGCCCAGACTTAATCCTATTCCTAATCCTATTGGTATACCGAATGCAGACATTCCAAGCGTTAACCAAATACTTCGGTAATAATTTTTAGGAACCAATTTAAGGTCTTTTCCAAGTCTTTTTATGATACCTGACTGTGCTTTCTTTATTCTTTTTGATAGCTCAACAGCTGACCCTGAAAAAGAATTAATTGATTCAATTTCAAGATTGATGAAATTAATTATTTCAACTGGTATTTCTTTTTTTTCCAGTTCAGCAACTAATTCTTCAAAGCTACTATAGTTTTCATAGACTTTTTTGTCATTGTTAATAGTGGGTGTTTTTGCAATTTTAATATATTCCATGTGTTTGTATTATTTGAATCTTTCAATCTTTCTTTTCAGTAATTTTCAAAATTGGTTCCACATTATTTTTCGCTTGTTTAAATAGTGCAGGATTTAATTTTATCTCATCACTTTGAATTTAAACTCAATTTTATTGAGCGGTTTTACGATTGCCAAAAATTATTGCCAATAGTAACATACCAATTCCAATTCCTATAAATAAACCTTTAGCTAAATCGGGTAATTCTACAAAATGAGAAAGAATCTGTGAAATTGCGATTACAAACATTCCACTTGAAAGTAGAATTAGGGAATTTCTTTTTTTCATTTTTTCTTGTTTTAATAATTAGTGTCTAAATTTTATAAAATGTTACAATTAGTTGGCTTATTGCACTATAACGCAAAACTTCTATAAGCGAAACAAATTCAACTGCATAAAGCCTGTCTGCTGTCAACCCGTTATTTAAGCCTCTAAAAGAGGCCTATAAATTAATGTTAACCAATATAGGATAAAAAAACGACTGCAAAACATAGCTTTTTGTAGTCGTTTTTAATTGTGAGTTATAGGTAATTAATTGTCATTGCGGGTATAAGGTCTGGAAACTTTATGAAATCCTTGATTTTTTTGCTTTCTGATTTAGATAACGTTTATGCTCTTAAATATTTTATATTGCGCATTTACGACTGATTGATTAAAACCGTGAGCTGCTTTTGGCAACAAATAATATTCTTTTTTAGGTGCTTTAATTTTATCAAAATAGTGTTTTGAATTTTCTTTTGGTGTCATAATATCTTCATTGCCTTGTATAAAATATACAGGAATTTTAAAATCTAAATTATCCTTCATTAAATTAATGGTTGAAATCATTGATTGAACTCCCAATTTATCATCGCCAACATAATTTACAAACGAATAATCGTCTCCATCTTCTCTGTTTTTATTGTCAATAGCATTGTCATAAGCAGGAGAAAGGACAAACCAATTGTTTGGAGCAGGTGTTGAATTTGCTCTTTCATATTTTTTTAAAATTCTAAATAACAACCCTACATTTTTTGCTCTGTTGTACGGCGGCTTTCCTATTGTGTTTAGTATTTCTACAGCCTCGTTGTCATTTCTGTCCACGGCAATTTTATAAATTTTATTGTAAAAATCGGTATCGATAGAAGGATTGACAATTTGTGAATGTCCCACATAAGCATAAAAAAGGTCTGGCTTCTTTGTGGCTATTTTTACTGAAAGTGCAGAACCCCAAGATGTGCCTGTAAGTATGATTTTTTGTTTTCCTAAATGTTTCAAAAGATATTTTGCCACTTCAATTCCATCGTTAGTCATTTGTTCTAATGTTAAAGGATTAGCTTTCAAATATTCGGCAGTTAATTCTTCTGGTGGGGAGTTGTGGCCATACGTTCTTGCAGTTCCTCGTTGATCCCACTGAACTACGATAAAATCCTTTTCTAAATCTTTGTATATAACGTCAACGTAAGGGCTTATCGGGCTGCCTGGTCCTCCATGGATGAACAATATAATAGGTTTTGAACTATTTCCTTTTATGGTAACCCATTGTTCGATGCCGTTTATTAAGACATATTTTTCTTCAGAAATTTGACTTTTCAGGTCAGAATCATTTTCTTTTAATTGTGCTAAACATAAAAAAGGCAAAAGGATTAAAATAAATAAGGATGTAATTTTCATAATTTCAAATTTTAATTGTTAGTATTAATTTGAAACAAAATTGCATCAGAAGTTTAACATGGGCGACCGAATGAAAAAAGTCGAACCAATTTGAAGAGATGAAATGGGTTCGACTTTATTGAAACAACGTTCGACTTTTTACAAAGCCTTTATAATGAAGCCTTTCTGAATTCTGTAGGGGTTTGATTGGTGTGTTTTTTGAAAGCAGTATTAAAAGATGATTTCGAATTAAATCCGACTTCGTAAAGGATTTCTAAAATAGTATGTTTACTTTTTGAAGCATCTTTTAAAATTTGCATGGCTTTTTGTATTCGAAATTCATTTACAAAATCAAAAAAATGTTGATTCATGTGATGATTGATCAACACGGATAAATCACGAACAGGAATGCTAACTTGTTTCGCTAATTCTTGTATGGTTAATGAAGGTTCCAGATACGGTTCATTTTCTATAACATGCTTTTTCACCAATTCGATTTGCAAAGCGATTTCTGCTGATTTTGGAGTTTCGGATGGTTCTTTTGCTTTTGCAGAACCTTTCGTATGTAGCGCTTCATTTACCAACAGCATATTAGAATCTACACCTTTAAAAAGTTCGGGATTATTTAACGCTTTTAGGACAAACCAGCAACTTATAAGTAGTGCAATAGCTCCAATAATTGCATTTGACGAATTAAATAATACATTATAATCAGTATATCGTATCAGCGATTTAAAAAGAACAATGCAGTGGGCAATTAAAAAAAATACCGTCATTTGAAACAACCATTTGTACGATGAGTTATTCGCATTGGTATAATTTTCTAGATAAATTTCTTTGTATTTTTTTAAAATTATAAAAACCAAAATAATATAAAAAGCATATTGCAGCTCTGCCAAAATATAAAAAAAACGTATTTCAGGCATTTGCTTAAACTGCTCATAAATAGAAATGCTTTCCGTTGCAGTTGCCAAATAAAACCGAGGGATAAATACTAAATTCGCCACCACAAAAGGGATTAACAATAGCAAATGTTTGGACTTTAATCGAAAATCAGAATAACAAACAGATTTTACATACAAATAGAAAACAGGCATTATCAGCAAACTGATGGTCATTCTAAAAATTTCAAAATTTAAATTAGTTTCAAAATAACTGCCGGTTAAAAAACTGGTCAAATCGAATGTGGTGAGTAGCAGAAAACCAGCAAAAAGCCTGTTGGAAAGTTTATTTTTCGCCTTTACGGACAGCAAAAAAAAGGCTAGAAGTAACATGACAAAAATGGTGATTAATGTAATCGTATTTAAAATATTGGTTTTATCCATTTCGTTTTTTTGTGTATTAGCGAAAATTTAGGAGGCCTCGGGCAGGACAAACTTAATAAATTTTTGTGGAGTGTTTAGAATTGCAAGATCAATCACTCGTAATATTATTTAATGAATTCGTTTTTGTAAACTGTTCCGTCTTTCATCACAAATTTTACATGTTCAAGAATGGTAATGTTGTCAATCGGGTTGTTTTCAACTGCAATGATGTCGGCAAGTTTTCCTATGGTGATAGAGCCCGTTCTGTCTTTCCAGTCTAATAAATCAGCGGCATTAATAGTTGCTGATTGAATTGCCTGCATAGGAGTTAATCCAAATTTTACCATGTAATAAAATTGTTTTCCATTCCATCCGTGAGGGTAAACACCGGCATCGGTTCCATAAGCAATTTTAACTCCTGCTTTAGCTGCCTTTTGAAAATTTTCTCGCTGAGTTTTTCCAATAATTCGTTCCTTGTTCATTATTTTTTCGGGATAACCTTTCTTGGAATATTCAGAAAGAATGTAATCGTCATCATAAATATCTGCAACAAGATACACACCTTTGTCCTTCATCAATTGTATTCCTTCGGCATCTATTAAACTGCCATGTTCAATCGATGAAACGCCTGCTTTCACAGCCAGTTTGATTGCTTCGGTGCCGTGTGCATGGGCAAAAACTTTTCTATTCCATAAATGAGCTTCATCACAAAGCGCTTTCATTTCTTCAAACGAATACTGCGGCAGTCCGGGAGTTTCTTCTTCACTAAGTACACCGCCCGATGCCATAAACTTAATCCAGTCGGCGCCCCATTTAATATTGTTGCGAACCCGTTTGCGGATTTCATCCACACCATCGGCAACTCCGGTGAAATCTTTATTATCCTTCCAATCGATGTTTGGATTGAAACCGGTTAAATCAGTGTGACCTCCTGTTGCGCCAAGTGCAAAGGTCGCCACCAACATGCGAGGTCCTTCAATTAAACCTTTATTTATTGCATTGCGCAACGAAACATCAATAAGTTGTCCGGCTCCGGCATCACGAACCATTGTGAAACCTGCATATAATGTTCGCTTTGCATAAATGGGAGCAAGTATGGCATAATCAATTGGAGTTTTTCTGAAGATATCTTCGTAATAATTATCTCCTGGCTCAAAAGTTAAATGAGTATGACAATCCATTAATCCCGGTAATACCGTTGCATTACTCAGGTCTATGATTGTTGCATTTTTGGGAATTGCAATATCGCTTCCAATTGCAATAATCGTAGTGCTATCAATCAATATTATTTGATTTGTGAGAACTTTTCCGCTTAAAACATCAATCATTTTTCCGGCTTTGATAGCTTTGATTTTTGATTGAGCAAAGGAAGCATTGCCCGCTGCAATTAAGAGGAACGAAATGGAAAGTAGAATTTTTTTCATTGTTTGAACTTTTGAGTTAGGGAACGTTAAAGTGCTAGCAGACGAAGTCTCCCGACTTTGAGCAATTCTTAAAGCTTGAGTAATCACGTTGCAAACGCAGCGATTGTACTTTAAATTAAAATTGGCACTCGTTGCAAACGAGCGCCAGTGGGAATGGAAACGATGTAATAGTTTCCAGAAAAATTCCAGATTTTATTTGTTTTTTAAACTGCTGATTATTGCCATAACATCTTGATCGCCTAGTCCTTCTTTTTCTGCTGCTGCATAACTGTCATACAACGGATGAATCAAAGGGGAATCTAGTCCGGCTTCTTTGGCGAGCCTTAAATCTTTGACCAGATGTTTCAACGCAAATGCCGCAGGATACGAGTCGTTTAGAATGGAAGGTGTTTTGATATTCGTAATTCCGTTACCGCAGGCGCCTTGATTGATAATGTTGAGCATGTCTTCTTTGCTCACGCCATTTTTCTCGGCAAATAAAACTGTTTCGGCTAATCCTTGAAGATTTAATCCCAATAAATAATTGATGGCTAATTTAGCTGAACTTGCTACGCCCGGTTCTCCTACGTGAATGGCTATTTTACCCAAAACATCAAATATTGGTTTGGTCGCTTCGAAGTCTTCAGTTGAAGCTCCTACAAGAATGACCAGCGTTCCGTCTTGTGCCGGTTTTACACTTCCAGAAACGGGAGCATCTATGAAATGCACGTTATGTTGGTTGCAAATAGTGTTTAAATAGCGGGACGTTTCCGGGGAGACCGTGCTCATATTGATGATGGTTTTACCCGAATATTCTGTAGACAATAGACCTGTTGATCCCTCAAAAACTTCTTTGACCGCTGCGTCGTTGGACAGCATCGTCAAAACTACGTCACAAGTTTCCATTAGTTCCTGCAAACTGCTTGCTGCTTTTGCTCCGGCTGTTAGTAATGGCGCTTCCTTATCTTTGGTACGATTGAAAACTGATACTTCAAAACCTGCTTTGAGTAGGTTCATAACCATTGGATTTCCCATATTGCCAAGACCGATCCATCCTAATTTTAATTTACTCATAATTTTTGTGTTGTTTATATTGTTTGCTCATTGGGCATAGTTTGTAAAACTGCACTAACGATTGTGGCATATCAGCGCGATCGGGATTCAAATCTTGAATTGCTGTTTCAAATAATCTTTCAGAAATACTCATGTTTTTATTATCTTTATTTTGTCAGTTTACAGAAAACGGTAATTCCACTAAATTCCAGCTAGCTCAAAATGGCGGTTGTACGATGTTTTTTTAATCACTAAATATCAAGTTATCTTTGATTTTATTAATTATTTTCTCGCATTCAATATTCTTTTCAATTTCCCAAGATGTAGTCAAATTATAAAATTTTTTTCCTTTTATAATAGTATAAATTAATGTTTTTCTAGTTTTACCTCTATCATTTAGATATGTATAACTTATAACACCGCCATTTCCGCTTCCGAAATTTACAGTCTTTGCCTTAATAGTTTCTTTTATAATATTATTTTTAGACTTAATTAATTGTGTAGTTTGAAGTAAATCATCATTTAATAAATTTAAAAAATCATTACTCATTAATTCTTCTTTCGTTACTAAATCGGATAATATTTTAGTTGAAAGTTTTAAATAAATTGTTGAGTTTAGATAATCACTAGTTCTCAAAATAGTCTTCTTTTCAGACTCATTAAATCCAGATTTTTTCGTTATTTCGTTATTCCATTCTTCGCTGTAAATTTTCCAATCAGATGGAATGCTAATAATGCCATTTTTTCCATATGCTATTGAGCTGTAATTTTGTGAGTTGCAATTTAAAAGATTAAATACTAAAATTACAATTGAAATTAATTTTTTCATTTAGCTAATTTTTACAAGCTCTAATAAGTGAAATAATTATAAAAAATAATATAGTACCAATTATCTGATTAATAATCCCTTTTTTTGCTCCATTTACACCATCTTTCGCAATTTTTTTAAAATCCTCGATTGTTTGTTTTGCTAAGTCAACAGATTGTTTTTTTGCATTATTCATCCAATTATTTAAAATATCATCATTTACGACGTATTCTTCGGAACTATTATTTTTTTTATGAGTGAAATGTTCATTTTTCTCTTGATTATTTATTGAACTTATGTACAAACTATATTCAATATCATATCTTTCTCTTGCATCTATATCTTTTAAAATTAAGAAAGCTTCATTAATATTTTGCATCTGTTCAGTTGTGTCTATTTCAGGATTCTTATCAGGATGCCAAAGAATCGCCTGCTTTTTGAATGCAATTTTTATTTCCCTTTGAGAAGAATTTTGTGGAATATCTAATATTTGATAATAGTCTTTAAACATTAATTTGTTTTGTCTAAATGATGATTATCTTTCTCATTATCTTCGGGTTTAGATTTCCAAATTGCTGTTACACCACCAATAATTCCAGCAAAAAGAATAAGTTTAACAACAGGTGTGTTTTCAATGACATCAAAAATTGGAATTGCGACAATAAGAATTATAATTGTTAATACTATTTTAATTGTAGTTTTCATATATTATTTCGGTTTTCGTTGGTTTTTCGGCAAAATATCGCATAACGTTATGCCCTTTGCGAGGTTGTGGACTTTTGAAAACGAATTCTTTCGGATGAACGTATACGTCATTAAAAACGGCAATTCCACTAAACCCACAATCTCGCTAAATGGCGTTTAGCGGTAGGACTTTATTCAGGCATTTCGATTTCAAAGCTCATTGTAAGAAATTCCATTTCAATCCAATGAACAGTTAATTCAATTAGTTTTTTTAAATCAGCTAAATTTCTACCTTCCCATTTCCTAATATAATGTGTTTCATCATTTCCAAGCCAAACAGCTCTTTTTGCTACAGATTTTATTCTTGAATCATCTATGTATTCCGCAATACAAGCGCCTAATAATTTTTTTTCTACTTTTTCAGTTAGCTCTGGGTTGTTCTTTATTAAATAATCTTTAATCAGAAATTCTAACGCTTTTCGATATCCCACGCCGCAAATTTCAGTTAAATTTTGTTGTTCAGCTGAAAAAGCTTGATTATAAATTGTTACAAATCCATCAGATATGCTATTTATAGTTTCGCTAAATTCTTTACCAATTAATTCTCCTTGAGTTGTTCTGTCATCATAATGTATTGAACTTCCACTTTGATAATAATATGCAATAAAGGTTTTTTTACATTTTGCGTTTGGGCAAACTTGCAAGGCATCAAAACCATCGGAATTTCTATAACCATATATTAACGGGAGTTATTTTATTATGACAAAATGGACATTTGTCAGGATTTCCGTTTATCGTTTGAGATCCATTTATCGTATTAATATTTGACATTATTTATTTCTTTAGTGAATTTTAAAATCTATATTTTAAAATCTTACAATTTTGGTTATTTTGAGATTTTCTCAATAATTTATTTTCTAGTTTTTCGTATACCTTGTTCTTTTAATCCAATTTCATATTCAAGAGAATATACATCACCTTCCGCTTCTAATTCGTTAAAAGCATTATTCAATAGTTTAAATTCTAACTTATCAAGGCCAAAAAGCTCGTCAAATTTTGTCATATGATTAATGAGCTTTTTATGTTCAGGTAAACTATAAAGTTTAGTTAAGATTTTTGTTTTTAGTTCTTCAATTAATTTTTTGTCTTCTTCTGAATAATTAGCTTTTTTGTATTTAATTTCTAAATTAGCCATTATTCCATTAATAATTTCTTGTTGGTCGATGTTTTCATAAGTTGCAATTTCATCAATTTTTTTTTGTAAATCTTGTATTGTCATTTGAATATTTATTTTAGGATATTAATTTTTTCTCCTCAATTTTGGAGGTCTTACCGATAACTAATATATAGGCGAAACAAACCTTCGCATATGCACACAAATATGGCTGGCTTGGCGAAGATTTGTTTCGTTCTATATTTTCTCAAATATATTAAATTTTTCTTACAAATTTTCTTGAAAGGAATAAATGCTATTGTTATTTCGGGTGTGCGTGAGGGATGGAAGCGGCATCCTTTATTTTTCTTTTTTAAGAAAATAAAGATACAGCGAACAGCCCGACCTGGAGTTTTTACGTAAGGGCACGCCCAAAACAAAAAACGAGTTTGTCATTTTCGGTTCCATTTTCTGAAATTTCCAAAAAAAGTATATCTTTAGCCAACTAAAAACCAAAAACCCAATATATGGAAGACCAAAAACCAGAAGATTTTAAAAGAGAATTAGGATTACTCGACGGAACCATGCTTGTGGTTGGGTCTATGATAGGTTCCGGGATATTTATTGTAAGCTCGGATATGGTTCGGCAGTTAGGTTCAGCCGGTTGGTTGATTGCCATGTGGGTGCTTACGGGCGTCATTACTGTGATTGCTGCCGTGAGTTACGGTGAATTGAGTGCTATGTTTCCTAAAGCCGGAGGGCAATATGTGTATATCAAGGAAGCGTACGGGAAACTGGTGGGTTTCTTGTACGGTTGGAGTTTCTTTGCGGTGATTCAAACGGGGACAATTGCTGCCGTGGGTGTGGCTTTTGCTAAATTTGCCGCTTATTTGTATGCGCCTTTAAGCGATAAAAATATTTTGTATGAGATAGGCGATTTCAAACTCAATGCCGCTCAGATTGTTTCTATTATTACCATTATTTTATTGAGTTACATCAATAGCCGTGGGGTGAAAAACTCTAAGATCTTACAGACTGTTCTTACTGTAATCAAAATTCTGTCTTTGGCAGGTTTGATTATTTTTGGTTTCATGGCCGCCAAAGCGGAAGTGTGGGATGCCAACTGGACTAATGCCTGGGCTTCGCAATCTATGGATGTGGCTACGGGATCTTGGATGCCAATAAGCGGGACAACATTGATTTCGGCAATTTCGGCAGCTTTAGTGGGTTCTTTGTTCTCGAGTGTGGCTTGGGAAGGGGTGACTTTTATTGCAGGTGAAATTAAAAATCCAAAACGCAACGTGGGATTGAGTTTGTTCTTAGGAACCTTAATTGTTAGTGTTATTTATATTTTGGCAAATGTGATGTATTTGGCTGTTGTGCCTTTGCAGGGTATTGCCACGGCTGAGTCTGATCGTGTGGCGGTTGTCGCTTCGCAGGTTATCTTTGGATCCGTTGGTACTTTGATTATTGCTGTAATGATTATGATTTCGACTTTTGCCTGTAACAATGGATTGATTATGGCGGGTGCCAGAGTCTATTATACGATGGCGCAAGACGGTGTTTTCTTCAAGAAAGCTGCCGAATTGAATAAAGCGAGTGTTCCGGCATGGTCTATCTGGATGCAGTGTTTTTGGGCTTCGGCTTTGTGTCTGACAGGAAAATATGGGGATTTATTGGATTTTGTGGTAATCATCGTTTTGATATTTTACATCTTGACTATCTTAGGAATATTTATTCTTCGCAAGAAAATGCCAAATGCGGAAAGACCATATAAAGCTTTTGGATATCCGTTTTTACCGGGACTATATATTGTTATTGCAAGTGCCATTTGTTTGGCGTTGTTATACACAAAAACAAGCACAAGTGGTTGGGGTGTTTTGATTATGCTGATTGGAATTCCGATTTATTACCTGACTAAAGCGAAAGAGTAGTTTGCAGTGGTCAGTGTTCAGTGTTCAGTGATCAGTGTTCAGTGTTCAGTTTTCAGTGGTCAGTGATCAGTCGCAGTTTTCAGTAATTGGATGGCGGATTGAAATTTGATTGACAAGTTTTATAACTTAAAAAAATCAGTGAAAATTTGTTTGATCCGTGTCATCTGTGTCCTATAAAAGTTTACCTATAAAAAAATCCGTCTCGTTTTAATAACGGGACGGATTTTCTATTTATAGTAACAAGTGGGAACTTGTTTCTTTATTCTTTCGAATTAATTAAGCTGTAGCTAAATCATTCAATACAGATTCTACTTCGTTAAAAGGTAATCCCCAAGCGTCAGCAACTCCTCTGTAAACGATTTTACCGTTCGCTACGTTCAATCCTTTTCTTAATTCTTCATTATCTTCACATGCTTTTCTCCATCCTTTGTTTGCTAATTGCAATGCATAAGGTAAAGTAGCATTAGTCAACGCTAAAGTAGAAGTATAAGGAACGGCACCTGGCATATTCGCTACACAATAGTGAACGATATCATCAATGATGAATGTTGGATCTTCGTGAGTTGTAGGGGTACATGTTTCGATACATCCACCTTGATCAACCGCTACGTCAACTACTACAGTTCCCGGAGCCATTAATTTCAACATATCACGAGTGATTAAATGTGGCGCTTTTGCACCTGGAATCAATACTGCACCAATAACTAAATCAGCGGTAGTAATTGCTTCAACGATGTTGTAATGGTTTGACATTACTGTAGTCACATTAGCAGGCATTACATCAGATAAGTAACGCAAACGCGCTAAACTTACATCCATAATAGTTACTTGAGCACCAAAACCAGCAGCCATTTTAGCTGCTTGCGTTCCTACGATTCCACCACCTAAAACTAAAACTTTAGCAGGAGGAACTCCCGGAACACCACCTAAAAGAATTCCTTTTCCTTTCAATGGTTTCTCTAAATATTTAGCACCTTCTTGAATTGACATACGTCCTGCCACTTCCGACATTGGTACTAATAGAGGCAAACTAAGGTCTGCTTTTTCAACAGTTTCGTAAGCTAAACAAACTGCTTCACGCTCAATCATAGCATATGTTAATGGCTCAGAAGAAGCAAAGTGAAAATAGGTAAACAATAATTGGTCTTTTTTGATCAAAGGATATTCAGAAGCTATAGGCTCTTTTACTTTGATTATCATTTCAGCAATGCTGTAAACGTCTTCAATTGTTGGCAATAATTCAGCTCCAGCTTCCGCATAGGCTTTATCACTAAAACCACTGTTTTCTCCAGCAGATGCTTGAACGTAAACGATATGTCCGTGTTTTTTGAATTCAGCTACACCTGCAGGCGTAAGTGCTACACGATTTTCATTATTTTTGATTTCTTTTGGGATTCCGATTATCATATGTTTGGGTATAATTGATTTATAGACTATTTCTACAACAAAAATAATGCATAAAGAAAATATTAGTGCGCCTGATATTAAATTAAGAGAATATTCATTTTATTTGTTATTTTTACAGTAAATTTTTCTGAATATTATTTTTTTATCTTTCTAAAAAGAAAAAATATCTGATATTTCACCTTTAAATAATCGAAATAAATCATGATTTTAGACGCAACCGACAAAAAAATCTTACGTCTTCTTCAGGAAGATGCGCACATGACCCTAAAAGACATTGCCAACAAAATAAATCTATCGCTTACGCCGGTTCATGATCGGGTGAAACGACTTGAAAAAGAGGGGATTATAGAGAAATATGTGTCTGTTTTAAATAAGAAAAAATTAGGAATAAACCTTACTGTTTATTGTCAGGTGACGCTAATTAAACAGAATTATGATATCTCCGAAGGCTTTAATCAATCGATATTGAATTTCCCGGAAGTGGTCGAATGTAATTTCGTTTCAGGAAGTTTTGATTATATGCTTAAAATCGTATTGCCGGACATGGAAAGTTACCATCATTTTCACCAAAAAAAATTATCCATTTTACCCGAGGTTTCCTTAATCAATACTTTTTTTGTTATTTCGGAAGTGAAGAGCACAACCGTTTTGCCAATTTAGAATTTCCATATCTCAGTGTGAAATTTCAATCTTTTTTAAAACAAAAAAATTCGCCAAGTTCTTGCAAACGAGACGAATTTTGATCTAAAAAAAACTAAAAAAAAAACTAGAAAGGCTTTCTAAATTAACT
The DNA here is from genome assembly GCF_900142885.1 of Flavobacterium xinjiangense. Taxonomy (GTDB): domain Bacteria; phylum Bacteroidota; class Bacteroidia; order Flavobacteriales; family Flavobacteriaceae; genus Flavobacterium; species Flavobacterium xinjiangense. The sequence continues at coordinate 7,586 of NZ_FRCL01000023.1, read as the reverse complement.
ACTAGTAGTACGTGAAACGTCTTACTTTAGCAATATATTTTGCCAGTCTAATAACTTGATGGCTATAGCCATATTCGTTGTCATACCAAATGTACAAAACTATATTCTTTCCGTCTTTGGAAACGATTGTTGCGTTGCTGTCATAAATTGAAGGTGCTGATGTACCTACAATATCCGAAGAAACCAACTCGTTATTCAATGAATATTTTATTTGTTCTACCAATTCGCCTTCCAATGCATATTTTTTCATAATAGCATTGATTTCCTGAACGGATGTTTCTCTCGATACTTCAAGATTTAAAACAACAAGTGAACCGTTAGGAACTGGAACCCGGATCGCATTCGAAGTTAATTTTCCTTCTAACGATGGCAATGCTTTTGCAACAGCACTTCCTGCACCTGTTTCAGTAATTACCATATTTAGTGCAGCAGCTCTACCACGACGGTATTTGTTGTGCATATTATCCACTAAATTCTGGTCGTTGGTATAAGCATGAATCGTTTCTAAATGTCCTTTTACAACTCCCAAAGTATCTTCTACCGCTTTCAAAATTGGTGTAATTGCATTTGTGGTGCAAGATGCTGCCGAAAAGATATTTATTTCATCAGGATTGTATTCGTTTTGGTTTACACCGTGAACGATATTTGGCACCCCTTTTCCTGGAGCCGTAAGCAATACTTTTTCAACTCCTTTCGAAGTTAAATGTCTGCTTAATGCTTCATGAGTGGTGAAAGCACCCGTGTTGTCAATAACTAAAGCGTTATCAATTTCATATAAAGTATAGTCAATTTCCTCCGGTGAATTTGCTGTGATGACATGAACGGTTGTCCCGTTGATGATCAATGCGTTGTTTTCAGGATCAGCTGTTACTGAACCTTGAAAATCACCGTGAATAGAGTCGTAGCGCAATAGCGAAGCTCTTTTCTCCAGACTTGTAGCGTCATTTTTATCTCTGGTTACAATGGCTCTCAATCGCAATTGGTTTCCTTTTCCAGTTTTTGACATTAATTCTCTAGCCAATAAACGTCCAATTCTACCAAAACCATAAAGAATCACGTCTTTCGGTTGAATTTCTTCTGATGATTTGGCTCCTTTTAATTTGTCGATTACAAAATGTCTTGCATCAGGATATTTTTCATCTTCTAAACGATATTCATAAGTAAGTTTACCAATGTCCAATTTGGAAGGAGGTAAATCCAATTCTAAAATCACTCTGGCAATTTCAACCGAATCGAAAACGGTAATTGGTTTTCCCACAAATTCACCTGCATATTGATGCAAGTTGATGATCTCATTTACGTTTTTATCCAGTAATTGATTTTTAAACAAAACCATTTCTATGGATTTGTCGTACCACAAGTCGCTTATAATTTTGATTAATTCGACACCTGCACGTCGTCTGTCGACTTGAAATGAAACTTCTTTTTGGTACAAAGTTGTGTTGCTCATAGTTGAAAATTTGTAAAAATTAAGTAGTTATTTTTTTAAATTTGGCGCAAAAATACCTATTTCAATCGATTTCGTAAACTATTTTGTCATTTATTTTCGAAATAAAAAAAACCATCTTGTTTTGGCAAGATGGTTGTGAAAATTGATTTTGAAAATATTTAGATAATAATCTGTAGCAGTTGTCCGCCTTTATTGATCATTTCAATTCGTACACTTTGGCTCTCCTCTTTTTTATTTAAAAGTTTAGAAACCGTTTCAACGTCTTTTGCTTTTTCATTATCAATACTCAGAATTATATTTCCTTTAAGCTCGTTTTCATATTGCTTTAGATTATCATTGGTTATCGATTTAATTTTAACTCCATAATCTAAATTATATTTCTTTTTGTCGGTAGCATTGATATTTTCCAGTTCCATTCCTTTAAACTCCGTACTAAAAAATTCATTTTTGCTTAATACAACTGGGAGAACTCTGTTTTTTCCATCTCTGATAAAAGTCACCTGAACTTTGTCATTTGGTCTCTTTGTATTGATATAACCTGAAAGATCCGCATAAGTAGCTACATTTTGATTGTCGAGTTTTATAATAATATCTCCTTTTTCAAGGCCGGATTTTTCGGCTCCTGAGTTTTTAGTTATGCCATTGATATAAAAACCTTGTGTTTCTGCAATTCCTAATTCTTTGGATGCAGTTGCATTCAATTCGCCTCCTTCAACGCCCAGAATTCCTCTTTGAACATTCCCGAATTCCATAATGTCTTCAATTATTTTTCGGGCAATATTGGATGGAACCGCAAAAGAATAACCAACATAAGAACCTGTCATCGAAGAAATCATAGTATTGATACCAATTAGTTCCCCTCGCGTATTTACTAAAGCACCACCGCTGTTTCCTGGATTTACTGCAGCATCAGTTTGTATGAAGGATTGGATCCCGCTGGTATCTAAATTCCTTGCTTTGGCCGAAACAATCCCTGCGGTAACAGTAGAAGTTAAGTTATACGGATTTCCTACCGCCAGAACCCACTCGCCAATTTTCACCGAATCAGAATTGGCGAAAGCCGTATAAGGAAGCTTCTCATTGGCATCAATTTTTAATAAGGCAATGTCCATTTTTGAATCGGTTCCAATGAGTTTTGCTTTATAGGATTGTTTATTATTTAATGTGATTTCAATTTCCGAGGCATCTTTTATTACGTGATTGTTAGTGACGATATAGCCGTCTTCAGAAATAATGACACCAGATCCCGTTCCTACTTGTTCCTGGGTTTCTCCTCCTTTGTATCCGTAAAAATATTCTAGCATGGGGTTGGTGACTGTTTTTCGGGAGACGTTTTTCACATGCACCACAGTGTGAATCGTTTTTTCTGCAGCTTCGGTAAAATCGACATTCTCGGCGGATAATCCAACATTTCTGCTATTTGAGTCTGAAGCAAGTGTCACAACTGGGTTGTTACTTTTAGAAAAATACCCGTTATTGTCAAATAATAACTTGTATGCGCCCAATGTAGTGGCGCCGCTCAACAATGACACTAGAAATAAGGTTGAAAATCGTTTCATATTACAATACAGTTTTAAATTATTTTAGAGTAAAAATAGCGTTAAAATATTTTTTTTAAAAGCAGTTTAACGCTCTTTAACAATGATTAACATATCATTAATAGTTTGTACTTTTGTATAACACAATTAAAATAAAATGCAAATAGAATTTTATAAATACCAAGGAACCGGAAATGATTTTGTGATGATTGATAATCGTTCTAATTTTTTTCCAAAAGACAACATTCAACTCATTGCTCGTTTATGTGACAGGCGTTTTGGGATAGGAGGAGACGGACTTATTTTATTGGAAAACGACATCGAAACTGATTTCAAAATGGTGTATTACAACTCAGATGGGAATCAAAGTTCGATGTGTGGTAATGGCGGTCGTTGTTTAGTGGCTTTCGCCAAAAAGCTGCACGTGATTAAAGATAATACTACTTTTATAGCGACAGACGGTTTGCATCACGCCTCAGTTGCGGAAAACGGAATAGTTTCTTTGCAGATGATTGATGTTCCAGAAGTGAAAATCACCCCTGATTATGTGTTTATGAATACAGGTTCGCCTCATCATATTCAATTGGTTGAGGATTTAGAGCATTATAATGTCAAAGAAAACGGAGCTAGTATTCGTTATGGAGAATTGTATGGAAAACAAGGAAGCAATATCAATTTCGTTAAAAAAATAGATGAAACTACCTTTTCACTTCGTACGTACGAAAGAGGTGTAGAAGATGAAACTTTGGCTTGTGGAACCGGCGCAACGGCAGTAGCAATCGCAATGAATGTATTAGGCGAAACGAAAGCGAGCTCGATAGATTTGAATGTCGAAGGCGGAAAGCTAGTTGTTTCTTTTGATGAAAAAGACGGGAAGTTTACCAATGTTTTCTTGAAAGGACCAGCGGAATTTGTTTTTAAGGGAACTATAGAAATATAAAATGATAACATTAAAAGGTGAGAATATCTACATTCGTGCATTAGAGCCAAATGATTTAGAATTTATATATGCAATTGAAAACGACCAAAGTATTTGGGAAGTGAGCAATACGCATACGCCTTACAGCCGTTTTTTGGTAAAGCAGTATTTAGAAAATGCGCATCAGGATATTTATGAAGCCAAACAATTGCGACTGGCGATTTGTCAGGATCAGGATTTTCCGGCTCTGGGATTAATCGATTTGTTTGATTTTGATCCAAAGAATAATCGGGCAGGGGTTGGGATTGTAATCCAAGGGAATGAAAACCGGAAACAGAATATTGGTTCGGAAGCTTTAGAACTACTGATACAATACGCCTTTCGTCATCTTAATTTACATCAATTGTATGCAAATATTGGTACCGAAAATGAAGCTAGTAAAGCTCTTTTTAGTAAATTTGGCTTTCAAAGCATTGGAATAAAAAAAGAATGGAATTTAGTTAATGGTGTTTATAAAGATGAAGCTATTTTTCAATTAATTAATCACGCGAGCGTCAGCGAACTGTCGCAGTAATTTTAAAAAACAAGTATTTTGAATTTAAAAAAAATTATAACGATCATATCTGTTGTTTTAATAACAGGATTAATCATTTACGGATTTATTTTAGTACGTCAGATTTTTTCAGACAATACAAAATTTTCGGAGAATCAAGTGTATGTTTATGTGCCAACGGATTCTAATTATGAAGACGTCAAAAAAATAATTGCGCCTTATATTGAAAATATGAATCGTTTTGAAATGGTTGCTGAAAAAAGGAATTACGCAGAAAATGTAAAACCTGGACGGTTTTTACTTACAAAAGGAATGAACAGCTATAATTTAGTGAAGTCTTTGAGAAGTAATGTTCCCGTAAATCTGGCCTTTAATAATCAAGAACGATTAGAGAATTTTGCTGGCAGAGTAGGTTCCCAAATTGAAGCCGACAGCTTATCGTTACTAAAGTCTTTTAAAGATTCCATCTTTTTGAAAGAAAATGGTTTTACCGAGGAAAATGTTTTGGCGATGTTCATTCCTAATACTTATGAACTGTACTGGAATACCTCGGCTGAAAAATTCCGAGATAAAATGATTAAAGAATACCGTAATTTTTGGAACAAAGAACGAGTGGCTAAAGCTGCAAAACAGGGATTAACTCCAATTGAGGCAACTATTCTAGCTTCGATTGTGCATAAAGAATCTGTAAAAAAAGATGAAAGACCCAGAATTGCAGGTGTTTATTTAAATCGTTTAAGATTACAAATGCCGCTGCAAGCTGATCCAACGGTGATTTATGCCATAAAAAAGAAGTCTAACGATTTTGATCAAGTGATCAAAAGAGTATTTTATAACGATTTGACGATGTCTTCTCCTTACAATACCTATATGAATATCGGACTTCCTCCGGGACCTATTGCTATGCCGGATATTACGGCATTAGAAGCAGTTTTAAATCCGGAAAAGAATAATTATATCTATTTCTGTGCAAGTGTGGATCGTTTTGGATACCATGAATTTGCAGCTACTTTGGAAGAGCATAATAAAAACGCCAAAAAATATTCTGATTGGATAAACACTCAAGGTGTAAAAAGGTAGTTTTGGAATTTAAAAAGGGTTGGCGTTTGCTCATTTTCTTTTTGATAGGATTTCAGCCTGTTTTTAGTCAAAATAAAATAGATAGTTTCCTGAAACCATCCGATTCTTTAAATACTAAAAGGCAGAATGGCGTAATTATTTCTGAAGCAGTATTGGCAACAGGAGCACTAGTAGGCTTAAATCAACTTTGGTATGCCGACTATCCGAAATCTGATTTTCATTTTATAAATGACAATTCGGAATGGCTTCAGATGGATAAAGCAGGTCATCTGTTTTCCTCCTATCATTTAGGCAGGCTAGGTGTGGAGGCCTTGAATTGGAGCGGAGCCAGCAAAAAAAAGCAATTGGTTTACGGAGCTGGTTTAGGATTTGCTTTTTTGACCGCTGTTGAGGTTTTTGATGGATTCTCCGCTGAATGGGGCGCTTCCTCTGGAGATATACTTGCTAATGCTTCTGGTACGTCTTTATATGTTTCACAAGAGTTACTATGGAAGGAACAACGTATAACTCCTAAATTTTCTTTTCATACTACGCGATATGCCAGTCAAAGGCCAGAAGTTTTTGGAAGCTCATTGACTGAGCAAATCTTGAAGGATTATAACGGTCAAACCTATTGGCTTTCGGTCAATTTATATTCCTTTTCTAAAGAGTCAAAAATTCCCAAATGGTTAAATTTGGCTTTAGGTTACGGAGGCGATGGAATGATTACCGGAAATATGGAAAATTATACCCAAAATTCAATCTCAAATCAGCAAAGAGTCAGACAATTTTATTTGAGTTTTGATGCTGATTTGACTAAGATCAAAACAAATTCCCATTTTTTGAGGATAATTTTTTCCATTTTAAATACTGTGAAAATTCCAGCGCCAACGATTGAAATAAGGCAGTTCAACGGTATTAAGTGGCACTTAATCTATTTTTAATTTAATTTAACAACCTGATTATCAGTATAATTAAATTTATCGTATCTTTGCAGGCAGAAATTTCTTAACGGGACAGCGTTTTGAAGAAAAACAATTTATGATAAAGAAATGGTATTTTTACACTGGTTTGACCCTTATTATCGCTTTTTTAAGCTCCGGTTTTAAGCCTTTTAATTTAGAGACTACCCCATGGTTTCTAGTTGACGAACAAGATGGAGCACTCTACTTATATCCATCTGAAAAACAAAATGATTACACCAATTTGAATATCCCTTTTACTGGCAATTTCTTTATTGGTTTCAAAGAAGCGATCGGCTACAGAGAATCTGAAAGTAAATACAAAAAAGTCAATTCACTGGGTTATTTAGGTAAATATCAATTTGGTATAGAAACGCTAAAGTCGGTAGGAGTTCGCAATAGCACCGTATTTTTGAACAGCCCAGAAATGCAGGAAAAAGCATTCATCGCGCTTCTAGCTCAAAATAAATGGGAGTTAAAAAAAGAAATTGAAAAATATTCAGGAACATTACTTAACGGAATCTACGTCACAGAATCGGGAATTTTAGCTGCGGCGCATCTTGGCGGCCCAGGGTCGGTAAAAAAATATTTTAAAAACAAAGGCAAGCGGTTTTTCCGAGATGCTTATGGTACTTCAATCCAAAGTTATATGAAAGCATTTGGTGGATACGATACCTCATTTATAGTTGCTGATAGTAACGCAACAATTAAAAGCATATAATTAATAATACTAATTATTGAAAACAAAAAAACCTGTCGAAATAGACTGCCCCCAAAAAGTTAGACACTATTTGGGGGTATTTTTATGGAAAGAAAAGTCAAGTATGATTATGCGTTTAAGCTTGAATGCGTCAAATTAGTATTAGAAAAACATTATTCTTGTAATTATGTTTCAAAGCAAAAAGGTCCGGATGAATCTAATATTCGTAAATGGGTTGGATTTTATAGGCAATATGGATGTAGTGGTTTGCTACCAAGAAAGAACCAGAGTTACTCTGTTAGTTTTAAATTGAAAGTGTTAAAAGCAATTGATAAGGATTTACTATCCCTGAGAGATTCATGCTTAAAATTTAACATTCCTGACGCGGCTATTATTGTTAAGTGG
>NZ_FRCL01000033.1 GCF_900142885.1 Flavobacterium xinjiangense | reverse complement strand
TTGTGGGCACAGTTTGCAAAACTGCCTTTACTTTGTATTTGATAAAAAATATTAAATTTATTCAAAGGAAAACAGAGGTGAACTATCAAAACCGCCAAGTTCATGACTTATTTAGCGCATTAGTCCTCTGTCTTCTCCTTGAATCCCGTTGAATTGCTTCAAATAGAATGATAGACATCAAGGTCTAATAAAGGCTCTAAAGAAGTTCAACATTTTTGTATATCCTAAATTCAAAGTTATGAAAAACTATTTATTTTACGTAGGTATTGATATTTCAAAATCAAAATTGGATGTAGTTATTTTAGAAAAACAAACGCCCAATGTGGCTAATCATTTCATTGTAGAGAATAATTTAAAAGGTATTAAAGAAATTTTAAAAAACTTAATAAAACAGAAAATAGATTTGACTACCGTTTTGTTTTGCTGCGAAAACACAGGTATTTATACATTTCCTTTGAGTAGTCATTTATCTGAAATCAACCTTGATTTCTGGGTAGTTCCAGCCATAGAAATCAAACGATCTAAAGGAATTTCCAGAGGTAAAAATGACAAGGCAGATGCAAAAGATATTGCTTTGTATAGTATTCGAAATATCGACAAACTAAAGCTTTCGACTTTGCCTGAAATGGTAATTCAACAACTAAAATTGCTTTATACTGAAAGAGAAAAAGTGATGAAATCCTTTAAGATTTTTGAGGCTACAAAAGAAAATATTGATTTTATGCCCAAACAAGTTTACAAATCAATAGTAGGAATAAATAATAAAACGGTGAAGTTTTTAAAAGTAACATTAAAAGCTATTGAGAAGGAAATGAAGGCAATAATATCTAATCAATTGGAATTGAAAAATCAATTTGAATTGATTAAAAGTGTTCCTGGTATTGGAGATAAAACTGCTATTTATATGCTCATTGCAACAAGAGGATTCACGGCTTTTGATAACGCAAGAAAATTTGCTTGTTACGCTGGAACTGCACCATTTGAATATAGTTCAGGTTCGAGTATCAAAGGGCGAACAAAAGTAAATCATATGGCGGATAAAAAAATGAAGTCAATATTACAAATGTGTGCTTTAGTTGCCGTAAAACATGATCCGCAACTCAAAGAATATTATGAAAGAAAAAAAGGTGAAGGTAAGAACGCAATGCTGGTTTTAAACAATGTGAAATGTAAAATTATAGGTCGTGTTTTCTCTGTAATTAACAGACAAACTCCCTACATAAATACATATAAATTTGCCTGTTAATTTTTAAATTTT
>NZ_FRCL01000024.1 GCF_900142885.1 Flavobacterium xinjiangense | reverse complement strand
GACGCATTCAAGCTTAAACGCATAATCATACTTGACTTTTCTTTCCATAAAAATACCCCCAAATAGTGTCTAACTTTTTGGGGGCAGTCTATTTCTGAAAGGTTTTTTTTCTTTTACATTTTAAAAAAAGTTACTACTCAAAAGCAGGAGAAGCGACCACTACTCTTTGACTAAAAAGCGAAATCGAGCGTCTGAGATCCTGCCCAAAAGCAGGATAAGCGATTCACACGCTTTTTGCTAGGCAAAAAGTGGTTCTCTGCTTACATATTTCTTCTATATTGTCCGCCTACTTCAAATAAGGCCGAAGTGATTTGTCCCAAAGAACAAACCTTTGTCGCTTCCATCAAATGCTCGAATAAATTTTCGTTTTTAATGGCAGCCTCCTGAAGCGTATTCAAATGTTCTTTAACGGTATCCTGATTAGATTGATGCAAATGCCCTAACATATCAATTTGGTATTGTTTTTCTTCTTCGGTGGCACGAATTACTTCCGCTGGAATTACTGTTGGAGAACCTTTGGAACTCAAGAACGTATTCACTCCAATAATCGGGAATTCTCCTGTATGTTTCAACGTTTCATAATACAAACTTTCTTCCTGAATTTTACTTCTTTGGTACATCGTTTCCATTGCACCAAGCACTCCGCCACGTTCGGTTATTCTGTCGAATTCCTGTAAAACTGCCGCTTCCACTAAATCTGTTAGTTCTTCGATGATGAAAGCACCTTGAATTGGGTTTTCATTTTTGGCCAGACCTAATTCTTTATTGATGATCAACTGAATTGCCATCGCACGACGCACTGATTCTTCCGTAGGCGTGGTGATTGCTTCATCGTACGCATTGGTATGCAACGAATTACAGTTGTCATATATCGCATACAAAGCTTGCAAAGTGGTACGAATGTCATTGAAATCAATTTCCTGTGCGTGCAAAGAACGTCCAGAAGTCTGAATATGGTATTTCAACATTTGAGCACGTTCGTTAGCACCATATTTATTTTTCATGGCTTTCGCCCAAATTTTACGTGCTACACGACCAATAACGGCATATTCCGGATCAACACCATTCGAGAAAAAAAAAGATAAGTTAGGTCCAAAATCATTGATGTTCATTCCGCGACTCAAATAATATTCCACATACGTGAAACCATTCGAAAGTGTAAATGCCAATTGCGTAATCGGATTTGCTCCTGCTTCAGCAATGTGATATCCTGATATAGAAACCGAATAGAAATTTCTAACATTCTTAGTAATGAAATATTCCTGTACGTCACCCATCAATCGAAGGGCAAATTCAGTAGAGAAAATACAAGTGTTTTGTGCTTGGTCTTCTTTAAGAATATCTGCCTGAACAGTTCCACGAACTTGAGACAATGTTCTCGCTTTAATTTCGTCATACACTTCCAAAGGTAAAACCTGATCTCCGGTAACGCCCAAAAGCATTAATCCTAAACCGTTATTTCCTTCGGGTAAATCCCCTTGATAATGCGGTCTTTCGACTCCTTTAGCTGCGTATATTTTGTTGATTTTTGCTTCAACTTCTTTCTCAAGACTATTTTCTTTGATGTAAAACTCACATTGTTGGTCAATCGCCGCATTCATGAAAAAGCCTAATAACATTGGCGCCGGTCCATTAATAGTCATACTCACCGAAGTCATCGCATGAACCAAATCGAAACCAGAATATAGTTTTTTAGCATCATCCAAACAACAAATGGAAACTCCGGCATTACCTATTTTTCCATAAATATCAGGACGCACGTGCGGGTCGTTTCCGTATAAGGTAACACTGTCAAAAGCAGTCGACAATCGTTTTGCCGGTAATCCTGCGCTTACATAATGAAAACGTTTGTTGGTTCTTTCCGGTCCGCCTTCTCCAGCAAACATTCGAGAAGGATCTTCTCCTTCACGCTTGAAAGGATACAATCCTGCGGTAAATGGAAATTCTCCAGGAACATTTTCCTGCAAACACCAACGTAAAATATCACCCCAAGCTTTATACTTTGGCAATGCAATTTTTGGGATTTGAGAATGTGAAAGAGACTCCGTATGCGTAGCCATTTTTATTTCCCTGTCACGAACTTTAAAAGTATAAACCGGATTTTTGTACTTGTTTACTTTTTCGTTCCAAGTCAATATAATTTCCCAATTGTACGGATCCAAATCCATTTTTACTTTTTCAAACTGATTGAGTAAAAGATTCAAAAATATTTTATCCTCAGCTGCACCTGGTTTTTCAGTTTCTAAAGCAGTTGGCAAAACAGAATCATCATCGATCCCCGTTTTGTTTATGACTGGGAATTTTCCAGAAACACTTTCAAGTGTTTTAAAAATCCCGTATAATTTTTGAGCAACTTGTTCCTGACTAACCGCCGTAACGTCATATTTTCTGTTGCTTTCGGCGATTTCAGATAAGTAACGCGTTCTGTGTGGTGGAATAACGAAAATCTTCTCGCTCATTTCACGCGTGATTTGAAACGTTGATTTCAAATCAGAATCCGTTTTTTCATGGACTTTATCCATAATCGCTTTGTACAGCGTATTCATTCCTACATCGTTGAACTGCGAAGCAATTGTCCCGAAAACAGGAAGTGTATCTAAATTAGCATCCCAAAGATTATGGTTGCGTTGGTATTGTTTTTTCACGTCTCTTAACGCATCAAGAGAACCGCGTTTGTCAAATTTATTTATTGCTACCAAGTCAGCAAAATCAAGCATATCGATTTTTTCCAATTGGGTTGCAGCTCCAAATTCTGGTGTCATTACATATAAGGATACATCAGAATGATCCATGATTTCCGTATCAGACTGCCCGATTCCGGAAGTCTCCAAGATAATAATGTCATAATTTGCTGCTTTAATCACTTGAATCGCATCAGCAACATATTTAGATAAAGCCAAATTGGATTGACGTGTGGCCAATGAACGCATGTAAACGCGAGGATTATTAATCGCATTCATTCGAATTCTATCGCCCAGAAGCGCACCACCTGTTTTACGTTTAGATGGATCTACTGATATTAATCCGATAGTTTTTTCTGGAAAGTCAATCAGAAAACGACGCACTAATTCATCTACCAGAGATGATTTTCCAGCTCCACCCGTTCCTGTAATTCCTAAAACCGGCGTTTTACAATTGGCATTTTTTTTATGAATTGCATCCAAAGTTGTAGCCGCTACATCAGGGAAATTCTCAGCCGATGAAATTACACGTGCAATTGCTTTTGGATTTTTTTCTTCGAGATGATCGATTTCATCTGTCAGTTTGTCTCCAATAGCATAATCAGATTGTTGCACTAAATCATTGATCATCCCTTGCAATCCCATGGCACGTCCATCATCCGGTGCATAAATTCTGGTGATTCCGTAGGCTTGTAATTCTGCTATTTCAGAAGGCAAAATCACTCCTCCTCCACCGCCAAATATTTTGATTTTCCCGGCTCCTTTTTCTTGAAGCAGGTCGTACATGTATTTGAAATATTCGTTGTGACCTCCTTGATAAGAAGTTATCGCAATAGCATTGGCATCTTCTTGAATCGCTGTGTTTACAACTTCTTCCACACTACGGTCATGACCTAAATGGATCACCTCAACACCAGTAGATTGAATAATTCTACGCATGATATTGATTGCTGCATCGTGGCCATCAAAAAGGGCTGCTGCTGTGACAATTCTTACTTTATTAACAGGGATATACGGTTTTACGGGTTCCATTTTATGAATATGATAATTTAAGAGTGCAATTTACAATTTTATTTTAAAAATTATTTAATGTCGCTCAGAGTTGTTGATAAATAAGCAAGGATTTTGTTATTTAGCCCCGATGGAAGCGGTATCTCCCGATTTAGAAAAACAAGGCTTTTTTTTTAGCCGTAGTTTTTATTTAGCGGGAATACAGCGGACAGCGGGACAACTGTTCCTAAATAGATAGTAAGTTTGTGCTCCTAAAAATAATTGTGGCTTTGTTTTTGAATAAGTAGTATTTTTACAAAAGCCTGATGAAAAAACAGACAATCTAAACAGATAAAAACAATTTACGATGAAAAAAATTTTAATTATAATAGTAGCAGTATCGCTTTCCAGTTGTGCAGAAATGCAACAAGTTCTGAATCAATTACCACAAACGCAAGGAATTGGGGGTGTTGATATTGCTGGAGGATTGAAGGAAGCCCTGAACAATGGAATTTCGAAACAAGTGACTAAATTGACTGCTACAGATGGCTTTTACAGAAATGAAGCAGTGAAAATTTTATTGCCGGAAGAGTTGAGAAAAGTAGATACCGGTTTGAGAAGAATTGGTTTGAGTTCCTTGGCTGATGAAGGTTTGAAAGTGTTGAATCGTGCTGCCGAAGATGCGGTGAAGGAAGCGACTCCAATATTTGTGGATGCCGTTAGAAACATGACTTTTATGGATGCCAAATCGATTTTGATGGGAAATGAAAGTTCGGCTACTAATTATTTACAAAATAGTACTTCGACTGCTTTATACGGAAAATTCAATCCCGTTATTAAAAATTCGTTTACTAAAGTGGGTGCTGATAAAGTGTGGGCAAACATTATAACTAAATACAACAGTATTCCATTAATCAACAAAGTAAATCCTGATTTGACTGATTATGTTACCAATCAAGCAATGAATGGCGTTTTTAAAATGGTTGCTGTCGAAGAAAAAAACATTAGAACAAATATCGCTTCAAGAACTTCTATTTTATTGCAAAAAGTTTTTGCTATGCAGGACAAAAACTAGTCTAAAAGAAATCCCTTTTTCAGAACATTAAATGCCCTATTTAGGTTTTTTTATAAAAAAATATAAGATTAGTTTTGAAAATAAACTTTTGAAGTTTACAAATTCAGCCCACTAACAAAATAAAAATGCAAAAGATTACCATACTTATACATTGCGAAGATCAAAAGGCGATTATTGCCTCTGTAACCAGTTACATTGCTTCAATTGAAGGAAACATTATTTATTTAGACCAACACGTTGATGCCGATGAAAATGTATTTTTCATGCGATTAGAATGTGAATTCAGTTCTCAAAATTGGGATATGGAGGTTATAAAAAAAGACTTTCAAACTAATTTAGCGACTCCGTTTAATATGTCTTGGGAAATTTATACGCAAGATCACAAACCGAAGATGGCGTTATTTGTATCTAAATATGATCACTGTTTGTATGACATATTAGGACGATATAGCGCCGGTGAATTACCACTTGAAATCCCCTTAATTATAAGTAATCACGAAGATTTAAGATCCGTTGCGCAACGTTTTGAAATTCCTTTTCATTATGTTTCCTTTACCAAAGAAATAAAGGCTGAGGGAGAACAACAACAGATGGAATTATTGAAAGAATATGCTATCGACTTTATTGTTTTGGCGCGTTATATGCAAATAATAACGCCCAATTTGATTGCACTTTTCAGAAACCAAATTATCAATATTCACCATTCTTTTTTACCTGCTTTTCCTGGAGCTAAGCCCTATCATTCGGCTTTTAAACGTGGCGTTAAGATTATTGGTGCAACCAGCCATTATGTTACGGAAGGATTAGATGAAGGACCTATTATTGAGCAGGATATTGCCAGAGTTTCACACAGTCACTCTATTGAAGATTTTATTATGAAAGGACGCGATCTGGAACGTTCTGTTTTGGCGAGAGCTGTAAAATTGCATGCGGAACGAAAAACGATGGTATATAATAATAAAACGGTGGTGTTTTCTTAGGATCCTCACTCCTATTTAAAAAAGATCCCTTTTAAACTACAATGTGAACACAACTTTACACTCTGTTTTTTTAAGTTGACATTAAAAAATCAAACGCGAATTTCACTAATTTGCCCGAATTAATTCGTGCAAATTAGTGAAATTCGTGTTTACTATCCTATCAGTTTTTGTATCTCACGTGAGCATTTATTTTAACTTAAAACTTCAATTTCCCTCGTTTTTCCATTATTGTCAAATACTACTTTGGTCCAAAACGATTTTGCTTTTTGATGCGTTGGATACCAATCTCTGTTTGCTTCTACAAGGATGAAAAGTCCAGTATCCGTTCCTAAAACAATGAACTTATCTAGTTTAGGTTGCTTTGGAAATATCGAAAGATTATACTTTTTACAAAATTCATCACTTAACTGCGAAACATTTTTAGTAACCAAACCAATTTCACTGATTGATAAAACAGACGACCCTTCAAATGATTTCTCCGATGCGTTATCTAGATCATAACGAGCAATGAATTCTAAAATATTTCCATTATTATCATAAAAGTAAAAGGACTTTGCATTCCAATTATAGAAGTTCGCAATTTTATCCGGCGGAATTACATCTAAAATCTCGGTCTTATTTTCTATCCAAAGAAACGACTCTATCAATTTGTTGTTTGGAATATCAAAAGCAAAATGATATACCGGCTCTATATTTTCAGAAGCCCTAAAAGTCAGTTTCGTAGAACCAGCCGCAAAAGAAATACTCGAATTGTTTTTCGAAACAGTTTGTAATCCAATGACATTGTTATAAAACAGTTCTGTTTCATTAATAGTATCCGACAGCAATTCGAGTTCGAGAATATTCATCTGTTTAAATTGAACTGATTATCTTTCTAACAAATCAACGTCAACTCCCAATCCTGCAGCAACTCCCGCTCCTATTCGGCCATCAGCTCTATACCATTGGCTCAATTGACGGTTAATTATTCCCTCTTTTTTAGGTCCTTCGATACCTGACATATGCGAAATAATATTATTAATCGTGTTCTGCTGTTGCTCCGGAGTCATTATTTTAAATAAATTTCCCGGTTGTGTATAATGATCGTTTTCTCCTTCGCAATTTCTGTCGTACCAGTCGGCAAAATCACTAAAAACTTCCAATGGCGGTTCTTTATACGCTTGGTCAATTTCCATGTCATCAAAACTATTTGGAAAATAATTCGGATTACTTCCTCCATTTCCATCAACACGCATTTGCCCGTCACGTTGGTAATTATTTACGGCAAATGGACAGCGGTTTACTGGAATTTGCTCATAATTGGTTCCTAAACGATACCGGTGGGCATCAGGATACGACAATAAACGCCCCTGCAGCATTTTATCAGGGGAATACCCAATTCCATCCACAATATGAGCGGGCGCAAAGGCAGCTTGCTCAATATCCTGAAAATAATTATGTGGATTTCGATTTAATTCGAGAACTCCAACATCAATCAACGGAAAATCACCATGAGGCCAAACTTTGGTTAAATCAAATGGATTCATATAATAGTCTTGAGAATTTGCCTGCTCTTCCGTCATGACCTGGATTTTAAAATTCCATTGTGGAAAATTTCCTCTATCGATATTTTCAAACAGATCTCTTTGCGCAAAATCCATATCACGTGATTTCATTTCTGCCGCTTCCTCGTTTGTAAAATTTTTAATTCCCTGCGCTGTTATGAAATGAAATTTTACGTAAGTGCGTTCGTTCGCGCTATTAATCATCGAATACGTATGACTCCCAAAACCGTGCATATGACGATAGCCAAAAGGAGTTCCGCGATCCGACATTAATATTAAAACCTGATGTAAACTTTCCGGATTCAGTGACCAAAAATCCCACATCATGGTTGGCGATTTCATGTTCGTATACGGATCTCGTTTTTGAGTGTGGATAAAATCCCCGAATTTCTTGGGATCCTTAACAAAAAAAACGGGCGTATTATTCCCTACTAAATCCCAATTTCCGTCCTCGGTATAAAACTTCATCGAAAAACCTCGTGGATCACGTTCTGTATCAGCCGAGCCTCTTTCGCCGCCAACTGTTGAAAAACGCATTATTATTTTAGTTTCTTTTCCAATTTCAGAAAAGATTTTAGCTTTTGTATATTTACTGATATCGTGTGTCACTGTAAAAGTTCCAAATGCTCCGGAACCTTTTGCATGTACTACCCGCTCCGGAATGCGCTCTCTGTTGAAATGCGACATTTTTTCGTGAAGTATATAATCCTGCAACAATAAAGGTCCCCGAGGTCCCACAGATTGAGAATTTTCATTTTCTACAAAAGGTCTTCCAGATGCTGTTGTAAGTTTTTCATGTGATTTCATATTTGCAAAAATTAATTGTTATCAAAGTTAGCATAGGTATAAACACAAGCAGAATTGATGATTTCCTGTTTTGAAAACAAAAAACTAACAAATTGCGTTTTATACACAAAAGAAAAAAATAGGAAACTAAAGATACAATTTTTAAAGGCAACTAATCTACTAGAAAACAATTACTTAAAAAATAAATTATAAAACTTAACTTATATACAACAAAGTAATAACATAATCTTAACAGCAAAATATTCATATATTAATGATCTTTGCAGAGTAATAAACTGGTTATTTATTATTTTGGTTTTGGTTAGTTAAAGAATTGCCTGCATCTATATGATGCAGGCATTTTTTATTTGGTAGTATTTATAAAAGAAATCACAGCATCATTGAAAGCAATAGGCTGCTCCACGTTTACCACATGTCCACATTTTTCGATCACAAAGAGTTTTGAAGATCTATAATGGTTTTCCACTACTTTACGGACTGAAGGTAAAAACATATAATCCTCTTCTCCCATAACATAGAGCGTTGGGATATTTAATTCCACTTGGCGAAACCATCTTAACACCGGATTTATTTCAGCAGTTAATTTAAACCACTTTATAAATTCTTTTTGGTATAACTTTTTGGCCTCGTTGATAAAAAGTATTCGCGATTGCTTATGGCTCTTTTTAGGCATAATCACAAAAGCAAAAAATTTATATAAAACCAGATATGGTAATACATATTTGAACATATTCCCCAATCGCATTAAAACTTGCGATCGGAAATTCATTTTTAAGATTGCACCGCCAAGAATCATACTTTGCACGCGTTCCGGATACATTTCTGCTAATTGTCTGATTAGAATTGTTCCTAATGAAATCCCGACAAAATGAGACTTTTCGATTTTTAGAAAATCTAAAACTTCCAGAATATCATTGGCAAGAGCCGAAAATGTATATTTCTGTTTGAAAGCAGTTTTCAAGGTCGGTTTTGATTCGCCATGACCTCGTAAATCCAATAACAATACATTATAGTGTTTTTGAAAATCCCGAATTTGTTTAAACCAGATAGAAGAACTTCCGCCAGCACCATGAACAAAAGTTACCCATTGCGTGCTGTTTTCGTTTTTATAAATGGTATAATTGATCACTTCTTTTTTTTTGCAAAAATAGAACATTAATTTTAAATTCAATTCTTAACAAATAATATTGCGGAATTATTATTTACAAAACGTAAATTTGCAAAAAATTACACCCATGATAGGATTATTGAAAGAGAAAAGTGAAATAGAAAAGCTTAAAAAAGAATACCAAATACTTGCTGAGCAAAATTTTAATATTGAAAAAACGCCTACAAAAAACATAGTTACGGCAGAAGAATTAGTCCTTGAGGAATGCGAATTATAATTTTAAATGCAATCTCTTAAAATACTCAAACGCTTTTAGCAACCTGCTTCCATACCAGGAAAACATCTCACCGTCTACAAATACCGTTTTTGCATGGTGCGTATGTCGCCCTATCTCAAAAGCATCTTCTTCCTTGAACGGATAAGGCTCCGAAGACAGAAAAACCAAATCCGGATCACCCTCTAAACGCATTTTTTTGAGTTCGATTTCCGGGTAACGTCCTTTATTGTCATAAATATTCTCAAAATGGTTCAGTTTCAGTAATTCATTAATAAAATTATCGGAACCGGCTACCATAAATGGATTTTTCCAAATAAAATAAGCCGCTTTTTTCATCGGTTTATCTTTGATGAAATTTTTAAAATCGCTCAAGGCAAAAGCCAATTTGTCGTTCCATTTCTGGGCTTCGGTTCTACAGTTGAACAGTTGGCCAAAGTCAGAAATCATTTGGAAATTATCTTCAATGGTGATGATATTCGTTACCCAAACCGGACAAATTTTACTTAATTCATCAACAATTTCTTTTGTATTTTCCTCTTTGTTGCAAATGATAATATCCGGTTGCAACAATCTGATTTTTTCAAAATGCACTTTTTTGGTACCGCCAACAATTTTCTTAACAGACTTAAAATGATACGGATGCACACAGAATTTGGTAATCCCAACAATTCGATCTTCCAAACCTAAATCATACAACAATTCCGTTTGCGAAGGAACTAAAGAAATAATTCGCTTGGGCGAAGTTTCAAATGAATGAGATGTTCCTATTTGATCGATTAGAATTTTTTGTTTCAAGTTTAAAGTTTAAAGTTGATATTATTAAAACATAAATTGGCAGCTTTTTAACCATTAAGAAATTAAGAAAATTAAGCTTTAAAGTATTTCTTAATGAAACTTAATTTCTTAATGGTTTAAAAAAAGTCCCTGTTTAAAATTCATCCACTTTAAACTTCAAACTTTAAACTCATAATTGCTGCCATTTCCTGTTGCATTTTTAATGCTTCGGCTCTTGCTTTTTCAACAAAATCAGTTCCGTTTGAAGCATAAATAATTCCCCGAGAGGAATTAATCAGTAGTCCTACATTGGCATTCATACCGTATTTACAAACTTCTGCCAGACTTCCGCCTTGTGCGCCCACTCCAGGAACAAGCAAGAAACTATCAGGGGCAATTTTACGAATTTCAGTGAAATATTCCGCTTTAGTAGCCCCTACAACATACATCAAATTTTCACTGTTTTTCCAAGTTTTAGACGTTTCTAATACTTGTTTGTACAATTCTTTTCCGTTTACGTTTAAAGTCTGAAAATCAAAAGCGCCTTCGTTTGACGTTAAGGCCAACATAATAGTATGTTTATTTTCGAAAGCCAGAAAAGGCTCAACCGAATCTTTTCCCATATAAGGAGCAACAGTAACACTGTCGAAGTTTAAATCTTCAAAAAAAGCTTTAGCATACATAGATGACGTATTTCCTATATCACCTCGCTTTGCATCAGCAATCGTAAAGATATCCGGATAGGTTGAGTTGATGTAATTGATTGTTTTTTGCAACGACATCCATCCTTTTATTCCGTATGCTTCATAAAAAGCAGTATTGGGTTTGTAGGAAACCGCCAAATCATGAGTGGCATCGATTATGGCTTTATTGAATTCGAAAATTGGATCTTCCAGTTCTAGTAAATGTTGTGGAATTTTATTCAAATCAACATCGAGTCCTACGCATAGGAACGATTTTTTGGTTTGAATTTGGTCTATAAGTTGTTGTGTAGTCATTGTTATTTTTGTAGTTGTCGGGCAAAATTACAAACATAGAATCAATATTGGCTAAAATGCTGTAATAAAAACGTAAAATTTTATAACAAATAAAAAAAACATAAATAATAAATTTGTTGCTACGATTTTTTTTTCACAGAGCTGATTAGGATTGAAATCACCTACAAATACAAAATTCAATAATATGCCAAGTCAACAAAACCGGATAAAAAGATAAAAAATCATTCAATCATTTATTTCATAAATTTATTTTATAAATTTATGAAAAATCAGACAAGCAAATATGAAAGTATATTTAAAGTACAATTATCCGCAATTAACTAAAAAAATTATTGAAGATAAATTATCCGAATTGGGATATAAATTTAAGATTGTTGGTTTTGGTGAGTTCAATTTTTTAGAAAAAGTACCTAATGAAAAACTCGTAGAACTAACAGAATATTTTCAAGAATATGGAATTGAAATCGTTGAAAACCAAAAGAGCGTATTGGTTCAAAAAATAAAAGATACCATAGTAGAAATGGTGACCAGTGACACGCCTCCGAATGTAAAAAGCTCCGTGTACATAGCCGAAAAATTAAATCTAAGCTACGTGTATTTATCAAGTGTTTTCTCTGAAGTCACCTACACCTCCATTGAAAATTACATTATAATTCAAAAAATTGAATTAGCAAAACACCTGATTATCAACACCAATATGAATTTGACGGAGATTTCGATACAATTAAATTACTCCAGCGTAGCGCATTTAAGCACGCAGTTCAAAAACAATACAGGAATGACACCATCAGCGTTTCAGAGGATTATATTAAAAAGAAAAGAATTTACAAATAAAAACAATAGCTAATCCTTTATAACATGACAGAAGACTACATAAACATTTGCTTGGCTGATGATGACCAGGATGACCGACTATTTTTTACCGATGCTTTTGATGAATTGAAAATAAGAACAAAGGTAAGCACATTTAATGATGGTGTAGAATTGATGAATTACCTCAATAATGCAGATTCAATTTTACCTAACGTTCTATTTCTAGACTTAAACATGCCGAAAAAGAACGGCGTAGAATGTTTGTCGGAAATAAAAAGAAATGAAAAATTTAATGATATAGCCATAGCCATATACTCGACCTCCTCTTCAGAAGAACATATTGAAGAAACATTTATAAATGGAGCCAATATTTACATTAAAAAACCAAATGATTTTGAGACTTTAAAAAAAATACTTTCAGAAGTAGTGACCATAAATTGGCAATACCATACCTCTGGATTAAATAAAGATAATTTTTTAATGAGAATGTAAAATGAAAGAAAATTACCTTCATAATTCAACCTTATTATTAAAAATAATTTTTGTTATATCGGTAGCTGTTATATTCTTTATTGGCGGTATAACTTTTAAGCACATAATGGTTTTAAAAAAAACCTCAACGTGGGTTAGTAATAGCCATGAAGTCAATGCAGAACTGGAACGACTGATTTCATACATAAAAGATGCCGAAACCGGTCAAAGAGGCTATATTTTAACAAGAGATAAAAGTTTCCTTACACCTTACTTAAGATCAAAGGATTTAGTTAAAAACTCGTATAAAAAAGTTTCGAAACTAACTATTCACAGCAGAACACAACAGGCCAACCTAAAAAATTTATTATTTTACATCAATAAAAGACAAAACTACCTCTCGAAAACATTATATCTTACAGCCCAGGAAAATTATGACAAAACGATATTAAGAAACAATTTAATCATTGGTAAAAATGCAATGGATTCTATTCGGGTGAAAATTGAAGGCATGATGATTGCGCAAAAAAATCTTTTGAAAAACAGGCAAAACGACTATGAATCAACCATGAATTATACGCCGTTGCTCATTTATTTAACCCTAATCGTAACCTTAATTTTAATCACGATTGCTTTTATTAAAATGAATCGGGATTTAGCTACCCTAAAAAAGACAATTTACACTTTATCTGTAGCGAATGAAGCCAATAATCTTGCAGAAATTGTAGGTGGTTTTGGAAGCTGGCAATTTAATTTAGAAACTAACGACTACACTTTCTCTGATAACGAATATCGATTATTGGGATGTGAACCGCAATCATTTAAAGCAAGTATTGAGGAATTTGCCAAATTTGTTCATCCTGATGATTTACAATATGTAATTGATAACGCAAAAAACATCCCTGTCAATTCCACTTTACCGGCATTTACTTATAGAGTTATCCGAAAAGATGGGGAAATACGATATTTTAGAGCGCTGGGAAGAGTTGTTACAATTGCTTCTGGTGAAAGAACTCATATAGGAACCACGAGTGATGTTACGGAGGAAGTGTATGCTAAAAATTATATCGAAGATCGAAACAGAGAATTGGAAAATAACAATAAAGAATTAACAGCTTTTAACTACATTGCCAGTCATGATTTGCAAGAACCGTTGCGAAAAATCGAAACTTTTCTTTCTAGATTAGTAACTAAAGATTACGATAATTTATCTAAATCCGGGCAACAATACGTTTCCAGTATTCAATCCTCAGCAAACCGAATGCGAATTCTTATTGAAGATCTATTACAATTTTCAAGAACAAATAAAAACGAGAAGAATTATGAAGAGACAGATTTGAATGTTTTACTTGAAAATGCAAAACAAGAACTGACTCAAATTATAGATGAGAAAAAAGCAATAATAGAAAGCACTGAATTGCCAACTCTTAAAGTAATTCGATTCCAGATTCAGCAGTTGTTTATTAATTTAATAGGTAATTCTCTGAAATACAGCAAAGAGAACATTACGCCTATCATCAAAATAAATTGCTCGACAATTCTTGCTAATGATGACGAATTATTACCGCAAAACAATCATAGATATTACAAATTTGTTTTTGAAGATAATGGTATTGGTTTTGAGCAAGAATATGCAAAAAAGATTTTTATCCTCTTTAATAGACTTCACAATAAAAACGAGTATGAAGGTACTGGAATTGGACTTGCTATTTGCAAAAAAATAGTCGAAAACCACAACGGGTTTATCTTCGCACAAGGAGTCTTGAATGAAGGCGCAACCTTTACCATTTATCTTCGTGCTGACTAATTATTATTATTTGTCATAGCATATTTAGCTACGACTACAAATCATATTACAATCGCTGCGACCATAGATTCCTACACTATTTAGCAGCGAATTACTAACCTGCAAATGACTTTTTTTTCAAAAACCACCATATCTTCAAGAGGTATAAATACTGTTCCGCCTGCAGGCTCGCGATCTTAAACGTATCCTCTTTAATCGCAGTTTTGCGACAGAATAGTATAAAAGTGATTCCTTGTTAAACAAGCTATTGAATACCTAAACCACCTCTTCATCTTCGTAAATACTGGATTGTGAAACAGCAAAAATTCACGAAGAAAAAAAACACAACCTGTCAATTAGAGGCCATCATTTCAAACAATACCATTGAATTGTGTAATAAAATTTGAAATTGATGTAACAGCGATTTACGATGAGCTTTGCATCTTTGTAAAAATAAAACATCAAACTAAACTAATCTAAAAAGCAACGAACAGCTGCTTTAATAGCTGTACGAGAACAAATATAATTCAATCAAAAAAAAAAAAAAATAGCGTACTGAATTTTTACGCAATCTTAAAATTTTAATTATTAACTACAAAATATTTACATCATGCAAAATTTACTGTACATAGTCGCAGTCGTATTAGTAATACTCTGGGCCTTAGGATTCTTCGTTTATAGCGTGGGCAGTATCATTCACATATTATTAGTAATAGCAGTTATTGCCATTTTATTAAGGGTAATAAGAGGATAAAGAATTTAATTTTCAATTTTTTAAAAATAATAATTATGAAAAATAGCAATTTAGTATTAGGACTTCTTGGGGGTATTGCAGCAGGAACTGTTTTGGGAATTTTATTCGCTCCTGCAAAAGGTAGCGAAAACAGAAAAATAATCGCTGACAAAGGTTCAGAACTCAATGACAACCTAAAAGAATCCGTTTGCAAATTATCTGATAAAATTACTCAGACAATCACTGAACTTAAAAATGATTCCAAAAATATACTTGGAAATGCTAACGATACTCTGGCAGCAGAGCGTGCCGATTTAGAAAACTTAAAAGACATCAATAAAGCAGTGATTTTAGGATAATAGGCCGTTACAAAAACGGTTTGCAAATAAGTTCTAAAAATCACTTATTTCAAGAAAAGTATTAATTAAAACACAAAAACATGAAAAAAGCAATCAATTTAAAAACAGTAATTACCGCAATAGCAATCGTATTAGGAGTTGCAACAACAAGCGCACAGGAAGTAAAGAATTACGATCAGGGATTTCGTCTTGGATTTGGATTAAACGGAGGACTTCCGCTTAATGATCCGTATGATTTCAATTTAGGTGCCGATGCCAGGTTACAATACGACCTATCACAAAGATACTCGTTGACGCTTACTACAGGGTTCAGCAATATGTTTGTATCAGGCGACAACAATGATCTTGGTTATATTCCTGCAAAGGCAGGTTTCAAAGCTTTCGTACTGAAAGACCAATTGTATTTAATGGGAGAAGTAGGGGCTGCATTTGCCGTAACAAACGGATATAATCAAACCTCTTTATTATTGAGCCCAGCTATAGGATATGCAAATGAGAACTTTGATATCAGTTTAAGATACGAGCATTTCAACGACTTTCCTGTAATTAAAAATGATGTTACTAAAGATGGCTTAGGACAAGTATCACTTCGATTGGCTTACGGATTCAAATTATAATACCACAATAATGAAATATTCAATACCACTATTAGGGCTTTTTTTAATAACAATACCGTTCGCTTCTTGTACAAGTGAACGAGAAAAAACAGCCCAAATAGTAACAGATAATTATGTACATTTTGTTGATTCAATTGTAAATCTAAATACTGATTCTGCTCAAGCAAATTGGAATAGAATTGACAAGGATTTTGAAAAAAAAACGAATCAACTCAATATTGAAATTGACAAACTAGAAGACAGTCGTGACTTTGACGCCAAAATTGATTCGGCGACAGCTAAATACGAAGCTTTCAAAATTTCAGTTATTCTACAAAAAATTCGGGCTTCACGTTATTAGAAAGCAGTAACTTACTACATGGGTAGTTTTAGTGTATCCAAAAAGCGCAGCGAAAATTATTTCGCTGCGCTTTTTATTTTAAGAACAGACAGTTTCATTAGCCTTCGCGAGAAAATAAGCTGACTTAAAAAACAATTACTCATCAAAAGCGCTTGATATCCAAATCAATAAGCGTTAATTATATAAGAAAAACAAAAATTTATATAACAAATAAAATCCAGAGCTGTCTCATCTTTGCAGTATAAATCTAACAAATTAAAAAATAAAAACCATGAAAAACTTTATCTTATCAGCTGCATTAATTGCAACGACAATCATTTCTGCACACACAAAAGAAAAAACAGAAGCAACTACAATTTCAAAACAAAAAAGAATTGAAATTATCAAGAAAACAGACAAAACGGTTTATTTCTGGGAAATAAATACTGCAACTGGGTATGCAAGTGGTTACACGATTTCACAAGCTCAAGCTAAAAAAACAGTAAAATTAATGGCTGGAAATGACTTCGTAAGCTATAAAATTATTGAAGCCTATAAATAGTCTTTAAACTAAATATAGGCTTCAATAGCTTATTTTTATAAAATACATTTCCTTTTAAGGTCCCGATGAATACAAAAAAAAGTGAAACGAATTTCACTTTTTTTTATTTAGAATACCTCGCTGGCTTCTTTCAGTTTCTCCATGTTGTTGACTAACGCCAACTCATCCACAATTTTCTGAATGTCACCATTCATTATATTTCCTAAATCGTACAACGTCAAACCTACACGGTGATCCGTTACACGACCTTGTGCGTAATTGTAGGTACGGATTTTTGCAGAACGGTCACCAGAACTTACCTGAGACGTACGTTTTGTAGCATCTTCCGCTTGTTTTTTGGCTAATTCCTGCTCGTATAAACGGGAACGCAAAACGCCAAAAGCTTTATCCTTATTCTTGTGTTGTGATTTCTGATCCTGACATTGCGCCACCAATCCGGTTGGAATGTGAGTCAAACGAACCGCTGATTTAGTTGTATTTACGGATTGTCCACCTGGTCCTGACGAACAAAAGAAATCCACACGCACATCATTCATATCAATCTGTACATCAAATTCCTCTGCTTCCGGAAGCACCATAACAGTCGCTGCCGATGTGTGAACACGTCCTTGCGTTTCCGTTTGCGGTACACGTTGC
The DNA here is from genome assembly GCF_900142885.1 of Flavobacterium xinjiangense. Classification (GTDB taxonomy): domain Bacteria; phylum Bacteroidota; class Bacteroidia; order Flavobacteriales; family Flavobacteriaceae; genus Flavobacterium; species Flavobacterium xinjiangense. The sequence goes on along the minus strand of NZ_FRCL01000024.1, from coordinate 1,527 downwards.
ACACGGTGAACACCCGCTTCAAACTTCAAAGTTCCGTAAACATCCTCACCGGTAACTTCAAAAATCACCTCTTTAAATCCACCCGAAGTTCCTTCATTCATATCCACCACAGATGTTCTCCAACCTCTGTTTTCACAATATTTCGTGTACATACGGAACAAATCTCCGGCAAAAATACTCGCTTCATCCCCACCCGTTCCGGCACGAATCTCCACCATCACATTTTTAGCATCTTCTGGGTCTTTAGGAATCAACATAAATTTGATTTCTTCCTCCAGTTCCGGCAATCTTTCCTTTGCTTCATCCAGTTGCATTTTGGCCATTTCGGTCATATCTGCATCACTGTTATCGGCTATTATTTCGGTTGCTTCTTCAATATTGGCCATGATCAGCACGTATTCATCGCGCTTTTCAGCCAAAGCTTTCAAAGTTTTATACTCTTGATTCAATTGCACATAACGCTTCTGATCTGAGATCACATCCGGCTGAATGATCAAATCCGATATCTCGTCGAAACGTTGTTTTACTATTTGAAGTCTATCTAACATATTCTTGTTCCTTTATTTGGAGTGCAAAAATACGAAAAAAGTATTCAGTTTGCAAGGCTCGTTTTTTGCTATTTCAGTAACTATTTGTCATTCCGAGGCACGAGGAATCTCATAACGAGTAACCAATGTGATTTCCCGTACCTCGGAATGACAAAACACGACGATGTCGAGGACAGCGAACTGGCGAAGCAAACTCCTAAAGTGGCTTGACAATACAGTTAAAACAGCGATTCTTTATTAACTTTTAACTCTTTTAAGGAGCTATTTCCTGCTGTCATTCCAAATGAAATTCACTGAACTCCAATTAAATTAAGAATGTTGTGAAGTAATCTTTTTTGATAAAACTTGCTTCGCGTTTTATCAAAAAAGGATTTTCCCTCCCATCAGGGCTAGGGCATTTGTGTTAAAATATAGCGTTTATGGTTTTCCGTAAAATTGCTGATGCAAAAGGAGTTAATTTTGAAAATGAAATATAACTTAATATATTTTTACCCGATCTCTCAGATATACACAATGGTTACCTAGATGCCGTAGGTTTTGAGTTACTTTAGCACCGTAACAAGAATGAAAAAATTAAATAACTCATACCTCAATTATTATGAACGAAATTATTTGACCCGATTGCCCGGATATCCACAATCGTTAGCGCATTCTATGATAAAAAACAAGTGAAAATTTAAAAATTAACAGGCAAATTTATATGTATTTATGTAGGGAGTTTGTCTGTTAATTACAGAGAAAACACGACCTATAATTTTACATTTCACATTGTTTAAAACCAGCATTGCGTTCTTACCTTCACCTTTTTTTCTTTCATAATATTCTTTGAGTTGCGGATCATGTTTTACGGCAACTAAAGCACACATTTGTAATATTGACTTCATTTTTTTATCCGCCATATGATTTACTTTTGTTCGCCCTTTGATACTCGAACCTGAACTATATTCAAATGGTGCAGTTCCAGCGTAACAAGCAAATT
>NZ_FRCL01000026.1 GCF_900142885.1 Flavobacterium xinjiangense | reverse complement strand
AACTTGTGACCAAGCTGATGTACCATTAGATGCTGACCCTGCCAAAGTAAATGAAGTAGGTCCGGAAGGTGCTGTCTGGCATTTAGCTTCATCAGGTCCTGCAGCAGCAGTTGGATTTGCGTTAACAGTCAAAGTAACTTCTTCAAACGCAGTTCCGCAGGACGGAGTTGTAGTGCTTGTTGTGGTTATTCTTAAAGTAACGGTACCAATACCGGCAACACTTACAGTAGATGTTGGTGAACCCGGTGTTGCAATAGTAGCTTGTGCGCTACCTGTTTGACCAACTTGTGACCAAGCTGAAGTACCACCACTTGCAGTACCAGCCAGAGTAAATGAAGTAGGTCCTGAAGGCGCGGTTTGACATTTAGCTTGATCAGGTCCTGCAGCAGCAGTTGGATTTGCGTTAACAGTTAAAGTAACCTCATCAAACGCAGTTCCGCAGGACGGTGTTGCATTGCTTGTTGTGGTTATTCTCAAAGTAACGGTACCAATACCGGCAACACTTACAGTAGATATTGGTGAACCCGGTGTAGCGACAGTAGCCTGTGCGGTACCTGTTTGACCAACTTGTGACCAAGCTGATGTACCATTAGATGCTGAACCAGCCAAAGTAAATGAAGTAGGTCCGGATGGAGCAGTCTGACATTTAGCTTCATCAGGTCCTGCAGTTGCAGTTGGATTTGCATTCACTGTCACAATAAACGATGTTGATCCAAAACAACCTGGATTCGTTAAACTTTCACTGCGAGCATAAATAGTAGTCGTGCCAATTGCCGCACTATATGGTGAAGTTATTTCACCGGTAAAATCAGAATTCAAATAGTAGCGAATTGTACCACCGGTATTGGTTGTTCCCGTAGTCAAGTCTACTAAAGCACGACCAGTAGCTAAGATTTCACAAGCGGTTTTATCAGTAACTGTTACAACAGGTTGTTTTCCAGTGTTCCCAAATAAATAAGGACCGGCAAAATCTTTCAGCTCACTGCCAAAAGCGCCTTCGTTTGGACCACCACCACTACTACGGGTTTTAACCAATAAACTACCCAGTATATTGCTACATGGCGATTGATCCCCACGTTTATCCAATCCAAAAGCGGTAAGATTGATGCCTATTTCAACAAACTGATATCGTGTATACATATCTACATCTGTTGGCGTAGTTCCTTCCCATGTATTCCATGGTGGTGCTTGTGTACGAGAATTTTCAAATGTAGCAAAATCATCATTAACTCTACCCCACATATTTATACCCGTTCCTATAGGATTAATGGCAGCATAACCGTAATTCCCTGAATCTGTTCCTTTTTCGAAAGCTACACTTTTATCAACATTAAAAGGGCTGTTGGGCTTTGTAGTATATGCATCAAAAGTCGCTTGACTCATCCAAACTCTGACCCTGATAGAAGGAACATTTCCCCCATTGATATAATCTACAGAAATAATGATGGTTCCCGGAATCGCAACAGAACCGTCAGTATTAAAAGTAAATACGGTACGACCTCCATCAGGACCGGTCGCTCCAGGAACAGACAAGTCTGCCGGTGTCGATAATGCGGTTCGGAAGAATTCAAAATCGACGTGCTTGTTACCATTAGTCACAACTAAAGAAGCTCCTGCATAAGCCCAAAGCGTTGTAAAGGGTCTTGGGTTTCCAGTTGGTGGGTCAGTAATTGGATCGGGAATTCTGATTCCTTCCCCTCTTAAATGAGCATACACATCAATAATGTCATCTTTTTGGGGAACACTACCGGAAGTTCCGATACTCCAAGTAGATGGATTATCTGAATTCTTGTCTCCAGAGCCTGCAAAATAGGATGTTTCAGCGTTACCACCTTTTACGTAGGTATCTCTTCCGTAAACTGCATCCAGCCATAGGTATCTTCCTGTCCAAGTTGCAGGATTGCTAGGATCATACCCTGCAATAGGAACCACCGGATAAGGAAAAGGAGCGGTAGGAGCAAATATTGATTGTCTTCGCTCAAAAGACGTATTTGTCATCGGATTCGGAATTAGGTCTGAATCCGGATTAGAACGTGGTATCGCCTCATCTATCACCCCTAAGCCGCTTGCGCCCAAAAACCAATCATCAGTACCTGTTCCATCAATAAGTGGAACAACTGGTGGATTAGGTTGAAACTGAAACAAGCCTGAATAAACATCCCCGTCAATACCAAAATTGGCTTTGACAGCAGACGAACCGACATCTTGCCCATAGGAATTGGGTGCAAAACCAAATCCTAAAAGCAGTAGCGTAGCATAAAAAAACAGTTTTTTAACTGACGTATTCGTCGCAAAAAATTTCAAAAACTGTGTATTTAAACGCCAAGAAAAAGTGTTACAATACTCTTGCCCACTTTTCATCTTACAAAAAATAAATTTTTTCATAATAAAAGTATTTTAGCACCATACGTTAGATATAAAAGGAAGTTTAGAGATTTGGGAAAGAAAAACTTAAAGAAACATAATCCATCTTCATCTAAATAATGAAGTCACCATCATTACTAGATATTTTTATTAGTACAATAAAAACATCCTTTTTTTTGCTAAACCAAAATCAGTTTGAAGAAAAACATTACTAATTTTTAGGAAATAATATTAGTACGGTACCGGAAGCTTACGTATTTTGAAAAAGTAACTCCCATAAAATAAACTCTCTTCATTTAAAAAATGAAGTCATGCATCATAAAAAGGATATCAAAATTTAGAGGACCAAAGTCATATCCTAAATATTTATTAAAAAAGTGTTTCACTGGAAACAGCTTAAGTTGTTGTTCATATTAAAATTAACTATTAAAAAAAAAAAGCAAATAAAAATAAGATTATACTCGTTTAAATTCAATTTTAATCGACAACGAGCATCTCAAATTAGGAAAAATAGTATGTAAATATAAAATATTTTATTCGCAACTATTTGATTATTAGTGTATTACGTGTTAAAATTAATAGCAAATTAAACACAATTTTTCCTACCTAGGATGACTATTTTTTTTATTAGAATTATTGAATAATAAAAATTGCATTGCCTAAATTTTATTCTTTTAAAGTAGATTGCTTTAATACCAATTTCTAAAAATTTTACTTCTTTATAATTCAAGGATATAGAGATTCCACGAATTCTTAAGACCCCATTTGACAAGATCCTTAATTTCCAATATATAGCATTGATTGAATGAAAAAAAATCGCTTTTGAAAATAAAAAACATATCATATGGATAATTAAATAAAATAAAAAGCCAATGCTCTTTTAAACAGTTTTAAGCCCGATTTTTTTATAGTATTTACTCGAAGCTATTTAATGTGTTTTTCTAAAGTGTAGATTTAATTATAGGCCTTAAATTAAAAGAAAATCAAAGCTTATTGTTTGACCGCCAAATCTTTTAAAATCAGAATTGCTTAAAATAAATTTCCCTTTCAAATAGCGATTAAGAGTAAATTATTTATTCATTTTCAAAAGAGAAGCATTTTGCAAATTAATGCTGCAATCATTCTCCAAAGTGAATTTTAAAACTCATTGCCTTTTTACCAGCAAAGTCATTATGATAGCTCGATTTTAGGCACAAAAAAACCTCGAAAGTAAAACTTTCGAGGTTTAATCTATTCTAAAACCTCTCTATATTTTTTTGGAATTAGAAAATTATTAAAACTTATTTAGAAGACATTACTTTTTTGATACTACTTCCGCGGTTAGTAGTCAGTTTCACAACATAAACCTGCTCCTGACCTTTGAATGAATGAAGGTGTAGATTAATTTCTTGGTTTAATTGAACATTTGACTCTGCTTTTGAAAGCACCAAAATTCCTTCTGAATTGAACACTTCAATTTTCACATCAGTGTTATAATCAAAATTACATTTTATGGTAAGAATGTCTTTGAAAGGAACTGGATAAGCGGTAAAATCAGCTTGAGTAGTCAAACTAACCTCCTTCTTAGTAGCTCTAGTTCCTCCTAATGGACAGCCCGTATTATTAAGAATATCAAGTTGAGTTGCCAGTGTGCCAGGTGCATTTCCTCCAGCTAAGTACGCTGCATTAACAGCATCTATTAGTGTTTGAGTATTGCTTCCATAAGGACCCGGGTAATCAACTTCATCGCTACAAACATTTAGTAAAGCGGCTACTCCCTGACGAGCTAAGTTGAAAATACCGCCACCACCTAGATTCAGTGCTTGCAATAAAGTCAAATTAGCAAGGTTGGAAGGTGCGTTTACGAATACATCACCAAACAACATTGTAGGAGTATAGCTTGAGCACCATCTGTCAGTATGGTTTTTCCAATATCCTAAGGTACATCCTTCGCAGGCCGGTACTATGATAGTTTGGCTGCTTGCAGTTGATGTATTGCCACAAGCGTCAGTCGCAGACCATCTTTTTGTGTAAGTTATGGAACCATCCATATTGTTGGTCGTAGTGACACCCAAATCATTAATAATTGGATTTGTATCACAATTATCACTTACTGTTGGAGTACCAAAAACTGGTATTGTTCCACAGTATGTTATTGGAATAGCTGGAAGAGTAAGAGTCGGTGGTGTTGTATCCACGGTCCAAGTCACTGTGCGGGATACTGCTGTCGCTGCGTTGCCACAGGCATCAGTAACGTTCCAGGTTCTGGTTTGTGAACGAGAACAACCGT
>NZ_FRCL01000027.1 GCF_900142885.1 Flavobacterium xinjiangense | reverse complement strand
GAAATGATTAGCCACATTGGGCGTTTGTTTTTCTAAAATAACTACATCCAATTTTGATTTTGAAATATCAATACCTACGTAAAATAAATAGTTTTTCATAACTTTGAATTTAGGATATACAAAAATGTTGAACTTCTTTAGAGCCTTTATTAGACCTTGATGTCTATCATTCTATTTGAAGCAATTCAACGGGATTCAAGGAGAAGACAGAGGACTAATGCGCTAAATAAGTCATGAACTTGGCGGTTTTGATAGTTCACCTCTGTTTTCCTTTGAATAAATTTAATATTTTTTATCAAATACAAAGTAAAGGCAGTTTTGCAAACTGTGCCCACAAAGAGAAGCACATAAAATAATAAACAAACTGGATGGGATTGCTTCGTTCCTCGCAATGACTTAACTCGCGCTAGCCTTTGGGCAACAATCTACAAGAAAAACACGAAGAATGAAATTCGACAGAAAAGATAAAATAGAAATTTTTGAAAATGCAATTAGTTGGATTGTAGTATTTGCAATGTTTATTTATGGTGGAGGTAAAATATTCCAATTTGATGGAGCTTCTGAAATTCGCAAAACTGTTTCAGAAATGACTGGAATGGAATTGATGTGGGCTTTTTATGGTTACTCCAAATTATATGCAATAACTTTAGGACTTTTTGAAATAATTGGAGGAACATTAATTTTGATGAAAAGAACTAGAATTATTGGTTGTTTGTTTACATCTACTATACTTGTAAATGTGATTTTACAAGACATATATTTTGAAGTGCATCTTGGAGCTTTAAAAGCAGCGATTCTATACCAATTGTTACTTCTAATAATTTTATGGTTAAATAAAGATAAAGTTATTCAAAGCATAAAGGCTTTAATCAATTTCAATACATCTCAACAACCGAAATATAAATTTATAATCAAATTAGGGATTGCTTTTATTTGTTTTGTACTATTGAGAATAACAGAATACTATATAACAATTAAATTGTAAACCCAGTTGTCCCGATCGCTCGGATATCCACAATCGTTACCTAAACGCAATAGATTTTGAGTTACTTTAGCACCGTAACAAGAATGAAAAAATTAAATAACGCATACCTCAATTATTATGAACGAAATTATTTGCCCTAACTGTAAAAAAGCTTTTAAAGTTGATGAAGCTGGCTTTGCTGATATTCTTAAACAAGTTCGAGACCACCAATTTGAGGACGAATTGCAAACTCGTTTAAACCTTGCTGAAAAGGAAAAAGAAGGTGCTGTGAAGCTTGCTGAAGCAAATCTTAAAAATTCATTACAATCTGAAATTGCGGGTAAGGATAAAGAAATAATTCAACTTAAAGCTGATAACAAAAACAAATCAAATCAACAATTGGCTGAAAGAGAAACTTTGCTTGCAGAAATTAAAGCAAAACTTGAAAATGCAGAGAGCGAAAAGAAACTTTCAGTATCAGAAGCTATCAAAAAAATAGAAAAAGAGAGAGACGATAAGGATAAAGAAATAATTCAGCTAAAAGCTGATAGTGAAAACAAATCAAATCGACAATTGGCTGAAAAAGAAACTTTGCTTGCAGAAATTAAAGCAAAACTTGAAAATGCAGAAATTGTAAAAAAACTTTCAATAACAGAAGCGATCCAAAAAATAGAAAAAGAGAGGGACGACTTTGCCTACAATGTAAGACTTAAAGAAACAGAAAATCAGCTATTAGAAAAATCTTTAAGCGAAAAGTATACAGCAGAACTAAAGGCAAAAGATGATATTATAAAGCATAAAGACGATGAAATAGCACTTCGCAAGGATATGAAACTAAAACTTTCTACTAAAATGCTAGGTGAAACCCTGGAACAGCATTGCGAAATAGAATTTAATAAACTTCGTGCAACGGCGTTTCAAAAAGCATATTTTGAAAAAGACAATGACTCAAGATCTGGAAGCAAAGGCGATTATATCTATAAAGAAACTGACGAATTCGGAAATGAAATCATTTCTATTATGTTTGAAATGAAAAATGAAGGTGATGAAACCGCAACAAAAAAGAAAAATGAGGACTTTTTAAAAGAATTAGACAAAGATAGAACTGAAAAAAAATGTGAATATGCAGTTCTTGTTTCACTTTTAGAAATTGAAAACGAATTGTACAACGCAGGAATTGTTGATGTTTCTCACAGACATGAAAAAACTTATGTAGTAAGACCTCAATTTTTCATTCCAATTATAACACTTTTACGAAATGCTGCTATGAATTCAATGAAAGCAAAAGCAGAACTTGCATTAGTAAAAAGTCAAAATGTCGACATTACGAATTTTGAAGAAAACATTAATACTTTTAAAGAGGGATTTGCGAAAAATTATGAACTGGCAAGCAGGAAATTTAAACTAGCTATTGATGAAATAGATAAAACAATTGACCATCTTCAAAAAACAAAAGAGGCACTTTTATCTTCTGAAAACAATCTTCGACTTGCAAACAATAAGGCTGACGATTTGACAATTAAGAAATTGACAAGAGGAAATCCAACAATGACTGCAAAATTTGAAGACTTGAATAGTAAAATGAAATAATTCCTGATTTCATGGATATCCGCAATCGCTAACGCAGTTTTGTAAACTGTGCCCACAAACCAAAACAGTTAAATAAGCACCAAAAAGTACTGAAATATTTAAAAAATAAACTGATGAAATTACTACTTTCCACCTTCCTTTTAATTTTCAGCATGACGGTATTCGCGCAATCGAATGCATTTGCTGGTGATTATAATCGAACAATCAATACTGAGATAAATGATACGTTTGACTATAAATTGACTTTAAACCCTGATGGGACATTCCTATTTCATTATTGTTCAAAAATTAAAAACGGAATTCCACCTGAAGTAAATAAATACGGTAAAGGAAAATGGACTGCGAAAGACAATGTGATTACTTTCTCTTCAAACAAACAAGAAGACTTTGATGCAAAATACACGTTGGATTTCAATAAATCTAAGGCGAGATTTATCACTAAGAATCCCAGAGATAAAAGTGACCGAATCATCAAGACCAAACTTACATTTGTAGAATCAGAAATTCCCTGGATACAAAGACTTGATATTTCAATCCGCTCTGCGAAGTATGAATAAGTTGTAACAGTACAATGTAATCGTGATTGCTCTGCGAAGTCTCCGACTTCGTAGCTATTCCAATAATCTACAAACGCAGGAAAATAACTATTGCTAAAGTAAGAATGGCCTATAGCAATGGGTACGAAGTCAGGAGACTTCGCACAGCATCCCAAAATATGACATTATTTTGTATTTAGATAACAATCCCAATGGCGCTAGTTTGCAACGAATGCCATTTTTATTTTACAACTCCGTCGGAATAAGAATCATGGCTATGAATTGCATTATAGTTTTATTTTTTGTTTAATTAATTGTTAAAAAGATTGAACAATAGTTTTTAATCTGTATATTTGAAATAAAAATAACTTCAAACCTAAAACATTGATTATGAAATTAGTAAAAACAATTAGCGCATTTGTACTATTAGGAATCATGACTATTTCTTGTGGACAAAAAAAACAAGCAGAATCTACAGAAATGACTGATTCTACTGCAGTAGCCATGGATACTACAGTTGTAGTGGAGCCATCAACCATTGTAGATGTAGCGGCAGGAAATGCAGATTTCTCGACATTAGTTACGGCCGTAAAAGCAGCGGGATTAGTTGAAACGTTAAGTAGCGAAGGTCCTTTTACCGTTTTTGCACCAAATAACGCAGCATTTGCAAAACTTCCGGCAGGAACTGTTGATGGTTTGTTGAAACCAGAAAGTTTAGACAAATTGAAAGCAGTATTGACGTATCATGTTGTATCAGGAAAATTTGATGCCGCTACAGTAATTGATGTAATAAATAAAAATAACGGAAAATATACCGTTACAACTGTTCAAGGTGGGACTATTGTTTTGAGTTTGAAAGAAGGAAAAGTGATGTTGACTGACGCAAATGGAGGAACCGCAACCGTTATTCTTGCTGATGTGGCCGCTTCTAACGGAGTGATTCATGCAATTGATACTGTTGTTATGCCAAAATAAGGTTTTAATTCATTAATTCACAAACCGTTGCAATTTTGTAACGGTTTTTTTTTGATTTTAACCTTCAGATAGCAACTGCACTTTTGCAACACTGCCTTTAGCTAATCCCTCAGATTTCATTTGCATCTGGATATTCCGACGAAAGTACGCCACCATTCCGCGCTAAAGGTCGCCATTTATTCCGGAGCAAAGTACGCCAGTCAAACCGGCCTTTATCATCACTAAGTAAAGATGATGTTTTTCAAAGTTAATGATTTTTTTTAGTTCTCAAAGATTTTCCTGTTAATGCTATTCTGTGTGCTGAAGCTGACAATCTGTCCATTATGGCGTCGGCCAGAGTTGGCTCCTCAATGAAGTTGTACCAAGTGTCCACGGGCAACTGTGAAGTAATCATAGTTGACCCTAAACCATATCTATCTTCGAGAATATCCAATAAGGCAATCCTTGCATCATTATTCAAGG
>NZ_FRCL01000028.1:0-2500 GCF_900142885.1 Flavobacterium xinjiangense | reverse complement strand
CTCACTGTTATGAAACATTATATAGCATTCGGAGTTTGTCAGGAATTGGTAGGCGGTGAAGCCCCCGCATCCAATCAGTAGCTCTACCTCTATATAACTTTACGCATAACGCTGCACCTAAATGCATTTCGGGGAGTACGAGCTATTTCCGAGTTTGATTGGCCTTTCACCCCTACCCACAGGTCATCCGAAGACTTTTCAACGTCAACCGGTTCGGACCTCCACTGTGTGTTACCACAGCTTCATCCTGCCCATGGGTAGATCACACGGTTTCGCGTCTAACACTACTGACTAAAGCGCCCTATTCAGACTCGCTTTCGCTACGGATCCGTGGCTTAACCACTTATCCTTGCCAGCAACGTTAACTCGTAGGCTCATTATGCAAAAGGCACGCCGTCACCCCACGAAGGGGCTCCGACCGCTTGTAAGCGTATGGTTTCAGGATCTATTTCACTCCGTTATTCACGGTTCTTTTCACCTTTCCCTCACGGTACTGGTTCACTATCGGTCTCTCAGGAGTATTTAGCCTTAGCGGATGGTCCCGCCAAATTCAGACAGGATTTCTCGTGTCCCGCCCTACTCAGGATACCACTATCGTTATCTTCTTTTACTTATACAGGGCTATCACCTTCTTTGGCTTTACTTTCCAGTAAATTCTAATTCAATCCGCAACAAATAACGTGGTCCTACAACCCCAATAATGCCGTAACATCATTGGTTTGGGCTAATCCGCGTTCGCTCGCCACTACTTACGGAATCACTTTTGTTTTCTTCTCCTCCGCCTACTTAGATGTTTCAGTTCAGCGGGTTTGCCCACCTATCGGTGTACTATGTCTTCAACATAGTGGGTTGCCCCATTCGGGTATCTACGGATCAATTCGTGTGTGCCAATCCCCGTAGCTTTTCGCAGCTTATCACGCCCTTCATCGCCTCTGAGAGCCAAGGCATCCCCCATACGCCCTTATTTTGCTTATTGTACCAATCTCGTTATAAATAACGAGACCGTTTCTTTTACTTGTCTAATGATAAACAAGTAAAAAATGCTTTCTACTTTTTATTATTTTCTTATCTCAATATGTCAATGAACTTTAAAATAAGTGTTCAGTGTTCAGTTTTTAGTATTCAGTCGAAACTGAGTACTGATCACTGCGATCTGATCACTCTTTTTGTGGAGAATAACGGAGTCGAACCGTTGACCTCCTGCGTGCAAGGCAGGCGCTCTAGCCAGCTGAGCTAATCCCCCAATCTAATTATGAATTGTGAATTATGAATTATGAATGGTATTCATAACTCCTCAACTCTAGAATTTCTTCTTTTTTTAAGTTAAATAGTTGTCTCGGACAGACTCGAACTGTCGACCCCTACATTATCAGTGTAATACTCTAACCAGCTGAGCTACGAGACAATTTGATTTGTGATTGGAGATTTCTGATTCCTGATTTTAGATGTAATCTACATCTGCAATCATAATTCTTCTGTCTTAAATCTTAAATCTTCATCTTTAACTTAAATTGTATTATTTGAACTAACAGCAAGAGTAATATAATGTCTTTATTTGTTTCCACTTCGACTTTTCGTCTTCTTTCCCTAGCGTGTATTGCTACTAACACTAAGGCTCTAGAAAGGAGGTGTTCCAGCCGCACCTTCCGGTACGGCTACCTTGTTACGACTTAGCCCTAGTTACCAGTTTTACCCTAGGCAGCTCCTTGCGGTCACCGACTTCAGGCACCCCCAGCTTCCATGGCTTGACGGGCGGTGTGTACAAGGCCCGGGAACGTATTCACCGGATCATGGCTGATATCCGATTACTAGCGATTCCAGCTTCACGGAGTCGAGTTGCAGACTCCGATCCGAACTGTGACCGGTTTTGTAGATTCGCTCCTGGTCACCCAGTGGCTGCTCTCTGTACCGGCCATTGTAGCACGTGTGTAGCCCAAGGCGTAAGGGCCGTGATGATTTGACGTCATCCCCACCTTCCTCTCAGTTTGCACTGGCAGTCTCGTTAGAGTTCCCGACATGACTCGCTGGCAACTAACGACAGGGGTTGCGCTCGTTATAGGACTTAACCTGACACCTCACGGCACGAGCTGACGACAACCATGCAGCACCTTGTAAATTGTCTTGCGAAAAGTCTGTTTCCAAACCGGTCAATCTACATTTAAGCCTTGGTAAGGTTCCTCGCGTATCATCGAATTAAACCACATGCTCCACCGCTTGTGCGGGCCCCCGTCAATTCCTTTGAGTTTCATTCTTGCGAACGTACTCCCCAGGTGGGATACTTATCACTTTCGCTTAGCCACTGAGATTGCTCCCAACAGCTAGTATCCATCGTTTACGGCGTGGACTACCAGGGTATCTAATCCTGTTCGCTACCCACGCTTTCGTCCATCAGCGTCAATCCATTAGTAGTAACCTGCCTTCGCAATTGGTATTCCATGTAATCTCTAAGCATTTCACCGCTACACTACATATTCTAGTTACTTCCTAATAATTCAAGTCA
>NZ_FRCL01000029.1 GCF_900142885.1 Flavobacterium xinjiangense | reverse complement strand
ATATTCCGCTGCAAAGGTCGCCACGATTCCGCTACAAAGTACGCCACCCATTCCGAAGCAAAGGTCGCCACGATTCCACTGCAAAGGTTGCCACTTATTCCGGAGCAAAGTACGCCACTTTACTCCTGATTTAGCACTTTTAAAGGACTGACATTCCGACACAAAGTACGCCACCTATCCCAGATCCATTGTCTCACTAAGTAGAGATTTAACCGCCATTTACCATAAGTTTGGTTTGTAATCAAAAAACCACTTGCAGTATGGCAAATAAACTACTTAGTATGATTAAGATTAGACAGATACTTTTATTCTTAGAACGTGGTGTTTCACAGCGTGCTATAGAAAAAGAAGTCAAAATTTCTAGAAAAACAATCGCACTTTATTTGCAAAAATTTGTGCAAACTGGAGTTGATTTTAAAGAATTATTAAAGCGTTCTGATCAAGAACTTGAACACATACTGGGGCTTTTAAAGCCTGTTATTGCGGAAGATACTGATCCGCGTAAAGTTCATTTTAATAATCTGAGTGGTTACTTCACCAAGGAACTTAACCGAACTGGTGTAACTCGTCTACTGCTTTGGGAAGAATACATTAAAGAATATCCATCAGGCTTTCAGTATTCTAGGTTCTGTGAACTTTTACAGGATCAGGAGAAGGTGAACAATGCCGTGATGCATTTCGCCCATACTCCTGCAAAGCTTCTCGAAGTAGACTTTGCTGGAGATATGCTTCACTATGTAGATACTTCAACAGGTGAACTAATTGCATGTCCAGTATATGTTGCTATTCTTCCCTTTAGTGGTTATGGCTATGTAGAGGCTTTACCTGATGCGAAACTGCCTCAAGTAGTTAAGGCGTTAAACCATACCATTGAATACTTTGGAGGCGTTCCTTTGACTGTTAAATCGGACAACATGAGGCAATGGGTGTCAAAAAGTTGTAAATATGAACCTGTATTTACTGATATGCTCGAGCAATGGGCAAACCACAATAATATCGCTCTGCTGGCAGCTCGTCCCTATAAACCAAAAGACAAACCTTCTGTTGAAAATAATGTAAAGATCACCTATAGACGCATTTATGCCGCTCTGCGTAACGATATTTTTTATAGCCTTTCTGATCTAAACAAGGCCATTAGAGAGAAACTCAATAGTCATCATCAGTTGAACTTTCAGAAGAAAGTATTCAGTAGACTCGAGTTGTTTGAAAGCCAAGAAAAAATAGCACTACAACCCTTGCCAGAATCCCCATACAGTATCAGACATTACACCAAGGCAAAGGTGCAAAAGCATTACCATGTGCTTGTGGGCGAAGACTGGCACTTTTACTCTGTTCCATACCGCTACATTGGAAAGGAGGTACGCATTTCTTATGATCAAGACATCGTAGAGATCTATTCTGATGGACAAAGAATTGCTGTGCATACTAGGAATTATACCAGCCATGGCTACACCAGTACTAGGGAACATATGCCTGAAAGACACCAGGCCATTAGTAATCAACGTGGATGGAGCCCTGGATACTATCTCAAAAAAGCAGAAGAAAATGGACCATATACTTTTGAATTCTTCAAAAAAGTAATGGACAGTAAACTGATAATCGACCAGTCCTATACAGCTTGTTTGGGTCTGCTGAGATTAATGAATACTTATGGCAATATCCGAATGGAGGCTGCATGTAAGCGGGGGTTAAGGGGTAACAAAATTAGCTATGGTGTCATTAAAAATATCCTGGAAAACAATATGGATTTACTCGAAGAAGAGGCTCCTGCTGAATTCCGTATCCCTGACCACAAAAACCTCAGAGGCCCTGAAGCCTATAATTAAACAACTTAAATAAATCCTAATAGAAATGAATACACAAAACACATTAGAACAGCTTAAAGGTCTTAAATTGACGGGCATGGCCAAAAGGTATGAAGCCGCACTATCACTTCCTGTACATGAAATAGAGGATGTCCATTCTCTCATTGCCATGATTACTCAGGCAGAAGTAGAATACAGAGAGTACTCCAGAACACAAAAGTATCTAAAGGCTAGCAAACTGCGTTACCATGCATTACCGGAAGATATAATCTGTAATACAGAAAGAGGCATTACAAGAGAACAGGTATTAAGACTTTCTGATGGCATGTTTATAGAAAAAGGCGAAAATGTTCTGATAACCGGTGCCACTGGTTGTGGTAAATCTTTTATGGCCTGTGCCTTAGGGCGCAGTGCTTGTTTGCTTGGTTACCGTACCCAGTACTTTAGTATGAATAAGTTCATGGATGCCGTGACCCAAGCAAGGCTTGACGGTTCATATCTGAAATGGATTAGGGGCATCTCAGCAAACAAGCTACTGATCCTAGATGACTTTGGATTGAAAGCCTTGAATAATGATGCAAGGATTGCCTTATTGGATATTCTCGAAGATAGATATGGTTTAGGGTCAACTATGATTACTTCACAGTTGCCCGTGGACACTTGGTACAACTTCATTGAGGAGCCAACTCTGGCCGACGCCATAATGGACAGATTGTCAGCTTCAGCACACAGAATAGCATTAACAGGAAAATCTTTGAGAACTAAAAAAAATCATTAACTTTGAAAAACATCATCTTTACTTAGTGATGATAAAGGCCGGTTTGACTGGCGTACTTTGCTCCGGAATAAATGGCGACCTTTAGCGCGGAATGGTGGCGTACTTTCGTCGGAATATCCA
>NZ_FRCL01000032.1 GCF_900142885.1 Flavobacterium xinjiangense | reverse complement strand
GCCCGCCTGCGCAGATGGTACTGCAGTTATGTGGGAGAGTATGTCGTCGCCTTTCTTTGAAGAATCCTCATCATTCATTTGATGGGGATTTTTTGTTGTACAGAAGTTTGGGGCTAACCTTTGCGTTGGTCGCCTTTCTCTAAAATATACTCATCATGAATTTAATGAGGGTTTTTTGTTTTACAGCAGCTCGACGTGTTCGGCTATTGCCTCGATTCGTCGCCTTTCTTTAATCTGAAGTAATTCAGATGCTATTAAATCCGCATCATTCGTTTGATGTGGATTTTTTTTAGCATTATAGCCTCAATGATGTAAAGAAATGATTTTGCAAATTTAGTCGTTGATTTTTACTGAATTTATAGGATTGGTAGCGCGCTGAGAGTTGTAATTTGTAAAATGCAGTAGAGAATAGCAGATTTTTTTTTGTTATTTTCTTATTTTTTACCATTGCAGATAAAGAGTAGTTATACGGCATTACCTATTATTTACTTCTTGAACAGATAAAAGTTAGAAAAAATCTTTCACAAACTAAATCTCAACTCACATCATATACTCTTGATCCCTATTTTTTTAGAATACGAAGAAGACTGCTGATTTTTTTCATTTTTATACAGCACTAGGTACCAATATTTCAAAACATTTCATACCAAACGGTGGGTTTTTCTTGGTATGGCCGCAGGTAGAGTGGTTTCTTGCAGATTAATAAGACTTTTTTTTAATCAATTAACTTCAGGATTTTCTATTCCTGGTAATAAAGTAGAGCATGATATTAGTGTATGGCTTTTAATTTAAAATAAATTACACCTTTGCTTATAAATTCTGTTGAACTTTATGCAGGTGGGCGGTTTTGAAGGTTGTTCCACGGGAAAAAAGTTTTGTGGTGTTTGTTATATATAGTATTCCTAATTTGGAGTGTAGTATACTTGATTGGAGTCTTGAGGTATAAAAAAAGGAATCAGAAGGTGAAATTAGTACTAAATGCGGGTTTGCAGAAAGACGGATTAAGTAAAGAAGAAGAGACAAGATTGTGTGGCTGCAGCTATAATAGCGGTAAAATTGTTGGTATAACCGGTTTTAAGGCATTTAGAGGTAAACTAAAGAGGAAATAATTCACTTTCAAAATTCACGTTTCCAGCGAGTTAAAGCGAGCGTTAAGAAAACATCAAAAAAAAGGTTTAAAAAAGCTTGTAAAAGCGAATAAAGGTGGTACTTTTGCACCCGCAACAAGCATACGTTCATTAACAAACTGACAAGTAATCTGAATCTGAAACGAGAATTTATTTTCAAAAAAAAGATTTGCAAAAGCTTGTGAGATTAGAAAACGGATGTTACATTTGCACCCCGCAAAACAAGCAAAGTTCCTTGACAAA